>NZ_CP063374.1:0-1281666 GCF_015160875.1 Streptomyces chromofuscus | reverse complement strand
GACCGCCGCCGTCGCCCTGCACCAGAGTGGCTGGCAGGTCACCGTCCTGGAACGCGCCCACTCCCTGGCCCCGGTCGGCGCCGCCATCTCCCTCGCCCCCAACTCCCTGCGCGCCCTGGACGTCGTCGGCCTCGGCGACGACATCCGCGCCCTGGCGGCCTGGCAGGGCGACGGAGGGCTGCGCACCCCGGGCGGACGCTGGCTGTCCCGGACCAGTGCCACTGCCGCGGCCGAGCGCTTCGGCGGCCCCCTGGTCCTGCTGCACCGCGCCACCCTCGTCGAGGCCCTCGCCGCGCGCCTTCCCGAGGGCTGCGTCCGTACGTCCGCCGCCGCGACCCTCGCCGACCCCGGAGACGCCGACCGCCCGGCCCGGGTCACCACGCCCGGCGGCGGGTGGGAGGCCGACCTGGTGGTGGCCGCCGACGGCGTCAACTCCGCCGTACGCCGCACCCTGTTCCCGGACCATCCGGGGCCCGAGTACGCCGGATTCACCACCTGGCGGGTCGTCGTCCCCGTGCCCGGCGTGCCGTTCGCCTCGCACGAGACCTGGGGGCGGGGCCGGATCTGGGGCACGCACCCGCTCAAGGACGGCCGTGTCTACGCGTACGCGGCCGCCGTCACGCCCGCCGGGCAGCACGCCCGGGACGACGAGAAGGCCGAGCTGGTACGGCTGTTCGGCGACTGGCACGCCCCGATCCCCGCCGTGCTCGCCGCCGCCCGCCCCGAGGACGTGCTGCGCCACGACGTGCACCACATCGCCGAGCCGCTGCCCGCGTACCACCGCGGCCGGGTGGCGCTCGTCGGCGACGCCGCCCACGCGATGGCGCCGACCCTCGGCCAGGGCGGCAACCAGGCCGTCGAGGACGCCGTCGTCCTCGCGCTCACCCTTCCCGGCTCCGCCGGCACAGGGGGGAGCCTCGTCGTCGCCGACCTCGCCGCGTACACCGCCGCCCGGCTGCCCCGTACGACGGCCATCGCCCGCCAGGCCGTGAAGGTCGCGCGGCTGAACATGATGCGCAACCGCGTAGGCAGGGCCACGCGCGACGCCGTGATCGCCGCCCTGTCGAAGGCCGGACCCGCGTTGTTCCTGCGCGGCTTCGACGGCATCGCCGACTGGCGGCCGCCGGGGCCCCCGTATGCTTCCGAGCGGACCCCAGCAGGCAAGCAGTGAAGGAGCCCCCGTGAAGGTCGGCTGCATCGGACTCGGTGACATCGCGCAGAAGGCGTACCTGCCGGTGCTCGGGGTTCAGCCCGGGGTCGAGCTGCACCTGCAGACCCGCACGCCCGCCACGCTGGACCGCGTCGGCGACAGCCTCCACCTGCCCCGCACGCAGCGCCACAGCACCCTGGACGCGCTCCTCGCCCAGGACCTCGACGCCGCCTTCGTGCACGCGCCCACCGACGTGCACCCCGAGATCGTCACCCGGCTGCTGGAGGCGGGCGTCCCGACGTACGTCGACAAGCCGCTGGCCTACGAACTCGCCGACTCCGAGCGGCTGGTGGCGCTCGCCGAGGAGCGGGGCGTGAGCCTCGCCGTCGGCTTCAACCGGCGGCACGCGCCCGCCTACGCGCAGTGCGCCGAGCATCCGCGCGAGCTGATCCTCATGCAGAAGAACCGGGTCGGGCTGCCGGAGGATCCGCGCACGATGATCCTGGACGACTTCATCCACGTCGTGGACACCCTGCGCTTCCTGGTGCCGGGCCAGATCGACGACGTGACCGTGCGCGCCCGCACCGAGGACGGACTGCTGCACCACGTCGTGCTCCAGCTCGCCGGGGACGGGTTCACCGCGATCGGGGTGATGAACCGGCTCAGCGGCTCGGCCGAGGAGATCCTCGAGGTCTCCGGGCAGGACACCAAGCGGCAGGTGATCAACCTCGCCGAGGTGATCGACCACAAGGGCCAGCCGAGCCTGCGGCGGCGCGGCGACTGGGTGCCGGTCGCCCGGCAGCGGGGCATCGAGCAGGCGGCGCTGGGCTTCCTCGACGCCGTGCGCGCCGGCAAGCCGCTCAGCGCCCGGGACGCGCTGGCGACCCACGAACTGTGCGAGCGGGTGGCACTCGCCGTTCTGGAGCGCTCCGGCGGGGCCGCCTGACGGACCGCCCGCCCTCGGCCAGGCCCAGGGCGAGCAGCACGAGTCCGGCGAGGTACACCGGCCAGGCGCCCAGGCGGGCGTAGAGCGTGACCCCGTCGGCCAGCGGCACCTCGTACACACGCGCGGTGCTCGCGTCCGTTCCGACCGGTCCGACCGGCGGGCCGATGCGCCGGCCCTCGGGGCCGTACACGGCCGAGACGCCGGTCAGGGTCGCGTGCACCATCGGGCGGCCGGTCTCCGCGGCGCGCAGCGCGGCCAGTGAGGCGTGCTGCGCGGGCGCCCAGCTCTGCTGGAACGTCGAGGTCGCCGACTGGGCGACCAGGACGTCGGCGCCGTCGCGCGCCAGGCTGCGGCTCATGTCGGGGAACGCCGACTCGAAGCAGACCATCGGGCCGACCCGCAGCCCGCCGCCGACGTCCATCACGACCTGCCGGCTGCCACGCCTGCGGTCCTCGGCGGCGGCCTCGCCGACGGAGGTCGCCCAGCCGAGCAGCGAGCGGAACGGGACGTACTCGCCGAACGGGACCAGCCGCATCTTGTCGTACCGGTCGCCGGTCGGGCCGTCCGGGCCGATGAGCACGGAGCTCTTGTAGATGCCGGGCCGGTCCGAGCGGCGGGCGTCCACGTTGACCAGGACCGGGGCTCCGGTCTCCCGGGACAGCGCCGCGATGCGCCGGGCCAGGTCGGGCCGGTCGCCGAGGTCGTGGCCGACGCTGCTCTCACCCCAGACGACCAGGTCCACGGCCTGGCCGGCCAGCTGCCGGGTGAGCTGTTCCTCGCGGTCGAACCGGGGCCCGGGGCCGGGGACGACACCGGGCTGCACGAGGGCCACCCGGGTCTCACCGCCGACGTGCGGGCGCGGCGCCCAGGCCCAGGCGGCCGACGCGGCCACGACGGTGGCGAGCAGCGCGGCCAGGGCGGGAGTGCGCGAGGGGCGCACCGCGACGAGCACGGCGACCGCGACGTTGACGGCCACCAGCAGCAGGCTCAGCAGCCACACCCCGCCCACCGAGGCCAGCCGGAGCGCCGGTTCCACCTGCCACTGACTGGCGCCCAGCATCCCCCAGGGGCCGCCCAGACCCTGCCAGGACCGCACCAGCTCGACCGTCAGCCAGCCCGACGGCAGCACCAGCAACGCGGCCACGATCCGGCCCGGCGAGGGCGCTCCGCCGAGGAACCGGCGGACGAGCCAGGCCCACGGCGCCCACAGCACGCCGAGCAGGGCCGCGAGGACGAACGTGAACACGTGCAGGTTGGGCAACAGCCAGTGGTGCACCGCCAGTACGAAGCCGAAGCCGCCCCACCAGCCGTCGTACAGCGCACGCCGCCCGGTCGGCGCGGTGCGGACGAGCAGGAGCCAGGGGACCAGGGCGACGTAAGCGAACCACCACAGGGACGGAGCCGGGAAGGCGAGCATGGGCAGGGCGCCCGCCACCGCGGCGACCGCGGAGCGCCGCCACGGGGAGTCGAGCCAGCGGCCCAGCGTCTTCATGCGGCGCCTCCCTACCGTGGATCCCAGTGTGCGCGCAGCCGGCGATCTCGGTACAGAGGTGCCCGCTCAGTTGATCACATGTACCCCGGAGCCCTCGGACACACGCCGCCACTTCTCCCGCACGATCACCTCGCGCAGTCGCCAGCCGTCGTCCGTGCGCCGCAGCCCGAACGCGTACCGCCCGCCGCACACGACGTCGGGCGCCGCCGCGCCGTCACCGCGCAGGCGCATCGGACTGACGTAGTCGGCCTGGACCTGGGCGGTGTCCCCGGTGTCCCGCTCCAGGACCCCGAACCGGACCCGGCGGTTGACGATGAGGTGCTGGCGCACGGCGTACGCCCGCATGCTCTCGGCCAGCCACGCGGCGACCCTCCCGGCGTCCCCGTCGATGCCGCCGGCCGAGCGGTAGTCCGCCCGCCCGTCCGGGGTGAACAGCTGCCGGTACGCCTCCCAGTCGCCGTCGTCCACCGCCACGGCGTAGTCGGTGACCAGACCGTCGACGGCCAGCCGGTCCATCACGGTCGCGAGCTCCACGCGCTGCGTCATCGGCTCAGTGTTGGGCACGGGGCGGGCCGCGCCAAGAGGGCGTGCCGTGATATTCGGTGGTCGTGGTCCCACCGCGTCCGCGAGGCCGTCCGGCGTGGACGACCGGACCGGCGAGCCGGAGCGCATGCCGCGTCCGAGCCCGTCACACGGATGCCACGCTCACCGTCCACCAGGCGTACCCCCCCGGCATCGGGCGACCGGTGGCCCGCGACGGCCGCTTCCCCGCCACCTGCAAGCGCGAGCCCGAACCTGTGGGGCGCCTCTGCTCGGTGGCTCCGTGGCGGCGGAGGACCGTCCTGCGGGGTGTCGCGGCACTTGCGAGGGCTGCCGGACCCTGCGCAGGGACGTGCGTCCGGGCCGGCGGACGCCGTTCGGATCACCCGGCGCTGCCCTTCGGGTGATGGCCGGACGCCTCACGAGCCGGACAGTCGTCGCAGGGGTACGACCTCTCGGCGAAGGGCAGATCCAGAACGCCGTAGGGAGCTTCGCCATGTATGCAGCAGTCCGGCGGTACGAAGGGGTGACCGATCCGGCCGAGGCGGCACGTCTTGTGAACGAGGGGTTCGTGCCGCTCATGCGCCGGGTGTCCGGCTTCGTGGCCTACTACTGGATCGATGCCGGGGACGGCGTGATGGTCTCGACCAGCGTCTTCCAGGACCGGGCCGGTGTCGAAGAATCGATCTCGAGGGCTGCGGACTTCGTGCGGGACAACCTTGCGTCACTGCTGCCCAACCCTCCCGAGGTCATGGCCGGCGAGGTGGTGGCTTCCGCATGACGGCGTTCGGTGCCGTCGGCCGCGAAGAGGGCTGTGAACCGAGGCGCCCTGGACGCGGACGTGCCGGCCGGTGGGCGCCGTCGGGCGGGCTCAGCCGCTGTCGCGCAGGCGCTGGAAGGCCGTCGGGGTGGGTCTGGACGGCAGGAAGTCCCTGATCAGGCGGGCGCATTCGGCGGGATCCGCGACGCCGGTGTCGCACTCGACGTCGTAGACGCCGTGCGCGTGGACCTGCCGCAGCTGGCGCGCGGCGAGACCCGGCGGCCGGTTGCCGCGCTCGCGCTCCCGCCGCTCCAGCTCGTCCGGGGGGCAGTGCACGCCGACGAGGACCACGTCCCGCGGATCGAAGAGCGACAGACAGTCTCTGAGTCGCCACTCGGCGCTGAGGATGTGGTCCATGACGACGTTGTTGCCGGCGGCGGCCATGCCCGCGACCGCGCGGTGGTAGCCCTGCCAGGTGCGGTGCAGGACGGTGTCGAGCTCCTGCGGCGGCACGGGGGCGTGGGACCGCATCGCGTGGAAGGCGTCGACGGGCATGTGGAAGTACGGCTCGTCGAGCATGCGCAGCAGTTCGGTCGCGATGCTCGACTTGCCCGAACTGGACGTGCCGTTCAGGAAGATGATCAGGCCACGGCGCGGTGGCACCTCGGTGAGATGTCTCATGGACATCGGTCCGGCACTTCGGGATCCCGTCCTCAGGCCGCCTCGACGACCTCGCCGCGGATCGCCGCGGCCCACTCGACCACCAACAACTCGTACTCCGCCCGCTCCCGTGCCGACAGCGAGCCGCCCGCGCGCAGCCACAGCGCCCGGATCCGCTCGTTCACCTCGGCGGCGGACCGCACGGAACCAGAGGTCATGACATCGGGGGACATGCGGGCAAGCCTAGGCGCAAGCACTGACACTGCGCTACCGCACTGCTACTCCAGCCGTAGGGACCCGGCCAAGGAGTGACGGCCCCGGGGATCGACCCCCGGGGGCTGCCGGCCCCGGGGGATCGAGCCCGAAGGCCGCCGAGTCAGCCTGCCGACTCCGCCGCGTGCGGACTGAGCACGCCGAACGTCACCAGGGCGATGATGACGAGGCCGAGTGCGACGCGGTACCAGACGAACGGCATGAAGCTCTTCGTCGAGATGAACTTCATGAACCAGGCGATCACCGCGTAGCCGCTGACGAAGGCGATCACCGTGGCGAAGACCGTCGGCCCCCATGACACATGGCCGGTCTCCATGGCGTCTTTGAGCTCGAACAGTCCGGAGGCGAGCACCGCCGGGATGGCGAGCAGGAACGAGTAACGGGCCGCGGCCTCACGGTTGTAGCCCATGAACAGGCCGCCGGTGATGGTCGCGCCGGAGCGGGAGACGCCGGGCACGAGCGCCATGGCCTGGCAGAGGCCGAAGATGAGGCCGTCGCGCACGCCCAGTTCCTTGAGCGTCTTGCGCTCCTTGGCCGCCCGGTGGCGTCCGCCGGTCTCGTCGCGCGCCGCGATCCGGTCGGCGATGCCCATGATCACGCCGACCACGATCAGCATGGTGGCGGTGATGCGCAGATCACGGAACGGCCCGACGATCTGGTCCTTGAACGTCACGCCGAGCACGCCGATCGGTATCGAGCCGACGATCACCAGCCAGCCCATGCGCGCGTCGTGGTCCTTGCGGTACGCCTTGTCGTAGAGCGACCGGGTCCACGCCGCCAGGATGCGCCCGATGTCCTTGCGGAAGTAGATCAGCACGGCTGCCTCCGTGCCGATCTGGGTGATCGCCGTGAAGGCGGCGCCGGGGTCCTCCCAGCCGGAGAAGGCCGCGGTCAGGCGCAGGTGCGCGCTGGAGGAGACGGGAAGGAACTCGGTCAGCCCCTGGACGAGTCCGAGGATGAGTGATTCGAACCAAGACATGGATTTACGGAGTCCAAGTGCCGATCGTGGAACGGACGGAGGACACACCGGGCCCCCGCGCGCGGTGATCGGGTGTGTTGAGGGGCAGCGTAGCGTCCCGCTCCGAGACGCCCGACACAGGGGTTTGCCCGGCGCACCAGGAGGTGCCCGCACGACCGGCCCACGGATCGTCCACGCGCACGGCGACCGGATCACCGTCGTGGAACCCGCCGCGGGCGTCGAGCTGTTCGCCTACGTCTACCGGCCCGAGGCGGCCCGGGAGGCTCCGAAGCCGTATCTGCACCCCGTGCGGACCCTGGGCGACGCGGTCGTCACGACTCGCAGACGTACGCCGCCGCCACCACTACCCCGGTGGACGCGCCGGTCGCCGAGCAGGAGCGCGTGGTCCGCGCCCGGCGCGACCTCACTCTGGAGGGCTCCCGTGCGCTGCGCGCCTCCGGTCCCGGAGCGCCGGCCGCGTTCCACCGGGCCGCGTCGGCGCTGGTACGGCCCCGGCTCGCCGAGGCAGCGGCCGCGGCGACGGGTGAGCAGCTCGACCGGCTGGAGCGGGGTCACGTGTCCCAACTCGCGGGGGCGGTCGTGCGGGCGGAACAGCCGTCGGCGCGCGGCAGGTTCGGCATGTGCGGACGGCTGGACGTGTACTCCGCGCACGAGGTGCGTCGATCCGCGGCGCCTTTCACGCGGTCCAGGGGGGCCTTTCACGCGGTTGAGGGGCGTCGTTCGCGCGGTTCGGCGGTGTCGTTCACGCGGTTGAGGGGCGTCGTTCGCGCGGTTGTGGGGCGACGGGCAGGCCCCGGCCGGGACTACGCCGCCGTCGGGCCGGTGACGGTCCAGCCCGGGGACTGGGGGTGCGGGGTCAGGTCCTCGTGCTGGACCGGGTCGCCGCAGGCCCGGCAGGTGACGAGCGGGACCAGTTCATGGCCGCACGCGTGCTCGACGACCATGGGGCGGTCGTCCCGGCGCAGATGGCGGTTGCCCCAGTCCATGAGGGTGAGCAGCACCGGCTCCAGTTCGAGGCCCGCACGGGTGGGCTGGTACTCGAAGCGCTGCGGGCGCTCGCTGTAGGCCCGCTTGGTGAGGATGCCGGCGTCGACCAGGCGGCGCAGCCGGGTGGCCAGGATGTCGCGCGGGGCCCCGATGTTGCGCACCAGCTGGTCGAAACGCCCGTTGCCGAGGCACACCTCCCGCAGCACGAGCAGCGAGTACTTCTCGCCGACGAGCGCCAGGGCGTCGGCGATGGAGCAGGGGCGCGGGTCCTTCGTGGCGGCCATGCGGCCCAGTCTAGGTGAGGGTTTGATTTTCCAACTGACCGAGCTATGGTGAGTTCGGATTTCCTACTCACTGGTAATCGCTCCGGCGGCCAAGGAGGCCCGCAGCATGCGTGACGCAGTCATCGTCGAAGCCGTACGCACGCCGATAGGCAAGGGCAAGCCCAACGGTTCGCTCGCGCACGTCCACCCCGTCGAACTCCTCGCCCACACCCTGCGCACCCTCGTCGAGCGCTCCGGCGTCGACCCGGCGCTGATCGACGACGTCATCGGCGGCACCGTCGACCAGGTCGGCGAGCAGGCCATGAACACCACCCGGTACGCCGTGCTGTCTGCGGGCTTCCCCGAGACGGTCCCCGCGACGACCGTGGACCGCCAGTGCGGCTCCTCCCAGCAGGCCGTGCACTTCGCCGCGCAGGGCGTGCTCTCGGGCGCGTACGACCTCGTGGTCGCCTGCGGCGTCGAGTCCATGAGCCGCGTGCCGATGTGGTCGAACGTCCCGCCCGGCAAGGACCCGTTCGGCCCCGGTGTCGCCGAGCGCTACCCCGAGGGCCTCGTCCCGCAGGGCATCAGCGCCGAGCTGATCGCCGCCAAGTGGTCGATCACCCGCGAGCAGATGGACGCCTTCGCCGTGTCCTCGCACCGCAAGGCGGCCGCGGCCTGGGACGGCGGTCTGTTCGACGCCGAGGTCGCGCCCCTGGACGGGGTCGCGCGCGACGAGTGCGTACGCCCGGACAGCACGCCCGAGACCCTGGCCGGCCTCAGGCCCGCGTACCACGACCCCGGGTTCGCCGAGCGCTTCCCGCAGATCGAGTGGAACGTCACCGCGGGCAACGCCAGCCCCATCAACGACGGCGCCTCCGCCGTGCTCATCACCTCGAGCGAGACCGCCGCCCGGCTCGGCCTGCGCCCCCTCGCCCGGCTGCACAGCTTCGCCGTCACCGGCTCCGACCCGCTGCTGATGCTCACCGGCGTCGTCCCGGCGACCGAGAAGGTGCTGCGCAGGGCCGGTCTGACCCTGGACGACATCGACCTGTTCGAGGTCAACGAGGCGTTCTCCAGCGTCGTCCTCGCCTGGCAGCAGGAGACCGGCGCCGACCTGGCCAAGGTCAACGTGCACGGCGGCGCCATCGCCCTCGGGCACCCGCTGGGCGCGAGCGGCACCCGGCTGACGACCACGCTCGTGCACGCCATGCGGGAGCGCGGCGCCCGCTACGCCCTGCAGACGATGTGCGAGGCGGGCGGGCTGGCCAACGCGATGATCCTGGAAGCCCCGTAAGCCCCCTGACCGGTGGTCAGCCGCGCAGGTGGTGGCGCTTGCGCCAGGCCACCACCGCGCCCGCCACAGCTGGGACGGCGATGGCGGCCATCGCGATCAGGAACACCGGCGACGTGGGTGTCGAGGCGCGGGCGCCCGCGACGACGTACGCGGCGGTGTTCGGCAGCGAGCCGAGCGCCGTCGCGAGCAGGAACGGCAGCCAGCCCATTTTCGAGACGGCGGCGCAGTAGTTCGCCGCCCAGAACGGCACGCCCGGGAACAGCCGCACCGCCAGCATGGAGCGGAAACCGTGCCGGCTGAACTGCCGGTCGACGCCCTTCAGGAACCTGCCGCGCAGCAGCGGGCGCAGCGCGTCCTGGCCGAGGAACCGGCCGAGCCCGAAGGCGAGCCCGGCGCCGATGACCGAGCCGCCGACCGCCGCGGCGATGCCCAGTTCGGAGCCGAACAGCGCGCCCGCCGCCAGGTTGAGCAGGGGGCGCGGCACGAACGCCACGGTGATCAGGCCGTACGCGACCGCGAAGACGAGGGCGGCCACGAACCCGCCGAGCTGCGGTGGCCAGCCGTGCGCGAGCAGCCGCTGCGGCTCGAAGAGCAGCACCGTCGCCGCGGCCCCGACCAGCAGGGCGACCAGCACGGAGAAACGGGCCCAGGGCGAGAGCAGGAGTCTCGCACAGCGGGCGGCGAGGCCGAGGCGGACGGCCGCGGCGCCGGTGGGGACGGGGACGGCGGCCGTGGGGACGGGGACGGCGGCCGCGAGTTCGGTGGCGGTGGCCCGGGGAGAGGCCGGTGCGGTGCCCCCAGAGCGGGTGTGGGCATCGAGCATTCAGTGACACTAACCGACAAATATGTGTGATCGCCGTATGGTTCGTCTCATGAGCGTCACAGGTGCGGGAACGGTGGGTGTCCCGCGCAGCACCCTCGCCGACACGCTGCTGGAACGGCTCACCGCCACGTACGGCGCGGCGGCCGACCCGGAGCGCGCGGCGCCCATGCGGGCGTACATGAAGGACGTCGCGCCGTTCCTCGGCCTGACCACGCCCCTGCGCCGCGCCCTGTCCCGCACCGTCGTCGCGGGCACGCCGCGCCCGGACGAGACCGCATGCGCCGCCGTCGCCCTGCGCTGCTGGCGGCTGCCGGAGCGCGAGTACCACTACTTCGCCGTCGACTACCTGCGCCGCCATGTGGGCCGCTGCTCGTCCGCCTTCCTGCCGGTGGCCCGGCAGCTCGTCACCACCGTCCCGTGGTGGGACACCGTCGACCCGGTCGCCGCCCATGTCGTGGGCCCACTGGTCGCCGCCGACCCCGCGCTGAAGGCGGAGATGGACGCCTGGATCGTGGACGACGACCTGTGGCTCGTCCGCACGGCCCTGCTGCACCAACTGCGCTACCAGGAGCGCACCGACACCGAACGCCTCTTCGCCTACTGCCTGCGCCAGTCCGGTCACCCCGACTTCTTCGTCCGCAAGGCGATCGGCTGGTGCCTGCGGGAGTACGCCAAGACCGACCCCGACGCCGTGCGCGGCTTCCTCGCGCGCGAGCGGGGAAGGTTCGCGCCGCTGTCGGTGCGGGAGGCGCTGAGGAACATCGGGCCGTGACCACCGGCACGGGCGGGCCGGCCCGTGACCGCACCACCCGGAAAACCATTCGACGCGCCCCCGGGCGTCGGCGATGATCGACGCATGTTCCGGCACGCCTTCCTTCTCGCAGCATCCGCGGCAGCGGATGCCCAGAAGGCTGCCGTCGTGATCCTCCTGGCCGCTGTCGACGGCGCCCGAAGCTGACCCTCCCCGGATCGTCCGGCGGACCCCGCAGGGGGAGGGTCGGCGGGTTCTCGGGGTCCCGGCCACCAGCGACACGCTACGAGGTATCGCCATGCCCAAGACGGCTTACGTACGCACCAAACCGCATCTCAACATCGGCACGATGGGTCACGTCGACCACGGCAAGACCACCCTGACGGCCGCCATCACCAAGGTCCTCGCCGAGCGCGGCACCGGCACCTTCGTGCCGTTCGACCGTATCGACCGCGCCCCCGAGGAGGCGGCGCGCGGCATCACCATCAACATCGCGCACGTCGAGTACGAGACCGACACCCGGCACTACGCGCACATCGACATGCCGGGCCACGCCGACTACGTCAAGAACATGGTCACCGGCGCGGCGCAGCTCGACGGGGCGATCCTCGTCGTCTCCGCGCTCGACGGGATCATGCCGCAGACCGCCGAGCACGTGCTGCTCGCCCGGCAGGTGGGCGTCGACCACATCGTCGTCGCCCTCAACAAGGCGGACGGCACCGGCGACGAGGAGCTCATCGACCTCGTCGAGCTGGAAGTGCGCGACCTGCTCACCCAGCACGGCTACGGCGGTGACTCCGTACCGGTCGTGCGGGTGTCCGGATTGCGGGCGCTGGAGGGCGACCCGCGGTGGACGGCGTCCGTCGAGGCGCTGCTCGACGCGGTGGACACGTATGTGCCCATGCCCGAGCGGTATCTGGACGCGCCGTTCCTGCTGCCGGTGGAGAACGTGCTGACCATCACCGGGCGCGGCACCGTCGTCACCGGTGCGGTGGAGCGCGGGACCGTGCGGATCGGTGACCGGGTCGAGGTGCTCGGGGCGGACCTGGAGTCCGTCGTCACCGGGCTCGAGACCTTCGGCAAGCCGATGGAGGAGGCGCAGGCCGGGGACAACGTGGCGCTGCTGCTGCGGGGAGTCCCGCGGGACGCGGTCCGTCGCGGGCACGTGGTGGCCGCGCCGGGGAGTGTGGTGCCGAGGCGTCGGTTCTCCGCGCGGGTGTACGTGCTGTCGGCGCGCGAGGGCGGCCGCACGACGCCGGTGTCGAGCGGGTACCGGCCGCAGTTCTACATTCGTACGGCGGACGTGGTGGGTGACATCGACCTCGGTGAGGTGGGGGTCGCCCGGCCCGGCGAGACCGTGACGGTGAACGTGGAGCTGGGTCGGGAGGTGCCCCTGGAGGCGGGACTCGGGTTCGCCATGCGTGAGGGTGGGCGGACCGTGGGGGCCGGGACCGTCACCGCCGTTTCGTAGGGGTGTGCTGCGGGCGGGGGACTGCGGGCCGTGTGTGGCGGTCGCGCAGTTCCCCGCGCCCCTTACGCGGTGTCGCACCAGCCGCACAATGGAGGGGTGAACGAGGCCATTCCCGTCAGTCGTACCGTCGATCACGGTTTCGCCAAGCTGATGCCCGACGTCGACCGTGAGCGGGCCTGGCTGCTGACCGTCGACGGGGCGCCGCAGTCCTACGTCGATCTGGACGAGCCGACGCATCTGGAGTTCGAGTACGCCCGGCGGCTCGGGCACGTGCTGGACACCGTCGCGGAGGCGGAGCGGCCGGTGGATGCGGTGCATCTCGGTGGGGGTGCGCTCACCCTGCCGCGGTACGTGGCGGCGACGCGGGCCGGCTCGCGGCAGGACGTCGTCGAGGCCGACCGGGGGCTGGCGGAGCTGGTCGGCGAGTTCCTGCCGGTCGGGGCGGGCTCCGGGATCGCCGTGCACGTCGCGGACGCGCGCGGCTGGTTGGCCGGCGCCCCGGCGGACTCGGCGGACGTCGTCGTCGGTGACGTCTTCGGCGGCTCACGCGTCCCCGCCGGGTTCACGTCCGTCGGCTACGCCCGCGAGGCCGAGCGGGTGCTGCGGGCCGACGGGGTCTACACGGCCAATCTGGCCGACGCCGCGCCGTTCGCCTTCCTCCGCTCCCAACTCGCCACGTTCGCCACCGTCTTCGGGGAACTCGCGCTGATCGCCGAGCCGGGCGTGCTGCGTGGGCGCCGGTTCGGCAACGCGGTGCTGGTCGCCGCGCACCGTCCGCTCGACACGGCGGCCCTGGCCCGGCGCACCGCCGCCGACGCGTTCCCGGCCCGCGTCGAACACGGGCCCGCGCTGCGGGCGTTCATCGGGGACGCCCGGCCGGTTGCGGACGAGGACGCCGTGGCGTCACCCGAGCCCCCCGACGGGGCGTTCGGCATCGGCTGAGTCGACCGGTACCCCCATGGCCACGGGGTGGGTACGACGTCGCAGGTTCCGTACGTCCGGCACGCACAGCACCGCCGCCGTGACCACCACGACCAGCGTCGCGCAGCCCCACAGCGCCGCCGTCCGCCCGAACGCCGCCTCGGCGGGGCCCGCCAAAGCGGTCGCCAGCGGCACCAGGGCGACCGAGCCGAACCAGTCGTACGCCGACACGCGCGAGAGCTTGTCCTCGGGGACCTCCTGGTGCAGGGCGGTCATCCAGGAGACGCCGAAGATCTCCAGCGTCACGCCGGTCACGAACATCACCACGCACAGGGCCCAGGCCGGCACCGGCACCGCCAGCGCCGCGGACGGCAGGGCCAGCGGGAAGACGCAGAGGGTGCCCGCGAACAGCAAGCGGTGTGGCTTCCAGCGGGTCATCAGCAGCGCGCCCACGACCGTGCCCGCGCCGAAGGCGCCCAGCGCCAGGCCCCACGGCGCCGCTCCGCCCAGGTGGTCCCGGGCGACCAGGGGTCCGTACACCGCGTCGGCGGCCGCCACCACCGCGTTGGCGAGCGAGAACTGGACGACGACCCCCCACAGCCAGGGCCGCCCGGCGACCTCCCGCCAGCCCTCCCGGAGGTCCGCGACCAGCCCTCCGCCCGGCTCGCGCGGCGGGATGTGGCTCACGTCGAGGAAGGCCCGCAGCGCCCCGGCGACGGCGAAGGCGGCCGCGTCCGCGGCGAGCACCCAGCCCGGGCCGACCGTGGCGACCATCGCACCGCCGAGGGCGGCACCGCCCAGGGCCGCGCCCTGCATCGCCATCCGGAACACCGCGAACGCGCGGCTCACCTGCTCGCCCTGCACCGAGGACATCAGCATGCCCTCGGCGGCCGGGCTGAAGAACGCCTGGCCGGTGCCGCCCAGCGCGCTCAGCAGCATCATCTGCCACAGTTGCGGCTCGCCGGCCAGGACGAGCAGGGCGAACAGGCCCTGCGAGACGCAGTTGAGTCCGTTGGCGGCGACCATCACACGGTGCCGGGGCAGCCGGTCCGCGACCGCGCCGCCTATCAGCAGGAAGAGCACCAGCGGCAATGTGCGGGCGGCGGCCACCAGGCCCACGTCGCCGCCGTCGCCGCCCTCCTGGAGCACCGCGAACGCGGCCGCGACCAGCGCGCCGTTGCTGCCGAGGTGGGTGACGACGGCGGCGCTGGTCAGCAGGGTGTAGTTGCGGCCCGCCCAGGCGGGCCTGCGTCGGCGGAGAGCGTCGGTGGCGGTGTTCACCGACCGACTATCACCGCCCGACCCCCGACTTGCCAAACTGCTGGTCCGTCAGCCTCCGGTGGGCTCCCCGTGCAGCCGCACGGTGCTCAGGATCTGCATGATGGTCGCCTTCGGAACCTCGCCCTTGACGCCCTTGGCCCCGTAGAAGTTCCACGACACGAAGTCGCCGGCGGAGTTCTTGAAGCCGAACGTGACCGCCTTGCCGTCGCTGGCGCACTTGCCCTTCTGGGGCGTGTTCGTCGACTCCGCCCAGGCGACGCTGCCCTCGATCCCCGACTTGGTGGTGTACGGCTCGGCCTTCTCCTCGGACTTGATGCTCTTCTTGTCGGGTTGCGTGTAGCCGCCGTAGACCCACCAGGGGACCGTGTTGACGGCGACCTCGTCGGTGTCCTTGGCGCCGTCGGCACCCTTGGTGCCCACGGCCGCCAGGTGGGTGTCCTCGGTCCGGCCGTCCCTGTTCTCGTCGGTCGTGCACCACTTCGACTTGTAGTACGCGGGCGCCGACATCACGATCAGCGGTTCGGCGCTGTCCGACTTGTCGTCCTCGAAGCCGATCGTCACCCCCGGCGACTCGACCTCCCAGTCCGCCGGCACGTCGAACGCGACGCCGCGCTTGGGATTGACGACGACCTTCCAGCCCGCGATCGTCGGCTGCTCGGTCTCGTTGCTGCGCGGGTTGTCGTCCGACCCCGACGCCGACTTGCTGGGCTTGGCGGAGTCCGACGGCGACTGGCTCGCCTTCGACTTGTCCCCGCCGTCGGCCTGGTCGTCCTTGTCGCCGCCGAGCACCAGGAAACCCGTGACACCGGCGGTCAGGACCACGGCGGCGGCCGCGATGATCGCGACGAGCCTGGTCCGGTTGCCACCACCGCTCCCGCCGGGCTGCGGCTGCGCCGGCCCCATTGGCGCCGGAGTGCCCCACTGCGGCTGCTGCGCATAGGGGTTGGGCTGCTGGTACCCGGCCTGCTGGTACGGGTTCGGCTGCTGGTACCCCGGCTGCTGATACGGGTTGTTCTGCCCTTGCGGGTTCTGCTCGCCCCCGGGCGGCTGCTGTCCTGGCCACATGAGCGGTAACCCTAGTGGGGCCCCGGACACGATTCGGTCACCGGGCTTTGTCAGGGACGTAGCAATCACGGTCTCGGGGGCCGATGTTCGGCCGCGCCGTGCCGGGCCGCTCGCCGGCCGCACGGCAACGACGACGCGGCGATCGCCCCGTGCGTCTGGCCAGCTTGGCTACTCGCGGGTAACCTGCGGTCATGAGCGCAGATCAGATGTCGATCGGCGAGTTGCTCGCCGCCACGGTGCCGATGGTTCGGACGCTGAACCTGGAGTACCTGGAGACCACTCCGGAGAAGGCCGTACTGGCGCTGCCGGACCAGAGCGAGTACCGCAACCACGTCGGCGGGCCGCACGCGGGGGCCATGTTCACGCTGGGCGAGTCGGCCAGCGGCGCGATCGTGCTGGCCGCGTTCGGCGACCAGCTCTCGCGTGCCGTGCCACTGCCGGTGCACGCCGAGATCGCGTTCAAGAAGATCGCGCTGGGGCCGGTCACGGCCACCGCGACGCTCGGACGTCCGGCCGCCGAGGTCGTCGCCGAACTCGACGAGGGCAAGCGCCCCGAGTTCCCCGTGGCCGTCGCCATCCAGCGGGAGGACGGGGCCGTTACCACGGAGATGACCGTGGTGTGGACGCTGCGTCCCAACAGCTGAGGGGCGCGTGGTGAGGCAGGCCCCGGCCGTGCGCCGGGGCCACTCGTGCAACAGGCCCGCGGGGGTGGGCCGTTCGGCCTCGTGACAGGATGGCGCCCGCACGGGCCGAGGTCCGCACAGCGCACCGTTCACATCACAGAAGGAGAGCGAGCGGCATGGCCGTACTTGTCCTGTCCGTTGTTCTCCTGCTCGTCGTCGGCGGGTGCGTCTGCGTCGTGTGGGCGTCGCGGGGCGGCCCGCGCTGGGTGCGCGTGGTGGCGGCCGTGACGCTGGGAGCGGGTGAACTGGCGCGCCGGTCGGGGGGATCGCGCCGAGGACCGGGGGCGGACGACTAGGGGCAGGCCCTGGCGGGAGGCGTCGAGCCGGTCGGCGGGCGCTTCGCTCAGGCGGCGGGCCGCCTGCCCGAAGCCGAGGACTGGGGCGGGGCGAAGCCGAGGCCGGGGCGAAGTTGGGGGGCGAGGCCGGGGCCGGCCGCGGCGGCCTCCTCGACGACGTACTGGATGGCGGGCTTGTCGACGACCGGCAGCATCTCCTTCGGGGCACGGGCGAGGTGCTCATGCGGCCCATCGGGGGGCGCCCGGATGAGAGATCACCGAGAGCCGGACGGGAGAGCCCGGTGAGCTGCTGCGGTCGGAAGTCGGAGATCGTGTGCGTCGACGCTCCGCCAGGACAGGGGCGAGCTCGTCGCTCCCAGCCCGGGCGGTGAACGGGTCGCCCAAAGAGGAAGGGGAGGGGCGGAGGGGCCGGGAGGCGTGGCCCAGTTCGTGGGGCCGGGGAGTGTCGGTGTGACCCGGTAGGCTTCGCGGCGTGCGCCCGGTTCCGGGCGCGCGCCGGCTGTGCAGGGACGCAATTCGGGAGGAACCGGCGGTGCACGTCCAGGAGTGGCTCGAGACCGTACCCGCGGTCGCCGTCTATGTGCTGGTGGGAGTGGTCATCGGCCTGGAGAGCCTGGGCATCCCGCTGCCGGGCGAGATCATTTTGGTCTCCTCCGCGCTGCTCGCCTCCCAGCACGGGGACATCGACCCGTTCGTCCTGGGCGCGTGCGCCACCGCAGGAGCGATCATCGGCGACTCCATCGGCTACGCGATCGGCCGCAAGGGCGGCCGGCCGCTGCTCGCCTGGCTCGGCGGGAAGTTCCCCCGGCACTTCAGCGAGGCGCACATCGCCACGGCCGAGCGCTCCTTCGAGAAGTGGGGCATGTGGGCCGTCTTCTTCGGCCGCTTCGTCGCCCTGCTCCGCATCTTCGCGGGCCCGCTCGCCGGTGTGCTGCGGATGCCCTACTGGAAGTTCCTGGTCGCCAACGTCTTCGGCGGCATCCTGTGGGCGGGCGGCACGACGGCGGTCATCTACTACGTGGGTGTCGTCGCCGAGGCGTGGTTGAAGCGCTTCTCCTGGGTGGGCCTGGTGCTGGCGGTCCTCGTCGGCCTGACCTCGATGCTGGTCCTCAAGCGCAAGGCGAGGAAGGCGGCGGCGGGGCAGCAGGCGCCCGAACGGGAACCGGTCGCCGCCGGGGAGTAGGCGTGTCCGGCGGGTAGGCACACCTCCGTGTCCGGCGGGTAGGCGCACCCCAAGGGTCTCAGCCGTGCACCTCCTGGTGCGCCTTGCCCAACTCCGCGTACATCGTCCCGTTCAGCGTGATCCCCTCCCGCTCCTCCTCGCTGAGCATGCGCCGCACCTTCGCCGGGACCCCGGCCACGAGTGATCCCGGCGGGACCACCATCCCCTGCGGCACCAGCGCCTGCGCGGCGACCAGCGACCCGGCCCCGATCACCGCCCCGTTGAGCACGGTCGCGCCCATCCCGATCAGGCAGTCGTCCTCCACGGTCGCCCCGTGGACCACGGCGTTGTGCCCGATGGACACCCGCTCGCCGACGCTCACCGGGAACCCGGGGTCGGCGTGCAGCGTGCAGTTGTCCTGCACGTTGCTGTCGGCCCCTACGGAGATCCGCTCGACGTCGCCCCGCAGCACGGCCCCGTACCAGACGCTCGTCCCGGCGCCCAGCGTGACGTCCCCGATCACCGCGGCCGTCGGCGCGACGAACGCCTCCTGAGGGACCCTCGGCTCCTTGCCGCCGATACCGGTGATCAGTGCCTGCCGTGTCATCTCATCTCCCTCGTCGTCGAGTACGAGGGAACGGTACGCCACGCCCTGGGGCGAAGATCACAGGCCCATGCCCTCATGACGGGACCCCGCGCTGAGTAACGTGAGCGGGTGCCGAAGCGCAAGAACACGTTCTCATCCTGGCGTCGCCGCCAAGCGCAGCGCGCCGTCCACGCGGGCTGGGCCTGGGTGCAGCGCACGGCTTCCGTCACCGCCGAGCACCCGGGGCGGTTCCGCTTCGGCGCGATGGGAACGGGGACCCGGCTCGCCTTCCCGCTCGGCACCGTCTTCGGGGAGCCCTGGATCCACCTCGGCGCCCACTGCATCGTCGGCGAGCAGGTCACCCTGACGGCCGGTCTGATGCCCGACCTCGACCTCGGTCCGGAGCCCATCCTGCGCATCGGCGACGGTGTCGTGCTGGGCCGGGGCAGCCACGTCATCGCCGACACGGCCGTCACCATCGGCAGCGACTGCTACTTCGGGCCGTACGTCTACGTCACGTCCACCAACCACTCGTACGACGATCCGCACCAGCCCATCGGCAAGCAGTGGCCCCGGATGGAACCGGTGGAGATCGGTCCGGGCTGCTGGATCGGCACGGGTGCCGTGATCCTGCCGGGCGCGCGGATCGGGCGGAACGTCGTGGTGGCCGCGGGGGCGGTGGTACGCGGGGTGGTGCCCGACCACGCCGTGGTGGCGGGGGCGCCCGCCCGGATCGTACGACGCTGGACTCCCGTCGACGGCTGGCAGCCGCCGCTGCGGACACCGGCGCCGGTGCCGATACCGGAAGGCGTCACGTCCGGCGATTTGATGGCGCTCGCGGACCTCGACGAGGAGGCGGTCGCACGGCTGGCGGAACTGGAGCCGGAGGCCTGACCTCCGCCGGTCGGCGGCTGCCGGTGGGGGTCGGTGGGGTCGGTGGCGTTGGCGGTCGGAGACATGACCTCAGGTGGTCGCCGGCAGTTGGCGGTGCGGCCCGCGGAGGCGGAAGTCGTTGGCCTGGCGTCGGCCGGTCTCAATGATCGGCCCCCCGGCTGACTGGGCCGGCGCCGGGGGCCGGGCCTCTCCCGGATCGCAGGAGTCGGCGGCGCGGCCGGGCGAGTCGGAGCCGGCGGCCCGACCTCAGCCCGTCGCCAGGAGCAACGTGCCGGCGAGGGCGAGTCCCGCGCCCGCCGCCTGTACGGCGCGCAGTCGTTCGCTGAGGAAGCCGCGGGCCGCCAGTGCCGTCACCACCGGGTAGAGCGAGGCGAGAACGGCGGCGACCGTGACCGGCCCGTGCTGGGCGGCGATCGAGTACGTGCCGTTGGCCGCCACGTCCGCGAGGCCGACGAAGGCGAGCGCCGGGAGCGAGGCCCAGGGGAAGCCGTCCGCGGGAAGGGCGGGGGAGCCGCGCCGCACCGAGACGTACAGGGCGGTGCCGCCCGCGACGACGTTGGTGACGCGCTGCACGAACAGGGCGAGGAACAGCCCGGTGAGCGTCGTCGACGCCTCCGCGATCAAGGCCATCACGGCGCCGAAGCCGAAGGCCGCGAGCAGCGTGAACAGCACGGCCTGCCGCTGCACCGGCGCACCCCTGAACTGCGGCCCGCCCGCGAGCACGACCCCGGCCACGGCGACGACGACGCCGGCGACCTGGAGCAGCCCCGGACGCTCGCCCAGAACCAGGCCCGCACCCACCGGCACCGCCACACCGAGCGACCCCAGCGGCGAGACGACGCCCATCGGGCCCAGGGCGAGCGCCTTGTAGAACGCGAGCATCGCCACCGGGCCCACCAGACCGGCCCCCACGGCGAACCACAGCAGCGGTCCCGCCTCGCTCCAGCCGCCGGTCGCGACCACGACCGCGCCGAGGACGGCCACCGCGATGGACTGCGAGACGACGACCACGGTCAGCGCGGGCGTTCGCCGCGTCAGCAGTCCGCCGCCGAAGTCGGCCAGACCCCACAGGAGGCTGGTGGCCAGGGCGAAGAGTGCCGTCATCGGGTGGCCTCGCAGTACAGTTCAGTGAACGATTGGGTGCACCACACCATAGTTCAATGAATTGAACACTGTCATCTAAAATAATGGACGGAATGTGTCGGACCTCGACCTGCTGACCCAGTCCCTGGCGCGGAACGTCAAACGCTGGCGCACCGAGCGCGGCTTCACCCTGGACACCCTCGCCGCCCGTGCGGGGGTCAGCCGCGGCATGCTGATCCAGATCGAGCAGGCCCGCACCAACCCCAGCCTCGGCACCGTCGTCAAGATCGGCGACGCGCTGGGCATCAGCATCACCACCCTGCTCGACTACGAGCAGGGTCCCAAGGTCCGCATCGTCCCCGCCGACCAGGCCGTACGGATGTGGCACACCGACGCGGGCAGCTACAACCGGCTGCTGGCCGGAACCGAGGCCCCCGGCCCGCTGGAGCTGTGGGACTGGCGGCTGATGCCGGGCGAGAGCAGCTCCTCCGACCCCCACCCGGCCGGCACGGTCGAACTCGTCCACGTCACGGCCGGCGCACTCACGCTCACCGTCGACGCCATGGCCTACGACGTCCCCGCGGGTGCCAGCGCCTCCTTCGATGCCGGGGTGCCGCACACGTACGGCAACGAGGGCGACGTACCGATGGAGATGGTGCTGGCCGTGTCGGTGCCGCCCGTGCACTGAGACGGGCCGTCACCGGACGCGCGGCGGCTGTTAGCGTGCCGGCATGCGCGCACCCATCGGACACTTCGACCGGGCGACTCCCGCCCCCGACTGCCTCGACGAGCTGACCGTCCCGGTCGCCGACGCCGTACGGCGCTGGCGCGGCAGTGTCCCCGCCGAGCAGATCGTCTACGTCGACACCGACCCGCAGTGGGCCGACACCGACGTCTTCGTCGAGCACTACGGCCAGGAACTGCTGGAGCAGTCCGCCAACTGCGTCGTCGTCGCCGGCAAGCGCGGCGGCGAGACCACGCTGGCCGCCTGCGTCGTCCTCTCCACCACTCGCGTCGACGTCAACGGCGTCGTCCGCCGTCAACTCGGCGCCCGCAAGGCCTCCTTCGCCTCGATGGACGCGGCGACCGGCGAGACCGGCATGGAGTACGGCGGTATCACGCCGGTCGGACTGCCCGCCGACTGGCCGGTGCTGGTCGACTCGGCGGTGATCGACCTGCCCTACGTCCTCGTCGGCAGCGGCCGGCGCCGCGGCAAGCTGCTCGTGCCGGGCAAGGCCTTCGTGGAACTGCCGGGCGCGGTCGTCCTGGACGGGCTGGGCATCGCCTGATCCCCGGCCTCCCCCGGCCTCCCCCGGCCTCACGCCGTGGCGTGGTGGGCCAGCGGCAGATGCGGATCCGCCTCGCCGGACGTGTGCGCCGGATCGGCGTGCACCAGGGCCGCCGTGAGGCGCGGTACGGCGTGCAGCAGGGCGTGTTCGGCCTCGACGGCGATCCCGTGGGCCGCACGTACCGTCACGTCCCCGTCCACGACCACCGCCACCTCGGCCCGCAGCCGGTGCCCGATCCAGCGCAGCCGCAGTTCTCCCACCTCCTGCACGCCCGGCACCGCCCGCAGCGCTTGTTCGGCCCGGTCCACCAGGGCCGGGTCGACGGCGTCCAGCACCCGACGGAACACCTCCCGCGCCGCGTCCCGCAGCACCAGCGTGATCGCCGCGGTGATCGCGAGCCCCACGATCGGGTCGGCCAGGTGCCAGCCCAGCGCCGCGCCCCCCGCGCCCAGCAGCACGGCAAGCGACGTGAATCCGTCCGTACGCGCGTGCAGCCCGTCGGCGACCAGTGCCGCCGAGCCGATCGAGCGGCCGACGCGGATCCGGTAGCGGGCCACCCACTCGTTGCCCGCGAAGCCGACCAGGGCCGCCGCCGCGACCGCCGGGAGGTGCTGCACCGGACGCGGGTCGAGCAGCCGCTCGATCGCCGTCCAGCCCGCGAACGCCGCCGACGCGGCGATCGTCAGCACGATCACGATCCCCGCCAGGTCCTCCGCACGCCCGTAGCCGTAGGTGAAGCGGCGGGTCGCCGCGCGACGGCCCAGCAGAAAGGCGATCCCGAGCGGTACGGCCGTCAGCGCGTCCGCGGCGTTGTGCACCGTGTCGCCGAGCAGCGCCACCGACCCGGACGCCACGACCACGACGGCCTGCGCGAGCGCGGTCACGCCGAGCACCGCCAGCGAGATCCACAGGGCACGCATGCCACGGGCGGAGGACTCCAGGGCCGAGTCCACCTTGTCGGCGGTGTCGTGCGAGTGCGGCGTGAGGAGGTGGGCGAGACGGTGGGGGAGGCGGCGGAAACGGCGGCCGAGGCCGGCGGGGGTGTGGACGTGGGGGTGGTCGTGGCGGGTGCGGACGTGCTGGTGGCTGTGTTCGCCGTGTTGGTGAGGCGGGTGGCCGTCTTCGCCGTGCTGGTGAGGCGTGTGGACCCGGCCGTGGCCGGCGTGCTGGTGAGGCGTGTGGCCGTGCTCGTGCCCGTGCCCGTGGTCGTGGCGGTCGCTCACGGTTGCTCCCCTTCCGGTGGGCGTCGGTGGACGTACCCCGTCCTCTCCAGCATTATGTGCGTATGAGCGCACGCATGCACCTGTCACCTGCGCACGATGCGCATCCGCGCACCCCCGGCGAGGAGCAGTTCGCGCTCGCGGCCGAGCTCCTGGCCCTGCTCGGCGACCGCACCCGGCTCACGCTGCTGCACGCGCTGAGCAGCGGCGAGGCGGACGTGTCGACGCTCACCGAGGCCTGCGGCGCCGCACGGCCCGCGGTCAGTCAGCATCTGGCCCGGCTGCGGCTGGCCGGGCTGGTGACCACGCGCAAGGAGGGCCGCCGGGTGATCTACGCGCTGCGCGACGGCCATCTGCGCAGGGTCGTGGACGAGGCACTGAACCTCGCCGACCACCGGCTCACCGGCAGGCCGGAGCACGACTGAACGCTCCGGGCGGACTCAGAGCCCAGGGTCCGTCCCGAGGTACTGCTCCACGAACGCGGACGCGGCGGCGGGCGAGGTGAACAGGCGGCGCAGCCGGGCCAGGGTCGTGCCCGCGTGATACGCGTCCCCCGAGGCCGTGCCGTGGTACACGTCGGACAGCCACTGGGAGAACTCCTGGTAGTCCCAGACCCGCGCCAGGCAGTCGGCCGAGTAGCCGTCCAGCCCGCCGGTGTCGCCCTTCGTGAGGTACGCGGTGAGCGCGTCGCCGAGCAGGAACGCGTCGTGCAGGGCGAGGTTCATGCCCTTCGCGGCGATCGGCGCGGTGAGGTGGGCCGCGTCACCGGCCAGGAACAGCCGCCCGAACGCCATCGGCTCGACCACGTAGCCGTGCATGTCGAGCACACGCTTCTCGATCAGCCGGCCCTCGGTCAGCGGCGGGGTGTCCCGTGCGCCCAGGCGTTCCCGGAGTTCGGCCCAGACGCGCTCGTGCGACCAGTTCTCCGGGTCGTCGCCGGGTGGGCACTGGAGGTAGTAGCGGGTCACCTCGGGGCTGCGGGCCATGTGCCCGGCGAAGCCGCGGGGGTGGATGCCGAACACCACGCAGTCCGAGGACGGCGGAGCCTCGGCGAGCAGCGCCAGCCAGCCGATGCCGTAGTCGTGCCGGGCGACGCGGACCCGCTCCGGCGGCAGCGCGGTGCGTGTCACACCCCGTGCCCCGTCACAGCCGGCCACGAACTCGCCCAGCACCACGTGCCGTTCACCGCTCTCGGGGCAGGTATACGACACCGAGGGCCGGTCGGTGTCCAGGTCGTGGAGCTCGACGTCCCGCACGCCGAACCGTATGTCGCCGCCGCGGACGTCGGCGTACTCCCGCACGAGATCCGTCACCAGCAGCGGCTGCGGGTAGATCCAGTGGTGCTGCCCCGTCAGTTCGGCGTACGACAGCCGGTAGCGCTCACCGGCGAAGCGGAACTCGCACTGGGTGTGCCGCTGTGCCCGCTCCAGCAGGTGGCCCGCCAGGCCCCGTCGTTCGAGCCCGCGCACGGCCCACTCCTCCAGGACCCCGGCTCGTGGCCGCTGTTCGATGAACTCCCTGCTCTCCGCCTCCAGCACGACACAGTCGACGGACGCGGCGCGCAGGATGTTGCCGAGCGTCAGACCGGCGGGTCCGGCACCCACGACGACGACCGTCTTCCGTTGCGGGGAGGGGGAGTTGGGGTGGGGGGAAGGTGTGGCCACGCGAGCATTATGACGGTGGCCCGACAGGTGCAGGAGGCCTTCGCCGCGTCAGCCGAGGCGCGGTATCTCGATGGCGGGGCAGCGATCCATCACCATGGCGAGGCCGGCGGCGCGGGTGCGCGCGTAGGCGTCCTCGTCGACGACGCCGAGCTGGAACCAGACCGCCTTGGCGCCCTTGGCGACCGCCTCGTCGGCGACGCCGCCCGCCACGTCGCCGTTGACGAAGACGTCGACCACGTCCACGTCGAAGGGGATGTCGGCGAGGGAGGGGTAGCCCTGCTCGCCGTGCACCGTCTCCGCCTTGGGATGCACCGGCACGATCCGCTTGCCGAACCGTTGGAGCACCTGCGCGACGCCGTACGCCGCGCGGGACTGGTTCGCCGACAGGCCCACGACGGCCCAGGTGTCGCCGAGCTCGGTGAGGATTTTGCGGACCGTCGCGTCGTCGCCGTACACCAGGGGCCTCCTTCGGCCAGTCGCCTCGTCGTCACGTACTGCAACGGACGAGCACACGCCGGAATTCCCGCGTCCGGTCGTGGATGCCCGGGTCCCTCGCCGCGCGCGGGCAGGCCCGCGCGCGGGCCTGCCCGGAACGCGCGTCGTGCGCGCCGCGGTCGGTGGGCCTAGGCTCACTGCGTGCTGCGCATCATCGACGCCCGGACCGGCGAACCCGTCGACGCGTCCACGACCCGGCGGGGACTGACCTGTGTCGAGGCCCACGCCCCCGCCCTCGACCTGACCGCCCTGCGTGTCCTGCTGGTCGCCGACGTGCTGGTCCGCGCCCTGGAACTGGGCGGGACACCGGTGTGGGGTCTGCTGTCGGGGGACCGGGACCGGGCGGAACTCCGCGAGGCCGCCGCGGCCCTCGGCATCCGGCCCTTCGAGGACCGCCACGACGCGGGGGCCGGGCTTGGGGAGCGGCAGGTCATCCATGTGGTGGGGGAGGGCGGAGCGAATCCCGACGGGGTGCGCGTCGCGGT
Organism: Streptomyces chromofuscus; assembly: GCF_015160875.1. Classification (NCBI taxonomy): domain Bacteria; kingdom Bacillati; phylum Actinomycetota; class Actinomycetes; order Kitasatosporales; family Streptomycetaceae; genus Streptomyces; species Streptomyces chromofuscus. Next base: position 1,256,150 of record NZ_CP063374.1, on the reverse strand, counting down.
GGCACGCGTGTCGGGTGGTCTCGGGGTACCGGTGGGGGACGGTTTTGCTGGGCCGGTGAGAGGCGATTCCGGGATGCCCGTGGGACACGGCCCCGGGATGCCGGAGTCGGGAGGTCTCCGGGTGCCGGTGGGGGACGGCTCCCGGGCCCCGCTGGGCGACGATCCCGCCGTGCTGCGTCTGGCGCTGCTGTCCCGGCCGCGCAGCGTTCCCGCGCGGGTCGACGACACGGCCCTGAGCGAGGCGCGCGACACGCTCGCCCGCTGGCGGCGAGCCGTCGCCGACTGGGCGCGGCACCCGTCACGGCCGGTGCCCGAGGAGGTGCGCGGACAACTCCGCACCGCCTGGGAGGACGACCTGGACATCCCCTCGGTGCTCGGCGTGCTGCGCCGGGTGGAGGGCGCACCTGGCCTGCCGGACGGCGCCCGTTTCGAGACGTACGCCTACGCGGACCGGCTGCTCGCGCTCGACCTGACCCGCGACCTCGGAGCGCCGGCATGATCCCGCGCGCGGGAGCCGGCCCGCTGCGCCGCATGGTCGTCCTGCGGCACGCCAAGTCGGCCCGGCCGCCGGACGTCGCCGACCACGAACGCCCGCTCGCGCCCCGGGGCCGCCGGGACGCGTCGGCCGCGGGCCGCGCGCTCGCCGAGGCGGACTGCCTGCCCGACCTCGCCCTGTGCTCCACCGCCGTCCGCGCCCGCCACACCTGGCAGCTGGCGTCCGCCCAGTGGGGCACCCCGCCACCGGTACGGCACGACCCGCTGCTGTACGCCGCCGACGTGCCCGACCTGCTGACCGTCGTGCACGCGGTGGCTCCCGAGATCCGGACGCTGCTCCTCGTCGGGCACAACCCCGGCCTCGAGGACCTGGTCCTGACGCTCGCCGGGGACGGTGTCGGTGACACGCTGGACCGGGTGCGGGCGAAGTTCCCCACCTCGGCGATCGCCGTGCTGGCCTGGCACGGCGGCGGGTGGGAGGAGCTGCGGCCCGGCGCGGCAGTGCTGACGGAGGTGCTGGTGCCTCGGGGGAAGAAGAAGTAGGGCGGCCTGCGGGGGCCTCATCGCGGGGCGAGGCGGTCCCGCGGTCCCCGGGAAGCGGCTCGGCCCGTCGCAAGACACGCGCCGGCGCGCGGAAACACCTTTCGTTGCCGTGCCGTCCAATCGGTTTCGGGCCTTGGCGGCCGGTGCGTTCGCACACCTCTGGTCGGGCGAAGGGGGCAGGACCTCGTACTCGCCGGCGACGATGAGGACCGTGGGGGACCTGGCCTGTACCGGCCCGAACCCGCCGCGTTGGCGGCACCACCGGCCAACGCTCCCGGTGGCACCGACCCACGTGCCCGGCTTCTTCTCCGCCCGGTCCTGGGCGTCCCCCTGTCCACGGCAGGCCGAGACCTGTCGTGAGGACCGCGATCGTCGGGCCCCCGTCGAATGGGGACGCCGTCGTGCCGGCCCGAACGGTCAACCGCCTGTCCGCCGCTGCCCGGACCGCGACCATCTCACACAGCCAGTCGTGGACATGCCCGCCACCCAGAGACGCCGCGGCACGCGCGCGTTCGGGCAGCGGGCGGCCCAGTTGCGGCCACTCGTCGAGGCAGGACGCCATCCCCAGGACGAGCACCCCCGATGGCGCCCCCACGACTCCGAGGTCGACGTCGGGTTCAGTCATGCGCCGATTGAGTTCTCGCCCACCGTTCGGACCAAGGTTCGGCGGCGTCAGCGACGGTGGCCGCCGGAGAGTGTCGGCTGTCCGCCGTGAAGCGGGCCGAGCGGCGTCCGCCCCTCCGAGACCCCCGCGACCACGGATTAGGCTGTTCGGATGCAGGACGAGTACCGCACGGTGGCCCGCGTGGGCGTGCACGAGACCGAGGTCAACCGCTCGCGCTTTCTGTGCGCCCTCGCCCCGGCGGCCACCGAGCAGGAGGCGCAGGACTTCGTCGCCGCCGTGCGCAGGGAGCACGCCGACGCCACGCACAACTGCTGGGCGTACGTCATCGGCGCCGACGCCGCCGTCCAGAGGGCGAGCGACGACGGCGAGCCGGGCGGCACGGCCGGCGTTCCCATGCTGCAGATGCTGCTGCGCCGCGACATGCGGTACGTCGTCGCCGTCGTCACCCGCTATTACGGCGGGGTGAAGCTCGGCGCGGGCGGGCTGATCCGGGCGTACGGCGGCGCGGTCGGCGAGGCCCTCGACGCCCTCGGCACCCTGACGCGGCGCCGCTTCCGGCTGGCCACGGTGACCGTCGACCACCAGCGCGCGGGCAAGGTGCAGAACGAGCTGCACGCCACCGGGCGCGACGTGCGGGACGTGCGCTACGGCGAGACGGTCACGATCGAGATCGGGCTGCCGGACGCCGACGTGGACGCCTTCCGGGCATGGCTCGCGGACGTGACCGCGGGGACCGCACGGTTCGAGCCGGGTGGAGAGGCGTACGGGGACGCCTAGTTCACGGGGCTTTCGTGATCGATAGGGTGAAACGCCCTTAACGGACACGTCTCGAGCCGGTCATGACGGGCGATACGGGAGTAACCGCCCGGGGTGTCAGACCCGGCCGTTAGTCTCGGGGATCATGAGACTGCTGCACACTTCCGACTGGCATCTCGGCCGGGCGTTCCACCGGGTGAGCATGCTCGGGGCCCAGGCCGAGTTCATCGGCCATCTCGTCACGACCGTGCGCGAGCGCGACGTGGACGCGGTGGTCGTGTCGGGAGACGTGTACGACCGGGCGGTGCCGCCGCTGACGGCGGTCGAGCTGTTCGACGACGCCCTCCACCGGCTCGCCGACCTCGGCGTGCCGACGATGATGATCTCCGGGAACCACGACTCCGCCCGCCGCCTCGGCGTCGGCGCCGGGCTCATCGGGCGCGCGGGCATCCACCTGCGCACAGAGCCGTCGGCGTGCGGCACGCCGGTGGTGCTGCGGGACGCGTTCGGTGACGTCGCGTTCTACGGGCTGCCGTATCTCGAACCCGCCCTCGTGAAGGACGAGTTCCAAGTGGAGAGGGCCGGCCACGAGGCGGTGCTCGCCGCCGCCATGGAGCGGGTCCGGGCCGACCTCGCCGCACGCGCGCGGGGCACCCGGTCCGTCGTCCTCACGCACGCCTTCGTCACCGGCGGCCAGGCCAGCGACAGTGAGCGGGACATCACCGTCGGCGGGGTGGCGGCCGTACCGTCCGGCGTCTTCGACGGCGTGGACTACGTGGCGCTCGGGCACCTGCACGGCTGCCAGACCATCACCGAACGCGTGCGGTACTCCGGTTCCCCGCTGGCCTACTCCTTCTCGGAAGCCGGGCACCGCAAGAGCATGTGGCTCGTCGACCTCGACGCCGAGGGGTCCGTCACCGCGGAGCGCGTCGACTGTCCGGTGCCGCGCCCGCTGGCCCGGATCCGGGGACCGCTGGAGGAACTGCTCGCCGACGCGGCGCTCGCACCGCACGAGGAGGCCTGGGTCGAGGCGACGCTCACCGACCCGGTCCGCCCGGCCGATCCCATGGCGCGCCTCACCGAGCGCTTCCCGCACACCCTCAGCCTCGTCTTCGCGCCCGAGCGGGCCCCCGAAGAGCCCACAGTGTCGTACGCCGGCCGGCTCGCCGACCGCAGCGACCAGCAGATCGCCGAGGACTTCGTGACGCACGTGCGCGGAGCGGGGCCCGACGAGCACGAACAGGCCGTGCTGCGGGAGGCGTTCGACGCCGTACGCGCGGACCAGGCCGTGCGGGAGATGGCCCGGTGAGGCTGCACCGGCTCGACATCACCGCCTTCGGGCCGTTCGGCGGCACCCAGAGCGTCGACTTCGACGAACTGTCCGCCGCGGGACTCTTCCTGCTGCACGGACCGACCGGCGCGGGCAAGACCTCCGTCCTGGACGCCGTGTGCTACGCGCTGTACGGCTCCGTGCCGGGCGCCCGGCAGAACGGCCAGGGCACCGCCCTGCGCAGCGACCACGCCGCGCCCGGCACGCGCACCTCCGTCACGCTGGAACTGACCGTCGCCGGACGCCGTTTGGAGATCACCCGCCAGCCGCCCTGGGCGCGTCCCAAGAAGCGCGGCACCGGCACCACGCTCGACAAGGCGCAGACCTGGCTGCGCGAGTACGACACCGGCGCCTGGAAGGACCTCAGCCGCTCCCACCAGGAGATCGGCGAGGAGATCACGCAGCTGCTCGGCATGAGCCGCGAGCAGTTCTGCCAGGTGGTGCTGCTGCCGCAGGGCGACTTCGCGCGGTTCCTGCGCGCCGACGCCGAGGCCCGCGGCCGGCTGCTGGGCCGCCTCTTCGACACCCACCGGTTCGCGGAGGTGGAGAAGCGGCTCGCCGAACGCCGACGCGCCACCGAGGCGGACGTGCGCGACGGGGACGCGGACCTGCTGGCCGACGCCCACCGCATGCAGCAGGCGGCGGACGGCGCGATGGAGCTGCCCGAGCTGGCGCCCGGCGACCCGGGGCTGGCCGAGGCCGTGCTGAGCGCCGCCGCCGTCGCCCGCAGCACCGCGCGGGAACGGCTGACGGTCGCCCGGTGCCGGCTCGCCGCCGCCGAGTCCGCCCGGGCCGTGGCCGACCGTGCCCTGGACGACGTACGCGAACTGGAACGTCTGCAGCGCCGGTTCGCGGATGCCCGGGAGCGGGCCCGGCTGCTGGAGGAGCGGGGCGAGGCGCACCGCGCGGACCGGGAACGCATGGAGCGGTCCCGGCGGGCGGAGGCCGTCGCGCCCGCGCTGGAGCTGCGGGAGTCGGCCGACGCCGAGCACCGCGCGGCCACCGCTGCGGAGGCACGCGCGCGTGCCGCGCTGCCGGCAGGTCACGCCGAGGCGGGCGCCGCCGGTCTGGCGGCCGCCGCGCGCCGGACCGCCGAGGAGCTGGGCGGCCTGGACGCCGCACGCCGGGCCGAGCGGCGGCTGGCCGACGTCCGCGCCGAGCGCGCCGACCTGGACCGGCAGGAGCGCACCGACGAGGAGGTGCTGCACGAGGCCGAGGTCTGGCTCGCCGGATGGGAGGCGGACCGGGCCGGCCTCCAGGACCGTATCGACGCCGCTCAGGAGGCCGCCTCCCGGGCCGAGCAGCTCGCCGTGCGCCGCGAACCGGTGCAGAGGCGGCTCGGCGCCGCACGGATGCGCGACCAGCTGGCCGGGGACACCGAGGAGGCCCGGAAGCAGGCCCTCGCCTCGGGCGAGCGTGCGCTCCAGGCGCGTGCCCACTGGCTCGACCTGAAGGAACAGCGCCTCGACGGCATCGCCGCCGAACTGGCCGCGAACCTGCAGGACGGCGAACCCTGCGCCGTCTGCGGCGCCACCGAGCACCCCGCCCCCGCGCGGAAGGTCGCGGGGCACGTCGACCGGGAGACGGAGGAGCGGGCGCACGCCGCCTGCCGGCGCGCGGAGGAGGCGCACGCCGAGAACGAGCGGCGTCTCGGCGTCGTGCGGGAGGCGCTGGCCGCCGCGACCGCCGAGGCGGGCGACACGCCGACCGGCCGACTCGCCGAGGAGGCCGAGGAACTGGAGCGGCAGCACGCACGGGCCCGGCGGGAGGCGTCCGGGCTGCACGCCGCGCGCGAGGAACTGCGCCGGGCCGAGCAGGAGCACGACCGCAGGGCCGCCGCACGCCGGGACGCCGAGCTCAGGGTCGCCTCCCGGCTGGCCCGCCGTGAGGCCCTGGAACGGGAGAGAGTGTCGCTCGAAGGCGAGCTGGCGCATGCGCGGGGCTCCAGCGGGAGCGTGGCCGCGCGGGCCGCCGAACTCGAACGCCGGGCCGCACGGCTCACCGAGGCGGCCGAGGCCGCGCGGCGCGCCGAGGACACCGCCCAGCGCCTCAAGGACGCCGACGCCCGCCTCGCCGACGCGGCCTTCCGCGCCGGTTTCGACACCCCCCAGGCCGCGGCCGCAGCGCTGCTGGACGCCACCGCCCACCGCGAGCTGCAACGACGGCTCGACGCCCGGCAGGCCGAGGAGGCCGCCGTGCGCGCGGTGCTCGCCGAGACCGACACCGCGGCCGCCGCCCAACGGCGGCCCGCGGACCTCACCGCCGCCGAGCAGGCCGCCGCGGCGGCGGAGAAGCGGGTGCGTGACGCCGCCTCCGCCTGCGATGCCGCCACCCGCCGCTGCACCGAACTCGACCGGCTCTCCGCGAGAGCCGCCGCGGGGGTACGCCGGCTCGGGCCGCTGCGCGACGCGTACGACCGGGTGGCCCGGCTGGCCGCCCTCGCGGCCGGCACCTCCGCCGAGAACGAACGCCGGATGCGCCTGGAGTCGTACGTCCTCGCCGCCCGGCTGGAACAGGTGGCGGCCGCCGCGACCGTGCGGCTGCAACGGATGTCGTCCGGCCGCTACACGCTGGTCCACTCCGACGACCGGTCGGGGCGCGGGCGCAGTGGTCTCGGGCTGCACGTCGTCGACGCCTGGACCGGGCGGGAGCGGGACACGGCGACCCTGTCGGGCGGTGAGACGTTCTTCGCCTCCCTCGCCCTCGCCCTCGGCCTCGCGGACGTGGTCACCGACGAGACGGGCGGCGTGCGGCTGGACACGCTCTTCATCGACGAGGGCTTCGGCAGCCTCGACGACCAGACCCTCGACGAGGTGCTGGACGTGCTCGACTCCCTGCGCGAGCGCGACCGCAGCGTCGGCATCGTGAGCCACGTGGCCGACCTGAGGCGGCGGATTCACGCGCAGCTGGAGGTGGTGAAGGGGAGGTCCGGGTCGGTGCTGAGGCAGCGGGGCACGGGCTGACCTCACTGGCCGAGGGGGCGTCGGGGGAGGGGCGACGAGTAGACGACACTCGTCGTCACCGAGCCCAGCGCACCGATCCTGCCCGTGACCTCCTCCAGGTGGCGCATCGAGCGGGCGACGACCTTGATCACGAAGCAGTACGTCCTGCGCGTCGCTCCCGCCGCCCCGGCCGAGGCCGCCGCCCACTTCCGCGCGAGCCTCGCCTTCCACGCCGACGTCTCCGACGTGGCCGCCGCGCTCGCGGCCGACGGCGATCCCGGGTTCGTCGTCGTGGACTCCCGCTCGACAAAGGCCTGGGACCAGGGCCACCTCCCCGGCGCGATCCACCTCCCCACCGCGCTCGTCCCCCAGCAGGCCGGAAACCTGCTCGACAAGTCGGTGCCGGTGGTGACGTACTGCTGGGGTCCCGGCTGCAACGGCGCCACCCGGGCCGCGCTCGCCCTCGCCGAACTCGGTTACCGGGTCAAGGAGATGCTCGGCGGCTTCGAGTACTGGGCGCGCGAGGGCTTCGCGTACGAGACCTGGCAGGGGCCCGACCGGCGGCAGGCCGACCCGCTGACCGCTCCGGTGGGCGCGGACGACTGCGGCTGCTGACGGCGGGCCGCAGACTGCGGGGGTGCTGACGTTGGCTGCGGGCTGCACACCGTGGGTTGCTGACGGCGGGGCGAAATCCGCGTGCGCGCCGCCCGTTCGTCGCCCATCATGGTCCGCCGTGCCTCACCTTCCGCATCCGGCCCCCGAAGACCTCCGCCGCGACCCGTTGCCCCTGCGCGGCCGTACCGCCCTGGTCACCGGCGCCAGCCGGCGCGGTGGCATCGGTCATGCCGTGGCACGGCGCCTCGCCGCGTACGGGGCGGACGTCTATCTGCACCACCACGTGCCGCACGACGCCGCCATGCCCTGGGGCGCCGACCGGATCGAGGACGTGATCGCCTCCGTGCGGGCCGCCGCCGGTGATCCGGAGGCCCGGGTCGTCGCCGGGCCCGGTGACCTCGCCGATCCGGCAGCGCCCGCCGAACTGATCGCCACCGCCACCGCGGCGCTCGGCGGACGGCTGGACATTCTCGTCGCCAATCACGCCCTCAGCGGGTCCGACGGACCGCTCGACGCGATCGACGCCGGCATGCTCGACGCGCACTGGGCGGTCGACACGCGGTCGGTGCTGCTCCTGATCCAGTCCTTCGCCCGGCAGGCGAACCGGCCCCGTGGCGGGCGCGTGGTGACGATGACGTCGGGACAGGACATCGCGGGCGGGATGCCCGGCGAGATCGCGTACGCCCTCCAGAAGGGCGCGCTCGCGTCGATCACCCGCTCGCTGGCGACAACACTCGCCGAGCGGGGCATCACGGTGAACACCGTGAACCCGGGTCCCGTCGACACCGGTTACCTGACCGGCGAGGCCCACGCGGCCGTCGCCGCGCTCTTCCCCGCCGGGCGGTGGGGGATGCCCGACGACCCGGCCCGCCTCATCGCCTGGCTCGCGACGGACGAGGCGGACTGGGTCACCGGTCAGGTGATCAACTCGGAGGGCGGCTTCCGGCGTTGACGTGAGGGTCAGAGGCGGGACAACTCGTCCACCAGGTCGTCCAGACCCAGGGAGCCCTGGGAGAGGGCGGCCATGTGCCACGCCTTGAGGTCGAAGGCGTCGCCGTGCCGCGCGCGGGCGTTCTCGCGGCCCAGCAGCCAGGCGCGTTCGCCCAGCTTGTAGCCGATCGCCTGGCCGGGGATCGTGAGGTAGCGGGTCAGCTCGCTCTCCACGAAGTCCGCCGGGCGGCTGCTGTGCGCGCCGAAGAACTCCTCGGCCAGCTCGGGGGTCCAGCGCTCGCCCGGGTGGAAGGGTGAGTCCGCCGGGATCTCCAACTCCAGGTGCATGCCGATGTCGACGATGACCCGGGCGGCCCGCATCATCTGCGCGTCGAGGTAGCCGAGCCGCTGCTCCGGGTCGGTGAGGAAGCCCAGCTCGTCCATCAGGCGCTCCGCGTACAGCGCCCAGCCCTCGGCGTTGGCACTCACGCCGCCGATGGTGGCCTGGTAGCGGGAGAGGTTGCCTGCCACGTGCGCCCACTGGGCGAGCTGGAGGTGATGACCGGGAACGCCCTCGTGGTACCAGGTCGACACCAGGTCGTAGACCGGGAACCGGGTCTGTCCCATTGTCGGCAGCCAGGTCCGGCCCGGGCGGGAGAAGTCTTCCGACGGGGGCGTGTAGTAGGGGGCGGCGGCGCTGCCCGGCGGGGCGATGCAGGACTCCACCTTCCGTACCCGCTCGGCGAGTTCGAAGTGCGTGCCGTCCAGCGCCTCGATCGCCTGGTCCATCAGGCCCTGCAGCCACTCCCGGACCTCGTCGACGCCCTCGATGTGCTTGCCGTGCTCGTCGAGGTGGGCGAGCGCCACCCACGGCGTCTCGGCGCCCGGCAGGATCTTCTCGGCCTCCTGCTTCATCTCGCCGAGGATGCGGTGGAACTCCGACCAGCCGTACGCGTACGCCTCGTCCAGGTCGAGGTCGGTGCCGTTGAAGTAGCGCGACCAGCGGGCGTACCGCTCCCGGCCCACCGTGTTCGGTGCGCCCTCGACCGTCGGCGCGTACACGCCACGCATCCAGTCGCGCAGCTCCACCACGGCCGCGGTCGCCCCACGGGCGGCCTCGTCCAGCTCCCCGCGCAGCGCCTCCGGTCCGGCCGAGGCGAAGTCCTCGAACCAGCCGCGCCCCTCGCCGGTGTCGGCCCACTCGCCGAGCTGGTCGATGAAGGTGGCCGTGGGGCGGGGGCCCGCGTACAGCTTGCGTTCCAGACCCAGCGCGAGGGACTCGCGGTAGCCCGCCAGCGCGGCCGGCACCGCGCGCAGCCGCTGCGCGATCGCGGCCCAGTCCTCCTCCGTCTCCGCCGGCGTCACGGTGAACACCTCGCGCACCGAGTGCACGATCGTGCCCAGGTTGCCGACCGAACGGAGACCCTCGTCGGCCTCGTGCACGGCGAGCTCGGCGGTGAGGCGCTCGCGCAACAGGCGCGCGCACCGGCGCTCGATGTCGCTGTCCGCGCCGGGCGTGCGCTCGGCCTCGTCGAGCTGGGCGAGGGTCTCCCGCGCCAGCTCGGCGATCGCCTCCTGGCCCGCGGGCGAGATGTCGGGCAGGCGGCTCGAACTCTCCTTCACGCCGAGGTAGGTACCGGTGACCGGGTCGAGGGCGATGAGGGCGTCGACGTAGGCGTCGGCGACCTCTCGGGGCAGCGGGCTCTTGGTGTCTGACATGTGGACCATCCTCGTACGGGGGCCCACAGCGCGTCACCCCGATTGAGCCGAGGGCGAAGGCGGCAGCAGGGGGCCGCAGTCCCACTGCTGGAAGATCAACCGGGTCTCCACGCGCGCCACTTCGCGGCGGGCCGTGAACTCGTCGAGCACCAGCCGTTGCAGATCCGCCATGTCCGCCACCGCGACATGCACCAGGTAGTCGTCGGGACCGGTGAGGTGGAAGACGGTCAGCGACTCCGGCAGCGCCCGGATCCGCTCCACGAACGGCCCGACGAGCTCTCGCCGGTGCGGCCTGACCTGCACCGACAGCAGAGCCTGCAACCCGCGCCCCAGCTTGGCCGGATCCAGTCGCAGCTGATGCCCGAGGATCACGCCCGCCCGGCGCAGCCGGGTCACCCGGTCCAGGCACGTCGACGGCGCGACGCCCACCTGCGCCGCGAGATCGCGGTACGTCGTCCGGGCGTCGTTCTGCAACAGCCGCAGCAGATCGAGGTCCACCGGATCCAGTACGACAGATTCAGCCATTGGCCGAACATAGCACGGGCACGGCTTCGTGCGGCCCGGTCGGTGTTCACTCTGCGGGGCATGGAGACGAGAGCGCTGGACAGCGGGGAGGCCGGAGGCGTGGACATCGTGGAGGGCGGGGCCATGAGTGCCGGGGAGATGACGGCGCCGGCGGACGACGGGGTGCCCGCGTCGGCCGGGGCGCGCATACCGGCCGCCGGGGGAGCGCCGACGACGGCCGACGAGCGTCGTGCCCGACGATTCGCCACCGAGGCCGTGCACGCCGGACGCGACGACCTCGCCCACCGCGGCCTGCACACCCCGCCCATAGACCTGTCCACCACCTACCCGTCGTACGACAGCCGGGCCGAGGCCGCCCGCATCGACGCCTTCGCCACCACCGGCGCCGAACCGGACGGCCCGCCCGTCTACGCCCGGCTGGGCAACCCGACCGTCGCCCGCTTCGAGACCGCCCTCGCCCGTCTCGAGGGCACCGAGTCAGCCGTCGCCTTCGCCAGCGGCATGGCCGCGCTCAGCGCGGTCCTTCTCGTACGGGCCTCCCTCGGCCTGCGCCACGTCGTGGCCGTTCGCCCCCTCTACGGCTGCAGCGACCACCTCCTCACCGCCGGTCTGCTCGGCTCGGAGGTCACCTGGACCGACCCGGCCGGCATCGCGGACGCGCTGCGCCCCGACACCGGGCTGGTCCTGGTGGAGTCCCCGGCGAACCCGACCCTCGCCGAGATCGACCTGCGGGCCGCCGCGCACGCCTGCGGTTCGGTACCGCTGCTGGTAGACAACACCTTCGCCACCCCCGTACTCCAGCGCCCCGTCGAGCAGGGCGCGCGACTGGTGCTGCACAGCGCCACCAAGTACCTCGGCGGGCACGGCGACGTACTCGCCGGAGTCGTCGCCTGCGACGAGGAGTTCGCGGGGCGGCTCCGGCAGGTGCGGTTCGCCACGGGCGGGGTGCTGCATCCGCTGGCCGGCTACCTGCTGCTGCGCGGCCTCGCGACCCTGCCCGTGCGGGTGCGGGCGGCGTCCGCGAACGCGGCCGAACTCGTCCGCCGCCTCGCCGCCGACCCGCGCGTCGCCCGCGTCCACTACCCGCGCATCGGCGGCGCCATGATCGCCTTCGAGGTGCACGGCGACCCGCACGAGGTCATCGCCGGTGTCCGTCTGATCACGCCCGCCGTGAGCCTCGGCAGCGTCGACACCCTCATCCAGCACCCGGCGTCCATCAGCCATCGCATCGTGGACGCGGACGACCGCCGCGGCGCCGGGGTCGGCGACCGCCTGCTCAGGTTGTCGGTGGGGCTGGAGGACGTCGAGGACCTGTGGGCCGACCTCGACTCCGCGCTGGGGGAGCCGGCGCCGGCACGGACGGCGTCCGGGGTGTGGCACGCCTGACGGTCGAGGGCGCGGGTGGCCCAAGGAGGGCTCGGTGTCCGGGTACCGCGCCGTTTTCGAGCCGCCCCGGCCCCTGCGTCACCTCACTCCCGTACGATCCGCTCGCCGAGCCGCTCGACGTCGTACGGGAGTCCGGGGCGAACCGGCGTCGCTTCCAGCCGGGCCGTGATCACCAGCGTGCCCTCCTCGATCTGGTAGTCGAGGGGCAGGTCCAGTCCGCGCATCGCGGCGACCATGCCGGTGTTGGACGCCTGCGTCACGGCGTACACGCTCTCGCAGCCCGCCTCGGCCGCCATCGCCACCAGGCGGCCGAGCAGTTCGGTCCCGATGCCCCGGCGCTGCCACTCGTCCTCGACGAGCAGCGCGACCTCCGTCTCGTCCCCGTCCCACAGCAGGTGGCCGAGCCCGACGATCCGCCCCGACGCCGTCTGCACGGCGAGCGTCCGCCCGAAGCGCGGGCTGAGCAGATGGTTGAGGTAGCGGTCGGCGTCCCCGACCGGCCCGTGGTAGCGCATGGACAGCGTGCGCGCCGAGCAGCGGCCGTGCATCTCCTTCGCGGCCCGGACGTCGTCCGTGTCGGCGCGGCGCACGGTGATGGCGCCGCCCTGCGGCAGGGTCAGCACGTCCTGGCTGCGCGGGATGCGCGGCCCGAGTCGCGCGTCCAGCTCCACCAGGGCCCGCGCCCGCGCGAACTCGGTCGGCGTGAACGGCAGATACGGCCGCTCCACGGTGATCACTCCGCCTTCCGGTGCCCGCAACCGCATCACGGTGTCCTCCAGTACCCCCTCCACCGGCACGCCGTCCGCCGCGCGCCCGCCGCCGGCGGGGGTCGCGGGCAGGGAGCGGATCGTGCACCGGCCGAGCAACTGCCGCAGCGCCAGCGGCAGTTCGGCCGCGTCCAGGGCCGTGCGGGTGGCCAGGCCCAGGATTCGGGTGGGAGCGTCGACCAGGTCGTGGGCGTCGGCCCGCTCGATCCAGGTGCCCGAACCGCCCGCCCGGGACGCCGCGCGGGTCAGTTCGGCCGCCGCGAGCCCGGAGGGGGCCCGCAGCAGGAACTCGTCCACCGTGCCGTCGCCCAGCGGATGCGTCTGCAGGCTGAGGATGTCGACCCGGTGCCCGGCCAGCGCCGTGCACAGCGCGGCCAGCGAACCGGGCTCGTCCTTCACCGTCGTCCGCATCCGCCACAGCGCGCCCTCGCCGGCTTCCGGCTCCCGGTTCGCCGGGACCGGCGCGGACGGCCCGGCCTGCCGCTCCGAGGAGCGCGGCCGGGCGCCGATATCACTCGTCGGCGGTGCGTGACCGTGGCGGCGTGACCACCAGATGTGGAAAGCCGCCGTGGCCAGCAGGACGATCGCGGAGATCACCAGCAGCTGCGGGCCGTTGGGACCGTGACCGATCAGGTTGGCCACGGCGTCCGCCACCGCGACGGCGGTGAACAGGGCGGCGAGTTCCACGACGTCCCGGCGCCAGTGGTGCACGGGGCGGCCGTGTTTCGCACGGGTCACATCAGACATGTCTCGACTCATGCACCCACTGTGAAGGAACGGTGTTGCGTGATCACGAACGCTCTGTGACTGATCGGTAAAGCGTGGATCTGCCCGTTTTGTTGTTCTTTCTATGACTGTGGGGTTCGGACTCGGCGACCTGCGGTGACATGTGTGTCCCTCTCGCCTCCTGTACCAGGTGGCCTACGTCATGCGGCCACCTCCTCGCCCAGTGCACTGCGCAGCCGGCGCGCCTGTGTCGCCAGACGCGAGGAGCCACGCCGGGCCGCCGCCTGGGCCAGGTGGGGCAGTTCGCCGCGCGCCCCGGACCGCTCGGCGCACTCGGCCGCGACCGCCAGCAGCTCCCCGAGCCCTCTGGCCGGAGCGGCCGTCCCGCCGGTCGCGAGGTCGGCGAGCAGGATGGGCAGGGTTCGGCTGAGGACGCTCCATATGGTGGCGTTGGCGCCGGTGACCGCCGCCGTCCGCGCCGCATCGGCCAGCCGCTGCGTCTTCACCGCGCCGCGCCGGACCAGCTGTCCGAGGTCCGCGCCCAGCCGGGCCGCGTCCAGATGCCCGCGCGCGGCGAGCACCAGCAGCGCGTCCACGGCGGCGAGCCGGTCCTCCGCGTGCCGCGCGCCGAGCCCGTAGGCCACGCCCAGATGGACGGCCTCGCCCGCCTCGCCGCCGGACTCGGCGAGCGACGGCAGTGCGGCGGCGGCACCTCGGAAGTCGTCCACGGCCAGGTCGGACAGGTCCCGCAGCAGGCGCGCCGCCACCAGTTCGCGCCGCTCCGGGAGAAGGGCCGACCAGTGCTGCCGCATGTCGTCGTCCCAGTGGTAGCACCACCGGCGTTCCTCGAAGACGCTCGTCGGCCGGCCCAGCGGCCGGAACTCCGCCGGGAAGTCGTGCTGCAGGTCGAGCACCTCGCCGAGCTCGACCAGGACACGCCGCCCCGAGGTCCGCCGCCGGAACGTGGGCAGCGCGGGTGGGCCCGAGGCCAGCCAGGCGGCTAGCCGTGTCCCCTCCGCCGTGCCGAGGGCCGCGGCCCGCCGGGCCGCGGACTCGGCCGCGTCCCGGTCCGCGCGGCGCACCCGCAGCAGGGCCTGCGCGAAGTCGGTGGCCGCGACCCGGGCGCCCAGCCGCCGGTAGGTGTCGAGGCGGTCGACCAGCTCGGCCGGTTCCAGCAGGCCTGTGCTCCAGGTCGGGGTGGACAGCAGCAAGGGCAGTGGATCGGTGCGCATCCGGTACGCCACCTCCCACAGCCGGCACTCGAACGCCCTGAAGAGGGCACCGTGCACACAGTCGCGGGAGGCCGAACCCCGCTGCACACGCGCGTGCAGTGTGGCGGTGCGGACCTTGCCGCGCAGGGTGGCGAGCACGAGGTCGAGACCGTCGGCAGCTTCGGACACGGCGCCGTACGAACCGCCGAAGCGGTCGTCCGACACGACGCCGGCGGCGCTGTCCCACCAGCGCCGGGCGACCACCGGCTCCAGCGCCGACAGCAAGGCCTCGCGGTCCCGGTACGCGTGCCGCACCAGACCGTCCAGGGCACGCTCGAATCCCGTCACGCCGGGCTCGGCGGCCAGCGCCGCGCCCACCTCCTCGGCCAGCTCCACCGCGGACGCGGCGGCGGGGGCCAGGCGCGCCGGCCGGGGTGGCGGAGGCAGCAGCTCCTCGTGGCCCGTCGGCTCCGGGTCCGCGGGTGCCGCGCCGAGCGCCCCGACCGCCCTGGCGCGCAGTAGCGGGATCAACTGCTCGGCCGCGAGGGCGAGATCTGTCCGTGCCTGGACCGAGTCGAGCTTCCGGACATGCCGTTCGGCCAGCTTCAGCGCCCGTTCCTGGACTTCCGCGTCCTCGTGCCCGAAGGCCCGGGCGACGGCCGGCAGCAGCTCGCCTGCCGTGGACGCGTCCCGCGTGAGCACCTTTCCCAGCAGCACGAGCTGCGCCCGCACGAGCTTCCGCTCGGTCCGGAACAGCACTGCCTCCGACATCTCCGCCACCTGACGTGGGGCCAGACCGCCGTCCAGGGCCAGGGCCCCGAGGACCGACTGGGCGTGCGAGGCCACCGTCGACGCGGCGTCCGAGGCCAGCGCGAGCCAGTCGGCCGTCCGCTGCCGCTCCTCGTCCGGGGTGAGCGCGAGGCACTTCAGCAGCCGGAGGAACACCCGCTGATCGGCGGCCGGACCACCCCGCAGCAGCCGGGCCACGCACGCGTCGACCGTCGCCCCGCGGTCGAGGGCGCCCTCGACGGTCAGCTGCGCCAGCGCGCCGGTCCAGCTGTCCGGGCCTTCCTGGGTCGGCCACTGCAACCGGCTGCCGATGTCGTCGGTCTCGAACAGTGCGGCGACGAGCTCCCGCAGATGCGGGTCCTGCCGCAGCCGGTCGAGCAGCGTGCCCCCGCGCTGCCACGAGCCGTGCAGATGATCGACCCAGCCCCGGACGTAGGCGTCGGTCGTCGGCACCGGGCAGCCGGAGAGCCGCACCAGACCGGCCATCAACTCGTACGGCACCGAGGCGGTTACCGGGCGCCGCGCCAGCCGGTGCGTCACGTCCGCCAGCCAGTCGGTCTCCCGGTCGCCCAGGACGTGCAGCAGCACGCCCGGCGAGACCCGCGACCACCGCAGGTCGGCGGCCGCGATCCAGGCGGCCACCCCCGCCGC
This sequence comes from Streptomyces chromofuscus, assembly GCF_015160875.1. NCBI lineage: Bacteria > Bacillati > Actinomycetota > Actinomycetes > Kitasatosporales > Streptomycetaceae > Streptomyces > Streptomyces chromofuscus. Next base: position 1,240,140 of record NZ_CP063374.1, on the reverse strand, counting down.
CCCCGTCTGGCACGCCGCTCCGGCCGCGTGCAGGGCGGGATACGCACGACGCGCGTCCGCCTCCCAGGGCGCCGCCCGCAACTCCTTGCGCAACGCCTTCAATTCCGGAAAGCAGGACCGCCGTTCGGCGTCCGTCATCCCGTCCAGCAGGCCCACCACCTCGACCGTGCGGCCCGCTCGTACCAGCTCCATCAGCGCACTCATCGCGCACCCCCGTCGACCCGCTCCGTCTGCCCGGCCTGCTCCGCGGCGACCCCGCGCCGCACCATGCGTACCGCCAGCGCGTGTTTGCACGGCCCGCGCCCGCCCCGGTACTTCGCCCACCACAGGCAGCTGCAGCTCAGCACCCCTGCTTGTTCGCGCACCCGGTGCACATGCCCGTCCTCCGCCGTCACCGTGGCCACCGCGCCGTCCAGGGCGACCGCGCCCGCCGCCACCAGGGCGCGGGCGGACCGCAGGCGCGGGTTGTGCCGCTCCACGCGCTCGGCGTCGTAGGGCAGTTCGCGGTGGAAGTAGGCCGCCTCCGCCACGTCGTAGCCGACGCGGCCCGAGGTGCCGAGGCGGACCAGGGCCGCCCGGACGCGTTCGGCGGTCAGCCCGGAGGCCGCGGCGAGGTCGGGGACGTCGACGCGGGGCTCCCAGGCCAGCAGCACGGAGATCAGCTCGGCGTCCTCGGCGGCCTCGTCGGTGGTCAGGGCGTCCAGGACACCGCCCTCGCCGGAGAATCCGCGTGAGGCGTCGGGGGACAGCGTCAGGGTGAGCCGCATGCCGGGCAGGACGACCTCCCAGGCCGAGGCCGTCGCGGCGGTGTCGCCGGTGACCGCCGGGCCGTGGACCCGCAGGGCCGTCGCGTGCCGCAGCACCCGCTGGAGCGCGATCAGCCGTTCCGGGCCGGGCAGGCACACCGCACCCGGGACGGCCCGGGTGCTCGGCCGCAGCCCGCGACCGGCCGGCACCACCCAGCGGGCGCCGCCCGACGCGCCGCGCCCGCCTCCACGGGGCAGCGACCGCAGGAACCGCACCGCCTCGGGGGCCGGCAGCTCGGCCCGCAGGTCGAAGCCGGCGGCGACGACCTGGGCCTCGGCGAACCCCCGCAGCCAGCGGTCCGGAAGCGGGACCTTCTTCTCCACGACCGGGCCGTCCAGCGTGGTCACCGCCAGTTCGTCAGGGCCGACCCGGAGGTGGAGCGGGTCGGTGGAGCCCATCCGCGACAGCGCCTCGCGCAGCGGGTTGTTGACGTCGACGTTCGTCGTCCCGTGCCCCACCGCGTCGCCGTCGAGTCCCGCCTCCAGAACGTCCAGGCGCGCGTACACCCCGCCGCAGCCGGAGAACGACTCGAAGCGCAGCCGGTCGCCGTTGCCCGTCACCACCGGGTCGAGCGAGGCGCGCAGCTGCCGCTGGTAGTACCGCGCGGCCGCTACGTCCGCCACCGCCAGCAGGCCCGCGGACGCTGCTTGAGGTGTCGTCAGAAAGCCCGTGAAGAACCGTGGATGGTCGCGCACACCCGAGGGCGTCGCTCCTCGTGAGGTCTCCAGACCCAGTCGCTGTCCGTCCGCCGCGGACTCCAGCACGGAGGGTCGCCGATAGGCCACGGCCTGCAAAGATCGCGTCATGGAAAAACCGTAGAGGCGACCACTGACAATCCCTCTGGCCTGCGAAAACGCCCTTGCGGCGGCGGAGTTGCGGCGGATGCGACCGTGCCGCGCACCGGGGGATGACGCCGGTGCGCGGCACGTGTTCTCGAGCGTACGGCAGCTACTGGCCGGCCCGGCCCGGCCGCAGCGCCTTGGTGAACAGCACGGAGCCGTCCTGCTCGCGCAGGCGGACGGTCAGCTCGCCGGTGTCGCCGTCGATCTCGACCTCGCCGAAGAACTGGTAGCCGTCGGCGGGGGAGACGTTGGCGGCCGTCGGCGCCTTCGCGAACACCCGCTCCGGGCCGACGGTGTTGTCGAGCGCGTTCCCCGGGAAGGCGCCGGCGTTGAGCGGGCCCGACATGCACTTCCAGAACGGCTCGAAGTCCGTGAACGCCGCAGCTGCCGCGGACTTCGGTGCACCGGGAACGGTTGACCGTCGCCAGGAAGGGTCGACCGTCGCCGGGAACGGTTGGTCGTCGCCGGCACCGGTTGGCCGTCGCGGGGACGGACCTCAGGGCGTCTGCGTCGCCACGGACCGGCTGCCGTCGAGCAGTACGCGCGCGACGAGCGCCGGGTCGTCGTTCATGGGGACGTGACCGCAGCCGGGCAGCCGGACCAGCCGGGCCTTGGGCAGGACGTACTTGGCCCGGATTCCCTGCCGGGGCACCAGCAGCCGGTCCCTGCTGCCCCAGGCGACGGTGACGGGAATGCCGGTGATGGTGTCGGTGAACCGAACCTCCCGGCCGCTCCGGAGGGTCTCCGAGAACCCTTGGGCGCGGGCCAGCGCCAGCGTCTCGGCGACCACCGCCTCGGGCGATCGGCGCCCCGGGCGGGCGTAGATGGTGCTCGTCAGGAGGGTGCGGCCCACCGCTGGCCGGGCGAGTGCCTCGACGACGGGCGGCGGCATCCGCCGCGCGATCTGCCGCATCGCCATCAGCACGGTGAAGGCGTAACGCCGCTCCGCCTGCGACCAGAACCCGGCGGGCGACAGAGCGGTGACGGAGCGCACCAGCCGGTCCCGGCCGAGCTGGAGGGCCAGCAGGCCGCCCAGCGAATTGCCCGCCACGTGGGGGCGGTCCAGCCCCAGCGCCTCGCACAGGGCGCCGAGCACGGCGGTCGTCGTCGGCAGGTCGTACGCCAGCCCGCCCGGGAGCGCCGGGGACTCACCGCACCCCGGCAGGTCCACGCAGATCACGTCCCGCTCGACGGCCAGGACGGGCACGACCGGGTCCCACACCTGCCGGTGGTGACCTATGCCGTGCAGCAGGACCAGCGGTTCACCAGTGCCCACGCGCGTGTACGCCAGGTTCATGGTGCGCGGACCGCGCGGGGTGGGGACCTCGAAGGAGACGGTGGCGGACATACAGCTCCTCGCCGGGGACTCGGGACCGGACATGGTGGAGACACCTTGTCAGCAACGGCTACCGACGGGTAGCCCCCGGTCGCGGCCGACCGCGTGGCCGAACGCACCGCCGTGACCACGGCGTTGCGCACAACATTTGGCACGGCCGTAGGAACGGCCGACACGCGCGGGTGCGCCGCAACCGCCTGGACACGACCGGACGGGTCGGGTGGGATGAAACGGTGACCGCCGACACCGCCACCGAGGTCTTCGAAAAGCATCGCTCCGTCCTGCTGGGCGTCGCCTACCGCATGCTCGGCCGCGTCGCCGACGCGGAAGACGTGGTCCAGGACGCCTGGCTGCGCTGGTCCGGCGCCGACCACGCGGACGTCCGCGATTCGCGCGGATACCTGGTGCGCGTCACCACCCGCCTCTCCCTCGACCGGCTGCGCCAGATCAAGTCCCGCAACGAGGCGTACGTCGGCCCCTGGCTGCCCGAGCCGTACCTCACCGAGTTCGGGGACACCGCACCCGACAGCGCGGAGCGGGCCGTGCTCGCGGACTCCGTCTCCTTCGCCGTCCTCGTCGTCCTGGAGTCGTTGTCGCCGCTTGAGCGGGCGGTGTTCGTGCTGCGGGAGGCCTTCGGCTACCCCTACGCCGACATCGCCGCCATGCTCGACCGCGCCGAGCCCGCCGTACGGCAGCTCGCCGCGCGGGCCCGCCGGCACGTCGAGGAGCGGCGGCCGCGCTACGACGTGGACCCCGCCCAGCGCCGCGACCTCACCGAGCGGTTCCTCGCCGCGGCGGGGGACGGCGACCTCGACGGCCTCATGGCGCTGCTCGCGCCCGACGTCCGCCTCGTCGGCGACAGTGGCGGCAAGGCCAGGGCGCCGCTGCGGGTGCTGGAGGGCGCCGACCACGTCGGCCGCTTCCTTGCCGGGGCCGCCCGCAAGGGCATCGCGGACATGTCGTTCCGGTTCCTGGAAGTGAACGGCGGTCCCGCGCTCCTGGTCCTGTCCGGCGGCAAGCCCGACATGGTGTTCCAGCTGGACGTCCTGGACGGACGCGTCCAGGCGGTCTACGTCATCCGTAACCCCGACAAGCTGCGGTCGCTGGCCATCGCCTAGACGCCGTGGTGTCACGTGAGTGGCGCGGTGCGAACGGCCCGTGAACGCTCGGCCGCATCCCACCTGCGCGCCGCCCGAGGGAACGAGGATTGGTCTTGACCAAGGGTGAGGGCCGCCCTATGGTCGCAGATAAGTACAACAACCTTTAATAAACAAGGGCGCTAAAACGCCGCCGGATTCGGCGATCGCGGAGGACAGGGTGGGGACCACGCAGCTGGAATCGGTGCCGGAACCTAAGTACTGGCATCTCAAGACCGTGCTCACGGAGGCACTGGACTCCGAGTTCTCGGTGGGCGAGATCCTGCCCAACGAGCGCGACCTCGCCGCCCGCTTCGGCGTGGCCCGCGCCACGCTCCGCCAGGCCCTGGAACAGCTGGAACTGGAAGGCAGGCTGCAACGCCGCCGCGGTGTCGGCACGACCGTCGCCCCGCCGCGCGTGGGCGTCGACGTCGGCACCGAACAGCACGCGTGGCCCGGCGTGCCCGGTGACGCCTGGCAGGCCGTCGATTGCTCCGTCGCGGCCCCGCCGGCCGCGGTCGCCGACGCCCTGGAGACCGGTCGCGACGAGCCCGTCCACATCGTGCGCCGCACCCGTACGACCCACGGGCAGCCGGTCGCCGCCGAGCTGCTGTACGTCCCCCAGGCGTCGGTCGCGGGCCTGTCCGCCATCGACGCCCCGTCGGGTGCCGCACGCGCGCGTGCGGTGCTGCGCGAACTGCAGCACCTGGACCTGGAGGGTCAGGACCGTGCCGTCGAGCTGGGCTCGGCCCGCGCCGACGACGCCAAGGAGCTCGACCGCCTGCCGGGCGCCCCGGTCCTGGTCGTCACCACCCGCTTCCACGCCGCCGGCCGCACCGCGGCGGTCTCCGTGGCCACGTACCGCGCGGACACCTGCCGGCTGACGTTCGGCGACTCGGGAGGCGTGGAGATCCACGAGGACCCGCAGCGCCGGGCGTCCTGAGCGCGGCCGTGGGTGGCGGATGCCGCGGGGCGTCTTGGGCGCCGCCACGCTCCGGACGCCGTCAGGCGTTCTGGACGACGAAGCCTTCCGCCCGCGCCCCGGGTTGGCCCGGGGCGCGGTGCCGTCGTGCCGGGGCCCGGGCCGCCGTCGGTCCTCGCACGCAACCCGGTCGCGCACGGGTCCGAAGCGTCACCGGCGCGCGGTGACGGTGCCGTCCACCGCGAACAGCTGCTCCTCGACATGGTCCAGGGCCAGCCGCAGCGCCCCGGTCGCCACCGCGGCCTCGCCCAGCATCGACAGCGCCACCTTCGGCGGCCGCAGACAATAGCGGGCCAGTTCCCGCCGCAGCGGATCCAGGACGCCGTCCAGCCCCGCCGCCCAGCCGCCGATGACGACCAACTCCGGGTCCAGGGCCAGCACGAGCGCGGCCACGTCGTGCACGAGCCGCTGGATGAACCGTTCGACGGCGGCCATGGCCCGCTGGTCGCCCTCGCGCGCCTGCGCGAAGACCTGGGCGACCGCCTGCTCGTCCAGCGGGTGCAGGGGTTCGTCCGTGGTGGACAGCAACGTCTCCGGCGTCGCCTCACGGCCCAGCAGGTGCAGTGCGCCGATCTCACCGGCCGCCCCGCCGTACCCCCGGTGCAGCCGCCCGCCGATCAGCGAACCGGCGCCCGGGCTCAGCCCCGCCAGCACGAACACCACGTCGTCGGACTCGGTGGCGGACCCCTTCCAGTGCTCGGCGACCGCCGCCGCGTTGGCGTCGTTCTCCACCAGCACCGGGCACTTGAACGAGCGGCTCAGCCGTTCCCCGAGGCGCAGCCCGGTCCAGCCCGGCAGCGCGGTGCCCAGCCTCACGGTGCCGTCCGCCTCGACGATGCCGGGCGTCGCCGCCCCCACCGCCCGCAGCGAGCCCCGCGCGACCCCGGCCCGGCGCAGCAGCTCGGCGACGGCGGTGCGCAGCCGCTCCAGCCGCTCGTCGGCGTCAGCCGTCTCGTCGACGTCCTTGGCCTGCGCGCCGACGATCCGCCCGTCCAGGTCCGCGAGCAGCGCGGCCACCCGGTGCGGCCCGATCTCCAGCCCCAGCAGGTGCCCGGCCTCGGCCCGGAACCGGAACCGCCGCGCCGGCCGCCCCTGACGCCGTGCGGCACCCTCCTCCGCCGCCTTCTCGACCACGAGACCGGCTTCGATCAGCCCCTCGACCACGCCCTCGACGGTGGGCCGGGACAGCCCGGTCACCCGGGTGATCTCCGTCAGCGTCGCGCAGTCCGTGGCACGCAGCGCGTGCAGCACCACCGCGGAATTGATCCTTCGCAGCAGCGAGGGATCCCCGCCGGTCAGCCGCCCCAACGTCCGTCCTCCCAGCTCGTGCGCGTGTTGGCCGGATGGTACTCGGCACCGGCGGACAGCGGCGAGTGCCGCAGCGCTCCCGGTCCGCCGGGCCCGGAGCAGTGGTGGACCGCGACGAGCGGCCGCGGCCGGTTCCCCCGCGGCCCCGGGTCAGCCGGGCGAGACGAACCCCGACTCGTACGCCGTGATCACCGCCTGCGTGCGGTCCCGCGCCCCGAGCTTCGCCAGAACGGCGCTGACGTGCGACTTCACCGTCTCCGTGCCGACGACCAGGCGCCCGGCGATCTCCGCGTTCGACAGCCCGCGGGTCATCAGCCGCAGCACCTCCGCCTCCCGCTCGGTCAGGTGCGCCCGCTCCAGCACCGCCCGGGCCGCGCGGTTCCCGCCGCTGTCGCCGTACTCCGCGGCCAACTGCCGTACCGACGCGGGGAACAGCAGCGACTCGCCCTCGGCGACCAGGCGCACCGCGTGCACGATCTCGGCGGGCCGCGCCCGCTTCAGCAGGAACCCCGCCGCCCCGGACCGCAGTGCCGCGTACACGAACTCGTCGTTCTCGAACGTCGTCACGACCAGGATCTTCGGCGGCTCCTCGACCGTCCGCAGGACCGCGCGCGTGGCCTCGATGCCGTCCAGCAGCGGCATCCGCACGTCCATCGCGACCACGTCCGGGCGCAGTTGCCGGACCAGCGGAATCACCGCGGCCCCGTCGGCCGCCTCGCCGACGACCTCGATGTCGGGCTGTGCCTCCAGCACGGCCCGCAGACCTGCCCGTACGAGCGGTTCGTCGTCGACGAGGAGAACGGTGACCGGCATCCGGCCAGCCTAGATCAGCGCAACGGCAGCTCCACGCGCACCTGCCAGTCACCCTCGTCCGCACCGGTTCGCGCGCGCCCGCCGAGCAGGGCCGCGCGCTCGCGTATGCCCCGCAGGCCGCTGCCCCGCCCCGGTCCGGGTGACGCCCCGGACAGGGGATTGCGGACGTCCAGTGTCAGGACGCCGTCCGCCACGTCGACCCGCACGCGGACCGGGACGGCTCCCGCGTGCCGCAGCACGTTGGTCAGCGACTCCTGGAGGATGCGGTATCCCTCGCGTGAGACCGGGCCCGGCACGGTGTCCACCGGGCCGGTCACCTCCGCGTCGACCTTCGCCCCGGACGCGCGCGCCGACTCCAGCAGCCGCTCGGCGTCGGCCAGAGTGGGCCGCGAGCTCACCGGGCGCTCCGACTCGCGCAGGACGCCCAGCACGCGCTCCAGGTCCTCCAGAGCGGCCCGCCCGGTCTCCTCGATCGCGACCAGGGCACGCTCGGTGAACGCGGGGTCGCCCGCCGTCCGCGCCGCGCCCGCCTGCACCACCGCCACGGTGAGGGCATGACCGATGGAGTCGTGCAACTCACGGGCGATACGCGTGCGTTCCAGCAGTTGCTCGGTGCGCTCCTCCAGTGCGGCGAGCTGTTCGGCCGCGGAGGGGCCGAGGAGCCGGCGTGCCGCAGCGGTGACCATGTGACCGAGGGCGACCACCGCGGCGTACAGCGCGATCAGGGGCAGCGGCACCAGCAGGCCGTAGAGCCACGCGGGCAGACCGGTCCACAGCAGGGGGTTGTCGTCGAACTGCGGGTGCCCCAGCGCGGTGGCGGTCAGGTCGGCGGACGTGATGGGCAGCCAGACCGACGCGAACGCGACCGCCGCGCCGAGCGCCAGCCGGATCTCCAGCCACAACACGGTGCGCCACCGGTCCCGCCAGGTCGACGACGGCGCCGTGGACATCCCCGGACTGGCCTCGCCGGGCGTGAGCAGCAGCTGAGCCTGCACTCCCTCGCCCGTCCGCACGGCCGGTATCAGCCCGGCGGGGACGGCCAGCAGCGCGGGCACCCATGGCCTCGACATGTCGATGAAGAGCCAAACACTCACCACGAACACCGGCACCCACAGGTGCAGCAAGCGTGTGTACGTCGTCCCCCGCAGCAAGGGGCGCAGCAGCCGGCCCATTTCCTCATCGTGCCAGCCGCCACCGACAACGGTCTCCCCCGGGCGGGGGAGACCGACTCCCCGCGCGGGGGAGGAGACGGAACCCGCCCACCGGCCACGCTGACGCCATGACCAGCATTCACGTCCAGGACCTCACCAAGGAGTACGGCTCCCGGCGCGCCGTGGACCACCTCACCTTCACCGTCGAGCCCGGCCGCGTCACCGGCTTCCTCGGCCCCAACGGCGCCGGCAAGTCCACCACCATGCGGCTCGTCCTCGGCCTCGACCGGCCCACCTCCGGCACGGCGACGGTCGGCGGCCGCCCCTATGCCACGCTCCACGAGCCGCTCCGCCTGGTGGGCGCCCTGCTCGACGCCGGCGCCGCGCACGGTGCCCGCACCGGACGCGACCACCTGCGCACGCTGGCGGTCGCCAATCGTCTCCCGGCACGCCGCGTGGACGAGGTGCTGGAGGAGACGGGCCTCACATCGGTCGCCCGCCGCCGCGTCAAGACGTACTCCCTGGGCATGCGTCAACGCCTCGGCATCGCGGCGGCCCTGCTCGGCGACCCGTCCGTGATCATGCTGGACGAGCCGTCGAACGGCCTCGACCCCGAGGGGATCGTCTGGATCCGCAGTCTGCTGCGCCGGCTCGCCGATGAGGGACGGACGGTTCTGGTCTCCAGTCATCTGATGAACGAGACCGCGTCGTTCGCGGACCACCTCGTGGTTCTCGGCCGGGGCCGGCTGCTCGCGGACACGCCGATGCGGGAGTTCATCGACGCGCGCGTGCAGCCCCGTGTCCGGGTCCGCACCACCGACCCGGCCGCCCTCGAGGAACTGCTCGACCGGAACGGCTACGAGGCCGCGCAGAGCGAGGACGGCACCTGGACGGTGCTGCACGCGCGCGTGGAGGACATCGGCCGCCTCACGTCCGAGGCACGGGTGCCGGTCGTCGAACTCACCACCGCCGAAGGGACGCTGGAGCAGGCCTACCTCAACCTCACCGCGTCCGAGACCGAGTTCACCGCCCAGCCGCAGGAGGCCTGACCATGCCCTTCACCCCCGTGCTCCACTCCGAATGGCTGAAGATCCGCACGCTGCGCTCGCTGTGCGGCGCCCTGTTCGCCCTGTTCGCCGTCTCCACGGCCTTCTCCGCGTCGGCCGGTGCCTCCAGTACCTCCGACCCGCAATTCGACCCGCTGTCCACGGCGCTCACCGGCCTCCTGCCCGGTCAGATCGCCGCCGTCGCCTTCGGCGCCATGGCCGTCTCCGCCGAGTTCCACGGGGGCGCGCTCCGCGTCTCCCTGTGTGCGGTGCCGCAGCGCGGGCGCTGGTTCGCGGCCAAGCTCACCGCCATCGCCGTGCCGGCGTTCCTCGTGGGGCTGCTCACGACTGGGGCGTCCCTCGCCGTGGGACGAAGCGGTCTGGGGGAGGCCGCGGCCGGACTCACGGCCGGGGAGCAGGCGCGCGGCGTGCTCGGCGGCGGGATCTACCTCGTGCTGATGGCGCTGTTCGCGGCAGGTGTCGCCGCGCTGCTGCGCAGCGGGGCCGCGGCGCTCGGCATCATCATTCCGTTCATCCTGATCGTGTCGTTCGTCATCGGCGACGCGGCGGGCAAGGCGGTGGAGTTCCTGCCGGACCGGGCCGGGCAGCTCGTCCTGCAGGAGACGACGAACGGCACCCTCGGTCCGTGGACGGGTCTGGCGGTCACCGGCGCGTGGACGGCGGCGGCGCTGGCGGCGGGCGCGTGGAGCGTGCGGCGCCGGGACGCCTGAGGCCGGGCCGGGGCGCGACGCCGGACGCGTCCGCCGGGACGCCCGACGCCGGGCCGACACCGCGATCGTGAGGCCGGGCCGGGACGCCGGACAGGTCCGCCGGGACGCCGGACGCGTCCGCCGGGACGTCCGACGCGGGCCGCGACGCCGACAGGCGTCCGCCGGGACGTCCGACGCCGGGCCGCGACGCCGACACCGCGATCGTGAGGCCGGGCCGGGACGCCGGACAGGTCCGCCGGGACGTCCGATGCCGGGCCGCGACGCCGACACCGCGATCGTGAGGCCGGGCCGGGACGCTGGACAGGTCCGCCGGGACGTCCGATGCCGGGCCGCGACGCCGACACCGCGATCGTGAGGCCGGGCCGGGACGCTGGACAGGTCCGCCGGGACGTCCGATGCCGGGCCGCGACGCCGACACCGCGATCGTGAGGCCGGGCCGGGACGCCGGACGCGTCCGCCGGGACGTCCGACGCCGGGCCGCGACGCCGACGCCGCATCCGCCCGGACGTCTGACGCGCCGCCAATTGTCAGTGGCCCCCGCTTTACTGGGGGTCATGAACATCGCACGGTGCCTGGACACGATCGACCGGCTGTGCTCCCGCCCCTTTCCGGCGGAGCGCGGCTGGTCGGACGTCGGCCGAGGAGGGCCGGGCTACTACATAGCGGAGTTGGGAGCCGCCGACCCCCGTTGCGACCACGGGGAGCGCACGGCCGAGGACGTGGAAGCCTTCAGGGAGGGGATCGCCCAGCGACTCGACGCACGATGGGGGGCCAATCCCCGATGGGGCATGCTCACCCTCCGGGTGCGCGGCGAGCGGGGCGAGGAGATACCGGAGCCCTGGGCGAGCGTCAGCGCCCTGACCGACGACCTGTACGTGTGGGAGGCGACCGGAACGGGCCGCTGGGTCGCGCTCGGTGTCGCCGACGGGGGCGAGGCGGACCCGGCCCGGCTGCTCGCCGTGATCACGGATGTGGACCCCGCCTGATCGGCGCGACCGGTCGGCCGCGAGGCCGTGAAGGCAGGCACCGCCGCCGCGTCAAGGTCGGCCGGCTGTGAGGGAGGTGCTGCTCACCACGAACGCCGCGCAGCCCGCCCGCGGTACGCCGGCGGCGAGGACGCCCACGTGGCCGACGCCTCGCGCACAACAGAGGCGCCGCGTGAGCGCCCCACCGCGCGACCGACGCGAGCCATGGGGCGGGACTCGACGGGGCCCCGATGACCGTCAGCAGGGTGACCTCCCCGCTGACGGAGTGCCGGACCGAGCCGGTCTGCGGACACCGTGTGACCTGCCACGGCTTGGTCGGTGCGGCCCAATTCGGGGGACGCCCAGCACTGCCCGGTCAGCCGGAAAAGGGAATGATCACTGCGTTTGCAAGCTGTCTGCGCCGCCAGCAGCATGGTGCGTGGGACACGTGTCGCACTGACGCAAGGCGCGCGGGCGGAACGCAGAGGGCAACGGTGCGACACCCCGCCGGAACGCTGATTCCGCTGCGAGAGGCCATCGCCTTGTCCGGTAGCTCTCACCACGGAGGCTCAATCCGATGAAGACGCCGAGTGAGACATACCTCAGCGACCACCAGGCGCAGCAGGATGCGATCGACCACAATGCGGATCTTCCCTCCACGGCACGAGGCTGCCGCGCAACACGTCATCCATGAACCGCTCAGGACCGACGGTGACGGCAGGTCACCCGACGTGATGACGATGCACCGGCACCTGCGTGACCCTCTGGTGCAACACCCGGATTCCGTCCCCTCTCACCCCGCTCTTTCGCAATAGCAGGGCCGCCGCAGGCCGCGGCCGCCGACCTGGTCGTACGAGAGGGCTGCCGCACGGGCCCGCGCCATGCGACCGAAGCGCACGGAGACCCTGCGGGAACCCCTGTCCCGGTGGCCGGTACACGCACTGCACGGCACTGCCCCGCACCACCACACCCACAGGCTGTGATCACCCCCCGAGGAGTTACACGTGGCGGCAAAATCCAGCGAGGTCACCACGGACGTTCCGCCCGAGCCCGCGGCCACCGCGAGCGGACGCGCCGGCACGGCGGCGGGCACCGAGACGACCCTCGCCGAGCTGCTGGCCGACGTGGTGCGCGTCGACCGGGTCCCGGTCGACAGCCACTTCTTCGACGACCTGGGCGCCAACTCACTGCTCATGGCGCACTTCTGCGCCCGGGTCAGGAAACGGGCGGATCTGCCGTCGGTGTCGATGAGGGACGTCTACCGGCACCCGACGATCCGCTCGCTCGCTCAGGCCCTCGCGGACACCCCGCCCCCACCGGCCGCGGAACCGGCCCCCACCTCGGAACAGGCACCGCCCGCGCACGGCACACGACGTTATGTGTTGTGCGGGACGGCACAGTTGCTGTTCTTCTGCGGCTACTGCCTCTTCGTCGGATTCGTTCTCGCGCGCGGCTACACCTGGGTGTCCGGCGGTGGGGGATTGGTCGGCGTCTACCTGCGCGCGGTCGCCTTCGGCAGCGCCGTCTTCGTCGGCGCCTGCGCGTTGCCCGTCGTGGCCAAGTGGACGCTCGTCGGGCGCTGGAGACCCGGCGAGTTCCCGGTGTGGGGGCCGGCCTACCTCCGCCTGTGGATCGTCAGGGTGCTGCTGCACGCCAACCCCATGGTCCTGCTCGTCGGCAACCCGTTGTACGTGCTGTACCTGCGGGCCCTCGGCGCGCGCATCGGCAAGGGGGTCACGATCCTCACCCGCTTCGGGCCGGTCTGCACCGACCTGTTGACCGTCGGCGCGGGCACCGTGATCCGCAAGGACTGCTCCGTCTCCTGCTACCGGGCTCACGCCGGACGCATCCAGACCGGCCCGGTCGTCCTGGGCAGGGATGTCGTCGTGGGTGAGCGGACCGTGATCGACATCGACACCGCGATGGGCGACGGAGCGCAGCTCGGCCACGCGTCGGCCCTGCACCGGGGCATGTCGGTCCCGGCGGGCCAGCGGTGGCACGGCTCGCCGGCACAGCGGACGGACGTGAGCCTTCCGCGCATCGCGCCGGCGGACTGCGGCACGGCGCGCCGAGCGACCTACGGCATCGTCACCCTGCTCCAGATGTTCCTGGTGTACCTGCCGCTGGCCTTCGGCGGCTCGTACATGCTGTTCACCTGGCTGCCGGGGCTGGACACCCTGCTCGACCCCGCCGTACACGACATCGCCTCGGCGTCGTTCTACGGCAATGCGCTGGCCCTGTCCTTCGTGCTGTTCTTCGGTCTGCTGACCGCCGGCCTCGTCGCCGTGACCGTACTGCCCCGCCTGATGAACCTGCTGGTCCGCCCGGACCGTGTCTACCCGCTGTACGGGCTGCACTACTCGGTGCACCGCGCGGTCGCCCGGGTGAGCAACAGCAAGCTGCTGACCTGGCTGTTCGGCGACAGCTCCTACATCGTCCACTACCTGCGGGCCATCGGCTACGACCTCTCGCACGTGGAGCAGACCGGTTCGAACTTCGGCACCGAACTGAAGCACGAGAGCCCGTCCCTGACGTCCGTCGGCAGGGGCACGATGGTCGCCGACGGACTGTCGGTCCTCAACGCCGAGTACTCGAGCACCTCGTTCCGCCTGGCACGGGTGTCGATCGGACCGCACAACTTCCTCGGCAACAACATCGCCTATCCCCCCGGGGGCAGGACGGGCGACAACTGCCTCCTGGCGACGAAGGTGATGGTCCCGCTCGACGGGCCCGTGCGCGAGGGAGTGGGGCTGCTCGGCTCCCCGCCCTTCGAGATCCCCCGCTCGGTGGAGCGCGACACCCGCTTCGACCACCTGCGGAGCGGCGACGAGCAGCGCCGCCGCCTGGCCGCGAAGAACCGGTACAACCTGCGCTCGATGGGCCAGTTCCTCGTCCTGCGCTGGCTGCACTCCTTCGGGCTCGTGGTGATCGGCACCGCCGCCGTCACCACCTACGACCCGCAGAGCGTCGCCGGACAGCTGCTGATCGCCGCATCCGTCGCGGCCGGCGTGATCTTCCCCGTCCTCTACTTCGTCCTCGTGGAGCGCGTCATCCTGCGGTTCGGCGGACTGCGTCCGCAGCTGTGCTCCATCTACGACCCGTACTTCTGGTGGCACGAGCGTCTGTGGAAGGTGCCCGACAAGCACCTCGTCGTGTTCAACGGCACTCCGTTCAAGAACGTCGTCTGGCGGCTGATGGGCGTCCGGATCGGCCGCAGGGTCTTCGACGACGGCTGCTACATCACCGAGCGGACGCTCACCGCCATCGGCGACGACACCACACTGAACGCGGGCAGCAAGATCCAGTGCCACTCCCAGGAGGACGGCACGTTCAAGTCCGACCACGTCACGATCGGCGCGGGCTGCACGCTCGGCGTCGGCGCCTTCGTCCACTACGGCGTGACGCTGGGCGACGGTGCCGAACTCGCCGCCGACTCCTTCCTCATGAAGGGCGAGGAGGTCCCGCCGAGTGCGCGGTGGGGCGGCAATCCGGCCGTCGAGCGGACCAGCGCCTCCCACTGCGCGGACCCGACCGCGTGACCGGGACGGGAAGGGAACCCATGGACTACTCAGCCGACGCGTCCCGGGACTTCTGGCGCGGGGTGCTCACCGCCGGCGGGGTCACCCGGATCCCGCGGTGGACCCGTGCGCCCGAGCCGGGCACCGCGGAAGTCAAGACGGCCGTACCCCACGACGTCCTGACGGGCCTGCGGCGCTTGCCGGTGCCGCCGGAGACCGCGCTGCTCGCCGCCCACGCGAAGGTGCTCGCCGCGCTCTCGGGCGAGCAGGAGGTCACGACCGGTCTGGTGACCTTGCCGGGCGCCCGCCCCCTGCCCTGCAGGCTGACGACCGCGCCCCGCTCCTGGCGGGCCCTGGTGCGACGTACCCGCGCGGCCGAGTCCGAGCTGGTGGCGCACCAGGAGTTCCCGGTCGACGCCCTCGCGCGTGAACTCCGCCACGAACAGAGGCTGTTCGAGACCGTGTGCGACCCGACCGGCGTCGGCGGCGCAAGCGGTGACGGACTGGCCGAGGGCACCGTGCTGCGCGTGGGCGCCGTCCGGCACGGCGACCGGCTCGCCCTCCTGCTGCGATACCGCACCGACGTGCTCGACGCCGACTGCGCCGCCCGCATCGCCGGCTACCACCTCGTCGCGCTCACGTCCATCGCCGCCGATCCGGACGCCGAGCACGGACGGCAGAGCCTGCTGTCGCCGCAGGAGACGGCCTTCCAGCTCGACGGCCTGGCCGGTCCGCGGCGCGAGTTGCCCGACCGCCGCGTGCACGAGTTGTTCGAGGAGCGGGTGCGGCTGCATCCGGACGCCGTCGCCGTCGCGCAGGGCAACCGGCAGTGGACCTACGGGGAGCTCAACTCGCGTGCCAACCGGCTGAGCAGGGCGCTGCTGGTGCGAGGGCTGGAGCCCGAGGGGGTCGTCGCGGTGGTCACCGAGCGCACCCTGGAGTGGGCGGTCGCCGTCCTGGGTGTCCTCAAGGCGGGCGGCGCCTACCTGCCCGTCGAGCCGCACTTCCCGCCCGAGCGCATCGCGGCCATGCTCCACCGGGCCGGATGCCGCCTGGCACTGACCGGACGCGGGCCCGTCCACCTCCCCCCGGACGTGCGGGCCCTCCGTGTCGAGGACGCCTGCGCGGAGGCCCATGCCGACGACGACCCGCCTGTGGCCGTCGCCGCCGGCCAACTCGCGTACATCTTCTTCACCTCGGGCTCCACCGGCGAGCCCAAGGGCGCGATGTGCGAGCACGCGGGCTTCGTCAACCACGTCCTGGCCAAGATCGACGACCTGGGGATCGGCGAGGGACAGGTCGTCGCCCAGACCGCGCCCCAGTGCTTCGACATCTCCCTGTGGCAGCTGGTCGCCGCCCTCACGGTGGGCGGTCGCACGCTGCTGGTCGAGCAGGAGGCGATCCTGGACACCGCGCGCTTCGTCGACACCGTCGCCCGGGGGCGGGTCAACGTCCTGCAACTCGTGCCGTCGTATCTCGAGACCGTCCTCGCCGAGCTGGAACAGCACCCGCGCCCGCTGCCGGACCTGCGGTGCGTGTCGGCCACCGGTGAGGCGCTGAAGGCGGAGCTCGTACGGCGCTGGTTCAGGGCCCGGCCCGCGACCCGGCTGGTCAACGCCTACGGGCTGACGGAGACCTCCGACGACACCAACCACGAGGTGATGGACGAGGCGCCGGCCCACGACAGCGTCCCGCTGGGCCGTCCCGTCGGCAACGTGCACGTCTACGTGGTCGATGAGCACCTCGCACCGGTGCCGCTCGGCGCTCCGGGAGAGATCGTCTTCTCCGGGATCTGCGTCGGGCGCGGGTACGTGGGCGACCCGGAGCGCACGATGGCCGCGTTCACCGAGGATCCGCACCGCCCGGGCCGGCGGCTCTACCGCAGCGGTGACCGCGGCCGCTGGCTGCCCGACGGCAAACTGGAGTACCTCGGTCGCCGGGACACCCAGGTCAAGATCCGTGGCTTCCGGATCGAGATCGGCGAGATCGAGAACGTGGTGCTGCGGACGCCGGGAGTCCGGGAGTGCGCGGTGGTGGTCGCCGGGGGCGGGCACCTGGTGGCCTTCTGCGCCGGACAGCGGCCGGTCCCACCGGACGCGCTCCGGGACCGACTGACCGCGTCGCTGCCCGGATACATGATCCCGTCGTCCTTCCACTGGCGGGACCAGCTGCCGCTGACCGCCAACGGCAAGACCGATCGAGCGGCACTGACCGCCCTCGCCGAGGAACTCGACACCGCCGGGGACGACGGGCAGGCTCCGGGCACCCCGGCCGAGCGGCGCCTGGCAGCCGCCTGGGCGGAGGTGCTCGGCATCCCGCCGCGGCGGATCGGCCGCCGGGACCACTTCTTCGACCGGGGCGGCACGTCACTGTCGGCGGTCAGGCTGGCGATCGCCCTCGACCGGGCCGTCGACGTCAAGGACATCACCCGTCACCCGGTCCTCGCGGACCTGGCCCGGCTGCTCGACGGCGGGACGGCATCCCGCACCTGCGTCGCCACCCCGTCCACCACCCCGTCGACCCCCGCCTGACCGGCAACCGAAAGGAACCAGAGATGCGCCCCTCACCTCCCGCACCCCCGGCGCTGCTGCCCGACGTCGACCTGCGTCCCGGCAGGCCCCCGGTCCTGCTGGTCCAGGACGCCGGTGACCCGACCCACTGGGCGGCCGAGTACAAGGACGCACTGCGTGCCGTGGTCGCCGAGCACGGAGCGGTGCTCGTACGCGGCCTCGGACTCTACGACCCCGAAAGCGCCGGGGCCGCCTTCCGGGCGCTGACCACCGGCCTGATGGCCGAACGGGAGGCCTTCGCGCCACGCCGCTCCTACGGCGACGGCGTGTACTCCTCCGCCAAGTGGCCGTCCAACCAGCCGATGTGCATGCACCACGAGCTGAGCTACACCCTCCGGTTCCCCGGCCTGATGCTGTTCGCGTGCCTCGAGGCGCCCGCCGACGGCGGAGCGACGGGCCTGGCCGACGCCGCGGCCGTGCTCCGGGCACTGCCCGTCCCGCTGGCCGAGCGCTTCCTGCGGGAGGGCTGGCTTCTCGACCGCGCCTACAACGACGAGATCGGGGCATCCGTCGCCGAGGCCTTCGGCACCGACGACCGCGCCGCCGTCGAGCGCTACTGCCGCGACAACGGGATCGACTGTGCGTGGGGGCCGGACGGACGGCTGCGTACCAGCCAGCGGCGCAGCGCCGTGGTGCGTCACCCGGTCACCGGGCGGCACTGCTGGTTCAACCAGATCGCCTTCCTGAGCGAGTGGACGATCGACCCCGAGATACGGGAGTACCTGGTGGACGTCTACGGCGCCGACGCGCTGCCGTTCACCACCCGGTTCGGCGGCGGCGAGGCGATCGGAGAGGACGTCGTCCGCCTGCTCAACGACGTCTACGAGGCCCACACCCTGCGCGAGCCGTGGCAGGACGGAGACCTCATGCTCGTCGACAACGTCCGCATGGCGCACAGCAGGGAGCCGTACGAGGGCCCGCGCGAGGTGCTGGTCGCCATGGCCGAGCCGCTGGGCCCGGCCGGGAGCGCACCGGCCTCCGAGGTGACCGCGCGATGACCGCCACGGACTCCACGCCGGCCACGGCGCCCACCGAGGCGGCCGGACCGCGGTTCGCGGTGATCTCCGGCGCCCAGGTCCAGCGGGCCCTGCTGGGGCGCGAACGGGAGATCGTCGACCTGGTCGAAGCCGTGTACCGGTTGCACGGCGACGGTGAGACGGTCAATCCGCCGTCGTACTTCCTGCGCTTTCCGGACCGCCCGGAGGCACGGATCATCGCGCTGCCCGCGTCGATGGGCGGGCCGCTGCGCGTCGACGGCCTGAAGTGGATAGCGAGCTTCCCCGAGAACACGACGTCCGGGCTCCCGCGCGCGTCGGCCGTCGTCATCCTCAACGACCCCGACACCGGTTACCCGTACGCCTGCCTGGAGGGTTCGGTCATCAGCGCCGGCCGCACGGCGGCCTCCGCGGCCCTGGCGGCCGACCGGCTCAGCCGCACCCGTCCGCGTCCGCGACGCGTCGGTTTCATCGGCACCGGCCTGATCGCCCGCTACCTCCACTCCCATCTCACCGCCACCGGCTGGACGTTCGAGGAGACCGGCGTCCACGACCTGTCGACGGACCACGCGGCGGGCTTCCGCGGCTACCTGCGCAGGACGGGGACGGAGGGCCGCATCACCCTGCACGACACCGCCGAGGCGCTCATCCGCTCGAGCGACCTGGTGGTCTTCGCGACGGTCGCGGGCCGGCCGCACGTTCACGACCCGTCGTGGTTCGCGCACCACCCGCTGGTGCTGCACATCTCCCTGCGCGACCTGGACCCGCGGATCCTGCTCGCGTCCGCCAACTTCGTCGACGACGTCGAGCACTGCCTCAAGGCCGGCACCTCGCCGCACCTCGCCGAACAGCTGGCCGGGAACCGGGAGTTCGTCGACGGCACCCTGCACGACGTCCTGACCGGGCGCACCTCGGCACCCGCGGACCGGACGGTGGTGTTCTCACCGTTCGGCCTGGGGGTGCTGGACCTCGCCGTCGGCAGGTACGTCCACGACGCGGTGGCCCGGCGGGGCGAGCTGTGCGTGATCGACGGCTTCTTCAACGAACTGCGCCGGTACGGCTGACCGGCCGTCATGAACGAGGGGACCGCCATGCCCGTCATCTCCGAGCCCACCGACTTCAACGAGGAGGAGCTCTACGTCGACTTGCGGGCGACCTTCGGCATCCCGCTCTTCCTGAAGTGCGAGGGCTTCAACTTCGCCGGCTCCATCAAGCTGAAGGCCGCCGCCGAGATGCTCCGGTCCGCCGAACAGGAGGGCGCCCTGAAGCCCGGCTCGATCCTGGTCGAGTCCTCCTCCGGCAACCTCGGCGTGGCACTGAGCATGATCGCGGCGAGCCGGGGCTACCGATTCCTGTGCGTCACCGACACCCGCTGCAACCTGCCGACCAGGCGGCTGATGGAGGCGCTGGGCAGCACGGTCCACGTGATCGACAAACCCGCTCTGCACGGCGGTTTCCTGGGCGCCCGCCTCGCCCACGTGCGTGCGCTGTGCGCCTCCGACGACCGGTACCTCTGGCTCAACCAGTACGCCAACCCCAACAACTGGAAGGCGCACTACCGCACGACGGCCCCGGCGATCGCCCGCCGCTTCCCCCAGCTGGACGTCCTCTTCGTGGGAGCCGGCACCACGGGCACACTGATGGGGTGCGCGCGCTGGTTCTGGCAGTGGCGCCGGCGGGTGCGGATCGTGGCCGTGGACGCGGCCGGCTCGGTGACCTTCGGCGGGAAGCCCGGTCGCCGGCTGATTCCGGGTCTGGGCACCAGCGTCCGTCCCTCCCTGCTGGACGAGTCCTACGTCAACGAGGTGGTGCACGTGGGGGAGGCGGAAACCATCCGCGCCTGCCGCCGGCTGGCCGGCCGGGGCTTCCTCTTCGGCGGCTCCACCGGAACGGTGGTCAGCGGAGCGTCGGACTGGCTGGCCCGTCACCCGGAACGGCCACTGACCGCGGTGGCGATCGCCCCGGACCTCGGTGAGCGCTACCTGGACACCGTGTACCAGGCGGGCTGGCCGCACGACGCCCTGAGCGACGAGGCAGGCGTCCGGGCGGGGTCGGACGCCGTGTTCCAGTGGGTCTGACGCGCCGCCGCAGTCGTCGACCTGGTCCGCACCATCGGCCTGCCCGTCCCGGCCACCCTGCTGCCCCGGCGTCGGCCACGACCCGACCCGGCCGCCGACTGCGCGGCCTCGCGGCTAGCCGGTCGCCGTTACCCGCAGCCGTGCGTACTCCTCCGCCATCGTCCGCGCGGTCCAGTGCGCGTTCAGCCCGGAGGGATTGGGCAGCACCCACACGCGCGTGTCGCCGAGCGTCCGCGCCTGCGGCCCCACCCGCGCCGTGCGGTCGTCGAAGGCGGCCCGGTACGCGGTGACCCCCACGACCGCCAGCCAACGCGGCCGGAGCCGCGCGACCTTCAGCGACAGCAGCCGCCCGCCCTCGCAGTACTCCTCGGCGCTCAACTCGTCGGCCCGGGCCGTCGCCCGCGCCACCACGTTGGTGATGCCGAGCCCGTACGACAGCAACTCGCCCTGCTCGGACGGTCTCAACAGCCGGGGCGTGAAGCCGGACAGGTGCAGCACCGGCCAGAAGCGGTTGCCGGGCCGCGCGAAGTGGTGGCCCGTCGCCGCGGTCATGAGACCAGGGTTGATGCCGCAGAACAGCACGCGCAGGCCGTCCGCGACCACGTCCGGGACGAGTCGGTCGCGGGCGGCCTCGAGCTCCTGCGGGGTGAAACGCGTCAGAGGATCGCTCCCGGTGTGTAGCCCGCCGCCTCCGGGCTCTGCTTCACGATCTCCTCGATCCGGCCGACCACCACTCCGACCTGGTCGGCGGCGGCACCGGTGAAGGACAGCTTGTCCGCCATCAGCTCGTCGAGCCGGGCCCGGTCGAGCGGGATGCGCTCGTCGGCGGCGAGCCTGTCCAGCAGCTCGTTGCGCTCGGCGCCCTGCTCCCGCATCGCGAGGGCGCACGCCACGGCGTTCTCCTTGATCGCCTCGTGCGCGACCTCACGGCCGACACCGGCGCGCACCGAGGCCATGAGGACCTTGGTCGTGGCGAGGAACGGCAGGTAGCGGTCCAGCTCACGCGCGACGACCGCCGGGAACGCGCCGAACTCGTCGAGGACCGTCAGGAACGTCTCCAGCAGCCCGTCCAGCGCGAAGAACGCGTCCGGCAGCGCGACCCGGCGCACCACCGAGCAGGACACGTCGCCCTCGTTCCACTGGTCGCCCGCCAGCTCGCCGGTCATCGAGGCGTAGCCGCGCAGGATCACCATCAGGCCGTTGACGCGCTCGCAGGAGCGGGTGTTCATCTTGTGCGGCATCGCGGAGGATCCGACCTGACCCGGCTTGAAGCCCTCCGTCACCAGCTCGTGCCCGGCCATCAGCCGGATCGTCTTCGCCAGCGACGAGGGAGCGGCGGCCAGCTGCACGAGCGTGGTGACGACCTCGTAGTCGAGCGAGCGGGGGTAGACCTGGCCGACCGAGGTGAACGCCTGCGAGAAGCCCAGGTGCCCGGCGATCCGCTGCTCCAGCTCCGCGAGCTTGGCGGCGTCCCCGCCGAGCAGGTCCAGCATGTCCTGCGCGGTGCCGACCGGGCCCTTGATGCCGCGCAGCGGGTAGCGGCCGAGCAGCTCCTCGATCCGGCCGTGGGCGACAAGCAGCTCGTCGGCGGCCGTGGCGAACCGCTTGCCCAGGGTGGTGGCCTGCGCGGCGACGTTGTGCGAGCGGCCGGCCATGACCAGCTCGCCGTACTCCCCGGCGAGCTTGCCCAGACGCGCGAGCACGGCCACCGTACGGTCGCGCATCAGCTCCAGCGAGAGCCGGATCTGCAGCTGCTCCACGTTCTCGGTCAGGTCGCGGGAGGTCATGCCCTTGTGCACCTGCTCGTGCCCGGCGAGGTCGTTGAACTCCTCGATCCGCGCCTTCACGTCGTGCCGCGTGACCTTCTCGCGCTCGGCGATGGAGGCCAGGTCGACCTCGTCGAGCACGCGCTCGTAGTCGGCGATCGCCGCGTCCGGCACCTCGATCCCGAGGTCGCGCTGGGCTCGCAGCACGGCGAGCCAGAGCTGCCGCTCCAGCTTCACCTTCTGCTCGGGCGACCAGAGCGTGGCGAGCTCGGTGGAGGCGTAGCGTCCGGCGAGGACGTTCGGGATGCGGGGCTTGGCGGGCGCAGAAGTCACGTAACCGGATTCTACTGGCGGTTCGTGCAGGCCGGCGCCACGGGCGGGTTCGTCGGATCCTACGAGGCGGTCCCCGGAGTCTCGGCCAGGCGATCCCCGCGCGGCCGACTCGGCCAACTCCGCCAGTACGTCCGCGTGGCAGGGCTGTGGCGCACACCAGCAGGCCAGCGTCCGCCCGCGCAGGTCCGGCACGAGGTCGAGCAGGTCCGGGCGCTCCAGCAGATACGCCCGGTACAGGGCGATCACCTCGGCCCGGGTGCCGTCCCGCTTGCGCGTGGCCGTGTCCGGGACGAACGGGTTGTACAGCGGGTGCCGGGGCAGGTCCCAGCCGCCCAGCGTCCAGCGGCGGCCGACGTAGACGACGTCCGCGGGCGCGCGTTCGAGCCGGGGACCGAAGTCGTGCATCCTGCCCTTGAGGCTGATCACCCGCGTGGTCACGGTGGGCCTAGGTCAGATCCTCGTAGGGCAGCAGCTCCGGCCGCTTCGGCGGGCGGCCGTCCCCCGAGGAGCGGCCCGTGAGCCGGCGTCCTATCCACGGAATCAGATGCTGCCGCGCGAACCGCACGTCCGCGACCCGTCGCGTCACCCACCCCGGCGGCAGCGTGACCGGTACCGGCACCCGCCAGTGCGGGTCCTCCGGCTCGTACCCGAGCCCCTGCCACACCGCCTCCGCGACCCGGCGGTGCCCCTCGGCCGTCAGGTGCAGCCGGTCGACGTCCCACATGCGCGGGTCGCCGAGCGACGCCGCCCCGTACAGGTCGATCACCAGCGCGTCGTGCCGCGCGGCCAGCTCGTCGACGCAGGCGAACAGCTCCTCCATGCGCGGCCGGAACCGCTCCAGCACCGGCCCCTGCCGTCCCGGGCTGCGCATCAGCACCAGCTGCTTGCAGGCCGGGGCCAGCCGCTCCACGGCCTCCTCCAGCAGCCCCCGGACCCGGCCCATGTCGCACTTGGGCCGCAGGGTGTCGTTCAGCCCGCCGACGAGGGTGATCACATCGGCGCCCATGGCGGCCGCCACGTCCACCTGCTCGTCGACGATCTGCCCGATCAGCTTGCCGCGCACGGCCAGGTTGGCGTAGCGGAAGCCGGGCGTGCGGGCGGCCATCCGCGCCGCGAGGAGGTCGGCCCAGCCCCGGTAGGTGCCGTCGGGGAGCAGGTCCGACATGCCCTCGGTGAAGGAGTCGCCGACCGCGACCAGGCTGCTGTATGTGGGTGAGGCGTTCGTCTCCATGGCGTCAGAGATGGTAACCCGAGGCGCATACCCGCCGGTCGGTCACCCTCCTTGTGCCGAGCACCGCCCGGCTCCGGACCAGCCCGGCCCGGCCTCAGGCCCACTGCCCGAACAGCTCCCGCAGCACGTCCTCCATGGTCACCAGCCCCGCCAGTCGCCCGTCGGAGCCCAGGACGGCCGCCAGGTGCGTGCGGCTGCCCCGCATCGCGGTGAGGACGTCGTCCAGCGGCGTGCTCTCCCGTACGCGCGCGATGGGCCGCATGTCCCGCAGCCGGAAGGGCAGGTCCCGCGGCGAGGCGTCCAGCGCGTCCTTCACGTGCAGGTAGCCGACGATCCGGCGCCCCTCGTCCACGACGGGGAAGCGGGAGAACCCGGACTGCGCGGACAGCCCCTCCAGCTCCTCCGGGGTGACGCCCACGCGCGCGTACATCACGCGTTCCAGCGGGAGCACGACATCGCGCACCGGCCGGCGGCCCAGTTCGAGCGCGTCGTGCAGCCGTTCCCGCGCACGGTCGTCGATCAGCCCGGCGTCGCCGGAGTCCTTCACGATCCGGGCGAGTTCCGCGTCCGAGAAGGTCGCCGTGACCTCGTCCTTGGTCTCGATCCGCAGCAGCTTCAGCAACGCGTTCGCGAACGCGTTGATGGTGAAGATCACCGGCCGCAGCGCCCGGGACAGCGTCACCAGCGGCGGGCCGAGCAGCAGCGCGCTGCGCACCGGCTCGGCGAGCGCGATGTTCTTCGGCACCATCTCGCCGAGCAGCATGTGCAGATACGTCGCCAGGGCCAGCGCGATCACGAAGGACACCGCGTGTCCCGCACCGCTCGGCACACCCAGGGCATGGAAGACCGGCTCCAGCAGATGGGCGATCGCCGGTTCCGCGACCACACCGAGCACCAGGGTGCACAGGGTGATGCCGAGCTGCGCCGCCGCCATCAGCGCGGACACGTGCTCCAGGCCCCACAGCACGCTCTTCGCGCGCCGGTCGCCCTGCTCGGCGTACGGCTCGATCTGGGAGCGGCGCACGGAGATCAGCGCGAACTCGGCGCCCACGAAGAAGGCGTTCACCACCAGCGTCGCCAGACCGATCAGCAGCTGTACGACGGTCATGCCGGCGCCCCCTTCTCGCGCTGTTCGCCCCGCTCGTCGTCGAGCGGCGCGTGCAGCAGCACGCGTGCGGCCCGGCGGCCTCCGGCGTCCAGCACCTCCAGCCGCCAGCCGGCGACCGCGACGCTGTCGCCCACGGCGGGGATACGGCCGAGCGCGGTCGCGATGAGACCGGCGAGCGTCTCGTACGGTCCCTCCGGCGGCCGCAGGCCGACGCGCGCGAGCTGGTCGATGCGGGCCGCGCCGTCCGCCGCGTACAGGGCGTGGCCGTCCTCGTCGGCGCCGGCCGCGGCGAGGTCGGGCGTCTCGTGCGGGTCGTGCTCGTCGCGCACCTCGCCGACGACCTCCTCGACGATGTCCTCAAGGGTCGCCACGCCCGCCGTGCCGCCGTACTCGTCGATGACCACGGCCATCGTGCGCTTGCCGGAGAGCCGGTCCAGCAGCCGGTCCACGGTCAGCGACTCGGGGACGAGCAGCGGTTCGCGCATCATGTCGGCGACCGACACCCGCGGCCGGCGCTCCGCGGGCACGGTCAGGATGTCCTTGATGTGGGCGGTGCCCACGACCGAGTCGAGGCTGCCGCGGTAGACCGGGAACCGGGACAGGCCCGTCGCCCGGGTCGCGTTCGCGACGTCCTCGCAGGTCGCCTGCGCGTCGAGGGCGACGACCTGCACGCGCGGCGTCATCACGTTCTCCGCGGTGAGGTCCGCGAGGTTCAGGGTCCGGACGAACAGTTCGGCGGTGTCCGGCTCCAGGGCGCCCTGGCGGGCGGAGTGCCGGGCCAGCGCGGCCAGTTCCTGCGGCCCCCGCGCGGAGGCCAGCTCCTCGGCGGGTTCGACACCGAGGCGGCGCACCAGACGGTTGGCCGTGTTGTTCAGGTGGGTGATGAACGGCCGGAAGACCGCGCTGAACCAGCGCTGGGCGTTGCCCACCCGCCTGGCGACCGTCAGCGGCGAGGAGATCGCCCAGTTCTTGGGCACCAGCTCGCCCACGACCATCAGGAACACGGTCGACAGGGCCGTGCCCAGCACCAGCGCGATCGAGGACGCGGTGGAGCGGGGGATGCCGATCTCGCTCAGCGGGCCGGCGATCAGGCTCGCGATGGACGGCTCCGCGAGCATGCCGACCACCAGGTTCGTGACGGTGATGCCGAGCTGCGCCCCGGAGAGCTGGAAGGTGAGGTTGCGGACGGCCTTCAGCGCACCGGAGGCGCCGCGCTCGCCGCGTTCCACGGCCCGTTCCAGGTCGCTGCGCTCGACCGTGGTCAGCGAGAACTCGGCCGCGACGAAGGCGCCGCAGGCGAGTGAGAGCAGAACCGCCACCAGCAGGAGAAGCACTTCGGTCATCGGGTCACCCCCGTCCCATGGTCCGGCAGTGCGGGAGGGATCGCTCGATGTCCGGTACCGGGAGGCTCGCCCATGGGCGGACGCTCACACCTTTCGCTGAGGGCCGGTGTCCTGGGGGACCGGGTTGCCCTTCCAGAGTAAAGGATCGGCAAAGAGCGTTGGTCAGCGGCTTCACCCAGCGCCGCCACTGCTCCTGCGGCGAGTACCCCGCCGCACGCCAGGCGTGCTGCGCGGTCACGTTCCGGGTCAGCACCGTGGCGTCCCCGCGACGCCCGCCGAGTCGTGCGAAACGGTCCTCCGCGGCGGCGAGCAGGGCGCCGCCGATGCCCTGGCGGCGGTGCTGCGGGTGCACCGCGAGCCGGTAGAGGTGGCAGCGCCAGCCGTCGAAGCCCGCGATCACCGTGCCGACCAGTTCGCCCTCCCGCTCGGCCAGGATCAGCGCCAGCGGGTCGCGGGCGACCAGCCGATCCACGCCGTCGCGGTCGTCGCTGATGCTGGTGCCCTCGGCGGCGGTCCTCCAGAAGGCCAGCACGGTGTCCAGGTCGTCGGGCGTCGCGGCCCGTATCCGCAGCTCGGTCACGCCGCGATCCCCTCACCGGCCGACACCGCGCCGCCCGCGCATGTCAGCATCCGGACGGGCGTCGCCGGTCACGCGAGGGAGGCATGCGCCCTCACCCGGTCGGACGCCCGGCCCGACGCCCCCGGTCACTCGTGCGCGATCGCCGCCAGCACGTTCATCCGCGACGCCCGCAGCGCCGGCAGCAGGGCCGCGACGACACCGACCACCGCCGATCCGAGCACGACCGCGACGATCGTCCCCCACGGGACGGCCAGCGCGGTCATGCCCTCCAGGGCCAGCACCTGCTGGGTGCACAGACCCCACACCAGGCCCAGCGCGAGCCCGAGCACCGCGCCGAACACCGCGATCACCACCGACTCCAGCCGGATCATCCGGCGCAGCTGCCTGCGGGCCAGCCCGATGGCCCGCAGCAGCCCGATCTCCCGGGTGCGCTCGACGACGGACAGGGCGAGGGTGTTGACCACCCCCAGCACCGCGATCACGATCGCCAGCCCGAGCAGGGCGTACACGAGGTAGAGCAGCACCGCTATCTGCTCGTGGACGAGTTGCTTGTAGTCGGCCAGGTCCCGCACCTGCACCTGCGGGTACGTCTCCAGCGTCCCCTCCAGGCCGGCGCGCAGGTCGTCCGCGCCGGTGCCGGGCGCGCCGTTGACGTACAGTGCGGAGTCCTGGGCGCCCGGCGCGTAGCGCTCCAGCGTGGCGAGCCCGAAGTAGACCCCGCCCTGCATGCCGAAGCCGTCGGAGGACTCCTGGTCGGTGAGCGCGCCGACGGTCAGTTCGGCCCGGCGTCCGCCCTGGAACTCGACGGGGATCGCGCTGCCGACCCGCACACCGTGCTCCCGCGCGAAGTCCAGGTCCATCGCCATCCGCCCGGGGGCCAGCGCGGCGGCGCTGCCCCCTTGCGCGTAGGTGATGTTCGCGACCTCGTCCAGCCGCGGGTCGTAGCCGGCGGCCGTCGTCTCGACCCGGTCGCTGTCGGGCAGGGTCAGCGCGATCGGCGCGAACCGCGAGCGAACGACCAGGCCGACGCCCTCGGTGTCCCGCACCCGTTCGGTCACCTCCCGCGGGAAGGGCAGGAAGTTGGCGTTCTGGAGCACGAAGTCCGCGCCCAGCGTCCGGTCGATCTGCTCGTCGAACGACTTCGTCATCGAGGCGCTCGCCACCGACATCCCGCCGACCAGCGCGAGCCCCACCATGAGCGCGGCAGCGGTGGCGCCCGTACGGCGCGGGTTGCGCAGCGCGTTGCGCTGGCTCATCCGGCCGATCGAGCCGAACAGCGCCGGGAACCACCCGCCCAGCACCCGGATCACCGGCCGTACCAGCAGCGGTCCCGCGATCACGGTCGCGACCAGCGTCAGGACCACGCCGACGCCGAGCAGGGACGCGGCCGACGCCGTCTCGGACGACACCGCACACCCCACCAGGGCCGCCACGCCGGCCGCCGCGACGACCGTGCCCACGACCGCGCGCACCTTCAGGGGCCGGCCCACTCCGGCGACCTCCGCGTCCGCGAGCGCCGCCATCGGCGAGACGGCGGCGGCGCGGCGGGCCGGGAGGTACGCGGCGACGAAGGTGACGCCGACGCCGACGGCGTACGCCGTGACCGGTGTCGCCCAGCCGATGACCATCTCGGTGGACTTGATGTTCATGCCGAGCACGCCCATCAGCCCGATCAGCCCGGCGGCGAGTCCGATGCCGGCGGCCAGGCCCAGGGTGGAGCCGACCAGGCCGAGCAGCAGCGCCTCGGTGAGCACCGAGCGGCGGACCTGCCGGCGGTCGGCGCCCAGCGCGCGCAGCAGGCCCAGCTCGCGGGTGCGCTGCGCGATCAGCATGGAGAAGGTGTTGACGATCAGGAACACGCCCACCAGCACCGCGATCCCTGCGAAGCCGAGCATCACCCACTTGATGACGTCCAGGAAGCCGCCGAGCTGTTCGACGTCCGACTGCGCCTGTTCGCCCGCGGTGCGCAGGTCGTAGCGTTCGCCGCCGAGCGTGTCCGCCACGCGCTCCTTGAGCGTCTCGTCGCTGACGCCCGGCGCCGCGTCCACGGTGATGGAGGTGGCGCCGTCCGGGACGCCGAGGAGCTTGGTCCGCGCGGTCGGCGTGTCCATGTAGAGCAGGGCGGCGCCGGGGTTGGTGGTGGTGAAGGTGACGATGCCGACGACCTCGACCTTGAAGGAGCCGGGCGTGGCGATCACCGTCAGGGTGTCCCCGACCCGTACGTTCGCGCGCTCGGCGGTCTCGGAGTCGATCAGGGCCTCGGTGGGCCCGCGCGGGGCGTGACCCGAGGTCAGCTCCACGGGGCTGCGGTCGGTCGGGTTCCAGTCGTTGCCGAGCGTGGGGGCGCCGGTCGTCGGACTGACCGGCTCGTTGCGTTCGTCGACGACGGTGATGTTCTGGACCTCGACCTCCGCGCGGGCGGCGGCCACCCCGTCGACGCGGGCGACCCGCTCGGCGAGATCCGCCGGCAGGGTGGACGTCGCGCCGGACGGTATGGCCTCGTCGAGGTTCTCCTTGGGGCTGACGGTGACGTCGGCCGCGGTCGACGCGAAGAGCCGGTCGAAGGTCCGGCCGACGGTGTCGGAGAAGATCAGGCTGCCCGCCACGAACGCGACGGACAGCAGCACGGCCAGCGCCGAGAGGAGCAGCCGCCCTTTGTGGGCGAGAAAGCTTCTGAGCGTCGCCTTCAGCACGGGTTCAGTCTCCCTGAGCGGTCACGCCGTCGTCGTGCCGGCGGCGGATCGCGTCGGCCCCGTCGGTCCTGGGGGCGCCCCCGGTGAACAGGCGCATCCGCTCCAGCACCGCCTCCGCCGTCGGCTGCCGCATCTCGTCGACGATCCGTCCGTCGCCGAGGAAGAGCACCAGGTCGGAGTGGGCGGCGGCGCCCGGGTCGTGGGTGACCATGACGACGGTCTGCCCGAGTGCGTCGACGGCCTCGCGCAGGAAGCCGAGGACTTCCAGGCCGGCCCGCGAGTCGAGGTTGCCGGTCGGCTCGTCCGCGAAGATCAGCTCCGGGCGGGAGGCGAGGGCGCGGGCACAGGCGACACGCTGCTGCTGCCCGCCGGACAGCTGCGACGGGCGGTGCGTGAGCCGGTCCCTCAACCCGAGGGTGTCGATGACCTGGTCGAGCCACGTCCGGTCGGGCTTCCGGCCCGCGATGTCCATGGGGAGCGTGATGTTCTCGAGCGCGTTCAGCGTCGGTATCAGGTTGAAGGACTGGAACATGAAACCGATCCGGTCCCGGCGCAGCCGGGTCAGCTCGCGCTCCTTCAGCCCGGTGATCTCGACGTCACCGAGCCACACCTGGCCCGACGACACGGTGTCGAGCCCGGCCAGACAGTGCATGAGGGTGGACTTGCCGGATCCCGACGGGCCCATCACGGAGGTGAAGCGCCCGCGCGCGATGTCCACGTCCACCGAGTCCAGGGCGAGCACCGTCGTCTCGCCCGAGCCGTACGCCTTGGTGAGACCGCGGGCGCGGGCCGCGACCCCGTCGGCCGGGGCGACCCCGGGTGCGTGCTCCGCAGCAGGTGTGGACAAGGGTTCCTCCTTGGTCGCTCCGTGCTCGTGGACGTCCCGCGTTCCCGGCCGACGGCCTTCGTGCTGGGGCCGACAGTAATGTGACACGCGGCACACGCGGTATCCCCCCGAGGTCCCGGGCGGTGTCCTGCCCAGGTCGGGTGCAGGGGTCTGTTGTAAGGGGCACTCAACCGGCCGTGCGGGCGCCCTTGCCGTGCTGGCACTCCGGCGCTGGCCTCAAGGTATGGCCAAGACCCAGTTGAGCGTCCGCGTCGACGAGGACACCGCCCGCGCGGCCCGCGAACGCGTCCTCGCGCGCGGGACGAGCGTCAACCGCTGCATCGAGGAACTCGTCAAGCAGGACACCGGCGAGGTCGGCCACACCTTCGTGGGGCCGCCGCCGACTTCATGAAGCAGTACGAGTCGGTCTTCGCCGAGGAGTTCGGCGCCGACCACGAGGGCCGGGTGGGCGGAAGCCGGGCGAGTGGGAGCCGGGCGAGCGAGGGCCGCGTGGGCGCGGCGCGTGTGAAGGACGGCCGTGACGGCCGCGCGAGCGAAGGTCGCCGCTGAGTCCGTTGGGCGACCTGACCATCGACCTCGCCTGGCTGCTGATGCTCGCCTAGCAGAAGACGCCGGGAGACCCCCAGGTCACCGACCGGGGCGCCCTCGTCGCCGCCGTCGCGCGCCACCAGGAGCACGTATTCGACGTCCCTGTCTACGACACCCCGCACGCCCGCGCCGCGGCCCTGCTCCAGCTGCTGATCCACGTCCCGCGCTGGAGCGCTCCAACGCCCTGTTCGCCTCCGCCGTGGCGTACGCCTACCTGGTCGCGAGCGGTGCCAACGTCGTCACCTCGCCCGAGCAGGTACGCGACCTGGCCCGGCTGGTCAAGAGCGGCGAGGCGTCGGTGCACGACATCGCGCGCGAGCCGCGCCAGTGGAGCCTGAGAGGCGCCCGCCTACCGCGGCGGGCGCCACGCGGTGCCGAGCACGCAGAAGGAGGTGGGCAGCACGGGTCCTTTCTCCGGCATCAGCAGCCGCCGGTACGGGCCCAGTTCGAGTCCCGCGTCCCGGAACGCGCCCACCGGGTCCCGGGACAGATGGCAGCCGCCGTTCAGCACCGGCCACACCGTGCGGTCCAGCGCGCGCTGCGTGAAGCCCATCGCGCGGCCACCGCCCCGGCCGTGCTCGAAGAACCGCACCTGACCGCCGGGCCGCAGCACGCGCCGCACCTCGCCGAGGGCACGTGGCACGTCCCGCACGCTGCACAGCACCAGCGACAGCACCACGGCGTCGAAGCCCTCGCTCTTGACCGGCAGCGCCTCCGCCGCGCCCGGCACCACGTCGACGGGCACGTCGGCGCGCAGGGCGGCCTCCACCGCCAGCTGCCGCAGACCCCGCTCCGGTTCGATGGCGACGACCTCCGCGACCGTGCGCGGGTAGTGCGAGAAGTTCAGGCCGTTGCCCGCGCCGATCTCGATCACTCGTCCGGACAGTCCGGCGAGCAGCCGCTCGCGCACCCCGGCCATGCCCATCCGGGTCTCGGCGGCCACGCTGAGGCTGGCGTAGTAACGGGCGAACAGCGGGTGGTGCACGGCATCCCGCGCCACCTTGCCGGGACCGGCGGACCGCAGCGGCATGGAAACCTCCCGGGCAGGACGGGCCTTACGGGGGATTCTCCCCCGGATGCGCCCCGTGCACCCCCGCTCGCCGCTCACCCCGCGAAGTCGCACACCGCCCGGGGACACGGTGGCCGTCGTCCCCGCCGGTGCGCCTGAGGCGGCCGCCTGCGGCATCGGGCGCGCCGTTCGGCGGAGCGGGGCGGTCGGCAGGTGATCGGGCGCGTCCGCCGTGCGCGGATCGGGCGGCCGGCGTACGGCAGTCACGCCGCCGCACGCACCCGCCCGCCCGGCCCGATCGGGCGGCCGGACGACACCTCGTGGGCCTCGACGACGCCCCGTCAGCCGTCCCTCACCGGAACGCCTGCGGCGTCTCCCGTACCCGGAACGCC
Source organism: Streptomyces chromofuscus (assembly GCF_015160875.1). Lineage (NCBI taxonomy): Bacteria > Bacillati > Actinomycetota > Actinomycetes > Kitasatosporales > Streptomycetaceae > Streptomyces > Streptomyces chromofuscus. The sequence continues at coordinate 1,207,972 of NZ_CP063374.1, read as the reverse complement.
TCCGCGTCCCACGTCCCGTCCAGCCGCGGCGCCAGCCACCCGGGCGCGGCCCTGCGGAAGACCTCCGGCGCCAGCGCCCCCGCCCCGGCCGGCAGGGCGCCCAGCAGCGGCGCGTCCGCCGCCTCCGGCAGATCCGCGAGATTGCAGCGCGAGGCCAGGTCGGGCTCGGAGGGCCAGCTGCCGATCACCACGCCCGCCAGGCCGAGGTCCCGGCGACGCACCTCACGCGTCGTCAGCTCCGTGGCGTTCAGCGTCCCCAGCCCTGCCGCGGCCACCACGAGCACCGGCGCCGCCAGCAGCCGGGCCGCGTCCGCCAGCGTGCCGCCCGCCGGGTCGAACCGCACGAGCAGCCCGCCCGCGCCCTCCACCAGCACCAGTTCGTGCTCGGTGGCCAGCTTCGCCGCGGCTTCGGCGACGTCGTGCGGATGCACCGGCGCCCGCCCGGCCCGCCGCGCCGCGGTGCCCGGCGCCAACGGCTCGGGGTAGCGGGCGAGTTCGGTCGCCGTGACCGGACCCGCCAGTCGCGCGACCTCCTGGGCGTCCCCGCGCTCGTCCGGTCGTACGCCCGTCTGTGCGGCCTTCAGGACGGCGACCGTACGACCCGCCGCGACCGCCGACGCGGCGACCGCGGCCGTCGTGACCGTTTTGCCGACCTCCGTGCCCGTCCCCGTGATCACCAGGATCGGCATGTCATCCCTCCCGTGCGGCCGCGCACACCGCGCGCCCGATCCGTGCCAGGTCGGCGTCGCCCGTGACGTAGGGCGGCATGGTGTAGACGAGGTCGCGGAACGGCCGCAGCCACACGCCCTCGCGGACCGCCGCCCGCGTCGCCGCCGCCATGTCGACCTCGTGGTCGAGCTGGACGACGCCGATGGCGCCCAGCACCCGGACGTCCCGTACCCCCGGCAGGTCCGCGGCCGGTGCCAGCCCGTCCCGCAGTCCCGCCTCGATCCGCTTGACCTCGGCGCGCCAGTCCTGGCCGAGCAGCAGCCCGATCGAGGCGCAGGCGACGGCCGCCGCCAGCGGATTGCCCATGAACGTCGGCCCGTGCGCCAGCACCGGCACCTCGCCGCGGGAGATGCCGTCGGCCACCCGTGTCGTGCACAGCGTCGCCGCCATCGTCAGGTATCCGCCGGTCAGCGCCTTGCCGACGCACATCACGTCCGGCGTCACCGCCGCGTGCTCCGCCGCGAACAGCGCGCCCGTACGCCCGAAGCCGGTCGCGATCTCGTCGAAGACCAGCAGCACGTCGTGGGCGTCGCACGCCTCGCGCAGCACCCGCAGGTACGCGGGGGAGTGGAACCGCATCCCGCCCGCGCCCTGCACCACCGGCTCGACGACGACGGCGGCCAGCTCGTCGGCGTGCCGCGCGATCAGCTCGCGCAGCTCTGCGGCGTACGACTCCTCGTACGCGGCCGGCGGCGGACCCGCGAACACCTGCCGGGGCAGCGCGCCGCTCCACAGTTCGTGCATGCCGCCCTCGGGGTCGCACACCGACATCGGCATCCAGGTGTCGCCGTGGTAGCCGCCCCGCCACGTCAACAGACGCTGCTTCCGCGGCCGGCCGAGCGAACGCCAGTACTGCAGGCACATCTTGATCGCCACCTCGACCGACACCGAGCCGGAGTCGGCGAGGAACACGTGCTCCAGTCCGTCGGGTGACATGTCGACAAGGAGCTTCGTGAGACGCACGGCGGGCTCGTGCGTGAGTCCGCCGAACATCACGTGGCTCATCCGCGCCAGCTGCTCGTGCGCGGCCTCGTCGAGCACCGGGTGGTGGTAGCCGTGGATCGCCGACCACCAGGACGACATCCCGTCGATCAGCTCGCCCGAGCCGTCCGCGAGCCGCAGCCGGACCCCGCTCGCCGACTCCACGACGAGCGGTTCCTGCCGGCCGGGCATGGGGCCGTACGGATGCCAGACGTGCCGCCGGTCGATGTCCAGCAGCTCGGCCAGGGTCAGGTCAGGCATTGGGCGCGAGATCCGTTCCGGCTCCCCGACGGCGTACGGCCACCAGGTCCGTACGCGGCTCGGCGGCCTGCGGGGCCGGAGCGGAACCACAAATGCCGCCGCCTGCGTGCGACCCGCACCCGGCGCTCTCGTCACCCCCGTGCGACCCGCACCCGGCGCCGATCGCGTGCGCCGCGTTCCCCGCGCCCTCGTGCGAGCCGCAGCCGCCGCCCGCCCGGTGCTCCGGCAGTGTCACCTGGCCGGTGCCCTCCACCTCGAACCCGGCGTCGGCGATCATCTCCAGGTCGGCCTTGCCCGCCTGCCCCTCGCTGGTGAGGTAGTCGCCGAGAAAGATGGAGTTGGCCAGGTGCAGCGCGAGCGGCTGCATCGAGCGCAGATGGACCTCGCGCCCGCCCGCGATGCGCACCTCGACGTCCGGGCACACGAACCGCACCATCGCCAGGATCCGCAGACAGCGCTGCGGGGTGAGGTGCCACTCCTTGGCGAGCGGGGTCCCCTCGAACGGGATCAGGAAGTTGACCGGCACCGAGTCCGGGTCCAGCTCGCGCAGCGCGAAGACGACGTCGACCAGGTCCTCGTCCGACTCGCCCATGCCCGCGATCAGTCCGGAGCAGGCGGACAGCCCGGCCGCGTGCGCCTTGGTCACGGTGTCCACCCGGTCGGCGTAGGTGTGGGTGGTCGTGATGTCCGCGTACGTCCCCTCAGACGTGTTGAGGTTGTGGTTGTAGGCGTCCGCGCCGGCCTCGCGCAGCCGCTCCGCCTGCCCGTCGGAGAGCAGCCCGAGGCAGGCGCACACCTCGACGCCCTCGTTCTGCTCCTTGATCGTCTTGATGGTCTCCGAGACCCGGTCCACGTCACGGTCCGTCGGACCGCGTCCGCTGGCCACCAGGCAGACCCGCTTGGCGCCGCCCGCGAGCCCCGCGGCCGCGGCCCGGGAGGCCTCGTCGGGCTTCAGCCAGGTGTACTTGAGGATGTCGGCCTTGGAGCCGAGCCGTTGGGAGCAGTACGAGCAGTCCTCCGGGCACAGGCCCGACTTGAGGTTGACGAGGTAGTTGAGCTTCACCCGTCGGCCGAACCAGTGGCGGCGCACCTTGCCGGCCGCGGCCACCACATCGAGTACGTCGTCGTCGGAAGTGGCGAGGACGGCCAGTGCTTCCTCGCGGGTCGGCGTCTCGCGCCGAAGCCCTTTGTCCACCAGCGTGTTCAGCAGGTCCATGAAAGCTGATCCTGTCCTAACGGACGGCCTTCGGCCAAGAGGAGACTTCACACAACCGTGAGCCGTCGACGTGTGGGTATTGCCACACCCTGAGCCGCGTTGGTCCCCGCTAGGGTCTGTGCACTGCCTACAAAAACACCGGAGGACGGACCCCATGGCGTTCGGCTGGATCGACGAGCAGGCGGAGCTGCGCCGCCGCGCGGGCCTCGTACGGAGCCTGCGACCCCGCCCGGCCGACTCGCCGCTGCTGGACCTGGCGAGCAACGACTACCTGGGGCTGGCCCGGCATCCCGAGGTCGTCGAGGGCGCCGCGCGGGCGGCGCGGAGGTGGGGCGGCGGGTCGACCGGCTCCCGCCTCGTCACCGGCACCACCGAGCTGCACACGGAACTCGAGCGTGAGCTGGCCGGCTTCTGCGGCGTCGAGGCGGCGCTCGTCTTCTCCTCCGGATACGCCGCCAACCTCGCCGCGGTCACCGCGCTGGCGCCGCACGGCACGCTGGTCGTCTCCGACGCGGGCAACCACGCCTCGCTGATCGACGGCTGCCGGCTGGCCCGCGGGACCACGCAGGTCGTCGCGCACGCCGACCCGGACGCGGTGCGCAAGGCGCTGCACACGCACGACGGGCCGGCCGTCGCCGTGTCCGACACGATCTTCTCGGTCGACGGTGACGCGGCCCCCCTCGCGGCGTTGGCCGAGGTGTGCCGCGAGCGCGGCGCGGGACTCGTCCTGGACGACGCCCACGGCCTCGGCGTGCTCGGCGACGGCGGCCGGGGCGCCCCGCACGCGGCGGGGCTCGCCGGCGCGGACGACGTGGTCGTCACGGTCACGCTGTCCAAGTCGCTCGGCAGCCAGGGCGGAGCCGTGCTCGGCCCCGCGCGGGTGATCGACCATCTGGTCAACGCGGCCCGGACGTTCATCTTCGACACGGGACTGGCTCCCGCCGCCGCGGGAGCGGCGCTGGCGGCGCTCGGGCTGCTGCGCCGTGAGCCCGAACGGGCTGCGCGGGCGCGGGCGGTGGCGGATGAGCTGCACGCCCGACTGACGGCCCTCGGGCTTCAGGCGGTACGGCCGGACGCCGCGGTCGTCTCCGTGCGCGCGCCGTCCCCGGAGAGCGCCGTGCGCTGGGCGGCCGACTGCCGCGCCGAGGGGCTCGCCGTGGGCTGCTTCCGGCCTCCCTCCGTGCCCGACGGCATCTCCCGGCTGCGGCTGACGGCCCGCGCGGACCTCTCCGAGGACCAGATCGAACGCGCTGTACGAGTCATCGGCGACACGCGACCATGAGTCGGCGAACCACGGCCGTGCGTCATGCCGTACGGAACTGATCAGAGATGATCGTTGCTGATCGGGGTAGGTCGATGGGAGAAGTTGTCAGGACCGTCAGAGGTGAGCCGTGAAGCCCGCCCAGCTCTCGGGGGAGAAGAGCAGCGCGGGTCCGGCCGGGTCCTTGGAGTCGCGTACGGCGAGCAGTCCGGTCCAGGGGCCCAGAGCAGGCCGGGCCGTCTCGACGCAGTTGTTCGCGCCGGTGCTGTAGCTGCTGCGCAGCCAGTGCACACCGAGCAGTTGAGTGCTGATGGGTACGTTCCGAGGCAGTGCGGTCATGGTGCCTCCTTACGCGCCGTCACCTATCCCGGCGATGTAGTCCAACGAATCCTCGGGCGAAAGGGCGTGGAACCGAAGGGCGTTGAAGGCCTCGATGTAGGCCTCTACGTCTTCTTTCCTTTCGAGGTAGAGGCTACTCGTCAAGTGGTCGAGAACCACAACATCCAGATCAGAAGTGCTCGAAAATGAGAAGATAACGAAAGGCCCCGTGATGCCGATGTGCGCCCCCGCCGCGAAGGGCAGCACTTGCAGGCGCACTTGGGGCAGTCGCGCGGCCTCCACGAGCCGCTCCAGCTGGCGCGCCATCACCTCGGGGCCGCCGACCTCCCGGCGCAGCACCGCCTCGTCGAGCACCGCGCTCAGCGTCAGCGGCGGCTGCGAACGCAGCACGTCCTGCCGGGCCAGACGTACCTCCACCAGGGCGTCCAGACGGTCCTCGTCGACGCCCTCCACCGCGGCGCGGGTCACGGCGCGGGCGTACTCGGGGGTCTGGAGCAGGCCCGGGACGACGGAGGTCTCCAGCGTGCGCATCGCGCCGGCCTGCGACTCCAGGCTGATGAAGTCCCGGTAGGTGGGGGGCAGCACCCCCTTGTAGGCGTGCCACCAGTGGTCCCGGCCGTGGCCGCCGCCGGAACCCGCCAAGGCCAGCAGGAGGTCCCTGAGCTGGGCGTCGTCCACCCCGTAGGCGTCCAGGAGTAACCGGACGTCGGCGGGTTTCACGCCGCTCGCGCCGGTCTCGATACGGCTCACTTTCGACTGGTGCCAGCCCACCAGGCGGGCCGCCTCACCGCTTGTGAGGCCCGCGCGGCCTCGCAGTGTGCGCAATTCGGCGCCCAGTTTCCGGCGGCGAACCGCGGGACCGTGCTGCATGGGCTACTCCCTACTCCCTCCGAGCCGCCCAAATACGCTCTGCCGTCGCAGAGTTCACCGCTTCGAGCGACAGATATATGCATATCTTGGTGGATCGCCACCGCTACCGGTCCGTGAGTGGCAGTCTGGCGAAGAAGCACCAGTCCGGGACCGTACTCGAACCATCCGCTCCGTGTCGGACTGCGGTCCCGTGGGAAAGGGACGACGTCGCCATGGCAGACCACCTGGAAGCATCCGTCACCCTGCCGAGCGATCCCGCCTCGGTCTCCGCCGCCCGCACCTACGTCGTCAGCACCCTGGCGGAATGGGGACTGCCGCCGGAGACGGAGGCGGCCGACACGATCCGGCTCATCGTCTCCGAACTCGCCACCAACGCCGTCCAGCACACCCTCGGTCAGTCGCCCACCTTCACGGTCGCCATGGAGCTCGACCGCGACGAGCAGCTTCGCATCGGCGTGACCGACAGTCACCCCCGTTTCCCGAAGCGGCTCCCGGCCGCCGTCCAGCAGGACAACGGCCGCGGTCTGGTCATCATCCGCTGGCTGACCGCCGAGTGCGGCGGCCGTCTGAGAGTCCGCCCGACCCGTGAGGGGGGCAAGACGGTCTCCATCGAGCTGCCGTGGACGGTACCGGCACGACCGATCCCGCTGGCGGGCCAGCAGGAGACTTAGGCCGCCGGCGAGCGGGGTCAGTGTGCCGGGGTGGGCGTCGCCGGTGTCGGGTCAGGAGTCGTCGTCTTCCGGGCCAGGGGGGCATTGTCGCCCTCGGGCCAATCCTCGGAGGCCACCGCGTCAGACGTCGTCGGCTCCCGGCCCGGGCGCCGGCCGCTTCCGGGCCGGGCGTCGTCGTCCACGGCCGAGCGTCGTCGGCCTCGGAGTGGGCATCGTCCGCTTCCGGGCCGGGCGTCGGCCGTTCTCCGGCCGGGTGCGGGCCGCTGGGCGCGGCGGAGGCGTTGTGGAGCAGGGCGTGGGGGCCGTCTCGCCGGAGTGGTGCGGGATCGAGATCGTCCGGCGCACCGAGCCGCCGACAGCGGGGGCACCCAGACCGGCGTGGCCGCCGTACGCGCCACCAGCTCCGGTACGACCCTCATCCCGAGCCCGCACCGACCGGCGCGCACACCACGGCGTCCCCGGTGTCGCGGTCGGCGCCGCAGACCGGGGATCCCACCGCCGCCCAGCCCCTGCGCCAGCGGGCCCAGCTTCTGCCGCTGGAGGGTCTGCGCGTTCTCGTTGGCCGCGGGCCGGCGACGCACCCGCGTGGGGCGGTGTCGGACCGACGCCCTGCCGGGTCGGATGGTCCGGCGCCCTGCTGAGCGCAGCCTCTGCCGCTGGAGGGTCTGCGCGTTCTCGTTGGCCGCGGGCCGGCGACGCACCCGCGTGGGGCGGTGTCGGACCGACGCCCTGCCGGGTCGGATGGTCCGGCGCCCTGCTGAGCGGTGGCTGCCCGGCCGGGAGCCGGCGCCGCCGAGGGCATGACGGCTGCTGCTGGGCAGGCCGCAGGCCGCTCGCGCCCTGGAGGGCGGCACGGGCGCCGCGCTGACGGTGCTGGGTGCCGCCGCCCCGCCACGGGAGGCGGGACGCGGCCTGAGCCCGCGTCAGGGGCCGGGACGGCGGCGGCGCGTCAGGGGCGCCACCACCGCCCCCAAGGGTTACTTGACGCGGCCGTACCACACGCTCTTCGTCCAGATCTTCTGCAGCCTCACCACGTCCCCGGTCTTCGGGGCGTGCCAGATCTTCCCCTTACCGGCGTAGATCCCGACGTGGTACACGTTCGACCCCGAGTGGAAAAACACGAGGTCGCCGGCCTTGCGGCTCCTCGCCGAGATGTGACGGGTCTTGTTGTACTGCTGAGCGGCCGTGCGGGGCAGCTTCTTGCCCGCCTTCTTGTACGAGTACAGCGTCAGGCCGGAGCAGTCGAACCGGCGCGGACCGGTGGCGCCCCACCTGTACGGGGAGCCCTTCTTCGAGGCCGCGACCTGGAGGGCCTTCGTCGCCGGCGTGGCGGCCGCGGCCTCCGGGGCGAAGCCCGGAGCCACGACGGAGCCGCCCACCGCGGCGAGGGTGAGGGCCGAGGCCGTACCGGCGCGGGCCATGAGCGACGGGACACGATTGAGCGCGGTCATGCGCAACCCTTCGTCAGCCGCCTGTGAAGGATGACCTGTCGGATTCGGGCTGGCGAAGTTGCCCGGCCGCGGTGTCGCGGCTTCACCCCAAGGGCCGCTCGGAACGTGTGCTCCGGCGACCCGTCGTGCTCGGGTCCTCCACTCCTGCCGATCCACTCCTGTCGACCGGTCATCCGGGCGGCGGCAGGATTCGGCGTCCGCCCGGACCGCCCCGCCGCGGTGGCGGGGGCTTGTCGTCAGTCAGGGATCTTGGCTTACACAAGTCCGAAAATCCCAACGCAACCGGGGATTTGTGGCGTTACTCACCACTCACCCGTTCGGGTGGACAGTCTGGTGTGCGAACAGGTGTCAAGGGCGCCGCGCCACCCCGGACCAGGGGCGGAAGGTCGCGTTCCGCCCGCAAGCAGGTCTCGCCGCGCAACCGCAAGGGCCCCGGAACAGCACGTCAGGATCCATCGGACGGCGGTAGCCCTTTTGGTCCCTGTCGACGGCTGTCCGGACGTCCCGCCGTGTCGCCTTGCGGTCCGCGGCGACGGCGGCTGTGCCGGCCGTGCCTCAACTGTCCGAGCGCGGTGGGACGGTGATCCGCGCCGTGCGGCGTTCGCCGTCCAGCACGCGCAGCGCCCGCGCAAGGGTTCGGGCGTGGAGTTCGGTCTCGCCCCGCTGGTGCATCAGCGCGAGCGCGTCGCGCAGTTCGGCGGCCCTGCGCACCAGCGCCTGTGCGGCGCGCAGTCCACGGTACGTGTCGCCGTCGTGCGCCGGGTTGATCCGGCTGAGCAGGTCGACGACGTCCAGGTAACGGTCGATCAGCTCGCCCTCGGCGCGGGTGAGGGCAGGCAGCGGCGGCAGCTCGGGCGGCAGCATCCGCGGCTCACCGCTCGCCGGGTGCCGGGCGGGTGGCCTTGCGGTCGGGGACGATCCGGTCGATCAGGCCGTACTCCAGGGCCTCCTGCGACGTGAGGATCCTGTCCCGCTCGATGTCCGCGCCGACCTGTGCACGGGTGCGCCCGGTGTGCCGTACGAGCAGCTCCTCCAGGCGGGTGCGCACCCACGCCAGCTCCTCCGCCGGGACCGCGAGATCACTCGCCCGTCCCTCGACGGGCTCGTGCAGCGCCGGCTGACTGAGCGCCATCCGGGCGCCGGGGAGGGCGCATCGCTTGCCCGGGGTGCCGGCGGCGAGCAGGACGGCGGCGGTCGATCCGGCCTGCCCGAGGCAGATCGTCTCCACGTCGCAGGCAGACAGGAAGTCGGCGAGCAACCGCCGGGCGGCAAGCAGCCGCAACAAGTCGCCGGGCGGCAAGCCCAGCGCGGCAAAAGGCCGTGCGCCCCGTCCGCTACGGCGGGGCGCACGGCGTTCGGGGTCAGCCGGCCGGCACCGGCCTCGGGGCGGCCGCGGTGTCGTCGGCGTGGGTCGTACGCGGCCTCAGCGTGCTGCCCAGCAGCACTGCCCCGAGCCCCAGCGCGGCCCACCAGGTGAGGGTCAGCGCCGGGCCCAGTGCCGCCGCTCCGTCGAAGTACGACACCGAGCGCAGCAGCGTCGTCCCGGCGCCGGGCGGCAGCCACTGGCCGATCGCCCCGGCCGGCTCGGGCAGCATCTGCGGTGCCGAACCCGCCCCCGAGAACGGGTTGCCGAGCAGCATCAGCACACCCGCGACGATGCCGACGCCGGCCTTGCCCATGAGCGCGGCCAGGCCCGCGACCGCGGCGCTCACCGCCAGCGTGGACAGCCCGAGGGCCGCCGCCTCCGCCCACCAGTCGCCGGTGAGCACCTCCAGCCAGCTGTGCGCGATCGCGGCCACGGTGACGCCGACCAGACCCGAGGTGACCACCAGCGCGATCACCGCGCGGACGCCGCTCAGCCCGATGGTGAAGACGGCCGAGCCGGCCGCTATCCCGGCCAGCGCCAGCGGCAGCACACTCGCGCCGAGGGCCGCGCCCCGCGGGTCGCTCTCGGGGGCCGCCACGACGTCCTCCGCGCGGGGCTCGGCGCCCCCGGCGGACGCGGCCTGTCGCAGCAGCTGTGCGACCAGCGGGCTCCCGGCCGACGCGGTCAGCAGCTCGGGTCCCCGCTCGGTGACGACGATCGCGCCGTACACCGACCGGTCCTCGACGGCCTCCCGGGCGGCGGCCTCGTCCGGGTAGCGGTGGATCTCGAAGGCGCCCTGATGCTGGGCCAGCCCCCGCTCGACCTGCGCCGTGGCGGCGGCCGGGCCCGCGACACCCAGTGGGAGGTCGCGGGGCGCGGTGCGGGCGGCGGGCCAGGCGAAGGCCCACAGCGCCAGGGCCACGAGCAGCGGAGCGAGGACGACGACCGCGATCAGGCGACGGGGGTCCGGGCGGGTGGGGTGCGTGCCGGATGGCGTGGACATGGGTGTGCCCCTCGAGTGGGATCCAAAAAGAAGGATCGTTCGTTTTTGCTTCCGCACCACCGTGCGCCCGCGGTGGCGACTTGTCAAGAATGAATGTTCGTTTTAGCTTGGGGGCATGGCCCGCGTATCCCAGGAACACCTCGACGCCCGTCGTCGGCAGATCCTCGACGGCGCCGCCGTCTGCTTCGCCCGCAACGGGTTCCACGCCACGTCCATGCAGGACGTGCTCAAGGAGGTGGATCTCTCCGCCGGGGCCGTCTACCGCTACTTCAGCGGCAAGGAGGAACTGATCGCCGCGATCGTCGGCGAGGTGCTCAACTCGGTCCGCGGGGCCTTCGAGGAGGCGGCACGGCAGAGCCCGCCCCCGCCGCCGGACGAACTCGTCGCCGCGGTCCTCGGCCGGACGCTCGCCGCCCGGGAGAACCTGACCGTCGACGGCCGGCCCGCCTTTCCGCGGCTCGTGATCCAGGTGTGGACGGAGACCCTGCGCAACGAGGAACTGGCGGCCCTCCTGCGCGAGGGGTACGTCTCGGTGCGCGCGGCCTGGTCGCGGATCGTCGAGGGCTACCAGGACGCCGGGATGATGCGCCCGGACGTCGCCCCGGACCACGTGGCCCGCACGATGATCGCCGCCGTGATGGGCTTCCTCGCTCAGCAGTCCCTCTTCGGACCCGCCCCGGTCGACGTACTCCGCGACGGGCTGCGGGCGTTGGGGACCATGCGGCACGAGGACACCGCGACGCGCGGATCACAGCTTGGTTAACGTGCTCGAAACTCGTGCCGACTAGCCTGCCCCTCCACGCCACCAGGGACGTTGCCGGTGGCCGCGGCCACCGGGCCCCGCACGGCCCGGAGCGAGGAGGTGAGGTGGGACGTGCAACTGACCCCGCACGAGCAGGAGAGGCTGCTGATCCACGTGGCGGCCGACGTTGCCGAGAAGCGCCGCGCCCGCGGGCTGCGACTGAACCACCCCGAAGCCGTGGCCCTCATCACGTCGCACATCCTCGAAGGCGCCCGTGACGGCCGCACCGTCGCCGAACTCATGGCCTCCGGACGCGAACTCCTCACCAGGGACGACGTCATGGAGGGCATCTCGGAGATGATCCACGACGTGCAGGTCGAGGCGACCTTCCCGGACGGCACCAAGCTCGTCACCGTCCACGACCCGATCGTGTGAGGGGCCCGCGATGATCCCCGGAGAGATCCTGTTCGGCGACGGCCCGATTGCCTACAACGCGGGCCGCGAGGTCACCCGCCTCACCGTGCTCAACGCCGCCGACCGGCCCGTCCAGGTCGGCTCCCACTACCACTTCGCCGAGGCCAACCCCGGCCTGGAGTTCGACCGCGCCGCCGCGCGCGGCAAGCGGCTCAACGTCGCCGCCGGCACGGCCGTACGCTTCGAACCCGGCATCCCCGTCGACGTCGAACTCGTGCCCCTCGCGGGCGCCCGTGTGGTGCCCGGACTGCGCGGGGAGACCGGAGGTGCCCTCGATGCCTGAGATCTCGCGGGCCGCTTACGCCGACCTGTTCGGCCCGACCACCGGTGACCGCATCCGGCTCGCCGACACCGATCTGCTGGTCGAGATCGAGGAGGACCGCAGCGGCGGGCCCGGACTGTCGGGCGACGAGGCGGTGTTCGGCGGCGGCAAGGTCATCCGCGAGTCCATGGGACAGGCGCGCGCCACGCGCGCGGACGGCACGCCCGACACGGTCGTCACCGGCGCGGTGATCGTCGACCACTGGGGGATCGTCAAGGCCGACGTCGGCATCCGCGACGGCCGGATCACCGGGATCGGGAAGGCGGGCAACCCGGACACGATGGACGGCGTCCACCCGGACCTGGTCATCGGACCGGAGACCGAGGTCATCGCGGGCAACGGGCGGATCCTGACGGCCGGGGCCATCGACGCCCACGTCCACTTCATCTGCCCGCAGATCGCCGACGAGGCGCTGGCGGCGGGCATCACGACCCTCGTCGGTGGCGGCACCGGACCGGCCGAGGGTTCCAAGGCGACCACGGTCACGCCCGGCCCCTGGCACCTGGCCCGGATGCTGGAGGCGATGGAGCGGTACCCGCTCAACATCGGCTTCCTCGGCAAGGGCAACACCGTCTCCCACGAGGCGATGCTGTCCCAGATCCGTGGCGGCGCACTCGGCCTGAAACTGCACGAGGACTGGGGCTCCACCCCGGCCGTCATCGACGCCTCGCTGACCGTCGCCGAACAGACTGGCATCCAGGTCGCCCTCCACACCGACACGCTGAACGAAGCCGGCTTCGTCGGCGACACGCTGGCCGCGATCGGCGGACGGGGCATCCACGCATACCACACGGAGGGCGCGGGCGGCGGGCACGCCCCCGACATCATGACCGTGGTCGCCGAGCCACACGTGCTGCCCAGCTCCACGAACCCGACGCGGCCGTTCACCGTCAACACCGCCGAGGAACACCTCGACATGCTGATGGTGTGCCACCACCTCAACCCGGCGGTGCCGGAGGACCTGGCCTTCGCCGAGTCCCGGATCAGGCCGTCCACGATCGGCGCTGAGGACATCCTGCACGACCTGGGCGCGATCTCGATCATCTCGTCGGACTCCCAGGCCATGGGCCGGGTCGGCGAGGTCGTCATGCGCACCTGGCAGACCGCCCATGTGATGAAGCGGCGGCGCGGCGCACTGCCCGGCGACGGACAGGCGGACAACCACCGGGTACGTCGCTATGTCGCCAAGTACACGATCAACCCGGCGCTCGCCCAGGGCCTCGCGCGCGAGGTCGGCTCCGTGGAGACCGGCAAGCTCGCCGACCTGGTGCTCTGGGAGCCCGCGTTCTTCGGCGTCAAGCCGCACCTCGTCCTGAAGGGCGGGCAGATCGCGTACGCGCAGATGGGCGACGCCAACGCCTCGATCCCCACGCCCCAGCCGATCCTGCCCCGGCCGATGTACGGGGCGATCGGGCGGGCACCGGCCTCGAACTCCGTCAACTTCGTGGCGCCGCTCGCCATCGAGGACGGGCTCCCGGAGCGGCTCGGCCTCGGGAAGCGGTTCGTCGCCATCGAGTCGACCCGCAGCGTGACCAAGGCCGACATGCGGGAGAACGACGCGCGGCCCCACGTGCGCGTCGACCCCGACAGCTTCGCCGTGCACATCGACGGGGAACTCGTCGAGGCGACACCGGCCGCCGAACTGCCCATGGCCCAGCGGTACTTCCTCTTCTGAGGTGCGGTGATGTCACGAGCGGCGCTCCTCGTCCTCGCCGACGGCCGCTTCCCCGCCGGCGGGCACGCGCACTCCGGCGGGGCCGAGGCCGCGGTGAAGGCGGGACGGATCACCGGCGCGGCGAGCCTGGAGGACTTCTGCCGGGGCCGCCTGCACACGGCGGGGCTGGTGTCGGCGGCCCTCGCCGCGGCGGCGGCGCTCGGCGTCGACCCGCGCGAGCTGGACGCGGCGGCGGACGCGCGGACGCCGTCCCCGGCGCTCCGACTGACGGCGCGCAAGCTGGGACGGCAGATGCTGCGGGCCGCGCGCGCCACCTGGCCGTCCGCCGAACTGGACGCCCTGGCACGGGCGTTCCCCAAGGGGGCGCATCAGCCGGTGGTGCTCGGCCTCGCGGCGCGGGCGGCCGGGCTGAGGGCCCTCGACGCCGCCTACTGCGCGGCGTACGAGAGTGTGAGCGGACCGGCGAGCGCGACGGTGCGGTTGCTGAGTCTCGATCCGTTCGACGCGACCGGGGTGCTGGCACGGCTGGCGCCCGAGGTGGACCGCGTCGCGGACCGGTCGGGGGAGGCCGCGCGGGCCGCCGTCCATGAGGGGGTGGACGTACTGCCCGCCGCTTCGGCTCCGCTGCTGGAGATCGGGGCGGAGGCTCATGCCGGATGGGGGGTGCGGCTGTTCGCCTCGTGAGTTCGCTCGGACCCCACACATAGTGCCCCCCTGACCCCCGTCGGCCTGAACGGCCCCGTCCTCGATCAGCCGGACGGGCCGGGAAGCAGGCCGGCTTCACAAGGAGCCGCATCGATGCACGTCGACCACTCCCACCACGACACCCCTGCCGTCAGCGCCGACGCCCACCGCCCGGACGGCCGCCGTCGTGCCCTGCGGATCGGGCTCGGTGGGCCCGTGGGGTCCGGCAAGACCGCCACCGTCGCCGCGCTCTGCCGCGCGCTGCGGGACGAGCTCTCCCTGGCCGTCGTCACCAACGACATCTACACCCGCGAGGACGCCGAGTTCCTCCGGCGGGAGGCCGTGCTGCCGTCGGAGCGGATCACCGCCGTGGAGACGGGGGCCTGCCCGCACACCGCGATCCGGGACGACATCTCCGCCAACCTCGAAGCGGTCGAGGACCTGGAGGACGAAGTCGGGCCGCTGGACCTGATCCTGGTCGAGTCCGGCGGCGACAACCTCACCGCCACCTTCTCCAAGGGCCTCGTCGACGCACAGATCTTCGTCATCGACGTGGCCGGCGGAGACGACATCCCGCGCAAGGGCGGCCCCGGCGTCACCACCGCCGACCTGCTCGTCGTCAACAAGACCGACCTCGCCCCGTACGTCGGCTCCGACCTGGCGCGGATGGCCGCCGACGCCAAGGCCCAACGGGCCGAACTGCCGGTCGTCTTCCAGTCGCTGCGCGGCGAGCCGGGCGTGCGGGACGTGGCCGACTGGGTGCGCGCGCGGCTCACCGCGTGGACGGCATGAGCGCGGCGACCAGCGGCGTGCGCGCCACCGCCCGCATCCTCGCCCGCCCCGACGGGCGCGGCGGTACGGCCCTGCCCGTACTGGCGGGTGAAGGGCCGCTGGCGTTGCGCCGGACGCGGGGCAGCGCCGACGAGGCCCGGGTCATGGTGATCGGCGCGATGAGCGGCCCCCTCGGCGGCGACCACCTCACGATCGAGGCCGGCGTCGAGGACGGCGCCCGGCTGCACGTCGGGTCGGCCGCCGCCACCCTCGCACTGCCCGGCCAGGCCAAGGGCGAGGCCCGCTACGACGTCCGTCTCACGGTGGCCGACGGTGGTGAACTGCGATGGCTACCCGAGCAGTTGATCTCCGCGTACGACAGCGACCTGCACGTGCGCACCCGGGCCGACCTTGGCCCGGCCGCCCGTCTCGTGCTGCGCGAGGAGCAGGTTCTCGGTCGGGCGGGTGAGGAACCCGGGCGGCTCACCAGCCGGCTGTCCGTGCGGATCGCCGGGCGGACCGTGCTCGACCAGGAGCTGTCCTGCGGTCCGGGCGCCCCCGGCGGCTGGGACGGTCCCGCCGGGCTCGGCGGTCGCCGTGCCGTGGGGCAACTGGTCGTCGTACGGCCGGAGTTCGCCGAACACCCGGTGTCGGCACGGGTGGTGGGGGAGGGCGCCGCGGTCCTGCCGCTCGCCGGACCCGCCGCGTTGGTGACCGCCGTCGCCTCGGACGCGCTGCGGCTGCGGCGGCTGCTGGACGAGGCGCTGGACTCGATCGGGTGAAGATCCGTCCAGCGAAGGTGCCTCACCGGTGGTCGGATTGGCAAAGAAGCCCCACCGTCCCTGTTCTCGGCGACCTCACGGCGGACAGGATCGCCCGGACTCCCAGGTGGACGGCTACCTGCTCACCGGCGCGCTGGACACCGAGGACGTGACGTGCGCCCCGCACGCCACGCCCAAGCCGTGACCGGCGGTCATACGGTGTCGGAGGTGGCCGGCGGACCGGCCGGCCGCCCCTCGCCGAACCAGGCGTCCTCGGCCGCGTAGTCGAAGAGGTCGCCGTACGCCTGAAACATCTTTGGGTACGCCTCCCGCCAGTCACGGCCGGACAGCCGGCGCTCGATCCACTCGACCGTCTCCGGGAGCGTGGCGGCGTGGCGCACCACCGGGCGGTAGCCCAGCTCCCGTTGCGCCGCCGACATGTCACAGACCACCGGTGCCGGGACCGACCACGGGCTGTCGCCCACCCCCGGCACCGGCGGAGGCCCGTCGACGAGCACCGTCTCCGTCTCGACCCCCATCACGGCGTCGATCGCGGTCGCGATCTCCAGCACCGGTGGCGCCTCGTCGTCACAGGCGTTGAGGACCCGCGAGCCGGGCCGGGCCGCCGCGAGCCGGATCAGTTCGGCGAGGGTGTGCACGCTCACCGGGTGGAAGCGGCTCCGCCCGCCGTGGGCGAGGACGCGCCGACGGCGGCCGTCGAGGTTGCGTTTGACGAAGTACAGCTCGCGGGGTGTGCGGCAGTGCGGGCCGTGCACCGCGCCGGCGCGCAGCAGCGTGGTGGGCAACCGGTCGCCCGCGGCGAGCAGTTCGCGTTCCAGGGCCGCCTTGCGGGTGCTGTACGACGCCTCGCCGGGCGTCACCGTCCGTTGGCTCTCCGGGACGGGCACCGGGTACACGGGGAAGCCGTCCGGTTCGGCCTGGGTGTCGAAGCCGCGGCCGTTGTCGTCCTCGTACACCGACACGCTGGAGATCACCACGGCCGAGCCGATCCGCCCGGCCAGGCCCGTCAACTGCCGGGCGTGTTCCGCGCCGTAGGCGACGACGTCGACCACGAGGTCGCAGCCGTCGCCGACCACCGCGGCCAGCGCCGCGTCGTCGTCCCGGTCCAGCCGTACCGCCCGTACCTCCCCGGGCCAGGTCTCGTCCCGTCCGCCGCCCCGCGAGGCGGCCGTCACCTCCCAGCCGTCCCGCGCGAGCGCGTGCACCGCCGGGCGCCCGATCTGCCCCGTCGCTCCGATCACCACAGCACGTTTCATGGGGCGACCGTATGCCGCGACGGCCGCGCGGGCCATGGTGCTCTGCCCTGAGCAGACGTCAGCTGAGCGGCATGCGCCGGAACCTGCGCTCCCGCTGGTCCGTCCGCGCCGCGGCCTCCGCCTTGACGACGGCCGCGTACTGGTCGACGTACTCCTGCTCGGAGAGCGTCAGGATGGCGTACATGATCTCGTCGGTGACGGCGCGCAGTACGGCCTTCTCGTTCTCCATGCCGGCGTAGCGGGAGAAGTCGAGGGGTTTGCCGAAGCGGATGGCGACGGGATGGACGCGGGGGACGACCTTGCCCGGCGGCTGGGCCTCGAAGGTGCCGATCATCGCGCAGGGGACGACCGGCACGCCGGCCTTGAGGGCCATCACCGCGACGCCGACCTTGCCCTTGTAGAGGCGGCCGTCGTGCGAGCGGGTGCCCTCCGGGTAGATGCCGAGCAGTTCACCCTTGCGCAGCACCCCCAGGCCCTCGCGGATCGCGGCCTGGCCGGCGTCCTTGCCGGAGCGGTCGACCGGGATCTGCCCGGCGCTGCGGAAGAACGCCGCGGTCAGCCGGCCCTTGATGCCGGGGCCGGTGAAGTACTCGGCCTTGGCCAGGAAGGTGATCCGGCGCTTGAGGATCGCCGGCATCAGGAAGTGGTCCGAGAACGACAGATGGTTGCCCGCGACGATGGCCGGGCCCGATGCCGGCACGTGCTCCAGGCCCTCGATGCGGGGCCGGAAGACGCCTCTGAGCAGCGGCCCGAGAAGGACGTATTTGAGCAGGTAGTAGAACAACGGGTGGCTCCTCACTCCGTCGGTTCGGCGCACCGCAGCGTTCTCGCAGGTCAACCAGCACGTCGTGAGGTGTCAGTGTAGGCGCGCGCCGGGTGGGGGGAAACCGGTACGACCCGAGGGGGTGGCAGCGGTCCCGGCTCCGTCGAGGGCGCTGAGCGACCAGTGCGGGCTGCTGCCGGTGAGCCGACAGGTGAGGAAGTACAGCGGTATCGGCGGGGTGTACGGCGAGCCGTCCTCGGGGGAGTGGATCAGGCGCGGATGGTCCGTGCCCGGCTTCGGACGCGTGGCCGTCCAGGACGGGTCGCCCATCCGGGCGCCGATCGCGTACGTGGTGCTCGGCGGCCAGGTGATCCCGATGTGGGATCCGGACGGGACGATCCACCACCAGTGCCGGTCGTCGGCGAAGACGCAGCCGACGCGGGGAAGGCTGTCCAGGATGCTCTCGCCGTGTTCCCGGGGGGTGCCCACGGCGTCGTGGCCCAGGCTCGTGGGGAAGTGTGGAGGGATCGGCAGGCGCGGGCTGTCCCGCCGGACGGGCGCGGGGCGGAGCGCGGGACGGGGCGAGTGCGGGTCACGACTGTGCGGTCGGGGCATGCGGTACGGATCCTTCGGCCGAGTGGGGGATGGGCCGGGCCGGCGGTGCGGTGGGGACGGGAGTGGGGACGGGGGTGGTCGGGGCGGGACGGGGGTGCGTCGTCGTCAGGTCGGCCCAGACGACGCGTCCGGAGCGGTCCGCGGCGGGCCGGACCCCCCAGTCGTCGCAGAGCGTCTCGACGAGGAGGAGCCCACGGCCGTTCTGGTCGTCGGGGCAGGCCTGCCGCGGCGCGGGGAGGGTGGCGGCGCGGTTCTGGTCCTCGACCTCGACGCGGAGGCGGTTCCCGGTGGCGTGCACCCAGCACACGATCCGCTCGCTGCCCGAGTGCGTGACCGCGTTGGTGACGAGCTCGGAGGTCACCAGGACAGCGTTGTCGACGTCGTCGGGGTGGATGTGCCACGAGGTCAGCGTTTCGCGCACGGTCCGTCGGGCGACGCCGGCCGACTCCGGTGCCGCCGGGAGGACGAACATGTGGGTCGGACGGGCGGGCTGGTCCCCGGAGGCGAGCCGGTCGGGGCCTTTCGGCCCGGGGAGTCGACTGCTGAACTCGCCTCCGGGTGGCTGGATGGAGCGCGTCGCCTTCGACGGCGCCCGGAGCGTGTGCTCGGAGCCGGGCGGTGGGCGCAAGGGGTCGGCGCCGGACAGGCGGAGGGCCTGTCGCGGGGTGGGCAGGTGGTCGGGGAGCTCGTTCCCGGGCAGTCGGTCCAGCCGGTGGGGGAGGGAGGGCGAAGCCATCGCCGTACGCCTTTCGTCTGCCATGTGCGTCATCGCCGTACAGCTGTCCGGTCGGCCTGCTGTGGGTGGGCGCGGGCAGGGGCAACAACTAGCGCCGGTAAACGATAAGTTGTGGCCAATCTTCCCCCAACTGGACCGGCTCGCCTCACTGTTCGGCGAGCCGGGGACAGTGGGTCCACTGTGGCACCCGCCGACAACCGCTCGCAACCTGCAAGTTGAAAATTGCAATTGGCCAGGTGCATGCTGCTCCCGCCAGGAAATGATCGAGTGGCACTCCGTATGTGACCGCGTGAGACGGTGACCCTGGAACCGACGGCGTGAGGGGGCAGGGCGTGACCGCGGAAACCGACTGGGGCGGTGCCCCTTCCGTGCTGCGCATGATCCTCGGCAGGCAGCTGGAGGAGCTGCGGACCCGGGCCGGACTGACGTACGAGCAGGCCGGCGCCGCCATCGGCGTCAGCCACTCCACGATCCGCCGGATGGAGGCCGCCAAGGTGGCCCGGCTCCGGCTCCCGGACGCCGAGAAGCTGCTCCAGGTGTACGGCGTGACGGACCGGCAGGAGATCGACACGTTCCTGAAGTCGGTCCGCGAGGCCAACAAGCGCGGCTGGTGGCACACCTACCGCGACGTGCTGCCCGACTGGTTCGCCGCGTATCTGAGCCTGGAACAGGCCGCGTTGCAGATCCGCGCCTACGAAAACCAGTTCGTACACGGGCTGCTGCAGACGGAGAGTTACGCACGGGCCCTGCTCGGCGCCGGCAACCCGCACGCCCCCGCCGAGGCGACGGAACGCCGGGTCGCGTTGCGCATGCGGCGCCAGGAGCTGCTGACCCGTGAAGCGCCGCCGCGGCTGTGGGTCGTGATGGACGAGACCGTGCTGCGCTGGCCGGTCGGCGGCACCGATGTGATGCGCGCGCAGATCGACCATCTGATCGAGGTGAACCGGCTGCCGCACGTGACCCTGCAGATCATGCGGTTCTCGAACGGGCCGCACCCGGCGATGCGGGCGGGCGCGTTCCACCTCTTCCGGTTCCGGGCGCGCGAACTGCCCGACATCGTCTACCTCAGCGGCCTGGTGGGCGCCGTCTACCTGGACAAGAGCGACGACGTCGTGGTGTACCGCGAGGCCCTGGACCGGCTGGGCGCCCAGGCGGCGCCCGCCGGCAAGACCGAGTCCCAACTCGGCGCTATTCGCAAGGAGCTCTGACGTGCACCACCCCATACGCAACGGCATGCCGGCCCCCGAACTGGGCGCTCGCGGCTGGTCCAAGCCGTGGAGCGACGACGCCGGAGGCGCCTGTGTGGAAGTGCTGAGACTCGACGACGGGCGGGTCGCCGTCCGCCAGTCGACCGACCCCGAGGGCCCGGCCCTGCTCTTCACGCCCCTGGAGGTGACGACCTTCCTGACGGGCGTGAAGGCGGGTGAGGCCGACTTCCTGCTCTGACGGCTACGGTCCTCCTCGGACCGAGTTCTCACAACCGCGTTGCCCTTGCTGAGCGTTCCCCGCAGACCCCCGACCCGAATGGGAGACACGGCGTTGCCCGACAACGGATGGCCGGCCGACCGCATCGACACCGAGAACGCGCACTCCGCGCGGATCTACGACTACATCCTCGGCGGCAAGGACTACTACCCCGCGGACAAGGAGGCGGGCGACGCCATGTCCCGGGAGTGGCCCGCCCTGCCGGTCCACATGCGCGCCAACCGCGACTGGATGAACCGCGCCGTGCGCTGGCTCGCCGAGGAGGCGGGGGTGCGCCAGTTCCTGGACGTCGGCACCGGCATACCCACCTCGCCGAACCTGCACGAGATCGCCCAGGCGGTGGCTCCCGAGTCGCGGGTCGTCTACGTGGACAACGACCCCATCGTCCTCACCCTCTCCCAGGGCCTGCTGGCCAGCACCCCCGAAGGGCGGACCGCCTACATCGAGGCCGACTTCCGCGACCCGGGCAGCATCCTGGACGCCCCCGAACTGCGCGAGACCCTCGACCTCACGCAGCCGGTGGCGCTCACCGTGATCGCGATCGTCCACTTCATGCTCGACGAGGACGACGCGGTCGGCATCGTCCGCCGCCTGCTGGAGCCGCTGCCCTCGGGCAGCTACCTGGCGATGTCCATCGGCACCGCCGAGTTCGCGCCGGAGGAGGTGGGCCGCGTCGCCCGCGAGTACGCCGCCCGCAACATGCCGATGCGGCTGCGCACCATCGACGAGGCCCACGAGTTCTTCGACGGCCTGGACCTCGTCGAACCCGGCATCGTCCAGGTGCACAAGTGGCGCCCCGACGGCACGGGGGAGCAGGGCATCCGGGACCAGGACATCGCCATGTACGGGGCGGTGGCACGCAAGCCGTAGCCCGTGGGCCGTGGCGGGGCGGGGCGACGTCGGTTCCGCCCCGCCACGGCGACCCGGCGGGACGCTCACAGGCGCACGATGATCAGCGCGGTGTCGTCGGTGGCGCCGTCGGGCGGCAGCAGTTCGAGCAGGACGGCGTCCGCGAGGTCCTCCGGGTCCGCGTCCCGGTGCCGGACGAGGGACTCGGCGAGCCGGTTCAGGCCCTTGTCGATGTCCTCCCCGCGCCGCTCGACCAGGCCGTCGGTGTAGAGGGCGAGGACGCCGCCGGGGGTGAACGTGGTGTCGGCCTGCGGGCGGGGCCGCGGGTCGGGACGGGCGTCGAGCGGCGGATCGGTGGCCCGGTCGAGGAACTCGACGCGCCCGTCGGGGTGCACGAGCACCGGCGGCAGGTGACCCGCGCTGCTGTAGGTGATGGTCAGCCGGTCGCAGTCGATGAACGTCGTCACCGCCGTGGCCGACTCGGCCCCGTCGACCACATGGGCGTACCGCCCCAGCACGTCGAGCGCCTGGGCCGGCCCCGCCGCCACCCGGGAGGCCGCGCTCAGCGCGCTGCGCAGCTGGCCCATGACGCCCGCGGCGGCCAGGCCGTGGCCGACCACGTCGCCGACCGAGACGCCGATGCGGTTGCCGCCCACCAGGTCGACCAGGTCGTACCAGTCGCCGCACACGTGCAGCGCGCCGACCGCCGGCCGGTAGCGCACCGCCGCCCCGTGGTGCCCCACCTGCCGGCGGGCGGGCAGCATCGCCTCCTGCAGGGCCAGTGCCACCTCGCGTTCCCGGGCGTGCGCCCGGCGCAGCCGGTCGTTGAGCTCCTGGAGCTCGAGGGCGCGGGTGTACAGCTCGCCCTCCAGCACCTGGGCATTGTCGCCGCCGGGGCCGCCCCGGTCCCGGATCAGCTCGGTGACCTCCTCCACCCGGTGCACCAGCAGCACGACGTCCCCGTCCGGGCCGATGACCGGCGCGTTGACGGGGCTCCAGTACCGCTCGTCCCAGTGCCCGGGCCGGCCGGGGTACTCCACGTCGTACCGCTGGAGGGCCATGGCGTCCCGTCGGCCGGTGGTGAGCACCCGGCGCAGCGAGGCCTCCAGGTTGCGCATGCCGGTCGCGGCCGGGTCGTGGGGGTTGTCCGGGAAGACGTCGAACAGATGGCGGCCGACCACGTCCTCCCGGCGGCGCCCGGACATCCGCAGATACTCCTCGTTGACGTCCGCGTACACCAGCTCGGGCGTGAGCAGCGCGACCATGCCGGGCAGGGACTGGAACACCGCCCCGTAGTCGATCGCCGCATCGTCCATGGCTTCCGCCTCACCGCCGCTGTCCCACCAGTTTTCCACGCCCGGCGGCGACCGACCTGCCGTGTCAGTCCAGGAGGCCGACCATGTCGAACGCCAGGCCGGTCAGCGGCTGCTCGGCCCAGATGACCTTGCCGTCGGGCACGAACCGGGTGCCCCACCGTTGGGTGAGCTGCGAGACCAGCAGCAGTCCGCGCCCGCCCTCGTCGGTGGTGCGCGGATGCCGCAGATGGGGGGTGGTGGCGCCGCCGTCGAACACCTCGCAGACCAGCGTGTCCGCCCTGATCAGCCGCAGCCGGATCGGGTCGGTGGCGTGCCGGATGGCGTTGGTGACCAGCTCGCTCACGACCAGCTCGGTGGTGAAGGTCAGCTCGTCCAGATCCCACTCCGACAGCTGCCGGCAGGCCGTCTTGCGGGCGTCGGCGACCACGGCCGGATCGGGGCGCAGATCCCAGCTCGCCACCCGGTCGGCGCCGAGCATCCGGGTGCGCGCCAGCAGCAGGGCCACGTCGTCGTGCGGGCGCGCGGGCACCAGCGCGTCGACCACGGACCGGCAGCGCTGCTCCAGCGAGGCCGCCGACCGCTCCAGCGCACCGCGGAGCCGGTCCCGGCCCACGTCGACGGCCCACGCCTCGTCGTCCGCGCTGGCCAGCAGCCCGTCGGTGTACAGCGCGAGCATGCTGCCCTCGGGCAGGGTCATCTCCACCGACTCGAACGGCGGCCCGCCCACGCCGAGCGCCGGTCCCTGCGGCAGCTCGGCCCAGACGACCTTGCCGTCGGGCCCGATGACGGCCGGCGGGGGGTGCCCGGCGGCAGCCATCGTGCACCGGCCGTCGACCGGGTCGTAGACGACGTACAGGCAGCTGGACCCGACGGACTCGGAGCCGCCGGTGTCCTCTCCGTGCAGTAGGCACCGGCTGCCGTCCGCCCCGCCCGCGTCCGGGACGACCCCCTCGTCGGGCGTGCCCATGGCCACCAGGTCGTCGAGGTGGCCGAGCACCTCCTCCGGCGGCAGGTCCAGCGCCGCGAGGGTACGCACGGCGGTCCGCAGCCGTCCCATGGCCGCCGCCGCGGGGATGCCGTGCCCGGCGACCTCACCGACCACGAGGGCGAGCCGTGCCCCCGACAGCGGGATCAGGTCGTACCAGTCCCCGCCGAGGCCGGTCAGCTCGTCGGCGGGGCGGTAGCAGGCCGTCACCTCCGCGGCCTCCTGCTGCGCCAGCCGGTGCGGCAGCAGGCTGCGCTGCAGCACCAGGGCCGCGTCCCGCTCGCGGGTGTAGCGCCGGGCGTTGTCCACGCACACGGCCGCGCGTGAGACGAGATCCTCGGCGAGGCTGAGGTCCCCCGCGTCGAAGTGCTCGTGGCGGCGGCGCCGGAAGAACGTGGTGACGCCCAGGGTGGCGCCGCGCGCGCGGATCGGCACGATCATCGCGCTGTGCAGGCCCAGCTCCAGGAAGATCGACCGCCGGCCGCCGCGCGCGTCGACGGCCCATTCCTCGCCGAGCGGGTCGAGCCGTTCCTCGCGCCAGGACCTGCCCGTCATGAGGCAGCGGATCGGCGGCGAACCGGCCAGATACGTCGCCACCTCGCCGATCCTCACGTCGGCCTCCGGGACGGACCGGTCGAGCGACCGGTGACCGGCGCGGCGCAGCGGCACGAGGGCCGTGTCGCGCGGCGGCCCCGGCTCGGGCTCCGCGCCGCGCAGCACCGACTCCAGCAGGTCCACGGTCACGAAGTCGGCGAGCTCGGGCACCGCGACGTCGGCCAGCTCCTGCGCGGTCAGCGTGATGTCCAGGGTCCGGCCGATGCGCTCGCCGGCCCGGTCGAGCAGGGCGAGGCGCTGGCGGGCGCGGTGCCGGTCGGTGATGTCGACGACGGTGTAGTACACGCCCATGGGGTGGCCGTGGCCGTCGTCGAGCCGGGTGAACGACATCATGTGCGCGGTCTCGCGGAACGGGGCGGACCGTACGTGGCCCACGTGCTCGTAGCCGACGACCGACTCGCCGGTCGCCAGGACGTGCAGCATCTGCGCCTCGATCGCCTCGGTGTCCAGGCCGGGCTGGATGTCCGCCAGCCGCAGCCCCAGCCGGTGGCCGGGCGGGCCGCCGCCGAACTGGGCGAGGGCGGCGTTCGACCAGACGTAACGCAGATTGGTGTCGACGATCGCTATGCCGACGGGGGAACGGGCCACCAGCTGCTCCAGCATGCCGCGGCTCATGTCCCAGCCGGGCGCCTCGTGCAGTTCCGACAGCAGCACCAGCCAGCGCGAGGGGCCCTGCCTCTCCAGCGCGGAGGTGATCCGCACCATCACCCGGACCGGCACCCCGTCCTCGCGCCGGGCCGTCAGCAGGCCCGCCCAGCTGCCGTCCCTGGTGCAGCGCTCGAACAGTTCGGGCACGCGCGGCGCGTCCTCGGCCGTCAGCAGCTCGGCGACTCCGAGACCGACGGCCTGCTCGGGGGCGTAGCCCAGCAGGCGCTGGGCGTCCCTCGTCCAGCTCGTCACCACGCCCCGGGCGTCCAGCAGCACGGGAGCCGCGTCCGCCACGTCGAACCGCCGACGGTCGACGTCGCGCTCCTCGTATGTGCCCACGGCTGACCTCTCTGTCGCTGAGAGTGGTCTACCACCTCTTGCTCCCATCTTCACCCCAGCGGCTATGGGGTTGCCGCGTCGACCGCCGCGGGGGGCGCCACATTGGGGGACGCGCCCGCGCCTGGCGGGGCGGGCGGCTGTGGAGGGTGGCGGGTGTGTGGGGCGGGGCGGGCGGCTGCGAGGGGGCGGCGGGTGTGTGGGGTGGCGGGGGGGAAGGGGCGGCCCGGTGAGGGCGACGCCGTCGCCCGCCTTCGGAGCCGCCCCGTCCCTCCGCTCAGGCCTGCCCGAGCACCACGCCCAGCGCGTCCACCGCCGACCGCAGTTCCTCGGCCGTGATGGTCAGGGGAGGGGCCAGCCGGACGGTGGAGCCGTGGGTGTCCTTCACCAGCACGCCCTCGTGCATCAGGCGTTCACTGATCTCACGCCCCGTGCCGATCGCCGGGTCGATGTCGACCCCGGCCCACAGCCCTCGCGCCCGGAAGCCGACGACGCCCTTGCCGACCAGCTCCTCGAGGCCCTCACGCAGCGACTCGCCCAGCTCGGCGGCCCGGCGCTGGAACTCGCCGGTCTCCAGGAGCTCGACCACGGCCGTGCCGACCGCCGCGGCCAGCGGGTTGCCGCCGAACGTCGAACCGTGCTCACCCGGCCCCAGCACCCCGAGTACCTCGCGGCGCGCGACCACCGCCGACACCGGCACGATGCCCCCGCCCAGCGCCTTGCCGAGCAGCAGCACGTCGGGGACGACGCCCTCGTGCTCGACGGCGAGCGTCCGGCCCGTACGGCCCAGGCCCGACTGGATCTCGTCCGCGACGAACAGGCAGCCCGCGCGCCGCGTCAGCTCCCGCACGCCCGCCAGATAGCCGTCGTCCGGGACGACGACCCCGGCCTCGCCCTGGATCGGCTCGATCAGCACCGCCGCCGTCGTCTCGTCGACCGCCGCCTCCAGCGCGGCGAGGTCGTTGTACGGCACGATCCGAAAGCCCGGTGTGAACGGCCCGAACCCCGCCCGCGCCGTCTCGTCCGTCGAGAAGCTCACGATCGTCGTCGTACGGCCGTGGAAGTTCTCCGCCGCGACCACGATCGTCGCCCGGTCGGCGGGCACGCCCTTCACGTCGTACGCCCACTTGCGGGCCACCTTGATGCCGCTCTCGACCGCTTCCGCGCCCGTGTTCATGGGCAGCACCATGTCCAGGCCGGTCAGCCCGGCCAGCCGCTCGGCGAACTCGGCGAGCCGGTCGTTGTGGAAGGCGCGGGAGGTCAGCGTGAGGCGGTCCAGCTGGCGGTGGGCGGCGTCGATCAGGGCGGGGTGGCGGTGGCCGAAGTTGAGGGCCGAGTAGCCGGCCAGCATGTCGAGGTAGCGGCGGCCCTCGACGTCCTCCACCCAGGTGCCCTCGGCGCGGGCCACGACCACGGGCAGCGGGTGGTAGTTGTGCGCGAGCACCGGCTCCTCGGCGCGGATCAGCTCGGCGGAGTCGCGGGTACGGGCGGGTGCGGTCATGAACGGATCTCCCGGATTTCCTGGGTGCAGCACTTGATGCCCCCGCCGGCCTTGTGGAACTCGGACAGGTCCACGGGGACGGGCACGTAGCCGCGGTCGGCGAGCTGCGCGGCGAGTCCCTCGGCGCGGGGTGAGATGAAGACGTGACGTCCGTCGGAGACGGAGTTCAGCCCGAACGTCATCGCGTCCTCGCGCGTGCCGAGCACCGCGTCCGGGTACAGCCGGGCGAGCACCTCACGGCTGCCGGGCGAGAACGCGTCCGGGTAGTAGGCGATGTTTTCGTCGTCGAGCACGAACAGCGCCGTGTCGAGGTGGTAGAGGTACGGATCCACCAGGGTCAGGGAGATCACCGGCACCCCGAGGTACTCCTGCACCTCACGATGCGCCTCACGGGTGGTGCGGAAACCGGTCCCGGCCAGGACGTACCGGCCCGTCGGGACGAGATCGCCCTCGCCCTCGCAGACGTTCTCCGGACGGTAGACGTCGAAGCCCGCCGCCTTGAACCAGGTGTCGTAGTACGAGGACTCCGGGCGCCGCTCGGGCGCCTGGAACAGGGAGCCGAACACGCGGCCGTCGACGACGACCGCCGAGTTGGCGGCGAAGACCATGTCCGGCAGACCCGGCACCGGCGGCACGGTCTCGACCGTGTGACCGTGGTCCTCGTAGACGCGGATCAGCGTCCGCCACTGCTTCTGGGCCAGATCGACGTCGACGCGGACGTCGGGGTGCATCCAGGGATTGATCGCGTACTGCACGGCGAAATATCTGGGTTCGCAGACGAGGAAGCGCCGCCGGCGCGGCACACGGTTCTCGGGCACAGAGGGGTTCCTCCGCTTCCTGCGGTGTCGAACGGGGGTGACACCACGGTAGGAACGGCGCAGAAGCCCGACAAGAAACAAAAGCTGCGTGTCCGCGCAGGATCGCTGCGCAGTTCGACGGCCTAACGCACGTCTGGTGCGCGTTCCGGCGCGGGTTGGCTCGCACCCGCCTCCGGACTCTCCGGGATGAGATGGGACAGCACCATCACGCTGATCGTCTTGCGGATGAACGGCTCCGTACGGATCCGCTCCAGCACCTCCTCGAAGTGCTCCACATCCCGCGCCCGCACGTGCAGCAGCGCGTCAGCCCCGCCGGTCACGGTCATGGCCGCCGCGATCTCGGGATACCCGCGCACCACCTCCGCCAGCCGCCGGGGCGGGGCCGCGCCCTCGCAGTACACCTCGACGTACGCCTCCGTGCGCCAGCCCAGCGCCGACGGCTCCACCGTCGCCGTGAACCCGGTGATCACACCGGTCTCGCGCAGCCGGTCCACCCGGCGCTTCACGGCCGTCGAGGACAGCCCGATCGCCGCGCCGATCTCGGCGAAGCTCGTCCGGGAGTTCGCCATCAACGCGGTGATGATCTTCCGGTCCAGTTCGTCGAAGGGTGCCGCCCTGCTGTTCATAACGGCACTGTATCCAGCGGAAACGGCCACGTCCGGCACGTGTGCAGGCGTACGGATTGCTCCTAGACTCCACGTTCATGCTGCGCGCCCTGGCTGTCGACGACGAACGCCCCTCCCTCGAGGAACTCGTGTACCTGCTGAACGCGGACCCGCGGATCGGCAGCGCCGAGGGCGCCGGCGACGCGACCGAGGCGCTGCGCCGGATCACCCGGGCCCTGGAGTCCGGACCGGACGGACCCGAGGCGATCGACGTCGTCTTCCTCGACATCAACATGCCCGGCCTCGACGGTCTCGACCTGGCCCGCCTGCTCACCGGGTTCGCCCAGCCCCCGCTGGTCGTCTTCGTCACCGCGCACGAGGACTTCGCCGTGCAGGCGTTCGACCTGAAGGCGGTCGACTACGTCCTCAAGCCGGTCCGCAAGGAACGCCTCGCCGAGGCGGTGCGCCGGGCCGCCGAGCAGCGCGGCACCACCCCGCGCGTCCCCGTGCACGAGCCCGATCCCGACCACATACCCGTCGAACTGGGCGGCGTGACCCGTTTCGTCGCCGTCGACGACATCACCCACGTCGAGGCCCAGGGCGACTACGCCCGGCTGCACACCGGCAAGGGCAGCCACCTGGTGCGCATCCCGCTGTCCACCCTGGAGGACCGCTGGCGCTCCCGGGGCTTCGTGCGCATCCACCGCCGCCACCTGGTCGCCCTGCGGCACATAGGCGAACTCCGCCTGGACGCGGGCACGGTGAGCGTGCTGGTCGGCACCGAGGAACTCCAGGTCAGCCGCCGCCACGCCCGCGAACTGAGGGATCTGCTCATGAGGAGGCCGTGACGGTGCCCCAGGAGCCCACCGAACGCCGCGTCGTCGTCACCGGCCCGGCTCGCCGCGGCCTCCCCCACGCCCGGCTCCGCTCGCGCGGGCGGTACCCCCATGCCTCCGGTTACTACCGGCCGCGCACCGAGATCGATGAACAGACCACTCTCGGCCACACCTACGTCCGTTCCCTGATGCGCACCCAATTGCGCGCCGCCCTCACCGTGTCCGCCGTCCTCGTGCTGCTCGTCGGCCCCCTGCCGCTGGTGTTCGCGACCGCCCCCGGCGCCCGCCGGCTGGAGTGGCTCGTCCTCGGCTTCTGCCTGTACGCGCCCCTGGTCCTGCTGGCCCGCTGGTACGTCGCCCGCGCCGAACGCAACGAACGCGACTTCGTCCGGCTGGTCGAGGACCGCTGAGGACGTAGGCCCGTGTACTCCGGTTACGCCGTCCCCGCCGTCGCCCTGGTCGTCGTGGCGACCGTCCTCGTCGGCGCGTTCGGCCTGCGCATATCCCGGACCACCTCCGATTTCTACGTCGCCTCCCGCACCGTCGGCCCCCGCCTGAACGCCGCCGCGATCAGCGGCGAGTACCTCTCCGCCGCCTCCTTCCTCGGCATCGCGGGACTGGTCCTCGTGCAGGGCCCGGACATGCTCTGGTACCCGGTCGGCTACACGGCCGGGTACCTGGTGCTCCTCGTGTTCGTCGCCGCGCCCCTGCGCCGCTCCGGCGCGTACACGCTGCCCGACTTCGCCGAGGCCCGACTCGCCTCCCCGGCGGTACGGCGGCTCGCGGGCGCCTTCGTCGTCGGCGTGGGCTGGCTCTACCTGCTGCCCCAACTCCAGGGCGCCGGTCTGACGTTGACAGTGCTGACCGGTGCGCCCGACTCGTTCGGCGGAATCATCGTCGCCGTCGTCGTCACCGCGATCGTCGCGGCGGGCGGCATGCGCAGCATCACCTTCGTGCAGGCCTTCCAGTACTGGCTCAAGCTCACCGCCCTCCTGGTCCCCGTCCTCTTCCTCGTCCTCGCCTGGCAGGGCGACGGCGCCCCGCGCGACGTCTTCGACGAACCGGCCGCCTTCCGCGAACAGCGGGTCGTCCGCGTCGACGACACCCTCGACCTCAGGCTCGACAGCCCGCTGACGGTGACGGCCACCGGCACGGTCGACGGACGGGCCCACGAGGAGCGGCGAATCGACCTCCCGGCCGGCACCCACCGCATCGAACAGGGCACCCGCCTCACCTTCGGCGCGGGCACCCCCGTTCCCACGGCCGACACCGCGAGCGGCGGTGGGATGTCGCCGTCGCGAGCCGAGAGCCGTGAGGACCGTCCGCTGTACGCCACGTACGGACTGATCCTCGCCACCTTCCTCGGCACCATGGGCCTGCCGCACGTCGTCGTGCGCTTCTACACGAGCCCGCACGGCGTTGCCGCCCGCCGCACCACGGTCGCCGTACTGGCCCTGATCGGCGGCTTCTACCTGCTGCCGCCGGTCTACGGCGCCCTCGGCCGCATCTACGCCCCCGAACTCACCCTCACCGGCCACGCGGACGCGGCGGTCCTGCTGCTGCCGGAGCGCATGATCGGCGGCCTCGGCGGCGATCTGCTCGGCGCACTGGTGGCGGGCGGGGCCTTCGCGGCGTTCCTGTCCACCGCGTCGGGGCTGACCATGGCGGTGGCCGGCGTCCTCACGCAGGACGTCCTGCCGACCCGCGGCGTGCGGCACTTCCGGCTCGGCACGGTCCTCGCGATGGCCGTGCCGCTCGCGGCGAGTGTGCTGGTCGGCGGGCTGCCGGTCGCGGACGCGGTGGGGCTGGCCTTCGCCGTGTCGGCGTCGTCCTTCTGTCCCCTGCTGGTGCTCGGCATCTGGTGGCGGCGGCTGACGCCGCCGGGCGCGGCGGCCGGGATGCTGGTGGGCGGCGGTTCGGCCTTCCTCGCGGTGGCCGCGACCATGGCGGGCTTCCCCGGCGCGGGCCCGCTGCACGCGCTGCTCGCCTGGCCCGCGCTGTGGTCGGTGCCGTTGGGCTTCCTGACGATGGTGCTGGTGTCGCTCGCCACCCCGAGCCGGGTCCCGGCGGGGACGGCGGCGATCCTGGCACGGTTCCATCTGCCGGAGGAGGTACGGGCGGAGGTGAAGGCATGAACGACCGCTCGACACTGACGCTTCGAGGGCTTTGGGGCGTGGTGTGTGGGACGTCCCGAGGACTCCTGGGCGCCGTGCGTGTGAGTGCTCGGGGACGTCGTCGGCCTGGGGTCGGCGTGCGGGACCGCTCGGGGTGTTCGGGGAGGGAGGCGGCGTGAGCGGCTTCGTCGCCGGGCTCTGTGTCGCCGTGCTGCCGCTGCTCGCCGCGGGCTTCTGGCTGGGCCGGCGCACGGCCCGCCCGGAAAGCCTCGGCGGCCTCGGCAGTCCCGTCGAGCACGCCACGTTCCAGACCCTGCACACCGCGTCCCTCGCCGCACCCCCGCTGCGCGCCGGCCTCACCGAGGAAACGGCCCGCAAGTCCGCCCGCAGACTGCGCTCCCTCCTCGGCACGGACGCCCTGTGCCTCACCGACGACACACACGTCCTCGCCTGGGACGGTGTCGGCGCCCATCACCGCGCCGAGATCGTGGAGCGCCTGGCCGGCACCCTGGAGACCGGCCGCGGCGAGGCCTTCCGGCTGGCCTGCGACGCCCCCGACTGCCCCCTGCGTTGGGCCGTGATCGCGCCGCTCACCGTCGACGACCGCGTCCACGGCGCCCTCGTCGCCTGCGCGCCCCGCGAGTCCGCCGTCCTCGTCCGGGCCGCCGGCGAGGTGGCCCGCTGGGTCTCCGTCCAGCTCGAACTCGCCGACCTCGACCAGTCCCGCACCCGCCTCATCGAGGCCGAGATCAAGGCCCTGCGCGCCCAGATCTCCCCGCACTTCATCTTCAACTCGCTCGCGGTGATCGCCTCGTTCGTCCGCACCGACCCCGAGCGGGCCCGCGAACTGCTGCTGGAGTTCGCCGACTTCACCCGCTACTCGTTCCGCCGGCACGGCGACTTCACCACCCTCGCCGACGAACTCCACGCCATCGACCACTACTTGGCGCTCGTCCGGGCACGCTTCGGCGACCGCCTCTCCGTCACGCTCCAGATCGCCCCCGAAGTCCTCCCCGTGGCCCTGCCCTTCCTCTGCCTCCAGCCGCTCGTCGAGAACGCCGTCAAGCACGGTCTCGAAGGCAAGGCCGACAAGTGCCACATCAGCATCACCGCCCAGGACACCGGCGCCGAGGCCCTCGTGGTCATCGAGGACGACGGCGCCGGAATGGACCCCGGCCTGCTGCGCCGCATCCTCGCCGGGGAGATCAGCCCGTCGGGCGGCATCGGCCTGTCCAATGTCGACGACCGGCTACGGCAGGTCTACGGCGACGACTACGGCCTCGTCATCGAGACCGCCGTCGGCGCGGGCATGAAGGTCACCGCCCGGCTGCCGAAGTACCAGCCGGGGGTGCACTCGGCGGGGCGGCTCACCCGCGGGTGAGCGGCCTCAGGTGCTGCGGGTGGCCACCATCCCCAAGGTGATCAGGCCCAGCACGACCCAGCCGAACCACAGCCAGCCGTTGCTGCCGAGCGCCACCGTGTAGGCGGTCACCACGACGAGTCCGCCGACGGTGAGCACCCCCATCGCTTTCGTGGAACCGTCCGTAGATCCGGGCATCGCAACACCCTCCTCATGGTTCGTTCCCTCCCATGGTGCCCCCGTTCTGCCTCCGCACGGTGCACACGGCGAAATGAGTGCCGGAATTCCCCGTGCCCCCGGCGGTCCAGGAGGCGGCCTTGTGGATGGAAGGGTCGCATCCCCATCGGCGGGCGGCACGTCCCGCGCACACGCCGCGTCCGAGCGGATACGCGCCCGGGCGAGCGTGAGGCCGCCGTGGAGCCGAGTGAAATCGAGCGCCTGTTCACGAAACAAGTCTTCGCGGGAGGTCATGGCCGGGCCTCCGGGAAGACCGGGCGTCCAGGGAGTCGCGCCGCTGCACGCTCGCCGTGGCCGCGAACGCCGTTCCCAGCCGCCGATGACCGCCGAGCGGCTCGTACACCGGCCCGTGGCCGTCCAGCCCCAGGCAGCCGGCCCACCCTCGGCGACCTCGAACCCGGCCCGTGTCGGCACGACGGCGAAGGACCGCACGTCCGCCGGCCGGTCCCGGACCTCCCGCGTCAGCTCCTCGCAGCGGACCGCCAGCCGTGCCTCGTCGGCCGACGCGTCCTCGATGAAGGCCGTCACCTGGCCGTCGGGCGCCTGGTCGCGACACGCCCGGTCGAGCGCCAGGCGGGGGCGTGCCCGTGAAGCGCGGCCCGGGCCGGTCGGCGAGCACGCGGTCCCCGTCCCGCAGCGGCTCGGCGAGCCCCACGGTGTCGACGTACGGTGGCGCAGCCCCGCCGCTGCCTTCGGCACGGTCGGCCGGTGCGTGTCAGGCACCGCACAGCGCCGGCACCAGCCCGAGCCCGCCCGCGACGACGCCCCGCGACGCCCGGGCCCCGGTGCGCCGCCGGTGTCCCGTCGTCACCGACGGCGGGGCCGACGCTTCGCCCCCGTGCGGCTGCGTGCCGAGATCGGCCTGGGCCCGACCGACCCGTCGCCCTGCGGCGTCACGATGCGCGCCGGCGCGGCTGCCGCCTCCGGCGCCCCGTCCGCCGCACCGGATCCAGCGGCGACTCCGCAAGGGGGCAGGGCCGCCCGGAAGGGCGGGGTCAGCGGCCGTGTGCGTTCAGTGAGGCCAAATAGGCGTTGTAGGCCTCGAGTTCCTTGTCGCCGTCACGGTCGGCGGCCCGGTCCTGGCGCCGCGCCTGCCGCTGCTCCGAGGCGTACCACTGGAACAGCAGCGCGATCAGCACCAGAACGGACGGGATCTCACTGAACGCCCAGGCGATACCGCCGGCCGCGTTCTGGTCGGCGAGCGCGTCGATGCCCAGGGAGGCGGGCGGGTCGGCGTAGGTCTTCACCATCGGCGTCGTCGCCATCATCAGCGCGATGCCGAAGAACGCGTGGAACGGCATGCCCGCGAACAACTCCAGCATCCGCATCAGGTGGCCGGGCCGGTGCGGTCCCGGGTCCACACCGATGATCGGCCAGAAGAACACCAGGCCGACGGCGAGGAAGTGCACCATCATCGCGATGTGCCCCGGCTTGGAGCCCATCAGGAAGTCGAAGATGGACGAGAAATACAGCGCGTAGAGGCTGGCGATGAACAGCGGGATGGTGAACGCCGGGTGCGTGATGATCCGCATGTACCGGCTGTGCAGCAGCGCCAGCAGCAGCTCGCGCGGTCCCTTGCGGCCACGGCCGGCCGGCGGCAGCGCGCGCAGGGCGAGCGTGATGGGGCCGCCGAGCAGGATCAGGATCGGCGACAGCATGCTGATCACCATGTGCTGCACCATGTGCACGCTGAACATGACCATGCCGTAGTCGTTCAGCCGGGTGCACATCATCAGCCCGATGGTCAGCACACCGGCGACGTAGGACACGGTCCGCGCGAGCGGCCAGGCGTCCCCGCGCCGCCGCAGCCGGACGACGCCCCACCCGTACAGCGCGAGCCCCAGCAGGCAGGCCACGAGGAAGAAGGGCTCCGCCGACCACTGAAGCCCTCGCCCCAGCGTGAACGGCGGCAAGTCCATGGGCATGCCGTGTCCGCTGTGATCCATGCGACGGCTCCTGATTCGTGCGGGTTGTGCTGTCTGTCCGCCCCAAGACTAGAACCGCCCCCGGCGACCTCTGTCACCGGGGGCGGCACAGTCGACCCGAGGGGCGCGGGGAAACGCGCCGACAGTCACCACGCACTCGCCGGACGGCTACAGCACGCACTCCGCTTCCACGTACCTGTCCTCCGGCACGGTCTTGAGGGTCTCCACCGCCTCCGCGAGGGACACCATGACGATCTCGGTCCCCCGCAGAGCCGTCATCTTCCCGAACTCGCCCCGGTGCGCGGCCTCCACCGCGTGCCACCCGAACCGGGTGGCGAGCACCCGGTCGTAGGCGGTGGGCGTTCCACCCCGCTGCACATGCCCGAGGATGACCGGCCGCGCCTCCTTGCCGAGCCGGTTCTCCAACTCGACGGACAGCTGCCGCGCGACGCCCGCGAACCTCTCGTGCCCGTACACGTCCTTGCCGCCCTCGTCGAACGCCATGGTCCCGGGCTTCGGCTTCGCCCCCTCCGCCGCGACGACGATCGCGAACCGCTTGCCCGCCTGGAACCGCTCGCCGACCTTCGCGGTCAGCTCGTCGATGTCGAAGGGCCGCTCGGGGACGACGACGGCGTGGGCGCCCGCCGCCATGCCGGAGTGCAGGGCGATCCACCCGGTGTGCCGGCCCATGACCTCCACGATCAGCACCCGCTGGTGGGACTCGGCGGTGGTCTTCAGCCGGTCCAGCGCCTCCGTCGCGACGGTCACGGCGGTGTCGAAGCCGAACGTCACGTCGGTCACGGCGATGTCGTTGTCGATCGTCTTCGGCACGCCCACGACGGGCAGTCCGCCGTCCGACAGCAGCCGGGCCGCCTTGAGCGTGCCCTCGCCGCCGATCGGGATGATCGCGTCCAGGCCGAGTTCCCGGACGTGCCCCCTGGCCCGCTCCACGCCGTCCCGCAGATGCTCGGGACGGACCCGGGACGAGCCGAGGATGGTGCCGCCGCGCGCCAGGATGCCGCCCACCGCGTCAAGGTCGAGCTTGAGGTAGTCGCACTCCAGGAGGCCTTTCCAGCCGTCGCGGAAGCCGATGACCTCGTCGCCGTGGTCGGCCACGGCACGGTGCACGACGGACCGGATGACGGCGTTCAGACCGGGGCAGTCGCCGCCGGACGTGAGGACACCAATGCGCATAGCCCGAAATACCTTCTCGACGTGGGCCGGGTCCGGACCACGTTGTCCGGCTCGATCCCCGCCACCCTAGCGGCACAGGGGGGCGGGGCCGAAGCGTGCGTCCGACTGCTGGACGACCCCGCTCACCTGTGCGGACGGTCCGTCAGACGGGCTCGTCGCGCGGCGCCGGACCGCGGGCTGACGCGCCTCAGGCGGGCTGCTGCTCCGCCGCCGCGATGCGTTCGTCGCGCAGCGCCTCGTACCAGCGGTCGTCGGTCGGCGGCAGCGCGTTGACGTCGAGCGCCAGCTTCAGCAGCAGGTCGGCGATCTGCGGGTTGCGGGCCAGCACCGGGCCGTGCATGTAGGTGCCGAAGACCGTCTCGTTGTAGGCGCCCTCGGTGCCGTCGCCCGTGCCGTTGCCGTTGCCGAAGCGCACCTTCGCCAGCGGGCGCGCGGTGGGGCCGAGGTGGGTGACGCCCTGGTGGTTCTCGAAGCCGGTCAGCGGCGGCAGGCCCAGGCGGGGGTCGATGTCGCCGAGCACGTCGCCGACGCACCGCGCGCCCTCGCCGCGCACCGAGACCACGTCGAGCAGGCCCAGACCGGGCTCGCGCTGGCCGAGGTCGTTGATGAACTCGTGGCCGAGGATCTGGTAGCCCGCGCACACGGAGAAGACGATGGCGCCGTTCCCCACGGCGCGGTGCAGACCGCCGTCCCGGCGCAGCCGCTCGGCCGCGAGCCGCTGCGGACGGTCCTCACCGCCGCCGATCAGGTAGATGTCGCCGGAGGTCGGGATGGGCTGGTCGCTGCGCACGTCGAGGCGCGCCACGTCCAGGCCGCGCTGCCGGGCGCGGCGCTCCACGACCAGGGCGTTGCCCTGGTCGCCGTAGGTGCTGAGCAGGTCCGGGTAGATCCAGACGACCCGCAGTTGGTTGTCGCTCACGAATATCCCCTGAGGTCTCGTCAGTTGCCGACGCGGCGGCGCAGGTCCTGGAACGCGGTGTAGTTGGCGATGACCTCGATGCGGCCCGGCGGGGCCGTCTGCACGGCCTGGTCGAGGTTGTCGCACACCTGGAAGTGCTGGTTGGCGACCTCCAGCCGCACCGCGAGGTCGAGCTTGCGGTCACCGATGACGAAGATCGGGTGGCCGGTCAGCCGCGTGTAGTCGACGTCCCACAGCCAGGAGGTGTCCGTGCCGTCGGCGGAGCGCGCGTTCACGGACAGGATCACCGGCGTCGGCGGCGGGTCGATGAGGGAGAACGTCTCGAGCCACCCGGCCGGGTTCTTGGCGAGCAGCAGCCGCAGATCGCGCTGCATGAACTGCACCACGTCGTACCGGCCGGCCACGGCCTGCACCTGGTACATCCGCTCCAGGGCGACCTGCGGCGGCACGCCGAACACCGCGGCCACGGCGGCCGAGGAGGTGGCGTTGGCCTTGTTGGCGCGGCCCGGCAGCTGGAGGTGGATCGGCCAGGCCGAGCCGTGCGGGTCGAGCACGTGGTCGCCGGACAGGGCCCAGCTCGGGGTGGGCCGGCGGAAGCCGCACTCGCCGCAGAACCAGTCGTCGCCGGGACGTTGCATCACACCGCCGCAGGACGGGCAGGACCAGGCGTCGTCCTTCCACATCTGCCCGGCGGCGACCCAGATCACGTTGGGGGAGGAGGACGCCGCCCACACCACCAGCGGGTCGTCCGCGTTGGCCACGACGACGGCCTTCGTCCCGGCGAGGCCCTCGCGCCAGTTCTCGGCGAGCATCCGGGTCTCGGCGGCACGGTCGAGCTGGTCGCGGGAGAGGTTCAGCAGCGCGATGCACTTCGGGTCGGTGTCCCGGGCCACACCGGCCAGGTACTTCTCGTCGACCTCGATCACACCGAACTTCGCGTCCGAGCTTCCGGCCAGCGCCGAGGTGATGCCGGCGGGCATGTTGGCCCCGAGCGCGTTGGACACGACGGGACCCGCGGCGCGCAGCGCCTCGGCGATGAGCCGGGTGGTCGTGGTCTTGCCGTTGGTCGCCGACACCAGGATCACGTCCAGGTTCTGGGCGAGTCGGGCCAAGAGGTCGGGGTCGAGTTTGAGGGCCACCCGGCCACCGATCACCGAACCGCTGCCGCGCCCCGCGGCGCGGGATGCCGCAGCGACCGCCTTGCCCGCGGTCACGGCCAGCTTGGCCCGCGGCGTGAGCGGGTCCGAGTTGCCTGCCATCAGTTCTCGATCCTCCTTGCGTACGCGCCGCGCCGAAGCATCCGGCAACGTGGTGAGGCCTCAGCCTATCGAGATCCACTCACCTGCCCGAATCGCGGCCCGCGCCTGCGCGGCGGACGTGGGCCGAGGGAACCGTACCCTTGCCGTCATGCGACACGGCTCGATCCCGGGCGCCCACGGGCGCGTCCGGCCCCTCACCCTGCTCGGCGACCCCCTGCTGCACCGGCCCTGCCGGGAGGTGAGCGACTTCGACGGCGGACTGGCGGATCTGGTGGAGGACCTGTTCGCGACGATGTACGCCGCGGGCGGGGTGGGCCTGGCGGCCAACCAGATCGGCCAGCCGTGGCGGGTGTTCGTGTTCGACTGCCCCGACGACGATGACGTACGTCACCTGGGCCATGTGGTCAACCCGCGCCTGGTGGAGGCGGACGGCGTCGTGGTCCGGGGGCCGGAGGGCTGTTTGTCCCTCCCGGGCCTGGAGGCGGGCACGGAGCGCTACGACCACGCGGTGGTGGAGGGCGTCACGATGACCGGGGAGCCGGTCACGATCCACGGCACGGGTTTCTTCGCACGGTGCCTGCAGCACGAGTGCGACCATCTCGAGGGCCGGGTGTACGCGGACCGGGTGGCGGGCCGGCGCCACCGCCGCCTGATGCGACAGGTGGCCCGAGCGTCCTGGCGCCGGTGAACTGCACGTCCCTCGGGCGCGCGGAGCCGTGGCGAGGTGCGGCTCCGTCGCGTGGCCGCGGGCGGCGCGCACGACCTGCGGACGCCCCGACGGTCAGAACCCCGGACCCCCGATCCGGTCACCTGCGGCCGCGAGGCGGCCCCACAGCAGGTCGGCCAGACTCCGCACCAACTCGGCCCGGGAACAGGGCCGTTCTCCCAGCCACCAGTCCCCGGCGGCATGCATCATCCCGACGATCCCGTGCCCCCACACCCGGGCCAGTTGCTGACTCCCCGGACCGAGGTCCAGCCGCTCCTCGATCACCTGGGCCAGTTCCTCACCCATCCGCCGCAGCAACGGCGCCGAGTGCTTGCCCACGTCGAAGCCCTGGTCCCCCGGCGAGCCCTCCGCCGGATGCATCAGGAACCGGTACACCTGGGGCCGCGCCTCGATCGCCGCGAGGTAGGTGTCCAGGGTGGCCTCCACCCGCTCGCGCCGCTCCGCCGGAGCGTCCAGTGCGGCCCGCAGCGACGCCAGCAAGGCGTCCGTGTGTCTCTTGGCCAAGGCTGCGTAAAGTCCGCCCTTGTCACCGAAGTGGCGGTAAAGGATCGGCTTCGTGATGCCCGCCTCCGCGGCGATGGCGTTCATCGACGCCTGCGGACCGTCCCGCAGCACGACGCGGTCGGCGGCCTCCAGCAGCTCGCGCCGTCGGCGGTCGGCGGACCGCTGCTGCTCGGTCCGCTGCGTGGTCTCCATGTGCTCTCCCCACCCGTGCTGATTCGGTG
Source organism: Streptomyces chromofuscus (assembly GCF_015160875.1). Classification (NCBI taxonomy): domain Bacteria; kingdom Bacillati; phylum Actinomycetota; class Actinomycetes; order Kitasatosporales; family Streptomycetaceae; genus Streptomyces; species Streptomyces chromofuscus. The sequence continues at coordinate 1,168,550 of NZ_CP063374.1, read as the reverse complement.
ACGCCAGCGCAAACTAACACTCACCACGCCGGGTACCTCGAACGGGCTGCCGGGCATCCGTCGCGAGTTGACTTCTCCTACCCATCGGTAACAGACTGCGGTTACCGCAAGTAACATGCTTGGTGCGCCGCTGGAGGGGACATGGCCGAGTTCACCATGGAGCTCAACGACGAACAGAAGGAGGTCAGGGACTGGCTGCACGGCTTCGCCGCCGACGTCATCCGCCCCGCGGCCGCCGAATGGGACGAGCGTGAGGAGACTCCCTGGCCGGTCATCCAGGAGGCCGCCAAGGTCGGCATCTACTCCCTCGACTTCTACGCCCAGCAGTACTTCGACCCCACCGGCCTCGGCATCCCGATGGCCATGGAGGAGCTGTTCTGGGGCGACGCCGGCATCGCCCTGTCGATCGTCGGCACCGGACTGGCGGCCGTGGGTGTGCTCGCCAACGGCACCGAGGAGCAGATCGGCACCTGGCTCCCCCAGATGTACGGCGATGCCAACGATGTCAAGGTGGCCGCCTTCTGCTCCTCCGAGCCCGACGCCGGCTCCGACGTGGCGTCCTTGCGCACGCGCGCGGTCTACGACGAGGCCAAGGACGAGTGGGTGATCAACGGCACCAAGACCTGGGCGACCAATGGCGGCATCGCCAACGTCCACGTCGTCGTCGCGGTCGTCGACCCGGATCTGGGCTCCAAGGGCCACGCCTCCTTCATCGTCCCGCCGAACTCGCCGGGGCTGTCCCAGGGGCAGAAGTTCAGGAAGCACGGCATTCGCGCCTCCCATACCGCCGAGGTCGTCCTCGACGACGTCCGCGTCCCCGGCTCCTGCCTGCTCGGCGGCAAGGAGAAGCTGGACGAGCGGCTGGCACGCGCCCGCGAGAAGGCGAGGTCGGGTGGGACGGGGGTCCCCCCGCTCGAGCGAAGCCGAGAGTGGGGGAGGGTGAAGAACGCGGCGATGGCCACGTTCGAGGCGTCCCGCCCCGCCGTCGGCGCGATGGCGGTGGGCACCGCCCGGGCCGCGTACGAAGTGGCGCTGGAGTACGCGACGACCCGTGAGCAGTTCGGCCGGCCGATCATCGACAACCAGGGGGTCGCGTTCCAGCTCGCGGACATGCGGACGTCCATCGACGCGGCGCGGCTGCTGGTGTGGCGGGCGTCCTGGATGGCGATCAACGGGAAGCCGTTCACGGCGGCCGAGGGCTCCATGTCCAAGCTGTTCGCCAGCGAGACGGCCAAGAAGGTCACCGCCCAGGCCATCCAGATCCTGGGCGGCAACGGCTACACCCGTGAGTACCCCGTGGAGCGGATGCACCGGGACGCCGCGATCTACACGATCTTCGAGGGGACCAGTGAGATCCAGCGGCTGGTGATCGCCCGTACGGTCTCGGGGATGCCCATTCGGTGAGGGACGCCCCCTCGGCGAGGGGATGCCCGCTCGGGCTCACGCGCCTGCGAGGAGGCGCGCTCACCGGTGCTTCAGGGGTGTGAGCTGCTCGATGTCGTAGCGAGCCCGCAGTTTCTCGATCGCCTCCTGATCCGGTGGGCCCCCGTCGCGGAGGATCTCCAGCAGTTCCTCGAAGTACTGCTCGTGGTCGGGGGGCGGGGACGCCTGGAAGAACATCTTCGCGGGCGTCTCCGTCGGATTGGCGAACGCGTGCGGGCAGCCGGGCGGTACGACGATCACCGTGCCCGGTGTCGCCCGGACCACCCGCCTGCCCGAAGAGGACTCCCACGTCCGCCAGTTGTCGGGAGTGCGGACGCGGGGCTCGAAGGCGAGGACGTCCAGCTCGCCTTCGAGCACGTAGAACAACTCCTCGCTGCGGGTGTGCACATGGGCGCCGACGTCGAAGCCCGGGGGGACGAGCACCTCGAACGTGGACGCCGTCCGTGAATGCGTGCCGGTCACCTTGAACGTGACGTGCTGCGCCGGCGTCTCGACGACCCGGCCGTGGCCCGGCGGCACCAGCAGTCCCTCGGTCGCGGTCACCTCGGCTCACCTCACCAGGTCACGGGCAGCGCCGCGGGCCCGCGGATCAACGCGCCCTCACGGAACGGAACTTCCTCCGGCGCCACCGCCAGTCTGAGCCCCGGCACCCGGTCGAGCAGGGCGTCGAGCAGCAGCTCGGACTCCAGCTTCGCCAGCATCCCGCCCAGGCAGTAGTGGGGTCCGAAACCGAACGCCACATGCGGGTTGGGGCTGCGGGAGAAGTCGATCGTGTCCGGGTCGGGAAAGACGCCCGGGTCCCGGTTGGCCGCGAGGTACGACACGTAGACCGCGTCGCCCGCGCGGATCCGCCGGTCCCCGATCTCCACGTCCTCCCGGGCGATCCTGGTCAGGCCGACGGCGTTGCGGTGCGGGATCCACCGCAGCAGCTCGTCGATGGCCCCGGGGCGCAGGGCCGGCTCGGCGCGCAGCTGCTCGGCGAGGCCGGGCCGGGTGAGCAGGACGTAGAACATCTGCCCGCTGTTGTGGGTGACCGCCTCGCCGCCGATCTGGATCAGCACGGCGAGGCCCACGGCCTCCTCCAGGGTGATCTCACCCCGGCCCACGGCGGCGCCGAGCAGGGAGGTCACGTCCTCGCCCGTGCCGTCCTCCTTGCGGCCGACGAGATCGCGGAAGCAGGCGCCCATGTCCTTCTTGGCCCGCTCGCTGACGTCCGCCCCGTGCGAGGAGGACAGGATCAGCTGCGTCCAGACGTGCATGCTGTGCCGGTCGGCGACCGGGACGCCCATCAGCTCGCAGATCACCGCGGTCGGGAACGGGCCGAGCACGGCCGCCGTGAGGTCGGCGGGCGGGCCGTCCTGGAGCAGCTCGTTCACCAGCTCGTCGAGCATCCGCCGGGACTTCTCCCGCACCCGCTCCACGCCCCGCGCCGTGAAGGCGGAGGCCACCGTGCGGGGCAGCCGGGTGTGGTCCGGCGGGTCCAGGAGGCCGACCGCGCCACGGGCCGGGACGAAGTGCGGAGCGAGCCGGGTGACCGGCCGGTCCATGACCGTCGCGCGGCCGAACCGGGGGTCGTTGGCCACCGTCCGCACGTCGTCGTGGCGGGTGACCAGCCAGGCCCAGCCCTCACCGTTCGGCAGCCTGATCCGGGTGACCGGCTCCTCGTCCATCAGTTCGCGCAGCACCGGATCGAAGTCCACTCCGTTCAGGTCCGGCGCCGGCCACGGCCGGACGGGCGGCGGCGCCGCCCCCGGCGTGGCCTCGCCCGTGCCGCGCCGGACGGGCGGCGGCACGGTCTCGGTGATCGTCTCCTCGGCCATGTCAGGCCTTGTCGTCGATCTGCCAGCGGCCCACGGACATCTCCGCGGTGATGCCGGGTCCGAACCCGGCGAGCAGCCCGCGCGCCCGGTGCTCGGCGCCGCCGTCGTCGAACATCCTGCGCAGCGCGTCCAGGACGACGGCGCTGGCGATGTTGCCGTACTCGGTGAGGGTGGCCCGGCTGAACCGGAAGGCGTGCGGCTCGACCTGGAGGAACTTGCTGAGGTCGTCGAGGATGCGCGGCCCGCCGGCGTGGATGATGTAGAAGTCCAGGTCGGAGGCGTCCCAGCCGTGGGCGCCGGCCAGCTCGTGCAGTGCCGGCGCGAGCGGCTCCATGGTGCCGGGCACCCGCTTGTCCAGCAGGAAGTGGAAGCCCGTGGCCCGGACGTCGTACGAGATCCAGTCCTCGGTCTTGGGGATCAGGTACGACCCGTTGCGCTCCAGCTTGACGCCGGTGCCGCCCCGGCCGCGGACCACGGCGGCGGCGATCCCGTCGCCGAACAGTCCGTTGGACAGCAGGGATCCGACGCCGATGTCGGTGGGCTGGTAGCACAGCGAGCAGAACTCGCAGGCCACGATCAGCACGTTGCCCTCGGGGTAGGCCATGCAGAAGTCGTGCGCGCGGTTGATCGCCGCGCCACCGGCCGCACAGCCCAGCTGGGCTATGGGTATCTGACGGGTGTTGCTGGAGAAGTCCATCTCGTTGATCAGCCAGGCCGTGAGCGAGGGCATCATGAAGCCCGTGCACGACACGTAGATGATCACGTCGATGTCGCTGGTGAGCAGCTCCGCGTCGTCGAGCGCCCGCTGCACGACCGCCGGGACGCGGGCCTTGGCCTCGGCCTCGTAGATCTTGTTGCGCGTCTCGAAGCCGGGGTGCTTGAGGGTCTCCTCAATGGGCTGCACGATGTGCCGGGTACGCACGCCGGTGTTCTCGATCAGTCGGAGAGCCAGCGGGAGTTGGGGATGGTCCGCGTGGCGGGAGCGTGCCAGCTCCAGCGTCTCTTCCATCGTGATCACGTGTTCTGGAACGGACACCGAGGGTCTGCACAAAGTCGCCATGAACCGTGCCTGCTTTCGCCGTCCGGAAGGCTCTTGGCCCCGGTCAGAAGGTGGTTCACCTCTGAGAAGGTGTAAACCCACGATCACCCGGGAGCGGCACGATCTCTCGCCGGGTTACTCCGTACAGGCGACGCCGCATTGTCGCCCCGGCACACAACGCGCAGGTCAGAGGCGGTGCAAGCGGGGTTACGAACCGGCTCCGCTGCTGTGCGCGATGCACGCCACGTCGATCCGGTCGGCCAGCTTCGCCAGCTCGATGGTCAGCGCGGCCACCGTGTCCTCGTCGAGCCCGTCCTGCCCGGCCTCGACGAGACGCAGCCACCTGCCGCCCACGGTGCGGAGCAGCTTGCTCACGTCGGCCGCGGCCACCTGCAAGGTACCGCGGTCGTCGACGATCAGAGGCAGAGTCACTTCGCGGTTCACAAAGGGGATCGTAGCCCCGGAAGCCTCACGCTCCGTGCCATACGGTCGTGATGTTGCAGAACTCGCGGATTCCGTGCCCGGACAGCTCACGCCCGTACCCGGACCGCTTCACACCGCCGAACGGGAACGCGGGGTGGGAGGCCGTCATCCCGTTGACGTACACCCCGCCCGCCTCCAGGTCCCGCACGAACCGGTCGACGTCCGCCTCCTCGCGCGTCCAGACGTTTGAACTCAGCCCGAACAGCGAGTCGTTGGCGATGAGCACCGCCTCGTCCAGGTCACCCGCCCGGTACAGCGTGGCGACCGGCCCGAACGCCTCCTCGCGGTGGATGCGCATCTCGCGGGTGATCCCGGTGAGGACCGTCGGCGGGTAGTACCAGCCGTCCCCCGCCGGCCGCCGGCCGCCGCACAGCACCGTCGCGCCGGTGCGCGTGGCGTCGTCCACCAGTTCCTCCAGATCGGCCCGGCCCCGCTCGCTGGCCAGCGGCCCGACCTCCGTCTCCTCCGCCATCGGGTCGCCGAGCTTCAGCGCCTTCATGCCCTCGGTGAACCGCTCGGCGAAGGCGTCGTACACGTCGGTGTGCACGATGAACCGCTTGGCGGCGATGCACGACTGCCCGTTGTTCTGCACCCGCGCCGTCACCGCGACGCGCGCCGCCTGTTCGACGTCCGCCGACGGCATCACGATGAACGGGTCGCTGCCGCCCAGTTCCAGCACCGTCTTCTTGACCATCTCCCCGGCCGTGGACGCCACCGCGCGCCCGGCGGGCTCGCTGCCGGTCAGCGTCGCCGCCTTGACACGCTCGTCGCGCAGGATCTCGTCCACCGTCGCGGAGCCGATGAGGAGGGTCTGGAAGCAGCCCTCGGCGAAGCCCGCCCGGTGGAACAGGTCCTCCAGGTAGAGAGCCGTCTGGGGCACGTTCGAGGCGTGCTTGAGGAGACCGACGTTGCCCGCCATCAGCGCGGGCGCGGCGAAGCGGATCACCTGCCACAGCGGGAAGTTCCACGGCATCACCGCGAGCACCGGGCCGAGCGGCCGGTAGCGGACGCGGACCCACGAGGCGCCGGAGTCCTTGACGTCGGAGTCGGCCGGCTGCTCGTCGGCGAGCAGGCGCTCGGCGTTCTCCGCGTACCAGCGCATCGCCTTGGCGCACTTCGCGGCCTCCGCGCGGGCCTGGGTGACCGGCTTGCCCATCTCGGTGGTGAGCACGCGGGCGATGTCCTGCCGGTCCTCGTCCAGGAGGTCCGCCGCCCGGTTCAGCAGCCGCGCTCGATCGGCGAAGCCGCTCTCCCGGTACGTGCGGAACGTGGCCTCGGCGAGCTGGAGCCGGCGCTCGATCTCCTCGGTGCCCATGGCCTCGTACGTTTTGATCGTCTCGCCGTTCGCCGGGTTCACCGTTGCGATGGGCATGACTGACCTCCTCGGGAACGACCGTGCTTCGACCTTCCCGCGCGGCGGTGGGGGCCGCAACGCGGCAGGCCCGTCGTCAGGCCGAGTGCTCCGCCAGCCGGTCGAGAAACGCCGTCTGCGCCGTGACGATCACCTCTCGGGCCCGCTCCAGGCCGAACCAGGCGACGCGGTCCAGCTCGGGGAACTCCTGGGTGCGTCCCGACCTCGGCGGCCACTCCATCGTGAAGGTGCCGGGGTCGACGGAGCCCGGGTCGAGGTCGGCCTCCACCGCCCACACCGTGACGATCTTGCCGCCCGCCTGCCGGACCTCCCCCAGCGGCACCGCCTCGCCGTCCGGCGGCGGCAGCCCCAGCTCCTCCTGGAACTCCCGGCGCGCCGCCTCCCAGGCCGGCTCCTCGGGGTCGTACTCGCCCTTCGGCACGGTCCACGCGCCCGCGTCCCGCCGGGCGAAGAACGGTCCGCCCATGTGGCCGAGCAGCACCTCCAGGCCGCCGTCGGCGCGGCGGAAGAGGAGCAGGCCCGCGCTGTACCCGCCCCGGCTCATGGCGCGACCTGCGGGTGCGCGGCCAGCACCGTCTCGACGGTGTCGGCCTCCTGCGGGCTCTTGTCCACGCGGTAGCGGATCACGCGGGCGAAGCGGAGGGTGACGCCGGCCGGGTAGCGGCTGGACCTCTGCAGCCCGTCGTAGGCGATCTCCACGACGAGCTCGGGGCGTACGGTCACCACGTGTCCGCGTGACGCGACGGCCAGTTCCTGGAGCCGCTCGGTCTGCCAGGCCAGCATCGCGTCGGTCATGCCCTTGAACGTCTTGCCGAGCATCGCGAAGCCGCCGTCGGCCGTGCGGGCGCCGAGGTGGAGGTTGGAGAGCCGGCCGGTGCGGCGGCCGTGGCCCCACTCGGCGGCCAGGACCACGAGGTCGAGGGTGTGCACGGGCTTGACCTTCAGCCAGGCGGCGCCGCGCCGCCCCGCGCTGTAGGGGGCGTCGAGGGCCTTGACCACGACGCCCTCGTGGCCGCGTTCCAGGGTCTCGGCGAGGAAGGCCTCGGCGGCGGGCAGGTCGCCGGCGCCGGACACCACGGTCCGCCGTACCCGCATCGGCTCGGGGACCAGCCGGGCCAGCTCCGCGTGCCGCGCGGTGAACGGCAGGTCGAGCAGATCACGGCCGTCGACGGCGAGCGCGTCGAAGAAGACGGGGGAGACCGGGACCTCGCGGGCGGCCGTGGCCACGTCCACCCGGGAGCCGACCCGGCCGGCGGTCTCCTGGAACGAGCGCGGCCGGCCGCGCTCGTCGAAGGCGATCACCTCGCCGTCCAGCACGAACCGCTCCCCGCGCAGCTCGAGCGCGGCCGAGGTCAGCTCGGGCAGGCGGTCGGTGATGTCCTCCAGGGTGCGGGTGTAGAGGCGCACGTCGTCGCCGTCCCGGTGGACCTGGACGCGGATGCCGTCCAGCTTCTCCTCCACCGCGCAGGCACCGAGCTTGCCGACCGCCTCGGTCACCGAGGACGCGGTGTGCGCGAGCATCGGCAGCACCGGGCGGCCCACGGTGAGGCGGAAGCGGTCCAGGGCCTCGGGTCCGTCGGCGAGCAGCGCCTGCGCCACGGTCTGCAACGACCCCGCCAGCATCACCGCCCGCCGCACGTCCGTGCCGGGCGCCCCGGTCGCCTGCGCCAGCCCTTCGACGGCGATCGCGTCGAGCGCGCCCTGCCGGACCTCGCCGGTGATCAGGCCGAGCAGGAAGCGCTGCTCGCCGTCGGTGGCCGCGCCCATCAACTCGCCGACCAGCCGGGCCCGCTCGGCCTGCGAGCCGGTGCCCGTGACCTCGCCGATCTCCGTGAGCCGGGCGTCCACCTCGCGCACGGCCAGGGTCGGCTCGGCGGCCGGGTCGACCTGCCGGCCGAGCACCTTCCAGCCGATGCCGAGCCGGCCCTGGGGCAGCCGGCCCGCGAGATACGGGATGACGATCGGCACGTCGTCCGGCTCCGCGTCCCGGAACAGCTCGGCGAGCAGGGCGATCTTGCGGGACCGCGCCGAGGTGGCGGCGACCTCCCGGGACACGTCGGCGAGCCGGGTCAGCAGCATGCAGTCATGGTGCACCGGCCGGGCGGGGCCTACACCTGGACGGCCGCGTCGAGATCGGACATCAGCAGCTCCCCGTTGATCGTGGCGCCCGCGCGGTAGCCGCCGCTCGCCGCGTTCACCACCTGCTCGGCGAAGCCGACGGCGTTGCCGGCGGCCCACACGCCGGGCACGGTCGTCTGGCCCGTCGCGTCCACCACCGGGTACGCGCCGAACGGCGTCTCGTGCAGCTCGGCGCCCAGCCGTTGCAGCAGTCCGGTCCGCGGGACGGCGCGGGGCGCGGTGAACACCACGTCCCGGTCGTGGACCGTGCCGTCCGCGAGCCGGACGCCGGTGAGCCGGTCGCCCTCGACGACCAGCCCCGCGACCGCGCCGGGCACGACCTTGACCCCGGCCGCGGCGAGCCGGCGCAGATCGTCGTCGGACAGGTCCTCCTCGGCGACCTCGTGCAGGAAGAACGCCACGTCCCCGGACCACTGGGTGACGATCAGCGCCTGGTGCACGCTCGCCGGGCTGGTGGCGAGCACGCCGAAGGCCTGGTCACGGACCTCCCAGCCGTGGCAGTACGGGCAGTGCAGCACATCACGGCCGAACCGCTCCGCGACTCCGGGCACCGCCGGCAGCTCGTCCTTCAGGCCGGTCGTGACGACCAGGCGCCGGGCGCGCACGGTCCGGCCACTCGCCAGCTCCACCGCGAAGTCCGCGCCGCGCCCGACGTCCACCGCCCGGTCGCGGACCAGTTCCACGCCGTACCGCGCGATCTCCGCGCGGCCGACGGCGAGGAACTCGGCGGGCGGCATGCCGTCCCGGGACAGATAGCCCTGCATGTGCGCGGCGGGCGCGTTGCGCGGCTCGCCGGCGTCGACGACCAGGGTGCGGCGCCTGGCCCGGCCCAGGACGAGCGCGGCGGACAGGCCCGCCGTGCCGCCGCCGATGACGACCACTTCGTACGACTCGCTCGTTTCGGTCATGGTGACCACCTCCACGGAGACGGTCGCTCCACTGGTGCGGGATTGACAAACATCTTTGCCGAAACTGCAATGGCGGCATGACGACCGACGACGTGCTGGCAGGTGTGGGGCCGAGGCTGCGGCGGATCCGCAAGGAGCGGGAGGTGACGCTCGCCGGGCTGTCCGAGGCCACCGGCATCTCGGTGAGCACGCTCTCCCGGCTGGAGTCGGGCCTGCGCAAGCCCAGCCTGGAGCTGCTGCTGCCGATCGCCCAGGCCCATCAGGTGCCGCTGGACGAACTGGTCGGTGCGCCGCCGGTGAGCGATCCGCGGGTACGGGCCAAGCCGATCGTGCGGCACGGACGCACCTACCTGCCCCTCACCCGCCAGCCCGGCGGGCTCCAGGCCTACAAGATCGTCGTGCCGCAGCAGCAGGCCGACCCGTCCCCGCGGACGCACGAGGGCTACGAGTGGCTGTACGTGATGTCCGGGAAGCTGCGCGTCGTGCTCGGGGACCACGACGTGGTGCTGGTCGCGGGGGAGGCGGCCGAGTTCGACACCCGGGTGCCGCACTGGTTCGGGTCGACGGGGGAGGGGCCGGTGGAGTTCCTGAGCCTGTTCGGGCCCCAGGGCGAGCGGATGCACGTGCGGGCGCGGCCGAAGCAGGCGTGACGCACCCGACTGTTCCCCGATCGGCAAGCGACCGCTTAGTATGCGGTGCGACCCGGTCAGACGACGCAGTCCCCCGTGGAGGCCCCGCATGCAGGCATGGCAGGTGCACGAGAACGGCGAGCCGAGCGAGGTGATGCGCCTGAACGAGGTGGCGGCGCCCGCGCCCGGCGACGGCCAGGTCCTGCTGAAGGTGCGGGCCGCGAACGTCAACTTCCCGGACGCCCTGCTGTGCCGGGGCCAGTACCAGGTCCGGCCGCCGCTGCCCTTCACCCCCGGTGTGGAGATCTGCGGGGAGACCGAGGACGGCCGCCGGGTGATCGCCAACCCGGCGCTGCCCCACGGGGGTTTCGCCGAGTACGCCGTCGCCGACGCCGCCGCCCTGCTGCCCGCGCCCGACGCCCTGGACGACGCCGAGGCCGCCGCGCTGCACATCGGCTACCAGACCGGCTGGTTCGGCCTGCACCGGCGGGCCCGGCTGGAGGCCGGCGAGACGCTGCTCGTGCATGCCGCCGCCGGCGGGGTCGGCAGCGCGGCCGTCCAGCTCGGCAAGGCGGCCGGCGCCACGGTCATCGGCGTCGTGGGCGGCGCCCAGAAGGCCACCGTGGCCCGGGAGCTGGGCTGTGACGTCGTGATCGACCGGCGTGCCGACGACGTCGTCGCGGCGGTGAAGGAGGCCACCGGAGGCCGGGGCGCCGACGTGGTCTACGACCCCGTGGGCGGCGAGGCGTACACGCAGTCCGCCAAGACGGTCGCCTTCGAGGGCCGGATCGTGGTCGTCGGCTTCGCGAGCGGCACGATCCCGAACCCCGCCCTCAACCACGCCCTGGTCAAGAACTACTCGATCCTCGGCCTGCACTGGGGCCTGTACAACACCAAGAACCCCAAGCTGGTCCAGCACTGCCACGAGCAGCTCACCGAGCTGGCCGCCCGGGGCGCCATCAGGCCGCTGGTGAGCGAGCGGGTGCCGCTGGGCGAGGCCGCGGCCGCCGTGCAGAAGGTGGCGGACGGCCGCAGCACGGGCCGGATCGCCGTCGTGATGGAGGAGACCCGATGACCGACGCCGCCGAACTGCGCCGGCGCACCCAGGAGTTCCTGGCCGCGAACCCGCCGGCCCGCACCGACCCGCTGGACTTCCTGCGGGCCCGCTTCGACGCGGGACTCGCCTGGGTGCACTTCCCGGAGGGCCTCGGCGGCCTGGGCTCCCCGCGCTCCCTCCAGGCCGTCGTCGACGCCGAGCTGGAGGCGGCCGCGGCCCCCGACAACGACCCCCGGCGCATCGGCATCGGCCTCGGCATGGCCGCGCCGACCATCCTCCAGTACGGCACGCAGGAGCAGAAGCGGCGCTTCCTGCGGCCCCTGTGGACCGGCGAGGAGGTCTGGTGCCAGCTGTTCAGCGAGCCCGGCGCCGGGTCCGACCTCGCGGCGCTGGGCACCCGGGCCGTCCGTGAGGGCGACACGTGGGTGGTGAACGGGCAGAAGGTGTGGACGTCCAGCGCGCATCTCGCCCGCTGGGCCATCCTCATCGCCCGCACCGACCCGGACGTGCCCAAGCACCAGGGCATCACGTACTTCGTCTGCGACATGACCGACCCCGGAGTCGACGTCCGGCCGCTGCGCCAGATCACCGGCGAGGCCGAGTTCAACGAGGTGTTCCTCACCGACGTCCGCATCCCCGACGCCCATCGCCTCGGCGGGATCGGCGACGGCTGGCGGGTCGCGCAGACCACCCTGAACAACGAACGCGTCGCCATCGGCGGCATGCGGCTGCCCCGCGAGGGCGGCATGATCGGCCCGGTCGCCAGGACCTGGCGCGAACGTCCCGACCTGCGCACCCACGACCTGCACCAGCGCCTCCTGGGGCTCTGGGTCGAGGCCGAGGTCGCCCGGCTCACCGGCGAACGGCTGCGCCAGCAACTCGTCGCGGGCCAGCCCGGCCCCGAGGGCTCCGGCATGAAGCTCGCCTTCGCCCGCCTCAACCAGGAGATCAGCGGCCTGGAGGTGGAACTCCTCGGCGAAGAGGGACTCCTGTACGGCGACTGGACGATGCGGCGCCCCGAGCATGTGGACTTCACCGGCCGCGACGCCGGCTACCGCTACCTCCGCTCCAAGGGCAACAGCATCGAGGGCGGGACCAGCGAGGTCCTGCTGAACATCGTCGCCGAACGCGTCCTCGGACTGCCCGCCGAGCCGCGCACCGACAAGGACGTCGCCTGGAAGGACCTGGCCCGATGAGCACACAGCCCGATCTGCTCTACTCGGAGGAGGAACAGGCCCTCCGCGCCGCCGTCAGGGACCTGCTCACCGACCACTGCGGCGCGCCCGACGTGATCGCCCGCGGCGAGTCCGACACTCCGCACGACGCGGAGCTGTGGAAGCTCCTCACCGACGGCATGGGCCTCGCCGGACTGCTGGTCCCGGAGGACCAGGGCGGGCAGGGGGCCTCGCACCGCGAAGTCGCCGTCATCCTGGAGGAGCTGGGGCGGGCGGTCGCGCCGGTCCCGTACCTCACGAGCGCCGTCGTCGCCACCGAGGCGCTGCTGGCCTGCGACGGCTCCGCCGAACTGCTCACCCGGCTGGCGTCGGGCCGCACCGTCGGCGCCGTCGCCGTCGCCCTGCACCTTGCCCCCGGCGCCGCCTTCCCCGTCGTACGACTCGACGACGGTCGCCTGCACGGCGAGTTGACCGGCATCGCGGACGCGCAGGCCGCCGACGTACTGCTGGTGCCCGCGGACGACGGCGGGCTGTACGCCGTGGAGGCCGGCGCCGTGACGGTCGTGCCGCAGGTGTCGCTGGACCTGACGCGGCCCGTGGCGCGGGTGCTGTTCCAGGGCGCCGCGGGACAGCGGGTGGGCGATGCCGAGCCCGCCGTACGACGTGCGCTGCGTGCGGCGGCCGGGCTGCTGGCGTCGGAGCAACTGGGCCTGGCCGACCGGTCGCTGGCCGAGACCGTGCGCTATCTGAAGGAACGCAAGCAGTTCAACCGGCCCGTCGGCGGGTTCCAGGCGCTCAAGCACCGGCTCGCCCGGCTGTGGCTGGAGGTCGTCCACCTGCGGGCCGCCGCACGCGGCGCGGCGGACGCGCTGGCGACCGGCGAGGACGTGGACGTCTCGGTCGCGGTCGCGCAGGCCTACGCCGCGCCCGTGGCCGTGCGCGCCGCCGAGGAGGCGCTGCAACTGCACGGCGGTATCGGGATGACCTGGGAGCACCCGGCGCACCTGTATCTGAAGCGGGCGAAGGCGGACTCGCTCGCCTACGGCGCCGCGGGCGCCCACCGCGCCGCCCTGGCCGAACTGGTGGACCTTCAGGCCCCCTGACGTACACCGGGAAACCCGCGGCCGACGCGCGCGAAAACCCCAAGAGAAGCCCGTCCCACCTGGGGCGGGCTTTTCGGTGCGCGTGCGCCGGAGAAGTGAACTCATGGCGGCGGTCCGGCCAACTCACCCGTGCACATCTGCCAGTTGACCCACGGCGCATCGCATACTCGCTGAGGTCCAACGCCCACACCAGGGAGGCAGAGCATGGCCCTCACCACCCGCCGCAGAGCCCTCACCACCCTCGGCGCCGCCCTCGCGGGCGCGGTCGCCCTGCCCGGCGCGAGCGCGCTGGCCGACGACCGGAAGCGCTCCCCCCGGCCCCTGTGGCGCGCCCACGCGCACAACGACTACGAGCACCCCCGGCCGCTCCTCGACGCCCTCGACCACCGCTTCGGCAGCGTCGAGGCCGACATCCACCTCGTCGGCGACCAGCTCCTCGTCGCCCACGACCCCGAGGACCTCGACCCCGCCCGCACCCTGGAGTCCCTCTACCTCGACACCCTCGCCGCCCGCGTCAAGGCCAACCACGGCTCGGTGTACCGCGGTCACCGCGGGTCGCTCCAGCTGCTGATCGACATCAAGACCGAGGGCGCCTCGACCTACCTCGAACTCGACCGTCATCTGCGCCGCTACCGGCACCTGTTCACCACGTACGCCCACGGCAAGGTCTTCCCCGGACCGGTCACCGCCGTCATCTCCGGCCACCGGGCGGCGCGCGTACCGATGGAGGCCCAGACGGTACGCCGCGCCTTCTACGACGGCCGGCTGGCCGACCTCGGCAGCGCGGCGCCCGCCTCCTTCGTCCCGCTGATCAGCGACAACTGGACGCTGAACTTCACCTGGCGGGGCGCGGGCGAGTTCCCGGCGGCCGAGCGGCAGAAGCTGCACGGCATCATGCGGGCCGCGCACGCGCGCGGGCAGAAGGTGCGGTTCTGGGCAACCCCCGACCTGGCCGGCCCCGAACGGGACGCGCTGTGGACCGAGCTGCTCGCCGCGGACGTCGACTTCGTCAACACCGACGACCTGCTCGGACTGGAGGCGTTCCTGGACGCCCACGAGCGGGCGTAGGCCTCGCACGTCCGTCGGTCACGGACATCACTCTTTCGGAGTACAGGTCAGCCGCCCGGAGGAACCCTCCGCTACGCCACACTTGCGGCCGAACGCCGCGAAGCGGACGTGGCGGAGGAGGTTGACGATGGCCATTTCCATCTCTGTGGTGCTGCTGCTGTTCATCCTGGCGGTGATCTTCGTGCGCAACGGAGGGCTCAAGCTCACGCACGCGATCGTCTGCCTGCTGCTCGGCTTCTACCTCGCCGGTTCCAGCATCGCCCCGACCATCCACAGCGGCCTCACGGCCACGGCCGACATCGTGAGCGGCCTCAAACCGTGAGGCCGGTGCGGCCTTGCGCGTCAGCCGCGGAAGAACACCCCGATGCCGTTCGGCACAGGGCGCTCCACGCCGCCGCTCGGGTGGTTGCGCACGGAGACGGTGCCGGCCCCCCGGTGCGCGGGCGACCAGCGTCGACGAACCGCCGCCGTCCAGACTGAACCCCTGCACCGATCCCAGCCGCCGCATCGTGTCCGCCACCTCGGCGATCGTCAGGCCGGTGCGGTACTCGGGCGCGCCGTCCACCGCGAGCCCCGGCGTGATCCGGGTGCCGTCCGCGGCGGCGCCGGCCGGTGCGGCCCCGCCAGGGCGGCACCGACCGGCGCACCGAGCGCGGTGAGAGCCGCGATGAACGTTCTGCCCGATCCGTCTCGCTTCCGCTTCCGACGGTGCCTCACCTATTGCTCTGAGGTCACGTCAACTGTGGCAGTGCGCGGGAGAAGGGCGCCAGACGGTGATGTCCGCAGGGGTGACCGGGAGCCGACCGGGTGAGAACGGGTGGGAGAACGGGCGTCGGGAGCGCGGGGTGGGGCCGTCGTGAGCTGCGTCGGGACTTCGGGCCTCGGGACCGTCGGTGTCGGGGCGCGGCCGTTTCGGCGCCGGCCAGGGCGCGTGGGGCGCCGTGTCAAACGCAGCTTCGTGTGGCACGGCAGTGGCGGGCGGCCGAATATGAAAGCGGGCCGGTGGGGCACTCGGGCCGCCGCCGGGAGTGGCGCACCAGGGGCGGCCCCGGCCGGGAGTCCCCGACAGGCGACCGCGGCAGGAGGCCTTCGGTGAGTGGTCTTCGGCAGGGGGTCTTCCGAACGGGGTCTTCGGCCTCGTCGGCGGAAGGAAGGTCGAGCTGATGACGACGACGATGACGTTCTCGGCGATGTCGACTGCGCGGCCCGGCTGGAAGCGGGCCCTGGTGACCGGCGGGGCCGGATTCCTCGGCTCGCACCTGTGCGAACGCCTGCTCGACGGCGGTGTCGGCGTCGACTGCGTGGACAACCTGTCGTCCGGGTCGGCCGACCACGTGCGGCACCTCGCCGGCCGTCCGGGCTTCCGTTTGCTGCAGCTCGACGTGGCGGACCCCGGCGCTCCGGACGCCCTGGCCGGCCCCTACGACCTGGTACTGCACTGCGCGGGCCCCGCCTCACCGGCGGACTGCCGGGACCGGCCGCTGGACGTGCTCGACACCGCCGGCCTCGGCACCCGCAACGCGCTGGCCGTCGCGGACCGGGCCGGGGCGCGGTTCCTGCTCGCCTCGGCGGGGCGGGTGCACGGGGACCCCCTCGGCGTGCCCCGACCGCAGGAGGTGCGGGGTGACGCCGGTCCCGACGGGCCGTGCGAGGTGTACGACGTGGCCAAGCGCTTCTCCGAGGCCCTGACCGCCGCCTACGCCACCGCCCACGGCACGGACGCCGGGATCGTGCGCCTGTTCGACACCTATGGCCCGCGGATGCGGACGGACGACCCGCAGTCGATCCCGGCCTTCGTCGAGCAGGCCCTCACGGGCGGACCGGTCATCGTCACGGACGACGGCACCGGCGCTCGCTCCCTGTGCTACGTCGACGACGTGGTCGACGGCGTGCTCCGGGTGGCCGCGAGCAGGTCCCTGCGGCCCGTCGACATCGGCGGCGGGGACGAGACGACCGTGCAGGAGATCGCCCGCCGGGTGATCGATCTGACGGGTTCCCGCGCGGACCTGCGGTTCGGTACGGCTCATGCCCCCGACCGCGCCCGGCGGCGGCCCGACCCGTCCTTCGCCTGCGAGCTGTTCGGCTGGATGCCCAGGGTGTCCTGGGAGGAAGGTTTCAAGCGGACGATCGCCCACGTCGCGGGCGGGCGGCAGGGAGCGGGCGGGCGCGAGCGGACGGGCGGCCCGTCGCCCCTTCCCGAAGGAGGCACCCGGCATGCGTGCTGCTGGTGAACCGCGCCGGGAGCCGGGGGAGCGGTCGCGGTGAAGGCCCTCGTCGTGCGTCTCGACGGCTTCGGCGGCGTGCTGCTGGCCGGACCGGCCGTGCGCGCCGTGGCCGCGCGGGCCGACCGGGTGACCCTGCTGTGCACACCGGGTGGCGCGCCCGCCGCGCGGCTGCTGCCGCACGTCGACGAGGTGATCGTTCGACAGGCGCCGTCCGACGGGACCGCGCGCGAGGCGCCCCGCGCGTCCGACGGCGCCGACGGGCCCGCCGGGGAACCGCCGGACGAGGGCGCCCTCCTCCGGCGCCTGCGGGCCGAGGCCTACGACGTGGCGCTCGTCCTCGCCCCCTACGGGCAGAGCGCGCTGCCCGCCGTGCGACTCCTCCGCGAGGCGCGGGTGCCCCGCATCGGTGCCGACGGGCGCGACGGCACGCGGCCGCCGGGCGGGCACGACGTCGACGCCGCCCTCGACACGGCCGCGGCCATGGGCTTCACGCCCAGGGCCGGGGACGACGGACGGCTGCGGGTGGTGCCCCCGCCGGACACCGTCGGCCTCACCGGCAACGGCCCCTACGTCGTCGTCCACCCGGGAGGATCGGGGGACGGGGAACCCTGTGCGCCGGACCGGTACGCGGAGTCGGTCGCGCTGCTCGCCGACGCCGGGCACCGGGTCGTCGTCACCGGCGGTCCGCGGGAGTCCGCGCTGACCGGGTACGTCAGCGGCGGCACGGCGGTCGACCTCGGGGGCCGTACCGACGCGCGGCGGCTGTCCGGCGTGCTGCGGGCCGCGGACGTCGTCGTGGCCGGGGCCGCCGGAGCGGTCCACCTCGCCGCGGCCAACGGCACGCCGGTCGTCTCGCTCCTGCCCCCGGCGCCGGCTCCCGAGCACCGGGGCCCCTACCGCGTCCCGGCCGCCCTGCTCGGCCGGGACGACGTCACCGCCCAGGACGTGGCGGCTGCCGTACGGAAGCTGGTCCACACGTGACCTCCGCGGGCGCGACACGCGTACGTGCCACCCGGTACGTGAACCGGCGCACGCGCGGACCCGCGCACGTCTGCCCCCGTGACGTCCGGAGCGTGGGCGTGCGTGACTCGGCGTGCGGGGGGCCGGGGAGGTTTTCGCCGCGTCTGCGGCGGTACGCGGTGCCCCCGGAGCCACCGCCCGTCCTCGACCACCTCACCTGGAGGAGCCCGTGGCCGAAGCCGTCGACTCCCGGCCTCCCGCGGCCGGCCGGCGCTCCCGCCGGGTGACCGTCGCGATGATCACCCGCAACCGGCGCCGGAGCGTGCTGCGCACCCTGGACCGGCTGGCCGCGCTGCCCGAGCGTCCCGAGGTCGTCGTCGTCGACAACGGCTCCGTCGACGGGACGGTGGACGCGGTGCGCGGGCACCCGGTGGGCGCGCGGGTGCTGGCCCTCGGCCGCAACACCGGCGCGCTGGGCCGCAACCTCGCGGTGCGGCACGCCACGACGCCCTACGTGGCCTTCAGCGACGACGACTCCTGGTGGGCGCCCGGGGCGCTGGACCACGCCGCCGACCTCCTCGACGCCCACCCACGCCTGGGCCTGCTGGCCGCGCGGACGCTGGTCGGCCCCGACGCCGTCGAGGACCCCCTGAACTCCGTGCTCGCCGAGTCCCCGCTGCCGCCCGCCGCCGACCTGCCGGGCCGTCCGGTCCTGGGTTTCCTGGCGTGCGCGGCCGTGGTCCGGCGGCGGGCGTTCCTGGAGGCCGGCGGTTACCACCGGGTGCTGTTCTTCGGCGGCGAGGAGACCCTGCTCGCCTACGACCTGGTGGCCAGGGGCTGGGGCGTGAACCATGTGCCCTCGGTGACGGCCGTGCACCACCCGGACCCGGGCGAGCGCCCCGGCCGCTCGGCCGTCCAGCTGCGGAACGCCCTGCTCACCGCCTGGCTGCGCCGCCCAGTGCCGGTCGCCCTGCGGCACACCGCCCGGCTGTGCGCCGCGGCGGCCCGGGGCGAACGGCAGGCCGGCGCCGCCCTGCGCGGCACACTCGCCCGGCTCCCCGCCGCGCTGCGGGACCGCCGCACGCTTCCCGACCGCATCGAACACGCCGCCCGGCTGCTGGACCGGGCGGCCCCGTGAGCGCCGCCGATGCGGAAGGAGCACCCATGGCGCACGACCCCCGGCGAGCCCACCGCGGCTCCGGCCGCCCGGACCCCGGCGGGGTCACCGCCCCCGGGACCTGCGAAGACCCCCGTACGACGGTCGTGGTGATCACCAAGGACCGTCGTGTCGAACTGCTGCGCACCCTGCGCATCATGGGGGACCTCCCCGAGCGGCCCCGAATCGTGGTCACCGACAACGACTCCGGCGACGGCACCGCCGAAGCCGTCGCCCGGGACTTCCCGGACGTCCTGCTGCTGCGCCCGGGGCGGAACCTGGGCGCCGTGGGGCGGAACCTCGCGATCCGGCACGTGCGGACGCCGTACGTGGCCTTCTGCGACGACGACACGTGGTGGGATCCGGGCTCCCTGCGGCGGGCCGCGGACCTGCTCGACGCGCACCCGCAGCTGGCGGCCGTCACGGCCCGTATCGTCGTCGAGCCGTCCGGGGAGGAGGACCCCGTGGTCGCCGAACTGCGCGACTCGCCCCTGACCGGTCCCGACTGGCTGCCCGGGCCGGCCCTCGGGTCGTTCCTCGCCGCGGCGACGGTGATGCGCGTCGACGCCTTCCGCGCGGTGGGCGGCTTCCACGCCGGGCTGTGGATCGGCGGGGAGGAGGAACTGCTGGCCACCGACCTGCTGCGCCGGGGGCACTGGCTGTGCTACGCACCGGAACTGACCATCCACCACGCCGCGTCGCCGCTCCGCGACAGCACCGCCCGGCGCGTGCTCGGCCTGCGCAACACCCTGTGGTTCACCTGGCTGCGCCGCCCCTGGCGCTCCGCCCTGCGCCGCACGGGCCATCTGCTGCGGACCGTCCCCCGGGACCGGGCGTCCGTACGGGCCTTCGCGCTGGCGGCGGCCGGGCTGCCCTGGGTGCTCAAGCAGCGCGACCCCGTCCCGGCCGACCTCGAGGCGCGCCTGATGGCGCTGGAGCGGGCGCGCCGGCACTCGCCCGCGCGCAGGTACGTCGGCTGAACGGGCTCGCACGCCGATCGGCGGCCGGCGCGCTGATCGGCCGCCGGGAAGAGGACGGGCCGTACACCTACCGGCGGCCGGGAAGAGGGCAGTCCGCACACGCGACGGCGGCCGGGCGCCGGGCCCGGCCGCCGCGAGGGCCGTGTGTCACTCGTTCTGGAAGACGGCCTTGCTGACCTCGGCGGGGTTTTCGTACTTCTTCTTGCCGAGGTGCTCGATCCGCTCGGTGACCTCCTTGGACGCGTGGTTGTTCCGGGCCACCTTGACCAGCTGGTCGCGGTCGGCCGGGTACTCCGCGCCGGACAGGGCCTTCTGCAGATCCGGGGGGCTGATTCCAGCCATGACTCCTCCACTGTGGTGAGGTTTCGATTCCCCGCGTTCCCGTGACGTGCGTCGCATAACGGGATCAGCCCGGGAACCTGTGAGCAAGTGCACAGATAGGGGCAAATGCCCACGTGAGGGGGCCGGTTGGCGTTCGTGGATCTTCCCGGAGCGAGCGCGGCGGTCCCGACTCACAAGTCCCGTCTGCCACGATGGGCGGCGCCCAGATCCAGGTGGAGCGACTCCCGCAGTGCAGCCGGTGTTCCGAGCTCGGCCGGATTGAACGACCTTCCGCGCCGACCGCGCCCCTGTCATCCGAGTGCTCCTGTGCCTTCCTCACCTGCCTCCGCCCCGCCTCCCGACGCCGGCTCCCGCTCTCCCTGGCGCTCCCTGAAGTACCGCAGCATGCGCTGGTGGTCACTGGCGAACTTCGTGTCCAACGCCGGTACGTGGATGCAGCTCACGGTGCAGAACCTGCTGGTGCTCCAGATCACCGGGTCGGCCGCCGCCACCGGGCTGTCCGTGTCGGTGCAGGCCGCGCCCGCCCTCCTGGTGAGCCTCGCGGGCGGCGCCGCCGTCGACCGCTGGCCCCGCAAGCTCACCGCCCTCGTCAGTCAGGCGTTGCTCGGCGTGGTCGCCCTCGTGACGGCCGTCCTGGTGGCGACCGACCGGCTCGACCTGGCGGTCCTGCTGGTGCTCGCGGCCGTCACCGGGACCATCGCCACGGTCGACGGCCCCGCCTGCGCCCTGCTGGGCAACGACCTCGTCCCCCCCGAGGACGTGCCCTCCGCCATCGGCGTGGGTTCGCTGGTGCACAGTGCCGGCCGGCTCGTCGGCACGGCGCTCGCCGGTGTCGCCGTCGGCTTCCTCGGCACAGCCGCCGCCTACGCGGCCAACGGGCTGTCCTTCCTCTTCGTCGCCGCGGTCATCCCGTTCCTGCGTCCCGCCGCCGGCGCGGTCACGCATGTCGTCCCCGCCCAGCGGGGCTCCGGGGCGGCGGCACGGAAGTCCGCCGGGCCGGACATGGGCGTGCGGCAGGGCCTCGCCTACTTCGTGCGCCGTCCCCGGCTGGTCGCGCTCGCCGGCATCACCGGGATCAGCGCGGTCTTCGGCCGGAACTACGGCCTGACCCTCGCCGTCCTCGTCACCGGCCCGCTCGCGGCCGGGGCGGGCGCCTTCGGTACCGTCTCGACGGTCCTCGCCGTCGGCGGCATCGTCGGCGCGGTGCTCGGCGCGCGGCTGCGCAAGCCCTCGGTGCGGCTGGTGGGCGCCCTGGCGGCGACCGGCGCGCTGCTCCAGTCGGTGGCGGGACTGTCCCCGTCGGTCGCCGTCCTGCTCGTGCTCGTGCTGCCCATGGCCGTCGTGGAGTCCGTCTCCGACACCGCCGGCACGACCGTGCTCCAGACCGACCCGCCCGCCCACATGCGCGGCCGTGTCCTCGGCGTCTGGGGCAGCATCAGCACCGCCTGGGGCCTCGCCGGTCCGCCGCTGCTGGGTCTGCTGATGGAAGTCGCCGGGGCCCGGGGCGCGCTGGTGATCGGCGGCCTGGTCATCGCCGGCGCCCTGGGCACGGGCTACCTGCTGCGGGAGCGCCGCACGAGGACGCCGGTGACCCTGCGGACCGGTGAGCGCGAGGGCACGGCACAGCAGCCGGCGCTGAGCACGGCCGCCTGAGCCCACGAACGGCTCCACGCCTCGGCCTGGTGCCCGAGGTGCGCCTCGACGCTGGTTGACACCGGCCGGCGTCGGGCGGGCCCGTCAGCCGCGTACCGACCCGGTGACCGGTGCGTCCGCCGCACCGGCCGTCACCGCCCGCACCGCCTCGACGACCTCCTCGACGCCGATCCGCAGCAGCCGGGCGTCCGGCGTCCGGCCGTGGGCGTCGCCCGGGCGGGGGGAGTCGTCCTGCCCGGGATGCCACAGCACCCGGTGGCGCGGGTCGGGCGGCGGGCCCCACAGCCGAGGGGCGACCGGGCCGAAGAGGACGACTGAGCAGGTGCCCAGGGCCGTGGCCAGATGGGCGAGCCCGGTGTCGCCCACCACCACGCAGCGGGCCTGCGCGACCAGTGCGGCCAGCTGGTCGAACGGCACGTCACCGGTGCCGCCGAGGACCGCCGACGGCGCCAGCCCGGCCCGCTCCGCCACGTACCCGGCCAGCGCGCCCTCGCCCGCCCCCGCGGTGACCACGACGTCGTGACCGGACCGGCGCAGTTCCCGGGCCACGGCCGCGAACCGCTCCTTCGGCCAGCGGCGTGCGGCGGCGTCGGCGCCGGGATGCACGACGACGGCGCCCGGCGCGGGAGACGGTGGCGTCGGCGCCGGGATGCGCAGGTCCAGGGGGTCGGCCGGGACGTCGTACCAGTGCAGCAGCCGGCACCAGCGGTCCCGTTCGTGCTCGTCCTCCCGCCAGCGGGGACCGGTGATGGTGGGCGTGTCCGGATTGACGTAGGCGAACAGGCGATCTGGGTGCAGGTGTTCGAGGAGGCGATGGCTCGGCGGGCCGTTGCCGTGCAGGTCGACGGCGAGTTCGGGCGGCGGGCCCGTCCAGGGCAGCTCGGCCGGCACCTCGCGGCCCGGGGCCGAGGTGGGCAGCAGCCGGTCGACCAGGCCGGTGGCGGCGGCCGGTCCCGACAGGCGCCGCGGGGCGGCCAGCACCAGCTCGTGGCCGGGGACGTGCCGGCGCAGCGCCCGCAGGGCGGGGACCGCGGTCAGCAGATCGCCCAGGCCGAGCGCGCGCAGCACCAGCACCCGGGGGGTCGGCGGCGCCGTCACGGGGCGGCGGCGCGGGCCGCGCGGCGGGCCAGCACGGTCGTGGACCGGCCGTCCAGGTAGGGCAGGACCACCGCCTGGCCGCCCCACGCCCGCAGGACCTCGGCCTCGGGCAGGTCCTGGACGGAGTAGTCGCCGCCCTTCACCCACACGTCGGGCCGCAGCCGGGCGAGCAGCTCCCCGGGGGTGTCCTCGTCGAAGACCGCCACGGCGTCGACGCTGCCGAGGGCCTGCAGGACGCGGACGCGGTCCGCGACCGGGTTGAGCGGCCGTCCCGGGCCCTTGAGACGGGCCACGGAGGCGTCCGAGTTGACGCAGACGATCAGACAGTCGCCGACGCCGCGGGCGCTGTCCAGCAGCCCGACGTGCCCGGCGTGCAGCAGGTCGAAGCAGCCGCCGGTGGCGACCACCGTCCCGCCGCGCGTCCGGACCTGCTCGGCGAGGGCGAAGGGGTCGGTGCCCGGCGCGTCGGGGGCGGGCGAGGGGGGCGTGGTCCGCCACAGCGCCGGGTTGCCGGCCCCGCCCTCCGACACGAACGCCGCCGCTTCGGCCACCGCCCGCTGCAGCGCCTCCTCCGGCAGCGCGCCGTCCGCCAGCGCGGAGGCGGTCGTCGCGGCGAAGCAGTCACCGGCGCCGCACGGGTCGCCGGTGGCCCGGTACGGCGGCGGAATCAGCATCGGCGTGCCGTCGCCGGGCCGGGCCAGCAGGACACCCCGGTCGCCGAGCGTCACCGCGACGCCCGCCGCCTGCCAGCGTTCCGCGAGCGCCACTCCGCGTTCGGCGTGGGCGCGCAGCGAGTCGGCGGAGCCCGCCGGGCCCCCGGATCCCACGGGGCCCACGGAGGGGCACAGACCGCGCGCCTCGCCCGCGTTGGGCGTGACCAGCCGGGCGCCCGGCACGGGTTCCTCGCCCCTGGGGTGCGGGTCCCACACCAGGGGCGTGCGCGGGACGACCGCGGCCAGGTGCTGCCGCACGGCTCGCACCGTGTGCCGCCCGTAGTCGGCGACGAGCACGGCGTGCGCCTGGGTGAGCGCCTCCCGTACCGCCTCGTCGGGTTCGCCCGGCGTGCCGCCACCCCGGTCGATGCGCACCAGCGGGCGCCCGCCCGCCATCACCCGCGTCTTCACCGGCAGGCTGCCGGTCAGCGGGATCTCCACCAGCCGGACCCGGCCGCGCAGCTGACCGCGTACCGCTTCGCTCGCCTCGTCGTCGCCGAGCGCGGTCACCAGCACCACTTCGCGCCCGCCCCGGGCGGCCAGCGCGGCGGCCAGGCCCGCCCCGCCGGGATGGGTGCTGTCCTGGGTGACGTCGACGACCGGGGCGGGCGCGTCCGGGGCCAGGCGGGTGGCGACGCCCTCGATGTCCTCGTCGAGCAGGACGTCCCCGACGACCACCAGGGGCTTCGGCCCCGTCACGACGCTCTCCCGTGGGCGGCGACGGCGCGGGTCGCGGCACCGGGGGCGAGCGCCGCGTCGAACGCCTCGCACAGCAGGTGCACGGCGACCAGATGGGCCTCCTGGACGGTCGCCGCGGTGTCGGCGTCGATGCACAGCGCCTCGTCCGCGGCCTCGGCCAGCGGGTTCGGCTGCGGCCCCGTCATCGCCCAGACGCGCAGCCCCGCCGTGCGGGCGGTCACGGCCGCGCTGATCAGGTTGGCGCTGCGGCCGGAGGTGGACAGCAGCACCAGGACGTCCCCGGGACGGCCGTGGGCGGCCACCTGGCGGGCGTACACCTGGTCGAATCCGTAGTCGTTGCCGAGCGCGGTGAGGCTGGAGGTCTCGGCGTGCAGGGAGATCGCCGAGTAGGCGGGCCGCTCCCTGCGGTACCGGCCCACGAGCTCGGCGGTCAGATGCTGGGCCTGGGCGGCGCTGCCGCCGTTGCCCGCGGCCAGGAGGCGGCCGCCGGCGGGCAGGACGGCGGCGAGCCGGCCGCCCCAGTCGGCTATGCGGCCGAGCCCGTCCCGGCGCAGCCGGACCAGGGCCTGTTCCAGGGACCGGCAGTGGCCCCGCGCGGCCTCCAGCGCCGCCGCCGGGGTGGAGACGGGGGACGCGGCGGACGCGGGGGTTACGGGGAGATCGCTCATGCTGGTCGGGCGTACCGCGTCGCGCGCGACGGCGGCCGGACCCGCACCTCCTTCGGGCGTCGGTGCTGGGCGGTGGGTCGGAACGCTGTCGAAGGCCGGGCGGGCCGCCCGGGCCGGCGGGCGTCGATGGCTCACACCACCTCCGTCACGGCGTGGCGGGCGTCCAGGACGGCGCAGTACGCCGCCTCCGTCTCGGCCGCGACTCGGTTCCAGCCGTAGCGGCGCAGCACACGCCGGCGTCCGGCCGCGCCGCACGCCGCCCGTACCTCGGGCCGGGCCAGCAGGTCGGCGACGGCACGGGCGAGCGCCTCGGGGTCCCGGGGCGGCACGAGCCGTCCGGTGGCCGGGTCGGCGACGGTGTCGAGGTGGCCGCCCACCGCGCTGGCGACGACCGGCCGGCCGCAGGCCATCGCCTCCAGCGGCACGATGCCGAAGGGCTCGTAGTCGGCCGGACACAGCACCACGTCGGAGCTGCGCAGCAGCGCGGGCACCTGGCGGCTGGACACCCCGCCGGTGAAGTGGACCCGGTCGCCGACGCCGGCCCGGTGGGCGAGGGCGCGCAGGCGCCGTACCTCGGGATCCTCGCCGAGCCGGTCCTTCGGTGGGCCGCCGACGACGAGGAGTTCGGTGTCCGGCAGCCGGGTCAGCGCGTCGATGGAGACGGCCGCGCCCTTGCGGGGGACGAGCCGGCCCAGCTGCAGCAGCCGGTAGCGCTGGGTGCGGCGCCCGGCGGCCGGTCCCCGGGGGGTGAACAGCTCGGTGTCGACGCCGCACGGCACGACGCTGACCTTGTCGGCGGGGATGCCCATCCGGGACAGCTCCAGCATCTCGTCGCGGCAGGTGGCCACGACCCGGTCGCACCCGAGGCCGACGTCCGTCTCGTGGTCGATCCGCTGCGGCGGGCTGGTGTCGGCGAGCTGCTGGTGGCGCCGCTTCACCGTGCCCAGCGCGTGGTAGGTGTGCAGCAGCGGCAGGTCCAGCGGGCCCACCGCGCGCAGGGAGGTGAGTCCCGACATCCAGAAGTGCGAGTGCACGACGTCGGGCCTCCCGGACCGCCAGACGCGGGTCAGGTGGCGGGCGAAGTCGTGCATGTGAGGCAGCAGTTCGTCCTTGGGGATCGGCTCCGGCGGCCCGGCCGGCACGTGGTGCACGTCCACGCCGTCGCGCAGGGGCACGGTGTCCGGCAGGTCGGGGTCGTCGCGGCGGGTGTGCACGGTCACCCGGTGGCCCCGGTCGGCCAGCGCGCTCGCGAGGCAGGCGACGTGCACGTTCTGCCCGCCCGCGTCGACTCCGCCCAGCACGGCCAGCGGGCTCGCGTGCTCGGAGACGAGCGCGACGGACAGGGATCCCGGCCCGTCGCCGTCGAGGTGGGTGTGCACCAGGGATCCGATTGATGACGTCATGAGCGCACCTCCGTCAACAGGCGCTCCCAGTCGTCCAAGAAGCGCTTGAGCCCGTACCGTTCCAGGGCCGCCTGGCGCGCCCGTGCGCCGTCCTCGGCGGCGGCCTCGGGCTCTTCGAGGTAGCGCCGGGCGGCCCGGGCCAGCACCTCGGGGCGGGTGGACAGCGTGCCCGCGTCCGGCGGGACCGCCTCGACCACCTCCGTGGTGGCGAGCGCCACGACCGGCATGCCCAGGTGCATGGCCTCCAGCAGCGCCAGGCCGAGGGACGTCCAGCGCACCGGGTGCAGGTACAACCGGCGTTCGGCCATGGCAGGGTGCAGCTCGCCCTGCGGCAGATCGGCGGAGCGGCAGCGTTCCTCGGGCAGGCCGAGGTGGTCGGCGAGACCTTCGGTGCGCATGCCGAAGACGTCCAGCGGCGCCGCGCGGGCCAGTTCGGGCAGCAGGTCGGTACCGGTGCAACGGGCTCGGCGCACGGGCTCGTTGACGACGACGGCCGCCCGCGGGAGGCGGCCGGTGTAGCGGTGGCCCGGGTCGACGATGCCGTGCTCGATCACCACGGTGCGGGTGCCGCCGCAGTCCCAGAACAGGCGGTTGAAGGGGGTGACGTGCACCAGCGTCAGGTCGTCGCGGTCGGCGAACGGGTGCCGGGTCGTGGGCACGTCGCCGTCCGGCGCGTTGTGCTCCAGGTAGACGGCGGGCAGGTCACGGCCGGGGCGCCGGCCGCCCAGCCAGCGTTCGGCGAGCTGCAGCTCGTGCGGGCGCTGGAGGACCACCAGGTCCACCTCCGCGTCCCGCAGCTGGGCGGGCGTCAGTTCCCTTACCGTCGCGGGCCAGGTGTACGTGCGGGCACGGCCCAGTCCGTCCGCGTCGCGGTCGGGGGTGACAGGAACGAGGTAGGTGTGCGGTCCCTGGACGAACGCCGTGGTCCAGGAGCCGTGCACATGCCACAACAGAATGTTCATTTGGTCGCTCCTCGTTCCGTTCCGGCCCGGCCGCCCGGTCCGTACGGGGCGGCGGGCCCGGACGACGGGCCCTGGTCCACTACGGGGCCTGTCCGCTTCGTCTTCCTTGTCTGCATGAAGTCATTCATCCCAACTGGTCGGTTCGCGCAGAGCGCGGTCACCGCGGCCTGCACTTCCGCGTCCCCGATCCGGTCGAGACACGGGTGGCCGGGCGTGGGGCAGTTGCGCGCCCTGGTGCCCGCGCACACCGCCTCCTGGTCGCCCAGCAGTACATGCGGCACCCCGTACGGCCGCCAGCGCTCCGCCGGCACCACCGGCGCGAACAGGGACACCACCGGAGTGCCCACGGCCGCCGCCAGATGCGCCGGCCCGGTGTTCCCCACCACCGCGACCCGCGCCGCGGCGAGCACGCCGGCCAGCTGCTCCAGATCGGTGAGCCCGCCCAGGTCCACGGCGTGCGTCCCGGCCACCCGGGCGGTCAGCTCCCGCTCCCCGGGGCCGCCGGTGACCACGAGGCGGTACCCGGCGGCGGACAGCGCGGCCGAGGCCCTGACCGCCCGCTCGGGGCTCCATGCCCGCGCGGGCACGGCGGCGCCGGGATGCAGCACCACGTACGGCTCGGACCCGGTCAGGTGGGTCATGTCCGGCGGCGGCGCGATGCGCAGCGCCCCGTCGTCGTCCGGCGGCAGCGCGTACCCCGCGTCGCGGGCCAGGTCCAGGGCCGCGAGCACCTCGTGCCGGTGCTGCTGCCGGTGGTGGCGCAGGTCGAGCAGGGCACCCGGGTAGTCCTCGCTGTCGGCGGCCGTCCAGCCGACCCCCGCCAGCTTCAGCAGCAGCGCCGCGGGCAACGGGCTCTGGTGGTACGACGCCAGCACCAGGGCCCGGTCGAAGCGACGGGCCGTCAGCGTGTCCAGCAGTTTCCGGGTCGCCTGCCGGGAGACCGGCGCCGGCTCCAGGCCCACCCATGGAGCGTCGTGCACCAGCACCTCGTCCACGCCCGGCAACAGCCGTCCCGCGCCGGCCCCCTGCGGCCCGCACAGCAGCGCCGTGTACGACGAACCCGCGGCCACGGCCCGCACGGCGGGACCGGCCAGCAGGACGTCGCCGGCGCTGTCCAGGCGGACGACCAGCGAGCGGGGCAGGGTTCGGGAATCGGCCGTCATGACTCTCCCGGGACGAGGTCGGGCGCCGGGGTCAGCGCCAGGTGGACCGCCGTGCGCAGGTCGGGAGCGGTGGTTTCGGCGTGCGCGGTCTCCTCGGGGCGGGTCACCGGCGTCGGCACCAGCACGCCCCGGGCGCCGGCGGCGCGGGCGGCGGTCACGTCGGCCCCGATGTCGCCGATGACGACCGTGCGCCCGGCGGGGGCGCCCAGCCGTGCGCACGCGGCCAGCACCAGGCCCGGCGCGGGCTTGCGGCAGCCGCAGCCGTCGTCCGGGCCGTGCGGGCACACCGCCCACACCGCGAACGGGCCGAGCAGCTCCTCCACCCGCCGCCGCACCGCGGCGACCTGACCGTAGGTCAACACACCGCGGGCGACGCCCGACTGATTGCTCACCACGCCGACCGGGATGCCCCGCGCCCGGACCGCCGCCACGGCCTCGCGTGCCGTCGGCATCGGCACGACCCGCGCCGGGTCGCCGTTGTACGGGACGTCGACGACGAGGGTGCCGTCCCGGTCGAACAGGACGGCCGCCGGGAAGCCGTCGGGCACGTCCTGCGGGGGACCGTCGAACAGCCACGGTCCCGGTCCCGGGCCCGGCCGGCGGGGCGTCGTGAGCGGTGTCACGAGGGCACCCGCTCCCGGTCCGGTGCCCGAGGGGAACGCGGCGGCTCGCCCGGCCCGTGGGCGGTGACGGGCTCGGTGTTCCGGTGGGCCACCTGGCCGCGCAGCCAGTGCCACACGGCGGCGGGCGGGACGGCGACGCTGGTCACGGCCATCGTGACGACCTCGTCCCGGGTGCGCGGCCCCGGCCCGATGCGGGCCAGCGCGAACTCGGCCGTCCCGGCCAGCCACAGCCCGGCGCACGCGGTGGCCGCCCGCCGCCGGCCCAGGGCCGCGCAGGCCAGAGCCGTCACCGCCGCTGCGGTCACCGCCAGATGCGCGGGCAGCCGGCCGCGCGGCGCGCCCGCCCGACTCCACCAGGTCCTGCCGTGCAGCCGGGTCATCAGCACGTCGTCCGCGTTGCCCGCCTGCAGCCGCACCGAGACCCAGCGGTCGGCGGGCCGCACCGGGTGCGTCGTACGGCGGTCCCCGGCCGTCACCGTCCAGCCGGCCGCGATGACCCGCAGGGCGAGGTCGGCGTCCTCCCGGAAGGCGCGCCGGAAGCGTTCGTCGAATCCGCCGACCGCCTCCAGAGCCGTCCTGCGGTAGGCCATGTCGGCGGTGATCCAGCGGGCGGTGGCGAGCCCGGCGGTGTTGCGTTCCCAGTCCGTGGGGCGGCGGTCCGGCGGCAGCGGGACGTCGATCCGCGCCGTGACCGCGCCCGTCCGGTACGTCGCCCCGGCCAGGTCGAGAGCCAGGTCCTCGGCCCAGGAGGGGCTGGGCAGCACGTCGTCGTCCAGGAAGACGATCCAGGGCACGCGTCCGGCTGCCCGCCATCCGGCGTTGCGGGCGGCCGCGGGACCCCGGGCGCCGCCGCGGACGACCGTGGTGAGCGGGCGCAACTGCTCGGGAATCTCGTCCGTGAGCGCTGCCACCGAGGCG
This sequence comes from Streptomyces chromofuscus, assembly GCF_015160875.1. NCBI lineage: Bacteria > Bacillati > Actinomycetota > Actinomycetes > Kitasatosporales > Streptomycetaceae > Streptomyces > Streptomyces chromofuscus. Next base: position 1,138,751 of record NZ_CP063374.1, on the reverse strand, counting down.
TCCGGGCGGTCGTCGACGAGGACCAGGCGCACCGGGCGGGGACCGCCGGACCGGGCCAGGGCGCGCAGGCAGGCGGCCAGGCTGGGGCGGCCCAGCGTGGGGATCACCACCGCGTAGGCGTCCTCGGCGTACTCGGTGCCGTCCGGCGCTGCTGCCTCGGTCATCGGTGCCTCCCGGGGGCGCGTACGGCAAGGGTGAAGGGGGTGCAGGGGTGGCAGGGGCTGTGGGGTGCGGCGTGGGCGGCGGACCGGGGCGTGGGGCGGGACGTCGCGCGGGTCGCGTTCTCCGTCACGGGGTGCGCCCTCCGAGTCGTGTGCTCCCGCATCAGGCCGCCCTCCCGTCGCCGCCGGCGCGGAAGAGGTCGCCGCGCCGGATCGCGTACGGACCGATGGCGAGCAGGTCCACCGGCGAGGAGCCGAAGCACTCCAGGGCGTCGCGCGGATCGTCGACCATCGGCCGGCCGGCCGTGTTGAGGCTGGTGTTGACCACCACCGGCAGTCCCGTGCGCCGCTCGAAGGCGCCCAGCATGCGGGCGACCAGCGGCTCCCGCGCCGGATCCACGGTCTGGATGCGGGCCGTGCCGTCGACGTGCACCACCGCCGGGATGCGCTCCCGCCAGGACTCGGCCACGTCGTGCACGAACAGCATGTACGGGCTGGGCAGCGGCCCGTCGAAGATCTCGGCGGCCCGGTCGGCCAGCACCATGGGCGCCACCGGCCGGAACTGCTCGCGGCCCTTCACGTCGTTCAGCCGTTCGAGATTGCCCGCGTGCCCGGGATGCGCCAGCAGCGAGCGGTGGCCGAGCGCCCGGGGACCGTACTCGGCACGCCCCTGGAACCAGGCGACGACGGCGTTGTCCGCGAGGGCCTGCGCCACCGTCTCCGCTATGTCCACGGGCCGATCGAACGGCACGGCCGCCGTCTTCAGCCACGCGCCCAGCTCCGCGTCGGTCCAGTCCCGGCCCAGGTCGGCGCCCGACATCGGCTCCGGCGCGTCCCCCGCGCCCGCCGCCAGCAGCAGCGCACCGCCCAGCGCCGTGCCCGCGTCACCGGCCGCCGGCTGCACCCACACCTGCGAGAAGGGGCCCTCGCGGGCGATCCGGGAGTTGGCGACACAGTTCAGCGCCACGCCCCCGGCGAGGGTCAGCACGCCGTGGTGGGTCCGGCCGTGCAGCCAGCGGACCAGGTCGAGCAGCGTCTCCTCCAGCACGGCCTGCGCGCTCGCGGCCACGTCCGCGTGCTCCTGCGTCCACGGCTCGTCCGCGCCGCGCCGCGGGCAGAACTCGTGCCAGGGGACGCCGGTCGCGTGGAACCCGCCGTCTCCGGTGGGGTACACGTACCGGCGCAGCTCCGCCAGCATCCGCGGCCTGCCGTGCGAGGCCAGCGCCATCACCTTGAACTCGTCCGACGAGTGCAGGAAGCCGAGATGGTCGGTCAGCTCCTCGTAGACCAGGCCGAGGGAGTGCGGCAGTTCCTGCGCGTGCAGCGCCTCCAGCCGGTCCCCGACCCGCCGCGCCGCCAGGTGCGAGGCCCGTTCCCCGCGGCCGTCCAGGACCAGGACGGAGGAGTCCGCGGCGTCGGGCGCGGCGAAGGCGCTCGACGCGGCGTGCGCCATGTGATGGGGGACGAAGCGGACCTTGTCGGCGGTGAGTCCCGGCAGCGCGGCCGCCAGGAAGCCGGGGGCCTCACGGGCGTAGGTCTGCCGCAGGTGGTCCCAGGGGTCGTCCAGGCCCATCGCCTCGGCGGGCCGGGCGAGCTGAGGGTCGTAGGAGTAGGCGACCGCGTCGAGGTCCTGCGGACGCAGGCCGGCCCGGCGCAGGCACCATGCGGCGGCCTTCTCCGGCAGCTCCCAGGCGGAGAACGGAACCGGCCGCTTGCCGTGCTTGCGGCGTGAGAACCGCTCCTCCTCGGCGGCGGCCACGGTGCGGCCGTCGATCACCAGGGCGGCGGCGGGATCGTGGAAGAGGGCGTTGATTCCGAGGATGCGCATGGGGGTCCCGGGGTGTGCGGTGGGGTGTGGGGGTCAGGAGTGGGGCGTCGCGGTCGGCGGGGTCGGTGGGTTCGGGGGAGTGGGGATGTCGGCCTGGTGAGTGGGGCGTCGGGGGAGCCGGGGGGGTCGGCCGGGCGAGGGAGGCCCGGCGGGCTGCGGGGATGGGCGGGGTTGGGAGGCCGCGGGGAGCGGGGCGTCGGCGGGGCGGCGGACCTTCGCCGAGGTGATCCGTCTCCAGCCGCTCCGCTCGGCGGGCGGTCCAGTGGGCCGCGTTTCACCTGACGGCGTTCCACTCGGCGGCGTTCCACCGGGCGGATCTCCGCTCGGCGGCGTTCCGCCCGGGCCGTTCGCCCTGGGGCGTTCCGGCGCCCGCCGGGCGGCCGGTGCGCCTCAGCGTTCGCCGGCCGTGGTGCGGAACCACTCGATCGTGCGGCGCAGGCCTTCCTCCGCGTCCACCTCGGGCTCCCAGCCGAGCTTGTCGCGGGCCAGCGTGATGTCGGGGCAGCGGATCGCCGGGTCGTCGGTCGGCCGTTCGATGAAGCGGACCTCCGAGGAGGAGTCGGCCAGCCGGACGACCAGTCGGGCGAGGTCCAGCATGGTGATCTCGCCCGGATTGCCGATGTTCACCGGGCCGCGCATGCCGTGCGCCGCCGCCGCGAGGATGCCCCGGACGGTGTCGTCGACGTAGCACAGCGACCGCGTCTGGCGGCCGTCGCCGGTGACCGTGAGAGGTTCGCCGTCCAGCGCCTGGCGGACGAAGGTCGGTACCGCCCGGCCGTCATGGCCGCGCATCCGCGGGCCGTAGGTGTTGAACAGCCGCACGATGCACGTGTCGGTGCCCTCCGCCTCCGCGTGCGCCGTGGTGAGCGCCTCGCCGAACCGCTTGGCCTCGTCGTACACACTGCGCGGTCCGACCGGGTTGACGTTCCCCCAGTACCGCTCGTCCTGCGGGTTCTGCTGCGGGTCGCCGTACACCTCGGACGTCGACGCGAGCACGAAGCGTGCGCCGTGGTCATGGGCGAGTTCCAGGGCGTGGCGGGTGCCGAGGCTGCCGGTCTCCATCGTGTGCAGGGGCAGCCGCAGATAGTCGGCAGGGGACGCGGGGGAGGCGAAGTGCAGGACGAGATCGGGGGGCTGCTTGACGGGCAGTTGTTCGGCGACGTTCGCGTGCACCAGCGTGAACCCGGGGCGGTCGAGCAGCGGGGAGACGTTCTCGGGCCGGCCGGTACTGAAGTCGTCCACGCAGGTGACCGCCGCGCCGGAGTCCAGCAGGGCGGCGCACAGGTGCGAGCCGACGAAGCCCGCGCCGCCGGTGACGACGGCGTGTTCCCAGGTACGTGACGATGCGCTGGTCATTCAGGTCTCCTCTGCACATGACGACGACGGCCTGTCGGATGCCTGGCGCCGATCGGGGACCCTGGTAGTCGCTGTGTCGACCCCGCTTTCTCCGTCTTCTCTCCGACGCCGGGCGTGGGCGCCGAGAGAGCGCCCAGTACCCAGATCAGCGTCCTCCGTCCGGGCCCGGGTGGCTCGGAGGCGTACGGCATACGGGTGACGCACGCAGCGTGAGGCCCTCGACGCGCGAGGCCGGAGAGACTCGGGCCATGGCATGACACGCCGGTCTGCCCACCGGACGGGACCCAACCACCGGGATCCCGAAACCCCGGTGCCGCCGGGTGGCCCCGCGCTGCGATGGTGGGGGGACCGAACCCGTGAAAGGATGACGCTGCCTTGTCGGAACGTACCTGGTCGGGGGTTTCTCCCCGCCTGGGGGTTTCCCGTGCGCGGGTCGGGCAACCCGAGCCCGGCCCGGTGGCAGCGGCCCACGAAGCTTCGACCCGACCCCCGCCGCGCCCGCGCGGATGTCCCGGTCCCCCCCGTACCGCACGTCAGCTCCTGAACAGGAGTTCCGGATGACCACCATCACACAGACTCGCCGGTCCGCCGGGCCGGGCCCGCGCATCGGCCTGCTCGGCTCGTACGGCGGCTTCAACCTCGGCGACGAGGCCATCCTGACCTGCGTCCTCGGCTGCCTGCGGGCCCATCGCCCGCAGGCACGGCTCGTCGTCTTCAGCCGGAACGCCGAGCACACCCGCACCCACCAGCTCGCCGCCGACGAGGTGGTCGACTGGGAGGGAGTCCCGCAGAAACAGATCCTCGACGTGCTGTCGGGCCTGGACCTGCTGGTGCTCGGCGGCGGCGGCATCCTCTACGACGGTGAGGCCCGCCGCTATCTGCGCCTGGTGGGCGCGGCCCAGGCCCGGGGGGTACGCACCTTCGCGTACGCCGTCGGGGCGGGCCCGCTGCGCGAGGCGGAGGACCGGGAGGCGGTCCGCGCCGTGCTGTCGGCGATGGACGAGGTCGTCGTGCGTGACGAGGAGTCCCGGCTGGTGCTGGAGGAGGCCGGGCTCGACCGGGACGTCGTCGTGACGGCCGATCCGGCGTTGCTGCTGCCGCCGGAGCCCTTCACCGACCAGATGATGCGGCAGGAGGGCATTCCCGCAGACACCCGGCTGGTGGGCATGTCGGTCCGGGAACCGGGCCGGGCGGCGGAGAAGCTCGACGAGAGCGACTACCACGCCCTGCTCGCCGACGTCGCCGACTTCCTGGTACGGCGCCTGGAGGCCCACGTGGTCTTCGTGCCGATGGAACGCCAGGACGTCCACCACGCGCACGGCGTGCTCTCCCGCATGACCGCACCCGACCGGGGGCGCATCCTGCACAGCGTCTACAGCCCCGGCCAGGTTCTCGGTTTCATGAACCACCTCGATCTCGCCGTCGGTATGCGCCTGCACTTCGTGATCTTCGCCGCGCTCTCCGGGCTGCCGGTGCTGCCGCTGCCGTACTCCGGCAAGGTCTTCGACTTCTCCCGCCGTATCGGGGCGCCGGCGCTGGTCGGTGTGGCACGCGAGCAGGCCGGGCTGATGCTGGCGGAGGTGGACCGGCTGTGGGACGAGTTCCCGCAGCGCCGTGACGATCTCGACGCGCGCGTGCAGGCGTTGCGGGGAGCCGCCCGGGAGACCTGCGTCCGGTGCGCGGTGGTCCTCGACTCCCTGGACGAGCGGAACGAGGCCGTTTCCGTGCCGGACACCGAACGACCGGGCCTGCACCTGCTGCGGCCGGGTACCGGAACGGTGAACTGACGCCCGCCGGGACGCCCGGCGCCTTCGGCACACGTCCGACGGGAAGAACCGATGCCGATCCTGCAACGACCTCCACAGCCACGGACCGTCACCCTGCCCCCGCGCGACGCCCACCACGGCGGCCGGACGGAGGTCCTGGTCGTCGGGGGAGGCCCGGCCGGGACCGCCGCCGCGTACGCCGCTGCCGACGCCGGCGCCGACGTGGTCCTGGTGGAGCGGTACGGCTTCCTGGGCGGCAATGCCACCGTGGCGCTCGTCATGCCCCTGATGTCCTTCCACAACGAGCAGAAGCAGGCCGTCTTCGCCGCGCCCGGTGAGGAAGGCGAGGAACTGCTCCCCAACGACCACGGCGAGGGCGAGGCCGTCGTCGCCGGGTTCCTGTGGCGGCTGCTGGACCGGCTGAACGAGCGCGGCGGCTGCATCCCGCCCTCCCTCAAGACCGGCTACACCGTGCCCTTCGACCCGGAGATCTACAAGCTCGTCCTCCTCGACCTGCTCGACGAGGCCGGCGTCCGCATGCTCTTCCACTCCTTCGCGTCCACCGCCCTGCCCCTCGACAAGGGCTGGCGAGTCGTCTTCGAGACCAAGTCCGGGCCGGTGGTGATCGACGCCGATGTCGTCGTCGACGGCACGGGTGACGGTGACGTGGCCGCCGCCTGCGGAGCGCCGAGCGAGATCGGCCGGCCCGAGGACGGGCTGGTGCAGCCGATGACGCTCATGTTCCGCGTCGTCGACTTCCTGCGGCCGAAGTTCGCCGAGTACGTCCACGACCACCCCGACCAGTGGCGGGGCGTGCACGGTCTGTGGGACCTCGTCGAGGAGGCCACCAAGGCGGGCGAACTGGAACTGCCCCGCGAGGACATCCTCTTCTTCGGCACCCCCCGTCCGCGCGAGGTCGCCGTCAACAGCACCCGCATCACCCGTGCCCTCGGCATCGACGTGTGGGACCTGAGCCGCGCCGAGTACAGTGCCCGCCGCCAGCTGGAGCAGATCGACCGCTTCCTGCGCACCCGCGTCCCGGGCTTCGAGGAGTCCTACGTCGCGCAGAGCGGCACCCAGATCGGCGTACGGGAGACCCGGCGCATCCTCGGCGACTACCACCTCACCGGCCACGACATCCTCGGGGCGCGTGCCTTCCCCGACGTCGTCGCGCACGGCGCCTACCCGGTGGACATCCACAACCCCGAGGGCAGCGGTACCATCCTCAAACGCGTCCCCCGCGGCCGCTACTACGACATCCCCCTGCGCTGTCTGCTGCCTCGCGACACGGACCACCTGCTCGTCGCCGGCCGCTGCATCTCCGGTTCCCACGTTGCGCACTCCTCCTATCGCGTGATGCCCATCGCCATGGCGACCGGTCAGGCGGCGGGCGTCTGCGCCGCGTTGGCCAGCCGCATCAACCGCAGCCCCCGGCAGGTGCCGCACGCCCTGGTCCAGCAGGAGCTGGTGCGCCAGGGGGCGCGGCTGCGCCTGGCGACCGGGGCGGCAGCGCAGAGCGGCTGAGGCCGAGGTCTGCGCACGGCGGCTGAGGCGGAGGTCTGTGCACGGCGGCTGAGCCGAAGCTGTGCGCACCGGGGTTGTCTCCGACCGTCGTCCCCGTTCACCGTCTGCCGCTCGTGTGGCGGGGCGGTTCGGTGTCGTCCTACAGATGGTTCTCCCGTCCTGCCCCGTGCTGCGTGGTCGTCAACCAGACCAGCGGCACCGGGGTGGCCGGGCCGCCCCGGTTGCACAGCACGAAGCAGGTGGCACCGCGGCCGGCGCCGATCAGGGACACGCCGCTGCGCCAGACGGTGGGCCGGTCCCGCATCGCACAACGGCCCGGTGGCACGTACAGGGTCCGCGGGCGGCCGTCCTCGGCGCAGGCCGCGCCCAGCGCGTCCACCAGTTCCGCGAACGCCGGCTGGTCGTTGGTGATGCCGTCACCGAGCAGACCCGTGCTCGCCGGCGTCCACCGTCAACGGCATCGACATCGACATGGACAGCTCCTTACTGGAGGGGGCGGGGCAGACGGCAGCCCGGACTGCCGGCCAGTGGCGCCGTGGGGCACCGAGTACCAGTGAGCGGGTGGGCCCCATCATCGGGCGGTCGCCCAGCGCCGGCCCACCGCCGCTCCGTGCCGCACCAGGGGCGGCGGTTCGTGACTGCGCTGCGGGCGCGCCGTCCGGGTCGGACGGACCTGACCTGCCGTATGTAGCGCGTCCGGGTCAGACGGACCTGACCAGCCGTATGTAGCGCGTCCAGTCCCAGTGCGGGCCGGGGTCCGTGTGGTCGGTCCCTGGTATCTCGTAGTGGCCGATGATGTGCGCGCGGTCCCTCGGAATGCCGTACTTCGTGCAGACCGCGGCGGTGAGCGCGGCCGACCGTTCGTACATGGCGTCGGTGAAGTAGCCGGGCTGGTCCACCCAGCCCTCGTGCTCGATGCCGATGCTGCGTGTGTTGTGCTCCCAACTCCCGGCGTGCCAGGCGATGTCCGCCTCGCGGACGCACTGCGCCACATGTCCGTCGGCGGACCGGACGACATAGTGTGCGGACACCTTCTTGCGAGGGTGCTGGAAGACGGCCAGAGTCCCGGAGTAGTCCGTCTGCGTGACGTGGATGACCACCAGGTCGACGGGGTGAGCCGTCGGACGGCTCGCCGCCGTGTAGTTGGCGGGGCTCGCCGGCTGCCACTCGCCGAGCGGGTAGTCGGGAGCAGGCGTCTGGGCACCGGCTCTGGGGCCGGGCAGCAGGGCATAGGGGACGGCCGCGAGGGCGGCGCCCTTGAGGATGCGTCGCCGGGCAGGGAAAGGCCTTGCCCGTTCCACCGAGGTCTCACCCACGACCGACATCGTTCGTCCCCCTCGCATCACCGGTCCCGCACAGCCGACGTCGTCTCCGCACGACGGCTGCGCCTCGCGGTATTCACCGTACGGGGCGCCGCGGTTGGGCCGGAGGCCGTGCCGCCGTTCCGTGGATCACCGCGGCGTTGTGGACAACTCGCTCACCCGATCGGGTGGCGGGTGGCTCTTGGGGCAAGGCTCGTAATGTTCGAGGGCGGCTGAGCAATCGAACGGGTCAAGCGGTGAACGGACCTCAGCCCTGCGCCCTCAGCTCAGCCACCCCCGCCGGATCATCCAGCACCCCGCGCACCACCCAGTGCGCGGCCCCCAGCAACGGCCCCTCGGAACCGAGCCGGGACACGGACACCGGGCAGGCCGGGCCCGCCGTGCGGCGGGCCAGTTCGGACCGCAGCGACGGCAGCAGCCACGGCGCGAGCCCGGCCAGCGCACCGCCCAGCACGACGCTCTCGGGGTCCAGCAGATTCACCGCGCCGGTCAGTGCCACACCGAGCGCCTCTCCCGCGTCGCGCAGCGCCCGCCGTACGTCCTCGTCACCGTCCGCGGCACGCCCGGCCAGCAGTCCGACCCGGTCCTCGCCGAGCTGCAGGCCGGCCGCGCGCAGCACTGCCTCCTCACCGGCGTACTGCTCCAGGCACCCGCGCCCGCCGCAGGCGCACTCCGGCCCGTCCGGCCGGACCGGGACGTGCCCCAACTCGCCCGCGAAGCCGCGCGTTCCGCGCAGCAGCCGGCCGTCCACGACCACGCCGGCACCGATACCGATCTCGGCCGAGACGTGCAGGAAGTCCCGCGGAGTGTCCTCGCCGAGCCAGAGCTCCGCCAGCGCGCCGAAGTTGGCCTCGTTGTCCACGGTCAACGGCAGCTCCGCGGGCAGCAGCGCCGCGAGGTCGGTGTCGTGCCAGCCCAGGTTGGGGGCGCGCAGAACGGTCCGGGCGTCACGCGCCACCAGACCGGGCACGGCCACCGCGAGCCCCGCCGGCCACAGTCCCTCGCCGTCCGCCTCGGCGACGACCCGGCGTACCAGCCCGGCGAGCTCCGCGATCACCGGCTCGGGCGAGCGGTCGCGGTTCGTGCCGTGCCGGACGATCCGCGCGCGCACCTCTCCACGCAGGTCGACCGCGCAGACCGCGAGATGGTCGACGCCGACCTCCGCGCCGATCCCCGCCGGTCCGCGCCCGCTGACCGCCAGAGCGAAACCGGGACGTCCCCGGCCCACGCGGCCGGGACGTTCGGGACCCAGTTCCTCCAGCAGGCCCGAGCGGACGAGCTCGTCGACCAGGGTCGAGACCGCCGCACGCGTCAGCCCGATGCGCGACGCCACCGCCGCGCGGGAGAGCGGACCCGCCGCGCCGACCGTGTGCATCACCCGGGCGAGATTGCGGCGCCGCATGCCCTGTTGGGTGTCCGGCAACGCGCGCCCCGGACCGGCCGGGTGGGCCTCGTGCAGCGGTGCGGTCATGCCTTTCGTCCTCGTCCGTGGGCTCAGCGGCTCTCAGGGCTCCGCTCCAGCAGCGGGGCCGCGTCGGAGAGTACCCCGGAGATCCTGGCCAGCGTCTCCTCGTCCCGCTCGACCGCGTCCAGCACCGGCCCACGCGCGGTGTTCCAGCGCCGGGCGACCGCGGCGGGGTCCTCGCCGGTGAGCAGGCCGGCCGCCTGGGCCGCCGCGCCGAGCGCGACGAGTTCCCGGGCCTCGGGAACCTGGACGGGGCGCCCGGAGAGGCGTCGTACGGTCTGCTGCCAGGCCGTGCCACGGGCGCCGCCACCGATCAGCAGCAGCGGCGCGGACGGGTCGGCGTCCGTGTCGAGGACCAGGTCCAGCGCGCCCAGCAGCGCGTGCACGGCACCGTCGTACGCCGCCTGGAGGAGCTGACCGGCGGTGGTGTCGTGCCGCAGGCCGTGCAGCAGGCCCGCGGCGTTCGGCAGGTCGGGGGTGCGTTCGCCGTCCAGGTAGGGCAGCAGGGTCACGTGCGTGCCGGGTTCGACGGCCTCGCGGTCCAGGCCCAGCAGGGTCGCGATGCGGTCGACGGCGAGCGTGCAGTTCAGGGTGCAGGCCAGCGGCAGCCAGTCCCCGCGCGCGTCGGCGAAGCCCGCCACCGTGCCGGTCGGGTCGGCAGGGCGATGCCGGGACACCGCGTACACCGTCCCGGACGTGCCCAGGCTCATGACGGGGGTGCCGGGGCGCAGCCCGAGGCCGAGCGCGGCGGCGGCGTTGTCGCCGGTGCCGGGGGCGACGAGGGTGCCCTTCGAGAACGGCAGGTCATGGCTGTCGTGGACGGTGCCCGCCACCTCGCCGGGCCGGACCACGCGCGGCAGCAGGGCCGGATCGAGCCCCACGCGCGCGAGGATCTCCTCGTCGTAGGACTCGCTGCCGGATGCCCACCAGCCCGTCCCGGAGGCGTCACCGCGGTCGGTCGTGGCCAGCCCCGTGAGGCGTTCGGTGAGGTAGTCGTGGGGGAGCCGCACGGCCTTCGTGGCGCGGACCGCCTCCGGCTCGTGCTCGGCGAGCCAGGCCCACTTGGTGACCGTGAACGACGCGGCCGGCACGCTGCCCGTGCGGTCCGCCCAGAACTTCGCGCCGCCCAGTTCCTCGACCAGCCGGCGCGCCTGCGGCGCCGAGCGCACGTCGTTCCACAACAGGGCGGGGCGTACCGGCTCGCCCCGGTCGTCCAGCGTCACCAGGCCGTGCTGCTGCCCGCCGATCGACACCGCGGCGGCCTCGTGGGCCGGCTCGCCGCACTGGTCGAGCGCCTCGCACAGGGCTTCCCACCACTGCCGTGGGTCACTCTCCCGGCCGGCGCCGGAGGTGACGGTGTGCGGCGCCTGGCCGCTCGCCACGACCTCGCCGGTGGCCGCGTCGACGACCAGCGCCTTGGTGGACTGGGTGGACGTGTCCACGCCGACGACGAGCGGTCCCTCGGCTGCTGACATCGCGCTCTCCCTGCTTCTGCGGCTCGTGTCCGGGACGTCCGCGGCTCGTCGTCCCGGTAGAAGACACCTAGGTCTCTTCCCCGGACGCGCCGGTCTCTTCCCAGCGGTGCGTCTGCATACTAATTTGTAAACCGCCATGACGAAATAGTCGTGCGCGACAGTCGCAAGCGAGCAAGGGAGCCGCGGCATGAACTACCAGCCCACCCCCGAGGACAGGTTCACCTTCGGCCTGTGGACCGTCGGCTGGCAGGGAAGGGACCCGTTCGGCGACGCCACGCGGAGTGCCCTCGACCCGGTCGAGACGGTGCAGCGCCTGGCCGAGCTCGGCGCCCACGGAGTGACCTTCCACGACGACGACCTGATTCCCTTCGGGTCTTCGGACACCGAGCGCGAGTCGCACATCAAGCGCTTCCGCCAGGCCCTGGACGCGACCGGCATGACCGTCCCGATGGCCACCACGAACCTCTTCACGCACCCCGTCTTCAAGGACGGCGCCTTCACCGCCAACGACCGCGACGTGCGCCGGTACGCGCTGCGCAAGACCATCCGCAACATCGACCTGGCGGTGGAGCTGGGCGCCAAGACGTATGTCGCCTGGGGCGGGCGCGAGGGCGCCGAGTCCGGTGCCGCCAAGGACGTACGCGCCGCACTCGACCGCATGAAGGAGGCGTTCGACCTGCTCGGCGAGTACGTCACCTCCCAGGGGTACGACCTGCGCTTCGCGATCGAGCCGAAGCCGAACGAGCCGCGCGGCGACATCCTGCTGCCCACCGTCGGCCACGCCCTGGCGTTCATCGAGCGCCTGGAGCGGCCGGAGCTGTACGGCGTCAACCCCGAGGTCGGGCACGAGCAGATGGCCGGGCTGAACTTCCCGCACGGCATCGCGCAGGCCCTGTGGGCGGGCAAGCTGTTCCACATCGACCTCAACGGCCAGTCCGGCATCAAGTACGACCAGGACCTGCGCTTCGGCGCCGGCGACCTGCGCGCTGCCTTCTGGCTGGTCGACCTGCTGGAGAGCGCCGGTTACGAGGGCCCGCGCCACTTCGACTTCAAGCCGCCGCGGACCGAGGACCTGGACGGGGTGTGGGCGTCGGCCGCGGGCTGCATGCGCAACTACCTCATCCTGAAGGAGCGCGCGGCCGCCTTCCGTGCAGACCCCGAGGTCCAGGAGGCCCTGCGCGCCTCCCGCCTCGACGAGCTGGCCCAGCCCACGGCGGCGGACGGGCTTCAGGCCCTGCTCGCCGACAGCTCGGCGTTCGAGGAGTTCGACGTCGAGGCGGCCGCCGCGCGCGGGATGGCGTTCGAGCGGCTCGACCAGCTGGCGATGGACCATCTGCTGGGCGCTCGCGGCTGAGGCCGTCCATGGCGATGTCCGACCTCCGCGCGGAATGCCACGGAATCGTGCGATCCATGGCATGAGTCCGTGTCAACCTCCGCGCGGGGGTCGCGGCGGGGGCCGCCGGCCCGCGAACCTGATCGCCATGGCCATGCCGCCCGTACCGCCCCAGCCGCCCGGACCGCCGGGTGACACGCCGCCTTCGGGTGGCGGTTTCGGACCGCCCACCACGGAATTCGGCTCCCCACCGCCGCCGCGGCGGCGGCGCAGCCCTGTCCTCCTTGCCCTGGCCGTGCTCGTGGCCGTCGCGGTCGTCGTCGCCGTCGTGGTCCTGACGGGGTCGGGGAGTGACGAGTCACCGGACGGGAGGCCGAGCTCCAGCAGCACCCCGGCGGAGCCGACCTTCGGCCTCCCGACCGAGCTGCCCACCAGGCTGCCGAGCGGATTGCCGTCGCTCCCGTCGCAGTTCCCCACGGAGCTGCCCAGTGGACTCCCCAGCGACTTGCCGAGCGAGGTGCCGAGCGACCTGGAATCCCTGATCCCGGACCTCCCGGTCGACGCACTGTCCTAGAAGCCGAGCTCTGCCGACGGGTTCGTCGTGCCGCACACGCGTGTACGGCACCAGGGACAGGCGTGCCGCACAGGGTGTACGGCGGTACGACGGACCCCGGCGGGTCAGATCCCGCGCGGCAGCCGCACGTAGACCACGGTCGTCTCGACCCCGCTGTCGACCAGTCGGCCCTGCGCGTCGAACGCCTGTGCGCCGTCCGTCATGCCGAAGTCGTTGTCGTTGATCAGCGCGAGGGTGTCGCCGTTCACGCGCGCGACGCCCTCGATCTTGCCGGGCACGCCGTCGACCTCGCCGAGGTCGACCACCAGCTTCTTGCCGAGCACCGGCACGCCCGCGGCGGCCGGGTCGTCGAGCTGCTCCAGCGACGGGGAGGTGGCCGCGTCGTCCCACGAGCCGCCGAGGATGTTGGCGTCGCGGTCGAGGCGCACGAGCTGGAGCCGGGCGGCCTTGTCAGTGCGCTCCTCGACCAGCAGCCGGTCACCGCCCACCGCGACCACCGAGGAGATCTTGAGTTCGGAGGTGTCGTCCTCGCCCGGGTCGACGACGTCGACCGGGTCGAAGCGGTACGCGTACTCGGCGGTGACGGCCTGCTTCTTCGGCGAGAACCGCAGCAGCCGCGTCGTGCGCGACGCTTCTCCCGCGTCCTTGTCCGGCAGGGAGAGCGGGCTCTGCACCGCCATCACCAGGTCGCCGCACGGCAGCAACGCGAGCCCTTCGAAGCCGCGGTTGATCTTCCGGTGCAGCAGCACCGCGGGCAGCGCCTCCACGACCGGGTAGTCCGCGCCGGCGAGGTTCAGCCCTTCGGGGACGTACCGCTCGAGCACCTTGCCGCGCGCCGACACGTGCACGAGCGAGGGCCCGTACTCGTCGACGAGCCAGAAGCTGCCGTCCTTCGCGCGGACGATGCCCTCGGTGTCCAGCCCGTTCGGGTGGTACGTCAGTGGCGTCCGGGCGTCGTAGGAGTACGGCGCCTCGTCGCGTCCCTCCTGGTTCGACAAGCCGGTGACGGGCTTTCCGGAGGAGGTGGTGACCGGGATCGCCTCCAGGACCCGCACCGAGTCGCCGGACACCCGGACCTTCACGATCGCCGGGTCGAAGCCCGGCACCGGGAAGGTGCGGCGGTTCTTGCCGTCCACCTTGATCTGGCCGTTGGGCCCGCGGTCGGTGACCGTCCAGAACTCGCCCTCGCGGCCGGCCGGATAGATGTCGCTGCCGATTCCGCCCAGGTCCACACCCCTGTCGTCGGGGACCGTGCCGGGCAGCAGCGCGTTGCTGAACGCGCCGAGCGGGAGGTCGCCGAGAGTGGCCGTGCGGACCACTCGCGCGTCCTGGGGCGGCGCGCCGGTGGCCGGGGTCGCCGCCAGCAGAGCGGCGACCACGGCGAGGGGGACACCCGCCGAGACGGAACGGTGGACACGGCTCCGGCCGGTGGCGTACGGGGACATCGGGCCTCCTGTGGACCAAGTTCGTTGACAACGGCCACATTTGAAGCCGGTGAGGAACATGGGAGAACCGTCGCGTGAACGCCGAGCGTCGACCGCCGGTCCGGCGGACGCCACTTCGGCGGAGGCCCGGCGCGCGGGGCAGTCTCATCGCGTGCGGGTGGCGTGCTCGTGAACGGGTCCACGAGCACGTGACGAGCCGACGAGCACGCAGAGCCGACGAGTACGGGGTGAGCCCACGAGCCCGCGGTGAGCGCCGACGCCGACTCAGCAGGCGTCCTCCGCGGGCGTGGCCTCCGTTGCCGCCAGCGCCGTCGCCGGGTCCTGGTCCCCGCATCCCGCAGGCACCCACCGGCCGTCTTCCCGCCGGTACGGCCACCAGCGACCGTCGCGCCCGAGCCGCAGCTGGGCCGGCGAGCCGACGACCGTCCACCGGTTGGCCTGCGCACGCAGCGTCGGCCGCTCGGCGTCGTCCCACGCCGCTTCCAGAGCGGCACGCGCGCGTGCGAGGGTCTCGCCCTCGACCGCCCACTCCTCCTCGAGCACGGACAGCCCGGCCACACCGCCGTACTCCCACGCCCGTACGGCCGACGCCAGCTCCCGCGGGTCGCGTCCGGTCCCCTGGGCGAGGCGATCGCGCAGGTGCCGTACGGGAGAACCGGCAGCCAGCCGGACGGCGTCCTGGTCCACCGTCGGCTCCTCCTGGGACACGCCCGCCCGCAGCGCCTCGGCCAGCAGACGGTGCGCCGCCACCGCGGTCCGGGCAGCCAGGAACTCCAGGGCGGCCGCGTCGACGCCGGGCGCGGGAGGTGCCTCGGTGTCCAGGGCGGGCGGAAGGCCGGGCTTTGCCGGGAACTCGGGCGGGTCGGGCAGCGCGGGCAGGATGTCACCGGCCGCGTATGCCTCCGAGGCGTCCACCCCCTCCGGATCCGACGGTGCTTCGGCGATAGCCTCCGCGGGCGCCGCACCGCGGGTCTGGAGATCATCCAGCAGGTCCCGTTCACCGCGCCCGCGCACCAGCAGCAGGACGAACGGATCCTCGTCGAGCAGGCGGGCCACCTGATAGCACAGCGCCGCCGTGTGCCCGCAGTGGTCCCAGGCGCCGCAGTCGCACGTGGGCTCCAGATCGCCCATGCCCGGCAGCAGTTCGACACCCGCTGCCGCGGCGTCCTCGACGAGGTGCGGCGGCATGTCCCGGTCGAGCAGCGCCGCGACATGCCCGGCCCGCTCGACCGCCATCTCCAGGAAGCGGTCCCACTGCTCGCCCGACAGCTCCTCCAGCAGCACATCGGCCCGGTGCGCCGTGCCGTCCCGGTCCTGTACGACCGCGGTGATCCGCCCCGGCCGCACCGACACCGCGCCCACAGCGCCGGCGCGTGCGAGCCGACGGCCCGTCTTCACCTGCTGCGCATCCAGTGCGGCGTCCTCCAGGGACTTCAGCCAGGCCCGGCCCCAAGAGGTGAGCGCGAACGCCTTCCCGCGCGCGGGCGGCAGAGCGGCGAACGTTCGTTCCGTCGCGTCGTACTGATTCATCGCGCCGCACCTCGCAGCTCCACCAGATCGGCCAGTTCCGCGTCCGTCAGCTCCGTGAGTGCGGCCTCACCGGAACCCAGCACCGCGTCGGCCAGCTCCCGTTTACGGTTCAGCATCTCGGCGATGCGGTCCTCGATGGTCCCCTCGGCGATCAGCCGGTGCACCTGCACGGGCCGGTCCTGGCCGATGCGGTACGCGCGGTCCGTCGCCTGGGCCTCGACGGCGGGGTTCCACCAGCGGTCGTAGTGCACGACATGCTCGGCCCGGGTGAGGTTCAGGCCCGTGCCCGCGGCCTTGAGGGACAGCAGGAACACGGGGACCTCGCCGTCCTGGAAGCGCCGCACCATCGCCTCGCGCTCGGGCACCGGCGTCCCGCCGTGCAGGAACTGCGAGGGCAGGCCACGGTCCGCCAGATGCCGTTCGATCAGCCGGGCCATGCCCACGTACTGGGTGAAGAGCAGGACGCTCGCCCCCGCGGAGAGGATGGTGTCGAGCAACTCGTCGAGCAGCTCCAGCTTTCCGGAGCGTCCGGCGATCCTCGGCCGCTCCTCCTTGAGGTACTGCGCCGGGTGGTTGCAGATCTGCTTCAGGCCCGTCAGCAGCTTCATGATCAGTCCGCGCCGCGCCATGCTGTCCGCCTCCGCGATACGGGTGAGCGTCTCCCGCACCACGGCCTTGTAGAGCCCCGCCTGTTCCGCGGTGAGCGAGACCGCCCGATCGGTCTCGGTCTTCGGCGGGAGCTCGGGCGCGACCCCCGGATCCGACTTCCGGCGGCGCAGCAGGAACGGCCGCACGAGCCGGGACAGCCGCTCCGCCGCGGCCGGGTCCCGGCCGCCTTCGACGGCCTGGGCATAGCGGGTGCGGAACGTGCCGAGGCGACCGAGCAGCCCGGGGGTGGTCCAGTCGAGGATCGCCCACAGCTCCGAGAGGTTGTTCTCGACCGGTGTGCCACTGAGCGCCACACGCGCGCGTGCGCCGATGGAACGCAGCGCCCGCGCGGTCGCCGAGTAGGGGTTCTTCACGTGCTGGGCCTCGTCCGCCACCACCAGTCCCCACGGCACCCCGGCCAGCCGCGGCGCGTCGAGCCGCATCGTGCCGTACGTCGTCAGGACGAACTCCCCGTCGGCCACCTCGTCCAGGTCACGCCGCGAGCCGTGGAAGCGGCGCACCGGCGTGCCGGGCGCGAACCTCTCGATCTCCCGCTGCCAGTTGCCCATCAGGGACGTCGGACAGACCACCAGCGTCGGACCGGCGGCCGACGGGTCGGTCTGCCGGTGCAGATGCAGGGCGATCAGGGTGATCGTCTTGCCGAGCCCCATGTCGTCGGCGAGACAGCAGCCGAGCCCCAGGGAGGTCGTCCTCGCCAGCCAGGACAGGCCCCGCCGCTGGTAGTCGCGCAGTTCGGCGGCGAGCGCCGCGGGCTGGTCGACCGGGTCCTGCGCCTCCGGGTCCACGAGCTGCTCCCGCAGCGCCGCCAGCCATCCGGTCGGCTCCACCTCGACCCGGCGGCCGTCGACCTCCGTGGAGCCCGTGAGGGCGGCGCCGAGCGCGTCGAGGGGCGTGACCTTGCGGTCCTGCTGCGCGCGGGCGCGGCGCACCTCGTGCGGGTCGATCAGCACCCATTGGTCATGCAGCCGCACCAGAGGGCGGTTCGCCTCGGCGAGCCGGTTCAGCTCCTCGCGCGTGAGCCGCTGGTCGCCCAGCGCGAACCGCCAGTCGAAGGCGAGCAGCGCGTCCGCCGAGAGGAACGACGGCACGTCCGAGGAGAGCTTCCCGTCCTGCGGCGGGCCGACGACCGCGCGGGCGGTCAGGTCACGGGTGAGCTCCCTGGGCCAGTGCACGTCGACACCGGCGCCGGCGAGGGCCGTCGAGCCCTCGCCGAGGAGCTCGCCGACCTCCTCGTCGGCGAGTTCCACGGCACTCGGTACGGCTGCCGACAGCAGGGGAGTGAGCGCGGGCCAGGCCCGGGCCGCGCGCCTCAGGGCGAGCAGGGTGTCCATCCGCGCCCGCGGGCCGAAGGCCCGGCTGGTCGCGTCGGTCCCGGCCCACACCTCGGCCGCGTCCGCGACGAGCGAGGGGTCGCCCACGCTGTGCACCTGGAGCACGGCCCGGAAGGTCAGTGCCGTGTCGTCCCCCGCCAGGGCCAGGCCGGGCACGTCGATCCGCAGCGAGATCCGTATGCCCGCGTCATGACCGGCGGCCACGTCGGCGGCCCACGCCCGCTGCCCGGGCAGGTGCTGCGGCTCCGCGACGGCGTAGGCGCGGCCACCGGTCACGAGCGAGGCGGCGGGGGAGCGGGGCAGCGTGTCGGCCACCGCGTCCAGGAAGGCCCGCAGCAGGCGCTCCGGGTCGGGCAGCTGCGGCGGCCCGGCGCCGTCCAGTGGTACGGCGTGCGCTTCGGGCGGCATCGCGGCGGCCAGCCGGCGGACGTGATCGACGTCCTCGGCGCGCAGCGGTCCCACGCGCCAGGCGTCGTGATCGCCGGGGGACAGGCCGGGCAACAGCAGCCCCCGGGCCACGAACTGCAGGCCCAGCACGGCCGCCGCGCCCCAGAACACCGCTGCCCGGTGTCCCTCCTGGGCGGCACGCGCGCGGGTGAGCACGGGCAGCGCCGCGCGCACGGGTAGCGAGACGGCCGGCACGCCGGCCCGCTCCGCGCCGGCGCGGCCGGGTACCACGACGGTCATCTCCTCGACGGTGCCGCCGTTCACGTCCGGCGGCGCGGCGCCGTCGGGGCGCCAGAACACTACGCGGCCGGTGCGGGCCGGGTCGCCGGGTACGAAGACGGAACCGCAGCGGGCCAGTTCGGAGATTTCGGAGTGGGTCGCCGGGGGAATCCTCTGCACAGGGATGGCCGTATTCCTCAAATTTGACTACTGGGGCAAGGTCGCCGAGGATACAGCATTGTGTCGATTTACCCGGCATGATTGAGGTGTGACCTCGATCACCCAACGTCTCTCGGGGGAGGCTCGGGGTCGAGTGTCAGGGATGTCTCAGGGTGCCTCTCAGGGGCGCGGTCGGAACCGCCGGAAACGCGAGCCCGTTTCCAGAACAGAGAGCGGCAGTGGCCGCGAAGGAGGCGACGCACATGTCGAAGAACGCGAAGATCGCCGCAGGGGGTGTGGCGGTCGGGCTCATCCTGTTGATCTGGCTGCCGTGGTGGGCCGCGCTGCTGATAGTGCTGGGTGTCCCGGCCGCCGCATACCTCACGCTGGACCCGTCGCAGCGCCGCAGGCTGCGCCGGGTCTCGCGCAAGGAACTCGGCCGCTGACGGCCTACCGACCCGCAGCCGTCACGCCGTCGAGCGCACAGGAGTCGACCACATCACCGCCCGCGGGCCGGCCGACGGTCCGGTCCGCGGGCGGCCGGGTGCCGCGCTCCACCCAGGCCACCAGCGCGTCGAAGGCCGATCGGTAGCAGGGCAGGATCGGCCGGAGCCGGTCGGGATAGGTGTCGTACAGCCCGTCGACATGCGTACCGCCCTGCACCGAGTAGTAGCGGTGCAGCGGCCCCCGCCCCCGCACGTCGACCATGTGCGCGTACACGTCGGAGTCGGCGGACTTGGGCAGCAGCGTGTCCATGTCCCCGTGCAGCGTGATCAGCGGCTTGCCGATGCGCCCCGTCAGCGCCACCCGGGCCACGGCGCGATGAACGGAGGACGGTCGCGCGGCGTAGTCGTAGGCGGCATCGGACGCGCAGGGCGCCAGGATCTGCTCGGCCGTGCTGCCGACGGACGGTCCGGGGCAGCCGGGGTCGTACGACGGGTCGAACTCCGCGCGGTACGTCTTCTGTGTGACACCCCAGTACGCCTTCTCGTGGTACGGCCACAGGAACTCCGAGCCGCGCGCGAAGCCCACCGCGTACATGTCCGCGTCCGACGCCGCGCCGTACGTCCGCGCCACCGCCGTGGGCAGGGAGGTCAGCAGGTTCGGGCCGTTCGCCGTCCAGAGGGCGCCCTCCCAGTCCACCCCGCCGTCGTACAGTTCCGGATGGTTCTCCAACTGCCAGCGCGTGAGGTAGCCGCCGTTGGAGATGCCGGTCATGTAGGTGCGGCGCGGGGCGTGCCCGTAGCGCTGGGCCACTACCCTGCGGGCCGCGCGGGTGAGCTCGGTCGTGCGCGCGTTCCACTCGGCGACCGCGTCCCCGGGCCGGTCGCCGTCACGGTAGAAGTCGGGGCTGGAGTTGCCCTTGTCGGTCGCGGCGTACGCATAGCCCTGGGCCAGCACCCGGTCGGAGATCGCCTTGTCCGTCGCGTACTGCCTGCGGGTGCCCGGCGCCCCGGTGACGACGAGGCCGCCGTTCCACCGGTCCGGCAGCCGGATCACGAACTGCGCGTCATGCCGCCAGCCGTGCGTGGCGTTGAACGTGGACGAGTCCGGGAAGTACCCGTCCACCTGCACACCCGGCACCCCGGAGGGCGTACGGGTGGCCTGGGCCGTCAGTCCCGCCTGGTCGGCCAGGTCGGTGTACGGGGTACCCGCGAGGCCCGTGGTGGTCAGGTCGTCCAGACAGGCCGTCTGCTGGAACGCCGCGCCGGGCACCCGTACGCGGTCCTGACGCGCGCAGTGGGAGCCGCCGGTCTCCTGGGCGGCGGCCGGGACCGGCCCGGTGAAGGCCGCGGCCAGCAGAGCGGCGGCGAGCAGGGGGACGCCGGGGGACGGACGCATGCGGACCTCCAGGGCGGAACGACGGGGCACGGCAGGGGGCCGAGCCGAGGGCTGCCCCATCGTGCGGCGGGCACCGCGCGCCTTCCATGGAGTGGCACCACATGCCGTCAAGTCGCAGCATGGCTTGGCGACATACGTCGACAGGTCGTGAACTCCCCTGCCATACAGGGAAAGGCGCTGCCGACGCGACGTCCCTGTCAGACGGGCCGGGGCTGCGGCCTGCCTCAGCTCGGCCGTACGGCCAACTTGTCCAGAGCTTCCAGCAGAGCCGGCAACTTGGGCCCCCGGCCCACCGGCAGGACCTCACCGGGCTTCTCGTCGAGCAGCAGGAACGCCATGTCGTCGGTCCTCGCCACCAGCGACCAGCCCGGGCCGTCCGCGCGCAGCGTCCGGGCGGCGCCCGGCGCGAAGGAGGACCGGACGCGGCCAAGGGGCGGCGGCGTGTCCACGTAGGCGTGCGCCTCGGCGAGGATGCGCCGGATCACACCGCGCTCCGGGCCCGCATCCTCGCCCTCGGCCGGCTCGGACTCGTCCTCGGGATACACGAACTCCTTGTCGCTCACCTGTTCCCGCCACAGCGTCCACTGCACCGCAATCTCGTCCGCCCCCAGGCGACGCTGCGCCGACCCCCAGCCGGTGGTGTCCGGCGGCGACAGCGGCTCGCAGCCCGCGACCTCGGGATCGGGGTCGTGCGGCGCGGGCACGCCCGGAGCCGCGACGGCGACCGCGAGTGGCCAGCCCGGCAGGGCGGCGACCACGGACCGTTCGTCGGGCGACAGGTCGTACTCCATGCCGCAGTCCCAGGAGGCGATGGCGACCGCGACCAGCGACACGTCGTCGGTGACGACCGTCCACCGCGCGCCCTCGCCGTCCTGCCCGAGCACCAGGCCGTACCCGTCGGCCGCCGGAGCGAGACCCAGCGCCGAGCAGGCCTCCGGGTAGTCGTCGCCCAGTACGCTCGGGAACTTCGCCGGCGTCAGCAGCACCGCCGTGAGCACATAGAGCGCGTCGTCCGCGGCGGCGACGGCGTCCTCGTCCGTCCCGGCCATCCCAGCCTCCCCAGGGGTTCGCCCAACGGCGCGCACCCTAGTGCGACCGGAAGCCCCTTGTCACGACTCCGTTGACCACCGGACCTGCGGTTGTCCGGCCGTGCAGGGCCTGGACGACCTGTGGTTGTCCGGCCGTGCAGGGCCTGGACGACCTGTGGTTGTCCTGCCGCCACGGGCCGGGAGACCTGTGGTTGTCGTCCCGCCCCGGGGCGGGACGACTTCTGGTTGTCCGACCGCCAGGGGCCGCGACCACTGGCGGCCGGCGCACCGGACCAGGGCGACGTGAGGCGACGGCCGGCTGTCGCACGGGTCAGCGGCGGGACGTCCTTCTCCCCGTGCCTCACGTCGCCGGCAGCCCCAGCAGCTCGCGGGCGACGGTCCGCGGCGACTCGTCGCGTTCGCGTGCCAGGGCGATGACGGCCCGGCACGCCAACTCGTTCACCCCGAACGACAGCGCCTCCGGCGACACCCATCCCGCTGCCTCGTCGATGCGCTCCTGGTCGTCCTCCGCGCACGCCGACACGTACGCGGCGGCGGCCTCGAACAAGTTGTGAGCACGCCGGTCCGGCCCGGCCTTCCGCTCCGCGCGCGCGGCCTCCCGGAACCCGGCCCAGGCCTTGCGAACCCTGTCGAACACAGTGACCACCTTCCCCCTTCGTGGCTTGCCTCGCCGATCGCTCACCCGCTGCCCCCAACGTAGAGTTGGACCTGCGGCGGCAGAAGGGGGAAGGCGCGGTGAAGCCCCCGGGGCAGGCCGCTCAGCTGTCCCAGGAGGCCTGCCGGCCCACCCCGCTCAGCGCTCCCGGACGGCCAGGGCGAGGAAGCGGTCGTCCTCGTCGACGTACGACGTCATGGTCCACCCCGAACCGGCCAGCAGGCGCCTGAGGTTGGGCTCCGCCCGCAGGTCGTCCGGCGTGATCCGACGGCCCTGACGGGCGGCGAGCGCCGCGCGGCCGATCGGGTGGAAGAGGGCCAGCGTGCCGCCGGGGCGCACCACGCGCGCCAACTCCCGCAGGTTCTCCGACGGGCGGGGCAGGTGGGCGATCAGGCCCGCCGCGAACACCGCGTCGAGCGACTCCGAGTGCAGCGGCAGCGCCGCCACGTCGGCCAGGAGCAGCCGCCCGTCACGGTCGCGTCCGGCCCGTACGGCCGCCTTCAGCATGGCGGGGGTGACATCGGCCCCGAGGACCACTCCCGAGGCTCCCACGGCGGTCCGGAGCGCGGGCAGGGCGCGCCCCGTGCCGCAGCCGGCGTCGAGGACGCGGTCGCCCTCCCGCAGGCCGAGCTCGGCGACCGCGGCCGCGTAGGCGGGTCCGTCGTCGGGGAAACGGCTGTCCCAGTCGGCGGCGCGCGCCGTGAAGAACTCCTGGACGTGCGTACGGTCGTCGCTCATGTTCGGCATGATCCCTCACTGGCACGGAGGAGGCCCCGGCGCACATGTTCGAGCGGGAGGCGATCGTTCAGGCGCATCTCTGTGTCATATTCCATCACCTTTCGAAATGCGCCCCCTTTGTGCATCTGTGCTCCCACTAGCGTCCCGTGGCCATGGGACACCTGGACCACGCCGCCTTGGGCTGGCTGACCCCCGTACTGTCGTACGTCATGGCCTGCACAGGCGCCGCACTGGGCCTGCGCTGCACCGTCCGCGCACTCGCCGCCACCGGCCGCTCGCGCCGCAACTGGCTGATCACGGCCGCCTCGGCCATCGGCACCGGCATCTGGACCATGCACTTCGTGGCCATGCTCGGCTTCAGCGTCAGCGGCACCGAGATCCGCTACGACGTGCCGCTCACCGTCCTCAGTCTGCTCGTGGCCATGATCGTCGTCTGCGCCGGCGTCTTCGCGGTCGGCTACGGCCGCGAGCGGGCCCGCGCGCTGCTCCTCGGCGGCCTCACCACGGGCCTGGGCGTCGCGAGCATGCACTACCTGGGCATGGCGGCGGTACGCCTGCACGGTGACGTGACCTACGACCCGATGCGCGTCGCCCTCTCCGTCGTGATCGCCGTCGTCGCGGCGACCGCGGCCCTGTGGGCGGCGCTCAACATCAAGTCGCCCGTCGCGGTCACCGTCGCGTCCCTCGTCATGGGCGTGGCCGTGAGCAGCATGCACTACACCGGGATGTTCGCGGTGCGCGTGCAGGTCACGCCCTCCGGCGAGGTCCTGCCCGGGGCCACGGCGATGCAGTTCGTCTTCCCCCTCGCCGTCGGCCTCGGGTCCTATCTCTTCCTGACCTCCGCCTTCGTGGCGCTGT
Source organism: Streptomyces chromofuscus (assembly GCF_015160875.1). Lineage (NCBI taxonomy): Bacteria > Bacillati > Actinomycetota > Actinomycetes > Kitasatosporales > Streptomycetaceae > Streptomyces > Streptomyces chromofuscus. The sequence goes on along the minus strand of NZ_CP063374.1, from coordinate 1,115,005 downwards.
CGCCGACGGCGGGGGAGCGTGAGGCATCCGCATCGGCCCAGCGGCCCGTGGAGAGCGTCGCCCACTGACGGCGCACCCGCACCGGCACGCCATCGAACCCCTTCCGAGCGAGGAGGCCATGCGCACACCCCGTAGGAACCCCGGCCCAGGCGCCGAGACGCCGTCCCCAGCTCCCGTGCGCGGCCGCCGCGCCCACGCCGGACCCCCGGCCGACGAAGGCCCGCAGGACCCCTCGGGCGCGGATGCGGCAGACGGTCCCTGGCGCGCGGGGCAGCGCTGGCACATACGTCCGCGCACCGTGCGCGCAAAGATCGTCTGCCTGCTGATGGTGCCGGTCGTGTCGCTGCTGGCGCTGTGGGCGTACGCCACCGTCAGCACCGTCCAGGACATCGCCCGGCTACGGCAGCTGCAGCGCGTCGACTCCGACGTCCGCGCCCCCGTCGCGGCCACCGTGGCCGCGCTCCAGGCCGAGCGCGCCGCCGCCGTACGGCACGCCACCCACCCCTCCGCCGAGGCCGGCGCGGAGCTGAAGCGTCTCGCCGACCGCACCGACAAGGCGGTGGCACAACTGCGGCTCGGTGACCGCAACACGGTCGCCGACGGTCAGGAACTGCCCGACGGAGTCGCCCAGCGGCTGGAAACCTTCGTCACGGGCACCGAGCGACTGCGGTCGCTGCGGGCCGACGTGCTGGACCGACGCGCCGGATGGGACGCAACCTACGAGCAGTACACGAAGACCATCTCCACGGCCTTCGGAGTGGGCGGCGCCCTCACCGGCATCCAGGACGCCGAACTGGGCTCCGACGCGCGCGTACTGCTGGAGTTCTCCCGCGCGGGCGAGGTCCTGGCCCGGGAGGACGTACTGCTGTCGAGCGCCCGGCTCGCGGGTGGCCTCGACGACGAGCGGCTCAGGCTGTTCACGGGCGCGGTCGACACCCGCCGAGCTCTCACCGAGGCGGCCGTCGCCGACCTGCGTGGCGACGAGCGCGCCGCCTGGCGGGACCTCGCACAGGGCGGTGACTACGCCGCAGTGATCGCCATCGAGGACAAGGTGCTGGCCGGCCGGCCAGGACGCGGGGCGCTCGAAGCCGCGCCCGAGACCGTCTGGGAGGCCGCACACGCGCGCGTGCAGGGCGGCCTGCGCACCATCGAGCAGGACGCCGCACGGGGCGTCGCCGACCGGGCCGATCCGTTCGCGCGCGGCCTGCTCACCCCCGCCGGCGCCGCCGTCGTGTTCGGTCTCGCCGCGGTCGCCGCGTCCCTCGTCATCTCCGTACGCATCGGACGCGGCCTCGTCGTCGAACTGATCAGTCTGCGCAACAGCGCCCTGGAGATCGCGCGCCGCAAACTCCCGGACGCCATGCGGAAGCTGCGCGCCGGGGAAGAGATCGACGTCCGGGCCGAGGCCCCGCCCGGGCCGCCCGCCGAGGACGAGGTCGGCCAGGTCGCCGAGGCCCTCGGCACCGTGCACCGGGCCGCGCTGCGCGCCGCCGTGGAGCGCGCCGAGCTCGCCAGCGGGATCTCCGGCGTCTTCGTCAACCTCGCCCGCCGCAGCCAGGTCCTCGTCCACCGCCAGCTGAGCCTGCTGGACAGCATGGAACGCCGCTCCGACGACCCGAGCGAACTGAGCGACCTGTTCCGGCTCGACCACCTCACCACCCGTATGCGGCGCCACGCCGAGAGCCTGATCATCCTCTCCGGCGCCGCCCCGGGGAGGGCCTGGCGCATGCCGGTGTCCCTGACGAACGTGGTCCGTGCGGCCGTCTCGGAGATCGAGGACTACGCGCGCGTGGAGGTACGGCAGCTCCCCGAAGCGCTCGTCATCGGCGCCGCCGTCGCCGACGTCACCCACCTGCTGGCCGAGCTCGTGGAGAACGCCGCGCAGTTCTCGCCCCCGCACACGCGCGTGCGCATCACCGGAGAGCCCGTCGGCAACGGCTACGCCATCGAGGTCGAGGATCGCGGCCTGGGCATGGGCAAGGAGACGCTCACCGAGGCCAACCGCCGTATCGCCCAGTCGGAAGCCCTCGACCTGTTCGACAGCGACCGGCTCGGCCTCTTCGTCGTCAGCAGGCTCGCCGCACGCCACGAGATCAAGGTTCATCTGCGCACCTCGCCCTACGGCGGCACCACCGCGGTCGTCCTGCTGCCCACGGCCCTGCTGCACAGCGGCGTGCCGGAACGTTCCGGCGAGAAGGCCGCGGACCCGGAGCACGCGTACGCGCGCGTGCCCGGCGGACCCCTCCCCGAGGAGGCCGCCCCCGCCACCGGCGACCGGCCCGCCCTGGTGGCCCCCGTCCGGGCAGCGGCGCAGACCGGCCCCGACATCCCGCCCCCCGGAGTCGCCACCTTGCGTCTGCACCGTCCCCCCGAGCCCGACGATGGCTCCGACGACCTGCCCCGCCGGGTACGGCAGGCCCACCTCGCACCCCAACTGCGCGACCGGCGCCCGCCGGAGACGGCACAGCCGTCCGCTCCCCGGAACGACGACCGGCGCACCCCCGAACTCGTACGCGACCGCATGACGGCCTACCGCGACGGATGGGCGCGCGGCGGCGGCCGCCGACCCGGCCGCGGCGCCACGCCCGGCCCCGCAGGTGGCAGTGACAGCAGCGAAGGAGACCCCGCATGATCCAGGACCCCAGCATGAGAGCCGCCCAGCGGTCCGGTGAACTCGACTGGCTGCTGGACGACTTGGTGCTGCGCGTGCACGAGGTACGGCACGCCGTGGTGCTCTCCAACGACGGACTCGCCGTGGGCGCGTCCAGCGACCTCCGCCGCGAGGACGCCGAACACCTCGCCGCCGTCGCCTCCGGCTTCCACAGCCTGGCCAAGGGGGCGGGCCGGCACTTCGGCGCGGGCGGCGTGCGGCAGACCATGGTGGAGATGGACGACGCCTTCCTGTTCGTGGCCGCCGCGGGCGACGGCTCCTGCCTGGCCGTCCTCACCGCCGTCACGGCCGACATAGGCCTGGTGGCGTACGAGATGGCCCGGCTGGTCAAGCGCGTCGGCGAGCACCTCTACACGGCGCCGCGCACAAGCTCGCGGCCACCCGCCGCCGGATGAGGCGAGGAGGCGGTCCGCACAGATGACCGAGGACATCAAGGGCAGCCCCCACGAGCGGGGCAGCCAGTGGTACGACGGCGAGGCCGGCCCGCTCGTCCGGCCGTACGCCATGACGGGCGGACGCACCAAACCCGGCCCGACCGGGGTGCGCTTCGACCTCATCGCCCTGGTCACCCTCGATCCGGGCGCTCCGCACCTCGACGACGACCCCGCGCTGGGCCCGGAACACCGGGCGCTGATCGACCTGTGCCGCATCGAGACCCAGTCGGTCGCCGAACTCGCCGCGGGCGCCGACCTGCCCGTCGGTGTGGTCCGGGTGCTCCTGGGTGACCTCCTGGAACTCGGCCGGGTCACCGTCAGCCGTCCGGTACCGCCCACGCAGCTGCCCGACGAGCGGATCCTGCGCGAGGTCATCGACGGACTGCGGGCGCTGTAGATGAACGTTCACGACAACCCGCGCGCGTACGACCGCCTGGACCGCCGACTTGCGCACCTTTGTGGGCTCGGAACGCAACCGAGTCGGTCAGATCGGGCAAAGAGCGGTCCCGGCACCCGCAGGAGACCGGCCGTTGTCATGATGCTGACTTCGCACACGTGCGCCCCAGCCGTGCGCGGACGCCGTGCCCGGGGGCGGCACGCGCGTACCGACGTCGACCCTTGCCGGCACTCCCGAGAGAAGTGATCGATGGTCTTTGAGACGTCCGACGCCACCGAGGGCGAGACCGCCGCCCTGGCGTTGAAGATACTGGTCGCCGGCGGATTCGGCGTGGGCAAGACCACCCTGGTGGGAGCGGTCAGCGAGATCAGGCCGCTGCGCACCGAGGAACTGCTGAGCGAGGCCGGCCAGTTGGTCGACGACACCGACGGCGTCGACCACAAGGTCACCACGACGGTCGCCATGGACTTCGGCCGCATCACCATCCGCTCCGGCCTCTCCCTCTACCTGTTCGGTACGCCGGGACAGGACCGCTTCTGGTTCCTGTGGGACGAGCTGTCGCAGGGAGCTCTGGGGGCGGTGGTCCTGGCCGACACCCGGCGCCTGGAGGACTGCTTCCCCGCGGTGGACTACTTCGAGCACCGGCACATCCCCTTCGTCGTGGCCGTCAACTGCTTTGCCGGCGCCCGCACCTACGGAGCCCAGGACGTCTGCCGCGCGTTGGACCTCGACCGGGGAACGCCGGTCGTGCTCTGCGACGCGCGCGACCGTGACTCGGGCAAGGAGGTGCTGATCCGGCTCGTGGAGTACGCCGGACGGGTGCACACCGCCCGGCTGCTCGACTCCGTGAGCTGACCGGTCCGGCCGGCCGCGGCGTCAGCCCGCGACGGCCTTCTGCGCCAGGACCTTGTCGATCGTGACCCGGACCACGAGCTCTCCCGGCACGCCGTTGCGCGCCCCGAACTCCTCGGCACGCTCCTCACCCATGTACCGCGCGGCGATACGGGTGGCCCACGACCGGAGTTCGCCGAGATCCTCCGAAAGCCGGGCCCGCCCCTGCAGCACGACGAAGTCGAACGGCGGACGGTCGTCGTCCACACAGAGGGCCACCCGCCCGTCCCGGGCCAGATTGCGCCCCTTCACGCTTTCCTTGGAGGTGTTGAACACCACCTCGTCGCCGTCGAGCAGGAACCAGATCGGCGCCACATGCGGGCTGCCGTCAGCCCTGACGGTCGACAGCTTTCCGGTGCGGGTGCCCTGGGACACGAACGCCCGCCATTCCGTGTCGGTCATCTTCTGTGCCATGCCCCCATCCTCCTTGCCCGTCAGCCGGTCGTGGGGAAGGCTGGCGGAGAGATCCTCCGGCCAGGGGGAGTCGTCACACGGGGAGTTCGAACACATGGCGCACAAGGGACTGGGCTGGCTACTGGACGACCTGACCGAGCGCGTGGAACACGTGCGGCACGCACTGGTCCTTTCCAACGACGGACTGGTGACCGGGGCGAGCACGGGGCTGCGGCGCGAGGATGCCGAGCACCTCGCCGCCGTCGCTTCCGGACTGCACAGCCTGGCCAAGGGATCGGGACGCCACTTCGGCGCCGGACAGGTGCGTCAGACGATGGTGGAGTTCGACGACGCGGTGCTGTTCGTGACGGCCGCCGGCAGCGGCAGTTGCCTGTGCGTCCTCAGCGCTGCGGAAGCCGACATCGGCCAGATCGCCTACGAGATGGCCCTGCTCGTGAACCGGGTCGGCGAGCACCTCGGCGTGGACGCCCGACAGCCCGAGCGGTTCCCGACCACAGAGCTCTGACCTGCACATTCGCGTCCCCCGCGGAGTTATCCACAGGCTCGTCGCAGGACCGGCCGGAACGGCTACGGTGGTGTGACGGCGAGCGCACCGAGCGTGAGCGCGCCGCAGAGACTCCACGACTCCACGGGGGAGAAGCGCCATGTCAGGCAACACCGTCGTCCGACCCGACAGCCTCACGTGCACGCCGAGCCGCGCCGCACGCGAACTGGGTTTGAAGCGACGCGAGTTCGATCTCGCGGTGAACCTCGGACGCATCCGCACGGTGCCCGACGACGGCGGCGGAGGGCTCCGCGTCGAGTGGACCGAGATCGAACGGTTGCGCGCGGAGGACGGCTTCCCCGAAGCGCTCCTCGACCGGGTGCGCAGCGTGAGCACGAGCGAGGCCGCGGGCATCATGGTCGTGTCGGGTGACCGATTCACGCGCCTGGCCCGCCTCGGGCTGGTGGTGCCGGTCGCGTTCTACTACAACCGCTACCGGACACTGGTGTGGCTCTACCTGGCCGAGGAGTTGCGCCAGTTCGCGGCCGACGAGAAGAACGCGCCACTGCTCAAGAAGCGTTCCCTGCCCGAGGGCCTGCGGCGTCAGCTGGCGGGCGGGCTGGACCGGCGTGCCCGCAACTGGCGGGGACGGCACCTGGGGTTCCTGCTCCGCCGGGCCGACGATCCTTGGGAGCGTGCCGGTGCCCTGGCCGCGCTGCTGGATCCCGTCCAGATCGCGGACATCGTGAGGGACCCCTACGAGCGTGCCCATGTGAACCGGTTCCGTCCGGGGCCGCCCACGCACAGCGCGCCCGGCTCGCCGACGGCGCAGCTCGCCGAGCGGATCATGACGGCCGACGATCCGGACGAGATCAGTTGGCTCAGGGCCGACCTCGCCCAGGCACTGGACGAGGCTCGCGCGCACCGCCCCGTGCCCCGTCCGGCACCTCGCGCGGAACGCCGCGCCCAACCCGGTCACGCGCACACCGCCGAGCACCGGCCTGCCCCGCGCGCTCACCACGGGGTCGAACACGGTCGAGCACGCGGGACCGGGCACCGGTCCGCGCCGTGTCCCACGCCCGCCGCCGTGGCCGCGCGGGAGAACGGCGCGGACCATGCGCCGCACGCTCCACGACCCGACCCACAGGCCCACAAGCAGGGGCGCCCCCGCGGCCTGCTGGGCTGGCTGCGCCGCACAGGCCCGTCCGCGCGGCTGAGCCCCTCCTACAGCGCCCGGAAGAGTCCTTCCTGGACGACCGACACCAGCAATCGGCCCTCCAGGTCGTAGATCCGCCCACGGGCGAGCCCTCGCCCGCCGGTCGCGATCGGGGACTCCTGGTCGTACAGGAACCACTCGTCCGCGCGGAACGGCCGGTGGAACCACATCGCGTGATCCAGCGACGCCATGTCGAAGCCGCGCGGGCCCCACAGCGGCTCCACCGGAATCCGCACGGCGTCCAGCAGGGTCATGTCACTCGCGTACGTCAGCGCGCAGGTGTGCACCAGCGGGTCGTCACCGAGCGGTCCGACCGCGCGCATCCACACGGCGCTGCGCGGCTCGGCGCCCTTGATGTCCTCGGGCGTCCAGCGCAGCCGGTCCACATACCGGATGTCGAACGGCTGGCGGCGTGCCATCCGCTCCAACTGCTCGGGCAGCGCGCCCAGATGCTCCCGGATCTCCTCTACGACCGTCGGCAGGGACTCGGGGTCCGGCACCTCGCGCGCCGGCGGCAGCTGGTGCTCGAAGCTCCCTTCCTCAGGCTTGTGAAAGGAGGCGGTGAGATTGAAGATCGTGCGGCCCTGCTGCACGGCCGTGACCCGGCGGGTCGTGAACGACCGCCCGTCCCGGACCCGTTCGACCTGGTACACGATCGGCACACCCGGCCGGCCGGGGCGCAGGAAGTACGCGTGCAGGGAGTGCACCGGGCGATCGCCCTCCGTGGTGCGCCCGGCTGCGACCAGTGCCTGCCCGGCGACCTGGCCGCCGAAGACGCGCTGCAGCGACTCCTGGGGACTGCGGCCTCGGAAGATGTTGACCTCGATCTGCTCCAGGTCGAGCAGGTCGACGAGTCTCTCGGCCGGGTTTGTCATGACTGTCTGTCTCCTGTGCTCACAGCTGGCCGACGTCGGTGACGCGGACCACGGCGCGGCCATCGGCGTCGGAGGCCGCGAGGTCGATCTCGGCGCTGATGCCCCAGTCGTGATCGTCGTTGGGGTCGTCGAAGATCTGCCGAACGCGCCACAGCCCGTTCTCCGGCTCCTCCTCGATCAGCAGCAGCTTGGGACCGCGCGCGTCGGGTCCGGTGCCGAGGTCGTCGTACTCGTCCCAGTACTTGTCCATGGCCTCGCCCCAGGCGTCGGCGTCCCAGCCGGACTCGGCGTCCAGCTCGCCCAGCTCGTCCACCTGGTCCAGGGCGGCGAGCTCCACGCGGCGGAACATGGCGTTGCGGACCAGCACCCGGAAGGCCCGCGCGTTCGACGTGACCGGCTTGACCTGGTCGGCCTTCTCCTGGGCCTCCTCGGCGGTCATCTCCTCCGGGTTGGCGAGCTGCTCCCACTCGTCCAGCAGGCTGGAGTCGACCTGGCGCACCATCTCGCCGAGCCACTCGATCAGGTCCTGCAGGTCCTCGGACTTCAGGTCGTCCGGGATGTTGTGCTCGAGGGTCTTGTAGGCGCCGGCCAGGTAGCGCAGCACGATGCCCTCGGTCCGGGCCAGCTCGTAGAAGGACACCAACTCCGTGAACGACAGAGCCCGTTCGTACATGTCACGGATGACGGACTTCGGCGACAGCGGATGGTCACCGACCCAGGGGTGGCTCTTGCGGTACGTGTTGTACGCGTGGAAGAGCAACTCCTCCAGCGGCTTCGGGTACGTGATGTCCTGGAGGCGCTCCATGCGCTCCTCGTACTCGACGCCGTCCGCCTTCATGGCGGCCACGGCCTCGCCACGCGCCTTGTTCTGCTGGGCGACGAGGATCTGCCGCGGGTCGTCCAGCGTGGACTCCACGACGGACACCATGTCCAGCGCGTACGACGGCGACTCGGGGTCCAGCAGTTCGAACGCGGCGAGCGCGAAGGTGGACAGCGGCTGGTTGAGCGCGAAGTCCTGCTGGAGGTCGACGGTGAGCCGCACGATCCGGCCCTCGGCGTCCGGCTTGTCGAGCTTCTCGACGATGCCGCCGTCCAGCAGCGAGCGGTAGATGGCGATCGCGCGCCGGATGTGCCGCAGCTGCTGCTTGCGCGGCTCGTGGTTGTCCTCCAGGAGATGCCGCATGGCCTCGAAGGCGTTGCCGGGCCGGGCGATCACCGACAGCAGCATGGTGTGCGTGACCCGGAAGCGGGACGTCAGCGGCTCGGGCTCGGAGGCGATGAGCTTGTCGAAGGTGTCCTCGCTCCAGGCGACGAAACCCTCCGGCGCCTTCTTGCGAACGACCTTGCGGCGCTTCTTCGGGTCGTCGCCCGCCTTGGCGAGCGCCTTCTCGTTCTCGATGACGTGCTCGGGGGCCTGGGCGACCACGAAGCCGGCCGTGTCGAAGCCCGCGCGCCCGGCGCGACCGGCGATCTGATGGAACTCACGGGCGCGCAGCGTGCGCACCCGGCTGCCGTCGTACTTGGTGAGCGCGGTGAACAGCACGGTGCGGATGGGCACGTTGACGCCGACGCCCAGGGTGTCCGTGCCACAGATGACCTTCAGCAGACCGGCCTGGGCGAGTTTCTCGACCAGGCGGCGGTACTTGGGCAGCATGCCGGCGTGGTGCACGCCGATGCCGTGCCGGACATAACGGGACAGATTGCGACCGAACTTGGTGGTGAAGCGGAAGTTGCCGATGAGCTCGGCGATCTGGTCCTTCTCCTCACGCGAGCACATGTTGATGCTCATCAGCGCCTGCGCCCGCTCCACCGCCTGCGCCTGCGTGAAGTGGACGATGTAGACGGGCGCCTGCTTGGTCTCCAGCAGCTCGGTCAGCGTCTCGGTCAGCGGGGTGCGCCGGTACGCGTAGGACAGCGGTACCGGACGGGTCGCCGAGCGGACCACCGAGGTCGGGCGGCCGGTGCGCCGGGTGAGGTCCTTTTCGAACATCGAGACGTCGCCGAGCGTGGCCGACATGAGGACGAACTGCGCCTGGGGCAGTTCCAGCAGCGGAATCTGCCAGGCCCAGCCGCGGTCCGGCTCCGCGTAGAAGTGGAACTCGTCCATGACGACCTGGCCGATGTCCGCGTGCCTGCCGTCGCGCAGCGCGATCGAGGCCAGGACCTCGGCGGTGCAGCAGATGACCGGGGCGTCCGCGTTGACCGAGGCGTCACCGGTGAGCATGCCGACGTTCTCGGTGCCGAACAGCTTGCACAGCTCGAAGAACTTCTCCGAGACCAGCGCCTTGATCGGAGCCGTGTAGAAGGTGACCTCGTCCCGGGCCAGCGCGGCGAAGTGGGCGCCCGCGGCGATCATGCTCTTGCCGGACCCGGTGGGCGTCGACACGATCACGTTCGCGCCGGAGACCACCTCGATCAGCGCCTCCTCCTGGTGGGGGTAGAGCGTGAGACCGCGCTCCTGCGCCCACGACTCGAAGGCTTCGTAGAGGGCGTCGGGGTCGGCGGTCTGCGGCAGCTGATCGATGAGGGTCACGCCCCCATCTTGCCTGGCCTCCTGGCCGATGCGGGAATCGGATACCCGCACGAAGATCGCGAACGCTACGCTGTGTCGCCGACACGAAGTCAGCGCACCAAGTCAACTGGACAGCGGCGCACGAAGAATGAGGCGGACAGCGGCGATGATGGGACCAGCACACTCTCTCTCGGGCGCCGCGGCCTGGCTCGGCGTCGGAGCCGCCGCCACCGCGGCAGGGCACGGGATGCCCTGGCCGGTCCTGCTGTGCGGCGCGCTGATCTGTGCCGGCGCCGCACTCGCCCCCGACCTCGACCACAAGGCCGCCACGATCTCGCGTTCCTTCGGACCGCTGTCGCGCTGGCTGTGCGAGGTCGTCGACAAGCTCTCGTACACCGTCTACAAGGCGACGAAGAAGCCGGGCGACGCGCGCCGCTCCGGCGGGCACCGCACGTTGACGCACACCTGGCTGTGGGCGGTGCTGATCGGTGCGGTGACCTCGGTGTCGGCGATCGTCGGGGGGCGCTGGGCGGTGCTGGCCATCCTCTTCGTCCACCTGGTGCTGGCCATCGAGGGGCTGCTGTGGCGGGCGACCCGCGGTGCCAGCGCCGACGTCCTGGTGTGGCTGCTGGCCGCGACCAGCGCCTGGATCATCGCGGGTGTCCTGGACCAGCCGGGCAACGGGGCGGACTGGCTCTTCACGGCGCCGGGCCAGGAGTACCTGTGGCTGGGGCTGCCAGTCGTACTCGGCGCGCTGGTGCACGACATCGGGGACGCGCTCACCGTCTCCGGCTGCCCGGTGCTCTGGCCGATCCCGGTCGGCCGCAAGCGCTGGTACCCGATCGGGCCGCCGAAGGCGATGCGGTTCCGGGCGGGCAGCTGGGTGGAGCTCAGGGTGCTGATGCCGGCGTTCATGGTGCTCGGGGGAGTGGGCGGCGCGGCGGCACTCAACGTGATCTGAGCCCGCGCACGGCGCCCCCGGCGTCAGTCGGGGCCTCGACGCGCACCTTCCCCGTACTGCCGCTCGAAGCGGGCGACGCGGCCCTCGGTGTCCACCGTGCGGGCCTTGCCGGTGTAGAAGGGGTGGCTCTCGGAGGAGATCTCGACGTCCACGACGGGGTAGGTTTCGCCGTCGTCCCACTCGATGGTCTGGTCGCTGGTTGCGGTGGACCGGGTCAGGAAGGCGTAGCCGGCGGCGCGGTCCCGGAAGACGACCGGATGGTAGTCGGGGTGCTTGTCCTGCTGCATGGCTGCTCCTGGTGCGGCGGGGGCATGGGCTTCGGACGGGCGGGGCCGGGGTCAGCCGGACACGGCGTCCTCGTCGACGATGTGGATGGCGGCCTCCTCGGCGGAGGCGGCCGCGCCGTCGATGCCGACGTCCGTGGCGATCAGTGCGGACTCGTCGTCCTCGTGCGCTCCCTCATCCGGGGCGACGAGCCTTCCGGAGCGGGTGGCGCCGACCTCGTTGTCCAGCAGTTCTCCGTCGGTGTCGCGGTCGCCGATGCCGTCCCCGTCGGGTACGGCCGACTCCGGCAGTTCCTCGGCCAGCCGCTGGTCGAGGGTCTCGCCTCGAACCCGCTCGGCCGCCGTCACGCCGGTGTGCTCGACCGCCCAGGGCCGCTCCGGAGGGGACCAGCCGCGGTCCAGCGGGTCGCTGACACCGTCGTACTCAAGGGTGTCCTCCCCGTCGAGCAGCCCGGTGTCCTCCCGCTGCTCGGATCCGTCTGGCTGGTAGACGTCGTCTCCCCATCCGTCGGCGCTGTTCACGGGTACCTCCAGGTGGTGAGGACGGGGCCGCTCCCGCCACGGTCGGCGGCGTGCCGCACGTGCCGGGGACACAGACTGCGTCCGACGCGGTCCCGCGTGTGTCGCGGACGCTCCCCGAGCCTGCGCCGCTTTCCAGCCTTCCACCCCTGTTCGCCACCGCGCAACGGCACGGGCACCGACATCGGACGGCCCGCCGAGGTGGCGGGGACCCGCGGGGACACGCCGGCCGTGGGGTCGGTCCTCAGGGCGGGGGCGCGCGGTGGTGGCGGGGCGGTCCCGGGCGGTTCGCTGTGCGGCGGGTGCTGGGGTCGAAGTGGGGTGCAACGGGGTCAGGGCCGGCCCGGGGTGGTCCGCGACGGGGCACAGAGCCGGCACGGGGCCGGCCGCCACGCCGACCAGACACTCGGTTGGAGTTGGTGCGCCGCGGGGTTCGGGCCCGGCCCGGGATGGTGGGCGCCCGGGTACGGGGGCCGGCCCGGGGTGTCTGCGGTGGACCCCCGGGCCGGGCGTCGTCGCGCGTCAGCCGTGCCACGACCTCCACAGCGCCGCGTACGCCCCGTCCGCTGCGACGAGCTCGCCGTGGCTGCCCAGTTCGCTGATACGGCCGTTCTCCACGACGGCGATGACGTCGGCGTCGTGCGCCGTGTGAAGGCGGTGGGCGATGGCGACGACGGTGCGGCCGTCGAGGACACGCGCCAGGGAGCGCTCCAGGTGGCGTGCCGCACGCGGGTCGAGCAGCGACGTCGCCTCGTCCAGGACCAGCGTGTGCGGGTCGGCCAGCACCAGCCGGGCCAGCGCGATCTGCTGGGCCTGTGCCGGGGTGAGCGCCAGCCCGCCCGAGCCGACCTCGGTGTCCAGCCCTTCCTCCAGCGCACGGGCCCACCCGTCCGCGTCGACCGCCGCGAGCGCCGCCCACAGCTCGGCAGCCACGGCGTCGACGGAGGTCCCCGCGCCCGGAAGAGGCCGGGAGTGGGGGAGCGCGAGCAGCAGGTTGTCGCGCAGGGTGCCGACGAAGACGTGGTGCTCCTGGTTGACGAGGGCCACGTGCGAACGGACCCGTTCCGCGGGCATGCGGGACAGTTCCGCCCCGCCGAGGGTGATCCTGCCCTCCCGCGGCGCGTAGATCCCGGCGAGCAGCCGGCCCAGCGTGGACTTGCCCGCCCCGGAGGGACCCACCAGCGCCAGCCGGGTGCCCGGGGCGACCTCCAGCGACACCCGGCGCAGCACGTCGACGCCCTCGACGTAGCCGAAGTGCACCCGGTCGGCGTGCACGTTCCGCCCGTCGGGCAGCACCGTCGGGTCCCCGGCGTCCGGTTCGATGTCACGGACGCCGACGAGCCGGGCCAGCGACACCTGGGCCACCTGGAGCTCGTCGTACCAGCGCAGGATCAGACCGACCGGATCGACCAGCATCTGCGCGATCAGCGCGCCCGTGGTCAGCTGTCCCACCCCGAGCCGGCCCTGGAGCACGAACACCCCTCCGACCATCAGGACGGAGGCGAGCACGGTCACATGGGTTACGTTGATGACCGGGAACAGCACCGACCGCAGCCAGAGCGTGTAGCGCTCCCAGGCCGTCCACTCCTTGATCCGCCGCTCCGACAGTTCCACCCGGCGGGCGCCGAGCCGGTGCGCCTCGACGGTGCGCCCGGCGTCCACGGTCTCGGCGAGCGCGGCGGCCACCGCGGCGTACCCGGCGGACTCCGACCGGTAGGCGGACGGCGCCCGCCGGAAGTACCAGCGGCAGCCGATGACCAGCAGCGGCAGGGCGAGCAGCACGGCGGCCGCCAGCGGAGGTGCCGTGACGACCAGGCCGCCCAGCAGCAGCGCCACCCACACCACACCGATGGCCAGCTGGGGCACGGCCTCGCGCATGGCGTTGGCCAGCCGGTCGATGTCGGTGGTGATCCGGGACAGCAGGTCACCCGTGCCGGCCCGCTCCAGGACACCCGGCGGCAGGCCGACCGACCGGACGAGGAAGTCCTCGCGCAGATCGGCCAGCATCCGCTCGCCGAGCACGGCCCCGCGCAGCCGCACCTCGCGCACGAAGACGGCCTGCACCACCAGGGCGACCAGGAAGAAGGTCACCGTGAGCCCCAGACGCAGCTCGCGCGCGCCGTCCGACACCCGTTCGACGAGATCGCCCAGGAGATAGGGACCCGCCATGGAGGCGACCACGGCGACCGTGTTGACGGCGACGAGGAGCACGAAGGCCCGCCGGTGCCGGCGGAACAGCTCGGTCACATAGGCGCGTACGGTCGCGGGGGCGCCGACGGGCAGGGTGTGTGCCGTCGTCGGGGCCGCCGGGTCGTACACCGGTGGCGCCACGCCGATCATGCGGTCTCCTCGATCTCGTCCAGTTCCTCCATGTCGAGCTCGTCGAGCTCGACGAGTACGCCGCTCAGCGCGGCCTTTTCCTCGTCGGTCTCCCGGGTCACCACCGCCCGGTACCGGGGCTCCTGGTGGACCAGCTCCCGGTGCACGCCGACCGCCGCCACCTCGCCCTCGTGCACCAGCACCACCCGGTCCGCGCGGTCCAGCAGCAGCGGCGAGGAGGTGAACACGACCGTCGTGCGTCCGGCGCGCAGGTCGCGGACGCCTTCCGCGATCCGTGCCTCGGTGTGGGAGTCGACGGCGGAGGTCGGTTCGTCCAGGACGAGCACCTCCGGGTCGGTGATCAGCGACCGGGCGAGGGCGAGCCGCTGGTGCTGGCCACCGGAGAGGGAGCGCCCGCGTTCGGTGATTCGGGCGTCCATCGGGTCGCCGGCGTCGAGGGAGCCCTGCGCGAGCGCGGCGAGCACGTCCTCGCACTGCGCGGCCCGCAGCGCCTCGTCGGCGCCGACGTTTCCGGACGCGGGGACGTCGAGCAGTTCGCGCAGCGAGCCCGACAGCAGCACCGGGTCCTTGTCCTGGACCAGGACGGCCGCCCGTGCGCGGTCGAGCGGCAGTTCGTCGAGGGGTACGCCGCCGAGCAGCACCGACGTACCCGCCTCCGAGGGATGGCCGCCGAGACGCTCGGCCAGCCGCCCTGCCGTGTCCGGGTCGCCGCACACCACGGCGGTGAGCCGCCCGTACGGTGCGAGCAGACCGGTCGCCGGGTCGTACAGGTCCCCGGAGGGCAGCCCGCCCGAGCGCGAGTCCACGACGGATGCCTCACCAGAGCCCTCACCGCAGGCCTCGTGCGAGCCGTCACGCACTCCCTCGGCGTCCGTCACCCGCTCCAGGGACAGCACCCTCGCCGCCCGTTTGGCCGAGGGCCGGGAGAAGGAGTACGCCATCGCGATCTCCTCGAAGTGCCGCAGGGGATAGGTGAGGATCATGACCGAGCTGTAGACGGTGACGAGCTCGCCGACGGTGATCCGGCCCTGCCTCGCCAGCTGCACGCCGTACCAGACGACCGCGATCAGCAGCAGGCCGGGCAGCAGTACCTGGATCGCCGCGATCAGCGACCACATACGGGCACTGCGTACGGCCGCGTGACGCACCTCCTGGGAGGCGCGGCGGTAGCGGTCGAGGAACAGTTCCTCACCCCCGATGCCGCGCAGGACGCGCAGCCCGGCGACGGTGTCCGAGGCGAGTTCGGTGGCGTACCCGGCCTTCTCCCGCTGGAAGTCGGCCCGCCGGGTCGCCCGGGGAAGCAACGGCAGTACCGCGACCGCCAGCAGGGGCAGGCCGAGGGCGACCACGACGCCGAGGGCCGGCTGGTACACGACGAGCCCGACGCAGACCAGCACGATCGTGACCGCGGCGGCGGTGAAGCGCGAGACGGCCTCCACAAACCAGCCGATCTTCTCGACGTCACCCGTGGAGACGGCCACCACCTCGCCCGCCGCGACCCGCCGGGTCAGCGCCGAGCCCAGCTGGGTGGCCTTGCGGGCCAGGAGCTGCTGGACCCGGGCGGCAGCAGTGATCCAGTTGGTGACGGCGGCCCGGTGCAGGAAGGTGTCGCCGATGGCGTTGCCCGCGCAGGCCAGTGCGAGCAGCCCGCCCGCGAGGGCGAGCCGTGCGCCGGAGCGGTCGACCACGGCCTGGACGGCGAAGCCGACGCAGAACGGCAGCGCGGAGACCGACACGAAGTGCAGCAGCCCCCAGGCCAGCGAGACGAGCTGGCTGCGCAACTGGTTCCGGCCCAGCCACCACAGAAATCGCGGCCCCGAACGCACGTCCGGCACACCGGGGTCGGGATACGGAAGGTCTTGAATCTGCATGACGTCCCAGTGGCTCGTATGTCGTATCAGGGGCGGAGAGGGAGGGAGAGAATGGGGCGGCGTCCAGTCGAAACAGGACGGACCGCGCATGTCGCTGACAAGCCGTGAAAGGCTCGCGCCACAGCGTGGTCCCAGGCAACCGGTTTTCCGCATCGCCGCACAGAACCGGCTACCGCCGGGCGCAAGTCACCGGAATCAACCGCCTCGCACGTCCGCACCGGTACCGGTGCGGACCGACGACGGGTACGGCGGATGACCGCACCTGCCGAAGCTCGTCGGCCATACCGTGCGCCGCGGGTTCGGCATCCCGGTGCGGACCTGCTGCATCCGACCGGAATCGGACGGCGAACAGTCGTGAGAAACCGTGCGATGGCTCTCAGCACGGGCGCAGCTCGCAGCCCCCGGCTGGGCGGAAGGATTCAGCACCGCCCCTCGCCGCCGCCCGCACCACCGCCCCCACCGTCCACCAACGTGTCCAGCAACGTCCCCAGTACCCGCCGCTCCACGTCCGTCAGCGGCGCGAGGATCTCCTCCGCCGCCGACCTCCTGGCCCCGTGCAGTTCGCGCAGCGTCTCGTGTCCGTCGTCGGTGAGCTCGATGCGGATGACCCGGCGGTTGGTCGGGTCGGGCACCCGGCGCACCTTGCCGCTCGCCTCGAGCCCGTCGACCAGCGTGGTCACCGCCCGCGGCACGACCTCCAGCCGCCCGGCGAGGTCGGCCATCCGGGGCGGAGTGTCGTACTCCGCGAGGGTGCGCAGCAGACGTGACTGGGCCGGGGTGATACCGAGGACGCGCTGCTGCAGGTGGCGCTTCTGGATCCGGTGCACCCGGCGGGTGAGACGCAGCAACTGCTCGGCGAGCAGTCCGTCGGGGTCGGGTGTGGTCATGCGGGAACAATATCAGGACGGCATTCATTGTGAGCATAGGTAACAATGAGCTATGCTCCTTTCAGTCAGCGTCGACCCATCTCGTAGGAGCCCATGAAGCCCGACCTGGAACCCGCCTGGACCCCGCCTGCCGACAGCGAAGGGCGGCCGAGGCAGGTGCGTCGCATCCTCAGACTCTTCCGTCCCTACCGAGGCCGCCTGGCCGTCGTGGGCCTGCTCGTGGCCGCCGCGTCGGTGGTCTCGGTCGCCACGCCCTTCCTGCTGAAGGCGATCCTCGACACCGCCATCCCCCAGGGCCGCACCGGCCTGCTGACCCTGCTGGCCCTCGGCATGATCCTCAGTGCCGTGCTGAACAGCGTCTTCGGCGTCCTGCAGACGCTCATCTCCACCACGGTCGGCCAGCGCGTCATGCATGACCTGCGCACAGCGGTCTACGGCCGTCTGCAGCGCATGTCGCTCGCCTTCTTCACCCGCACCCGCACCGGCGAGGTGCAGTCCCGCATCGCGAACGACATCGGCGGCATGCAGGCGACGGTCACGTCGACCGCCACCTCCCTGGTCTCCAACTTCACCAGCGTCGTCGCCACGGTCGTCGCGATGCTCGCCCTCGACTGGCGGCTGACTCTCGTCTCGCTGCTCCTGCTGCCGGTGTTCGTGTGGATCAGCCGCCGGGTCGGTGACGAGCGCAGAAAGATCACCACTCAGCGCCAGAAGCAGATGGCCGCGATGGCGGCGACGGTCACCGAGTCGCTCTCGGTCAGCGGCATCCTGCTCGGCCGCACCATGGGCCGGGCCGAGTCACTGACGCAGTCCTTCGCGCGGGAGTCGGACCGACTGGTCGATCTGGAAGTGCGCTCGAACATGGCCGGCCGCTGGCGGATGGCCGTCATCACGATCGTCATGGCCGCCATGCCGGCCGTCATCTACTGGACCGCCGGTCTCACGCTCCACCTCGGCGGCCCGGGCGTCTCCATCGGCACCATCGTCGCCTTCGTCTCCCTCCAGCAGGGCCTGTTCCGGCCCACCGTCAGCCTCCTGAGCACGGGCGTGCAGATCCAGACCTCGCTGGCCCTCTTCCAGCGCATCTTCGAGTACCTCGACCTGCCCGTCGACATCACCGAACGAGAGCGGCCCACCCGCCTCGAGCGCGTCAGGGGCGAGGTCCGCTTCGAGGACGTCGAGTTCCGCTACGACGGCAAGGACGGCCCGATCCTCGACGGCATCGACCTGACCGTCCCCGCCGGCGGCAGCCTCGCGATCGTCGGCCCGACCGGCGCCGGGAAGTCCACCCTCGGCTATCTCGTGCCGCGGCTGTACGACGTGACGGGAGGCCGTGTCACCCTCGACGGCGTCGACGTCCGCGATCTCGACTTCGACACCCTCGCCCGAGCGGTCGGCGTCGTCTCGCAGGAGACGTACCTCTTCCACGCCTCGGTCGCCGACAACCTCCGCTTCGCCAAGCCGGACGCCACCGACGAGGAGTTGCACGCGGCGGCCCGGGCGGCTCAGATCCACGACCACATCGCGGCCCTGCCCGACGGCTACGACACGGTCGTCGGCGAGCGCGGCCACCGTTTCTCCGGGGGCGAGAAGCAGCGCCTGGCCATCGCCCGCACCATCCTGCGCGATCCGCCGGTGCTCATCCTCGACGAGGCGACCAGCGCGCTGGACACCCGCACGGAGCACGCCGTGCAGGAGGCGATCGACGCCCTGTCGGCGAACCGGACGACGCTCACCATCGCGCACCGGCTGTCCACCGTTCGGGGCGCCGACCGGATCGTGGTCCTGGACACCGGCCGCGCGGTCGAACAGGGCACGCACGAGGAGCTGTTGGCGCTGGACGGGAAGTATGCGGCGCTGGTCCGCCGGGACGCCCAACTTGAGCCGACGAGATGAAGATATGCCGGGTTTGTAGCGATATGCGGGTTACCGTGCCCGCATGCAGACGAACACTCCACCACGGAGCACGACTCGCACGATTCGACTGACGCGCCGGGGCCGCGCCGCCCTCGTCGTGACCGGAGCCGTCGTGGCCGGCACCGCCGTGGCGGTGCCGCTGCTGATGCTCAAAGGCGAGGAGAAACCGGCGAAGCCCGCCGCCACTTTGGTGATCCCGGAGGGCTGGCGCGCCGGTCAGGTGTACGCCGCCGTCGACAAGGCCCTCGCCCTGCCTTCCGGTACGACGAAGAAGGCCGTCCCCCGAGCCCACCTCAAACTGCCGAACGACGCCGAGGGCAACCCGGAGGGCTTCCTCTTCCCGGCGACGTATCCGGTGCCGGAGAAGGCAACGCCGGAGCAGTTGCTGGCGACGATGGTCGACACCGCCAACAAGAAGTTCAACGGGGCACCGATCGCCGCCGGCGCGCAGCGCAACGCCATGAACGTCTACCAGGCGGTCACCATCGCCAGCATCGTGCAGGCCGAGGCCGCCGACAAGGCCGACATGGGGAAGGTGGCGCGGGTCATCTTCAACCGGCTGGAGCGCGGCATGCCGCTGCAGATGGACTCGACCATCAACTACGCCCTCAACCGCCACACGCTCAGGACGACGCTGAGCGACACGCGCATCAACAACCCCTACAACTCGTACCAGCGCATGGGTCTGCCGCCCACGCCCATCGACAACCCCGGTGCAGAGGCCATGCGCGCCGCGATCAACCCGACCCCGGGCAACTGGCTGTACTTCATCACGGTCAAGCCGGGCGACACCCGTTTCACGGACGACTACGCACAGCACCAGCGCAACGTCGCCGAGTTCAACGCCCAGCACAGAAGCCCGAGCACGTCGCCGTCACGGTGAGTCGAGGCATCACCATGACCGGTCCGCCCCGGTCGGGCGGCGTGGTGTCCGGTATCAGCGGCCCGTCACGCGGCGGCCGCCCGGCCCTGCGCCTGCGCCAGCAGTTGTCTGATCTCCCGTACCGCCGCCCGTCCCGCCCGGTTCGCACCGATGGTGCTGGCCGACGGACCATAGCCGACGAGGTGGACACGCGGATCGGCCACCGCACGCGTCCCGTCGACCCGGATGCCGCCGCCCGGCTCCCGCAGCCGCAGCGGTGCCAGGTGCTCGATGGCGGGCCGGAAGCCGGTCGCCCACAGGATGACGTCGGCGTCCACGTGCCGCCCGTCGTTCCAGTCCACACCGTCCGGAGTGATCCGGTCGAACATCGGCTGCCGGTCCAGCACCCCGTCGGCCAGGCCCTGCCGGACGGCGTCGTTCAGCGGCAGCCCCGTCACGGACACCACACTCCTCGGCGGCAGCCCCTGCCGTACCCGCTCCTCCACGAGGGCGACCGCCGCGCGCCCGGCGTTCTCGTCGAACGGCCCCTCCCGGAAGACCGGCGGCCGGCGGGTCACCCAGGTGGTCGCGGCCGCGTACGGTGCGATCTCCAGCAGGTGCTGGGTACCGGAGGCGCCGCCGCCCACCACGACCACCCGCTGCCCCGCGAACGCCTCGGGCCCCGGGTACTGGGCGGTGTGCACCTGCCGTCCGCGAAAGGTCTCCTGGCCCGGATAGCGCGGCCAGAACGGCCGGTCCCAGGTCCCCGTCGCGTTGATCAGCGCCCGCGTGGCCCAGTCACCGTCGGACGTCTCGACGAGCAGCCGCCCGCCCGGGCCCTCCCGGACGGCCCGTACGTCGACGGGCCGACGCACCCGCAGGTCGAACTCCCGCTCGTACGCCGTGAAGTACTCCGGGATCACCTCCGACGACGGCCGCGCCGGATCCGCGCCGGTCAGCTCCATCCCCGGCAGCGCGTGCATCCCGTGCACCTTGCCGTACGTCAGTGAGGGCCACCGGAACTGCCAGGCGCCGCCCGGCCCGGGGGAGTGGTCCAGCACCACGAAGTCACGGTCCGGCTCGAACCCGGTCCGCCGCAGGTGATAGGCGCCGGCCAGACCTGCCTGGCCGGCGCCTATGACGACTACCTCGACCTCGCGCGTGCTGTTCACGCTTCTACGAACAGCGCGAGGGCCGTGGATCTTCCCCCGGGCCGCTTACCCCGGGACGAGCCGGGCCCGTCGATCGGCGACCAGGTCCGCGGCGACCTCGGCGATACGCCCGGGCGAGGCGAGCACGTCGGCGGTCAGCACGCCCGTGGAGTTGAGCAGTTGCCACAGCGCGAGCAGGAGGAGAGGGCCGGTGGTGCAGCGGAGCCAGCGGGGGACGCGGGTGCGGTGGGAGGAGCTGGGGAGGAGACGTTCGAGGCGAGGGTCGGCGTCGGGGGCGGCGGCGCCCTTGACGTGCGATGCCGACGGGCCGGCCGATGGAGGAGAGATATCGGGTTCGGGCGAGTGGGGTGGGGCATGGCTGATGCTCATGGCTGCTCCAGAGCGGTGGGGTGAGACGGTGCTACGGCGGTATGGGGATAACGGCGGTATGGGGATACGGCGGTATGGGGAGACGGTGTCACCGCACGCGCCCCACGGCACGCGCGCCCCCCCCCGCGCACGCACGGCGCCAACGCGCCAAGGAACCGAGGGCTCAAGGCGCCGGGGCGATGCCGGGTGTACGGCAGCTGAACGGTGGTGGTGCGTGGCGGACGCCTGTGCGCTCCCGCTCACGACCCGATCAGTTCACCCGTCGGACCCCCCGACCCCGTGGACACACGGACACACGGACACACGGACACCCGGGCGTACGGTCAGGACGCGAAAGGCGCAAGGGGGAAGCGCGAAGGGAGCGTGGAAGGAAGAACGCGTCAGCGTCAGTGGCCGCGGCGACACGCGGCGGAGGCCACCCGCAGCAGGTCGATGTGACCGCGCGTGGTGAGCAGAGCTGAACGCAACAGGCCGCTGAACGTGGCCAGATGGCATGTCCCCGGTCAACGGGCGTCTCGCCCACTGGACCCTTCGCATCGGCTTCCGGGCGGCCGGCCGGGCATCGGCTCCGGGGCATGAGTCAGGATGGAAGGCATGTCAGACGCGTTCACCACCCGAGTGCTCCAGGTCGCTTCCGGCTCCGACGAGACGGTCGTCGACCTCACCCGTGACTGCGAGTCCTTCTTGAGCGAGGTGGCCGCGGGCCGCGACGGCCTGCTCAACGTCTTCGTCCCGCACGCGACGGCCGGCATCGCGATCATCGAGACAGGCGCCGGCAGCGACGCCGACCTCCTCGCCGCGCTGCACACCCTCCTCCCCGCCGACGACCGCTGGCAGCACCGCCACGGCAGCCCCGGCCACGGCCGCGACCACGTCCTCCCGGCGATCGTCCCGCCCCACGCGACGCTGCCGGTGGTGGGCGGGCGGCTGGAGCTGGGGACGTGGCAGTCGGTTTGCCTGGTGGATACAAACAGGGATAACCACAACCGTCAGGTCCGGCTGAGCTTCCTTGGCTGACGCATGACGGAATCACAGCGTCGAATCCCGGCCGCAGCCATGTCCATCCGCCCGCGCGTGATCAGCCCGTGAGCGGCACGTTCCCCGGTGCGGTCGGGTGACGGGATTTGAACCCACGACCTCTTCCGCCCGAGCGGGATTCGATCATGTTGCGCACCTGTCGAGGACAGTATCTGTGCAGGTAAGAGCGCTGATCCTGGTTGGTCTCGGGTCGTGTCGCGAGGGGTCTGGGAGAAGATCCTCTCCCTTCGCTGCGGCATCCAGGACGTCTCCGAGCCGCAACCATGCCCGTCGGACCGGAGCAGGACGCCGGGCTGGTGGCGAAGCGGGACCACGCGTCGTCGTTGTCGCCGAGTGCAGCGAGGACGGTCGACGCGACGGCGGTGTGCGGGGTTCCGTGGCAGGCGCTTCCGAGGGCGAGGGCAGTTCAGGTCAGCAGGGCATGCACGAGTCCCGGCGTGCAATCCGGGAGTGCCAGCACCTCTCGAGCCCAGGTCTCCCTCAAGTTGGGGTTACCGCCCAGGCGTCGGCGGAGGTCCCCCGGTGAGCTGCCGCAGAGCCGCTTCCGGCGCGAATGGCGTGCCAGGACGTCTGAGAAAGAGGGCGTCGACTGATACGAAGGTCTCGGTCACGTGCGCGAGGTGGCCGGTCCAGCGCCGTCATCCCGGCGCACATAGTGGGCCTGGAACTCGTGGGGCGATTTGATCCGGACATTCGCGGGCGGCTGGCCGTAGCGCTCGGTGCGCGGCCGCAATCGGCCGCGGGCGTCGACCAGGAAGTGCTACACCATTATCCGGCGCAGTGCTTCAAGTCCTCGACTGCGGTCGGACCGGTCGTCCTGGGCGAGGCGGTTGCGGAAGTCGGACAGCATGTTCTTGTGGAAGCCTGGGGCATCCAACTCCAGTCCCAGGACGTGCTGGAAGTCGATGCGGCAGCGCACCGCCTCGGCCGCCCGCCGGTCGCACAGATTGTCGAGGAACTGTAGGGCGCACACGGTGGCGAGTTGGGCGGGCGAGAACCCCGGCCGTCCGTCACGCGGGTACCAGGCGGCGAAGTCCTCGCCGCCTACACCCGTTAAACCGGTCGCGTAGCCACATTGCCGCCCTACCCCGGGAGTTGCTCGCCCGCGTCACCTGCGCGGTCAGGGCGGGGGGCTGCACCGAAGGGGGCACGGCTGGACACAGGCGTCTCACGTACGGCCGTCGACTTTCGAACCGGCCCGAGCAGGGAAAATGATCATGGTGGCGTGCCTGGGTCTCCAATATTCCGAGCAGAGTCCTTCATTGAGTAAGAAGGAGGCTGTGATGCCGTCTCGCCTGCCATAATCACGGCAAGCCTCGATCCCTCATGGCATTGCGTCAGTGCATTCGGCGACCTGTGGCACCGCGTCGCAGACCGTGCACGATCATGCCGTACGGACGAAACGGGCATCCATCGTATCGTTGTGGGTGAGGGACTTGCGTGGAGACGAAGCGGGGGTGTTTTCATGGCAGACGTAGTCGCAGTGCATGGCATTTTCGCCAACAGATCGAGCCGTGACGAGATGCACGATTCTTGGCTGGCCGCTCTGCGCGAGGGCCTGCGAAATGTCAGGTTTGCGGGGGCCGAGGATCTCACCATGGAGTGCGCGTTCTACGGACACCTGTACAACGACGGGAAGGCCGGTGCCGCCTGGCAGTACGTGATCGGCGACCTGCGGCCGGGAGTCGAGGAGGATCTCCTGGTCGCGCTGGCCGAAGCGGTCGAGGACCCGTCACACGAGGCGGCGGGCAAGGCGGGATACGCCCCGCAGAGCGTGCAGTGGGCGATCCGCGTTCTCCAGTCGCGCAAGTTCTTCGGCGGCACGGCCGCCGGGATCATCGGCTTCGTCAAGCAGGTGGCCCGCTATCTGCGGGACGACGACTTCAAGAAGGCGGTCCGCGCCGAGTTCAGCGCCGCCATGGAGTCCCGGCCCCGTCTGGTGATCGCCCACTCGCTGGGGAGCGTGGTCGCCTACGACTGGTTGAGATCCCACACGGCGACTTCAGCAACGACCCTGATCACCCTCGGCTCCCCGCTGGGGCTGCGTCCGGTGTTGCGTGAACTGCATCCGTTCGTCGACGCGTGTCAGGCTCCCTGGCCCACCGGCATCGCCACCTGGGTCAACGTCGCCGCGAAGGAGGATGTCGTCGCCTCAGTCAAGGAACTGCACGGCCTGTTCGCCGGGAAGATTCAAGACCTACCGGCGTCCAACTCCCGTGGCACCGCCCATGACGTCACCGCTTACCTGAAGAATGTCCACACCGCCCGGTCGGTGAAGGTGACACTTGGCTGAGAGCGCTAGGCAGGCGGGGTACTTCTGTATTTCCGGGCGCCCCGTGTACGGCGGGTCGTTCGCGAACCTCGAGAAGGTGCCGGAGGAGGTCCGAGCCGTCCGCGCGGGTCTCGGCGCGCTCGGGCTGACCGAGTTGTTCCCCGGCGTGGACGGCGACGGAGACGCGCTTTCCCACAGCGACCTCCGGGATGCCCTGTTCGCCTGGAGTAAAGGCGCCGCCGATTACACGGGCGCGCGAACGGCGACCCTAGTCATCTACGCCACGGGCCATGGCTTCGAGCTGGGAACGGACTGGGTACTGGCGCCTACGGAATACGAGGCCCCCGATGACCAGCAGAACACGGACCCCGGGGCCGTCACCAAACCGGCTAGTTTTATCAGGGCGTTGCGGCAGCGCGGAGATCTCGCCCAGGTCCTGCTGATCCTGGACGCGTGCGGTGCCGCCCCCGGTGGCGAGCAGGCCCTGCTGGACACCATCGCGCAGGCGCCCTACCAGACCATTGACGACCAGCTGGACCTGTGGGTCGTGGCGGCGGCGCGGCGGTCCGAGAAGGCCCTGGAAACTGTCTTCTCCCGGGCCTTCACCACCGCTCTGCGCGACGCCACCGCCCCCTCCACCGACCAACCGCACCTGGACCTGACCCAGGTGATGGAGTCCGTGCAGGATGCCCTGAGTCGCACCCATCAGAAGGCCCGGACCGTGGCCGGTCACGGCGATCCGCGCTGCCGGGCGCTGCCCAACCCCCGCTACATGCCGCCCGAGCCGCCGGCCTGGCTTCCTCCCGGCTGGGGCTGGGTCTCCCGTGGCGTGGTCAACGACGCGGCGCCCGGCTGGTACTTCACCGGCCGCGAAGCCGCGCTGCGCACCGTTCTTGATCACCTGACCGGGACCGGAACGGCCCCTCCGCTGTGGCTGACCGGCTCGCACGGCAGCGGCAAGACCGCGGTCCTGGGCCGCGTCGTCACCACGGCGACCGCCGAACTGCGCGCCGCGCTCCCCGTAGTGGCCCGGCACGGCGTCCTTCCGACCGACGACCTGATCCTGGCCGCGGTCGACGTCCGCGGCCGTACGGCCGACCGGCTGGTCGCCGACATCGCCAGGTCGCTGGGGCTCACCGCCGCAAGCGTCCCCGGCCTGCTGGCCGAGCTCAGGCGTCCCGGCTCAGGGGCCGTCCGCGGCATTGTCGTCGACCACCTGGACGAGGCTAAGGAGTCCGCCGCCGTACTCACCGAACTGGTCGAGTCGCTGGCCGCGCTGCCGGCCGTCCGGGTGGTGGTGGGTGCCGCTCGTCAGCTGCCCGACCGGCCCGCACGCCTTATCCTCGATCTGGACGATCCGGCGCACCAGGGGGCCTCGTCCGTGGGCACCTATCTGCGGACCCGACTCGCCTACGGCGGGCACGTCTCCGAAGGTGCCGTCGCCGCCCTGGAGGCGATCTGCGGCGGCTGTTTCGCCGCGGCCGTCGCCGCGGCGGACGTCCTGGTCCGAGAGGGCACCGGCTCTCTGGAACGCGCCTGCGAGGCCGCCGTCGCCCGGCTCGACGGCCTGCTCCGCCGCACGCTGCAGGAGCTCTTCCCGCGGACCGGCGCAGCGGTGGCGGACACCCTGACCGTGCTGTGCTCCTTCGGCGACGACCTTTTCCTCGACGCGCGGACCTGGGCCGCCGTCGCTTCACGTTTGGTCGGCACTTCTGTGCCCACCCCGTTGTCGCCGCGGGAGCTGGCGGCCTGCCTGCCTGCCTGCGGGACCCTCCTCGTGCGGCGGGACGCCCCCGGCAGGGAACCGGGACCGGGGGACGCGGGGGACGTCCACGGTGCATGGCGGCCACGCCACCCGCCACCCGCCGCCCGCCGGCGGGCAGGCGCCCCGCCGTACCGTGCTGCGCCACCTGCTCGACGAACTCCGCGTGGCCGACCAAGGCTGGGACAACGCCCCGCCACACCTGCTCGCCGTCCTCGCGGCCGCCGCGGTCGATCCGACCAGCGGTATGCAATTCCTCCTGGACGACCCTGACTTCCTGCTCGCGCTGCCCCGCTCCACCATGACACGAACGGTCCGCGCCCTGCGCGGCCCGGACCAGGCAGCCCGTACCGCCGTATGGAACACCCAGCCTCGGCGCGGGACGCCGCAGCAACGGCGGTTTGCCCTCGCACTCACGGCCACCCGGAGGGGGCTCACCGATCTCGCCCGCGCGGCCGTGCCCGTCATCGCGCCCTGCGGGTCACTGGAGGTGCTCTGGGCGAACCCGGGAGTCCGTGACCGCCATACGACCACGCGCGTGTCGGCGGCAGGGGAACCCGGGCCTGGCTCCCTCATCACCGCGCACGACGACGGCACGCTGGTCTGGTGGGACGGCGCCAGCGGCGAGCAGGTGGCGTCGCGGTCCGGCGTCGGACCGCTCAGGGACCTGCACGCGTTCTCGGAGACCGGGAACGCAGAGGAAACCGAGGCCGCCGGGGACGCCGACGGTGCGTGCGCGCTGCTTGTCCTCACGGACGGCTCCGTGCTCCGATGTACGCGGGACGCCGCCGACGTCGGCCAGGTGCTGCGGAAGGGATCCGGTGAGCTGCCCGGTCCCTCCGCGTCCCACCCGGCCGGCCTGCTCGCCCTGGCCGACGGCCGGGCCGTCGAGGTGTTGTCCACCTCCGGTGCCGATCCGGTGAGTGTCGAGGTTTTCCGGAAGCCTGTCGTCGCCCTGGCCATGGCTGGCCGGCGGGAGGATCCAGTCGTCTGGGCGGCCACCCTCGACGGAGTGATCCACCGGTGGGCCCCGGCCGGTCCGGCCAATCCCAAGAGGGTGGCACTGTGCCCGAATCCCGTGCGCCTGGTGGCCTCGGCCGACGGCGCAACGGCGGTGATCGTGGACGCCGGTGGCGCCTGCACCTTCGTGGGGGGCGCCGCCCCGCTCGCGGGCTCCGTGCGACCGCTCGGAAACGCCGTACGGGCCGTCCTCCTGACGGCCGATTGGTTCGCGGTCGCCGGTGGCGACCGGGACGGCAGTTGGCTGGACACCTACAGTGCCGTCGACGGGCTCGGGGCCCGTTGGCCGCTCGACGGACTGCCGGCCGGCATGTGTTCGCACGGCCCCGACGGCCTGGTCGTGGCGACGTCCGGCGCGCTCGCCCTGCTGCGCGCCCGCGCCGGTCAGAGCCTCGCGTCAGGTAGGTCGCGGTAACGGCACCAGGGAGGTAACCCGGATGACAACAGCGCCGCACTCCGCGGCTCGTACGCCCGGCAGCGCGTTCGTCCGCGATCGGCTGGCCGGACTCCTCCTGCTGCTGAACCAGGCAGCCACCCAGGACATCGGCGAGTCGGAACTCATTGCCGCACTGGGTGAGTTCGACCTCGAAGGCGGCTGGATCGGCAGACTGCTGAACGGGCCGGACGCCGCCGCCGTAGTCGCCTCCCTGCCCGACTGGCTGACCGTGGCCGAGAAAAGCGGCCTCGCCCTCGTCGCCGACGCCTACTTCGACGGTGACGTCTATGACGCCACGGCGGAGTCGCCGGACCCGGACGGCTCAGCGGGGACGCCCGGCACGATGCGCCGCGTCGTCAATGAGCTGTCCATGGAAGTACTGGAGCAGCTTGCGACGTTGTGGGCCCAATGCCCCGCGACCTTCCCACAGGAGGACGGGTATGACGGAGCGGGCTCCCGGAGGGGTCCGGCGCACGCGGCGGTGTTCGAGGCGCCCGGGGGACGCCTCGCGATCACCCTGACCGGCGAACCGACCGCGGCGGCGCTGACGGGAGCGGCCTCGGACGGTCCGTTCCCGGCCGGTTCGCCCGGGTGGGTCAGGTCCCTGGAGTGGGCCGGCCCGCACCTCATGGCGGTGTGGGAGGCGGTGGCGGGGCTGCTCGGGACGTTCGGAGCCGCCGGCCCAGTCGGGAGACCACCACTGCCGGCCGGGATGTGGCCCGCGTCGCAACCCGCCGAGGACCCCGCGATCGGGCTCGGCTATGCACTCGACATCCTCGCGGAGGCCACCGGACTACCCTGTCCGGACGTCCTGGCCGTCGGCGCCCGGACGGAGGGGCAGAGCTTCGCGTCTATGCCGGCGGCGGAGCTGTCCGGCCGGGTGGAGGCGCTTGAAAAGGTGGGCGTCACCACCGTCCTCGCTCCCACTGAGAACGGCTGGGTTTTGGCCGGCCCGGGAGACCGACGGACGTACCCCGCCGACGTGCCCGCCGAGCCGACCCTGGACGCTGCCGCCACCGCCGTGTGGGGCGAGCGCTGGGCCGACTGGAAGCGCGCCCGCCGCACTGAGGAGCTGGCCCGCCTGGGCTGGGCGCCCGACCCGCTGGGGCCACGGTCCGGTGACATCCCGATGAACGAGGTCGACGAGCTTCTGAAGTTCTTCCACGGGGAGAAGCCGAAACAGTCCGGACCGATCGGTGCGCACGGCACCGCAAAGGACGCGGTCAGAAAGCAGCCCGCCGCCCGGAAGCGGGCCGCGAAGGGCAGGCGCCTGGCCGTCGTCGGCGGCACCGCGCGCAGCGGGAAGACCACCATAGCCCGGCTGCTGGCCGAAGAGCTGCGGGGCCAGGGCTGGCAGGTGCAGGCGATCCGGTCCCGGCACGGCGAACTGACCGACCGTGACCCGTTGATCGAGGCCTGCCACCACGCGACCGCTCTGCTGGAGCACGACGGGACCAGGCCCTTCCTGCTGATCCTGGATGGTCTCCTGCCGCTCCAGGGCGGCAACAATGCGGTGGGCGCCCTGCTGCCCATGGTGTCGGAATCCGTCCGGGCGAGCGTACTTGCCGTTCTCGAGTACGACCTCTCCGCCGCCAATGAGTGGAAGACGGAGAACATCGACATCGTCCCGTCCCTCGTGGGCAAGCCTCGCCTGAAGGCCTTCGTCGAGCGGGCGGACCGCGCTCACCCCGGCACTCTGGACCGCCGGGCAGGGCTGGCGGAGGTCGAACGGGAGGACGGCACCCGGGATCCCGGAGTGCTCATCAGGAAGATGCGCACCGGCGGAGGCGACGACCCCGTCCTCGCCTGCTTCGACGGACTCGGCCTTCGGGAGCAGGAGGCGGTGGCCCGGGCCGCGGCGACCTCGTTGATCCATGCGGGGGTTCCCGAGGAGCCCCTCACCGACCTCACCGATGACGAGCGGCGGGTCCTCGGTATCGAGTACCTCGCCGGGCAGGACCTGGCGAGGATCGCGAGCGTCGAGGACAGCGAGCGGATCCTGCGACGGGTACTGCAGATCGAGGAGGACCTCGACGCGCCCGACCTGGTTCCCCTCGCGGGTGAGGGACGGGTGCGGGAGAAAGTCGTCGAACTGGTGCTGCCCCAGGTTGAGACGCTGATGCGCGAGGCCCCCCGCGAGGTCGTGCCGTGGTTGCTCGGCGCCCGGCTGTACCGCGCCCAGGTGGCGGCGGAACTCCTCGACCGCACCCGCGCCGGCGGCGCGCTCCACGACTGGCTCCAGCGAGCGCAGACGGCCGAACTGGCCCGCTGCCTGACTGCGCTCGGCACCTCGCTCGATGAGGGGATGACCGACGACTTCGTCCTGCAGTTGACCCAGCGGCTCAAGGAGGACCCTTCCCCCCTGCGGTTGCACGACCTGGTGCACGTCATCCGCGGGATCCGGCAGGCCATGTCCACTGGCCGGCTCCACCTCAACGAGGTCGCCCCATGGCTCAAGGTCCAAGTGAACGTCGCCGTCAGCAGCGGCGAGGGCACCACTCAGGAACGCCTGCACCTGCTCAGTCTGATCGAGTGGTTCCAGAGCGCCCATCTGAACGAGATCATCGTCAAACGGGTCGCGGAGGTCGTCACCGATCTGAGTCCCACCCGGGCCGCCGACTACTTCCTGGTGCTGCAGGCCCTGAGGCTGCAACGCCGACTGTGGCGGCGCGTGGCAGAGGACACCGACGTCCACTACGAGGACGCCGCCGGATACCACCCGGTCGACCAGGAACCGGGTCCGGAGTCACTGGTTGAGTACCGGGTGAAGGCGGAGGACGGATTCGCTGTGATGCTCGCCGGGATGATGCTGCGCCGTCAGGTGGAGCGGACCGAGTGGGCGGAGATGATCGACGAGTACCAGCACCTCCTCCAGCCGGCCCTGGACCACAGCAGCCCCCGCGACGTCATCACCGCGCTGCAGGAACTGCGGCGAACCTCGGGCATGCACCGCAACGAGATCTTCAAACGGGCCGTGGACACCCGTTGGGACCGGGGCCGCTATCTGGACGCGCTCCGTGCCTTGCTGCGCCGCGCCTCGCCGATGGAGACCGTCGAACTCCTGCGTGTCGTGCAGAGCCTGCACGCCTGGTGCGCCTGCCTGCTGCTGTCGGCCCCCACTCGAGGACCGGTGCGCAGTGCTGCCGACCTCGTACCCGACGAGGAGTTCGTCAGGAACCTGGCCCAGGCGGCGAGGAACGACCCCAGGGCGGCGGGGATGCTGCTGTCCGTGACGTATGCGGTGGAAGATCCTTACCACCAGCACGGCAAGACCTTCGCGCAGCGGCTGGGCGACGCATTCGGCGAGCAGACCGTGGTCGACTGGCTGCACAGCGATCCGCGTCCCTCCGTGAAGTACCACGTGGTGAAGGGCTTGTGGGAGGCGCAGGTCTCGTTCCGCGCGACCTGCCTGGATCTCATGGTCGACATCGTCACGCAGGCGCTCACCACGTCCCGCCGGGTATGGGGTCCGCGGCTCGCCCTACGGCTCGGAGTCGATCCCGAGCTGGGTGCGAGCTTCCTGGAGAGCTTGCGAGAGAAGGTCGGTATCGACGATCTGCTGGCGGGCATGAGCGTCTGGTATCCCCCGGACGCACAGGCAGAGTTCCACCGGCTGGCCCGCGCCCTCTACCCCAATGCCCCCCGCCGGTACGCCCGGACGTTCGATGTCCGCGAACTGGCGCAGCGTTTGGCCAACGCGCCGACCATCCCGGTCGCTGAGGCCTGCCGGGAAATCGCCCGCACGATGCGGCACACCGAGGGGATCTCCGGGGCGGCCCTCCTGCAGAAGACGAGCAAGATCATCGGTCGGCCGGATGTCTGGGTGGACCGGCTCGACTCGGTGCGGACCGGCGGGGAGTTCACCCAGCTGCTGCGCATTCTCGACCATGTCGACCGGGGTTTCGTCGGCCGTCTGCTCACCAAGTATGGCGAACTCACGATGCGCACCGTCCACTCGACGGAGGAGTCGCGTCTGGCCTGGCGGGCCCGCAGCGAGATGTACCAGAACCCGGTGGCGGCGGCCGGGCTGCTCGCGGCCCTCGAGGACATCGCGGGACTGGGAGAGCCCGTCTACCAAGGGCTCACCGGCGAAGCGGTGCTGATGAAGATCTTCACCGAGGAACTGCAGTTGCTGCAAAACCCGTCCGAGCAGTACATGGCGGCGCTTCACCTCGCGCGCATCGGGGTCGGACCCAGCCAGGCGCTCAACGCGGACTGGACCACAACGACGTATGAGCTGAAGAAGCTCATCATCACCACCGTCTCCAGCCCGCGGGTCATCCGGGACATTCTGCGCACCATGGCGCTGTGGGAGCGGCGCTGGGTGCTCGAACTGGTGCCGAAGATCGACCACACCAAGCTGGAACGGCGGCTCCGGCTGGGCGTGATCGCCGACCTGGAACCGGCCATTGGCCTCGCTGGCCTCCTGACCAGCCTCGACGACAATGTGGGGGCACCAATGGTGTTCGACGCGCTCAAGGAGGTCGGCTGGGCGAGGGTGGTGGAGCACGTCGCCCTGCCCTCAGGGGTGCTGTTGCTGCGGCTGGCGGCCCGGCTGCAGCCTCAGCACGCCGGTGCCGTCGCGTCGGCCGTCAATGACCGGATCGTCTCCCTGCTGTCCCGCGAGATCGTCCTCGACGACCGGACCATGTGGTGGGAAGTGGGCCATGCCTGCCAGGCTCTGTCGACGTTCGGTTTCGGCGTACGGAACCTCGGTGGTCCGCCGGCCCGGGAGCCACTGGTCGCGGACGCCCCGTCGGTCTCCCGCGCCCTGAGCTGGCTGCCCGCCACCCCATGGCGCAAACGTCACCAGACCCTGGCGGTGGAGCGTCTCCTCAGCCACCCACCGCGCTCGCCCCGCCATCTGACCCTGGGGCTGGCCGGAGCCGCCGCGGCCGGTCGTCTCGGCGAGCTCCTCGAACAGCTCGGCGACCTCAGCCGACTCTCCAGCGCCGCCACCAGGGACCTTGCCGACCTGACCGAGTTCGCCGAGTCCCATCCCGACCTCGCCGTGGCGCTCCGGCCGTACCACGCCTGCTTCGAAGCGCATCTCCAGGCCGCTACCTCGGTGGCGTCGCTGGACACCCGCCGCCTCCGCCAGAGCATCACCAGGCTCACGTCCGGCAGGACGGCGAACGACGCCAGTTGATTCACCAGCAGACCGAACGACTGAAAGACAGCCGGCGGATGGTCGAGCGCTTGAAACGGCGAGGCCTCAGAAGGTGCCGGCCGCAGAGTCTGCCGGGGTCACTTGTTCTTCTTCTCGCCGTTCTGGGACGGGGCGTTGTACGTGGCGAGCTGGTCGAGTAGCACGGAGAGTTCTTCGTGCACCTCCAGCACGGTGCGGGCCTTGCTCGGCTCAGCCTTCAGCCGGGCCGTCTCTGCCTTCAGCCGGGCGATCTCCTTGTCCTCGGGTCCGCCTTCGGCCGCCCGGCCCGTGAGGCGAGCGCATCCAGGGTGCCCCTGGCCCGCTGCGCCGCCACGTCGCGCAGGCACTTGTCCGTCCAGCCACTCCTGTGTGAGTCATGCGACGAGCCGATGGCGTCGGCCGCTTGCTCCGAGCCTTCCACCCGCCGGCCGCGTCCCCCACCTCACAAGGCGATACAGCTGGGCGACCGCCGTGCGCAACGCCGTCCACGAGCGTGAGAAGAGATCCACGTCGGGACGGTAGTGCGGCGCCACGAGGTCGTACAAGCGCTTTCACGGTCGGCGGTCGGGCGCTGCCCTGCCGTGCCTGGCGAAGGCCGGCCGGGGGGACTCCCGGCCGGAGGAGTCGGCCCGTGCCGACCCTCGGGCGGGGCCACGAGCTAGGTGAAAATTCAACTTGACTACACTTCGAGCATGGCGGAAAAGAGGCGGTGGCTGGTCGCACAGCAGCGACTCGCACAGCACCGGCTCGCGCGGCCCGACCGCGTGCGGCCGCACGGGCGCGGCGGAGCTGTGGGCACCGGACCGGACCGCCGATCGCCCGGTCGTCGGTGGAGACGACGATCCGGTGTGAGAACGAACGAAGTGGGCGGAAGGTGGTCGTGGTGAGCAACGTGGAAGCCGAACCCTCGGCAGTGAGGTGCGGCGCGCCGCTCGATGACACGCGGCCGGCCGAGGTGCCTCGGGTCGACGTACTCTCCCCGCGCGAGGTGCCCCTGGGCGGGCCCCGGGCGATGCCGGTACGGCGGACGCTGCCCCAGCGCGCCCGGTCGCTGATCGGTGCCTGGTGCTTCGCCGACCACTACGGCCCGGACGACGTCTCCCTGACGGGCGGCATGGACGTCGCCCCCCATCCGCACACCGGGCTGCAGACGGTGAGCTGGCTGTTCAGCGGGGAGATCGAGCACCGTGACAGTCTCGGCAGCCACGCCTTCGTACGGCCCGGTGAGCTGAACCTGATGACCGGCGGACACGGCATCGCCCACTCGGAGGTCTCCACCCCGCGCACCACCGTCCTCCACGGCGTCCAGCTGTGGGTGGCGCTGCCCGAGGAGCACCGGAACGCCGAACGCGACTTCCAGCACTACGCGCCCGAGCCCGTACGGATCGACGGCGCCGAGATCAGGGTCTTCCTCGGCTCACTCGCCGGGGACACCTCCCCGGTGCCGACGTTCTCGCCGTTGCTCGGCGCCGAGATCACCCTCGCGCCGCACGCGGAGATCACCCTGGCCGTGGACGCCGGCTTCGAGCACGGCCTCCTCGTCGACAGCGGGGACGTCCGCCTGGCCGACACCCGGCTGAGCCCGGCGGAACTGGGCTACGTCCACCCCGGGACCGAGGCCCTGACGCTGGTGAACGAGTCGGACAGCCCCGCCCGGACGGTCCTGCTCGGCGGCCCCCCGTTCGACGAGGAGATCGTCATGTGGTGGAACTTCGTCGGCCGCAGCCACGAGGACATCGTCCAGGCCCGGCAGGCCTGGGAGGCGTCCTCCGACCGCTTCGGCGCCGTCGAGGGCTACCCGGGCGACCGCCTCCCCGCGCCCAGCCTGCCCAACGCCGTCATCAGGCCGCGCAGGAACCCTCCACGCCACTGAAATCCGGAAGTCGACGCCTTGGGCGCGGCCATCCTGCCCGATCTCAGGCCCCACTCCCCGGATCACAGCAGCCCTCGCGCCGCATCAGGCGGCCGACCTCGAGCCAGTCCGCCGCCGCGGCGGCGCCGCGCTCGGAGGCGAACGCGACCGGGTGCCGTGCGGCGACCAGGCCGGGCCCCGGGTCGTCCCACGGGCCGTCGTCCCGGGTCGTCCCACGGGCCGTCGTCCCGGGTCGTCCCACGGGCCGTCGGCGAGCTGCCGCGGCCCGGTGCCGTCGGGGCGCGGCGTCCACAGGTGGAAGCCTCCGCCGCGGTAGGCGCAGACGACGAGAGGGCTGTCGTCGGGCGAGAACTGGGGCCGCGTCGGTTCGAGGCCCGCCGCCGTGACCGGCACAGCGGTGCCGCCGCCACGCGGGACGGACCAGAGCACGCCCTGCACCTCCGCGACGAGCCGGTCACCGGTCGGGGAGAGGGCCGCGGAACCGCCCGAGGCGGTGGTGAAGGAGAGGACGGTTCTACCGGAGGCGGCGGCCACGCCCGGCGCGCCGACGTCGGCGCGCGCCGTCACCGTGGCGGTGGCCTGCAGGAAGCCACGGCGGGAGAGGGGGCCGCGCCGAGCGGCGTCCGAGGCGCGGACGACGGTGCTCCCGGTCGTGCCTTCGCCGGTGTTCTGGTTGGCGCTCTCGTCGGTGTTACCGGTCGCGCTTGCGCTGGTGTTTCGGTCGGTGCTCTCGGCGGTGCCTTCGTCGGTGCCTTCGTCGGTTCTTGTGATGTCCAGGGGAACTCTGCGAGGGGTTGCTCTGCCGGACGGCACAGAGCACTGGTGGCAACGTAGGGGGGGCGGCGCCGGCCCGCGGATCCCGCTCCGGCGGATCTCGGCCGATCTTCACCCCTGAGTGCGGATCGAGGACCTGACCCCCGTCCGCCCCGTTTCCTGCCCTAACCTATGGCGGGTGAACGCACCGGGGGACGTGATCGACGGGCGCTTCGAGCTGATCGAGCGGCTCGGCAGCGGGGGTATGGGCACGGTCTGGCGGGCCCGGGACACGGTGCTGCACCGCGAGGTCGCCCTCAAGGCGGTGCGGCCGGACGCCGAGACCTCCGAGGCCGTACGGGAACGGGTCATGCGCGAGGCGAGGGCACTGGCCCGGCTCAGCAACCCGTACGTGGTGACCGTCCATCAGATCATCGAGGCCGATCCCCATCCGTGGATCGTGATGGAGCTGGTCCCGGGCGTCTCGCTGCAACAACGGCTCGGCGACGGCCCCTTCAGTCCGGTGGAGGCGGCTCGTATCGGCCGTCAGGTGCTCTCCGGGCTGCGCGCGGCGCACGCGGCCGGCATCCAGCACCGCGACGTCAAGCCCGCCAACGTGCTGCTCCGCCCCGACGGCACCGCCGTCCTCACCGACTTCGGCATCGCCGCCCTCCAGGGCGCCACCGCGCTGACGGTCACCGGTGAACTCGTCGGCTCGCCCGAGTACATGGCGCCCGAGCGCGTCCGCGGCCACGGCGACGATCCCGCGGCCGACCTGTGGTCTCTCGGGCTCGTCCTGTACGTCTGCGTGGAGGGCGTCAGCCCTCTGCGCCGCGAGTCGACCCTCGCCACGCTGGCCGCGGTCCTCGACGACCCGGTGCCCCCGCCCGTCCGCTCCGGGCCGCTCGCTCCCGTCCTGCAGTCCCTCCTCGTACGTGACCCGGCGGCACGCCCCGGTGCCGAGCAGTTGGACGCGATGCTGGCCCAGGTCGAGTCCGGCAACGCTCCGCACTGGGCCCAGCCGACGCGAACGATGACGCCGATGCCGGCTCCGGCACCCGGACCGGCACCGACGCCGTCACCGACGCAGCTGGACACCCCGCGTCCCGGGCGCCCGCCCCGTGGCCGGAGAGCGGCCCTCGTCGCCGTCACCGCCCTGCTGGCTGTCGGCGCGGTCACCGCACTCGTCCTCAGCCTGCGCGGCCCCGACGACGGGAAGAAGGACGACCAGCAGGGCGTGGGGGCGCAGGGCAGCTCCGGGGCGGGTATTTCGTCGGCGCCGACCGACGCCGCGACCTCGCCGAGCCCGCAGCCGTCGCCCAGCGCGACACCCACGCCCACACCCACGCCGACACCCACTCCGACGGTGTCTTCCGAGCCGCCGCCCGCCCCGGTCGAAGGCGGCCGCTGGATCGCCCAGCTGTACTCCGAGCCCATCTCCTCGGGCACCGCCGCCCGCGACCAGCGCCTGGCCCGGATCCGCGAGACCGTGCCCGAGGCCGTCTTCCTCCGCAGCGACGACTACGCCTCACTCCGCCCGGGCTACTGGGTGATCTACGCCCCGGGCCCGTTCGCCGACGGCAGGGCGGCGCTGACCTTCTGCGCCGCACGTGGCCGCACCACGGCGAATGCCTGCATGGGCCGCTACCTGAGCACCAGCCCGGACGACTTCGCCCTCCAGTGCCGCCCCCCGGCGACCAGCCCGACGGGCCGCTGCACGCGGGGTACCTAGCCGTACCCGGACACTCCGGGGGCGCACGTACGGGAAGACGCTCACGACCCCGACGGACGAGGCCGCGGGAAAGTCTCCAAAGCGCGCGCCAGCCCCGCCGCGTCCGTCCCCACCTTGCGGTACACCAGGGACAGCAACTGCCGCACCCCCTGCTCGGTGAGCTGCAGTTCCTTCGCCACGACCGCCACCGGCTTGCCCAGCGCGGTCAGCTCAGCGGCCCGGCGCTCCGGGGCCGTGAGGGTGTCCGTCTGGGCGTAGCGCAGCGGCAGGGGCCGCAGACCGGCGGCCGAGAGCTCGTCCCGGGCGCGCCGCGCCAGGGCCTCCGCACCGCAGTGCACGGCGCCCTCCAGACCCTGGTACAGCCGGTCGGCGGCCTCCTGCACCCGGCCGTTGCGGGACAGCGCGGCGCCGTGACCGACCAGCGCACGGGCCAGTTCGTACGCCGCCGGCGACCGCTGGAGTTCGGCGACCGCCTCGGCGTACAGGTCCAGCGCGGCCGTCCCGCCGGTCACCTCGGCCTCGGTGTGCAGTGCCTGGCCGATCGCGGAGGCCGCCCCGAAGTCGCGGGCCCGCTTGACGGCGTCCCGCGCGAGCCGCACCGCCCGGTCCGGCGCGGACGGCGCGACGGCGTACGCCAGGTGCAGCTGCCACGGACACCAGGCGGGGTTGCGCCAGGCTCGCGCCTCCAGCCGGTCCCCGACGGCGCTCAGCAGACGCTCCGCCTCGACGTGCTGGCCCTCGGCGACGAGCAGTTCGGAGTAGACCGTGCGGGGGTCCGGGTAGATGACGGCGTTCGGGACGACGTCGCCGTACCGGTACGAGTCGGCGACCGCGCGGGCGTCGGCGATGCGGCCGCGGGCGAGCAGGGTCTGGATGAGAATGCCGATGGCGAACCATTGGGCGGGCACGGCGCCCTCCACGCGCTCGGCGGTGCGCAGGCCCTCCCGCACCCAGTGCTCCGCCTCGGTCAGCAGGCCCCGGCGGTAACGGATGTAGCCGAACAGGGTCTGGCCGACGGCCAGGTGAGAGCCGCGCCAGCCCTTGCGCGCGCACTCGGCCATGCCCTTGGTGAACAGTTCCTCGGCGCGTCCCGGCTGGTCGCCGTACATGAACACCAGGGCCACCGAGACGGGGACCTCGAACCCGCGGTTCTCCTCGGTCCAGCTCATCCCGCCGCGCAGGGCTTCCTCGGCGCAGGTGAGGGCGGTGTGCCGCGGCTCGCCGCGTACCAGGGCGTCCCAGCCCCGCAGACCCAGGATGTAACGCTCCTCCAGGCCCCGGCCGGCGAGCCGTTCGGCGAGCCGTGTCAGCTTGCGTGAGCGGGCGGGGGAGTCGGGTTCGTCGGCCCGGAACATGCTCCACACGAAGTGATCCGCCTGCATGCGCAGCTTGACCCTCGCGTTGGTGGCCTGACGCGCTTCCTGTTCGGCCACCGCCGCGGCCTCCGCCATCTGGTCCGTGTGGGCCAGCGCCTGGGTCAGCCGGTAGACGATGGAGGCACGCAGGCCCGGGTCGATGTCCGGCTCGGTGAGCGCCCCCCGAAGATGGCTGACCGTGGCCGTCGGCTCGATCAGGAAGGTGGAGCAGGCGAGGTCGTGCAGGAGCGCGGCGCGCTCCTCCGGGTCGGGCGGCTCCTGCAGCGCTCGGGCGAGCAGCCTGCGGGCGGCCTCCGGGGCACCGGCGCGCAAGTATTCGCGGGCGGCCTCCCACAGGCAGGCGACCGCCTCGGCGTTGCCTTCGCAGGGCACCTCCAGCAGATGCCGGGCCGCAGCGGTGGGGCCGAGGCCGGCCGCGCGGATCGCGACGGCGGCGGCGTTGTGCATGCCGGCCCGGAACGGAGGGCGGATCGACCGGTAGATCGTGGTGGCGATCAGCGGGTGTACGAACTCCAATGCCCCGCCTGGCGCGTGGCCCTCGGCGAGGATGCGGACGGCGCGCAGCTGTTCGGTCGCTTCGACCGCCTGCTCGCTGCCGACGCACGCGATGGTGGCGGCGATGTCCGGCCGGAACGGCGCACCCAGCACGGCCCCGGCCTCGGCGAAGTGGACGGTGCTCGTGCTGAGCCGTCCCAGGCGCTCGATGAGGCCCGGCCCTTTGACCGCCGCCGCGAGCTCCCGCATGACCGGCAGCTCATGGGGAGCGCCTATCAGTTCGCGCTCGCCGAGCCTGATGGCGAGTTCGACGGTCTCGAACGGGCTGCCGCCGGTGACTTCCCAGCATTCTCTGCAGAACTGCTTGTCGGCCGCCTCCCCCACTTCCTGCCGAACGATCCGCGCCACGGCGTCACGGCTCAGCGGTGCCAGCGAGTAGGGGTGGGTCGCCTGACCTGTCACGAGCGCGCGGAAGGGGGCGGCCTCGGGCGGCAGTTCGTTGGGCCGGTAGGCGACGACGATGAGCAGGGGCAGGTCCTCGGCCCGCGCGGCGAAGGCGGTGAGCCAGCTGAGCGACTCGACGTCGGCCCAGTGCAGGTCGTCCAGGAGCAGGACCACCGGAGCGTTCATCACCGTCAGCCGGGTCATGACCCAGTCGAGTCCGTCACGTACTCCCGTGGGGTCCGGCATCTGGCCGGTGTCCGTCGCTTCCAGTCCGAGCGCCACGGCGACGATGTCGTACCAGCTGCCCAGGAAGGTACGGAGCTGCTGCTGATCCATGGCCGCCAGGGCGGGCTGAACGAGCTGGCGCACGACGTGGAACGCCAGCTCCTGTTCGTTCTCGCCGCCCCTGCCGGAGAACACGGTGAACCCGTGCGCGACGGCCCGGGCGCGCGCCTCCGCGAGGAGCCTGGTCTTGCCCATCCCGCCAGGACCGGTGAAGGCCAGCACCCTGCCCTGCCCCGCGCGGGACGTACCGTCGGCAGCGCCACGGAGGTCCGACAACGCGGCTTCCAGTCCGTCAAGTTCCCGGTCGCGCTCGAACAACGACCGGGGCTCCGTGATCGGATGTCGCGACACTCGCGCCATGTGCGCTACCGCTTCCTGTCAATGATCCTCGGAGGACAGCGCTGAGAGTACGCCTCCGTCGACGCTCCGTGGCCAAAATGAGGTTTGAGGATGACAGGGAAGGGTGAATCATCCGACCGCGTGGTTTGATTGTCTGTTCTCCGGGTACAGCCCTTCGATCGTCGGCGTCGTTCGGAACTCACGGGCGTGATGGCGCCACGGCCGCGTCCGCGTAGCGCGGGACGGTCCGGGACCAGTAGTAGCAGCCGCGGATCCAGCCGACCATGCCCTCGACGTAACCGACGCCCGCGGGGCTCAACTCCGGTTCGATCTCCTGGCAGAGCGTCTCGAACTCGCTGATCGTCGCGTTGACCTGCCGGACGGCCAGGCTCACCGCCATAGGCAGGGAGCACCCTTGCGCGCGCTGGTGGGCCAGCGCCAGATTGATCATTCCGCCGGCCCGTTGTTCCTTCACCGCGGAGAAGAGATCGGCCGTCCACACGGCGGCGTCGACCGACAGCCGCCGCAGCCGCTCCATGACGGGGTGGTAATACTCCTCGCTGGTCAGCTCTTGGGACTGCGCCGCCTCGTACAGCGGGTAGAAGGGCTCCACGCCCGCGGTGAGCGAACGTATGGTCGTGCATACCCCGGTCGACAGAGGCGCGGCGTGCGTCTGGGCCACCGATTCGTACAGCAGGCCGTGCACGTACTCGCGGCTGTGCCAGTCCCATCGCGCCGCCTGGGCGGGGGTGCACCGCTCCTGCACCTGGCGGCGGAGGTCGGTCAGCGCGGCGCCGAGCGGAGTGCTGGGCGGCCGGCCGTCGCGCAGGATGCCGATGCTCTCGCTGAGCATGGGCAGCAGCCGGCCCGGCCACCGCCGGCCGACTTCCTCGGCGCGGTCGTCGAAGACGAATTGATAGGCGATCTGGTGCGCCACGATCTGGAGAATGCCGCGGTCCACCGCCGGGCTGTTGTAGGACGCGAGCTGGGCGGGCCGAGTGCGGACGATCATGTCCGCCACGGCCGGGTCGTCGGTCAATCCCCAGGCGCGCAACCAGGCGTCCACGCCTGCAGCGACTTCGGCGTCATATGGATTGCTGAGAAAGGGAAAGGGCATGTAGAGCGAGGAATCTATGAGTTCCTTGAGAGTGCCTCCGGACGGTCCGCCGTGCGCTGCGGCCGGGATTTCCTGCTGCACTGTGTGCATCGTTCTCACCTGCCGTTCGAAAGTCCTGTCATGCCTGACGCGGCTCGCAGATCATCACCAGCGCCCTCGGCCCCAGCGTCGCCGCCGGACGCAGTCGGTCGTCGTGTCCCGTCACCGGCCGCAGGCGCCAGTGCGCCGCCACCGTCGCGACGCCCACCATCGCCTCCGCCATGGCGAACCTGTCGCCGATGCACTTGCGGTTTCCCGCGGCGAACGGCAGCATCGCGCCCTTCGGCACGGCCGTCCGCCGCTCCGGGAGCCAGCGTTCGGGAAGGAACCGCTCGGGTTCGGGGAAGGACGCCGGGTCGTGGTGCAGGAGGTAGGGGCTGTACAGGATCATCGCCCCCCGCGGCAACCGCTGACCGCCGAGTTCCGTGTCGCGGGTGGTGACCCGGGTGAACAGCCAGCCGGGCGGCCACACGCGCAGCGTCTCGGTGACCACGCACCGGGTGTACTCGAGGCGCGCCAGGTCCTCGTGGCCCGGCGCCTGCCCGTCGGGGAGGACGGCGTCGAGCTCGCGGTGCAGGGCTCGCTCCGTCTCCGGGTTTCGGGCCAGCAGTCCGAACGCCGAGGCGAGGCACATCGCCGTGGTCTCCACGCCGGTGAGCAGCAGCGTGATCAGCTGGTCGTGGATCTCCCGGTCGGTGACCGGCCTCTGCGTGGCGCCGTCCCCCTCGCGCGTCGACAGCAGGGTGCTCAGCAGGTCGTCGCGGGGCGGGGCGTTCCGCCGTTCGGCGATGATCGCGTCCACCAGCGCGTGCAGGCGGCGCAGCGCGTGTCGGTAGCGCCGGTTGGCGGGCGTGGGGACGCGGAAGACGGCGTCGACCGGCACGACCGTACGGGCGAACAGGCCCCGCACCACGGCGGCCAGGCTCTCCCGCACGAGGGCCGCCCGCTCGGCGTCCAGCGAGCCGGAGAACAACACCCGGCTGGTCACCCGCGTCGTCAGCGCCATCATCGCCCCGGTGACGTCGACCCACAGGCCGGCCCGCCACTCACCACACAGCGCCTGTGCCTCCTCGGCCATCAGCGCGGTGTACGCGGGGATGCGCGACGGGTGGAAGCCGGGCTGCAGGAGCGTGCGCTGGCGGCGGTGCTCGGACTGCGGGCAGGTGACGAGGCCGTTGCCCATCAGCGCGCCGAGCCGGTCGTACTGCGTGCCGCCCTTGTCGAAGGTGTGCGGGTCCATGAGCATCCGCTGGACCAGCTGCGGTTCGCAGATCACCCAGGCGCGCCGGGGACCCAGGCGTAACTCCACAAGATCCCCGTGCGCGGGTAAGGAATTCAGGAAGTCCAGCGGACGCCGGAACAGGGCGATAGCATGGCTGACGGATGGGAATATGCCTGGTGCAGTACCCACGGTCGATGCTCGCGCAGGCTCGGTCACGGCACCACTCATCGAATACCCCCTGCCTCAGCCGACGCACACATACGGTGACTGCTCACGTCCTGGCGCTTGAGTCATTGTTCTGCCCAGTCCAACCCGGGGTCGGCCCCCGCAATGCATATTTCCCGGGGGCGCACGGAAGCACAAAGAAGCATCCGTGAACGGCAGTTGATATGGCCTACACAGAACGACTATTGACTTTCGCGGAATCCGGTGTCTCGTCCACGGGGGCGGCGCCTCACCGCCCCGGAGCCCTCGCCCGCAGCCCGTCCATCACCAGGTCCAGCAGACGCGCCGCGCGCGGTTGCCAGTCGGTGTGCGGGTCGATCTGCCACAGGCCGGAGATGGCGAGAACGAAGTCGTCGGCGGTCACCCCGGGCCGGATGGTGCCGGCCTCCTCGGCGGCGTGCAGCAGCAGTTCGGCGGCGGCGACCACCGGCGTGTGTCCGGGCTTCTGCGTCCCCGCCCCGATGGCCTGCCGGAACGCCTCGGCGAGCCCCGCCTTCGTCATCGCGAACCGGGCGAGGTGGTCCATCCACTCGCGCAGCGCCTCGTCCGGCTCCCGGCGCTCCAGCAGCTCGGCCGCGCTGTCGGCGACGTGCTGCATCTCGTGCCGGTAGATCTCCAGGACCAGCGCCTCGCGGTTGGGGAAGTTCCGGTAGAAAGTGCCCTGCCCGACGCCCGCTTTCTTGGCGATCGCGCTCAGCGGGGCGTTCGGGCGGTGGGTCAGCTCGCCCACCGCGACCTCCAGGATCCGCTCCCGGTTCCGCTGCGCGTCCGAGCGCTGAGGCGCCTCCTGCTTCTCCCGCACTCGTCCTCCTCGCGGGCCACGGCCGGAACCCGGTCTTGCTAAGCGGACAACTGTCCGGTACGTTTCCAGTTAGCGGACAGCTGTCCGGTTGACTTCACCATAGCGGCGATCGAGCGGTTCTCGCCACGTCCTGCGCCGTCACGGCGCTCCCTGTTGCCGACATCACCCCCTGCTCCTTTCCCGTTTTTCAACCGTCTGCGTGCCTCGGATACGCGAAAGAAGGCTGATCATGGCCCCATCGACGTCCAGCGCCATCACCTTGAACATCAACGGCGAGAAGTACCCGCTGTCCGTCGACCACCGCACCACCCTGCTCGACGCACTGCGCGAACGCCTCGATCTCACCGGCACGAAGAAGGGCTGTGACCAGGGGCAATGCGGTGCCTGCACCGTCCTGGTCGACGGCCGCCGCGCCGTGTCCTGCCTCCAGCTCGCGGTCGCGGCCGACGGGCGGGAGATCACCACCATCGAGGGCGTGGCGGACGGTGACCGGCTGCATCCGGTGCAGCAGGCGTTCCTCGACCTCGACGGCTTCCAGTGCGGCTACTGCACACCCGGACAGATCTGC
The DNA here is from genome assembly GCF_015160875.1 of Streptomyces chromofuscus. Classification (NCBI taxonomy): domain Bacteria; kingdom Bacillati; phylum Actinomycetota; class Actinomycetes; order Kitasatosporales; family Streptomycetaceae; genus Streptomyces; species Streptomyces chromofuscus. The sequence continues at coordinate 1,070,982 of NZ_CP063374.1, read as the reverse complement.
TCGGCCATCGCCGTCATCGAGGAGCACGCGGCCGGCTGGCCGAGCGCCGTCACCGACGACGTACGGCCCGAAGCGGGACCGCCGCCCCTGACGCCGGAGGAGATCCGCGAGCGGATGAGCGGCAACCTGTGCCGTTGCGGGGCATACGTGTCGATCGTGCAGGCCGTCGGCCGGGCGGCCGACGGCCAGGAGGACACCGAGGGAGCGGCGGCATGAAGGAGTTCGGCTACCAACGGGCCTTCGACGTCTCCGGCGCGGTCGCGCTGCTCGGCGCCGACCCGGACGCCCGCTTCCTCGGCGGCGGCACCAACCTCGTCGACCTGATGAAGACCGGCGTCGAGCGCCCCGCCCGCCTCGTCGACGTCCGTGAACTGCCGCTCGACCGGATCGAGCCGACCGAGGACGGCGGTCTGCGCATCGGCGCCACCGTCACCAACAGCGACCTCGCCGCCCACCCCGAGGTCCGCCGCCGCTACCCGGTGCTCACGCAGGCGGTACTCGCCGGCGCGTCCGGGCAGCTGCGCAACATGGCCACCGTCGGCGGCAATCTGCTCCAGCGCACCCGCTGCGGCTACTTCGCCGACGTGACCCAGCCCTGCAACAAGCGCGTCCCCGGCAGCGGCTGCCCCGCCGTCGAGGGAGAGCACCACAACCACGCGATCCTGGGCGCCTCCGGGCACTGTGTGGCCACGCACCCCTCGGACATGGCGGTCGCGCTCACCGCCCTCGACGCCGTCGTGTCCTACGAAACGGCGGACGGGCCTGGGGAGTTGCCGCTCACCCAGCTCTACCGGCCGGTGGGCGACACCCCGCACCTGGAGACCGACCTGCCGCCGGGCGCGCTGATCACCGCCGTCACCCTGCCGCCGGCGCCGGTCGCCGCCCGCTCGCGCTACCGCAAGGTGCGTGAGCGCGCCTCGTACGCCTTCGCGATCGGCTCCGTCGCCGCCGCGCTCGACGTCCACGACGGTGTCGTACGGGACGTGCGGCTGGCGTTCGGCGCGGTCGCCTCGCGGCCGTGGCGGGCGCGCACCGCCGAGCGACTGCTCACCGGAGCCCCGGCCGACGCCGGCACCTTCGCCGCCGCGGCGGACGCCGAACTGGCCGCCGCCCAGCCGCTGCCGGACAACCGATACAAGGTGACCCTCATGCGCAATCTCGTGGTGGCCGTACTCACCGAACTCGCCGAGGAGGCCGCTCGATGACCGTCACTCCCCTGAAGCCGTCCGTCGGCACCGCCCACACCCGCGTCGAGGGCCGGGAGAAGGTCACCGGCGCCGCCCGCTACGCGGCGGAGATCCCCTTCGCCGAACTCGCCCACGGCTGGCTGGCGTTGTCGACGGTCGCCCGCGGCCGCATCGCCGCGCTGGAGACCGACAGCGCCCTCGCCATGCCCGGCGTCCTCGCCGTCCTGCACCACGGCAACGCCCCCCGCGTCGACACCGGGCACATCGGTCTGCTGGGCGTCCCGCCGGATCCGTCGGCCGCCCTCTTCCAGAGCGACCGGGTGCCGCACGCGGGATGGCCGGTGGCGCTCGTCGTCGCCGAGACGCCGGAGCAGGCGCGGGAGGCCGCCGAGGCCCTGGTCGTGCACTACGAGCAGGAGCCGCACGACGTCGCCTTCTCCGCCGACCGCCCGGATGCCCAGCCGGTCGACGGCCATATGCCGGCGGTGACCGGGAAGGGCGAACTGGAGGCCGAGCTCGCCGCGTCCGCCGTCGTCGTGGACGCCGAGTACACCACCCCGGAGGAGCACCACAACCCCATGGAGCCGCACGCGGCGACGGCACGCTGGGACGGCGGCAGGCTCGACGTCATCGACTCCAACCAGGGCGCCACGTGGATCCAGGACGCCCTCGCGAAGATCTTCTCCCTCGACCCGAGCGCCGTTCGCGTGCGCTCCGAGCACGTGGGGGGCGGCTTCGGCAGCAAGGGCATCCGCGCCCACCAGGTGGCCGCGGTGATGGCCGCCACCGCCCTCCAGCGCCCGGTGCGGGTCGTGCTGACCCGCCGCCAGATGTTCTCGCTGGCCGGCCACCGCAGCCCCACGACACAGCGAGTCCGGCTCGGCGCCGACCCCGACGGCCGGCTGCGGGCCCTGGAACACCGCTCCGTGAACCACACGTCCACGGTGTTCGACTTCGTCGAGCCCGCCGCCGGTGTGGCCCGGGTGATGTACGACGCCGACGCTCACCACACCGCCAACCACGTCGTACGGCTCGATGTGCCGACCCCGACCTGGATGCGGGCGCCGGGTGAGGCACCGGGGGCGTTCGCGCTGGAGTCGGCGGTCGACGAACTCGCCGCGAAGTGCGGCATCGACCCGATCGCGCTGCGCGCCCGCAACGAACCCACGGCCGGGCCGGTCTCCGGGCTGCCGTTCAGCAGCCGCAACCTGCTCGCCTGCTTCGAGGAGGGCGCCCGCCGATTCGGCTGGGCGGATCGTGACCCGCGCCCCGGCGTGCGCCGCGACGGACACCGGCTGATCGGCACCGGCACCGCGGCGTCCTCCTTCTTCGCCGGAGCCGGGCCCTCGACGGCGGCGGTGACGGCGGAGGCGGACGGCACCTTCACGGTGCGCACCGCCGCTTCGGACATCGGCACCGGAGCCCGTACGGCCCTCACCCTGATCGCCGCCGACGCGCTGGAGGTGCCGCCGGACCGCGTCCGGGTGCGGATCGGGGACAGCGACTTCGGGCCGGCGATGATCGCCGGTGGGTCCATGGGCACCCGCTCCTGGGCCTGGTCGATCACGGTGGCGGCCGCCGAGCTGCGCGAACGGCTCGCCCTGGGCGCGGACATCCCGCCGGAGGGCATCACCGTACGGTCGGACACCACCGAGGCGCTCGCCGCCCTGGCGCAGAAGGAACGGCACTCCTTCGGCGCGCAGTTCGCCGAGGTGGCCGTGGACGTCACCACCGGCGAGGTGCGCGTGCGGCGCATGCTCGGCATCTTCGCCGCGGGCCGGATCGTCAATCCGCTGACCGCGCGCAACCAGCTGGTCGGCGGCATGATCTGGGGTATCTCCATGGCCCTGCACGAGGGAGCCGTCCGCGACCGCGCCTCCGGCGGCAACATCGGCGCAGACCTGGCCGGTTACCACGTCGCGGCGCACGCCGACATACCGCACATCGAGGTGGACTGGGTGGACGATCCGGACCCGGACGACCCCGTCGGCATCAAGGGCATCGGCGAGATCGGCATCGTCGGCGCGGCGGCAGCGATCGCCAACGCCGTCTGGCACGCGACCGGCGTACGCCACCGCAGCCTGCCCATCCGGCCCGACCGCGTCCTGATGGCGGGCACCGATGCTTGACATCGCCGACGAGCTGCACCGCTGGGCCGAGGAGGGCCGGGACTTCGCCGTCGCGACGGTCGTCGCCGTCGACCGGAGCGCGCCACGCGCCCCCGGCGCCGCCCTCGCCGTCGACACCGAGGGCAGGGTTATCGGCTCGGTCTCCGGCGGTTGCGTCGAGGGAGCGGTGTACGACCTGTGCGTGCAGTCCCTCGAGGACGGCCGGCCGGTCCTCGAGCGCTTCGGCTACAGCGACGAGGACGCCTTCGCGGTGGGCCTGACCTGCGGCGGCGAGATCGAGGTCCTGATCACACCGGTCACGCACGACCGCCAGGTCGTCACCGACGCGCTGAAGGCCGCGTCCCGGGGTGAGGCGGTGGCTCTGGCACGAGTGACGAGGGGCCCGGCGGGACTGCTGGGCACACCGGTGCTGGTCCACCCGGACGGCACGTACGCGCCCCGTGCGGCGGGAGAACCGGGCGACCGGCCACACGACCGCGGCACCCGCCCACCGGCAGCACCGCTGGAACGCATCGCGGCCGAGGCCCGCGCCATGCTGGAAGCGGGCCGCACCGGCACCCTCGACGTCTGCGACCTCACGATCCTCGTGGAGTCGAAAGTCCCCCCGCCCCGAATGATCGTCTTCGGTGCCGTCGACTTCGCCGCTGCTCTCGTCCGCGCCGGGAAGTTCCTCGGCTACCACGTCACCCTCTGCGACGCCCGCCCCGTCTTCGCCACCCGCACCCGCTTTCCCGAGGCCGACGACATCGTCGTCGACTGGCCGCACCGCTATCTGCGCCGCACCCGGACCGACGCGCGCACGGTGCTGTGCGTCCTGACGCACGACGCCAAGTTCGACGTTCCGCTGCTCACCGAGGCCCTCCGGCTGCCCGTCGCCTACGTCGGCGCGATGGGCTCCCGCCGGACCCATGAGGACCGCGACGGACGGCTGCGGGAAGCCGGCCTCGGGGAGCGGGAGTTGGCCCGGCTGCGGTCACCGATCGGCCTGGATCTGGGCGCCCGTACGCCGGAGGAGACCGCCGTGTCGATCGCCGCCGAGATCGTCGCCGCCCGCCGCGGCGGCACGGGCGCGCCGCTGACGGGCTCGGGGACGCCGATCCACCGGGAGGGAGCCGTGGCGGCGGCGTAGACCCGACCGGATCGACGGGATCCAGCCGCGTTCCCCCGTGTTCCAGCCGCCCAGCGACACGGGCTCGACCGCTTCTGGCGCGACACCCGGATCCACACCCTGCGGGAATCGGTCGCCCGCCGGCTCCGGGAGGTCGGCGAGTACTTCCTCAACGGCGGGCATCCCGCGTTCGCCCTGCCTTGAGCGGGAACGGGCCGTCCGCCGTAAGGGCCGGGAGGCGTGCTCAGGGCCGGGACGCGGTCAGGGGCGGGACCTGCTCGGGGGTCCGGATGCGGCGGGGCGGAACGTGCTCAGGGGCGGAACCCTCAGGGCCGGGACGCGTGCGCCCAACAGGGCTTGCGGTCCCACCCGGTCTCGTGGTCCTCAGGAACGCTCGGCCTTCTTCTGCTTCAGCCGGGCCGCCTCCTTGCGCACCTCCACCTGCGTGGCCTGCTCCTTCTCCAGCCACTCGGGACGCTCCTGCCTCAGCGTCTCGATCTGCTCGGTGGTCAGCGCCTCGGTCACCCCGCCGCGTGCGAGACCCGCGATGGACACGCCCAACCTCGCCGCGACCACCGGGCGCGGGTGCGGTCCGTTGCGTCGCAGCTCCCGCAGCCACTCGGGCGGGTCGGCCTGCAGCTCGTTCAGCTCGGCGCGGGAGACGACGCCCTGCTGGAACTCGGCGGGGGTGGCGGGGAGGTAGACACCCAGCTTCTTCGCCGCGGTCGCGGGCTTCATCGTCTGGGTGGTCTGGTGCGACTTCATGCACTCCAGACTATCCGCCGGATACGAGACGTCCGACCACAGCCGGTAACCTGGCGAGGTGACAGGCTCGAAAGCACCCTCCCCGTTCCGGCTCGCGTACGTCCCTGGGGCGACACCCGGCAAGTGGGTGCGGATCTGGAACGAACGCCTGCCCGACGTCCCCCTCGCCTTGGTCTCCGTGACGGCCGCCGAGGCATCCGCTGTGTTGCGCGACGGCGGCGCGGACGCGGGGATCGTACGACTGCCCGTGGACCGCGAGGTCTTCAGCGCGATTCCGCTCTACACCGAGTCCACGGTCGTCGTCGTGCCCAAGGACCACCTGATCACGGCGGCGGACGAGGTGACGGTCGAGGACCTCGCCGACGAGGTCGTGCTGCACCCCCTCGACGACGTCCTCGGCTGGGAGCAGCCGCCCGGGGAGCCCGCCTTCGAACGCCCCGCCACCACCGCCGACGCCGTCGAACTCGTCGCCGCGGGCATCGGCGTCCTCGCCGTGCCCCAGTCCCTGGCGCGGCTGCACCACCGCAGGGACCTCACCTACCGGACGCTGGTGGACGCGCCCCAGTCGGGCGTGGCCCTGTCCTGGCCGGAGGCCGCGCACACCGACCTGGTCGAGGAGTTCATCGGCATCGTGCGCGGCCGGACGGTGAACAGCACCCGTGGCCGCACCCAGCCGGCCGCGCAGCCGAAGGAGAAGGGCCGAGCCGAGCCCGCCGCGCGCCGGAAGCCGGCGGCACGGCAGAACCCGCGGTCCGGCACCGCCAAGGGCGGCCGCCGCGGCAAGCCCCGCCGCCGTTCCTAGCCCTGGGTACGTGGACCCGCGTCCCTACGACATACGCGTCCCGGGCCGCTGCTCGGGCAGGCGTGGGTCAGGACGCGGGGACCGTACGCGTCAGCCAGTCGTACGCCGCCCGCGCCGTGAACTCCGCCTGACCGCCCCGCACCAGCAGGTCGGCGGTCGCGAACTCGGGGCCGTCCGCCTGGTCGGGGACGTAGGGCAGGGCGATACAGCGCATGCCGGCCGCGTGGGCGGCTGCCGCGCCCGGGGCGGCGTCCTCGACGACGACGCAGTCGACGGGGTCCGCATGGAGCCGGCGGGCGGCCTCGAGGAAGACGTCGGGTGCGGGCTTGCCGTGCGCGACCTCGTCGGCCGACACCAGGGTGCGCAGATGGGCGTCCAGTCCCGTGCCCGCCAGGACCGCCGCGATGGCCTCTGACGAGGAACCCGACGCCACGGCCATCGGGACGCCCTCGGTGGCCAGCAGCTCCACGAACTTCCGCATCTCCGGGTAGGCGCGCGTGGAGGCGCGGGCGAGATCCAGGTAGCGGCTGTTCTTGGCGGCGAGGAGTTCGGCTGCCGGGGCGCGCAGGTCGTAGCGGCGCTGCCAGTCGACGATCGTGTCGAGCGTGCTGATGCCGATGTACCGCTCGTGGTCGGCCCAGGTGTAGTCGGGCACGCCGTGCTCGGCGAGGGTCAGCCGGCCCGCTTCGTAGTAGTTCGGCTCGCTGTCCACGAGCGTTCCGTCGAGATCGAAGATGACCGAGAGGCCGGCGAGGTGGCTCATGGGGTCATGATGTCAAGGGCTGCTTCCGCGCCGTCCGCCCGATCGACTCGACGAGCGGCAGCAGCCGGTGCGGGACGCGTTCGCGCAGCGCCACCTCGGTGCGCGTGCGGACGACCCCCGGCATGCTGATCAGCTTCTGGATCACGTCTTCCAGATGCTCGTTGTCCCGCGCCACGACCCGGGTGAGCAGATCGCCGCCGCCCGTGATGGAGAACGCCTCGACGATCTCCGGTACGGCGGCCAGGGCGTCGCCCACCTCGTCCAGGTGCCCCTGCGTGACCTCGATGTGCACGAAGGCCAGCACCGGGTGGCCGAGTGCGGCGGCGGAGAGCGCCGGGCCCGTGCCGGTGATCACGCCGTCCCGTTCCAGCCGGTCCAGCCGGGCCTGGAGGGTGCCGCGGGCGACGCCGAGGATGCGGGCGTACTCGCGCACGCTCGTGCGGGGCTGCTCCAGCAGCAGCCGCAGGATGCGGGTGTCCAGCTCGTCCACGGCCATGGTGCCCGCCTCCTCCTTCGGTGATCGTCGCCGACTGTACCAATGGCTCACCCGGCCCCTCGTCGGGTACACCGTCCGACGTGGGCCGATGGACCGGTGGCCGCCCGCAGGCGCCGCACGTTGTTGTGCCAATGGCCCAGTGCCTCGGGGTGGACTTGAGCCAGTGGGCGAACTGATGCTGTCATGGAGGCGTCGATGGCGCTGCGGAACTCCGCGGCGCCTTTTTCATGCCGGTCGGAGCAGGGACGGGAAGCAGTGCTGAAGAGGGTGTTCGTGGCGCCGGACCCGGGGCGGGCGCGGCTGCGCTTCGCCGCGCGGGCCGTGCTCGGCATCGGGCTCGCGGTCGTCGTCTGCGGGCTCGCGGGTCACTCCCTCGTCGGCGCCGTCACCGGAGGGCTGGCCGCGCTGCTCGCCCTGTTCACGGTCACGGACGCCACCGTGCGGGGGCAGGCCGTCACGACCGCCTTGCTGCCCACCGTCGGGCTGCCGGTGCTGGCCGCCGCTGCCGGCCTGCACGACCATCCCGTGGCACGCGACCTCACCTTCCTCGCCGTGGTGGGTGGGGGCGTCTACGCCCGACGCTGGGGACCGCGCGGGCACAGCCTCGGCGTGTTCGCGTTCATGACCTTCTTCGTCGCGCAGTTCCTCCAGGCCACCCCCGCACAGCTGCCCGAGTTGACGGCCGCCGTCCTGCTGTCCGTCCTCAGCGCTGCCGCGGTGCGCTTCGGGCTGTGGTGCTACGAGCGTCGTACGCCCCCCGCCCCGGCGGTCGCCCCGCCCGACGGGATCGGACTGGCCCGTATCACCACGCGGCAGGCGGTCCAGGCGACCGTCGGCGCGGGCTTCGCGCTGGTCGTGGGCCAGCTGGTGTCCGAGGAACGCTGGTACTGGGCCGTCGGCGCCACGTGGTGGATCTTCGTCAACACCGCCTCGCGCGGCGAGACCCTGGTCCGCGGGTTCCGGCGCGTCCTCGGCACGGTGCTCGGCATCGGCCTCGGCCTGCTGGTCGCCGTCCCGCTGGACGGTGCCGCCGTCCCGTCGGCGGTGCTCGTCGCCGCGTGCGTGTTCGGCATCTTCTACACCGCCGCCGTGTCGTACACCTGGATGATGCTGTGCGTCACCCTGCTTGCCGAGTTGCTCTACGGCCTGCTGGGCGTGCTGCAGCCCGCGCTGCTCGCCCTGAGGCTGGCCGAGACCGGCGTCGGGGCGCTGGGCGCCGTGCTGGCCGTGCTGTTCGTGCTGCCGGTCACCACCCACACCGTGAACAACGCCTGGATCCGGCGCGCCCTGCGCTGCGTCCACGCCTGCACCGCCGAGGCGACGGCGCGCCTCGCCGGCGACACCGCCGCCGACCCGTCCTCGCGCGTGACCGAGCTGGAACAGCTCCTCGGCCGGGCACGGCTCGCGCTCGCCCCGCTCGTCCACCCGCTGAACCCCCTGATCGGCCGCAAGCGCCGTGCCCGGCAGGTGATCGCCCTGCTCGACGAGTGCGCCCGTGAGATCCGCGGCCTGGTCGCCGTCGCCGCCGACCCGGAGGCCTCCCACGACGACCGCCTGACCGCCGCCTGCCGGCGGGTGCAGGCCGCGGTGGAGGCGCTCACGGACGGTCCGTCGGAGCGGGCCGTCTCCCTCGCGCCCGAGCCGCCGGCCGAACCGGCCGCCCTTGCCCACCTGCACGGCCTGGAGCGCGCCCTGACGGAACTCGCCACGCCGCTGCGCACGCCGCCCGGGTCTCCGCTGGTCGGGGCCTGACGTCCGCGGTGCCGCTCGGTGGGGCGGGGCCGGGCGCAAGGCCCGGCGGACAAGCCCTCGTCCCACGGCCCGATCAGGCGGGCACCCGTCGCGTGGTCCGGCCGGGCGGGCACCCGTCGTGTGGTCCGGCCGGGCGGGCACTCGTTCCGTGGTCCGGCCGGGCGGGCACCCGTCGAGCGGCCGGCCTGCCCATCACCCCTCTTGGTCTAGACCGCGCGTGATCAACTGCTAGCGTCGGCTGCGACACCCGACAACCGAGAGGGGACAGCGGTGGCAGACGGCGGGCGGGCGTTCATCGGGTCGTTCACGGCGGCCGGCGGCCCCGGGGTGGTGACGGCGGCGGTGGACCCGGCGAGCGGCGCGCTGACGGTGCTGGGCAGCCTGAACGGCGTGCCCGACCCCTCGTACCTCGCTCTCTCACCCGGCGGCGACACCCTCTACGCGATCAGTGAGACGGCCGACGGCGCGGTTGCGGCGTACCGCGTCACCGGCGCCGTGCCCGAACCGGCGGGCCGTTCCGTTCCCGTCGGCGGGAACGGGCCGACCCACCTCAGCGTCTTCGCGGGCCACGTCCTGACCGCCAACTACGGCTCCGGCAGCGTCACCGCCGTCCCGCTGCGCCCCGACGGCACCCTCGCCGCCGCCCCGTCCGGCGTGTTCCGGCACACCGGCTCCGGCCCGCACACCCCCCGCCAGCAGGGGCCGCACGCCCATCAGGTGCAGCCCGATCCGAGCGGCCGCTGGGTGGTCAGCGTCGACCTGGGCACGGACTCCGTGCGCGTGTGCACGCTGGAGGACGGCGGTCTCGTCCTGCACCGGGAAACCGCCCTGCGCCCCGGCTCCGGCCCCCGCCACCTGGCGTTCCACCCGCGCGGCGGCCACGCCTACGTGGTGAACGAACTCGCCCCGACCGTCACCGTCTGCCGCTGGGACGCCTCGGACGGCTCGCTGAAGCCGCTCACCGAGACCTCGGTGCTGCCCGGCGGCCCGACCGGGGACGCCTACCCCTCGGGTGTCGTCGTCTCGCCCGACGGCCGCTTCGTGTGGACCGCGACACGGGGGGAGGACGTGCTGTCGGTGTTCGCCGTCGAAGGGGAGGGGCTGCGGCTGACCGGGACGGTGGCGTGCGGCGGCCGCTGGCCGCGGGCGATCGCGCAGTCGGGCGGATTCCTGTACGTGGCCAACGAGCGCTCCGGCGATGTCACGTGGTTCGCGCTCGACCCGGACACAGGGCTGCCGCGTCGGGCCGGCGCGATCGCGGTGGCGGCGGCGTCCTGCGTGGTGTTCGGCTGACCTGCCACCGCAGAGGGGGGATCACGGCCGAGGGGGGAACGGGCAGGGCGGGTGCCGGTGGTCGCGGCGATGGCTGACGGTCGCGACCAGGGTCGGCGGGGCGCGGTGCATGGCTGGAAGTCGCGACCAGGGCCGGCGGGCGCGGTGCATGGCCGGCGGTCGCGCGACCTGGGCCGGTGGGGCAGCGAATGGCCGACGGTCGCGACCTGGGCCGGTGGGGCAGTGAACGGCCGGCGGTGGTCCCGGACGCCGGTGGTCCACCGTTCAGGACGGCCGAGGGCGGCCGGTGCCGCAGAGCCCGAGGGCCCGCTCCGGCATGCGGGCGGGCCCTCGGCCGGGCGACTGTCCAGGGTCAGCGCACCGGCGTACCCTGCGGCTGCTGCGGGGCGATGCCCAGCGCCGTCGTGTACTTGGCCAGCGCGAGCTTGCCGATCGCCGGGTAGGGGCCGAGCGCCTCGGAGGCCGGGCAGTCCGCCTCCTTCGCGGCCTCCTCGATCAGGCCCGGGTCGATCTCGGGGCCGATCAGGTACGGGGCGAGCGCCAGCTGCTGCGAGCCCGAGGAGCGCAGCTGCTCGGCGACGGACGCGATCGAGCCCTCCTGGTCGAGGGCCGCCGCCATCACCGGCACGGCGAGCCGCGCGGCGAGCAGCATGCCCGTGATCCCGGCCGCCTGCACGGCCTCCTCGCCGCCCACGGAGGCCAGGATGATGCCGTCCGCGGCGGTCGCCACGGTGAACAGCCGCGCCCGGTCGGCGCGGGCCAGACCCGCCTCCGACAGCCGCACGTGCAGGGCCTCGGCGAGCAGCGGGTGCGGGCCGAGCACGTCGGTCAGCTCGGCGGCGACCCGGCTGTCCATCACGGCCTGGCGGACCTGACGCAGCAGCGCGCTGTCCGGACCGGCCAGCAGCGGCACCACCACGGCGACCGGGCCGTCGGGCTCCTTGACGTCCATCCCCGCGGCCAGCGCCTGCTCGTAGCGGGCCGTGCGCTCCTCGGCGGCGTGCGCGAGCACGGCCTGCAGCGTGGGGAACTCCGAGCCGTCCCCGTCGACGTAGCCGATGCGGGCGTCGAGGCCGGGGAGCTCGGAGCGGGCGATGCTCACGACCTCCTCGGCGAGACCGCGCGCGGTGGCGCTGGGCGTGCCGGGGACCGCGAGGACGAGCGCGGGCGCGCCCTCGGGAGCCGCCAGCGGCTCGGGTCGGCGGTGCCGCCCGGGCTGGCGGGGTCGCGGCATTCGTACTGGCAGGCCGGACGCGGGCCCAGTGGGGGAGCTCATGGCGCCGCATGTTACTGGCTTACTGGGCTCCCCTGTTTGGGGAGGGTGCAGGTGAGCGGTATCCGTCCGGTTTTGTCTGATGAGTTACGTGCGGATCGGAAGTGATCAGCGGGTTTCCGTACGGTGAACGACGATCGGTGGGAACGAACGGGGACAAGACGGAGAATCAGTCCCCTTGTGTGCTCACCACGTACAGCATCTTCTCGTCACGTGGCAGGGTGAGCGTCCCGGCAGCCAGCTCGGTCGCGATCCGCACCGAGCCGTGCAGCGGATCGCCCTCGGCCGGCACCCGGTGTGCGTGCGGCAGCCGTGTGGCCAGTTCCTCGGTGAGCGGTACGAGGAGCGGGGCGCCCAGCTTGAACAGGCCGCCTGTGAGAGCCACTTGGGCCTCGTCCTCCGTCGGGCAGACGGCGGCCGCGGAGTCGGCCATGTGCCGGGCGGCCGCGCGCAGGACGGCCACCGCGACCGGATCGCCCTCGTCGGCGCAGGCCGCCACCCGGGGCGCGAAGGAGGCGAGCACGGCGGGCCGGTCCGGGCGCGGGTACAGCCGGCCGGGCAACCCCTGGATCGGGCCGAACAACTCCTCGGCGCACTCAAGCAGTCGGGCCGAGCCGCCCTCCCGGCCGTCGTGCGCGCGCAGCGCGGCCTCCAGCCCGGCCCGCCCGATCCAGGCACCGCCGCCGCAGTCGCCGAGCAGATGTCCCCAGCCGTCCGCCCGCCGCCACCTGGTCAGGTCCGTGCCGACGGCGATCAGTCCCGTCCCCGCGGCGACCACGGCACCGGGCCGTGACCCCAGTGCCCCCGCGTACGCGGTGACCGCGTCGGCGGCGAGGGCCACCGTCCGGATGCCGCACTCCCGGCGCAGGGCACCGGGAAGCTCGGCACGCAACTGTTCACCGAGCGTGCTGAAACCGGCGGCACCGACGGCGGCGGTGCCAAGCGCCGGGACTCCGGTCTCCTCGGCCAATTCACGTACTAGCGGAACCAGTTGCTCCATCAGGTGCCCCGCGTCGATCCCCCGGGCACCCGTGCGCACCGGCACCCCCGACTCCCGCACGTCGAGCGGCCCCCGCCGCACGTCCCCGACGACGACCCGCAGCCCGGAGCCCCCGGAGTCGACGGCGAGAAAACCGCCGGCGCCCGTGGGACCGGGGCCGTTTCCGTCGTCCGTCACGGCAGACGCCAGTCCACCGGTTGACCCCCCTGGCGCATGAGCAGGTCGTTGGCGCGGCTGAACGGGCGGGACCCGAAGAAGCCGCGGTCGGCCGACATGGGGGAGGGGTGCGCGGACTCGACCGACGGGAGGTCGCCGAGCAGGGGGCGCAGGTTGCGGGCGTCGCGGCCCCAGAGGATGGACACCAGCGGCTTGCCGCGCGCCGCCAGTGCCCGTATCGCCTGCTCGGTGACCTCCTCCCAGCCCTTGCCCCGGTGGGCGCCCGGACGCCGCGGGGCCGTGGTGAGCGCTCTGTTGAGCAGCAGCACGCCCTGCTGGGTCCACGGCGTGAGGTCGCCGCTGGACGGCTGGGGCAGTCCCAGGTCGGTGTTCAGCTCCCGGAAGATGTTGATCAGACTGCCGGGCAGCGGGCGCACATCCGGTGCGACGGAGAAGGACAGCCCCACCGCGTGCCCCGGAGTCGGGTACGGGTCCTGCCCGACGATCAGAACGCGTACGTCGTCGAAGGGCTGCTTGAAGGCCCGAAGGACATTCGGCCCGGCCGGGAGATAGGTGCGTCCCGCGGCGATCTCCGCGCGCAGGAAGTCACCCATCTCCGCGATCCGCCCGGCCACGGGTTCCAGGGCCTGCGCCCAGCCCGCTTCGACGATTTCATGCAAGGGTCGTGGTGCCACGGCGTCACCCTACTGCCGTACGGGCAGCGGCGATCAACCAGTGGCCGAGGCGGGACGACCGCCTTCCCCCCGTCCGCCTCATCCCACCACCGCGGCCCGAACGCACAGCACGTCCGGCAGATGCGCCGCCAACTGCCGCCAGCTGTCGCCGTCGTCGGCGGAGGCGTACACCTCGCCGTTGCGGTTGCCGAAGTACACGCCCGCCGGGTCGGCGTCGTCCGTGCACATCGCGTCCCGCAACACCGTGCCGTAGTGGTCCTCCTGGGGCAGGCCCGCCGTCAGCGGCTCCCAGGACTTGCCCGCGTCGGCCGTACGGAACACCCGGCAGCGTCGGCCGGCGGGCACCCGGTCGGAGTCGGCGCTGATCGGGAAGACGTACGCCGTGTCCCCGCGGCGCGGATGGGTCACGGCGGCGAAACCGAACGTCGACGGCAGGCCCTCACCGATGTCGGTCCAGTGCGCGCCCGCGTCGTCGCTGCGGTACACACCCCAGTGGTTCTGCAGATACAGCCGGTCCGGCGTCGCCGCGTCCCGTGCGATCTTGTGCACGCACTGGCCGAACTCGGGGTTGGGGTCCGGCAGGAACACCGCGGAGACGCCGGAGTTGGACGGCGTCCAGCTCCCGCCGCCGTCGGTCGTACGGAACACGCCGGCCGCCGACACCGCGACCGTCACGGCCCGCGGATCGCGCTTGTCGGTGATCACGGTGTGCAGGCCCTCGCCCCCGCCGCCCGGCTGCCACTGCGAGCGCGTCGGGTGCTCCCACAGCGGACGGACCAGCTCGAACGTCTCTCCCCTGTCCTCCGAGCGGTACAGCGCCGCCGGTTCCGTGCCCGCGTAGACCACGTCCGGCTCGGCGGCCGCCGGGTGCAGCTGCCACACGCGCTCCAGCGAAGCGCCCGTCTCCTTGGGGAACTTGACGGCCGGCTGCGCCGGTTCGGTCCAGGTGCGTCCCAGGTCGTCGGAGTGGAACACCGACGGCCCCCAGTGCGCGCTGTCGCCGCCGGCCAGCAGCCGCGGGGTGCCGGCGCGGGTGTCGATGGCGACCGAGTACACGGCCTGTGCGTTGAAGTAGGGGCCTTCGTCGAACTCCCAGGCGCCACCGCGCCTGCGCCCGATGAACAGGCCTTTGCGCGTGCCCACGGCGAGCAGTACTTCGGTCATGCCGATCACCTCCGCGACGTCTTTGTCCCAGACACCGGCCAGTCTGCACCCCACCACTGACAGTCACCCCGGCTTGGGGCTTCGTCGCAGGTCAGGGCGGTGTCGTCGCATCCGCGAGGAATTCGCGCCGAGCCGTCCGCGCGGCGACCTGCGCGCTCGGCGAACGTCATCGTCGTCGACTCGACCTGAGCATCGGCGAGCCGTCCGCCGTATGGGAGGGCGGTCGGGGATGTCCGTCGCTCAGAAGGAGGAAGCCCTCGATGGCGTTCCGGGGTCCGAAGGTGTGGCTGTGGCGCTGGCGGCGCAACCCGCTCAGGCGCCGCTCCGACAGGGTGGAGGCCTGGGTCCTGCTCGGTGCCTGGGCACTCGCCGCTCTGGTCGGGGTGCTCGCCGGGGCGACGGTGAGCCGGACCGTCGAAGGGCAGCTGGCCCGGGAGCGCGTCGAGTGGCGCACGGTCGAGGCGCGGCTGACCGAGCCGGTGCCCGGACCGTCCCCAGCGAGGTCCGGCGCGCCGAGCACCGAGCGGGTGTGGGCCGAGGTGCGCTGGCCCGCGCCGGACGGCTCCGACCGTTCCGGCCAGGCGCGGGTCAGGCCCGGCAGCCCCGCCGGCACGCCGGTCACCGTCTGGACGGACCGGCAGGGCCGCCTCGTGACCGAGCCCACCAGCCCGTCCGAGGCCCGCGTACGAGCCGACCTGACCGGCACGCTCGCGGGCGTCGGCGCAGCCGCCGTGCCGCTCGCCGGCGCCCGCCTCCTGCGCGGCCGACTGGAACGCGGGCGCCTGGACCAGTGGGAGGCCGACTGGGCCCGCTTCGACGCGCTGTGGCGGCGCCAGACCGGCTGAACGGCGAGCGCGCCGACCGGATCCGGCGGGCCGGAGTCCGCCGGGGCCTGGTCCGATGGGCTGTGCCGGCGTCATGCGGGCCGAGCGACATGTGCGTTCGCCGGATCGACCGGGGCGGAGTCCGCCGGGGCCTGGTCCGATGGGCTGTGCCGGCGTCATGCGGGCCGAGCGACATGCGCGTTCGCCGGATCGACCGGGGCGGACTCCGCCGGGGCCTGGTCCGACGCGTTGTGGCGGCGTCAGGGCGGGCCGAGTGACACGGGTGTTCGCCGGATCGGGCGGGGGGAGTCCGCCGCGGCTTGGTCCACGGTGCTGGGGCGGCGTCAGACGTGCTGGAAGAAAGGCGCACCTGCCGGCCTGGACAGGGCGGAGTCCGCCCCGGTCGATCCGGCGGGGTCAGGCGGGCTGAGAGGGCGCCCGCCGACAGTCAGGGCGGTGGCCGCCGCGGCCCGTCCGGCGCACTGTGGCGGCGTCAGGCAAGCTGCGCCGCGGCCGTGTTCGACGGATCAGGCGCGGGCAGTGCCCTTTCCAGGATCGCGTCGACTCCCGCCCCGTCGGGCAGGGTGCCGAAGGCGTGTCCCCAGTCGCCGCCCAGCCGGGTCGCGCAGAACGCGTCGGCGACCGCGGGCGGAGCGTGCCGGACCAGCAGCGACCCCTGAAGGGTCAGCGCCATCCACTCCACCAGCCGGCGTGCCCCCGACTGCGAGCCCTCCGCGAGCATGCCCTTGAGCCGCGTCACGGCCGCGTCCAGCCGGGCGTCCGAGCCCTGCGCCAGCGCCAGTTCGGCGAACAGCGCCTCCGCCGTGTCCGGCTCGCGGCTCAACGCGCGCAGCACGTCGAGGGCGTTGACGTTCCCGGAGCCCTCCCAAATGGACAGCAGCGGCGCCTCGCGGTAATGGCGGGGCATGCCCGAGTCCTCCACGTAGCCGTTGCCGCCCAGGCACTCGAGGGCCTCCGCGGTGAAGGCCGGGCCGCGCTTGGTGACCCAGTACTTGCCCACGGCCGTGGCGATCCGGCGGAACGCGGCCTCGCCCGTGTCCCCGCGCACCGCCCGGTCGGCCGCGCCCGCCAGGCGCAGGGTGAGCGTCGTGGCGGCCTCCGACTCCAGGGCCAGGTCGGCCAGCACGTTGCGCATCAGCGGCTGGTCCACCAGCCGTGCCCCGAACGCGCTGCGGTGCCGCGCGTGGTGTCCCGCCTCCACCAGCGTCCTGCGCATCAGCGTCGCCGAGGCCATCACGCAGTCCAGGCGGGTGCAGTTGACCATCTCGATGATCGTCTTGACGCCCTGTCCCTCGGGTCCGACCAGCCAGGCGACGGTCCCGTCGAACTCCGGCTCCGAGGAGGCGTTCGAACGGTTGCCGAGCTTGTCCTTCAGCCGCTGGATGCGGAAGGCGTTGCGGCTGCCGTCGGGCAGCACGCGCGGCACCAGGAAGCAGGACAGCCCGTCGGGAGCCTGTGCCAGCACCAGGAACACGTCGCACATCGGGGCGGACGTGAACCACTTGTGCCCGCGCAGGGTGTACACGCCGGGCTCGGCGGTGGGCGTCGCGGTCGTGGTGTTCGTACGGACGTCCGAGCCGCCCTGCTTCTCGGTCATCCCCATGCCGGCCAGCAGACCGCTCTTCCGAGTCGGAACACCGAGTTCCGGGTCGTACTCGCGGCTGGTCAGCAACGGTTCGTAGACCTTCGCGAGGTCCGGCTCGCGGCGCAGCGCGGGGACGGCGGCGTAGGTCATCGACGTCGGGCAGCCGTGTCCGGCCTCGGCGTGCCCCCACACCAGCCCGCCCGCCGTGCGCGCGACGTGGGCCCCCGGCCGGTCGTCGGCCCACGGGGCGCCCGCCAGGCCCTCGGCCACCGCGACGCGCATCAGATGGTGCCAGCTCGGGTGGAAGTCGACCTCGTCGATCCGGTTGCCGTAGCGGTCGTGGGTGCGCAGCACCGGCTCGTGCCGGTTGGCCAGCTCACCCCACTCCTGCGCCTCCGCGCTGCCGGCCTGCCGACCGAGTCGCCGCACGTCCTCCTCGGCCCACCCGGCGCCCTCGCGCCGCAGCCCCTCCAGCAGGGCCCGGTCGTCGGACGCGTCGTACGGGGCCAGGGCAGGGGGCTGGTTGAAGACGACGTGGGTGTCGCCGCCGGGTGCGCCATCGTGTGTCGAGACCATGGGGCGAGTGTTGCACCGTCGATACGACCGCAGCAATACTGCAACGCGAGAAGGGGCCCCGTAGGGTACGTGCCCATGCGCATCGACGAGACCACGCGGCCCGGCGGCGCCGCACTGCGCCCGCTGTCGGCCCGGTCCGTCGTGCTGAGCGTGCTGCTCGGCGCCCACCCGCCCGAGCTGGCGGTGCGGGACCTCGCCCGCGTCGTGGAGCCGTTCGGTGTCGGCGGCTCCACCCTGCGGGCCGCGCTCAGCCGGATGACGGCCGCCGGGGACCTGCTGCGCACGGACACCGGCTACCGGATCGGCGACCGGCTGCTGGAGCGCCAACGCCGGCAGGACGACGCCCTGCATCCAGGTGAGCGCGCGTGGGACGGGGACTGGGAGATGGCCGTGATCACCGCGATCGGCCGCGGGCCCGCCGAACGCGCCGACCTCCGCTCCCGGCTGACCGTCCTGCGGCTCGCCGAGCTCCGCGAGGGCGTCTGGCTGCGCCCCGCCAACCTGCGCCGGCCGTTGCCGGACGACCTGGGAGCCGTACTCCAGTCCTTCACGGCCCGGCCCGCGCAGCCGGCACGCGACCTGGCGGCGGAGCTGTGGCCGCTCGGCGACTGGGCCGCCACGGCCCGCGCGCTGCTCGACCGGGCCGCACGCGCGGAGCGCCCCGCCGAACGGCTGACCGTCTTCGCGGCCGTCGTGCGCCACCTGCTCGCCGACCCCGTCCTGCCGCCGGCCCTCCTGCCCGCCGGCTGGCCGGGTCCCGCGCTGCGCACCGCGTACGCCGCCTACCAGCGGGAGTTG
Source organism: Streptomyces chromofuscus (assembly GCF_015160875.1). Classification (NCBI taxonomy): domain Bacteria; kingdom Bacillati; phylum Actinomycetota; class Actinomycetes; order Kitasatosporales; family Streptomycetaceae; genus Streptomyces; species Streptomyces chromofuscus. The sequence goes on along the minus strand of NZ_CP063374.1, from coordinate 1,052,595 downwards.
ACGAGGGCCGTGCGGCGGACATGACGCGGGACGTGCGAAGCGTCCCGCCGCAGACGCTCCGCAGGGCCGCACTCCCCGTTGGGCACGTGTGCCGCACTTCCCGAGAGGAGGGCACCTGTGCCGCGCTCACCGTGGGGAGATCACCTGTCGGTGATGTCCGAGGTGGCGTACTTGCCGTAGGTGCCGTCCGGGCCCGAGGCGTTCGTCGTCGGCTCGTCGCCGTCGTCGTGCCGGGTGGGTCGTGGAAAGCGGCCGGAAGGTGCCGTGGGGGTGCGGAGGTGCCCGTTTGCCGGAGCATCCGCGGGGTTTGCGCGTCCCCGCGGCGCGAGCTCCCGTAGGCTCTATTTGTCTGGATTGTCGGAGTTTCCCTCATTCGTGCGGGTGACACGTCGTACCGAGGGAACCCGTCGGGGTGAGACATGGATCTGCCAGGGAGCGTGAGCGTCATGGAACGGCAGAAGACCTCGCCCGAGCTCCCGGCACCACTGCGCGCACCCGTGACGGCGCTGCGCAAGGTGCCCGGGGCCGGAATGGTGACCAAGGCGGCCGGCGGTGCGCTTGACGCGGTCGGCGCCGTGTCGCCGCGTGGCCGCCGCGTGGCCGTGTACACCGGGGCCGGGATTCTCGGAGTCGCGGGCGTGGTGGAGTGGCCCGTCGCCCTGACGATGGCGGGCGTGGCGTGGCTGACCCAGCCGAAGCCCCGGCACGAGGGCAACGGAGCGGCCACCACGACGACCACGACGCCGGGCGGTGCCGAGGCGACAGCCGTCAAGTCGCCCACCACCCGGCGTACGGCGACCAGCAGTGGGAAGTCGGCGCCCGCAAGCCGGCGCACGACGTCGACGAGCAGGCGTACGACGTCCGGCGCCGGGAAGTCGACAGCGGCCGGCGCACGGAGTGCGTCCAGCAGCGGTCGGCGCAAGGCGACCACCAGCGGCGCATAGGGAACGGCGGGCCGGAGACCGGTCGTCCGGCCCGCCCGACACACAAGCAAAGGGCGTGAAATGGGGCTTTGGTTGCTGACGGGCTCATCGGCGGTCGTCACCGACATCGTCATGGCCGGGCCGCGCCTGCTGGTACGCGGCACCGCGCCGGCGGTCGGGGCGGCCGCCGGCGCCGTGGCCGGGACCGCGCGCGCCGGAGTGCGCAGCGCGGAGGCCATGGTGCGGGTGTCGCGGGTGGCCCGTGGGGCGCTGCCCGGCGGGGGGCGCCACTGGAGGGCCGGCAGCCGGGTGCATCTGGCGCTGCAGGCGGCTCCCGAGGTGCGGGAGGCGGAGCGAGTGGCTCCCGAGGCGGAGCGGGCGGCTCCCGAGCTGAAGGAGGCGGCGGAGCAGGCGGCTCCCGAGTCCGGGGAGGCGGCGGAGCGTGCGGCTGCCGAGCCGGGGGAACAAGCGGCGCCTGCGCCGGGGGAAGCGGAGCAGGCGGCTGCCGAGCCGGGGGAGGCGGAGCGGGCGGAGCGGACGCGCCGGGCCGCAGCCACCGCGCGGGCGGCGCGGCGCGTCGCCGAGGCCCTCGCCGAGCACCCGGACGTCGCCTACGCGTACTGGGACGGCGGGCTGGCCCGGCTGGTGGTCGTCGCCGGCGAGGCGGCCTTGACCGACCGGGTGCTGGAGCGGGCGAACGAACTCGCCGACCAGCACCGACTGGTGCCCGCGGACTTCCCGGTCGAGGAGTTCGCGCACCCCGGTGACCCGGCCGAGGTGCGGGCCGTGTCGGCGGCCATGGTGGCCGACGCCGCGGGCATCGTCGCCGCGGTCGCCGGGTCCATGCTGCGGCTGCCGGCCTCGCCCCGGTTCGTGACCGCGGGCGTGACCCTGTTGCGTGAGAACCCCCGGTTCCGCGGCTGGATGCGGTCCCGGTTCGGCCGTTCCCGTACCGACCTGATCCTCGCGGTCGCCAACGCGGCCGCCCACGGCGCCGGGCAGACCCCGACGTCCCTGGTGCTGGACGGTATCCTGCGCTCCCTCCAGCTCGCGGAGGCGCTGGCGCGCGGGGCCGCCTTCGACTGGGTGCACGACCAGGTGTGCCGGCCCGAACGCGACGACGTGGCGGCCCACCGCTTCCCGCGCCCGCCGCTGCGTCCCGCGCCCGCCCAGGAGTACGCCGTCCACGCCGAGACCGGCAGCGTGCTGGGCGCCGCCGCGACGCTGCTGGTCAAGCACAGTGGCGCCGAGGCGGCCGAAGCGGTCCTCGCCGGCTCCCCGAAGGCCGCCCGCTACGGCCCCGCCGCCTTCCACGCGGTGCTGGGCTGCGCGCTGGCCCGCACGGGCGTGCTGGTGCGCGACATGGACCGGCTGCGCCAGCTGGAGACGGCCCGAACGGTCTTCCTGCATCCGAGCGCCCTGCACAGTGCGGACGGCAGCGCGGACCCGATGGCCGAGGCCGTCCTCGACGCGGCGCGGCGCGCCGGGCTGCGGGTCGTGGTGGTCGCGGACCCCGCGCTCGGCGAGTTCACCGCCCTGGCGGACCACATCGTCGCCGCGGACCGGGCGCCCGGCGAGGTGGTGGCAGGGCTGCGGGATCGCGGCGGTGTCATCACGGTGGCCCGGCCCTCCTCCTCCGACGACACCGAAGCGCTGTCAGGGCTGCTCGCCGGGGACGTGGCCGTCGCGCTGGCCGACGGCGACGCGGCCGTCGCCTGGGGCTCCGACCTGGTCGCGCCGGGCGGACTGGCCGACGTGTGGCGGCTGCTCCGGGCGGTGCCCGCGGCCCGCGGAGTCGGCCGGCGCTCCCAGGTGCTGGCGCGGTCCGGCGCCGCCCTGTCCGGACTGCTGGTCGCCGTCGGCGAGGCCGGGCGCGGCACCGGCATCCCGCTCGTCGGCCTGCGGCACGCGCCCGTCGACATCGGCGCCGCGCTCGCCCTGCTGAGCGGCGCGCGGTCGGCCGTCGGCGTCGCCGTGGCGCGGGCGCCGCACCCGCGGCCACGGGTGCCCTGGCACGCCCTCAAGGTGAGCGACGTACGCGAACGGCTGGAACGCCGGACGGACGAGGAGACGACGGCCGTCGTCGCGGCCACCGGCCGGGTCCGCAAGGCGGCGCGTTCGGCCGTGCACGCCCCCGGGATGGCCCCGGTCCGCTGGACGCTCGAACTCGGACGCGCCGTACGCGGCGAACTGGACGATCCGCTCACGCCCGTGCTGGCGGTCGGCTCGGCCGCGTCCGCGATCCTCGGCTCCATGGTGGACGCCCTGCTGGTCGTCGGCGCCCTCGACCTGAACGCCCTGGTCGGCGGTGTGCAACGGCTGCGCGCCGAAAGGGCGTTGGCCGGACTGGTCGCCGAGCAGAAACAGAAGGCCCGCGTCACCAACGGTGACGCGACCGGTGCGCGCACCGTGGACGCCACCCGGCTCCACCCCGGAGACGTGATCGAGCTCAAGGCCGACGACGTCGTACCGGCCGACGCGCGCCTGCTGTGGGAGGACGGCCTGGAGGTGGACGAGTCGGCGCTGACCGGTGAGTCGCTGCCCGTCGACAAGCAGACGGAGCCCACGCCCCGCGCCTCCGTCGCCGACCGCCGCTGCATGGTGTTCGAGGGCACCACCGTCGTCGCCGGACAGGCGCGGGCCGTGGTCGTGGAGACCGGCGAGCGCACCGAGGCGGCCCGCGCCGTCCACCTCGCCGCCCGCAAGCCCCCGGCCGCGGGCGTCCAGGCCCGGTTGCAGGAACTCACCAGCAGGGCACTGCCGTTGACGATGGCGGGCGGCGCCGCGGTGACCAGCCTGTCGCTGCTGCGCGGCACGCCGATCCGGGAGGCCGTCAGCGGTGGCGTGGCGGTGGCGGTGGCCGCGGTTCCCGAGGGCCTGCCGCTGGTCGCCACGGTGGCCCAGTTGGCGGCCGCCCGCCGGCTGAGCCGGCGGGGTGTCCTGGTGCGGGCGCCGCGCACGCTGGAGGCGCTCGGCCGGATGGACACGGTCTGCTTCGACAAGACCGGCACCCTCACGGAGAACAAGCTGCGCCTGGTGCGCGTGGCCGACGCCGACGGCGAGACCCGTCCGCCCGACGATGCCAAGGACACCGTGACCATGAAGGTCGCGGTGCGCGCCTGCCCGCAGCCCGAGGAGGGCCCCGACACGCCGGTGCACGCCACCGACGAGGCCGTCCTGGACGCGGCCGGGCGCGACCCCGAGTGGGTGCAGACCGAGGGCCGGCCGTTCGAGGCGGGCCGTGGATATGCCGGTGCGGTGGGCCACGCGGGCGACGGCAGGCGGATGTTCGTCGTCAAGGGCGCGCCGGAGACCGTGCTGCCGGCCTGCCGTGACGTCCCCGACCACGCTCACGACCAGGCGCACGAGCTGGCTGCCGAGGGCCTGCGGGTGCTGGCGGTCGCGCAACGGCCGCTGGCCGAGGGGGAGAAGGACGCGCAGGTTGGTGAAGAGCCCTTGGAGGGACTGGAGTTCCTCGGCCTGCTCGCGCTGGCGGACGTGCCGCGCGAGACGTCCACCGCACTCGTGCACGGGCTGCGCGACGCGGGCGCACGACCGGTCATGCTCACCGGTGACCACCCGCAGACCGCGCGCGCGATCGCCCTTCAGCTGGGCTGGCCGGAGGACACCACCGTGGTCACCGGCGAGGAGATCGCCGCCGCCGACCGTTCGGAGCGCGCCCGGATGCTGCACGACGTGGGCGTGGTCGCCCGTGTCGCGCCGGAGCAGAAGCTCCAGGTCGTCGAGGCGCTGATGGAGTCCGGCCGGGTGGTCGGCATGGTGGGCGACGGGGCCAACGACGCGGCCGCCATCCGCGCCGCCGACGTGGGGGTGGGCATCAGCGCCCGCGGTTCGGCCGCCGCCCGCAACGCCGCCGACCTGGTGCTCACCAACGGCGACATGACGGTCCTGGTCGAGGCTGTCTCCGAGGGACGAGCCCTGTGGCGCAGCGTCGCGGACGCCGTCGCCATCCTGATCGGCGGCAACGCGGGCGAGGTCGGCTTCGGGATCGTCGGCAGCCTGCTCGGTGGCGCGGCGCCGATGTCGACCCGTCAGATGCTGCTGGTGAACCTGTTCACGGACCTGTTCCCGGCGATGGCGGTGGCGGTCACGCCGCAGAAGGACGTGGGCGAGGAGACGAACGCGGGCAGCGAGCCGATGGGTACGTCGCTGCTGGGCGCGCCGCTGATGCGGCAGATCCGGCACCGGGCGATGACCACCTGCCTGGGCGCGGTCGTGGCCTGGCTGATCGGCCGCTTCACTCCCGGGACGGCGCGCCGCACCACCACGATGGCCCTGTGCGCGGTCGTCGGCACCCAGCTCGCCCAGACCCTCGCCGACCGCCGTGGGAGCCCCCTGGTCCGCCTGACGGTCCTCGGCTCCGCCGTGGCCCTGGTCGCCGTGGTCGAGACCCCGGGCGTGAGCCAGGCCCTCGGCTGCACCCCGCTCGGCCCGGTCGCCTGGGCGGGCGTCGTCGCGGCCATCGCCCTGGCGGTCACGGGACAGCGGGCACTGCCGCACATCGAGCGGGCGGTCGTGCGGCTGGGCGAGGGCGCACCGGAGGGCCTCAAGACGGCTCTGGCACGCGTCGGCCGGTGAGTCGGGCGCGGGAGCGTCTGTGGCGAGCCAAGGCGACTCGCGCGCACGTCGCTTGGCGAGTTGGGCCCCGGAGTACCTGTGCAGGGTCCAACGCGGCCTTCGCGCACGTCGGTCGGTGAGTCGGGTGCAGCAGTGTCCGCGGGTCAAGACGGCTCTCGCGGCCGTCGGTCGGCGAGTCGGGCTCGGGAGTCCCTGTGCGGCTCAGGACGGTCCTCGGGCGCGTCGGCCCCCGGGACGGGCGTGGGCCGAGCCCATGAGGCCCGGCGCGCCGACGATGCGTCAGACCGCCACCGTCAGCTCGCGCCGCAGCCGGCCGGATCGCCCACCTGGGCCGCCGCAGAAGCCCCGCTGCCCGGAGTGGTGCGGGCGCCGCTGCCCGCACCGGTTCACGCGGCCGGGACCGGCGTGGCCCGCCGCCCGCCCGTGCCGCCTCACACCGACCGGTGATACTGATCCGGCACCCGGACCTCGCCCCCCAGCTCGCGTGCCGCGTGCCTCGCCCACGACGGGTTGCGCAACAGCTCGCGGCCCAGCAGGACGGCGTCGGCCTCGCCGTTGATGATGATCTGACACCCGCCGCCCCGACCACCAGCACCCGTGCCCTGCCGCACCCGGCGCGCGAGGACATCCGGCTGGAAGGCGTGCTGCACGCGCTCTCCGACCCGATGCGGCTGCGCATCGTGCGCGAGCTCGTCGCCGGCGCCGGCGACGAGCTCTCCTGTTCGCACTTCGACCTGCCGGTCACCAAGTCCACGACCACGCACCACTTCCGGGTACTGCGCGAGAGCGGTGTGATCCGGCAGGTCTACCGCGGAACGGCCAAGATGAACGGCCTGCGCCGGGACGACCTGGACGATCTCTTTCCCGGACTCCTCGACAGCCTGCTCGCCGCCGCCGCCGCCGCCGACCGGCAGGCCGCCCGACTCGGCCTCACTGGCTGAACGGTCCCTGAGGGGAAGGTGGTTGAAGAGCAGGTTGAGTACGATCGCGGTGAGGCAGCCCGCGCTGATCCCGCTGTGCATGACGGTCTGGAACCAGTCCGGGAACCGGTCGTAGACCGTCGGCACCCCGACCGGCAGCGCGCCCACCGCCACCGACACGGCCACCACGGTGAGGTTGTGGTTGCCCCTGAAGCCGACCTCGGCCGGCGTCCTCAGGCCGCTCGCCGCGACCGTCCCGAACATCACCAGTCCCGCGCCGCCGAGCACCGGCGGCGGAATCGCCGCCACCACCGCGCCCAGCTTGGGCAGCAGCCCGAGCAGCACGAGCATGCCGCCCGCCGCCGCGACCACCCAGCGGCTGCGCACCCGGGTCATGCCGACCAGGCCGACGTTCTGCGCGTACGCCGTGTACGGGAAGGTGTTGAAGACGCCGCCGAGCACGGTCGACAGGCCGTCGGCCCACAGCCTGTCCGCCATCGGGTGCGGCTCGACCTTCCGCCTCGGCCGGCGTCCTCAGGCCGCTCGCCGCGACTGTCCCGAACATCACCAGTCCCGCGCCGCCGAGCACCGGCGGCGGAATCGCCGCCACCACCGCGCCCAGCTTGGGCAGCAGCCCGAGCAGCACGAGCATGCCGCCCGCCGCCGCGACCACCCAGCGGCTGCGCACCCGGGTCATGCCGACCAGGCCGACGTTCTGCGCGTACGCCGTGTACGGGAAGGTGTTGAAGACGCCGCCGAGCACGGTCGACAGGCCGTCGGCCCACAGCCTGTCCGCCATCGGGTGCGGCTCGACCTTCCGCCTGGTCATCGCGTCGAGCGGGAACGTCCGAACAGCCAGAGACCGTATGCGCCTTGAACGGTATGTTGATGTCCGGTGTGTTGCCTCCGTGTGTCACGGCCACCCGTCGCGGCGCGGCCACCCGTCGCGGCACGGCCGCGCTACGACGCGCCGCGCGCCGCCGCCCGCAGGGAGTCCCAGTCCGGCAGCTTGACCACACCACGCCCGAGCGAGGCGCCGAGCTCGGCCTCCGCCCGCTCGATGGCCCGCCACCCGGACCACTCCACCGGCTCCACCCCGGCGGCCCGCAGCGCCCCCAGCGGGTCGTCGGGAATCTCCTTGCGCACGAGTACGGCGGCGTCCTCGACCAGCGACAGCACCGTCTCCTTGGCGCACGGGCGGTTGGTGCCGATGACGCCCGTCGGGCCGCGCTTGATCCAGCCCGCCACGTACTCGCCCGGCGCGACGACACCGCCGCGCACCACGCGCCCGGCCAGATGCGGCACGGTGCCGGTCGCCGGATCGAACGGCAGCCCCTCCAGCGGCACTCCGCGGTAACCCACCGACCGCAGCACCAGCTGGGCCTCGATGTCCTCGTACCGGCCCGTCCCGGTCACCCCGCCCCGCCCGTCCGGCAGCGTCCGCTCGAACCGCACCGCGCCGACCCGCCCGTCGTCGGCCAGCACCTCCACCGGGCGCAGGAAGAACCGCAGCCGGATCCGGCGCGGCAGCCCCTTCGCCGGCTCGGCCGCCCAGCCGCGCAGCACCTCCACGTTGCGGCGCTGCACGGCCGGCAGCGCGGAGGGCTCGACGTACGCCGGGTCCAGCGCCAACTCGTCCGCGTCCACCTCCACTTCGGCGCCCGGTACGGTCCCCAGCTCCCGCAGCTCCTTGGTGGTGAAGCGGGCCTGTGAGGGGCCGCGCCGCCCCACCATGTGGATGGCGTTCACCCGGCTCGCCGTCAGCGCGCTCAGGGCCGCCTGCGGCATGTCGGTGCAGCTGAGCTCGGCCGCGCCGCGCGCCAGGATCCGGGTGACGTCCACGGCGACGTTCCCGACGCCGATGACCACGGCCGACCGCGCGCCGAGCACGAAACCGTCGGCCACGGCGTCCGGATGGGCGCTGTACCAGGACACGAACTCGGTCGCCGAGAAGCTGCCCGGCAGGTCCTCGCCGGGGATGCCGAGGTGGCGGTCGGTGGCGGCGCCCACGCAGTACACCACCGCGTGGTACAGCTCCCGCAGCTGGGCGGCCGGCACCCCGCCGGAGCCGATCTGCACACCGCCGAGGAAGCGCACCCGCTCGTGCTCCAGTACCGTGCGCAAATTGTTCTGCAGCGACTTGATCTTCTCGTGGTCGGGCGCCACCCCGTACCGCACCAGCCCGTAGGGGCAGGGCAGCCGGTCCAGCACGTCGACGAGCACGGTGGGGTCCTGCTGGACGAGGGTCTGGGCGCAGTAGACCCCGCTCGGTCCGGAGCCGACGACGGCGACACGCAGCACGGCGGAACTCCTTCGTCCGGTGGGCACCGGGGGCTCGTCCGGTGCGGCACAGGAGGTCGCTGATGGCTCCAGCATTGCACCGCAACCGCTCCGCTGACAGGGTGCCGGGCACGGAACGCCATGCGTGTCCCGCCATGTCCCACCGAATGGAGTGTGATCGCGCGCTCACGTTCCGTGTGTACCGGAGGGGTCCCTTTCCCGCCGTGCCGTCGCCGGCCGACCTGATCGCGCTCGTCCTGCGGGGACGTCGAAACAGAAGGGCGCCGACCCGGGTCCCCCTGGTGACGTGCGCGACCGGGCGCAGCCGCCACAGGCCGCTGCGGCTGTCGTGCGAGCCCGCGACGTCGGCCTGCTGACCCCGCGTCACGCCCGCCGCCGACCGGGCCGGTCGTCCCTCACAGCATCGTGCGCATCCGGCTGATCTCGCTCGTCTGCTGGGCGATCACGTCGTCGGCCATCTCCTCGACCCGGACGTTGTTCCCCTGCGCCTTCACCTCCGCGGCCATGGTGATCGCTCCCTCGTGGTGCGTGATCATCAGCGAGAGGAAGAGGCGGTCGAACGCCTTCCCCCGCGCCGCCTTCAGCTCGGCCAACTGCGCCTCGGTGGCCATGCCCGGCATCGTGGCATGGTCGTGACCACCGCCCTGCTCGGCCTCGCCGTGCTCCTTCAGCCAGCCGCGCATGACCTCGATCTCCGGTTGCTGCGCGGCCTCGATGCGCTCGGCGACCTTCTTCACCTGCGACGACTCGGCGCGATCGGGGACGAGTTGGGTCATGTCCAGCGCCTGTGAGTGGTGCTCGATCATCATGCGCGCGTAGTCGACGTCGGCGGAGTTGGGGGAGTCGTCGTCGGCGCGATGCCGAGCGGCGTCCTCGGCGGAAAGGGTCCGGTTGGCCTCGCCCGGCGCCCCCGGCACGATCACCGACGGGCCGCTCTTCCCGTTCGGTTCGGCGTCCGCGCCGGAGTCGCAGGCCGTGAGGCCGAGCACGGCCAGAGCGGTCAGGGGCACGGTCACGCGCATCGCCCGGACGAAAACCTGAGTGACATATCGGTTTCCCTCTATTGATCTGAGCATGGCGACGACGATACTGCGGGAGTCCGTGAACCGTTCCTGGCGAACGGAAGAAGGGAAGACGCAGTGACCCTGTCGAAAGATCCCCGCACCCGGCTCAGACGGCTGGGTGTCGTCAGCGCCGCGGCCGGCCTCCTGGCCGCCCTGCTGACGGCCCATCCGGCGATCGCGACCCCCGACCCGGGGGACGGCCCGCCCGCCGAGAAGGAGGTCTCCCGCAGCGCCCAGGCAGAGGTGCGCGAGGCGCTGGCGTCCGGGGAGATACCCGGCCAGGACGAGATCGTCCACTCCGCCAACGTCGAGCACCTCACCAACATCCCCAAGGACGCATTGCCAGGCACCAACTCGGACCTGGCCTTCCAGGGCCGGTACGCCTTCGCCGGCAACTACGACGGCTTCCGCATCTTCGACATCAGCAACCCCAGGGCGCCGAAGACGGTCGCCCAGGTGCTGTGCCCCGGCTCGCAGAACGACATCTCCGTCTCCGGCAACCTGCTGTTCCTGTCCACCGACTCCTCGCGCAGCGACAGCAGTTGCAACAGCACCACGCAGCCGGTGACCGAGAAGTCCTCCTGGGAGGGCATGAAGGTCTTCGACATCAGCGACAAGCGCAACCCGCGCTACGTCGCCGCCGTCGAGACCGCCTGCGGCTCGCACACCCACACGCTGCTGCCCGAGCGCCGCAACGTGTACATCTACGTCTCCTCGTACTCGCCCAACGCCGCCTACCCCGACTGCCAGCCGCCGCACGACGGCATCTCGGTCATCAAGGTGCCGCGGCACGCCCCCGAGAAGGCGGCGGTCGTCGGCTTCCCGGTGCTCTTCCCCGGCGAAGGCCCCGACGGCGGCGGCAACCCGGGCGGACCCACCAACCCGGGCGTCTCCAAGACCACCGGCTGCCACGACATCACGGTGCTGCCGTCGAAGGACCTGGCGGCGGGCGCCTGCATGGGTGACGGCATCCTGATGTCGGTCGCGGACCCGGAGCACCCGAAGGTCATCGACCGGGTGCAGGACAACGTCAACTTCGCGTTCTGGCACTCGGCGACGTTCAACCAGAAGGCGAACAAGGTCGTCTTCACCGACGAGCTGGGCGGTGGCGGCGCGGCCACCTGCAACGCGGAGATCGGCCCCAACCGGGGCGCCGACGGCATCTACGACATCGTCGGCCGGGGCGACGAGCGCAAGCTCGTCTTCCGCAGCTACTACAAGATCCCCCGGCACCAGGCGAACACCGAGAACTGCGTCGCCCACAACGGCTCGCTGATCCCGGTCCACGGCAGGGACATCATGGTCCAGGCCTGGTACCAGGGTGGCGTGTCGGTCTGGGACTTCACCAACTCCGCCAACCCCAAGGAGATCGCCTACTTCGAGCGCGGCCCGATCAGCACCGAGACGATCTCCACCGGCGGCTCCTGGTCGGCGTACTACTACAACGGCTACATCTACTCGAACGACATCGCCAAGGGCTTCGACGTGCTGAAGCTCAGTGACCGGCGCACGGACCCCGCGCGGTGGGTCGAGATGGACGAGCTGAACGTGCAGACGCAGCCGGACTACTTCGATTCCGACAGGGACTGATGGCCGGTGGGCGGCACGGGCGCGCCCCGCGTCCGGGCCGCTCCGCCGGTACCGGTCGGTTCGGACGCCCCGCTCGTTCCGGTGGGTCCGGCCGTTCCGGTGGGTCCGGCCGTCCCGGTCGCCCGGGCCGTTCCCGTGGCGAAGAACCGGGACACGTCCGTGTCACAGGTCCCGCCGGGCGCCTCGGCGTCCGGCGGGACACCCTGCTCCCAGTCGAGCCGGTAGCGCCGGAACAGCTCGGCGCGCAAGGGGGTGATCGGCATCCCCACGTTCGGCAGCACCATCGCGTAGACCGAGCCCATCAGCAGCGCGCGCAGCATGGGGTAGTCGGCCCCGATGTCGCCCGAGCCGTGCCGGGCGACGGTGTCCCGCAGCAGTTCGGCGAGCCGCTGCTGCTCGGGGCACTGCACGAACCCCTCGGTGTCCAGCAGCCCGGCCATGTGCTGGCGCATCAGCACGGTGCGGTCCCGGGCCAGCCCCAGGACGGCGTCGATGGCCCGCGCCATCCGCTCCCGGCCGTCCTCGGTGCGCGGCTCGCGCTCCAGAGCCTCCTCGAGCGTGCGGTGCATCAGCCGGTGCACCGCGGACTGGACCAACTGGCGCTTGCCAGGGAAGTAGTAGGACACCAGTCCCCGCGCCGACCCGGCCCGGTCCGCGATGTCCGCGAGCGTCGTCGCCTCGTACCCGCGCTCGCTCACCAGCTCGACCGCCGCCTGCAGAAGCCGCTCCCGGGAACGCCGCCGCAACTCTTCATTGACCGAGGCGCTACGGGGGGTCATGCTGTAACTCCTGCGTTGACTGGCTGCCAGCCAACTATACTCAGAACGTCGGTTCCGGCCCCTGAGCGGCCGCTGCCGGTGGTGCCGTCCTGCCCCGGGCGACGCGGGGGATCGTCCGGGGTGGGCGGTGATGTGGCGGGTCGGCGCACCCCGCCGGGCCGGGGGGACCCGTCCCGGGGTCAGCGCACCAGGTCGAGCACCGGGCGCAGCCCGTCCGGTCGGCGGTCGGCCGGCAGATGGTCCACGAAGTGCACCGCGCAGCCCAGCGCCGCCGCACCGCCGTCCGCCCGCCGGTCGTCGCCCACCATCAGCACCTCCCGCGGGTCCGCGCCGAGATCGGCGCAGGCGGCCGCGAACAGCCGCGGATCCGGCTTGTGCATGCGGTGCTCGTACGACAGGACGTACGTGTCCACGTACCGGTCGAGCCCGTGCGCGCGGAAGACCGGACGCAGGTCCCAGCCGATGTTGCTGACCACACCGACGCCGATCCCGCGCTCCCGCAGCGCGCCCAGCACCTCGGCGGCGTCCGGGTACGGCGTCCACGCGTCCGGCGACATGTGGCGCTCGTAGAGGGCGTCGTGCAGGCGGGGGTCGGGCAGCGGTACCCGGCGGGAGAGGCCGGTGAAGGCGGCCCGGTGCTCCTCCGGGGTCCGGTCGCGGACCTCCCACACCGCGGCGAGCTCCGCGGGGACGTGCTGCGGGGCCGCGCCGCCGGGCAGCGCGCCCGCCGCCTCCAGGGCCTGCGCGGTCTTGGTGAACTCCTGCTCGGACAGGACGACCCGGGCCTCGGCGAGTACCGCACGCAGCCAGGTCTCGGTGGACTCGACGCGGAAGAGGGTTCCGGAGAAGTCGAACAGAACGGCGGTCATGCGGTGATCCTAGGGGCCGCCGCTCGACGCCCCGTGCCGGGAACCGTGCGCGTGCTGTCCCGGACGCGCACGCGCACGCGAAGGACGCACGGGACGACGTACGCCGGGAGCCCTCGGAGCACCGCCGGCCCGGTCAGGGGTGCCGCCGTTTGTGGGCCGCCACCGCCAGGGCCACCACCGCCGCCCCGAGCAGCCAGCCGCCGACCACGTCCGTCGGCCAGTGCACGCCGAGCCACACGCGGGTCACGCCGACGCCGGCCACCGAGACCACGGCCACGGCGACGGCCGTGCGGAAGAGGGCTCGAGGGGCGCCGTGGTGGTGGAGCAGCCACAGCAGCAGGCCCAGGACGACCGTGGCGGTCATGGCGTGGCCGGACGGGAAGGCCGCGTAGTGGGCCGAGTCGACGGGGTCGGGCCAGTCGGGGCGCTCCCGGCCGACCACGGCCTTCATGGTCTGTTGCACACCGGTGCTCAGCGCCACCGTGACCACCAGCCACAGCGCCGTCCACCACGCCGCGTACCGCACCACCAGCCACAACACCACAGCGGTGCACAGGATGCGCATCGTGAGCGGGTCCCACACCCAGTCCGTGAGGATCCGGCACATCTGCGTGAGCCCGGAGTCCTCGACCGCCCGCCCGTGGGCGGCCCGTGAGATCTCGACGTCCAGGGCGATCACCGGGCCCCACTCGGCGGCGACCAGGACGAGGAGCAGCAGCGAGACCGACGCCAGCGCCATCGCCGCGCGGACGGCCGTGCGGAGGTCGGGCGGACGGGGCGGGGAGTCGACGGACGGGATGTGCATAGTGCGATCTTTGCCGACTCTTGGGGTCTTAAGCCAATGTCCGAGGGTGCTGAGGCGTGGGAAGGCTTGATATGAACGCCCGATTGCCGGGATCGGGCCCCGAGGTGTTGCCGCGCGGCTACGGTTGTCCCAGCGCCCGCAACGCCGGTACGAACGTCACCAGTACCGGCACCACCGGCACCAGGGCCGCCGTCGCCGTCAGGCGCAGGCGGCGGGCCGCGGTCAGGCGGGCCGGGGGAGTGAGCAGGCGGTGCACCCGCTGCGGCACGTGCGCGTGCCCGGCCGGGCCCGGACCGAACACGCCTCGGTCCTCGTTGAGTTCCACCAGTGCGAGGGCGGTGGTCAGCCGGCCGAAGCGGCGGGAGGCCGCGTCGTCCGCCGCGAGTTCCACCAGCCGGTGCATCTCGTCGCGGAACGCGGCGAACACCGGCACCTGGGGGAACCCGCCCGCCAGCGCGGCCGAGCAGTGCAGCAGCCAGTGGTGCCGGGCCCGCGCGTGGCCCTGCTCGTGCGCGAGGACGGCGTCCAGCTGCCGCCCTTTCAGCCGGCGCAACGCGGCGGTGGTGACGACGAGCCGGGGCGCCGCGCCGGGCAGCCACCAGGCGTCCGGCCGCTCACCCTCCAGGACGACGAGCCGTCCGCCGGCGGGTTCCTCGCCGGGCAACAGCGGCGCGCGAACGAGCAGTTCGGCCCGCTGTCGCCGCCGCAGCGCACGGGCCCGTACGACCTCCCGGACCAGCATCGCCGCGCTCCACACCGCGCCGCACGCGAGCGACACCGCGGTCGCCGCCGCCCACGGGACGGCCGCACCCAGCGCGTACGCCTCGACGACCGCACTCGGCGCCGGCGCGAACACGTGCCCACGCACCGCCTGCCAGGCCGCCGCCGCGCTGAGCGTCATCGACAGCGCGCAGCACAGCAGGACGCCCGCCACCACGCACTGCCACACCCACAGGGCCACCACCGGTTCGCGGTCCGGCCAGTCGGCCCGGGCGAGCAGCCGCGGGGCCAGGACGGCGGTCAGGGCGCCGAGCAGCAGCAGGGCCGCGGGGACCATCATGGGGACACCCTATGAGCGGCAGGCTACTCAGGGGTACGACTCCTTCCGTCAAGTGACGCAGACCACGGCCGCGCTCACGACGGCGCGGCGCACGGGGTGGGTTCTCACAGCGTGAGGAGCATCGCGACCATGGCGATGCTCATCGACAGGCGGCAGGCCCGCGCCAGTTCCGGCCGGTCGCCCCATCCGGCGGGATGCGGGCCGCCCGCCACGGCGGGCACCGGGACGAGCCGGGCCCCGCCCAGCAGGACGTACCCGGTGAAGTAGAGCAGCAGGGCGCCGGTCACCGGCGGGAGTCCGGAGCCGCCGTGACCGTGCCCCGGTGCGGCGGCCATCGCCCACGCCATGTAGACCATGGCCGAGGCGCCCACCAGGTGGTGCAGGTGGTGCCCGCCGGTGCGCGCCGCCCACAGGGCGCGCAGCCCCGCCGCGCCGAAGACGACCGCGTAGACGGGCCAGGCCCACTGCGGCGGGGTGTAGACCGCCGCCGGAACGGCCATCGCGGCCATGCCGAAGCCCATCAGCGCCTCGTCCCCGGCGGTACGGCGCTGCTCCTCGACACCGCTGCGCAGGCGCAGCAGACAGTAGGCGCCGGTCGCCGCGCACAGCGCGACCAGCAGCCATCCCGACGTGGCCGGTCCGTGCATCCGCACCTCCCCGCTCGACGGTGGGTCAAGATGTGCCCGGTTCATAGGGATGCCCGGTTTGTGTGGCGCTCACGCGAGCGCAAGGGTGTACGCGGGGAGCGCTCGGCGGAGCGGGAATCGTTCGCGCATTCGTTTACTGGTACAACACCTGCTGACATTCCTGCATGAGCAGTGCGACACCCACCCCTGCGACCCCCACCCCGGGACCCGGCGCCTACGCCGGCTCCCGCTCGCCGGTGTGCTGTGCGTCGGCCGGCTCCCTGTGCGCCCTGTACGCCCACGACCGTCCCTACGCCGCCCGTGCCCGGGTGCATGCGTGGGTCGTGCTCGGCATGCCCGGCGGACTCGCCGTCGCGCTGGTCACCGCGGCGCTCACCACGCCGTCGTGCTGGTCACCGTCGGCGCCCTCCTGGCCGCCGCCCAGAAGACGCTCTGCGACGCCACCCGGCTCGGCCCGCCCGGCAACGTCGTCCTCACCTTCGTCAGCTCCGCCGCGCTGTTCGCCCCGCAGTCCCTGGAGCAGGTGCCCGGGCCCTGACGCTGGGCGTCGCCGCCGGCGCGTGGGCCTGGCTCGTCGGCATGGCGCCGGGCCTGGTCCGGCCGCACGGACCGGAGCGCCGCGCCACCGCCCAGGCCCTGAACACCGCCGCCGCGTACGCCGACACACGCGGCACCGGAGAGGGGCACGCCCGGGCCCGCGCCGCCGCGGCCGCCGCCGTGCAGGTCGCCCGGCAGTCGCTGCTGTCCGCCGGGAACCGCCCCACGACCCGGCGTGCCCTGCGCGCCCTCGTCGTCCGCGCCGAGGTCGCGCTCGCCGCTCCCACAGAGACCGACCCGGCACGGCTGCGCGCCCGGGCCCGTGAGCGGCGCGGAGCCCGGCCCGTGCCGTACGCCGGGGGCCGGGACGGCGAGGAACTGTCCGGCGTGGACCTGGAGCCGGCCGCCCCGCGTCCGCCGTTGTGGCGCGCCCTCGCGCCCCTCGGCCCGATCGCCGCGCGCACCGCCCTCGGCTGTGCCCTCGCCGACTACGCGTCCCTGGCCTTCGGCCTCGGCCGTCCCCACTGGGCGCTGGTCACGGCGTCCGCCCTCTACCAGGCCGACGTCACCCTCACCTGGAACCGGGCCGTGCAGCGCGTCGTCGGCAACCTCGTCGGCGTGCTCGTGTTCGCCGCCCTCGTCCCGCTCGTCCACCTCGGCCGGACGGTGCTCGTGCCGTGCTGCCTCGCCTGCCGTTTCGGCGCCGAGGCGCTGATCAGCCGCAACTACTGGCTCGGCAGCGTCTGCGTCACGCCGATGGCGCTGCTGATCACCGAGTTCACCGGCTTCCAGAACCCCGGTGCGCTGATCGCCGAACGGGTCGTGGACACCTTCGTCGGCGCGCTGGTCGGCTTCGCCGCCGCGGTCGCCGTCACCAACCGGAGCGCCGGTGCCCGCCTCGAGCCCGCCCTGACCGCCACCGAACGGGTCCGCGAGCGCACCGCCCGTCTGCCGGCCGAGCCGCAGCCGACCGCCGACGCGCTGGGAGCCGTCCGCCGCGCCCTCGCCGCCGCCCTCGTCGAGCTGCGCGCCACCGCGGACGCCGCGTCCGGCGAGTGGTGGCCACGCGCCCTGCCCCAGGAGCGGGTCGTCGCCGCCGAGCAGGCAGGACACCGTACGCTCGCGGCGACGCTACGACGCCAGGGACTGCTCCTTGACCAGGACGCCGACAGGACGACGGAGGACGCACGGCCATGACGGGGACGAACGTGTGGGGGGCCGACGGGGGAGACGCGGCGGGACGGCCCGTCCCGGGCGGAACGGCCCACCCCGGTGTCACCGCCGACCCGCATCACACGACCGAAGTGCCCCGCCCCGGCGGTGCCGGCCGTCGTGACACCGTCGCCGGTGTCGTCGCCCAGTGGCAGACCGTGCGGCCCGATCTCGACACCGGCCCCATGGAGATCATCGGCCGGGTCAACCGCTGTGCCGCGCTGCTCCAGCAGGCCGAGGACGCGCCGCTGCGCCGGGCCGGGCTCAGCCGGTCGGAGTTCGACCTGCTCGGGGCGCTGCGCCGCACCGGGCACGAGCTGACGCCCAGCGAATTGGCCCGCGAGACGTTCTCCTCCGGGGCCGCCGTCACCAAGCGGCTCAAGCAGCTCACCGAGCGCGCCCTGGTCGAACGGCGGGGCGACGACCGGGACCGCCGCGTCGCCCACCTCCGCCTCACGGACGCCGGACGCGACCTCGTCGACGCCGTCCTGCCCGAGCAGCTCGCCTACGAGAGCGCCGTACTGTCCGGACTGGACAGCACGCGGCAGGACGAACTCGCCGGACTGCTGGGTGAGTTGCTCGGACAGTTGGAGGGGCGTCCGGGCGCGCTGCGGGGGTGAGGGACGTCGAGCGGTCGGTGCCCGCGACGCCAGGAACCGGTTGCGCCGCGAGAGGGAACCCCGGCCGTCGGGTCAGCCCCGCTCCCCCGCCAGGTAGACGCCGAAGACCGCGCCCCGCGTATCGCGCAGCACCGCGATCCGCGGACCGTCTGGCAGGGAGGTGGGCT
The DNA here is from genome assembly GCF_015160875.1 of Streptomyces chromofuscus. Classification (NCBI taxonomy): domain Bacteria; kingdom Bacillati; phylum Actinomycetota; class Actinomycetes; order Kitasatosporales; family Streptomycetaceae; genus Streptomyces; species Streptomyces chromofuscus. The sequence continues at coordinate 1,034,502 of NZ_CP063374.1, read as the reverse complement.
CCATCAGGACCGTCCCGCCCGCCCCGGTCGCCGTCGCGGTGGCGGCGTCGACGTCGGCCACCGCGAAGTACGGCAGCCAGTGCGGCGGCACCTCGGGCGGGAACTTGTCGTCCATGACCATCATGCCGCCGAAGTCCTGGCCCGCGAGGCCCCACTGGGTGTACCGCTCCGAGGCGTTGACGGTCCAGCCGAAGACGGTCGTGTAGAAGTCGCGCGCGTGTGCGGGCTCCCGGGTGAGCAGTTCCACCCAGCCCAGCGCGCCGGGCGCGCTGAACAGCGCGGCCCCCTCGAAGGACCGTGGCTGCCACAGCGCGAAGGCGGCCCCGGACGGGTCGGCGGCCACCGCGAAGCGGCCCATGTCGAACACGTCCACCGGGCCCATCAGCACCGTGCCGCCGGCCACCGTCACCTGCCGTCCGGTCTCGTCGGCGTCCCGGACGGCGAACGACACGGTCCACGCCACCGGCTGCCCCTCCTGGTACAGCGGCGTCAGCGCGGCCACCGCCGCGTCCCCCAGGTGCGCGACCGTGTAGCCGCCCGCCTCCTGACGCGGGTCCGTCTCCGACCGCCAGCCGAACAGCTCGGCGTAGAACGCCTTGGCCGCCTCCATGTCATCGGTGCCCAGTTCGACCCAGCAGGGCCCGCCGATCACCGGTTTGTCGAGCTTCATCGGACGTTCCTTCCGCAGCGAGGACCTCCACCAGCACGCTAGTGCCGCGACAGGCGACGTTCACCCCGTCGCGCCGCCCGGCACGCCGAGAGCACGCACCGGACGCCGCTCCTTGCCGGGCAAAACGTTGCCTGCCGCGGCACTGGTCCCGGCCACTGACAGCGGCCACCGGCACTCGTGATCGCGGGAGCCGACCTGCACCGCGCCGGGAGCGCCGCCCGGCGTGAGACGTCGTCAGATGCCCGGCCGGTACCGGATCGGGTGCTCGGCCGGCACCTCCACCAGCACGATCGGCACGCCGTCGGGATCCGCGATCCACATCTCGATCAGCCCCCACGGCTCCCGGACCGGCGGCCGGACGATCTCCACGCCCTTGCCGCGCAGTTCGTCGTGCGCGGCGGACACGTCCTCGACCTGGAGCCACAGCCGTACCGCCGGGGACGGCGGGGTCTCGGAGCGGCCGGAGACCTCCAGGTGGCCGCCGCCGATGAAGTACACGGTGCCGCGTTCCGGCCCCGTGCCGAACTCGCGGTAGACGGCGAGGCCCAGCTGCTCGCCGTAGAAGACACGGGACCGCTCGGGGTCGGTGGGGCGGAGCAGGATCCGGCCGCTCAGTACGTGCACCATGCACCCGGAGCCTAGTGGCAGGATTACGCTCGTCGATGTCCCAGCCGCGCCGGAAAATCGGAGAGACACCCCCCATGGACAGCGCCACCGCCCACGGACTGACCTTCCGCGACGCCATCGACACCGACGTGGACACGCTGGTGGCGCTGATCCAGTCGGCGTACCGGGGCGACTCCAGCCGGGCCGGGTGGACCACCGAGGCGGACATCCTGCAGGGGCAGCGGACCGACCCGGAGGGTGTGCTGACCGTGATCAAGGCGCCGGACAGCAGGCTGCTGACGGCGGAGCGGGACGGCGCCGTCGTCGCCTGCTGCCAGCTCGAACGCCGTGGCGCGCACGCCTATTTCGGCATGTTCGCGGTCAGCCCCCGGCTCCAGGGCTCCGGCCTCGGCAAGAGCATCATCGCGGAGGCGGAGCGGCGGGTCCGCGCGGAATGGGGCGCCACGGAGATGCACATGACCGTGATCTCCGTGCGCGAGGACCTCATCGCCTGGTACGAGCGGCGCGGCTACCGTCGTACGGGACGGATGACCCCCTTCCCCTACGGCGACGAGCGGTTCGGCATCCCGCAGCGCGACGACCTTCAGTTCGAACTGCTGGTGAAGGAACTCGCGTAGCCCCTATGCCGTGAACCGGCCGGTGCGCTTGATCTCCGGGTAGTCGGTCGTCGCGCCGTCCAGTTCCAGCGCCCGTACCAGGCGCAGGTTCTCCTGCGTGTTGACCACCCAGCCGATGATCCGCAGGCCCGCCGCGCGCGCGTGCTCGACGATCTCCAGGGTGAGCCGCCGGATGTCGAGGCAGACGGTCGCCGCACCGGCCTCGACGGCGCGTTCCACGACGTCCGTGCCGTACCGGCTCGCGACGAGCGCGGTGCGTACGCCGGGCACCAGCCGGGCGGTCTCGGCGATCGCCTCGTCGTGGAACGAGGACACCTCGACCCGGCCGGCCAGGTCGCGCTCCCGCAGTACGGCGGCGAGCGCCCTCGCCGCCTGCACGTCCTTGATCTCGGCCTGCAGCGGCGCCCGGACCGCGTCCACAACCTCCTCGAACACCGGGACGCGTTCGCCCCGGCCGGCGTCCAGGGCGCGCAGTTCGGCGAGGGTCTTCTCGGCGATCGGCCCGGAGCCGTCCGTCGTACGGTCCACGTCGGTGTCGTGCATGACGACGAGGGCCCCGTCCTTGCTCAGATGGAGGTCGAGTTCGATCGCGTCGAGTCCGGCCTCCTGGGCGGCGACAAAGGACCGGAGGGTGTTCTCGGGTTCGACACCCATGACTCCGCGGTGCCCGATGGTGAGGAAGTTCAAGGTTCGACTCGCTTCCGTCGACGGCGGCGGTGGGGGCCACCGAGGCCCCTTGTGGACCGTAGCCGCCCGAGGGCGTGCCGGGGAGAGGTGGCGGCGGGGAGATCCGCCCGCGCCTTCCCCGTTGCCCGCAGGAAAAAGTGCGGTGAAGGTGGGGGTGTCGCAGAATAATTTCCCGAGGGCCCCCTTGCTGGGTGAAACCTCGTATGTATACGGTCTCCTTACGCGAGGTTCTCCCGTGGAGGATGGGACATGACGGAAATTCTTGTGCAGGTGGGTTCGGAGGCGAAGGTTCCTCCCGTGACCAGGGTGGTGGAGCACCCGGCGTGGCCCGTGCTCAAGGATGCCGTGGAGCGGGTCCGGCCATGGCAGACCAAGGACGGGTCGATCGACTTCGACGCCGAGGGCGCCCCGGACCGCTCGGAGGCCGAACTGGCCGTACGCCGCGTCGTCGACGCCGTCGAGGAGCTCTCCCCGCTGCTGCCCCACGACGCCGCCTACCACGGGGCCCTCGTGCGGGACCTGCGCCGCTGGGCCGACGGCGGCTTCGAGGTGCCGGACTTCCTGGACTCGCTGCTCGCGTTCCAGCCCGCCGCCGACCGCCAGGACGGCCTCCAGCACCTGGTCGTCTTCCCGATGTACACGCAGAACGGCAACCCCGACCGCAACCTCGAAGCGGTCGTCCTGCGCATGGTCTGGCCGGACTGGCTGGCCGAGCTGGAGCGCACCCGCTACGACAACCCGCTGTTCTGCGGCATCACCTTCGAGGACTTCACGGCCGGGTACGACACGAACTCCGCCGTCCTCTTCCCCGAGACGATCGCCGTGCGCGAGGCCCCCGAGCGCTTCACCTGGGGCGGCATCTTCTGCGACCGCGAGGCGGCCCGCTTCCGCCGGGTCACCGAGGCCGCCGTCGGCCTGCTGGGGCTGGAGCTGCCCGAGGACATCGCCGCCATGGTCCACGACCAGAAGCGCTGCGAAGAGGCCTTCGTGCTGTGGGACATGGTCCACGACCGCACGCACAGCCACGGCGACCTGCCGTTCGACCCGTTCATGATCAAGCAGCGCCAGCCGTTCTGGATGTACGGCCTGGAGGAGCTGCGCTGCGACCTCACCGCCTTCAAGGAGGCCGTGAAGCTGGCCGGCGAAGGCGTCCCGCAGGCCCGTGACGTGCAGTACGCGGTCCTGTTCGACCGCATGTTCCGCTTCCCGGTCACCGGCGAGCGGGTCCGCAACTACGACGGTCTCGGCGGCCAGCTGCTCTTCGCCCACCTGCACAAGCACGACGTGGTCCGCTGGACCGACAACAAGCTGTCCATCGACTGGGAGCGCGCGCCGCAGGTCACCAACCAGCTGTGCGCCGAGATCGAGAAGCTCTACCGGGACGGCATCGACCGCCCGAAGCTCGTGCACTGGTTCGCCGGGTACGAGCTGGTCTCCACCTACCTCGCCCCGCACCCGGGCTCCAAGTGGGCCAAGGGCCCCGACGCCCTGGACCTGACCCAGCCGCCGCGCAAGCTGGTCGATGACGTGCTTCCGGACGAGTTTCCGCTGAGCATGTTCTATGAGGCGCTGTCCAAGAAGCTCAAGAACGTGATTGCCTCCACCAAGGGCATCACGGCGGACACCGCCGAACGGGTGGCCGCGTGAGCGACCGCGACACCGGCGACACTGCTCAGGAGGCGAGGAACATGGTGGGGAACGGGGCTCTCAGCGGTGCGGTGATCGCAGTGGCCGGCGCGGGCGGACCCGCAGGCCGGGCGACGCTGCACCGGCTGGCCGAAGCGGGCGCGATCGTCGTCGGATCGGACAACGACCCGGAGCGCCTGGCGGAGGCCGTGGACGCGGCCAGCTACGCGCACGGCGGCGCCACCGTCGTCGGTGACACCGTCGACCTGCTCGATCTGAAGGCCGCCGAGGAGTGGGCCGGCCGCATCGAGAAGGACTTCGGGCGCGTGGACGGCCTGGTCCACCTGGTGGGCGGCTGGCGTGGCAGCGAGACCTTCACCAAGACGCGGCTCGACGACTGGGACCTGCTGGAGCTGCTGCTCATCCGCACCGTCCAGCACACCTCCCTCGCCTTCCACGAGGCGCTCCAGCGCAGCGACCGCGGCCGGTACGTGCTGATCAGCGCCGCGGGCGCCAGCAAGCCCACCGCGGGCAACGCCGCGTACGCCGCCGCGAAGGCCGCAGCCGAGGCGTGGACCCTGGCCATGGCCGACTACTTCGCCAAGGCCGGGGGCGAGCAGGGGCCGAACGCGGCGGCTGCCATCCTGGTGGTGAAGGCACTGGTGCACGAGGCCATGCGCGCCGACCGGCCCCACGCGAAGTTCGCGGGCTTCACCGACGTCGAGGATCTGGCGGAGGCGATCGCCGGTGTCTGGGACAAGCCCGCCGCCGAAGTGAACGGACAACGTCTGTGGCTCACCGAGAAGCCGTGAATCCCCCGAAGACCGACGCGCGTCGCCATCACGACCCGGAGGTCCGCGGTTTCGCCAGTGACAACTACGCCGGAGTGCATCCGGAGGTGCTCGCCGCCCTGGCCGTGGCCAACGGCGGGCACCAGGTCGCGTACGGCGGGGACGCGTACACCGACAATCTCCAGCGTGTCGTCCGCAGCCACTTCGGGGCCACCGCGGAGGCGTTCCCGGTGTTCAACGGCACCGGCGCCAACGTGGTCGCCCTCCAGGCGGTCACCGACCGCTGGGGTGCGGTGATCTGCGCCGAGAGCGCGCACATCAACGTCGATGAGGGCGGCGCCCCCGAGCGTATGGGCGGCCTGAAGCTGCTCACCGTGCCGACGCCGGACGGCAAGCTCACCCCCGAGCTGATCGACAAGCAGGCCTGGGGCTGGGAAGACGAGCACCGCGCGATGCCGCAGGTCGTGTCCATCACCCAGGCCACGGAACTCGGCACGGTCTACACGCCGGACGAGATCCGCGCCATCTGCGAGCACGCCCACGCACACGGGATGAAGGTCCACCTGGACGGCTCCCGCCTCGCCAACGCCGCCGCCTCCCTGGACGTCCCGATGCGGACCTTCACCAACGCGGCCGGCGTCGACATCCTCTCCCTGGGCGGCACCAAGAACGGCGCCCTGTTCGGTGAGGCGGTCGTGGTCGTCAACCAGGACGCCGTCAGTCACATGAAGCACCTGCGCAAGCTGTCCATGCAGCTCGCCTCCAAGATGCGTTTCGTGTCGGTGCAGCTGGAGGCGTTGCTCGCCGGGGACCTGTGGCTGCGCAACGCCCGCCACTCCAACGAGATGGCCCAGCGGCTCGCCGAGGGCGTACGGGCGGTGCACGGCGTCGAGCTGCTCTACCCGGTGCAGGCCAACGCCGTCTTCGCGCGGCTGCCGCACGACGTGAGCGAGCGCCTGCAGAAGCGGTTCCGGTTCTACTTCTGGGACGAGGCCGCCGGTGACGTGCGCTGGATGTGCTCCTTCGACACCACGGAGGACGACGTCGACGCCTTCGTCGCGGCGCTCAAGGAGGAGATGGCGCGGTAGACGCGACCGACAAATTGCATGGATATGCGGTCATCTGAAGAGTCATTGACGTTCGGGTGATCGCGTTTCTATGCTCTGCGGGCACGGAGCTGATCCAGGAAACCCCCGACTTGACCGCCTACTTGGCTGCCGGCGAGGCCATCGACCACGATCATCCGCGGGTGCGGAGGGCGGCTGCCCGGTTGGCGGCATCGGCCGAAGACTCGTATGACTGTGCGCGGATGACGTTCGAGTTCGTGCGCGACGCCGTCCCGCACTCCCAGGACTCCGGCGACCTCCGTGTCACCTGGCGCGCGTCCGACGTCCTGGAGCGGCGCACGGGCATCTGCTACGCCAAGGCCCACGCGCCGGCCGCGCTTTCCTCAACCGGCTGGGCGGGCACACCGTCCGGCAGTGCGAGGGCGTCGTCCGGCGGAGCGGAGAGCTGGTACGTGTCGAACCAGCGCACGACAGCCTGTTGTGCCGTCCGCGCCCGCCGACTCGCGCTTGAGCCACCGGGCGGTTCCCGCGACGGCTTCGACGATCACGCCCGCAGCGATTTCGGCCGGCACGGAACTCGGGCCCCCTCCCCGCGACGTGGTCTGTACGGGAACGTAGCCGCGGGTGGACCGGTCGTCCAGGGGGCGGGGGCAGCGGTGCAAGCGCCGGGCGCGTGCGCCGGTTCGTGCCGCGCGGGGCGGCCGTCAGCGGGTCTCGGACTCGCGGACCTGTTCCGGGGTGGGGGCCGTGCCGCCGAGGTGGGCGGGGAGCCACCAGGTGTCGTCCGCGCCGCGGGGGCGACCGGGGTAGGCGCGCTGGGCCGCGTCCAGCATCTCCTGGACGTGCTCGCGCAGTCGGCGGGTGATGGCGCCCGCGTACTGGTCGCGAGGGGCTTCGACGGCCTCGCCGACCCGGATCGTGACCGGGATGTGGCTGCGCTTGAAGTTGCGCGGGTGGCCCTTGGTCCACAGCCGCTGCGTGCCCCACACCGCCATCGGGATCAGCGGGACGCCCGCCTCCTGAGCCAGGCGCGCCGCACCCGACTTGAAGCTCTTGAGGGTGAACGACTGCGAGATCGTGGCCTCCGGGAACACGCCGACGATCTCGCCGGAGCGCAGCGAGTCCAGAGCGTGCCGATAGGCCGCCTCGCCCTGCTTGCGGTCCACCGGGATGTGCCGCATGCCGCGCATCAGCGGACCGGAGACGCGGTGGCGGAAGACCGACTCCTTCGCCATGAAGCGCACCAGGCGCTTCTGCGGGAGCGCCGCCAGACCGTTGAAGACGAAGTCCAGATAGCTGATGTGATTGCTCACCAGCACTGCGCCGCCCGCGCGCGGGATGTTGTGCGACCCCTGGCAGTCGATCTTCAGGTCCCAGACCTTGAACAAGGTCCGCGCGAGACCGACGACGGGACGGTAGACGAGTTCTGCCATGGGCGGGGTGGACCCTTCCTGCTCCGCTCGGGAAAGTGCTCCCGGCCAGAAAGTTACGCAGCCGTAGGTTTACGGCATCTCGCAGATGGTGCCCCAAGAACGGGCGGGTAGCCAGTCCTGGTGCCCGGGCGCGGCGAGATCCTCGTCACGTCCGCGTATCCGCCCACCTCGTGCTTTTGCGGCGCCTTTACTCCGTTGGGACGGCGACCCGCCGAGCGAGCAGATACATCCGGCAGGCCGCGCGGAACCCCGACACCGCGTTGACGAAGGCGGCGGCGAGCGCGGCCCCGGTCGCCGCCACGCCCAGCCAGACGGGCCCCAGCGTGTAGCCGACCAGGCCGACTCCGGCGAACACCAGCCCCACCGCCTGGGCGAACCGGGACGGTTCGGACGCCTCGAACTTCCACCGCCGGAGCGATCCGGCGCCGTACGACATGGTCGAACGCCCAGCCGTACGGCGCGTGGCCCACGCCGCCCGCCCGCGCCCCACGCGAACACCAGCGTCTGCGCCGCCAGCAGCCAGGCGCTATGGGTGAACAGAACGACCGTCAGAACGGCGCTCGTCACGGCCGCCCCGAAGCGTGGTCCCCTCACGCCGATCTCCATGACCTCAGGATTCCGCAGCGAAAGGACCCCCGGGGGGCGGGAATCGTTGCGGTCGCGATAACGCTTGTACCGGTCAGGACGAAACGAGTGACAGGACGGGTGGTGGGTGCGCGTGCGGGACGAGGGCGAGCGGCTCGGCGCGGCCGAGCTGGGTGCCGAACTCGGTGAGCGCGCCACACTGGTGCAGTTCTCCAGCGCCTTCTGCGCGCCCTGCCGGGCGACCCGGCGCATCCTCGGTGAGGTGGCACGACTGGTCCCCGGCGTCACGCACGTCGAGATCGACGCCGAGGCGCGTCTGCACCTCGTGCGCGCCCTGGGCATCGTCAGAACCCCGACCGTGCTGGTGCTGGACGCCGACGGCCGGATCGTGCGGCGCGCCACGGGGCAGCCGCACAAGGCCGATGTGATCGCCGCGCTCGGACACGTGGTGTGAGCAAGTGGTGTGAAACCGGGCGCACGGGTCTCAGTCGTCTGTCCTGGATCACGGGAGGAATTTGACTGTGCGCAGCATCTATCGTCAGCTTGACCGTATGCCATCGGAAGTCCTTCGCTTCGGCCGGGTCCACGTCGACCTCGTCCGCACCGCGAGCGCGCGCTGTCCGGGTCGCTAGACGACCCAGGATCCGCTCGCCCCCCGCAGAAGGTCACTCCATGCCGGCCACCCCCGACCCAGCCGCCTCCTCCCCGCGCGCCGCCGCCACCGACCTTTTCCGTGCCGTCTTCCGGCAGCACGCGGCCGGCGTGGCGGTGATCACCGCGCGGGGCGACTCCGGCCCGGTCGGCTTTACCGCCACCTCCCTCGCCTCGGTCTCCGCCGAACCGCCGCTGCTCTCCTTCAACACCCGCACCGCCTCGTCCAGCTGGGCGGTGCTCTCCGGGGCCGCCCACATAGGCGTGCACATACTCGGCGAGCACCAGCAGGAGATGGCCGCCACCTTCGCGCGCAGCGGCGCCGACCGGTTCGGCCCGCCCACCGTCTGGCGTGACGGCCCCGAAGGCGTGCCCGTGCTCGACGGTGTGCCGGCCTGGCTGGTGTGCAGGGTGCACGCGCGCGTGCCCGCGGGTGATCACCGTCTCGTGATCGCGGAGGTCGTCGGCGGCGACCCGGCCGGCGCGGGCCGGCCGCTGCTGTACCACCAGGGACGTTTCACCGCGTTGCGGGAGTGAGCGGACCTGCGGAACGGTCCAGTTCCGGTTACGCTGCGTTGCGAAGGTCACAGTTCAAAGCGCTTGCTTAGCGGGCAGGAACTGGATGTACTGACGAGTAATATCTCGCTCGGAGCGCGCGGCGCCCCGACCGGGATCCGCCGCCAGGGGCGCCTATGCTGCCTGCAAGAAGGCAGCCTGAAATTGACGATGCAGTAGGAGAGCCGGCGTGAGCTTGAGGATCGTTGTCACTGTGAAGTACGTGCCCGACGCCACTGGCGACCGGCACTTCGCCGATGACCTGACCGTCGACCGGGACGACGTGGACGGTCTGCTCTCCGAGCTGGACGAGTACGCCGTCGAGCAGGCGCTGCAGATCGCCGAGGACGCCGACGACGCCGAGGTCACCGTGCTGACCGTGGGCCCGGAGGACGCCAAGGACGCCCTGCGCAAGGCGCTGTCGATGGGCGCCGACAAGGCGATCCACGTCGAGGACGACGACCTGCACGGGACCGACGCCATCGGCACCTCCCTGGTGCTGGCCAAGGCGATCGAGAAGGCCGGTTACGACCTGGTCATCTCCGGTATGGCCTCCACCGACGGCACCATGGGCGTCGTGCCGGCGCTGCTGGCCGAGCGTCTGGGTGTCCCGCAGGTCACCCTGCTGTCCGAGGTCTCCGTCGAGGACGGCACGGTCACGGGCCGCCGTGACGGTGACACGGCCTCGGAGCAGCTTCAGGCTTCGCTTCCGGCGGTCGTCTCCGTCACCGACCAGTCGGGCGAGGCGCGTTACCCGTCCTTCAAGGGCATCATGGCGGCCAAGAAGAAGCCCGTGGAGTCCTGGGACCTGTCCGACCTGGACATCGACGCCGACGAGGTCGGCCTGGAGAACGCGTACACGACGGTCGACGCCGCGACGGAGCGTCCGGCCCGCACCGCCGGCACGATCGTCAAGGACGAGGGCGAGGGCGGCAAGCAGCTCGCTGAGTTCCTCGCGAGCCAGAAGTTCATCTGAGCCCTGAGCTCGACTTCGCTGACCGCCCCTCACACTTCGCAAGCAGGAGAGAAGAAGTCCCATGGCTGAAGTTCTCGTCTACGTCGACCACGTGGACGGTGCCGTCCGCAAGCCCACCCTGGAGCTGCTGACCCTGGCCCGCCGCATCGGCGAGCCCGTCGCCGTCGCCCTGGGCAACGGCGCCGCCGACACCGTCGCCGCGCTCGCCGAGCACGGCGCGGTCAAGGTCCTCACGCACGAGGCCGCCGAGTACGCCGACTACCTGGTCGTCCCGAAGGTCGACGCCCTCCAGGCCGCCGTCGAGGCCGTCTCCCCGGCCGCCGTGCTGGTGCCGTCCTCCGCCGAGGGCAAGGAGATCGCGGCCCGCCTGGCGCTGCGCATCGGCTCCGGCATCATCACCGACGCCGTCGACCTGGAGGCCGGCGACGAGGGCCCGGTGGCCACCCAGTCGGTGTTCGCCGCGTCCTACTCCACCAAGTCCCGTGTCACCAAGGGCACGCCGGTCATCATGGTCAAGCCGAACAGCGCCGCCGTGGAAGCCGCGCCGGCGGCCGGCGCCGTCGAGGCGCTGTCGGTGACCTTCTCCGACAAGGCCACCGGCACCAAGATCACCTCGCGCACGGCGCGTGAGTCGACCGGCCGCCCGGAGCTGACCGAGGCCGCGATCGTGGTCTCCGGCGGCCGTGGCGTGGGCGGCGCGGACAACTTCGCGCTCATCGAGGCCCTTGCCGACTCGCTCGGCGCGGCCGTCGGCGCCTCGCGTGCCGCGGTGGACGCGGGCTGGTACCCGCACACCAACCAGGTCGGCCAGACCGGCAAGTCCGTCTCGCCGCAGCTCTACATCGCCTCCGGCATCTCCGGCGCCATCCAGCACCGGGCCGGCATGCAGACCTCGAAGACGATCGTGGCGGTCAACAAGGACGCCGAGGCGCCGATCTTCGAGCTGGTCGACTACGGCGTCGTCGGCGACCTGTTCGACGTCGTCCCGCAGCTGACCGAGGAGATCAAGGCCCGCAAGGGCTGATCGTCCGCACGCTGTACGAGGCCCCCGCGACCGTCGCCGGTCACGGGGGTCTCGGCTCATCCCAGGGTCAGCGACGCCTGCACGGGCAGGTGGTCGCTGGGGAACTGGCCGTCCACCGAGAAGGTGTTGATGTCCGCCCGGTGCACGGTGACGCCGGGCGAGGCGAGGATCCAGTCGATGCGGTCGCCGTCCGGCGTCAGCGGCCGGTAGCCGTGGAAGGTCGCGTACAGGTCGCCGCGCTCGGCGGCCGTCTCCCAGGTGTCGACGAGTCCGGCGCCCAGCATCGTGTCGTAGACCGGGTTCTTGTGCGCGGCGACGTTGAAGTCGCCGGTCACCAGCAGCGGAAGCGAGCGGTCCAGTCCGGCGATCCGCTGCACGATCAGCGCGGCGGCACGCGCGCGTGCGTCCTGGCTGCGGTTGTCCAGGTGGGTGTCGAGGAAGTAGAACTGGCGGCCGCCGTCGCGCAGATCGCGGAAGCGGACCCAGGTGACCATGCGGATGGAGCCGCCGCCCCAGGTGTTCGAACCGATCACGTCCGGGGTGTCGGAGAGCCAGAAGTGGTCGTACTCCAGCGGGGCGAGGCGCCGGGTGTCGTAGTAGATCGCCATGAACTCGTCGCGGCTGCCGCCCGCACGCCCGGTGCCGATCCAGTCGTAGTACGGGCCGAGGTCGGTCTCGATGTCCAGCAGCTGCTGGTAGAGCCCCTCCTGGGTACCGAGGAGGTGCGGGCGATCGCGGCGCAGCAGCTCGCGCATCACGGGTCTGCGCACGGCCCAGCTGTTGGGTTCGGTGGTACTCGCGAAACGCAGGTTGAAGGACATGGTCTCCAGCCGGCGGCCGCCGCGCTCCGCCGCCGGCACGACGTCGCGCTCCTCCGCCGAGGCCGCCGAGGGCGACAGTGCTGTACTGGAGAGGGGTACGGCGGCCGCGGCGGCCAACGCTGTCTTCAGGCCCAGGCGGCGTGTGACTCGGCTCTGGTTCGGCACGGAGGCTCCTTCGACGGGGGCGGCCGGGAGAGTCGGCGTACGAGAGTGTTCTACCGCTCCATGAGATGGACGTGAACATGCCGAAAGGTCGGGTGGCCCGGCAAGGAAGGGGTGTTGACCAGGCGGAAGATCCCCGGATAGCTTCATTCTACGGATTGTTGATTCCGTATAGCGGAAAATAGGAGGGTGTGGGATGGGTCAGGGCCGGCAGGAGCACATCGCGACGAGCCTCGCGGGCACGGTCAGCGCGGAGATCAGCGCCTCCCTCGCGCCGGTCGACGCCGAACTGGAGCGCCGCTACCCCGGAGACCCCGGCACCCGTCAGCCCGTCCACACCGTCTACGTCCCCGGTGACGCCTTCGCCACCGACACCGTCCGCTCCTGGGGCGACCGGGCACTCGCCGCCCTCGACGAACACGCCCCGGACGCCGCGTCGTTCGCCGCCGTCCTGGGACTCGCCGACGACCTCGCCGAACCCGTCTACGCGCGCGTGCGCGCCAAGCTGGGACGCGAGCCCGTCGAGGACCTGCGCGTCGACTTCGAGGACGGCTACGGCCCCCGCCCCGACACCGAGGAGGACGAGGCGGCCGCCCGCGCGGCACGACTGATCGCGCAGGCGTACGCGAACGGCACCGCGGCGCCGTACATGGGCATCCGCATGAAGTGCATGGAGGCGCCGGTGCGCGACCGGGGCATCCGCACCCTCGACATCTTCCTCACCGGCCTGATGAGGGCCGGCGGCCTGCCCGACGGGCTGGTGCTCACCCTGCCGAAGGTGACCTGCTCCGAGCAGGTCACCGCCATGGTCCGGCTGCTGGAGGCCTTCGAGAAGGCGCACGCCCTGGAGCCCGGCCGGCTCGGCTTCGAAATCCAGATCGAGACCAGCCAGTCCATCCTGGCCGCCGACGGCACCGCCACCGTCGCCCGGATGATCCAAGCCGCCGAGGGCCGCGCCACCGGGCTGCACTACGGCACCTTCGACTACAGCGCCTGTCTCGGCGTGTCCGCCGCCTACCAGGCCGGCGACCATCCGGCCGCCGACCACGCCAAGGCGATCATGCAGGTCGCCGCCGCGGGCACCGGTGTCCGCGTCTCCGACGGCTCCACCAACGTCCTGCCGGTCGGCCCGACCGCGAAGGTCCACGACGCCTGGCGGCTGCACTACGGTCTCACCCGCCGCGCCCTGGCCCGCGCCTACTACCAGGGCTGGGACATGCACCCCGGCCACATACCGACCCGCTACGCGGCCGTCTTCGCCTTCTACCGCGAGGGCTTCGAACAGGCCGCCGGCCGCCTCGCCCGCTACGCCAACCGGGCCGGCGGCGACGTCATGGACGAGCCCGCCACCGCCAAGGCCCTCAGCGGTTACCTGCTGCGCGGCCTGGACTGCGGCGCCCTCGACATCGCCGAGGTCGCCCGGCTGACCGGGCTGACACGGGCCGACCTGGAAGGCTTCGCCGCGCCCCGATGGGGCGACCTCACGGCGTCCGCCAAGTAGATCGCGGGCGCGCCACGGACGCGACCGGCACCGCGCCGTCGTCGGTTCTCCGGGGTGATGGGCAGGCCGACGTGCAGACACACGCCCGACGTGCCAATATGCCGACTTGCCGATATGTCGCTGGACGTATCACAGGCGGGGCGGGGTGGGGCAGCGGTGCCCTCCGGGCGGCACGGACACCGCGGCCGGTGGTCTGCTGCCGGGACGCCGCGGCGCGCGGTCTGCTGCGGGGACGCCGCGGCTTGTGGTCTGCTGCGGGGATGCTGCGGCCGGTGGTCTGCTGCGGGGACGCCGCGGCGCGCGGTCTGCTGCGGGGACGCTGCGGCTTGTGGTCTGAGGCGCGGACGCTGCGGCCTGTGGCTTGCTGCGGGGACGCCGCGGCGCGCGGTCTGCTGCGGGGACGCTGCGGCTTGTGGTCTGAGGCGCGGACGCTGCGGCCCGTTGTCTGCTGCGGGGACGCTGCGGCTTGTGGTCTGCTGCGGGGACGCCGCGGCCCATGTTCTGCGGCGCGCACACGTGGCCGGTGGTCTCCGGCGGGGACGCCGTGGCCCGTGGTCCTTGGGGACGGCGCGCACCGTAAGCCGCCTCGCGGTGGCTCGGGAGGCCGTCAGTGCCTGGTTCGCGTGAGTGCACTCGCATGAGCCTCTGCGCGTGGTCGGCGACCACCGCGCTCTCCGTCCGTGGACCGGTCACGTCCACCGGCTGCTCGGCCCGCGGCGAGCACACGCGATCCTTCCCGCGGAGTGATCACGCGCGCGGGCCGCTCGGCCCGCCGTGAGCACGCCCGCTCACCCCCCGTCGAGCACCGCCCGCTCAGTCCGCCGGCGGCAGTTCCCCCGAGCCGCGGGTGATCAGCCGCGTCGGGAGTTCGATCCTGTCCGGGAGGGCCAGGGAGCCGTCCAGCTGGCGGAACAGCCGTTCCGCGGCCGTGCGGCCCAGCGTCGCCGCGTCCTGCGCGACGACCGTGACGCCCGGCTGGAGCAGGTCGGCCAGCTCGATGTCGTCGAAGCCGACGAACGCGACCCGGCGCGGATGCTCGGCCAGGACCCGGATCACGGTGACCGTCACCCGGTTGTTGCCCGCGAAGATCGCGGTGACGGGGGACGGGCCGGTCAGCATCTCCTCGGCCGCGCGCCGCACGCGCAGCGGATCGGTGGCCCCCAGGGACATCCAGGCGTCCTCGACCGGTATGCCGGCGTCCTCCATGGCCGCCCGGTAGCCGCGCAGACGCTCGGCGGCGGTGTGGATGCGGGGCATGTCGCCGATGAAGCCGATCCGCCGGTGCCCGTGCGCGATGAGGTGGGCGACGCCGTCGCGGGCGCCTCCGTAGTTGTCCGACAGGACGACGTCGGCGTCGATCTTCCCGGCCGGACGGTCCACGAACACCGTGGCGACGCCCGCCTTCAGCTCGGGCTCCAGATAGCGATGGTCGTCGCCCGCCGGGATGACCACGAGCCCGTCCACCCGCCGCGCGCACAACGCCAGCACCAGTTCCTGCTCGCGGTCCGGGTCCTCGGCGCTGGAGCCGTTGATCAGCAGGGCGCCGTGGGCGCGGGCCACCTCCTCCACGGCGCGGCTCAGCGGGCCGTAGAACGGGTCGGCGAGGTCCTCGAGGACCAGCCCGATGCTCGCCGTACGGCCTTTGCGCAGCACCCGCGCGCTGTCGTTGCGGCGGAAACCGAGCGCCTCGATGGCCTCCTGGACACGCCGTTCGGTCTCCGGGGTCACCCCCGGCTCCCCGTTCACGACCCGCGAAACCGTCTTCAGTCCGACTCCTGCTCGGGCCGCTACGTCCTTCATCGTGGGCCGGTTTCCATAGCGGGTTCCGGTGAGGCGGTGGGTTTCGGGCACTGTGCGGCGTCCTGTCCTGTGGTCCACGGGGATGCGTCGGTCCATGGTTTGTATGAGGATGTGGCGTCGAGCATAGAGCCTGGACAACGTTGTCAGCAGCGGGAGACACTGTCCAGCGCACTTCCCGGCCCGCGCCCCACCGCGGGCCGGCCGGTCCTTTTCCCAAGGTTGACGGGGGATCCCACACTGATGCACACCGACCTCGTGGCAGCGCTCGACATCGGCGGCACCAAGATCGCAGGCGCGCTGGTGGACGGCGGCGGCCGGATCGTGGTGCGCGCGCAGCGCCCCACACCCGCCCAGCAGGACGGCGACACCGTGATGCGGGCCGTCGAGGAGGTGATCGGCGAGCTCACCGCGTCCCCGCTGTGGGCCCGCGCCGAGGCGGTGGGCATCGGCAGCGCGGGCCCGGTGGACGCCTCCGCGGGCACGGTCAGCCCGGTGAACGTGCCCGGCTGGCGGGACTATCCGCTGGTGTCCCGGGTGCGGGCTGCGGCCGGCGGACTGCCCGTCGAGCTGATCGGCGACGGCGTGGCCATCACCGCCGCCGAACACTGGCAGGGCGCGGCACGCGGCCACGACAATGCGCTCTGCATGGTCGTCTCCACCGGCGTCGGGGGCGGCCTCGTCCTCAACGGACGCCTGCACCCCGGCCCCACCGGCAACGCGGGGCACATCGGGCACATCAGCGTCGACCTCGACGGCGACCCCTGCCCCTGCGGTGCGCGCGGCTGCGTGGAGCGGATCGCCAGCGGCCCCAACATCGCCCGGCGCGCTGTGGAGGCCGGCTGGGTGCCCGGCCCCGACGGCGACACCTCCGCCGCCGCGGTGGCTGCCGCCGCCCGCGCGGGCGACCCGGTCGCCGTGGCCTCCTTCGAACGAGCCGCCCAGGCCCTGGCCGCCGGCATCGCGGCCACCGCGACCCTGGTCGAGATCGACATCGCCGTGATCGGCGGGGGAGTGGGCAAGGCGGGCGAGGTGCTCTTCGCGCCGCTGCGCAAGACCCTCGCCGACTACGCGACCCTGTCGTTCGTCCGGCGTCTGAGCGTGGTGCCCGCCCAGATGGGCACCGACGCGGGTCTGGTCGGGGCCGCCGCGGCGGCGCTGGGCAGGAGGGCGGACGCCGCGGCGGCGGGTGTGTGAGGGGTGCGAGGCGCGCTTCGGCAGGTTGTGACGGGCAGGTTTGCGAGGGGCGAGGCGGCAGGCTTGTGACAGGCAGTCGTGTGAGTGGCGCGTCGGCAGAGCTGTGACAGGTTCGGCGGCAGGAACGTTCAGCCGGAACCGCGCCGGCAGTCGGAGCCCGGGGAACCGTATCCGTGCGTGACCCCGGCCCGGGTACATCAGTTGATCGGGGCATGAAGAAGCGCAGCATGCTCGCCATCGCCTCCCTCGCCACCGGCTTCGTCGTCGCGGCGGTCACCCCCTCCCACGCCCTCGGTGAGGGGCTGGGCAACCTCAACGTCGGCGACACCCTCAAGAAGCTCGACAAGACCATCGCCACCGACGAAAGCCTCCTGGACGACGACGCACTCGGGGGCGACCGGAGCGACACGGGCAGCGGACAGCGGGGTCACAAGCGCCGCTGAGACGGCGGACACCGACACGGCGAAGCGCCGGACCCCGGTCAAGGGGCGCCGGCGCTTCCGCTTGTGCACCCTCAACTGGGGCTGGTTTCCGTGGCAGGGTTGAGCGGGCAAGGCACAGGGGGCCAACAGAAGAGGGGGAACCGTGATCGTCTGGATCAACGGCGCGTTCGGTGCGGGGAAGACCACCACCGCACGGGAACTGATCGACCTGATCCCGAACAGCACGCTCTTCGACCCCGAGGTCATCGGCGGCACACTCGCGCACCTGCTGCCGGCCAAACGCCTCGCCGAGGTCGGCGACTTCCAGGATCTGCCGATCTGGCGCCGCCTCGTCATCGACACGGCCGCCGCGATGCTCGCCGACCTCGGCGGCACGCTCGTCGTGCCCATGACCCTGCTGCGCCAGGAGTACCGGGACGAGATCTTCGGCGGTCTCGCCGCCCGCCGGATCACCGTCCGGCATGTGCTCCTCGCCCCGGCCGAAACGATCCTGCGCGAGCGGATAGCCGACCGTGAGATACCCGAGGACCTGCCCGACGGCGAGATACGGGTGCGGCAGTGGTCGTACGACCAGATCGAGCCGTACAAGTCCGCCCTCGCCTCCTGGCTCACCGCCGACGCCCACCCGGTCGACAACGGCGCCCTCACCCCCCACGAGACCGCCGCCCGGATCGCCGAGGCGGTCGGCTCCGGTGCCGTGCCCGTCTGCGACATCGTGCAGACCCCCGAACCCACCGCCGAGACACTCGCAGCCGGCGTCCTCCTCTTCGACGAGCAGGACCGCGTGCTGCTCGTCGACCCGACCTACAAGGCCGGCTGGGAGTTCCCCGGCGGCGTCGTCGAACCCGGCGAGGCGCCCGCCCGCGCCGGCATCCGCGAGGTCGCCGAGGAGACCGGGCTGCACCTGGACGACGTACCGCGCCTGCTCGTCGTCGACTGGGAGCCGCCCGCGCCTCCCGGGTACGGCGGACTGCGCCTCCTCTTCGACGGCGGAAGCCTCGACAGCGAGAAGGCACGGCGGTTACTCCTGCCCGGCCCCGAACTGCGCGGGTGGCGTTTCGTCACCGAGGAGGAGGCGGCCGGACTGCTGCCGCCGGTCCGCTACGAGCGGCTGCGCTGGGCGCTGCGGGCCCGGGAGCGCGGCGCGGCGCTGTACCTGGAGGCGGGGGTTCCGGTCGGCTGAGGGCCGGCGACGCGTTTGCGGGGCTGCCGCGCCGTACTTCGGCCGCCGTGAGTCATGGCGGTCCTGTCGGGCGGTGCGCAGCACGTCCGCGAGCCGGCCGCCGGTGCGGCGGGCCTCGGCGCAGTCGTCGACCCGGTGACCCGGCCCGCCGTGCACGAGGACGGCACCGACACGGGCGACCGGCATGCCCGCCGCGCCGACGGCGGGTCACCGGCCGGACGATCGCCGTCCGGCCGGTTCCCCCGGCCCGTCCGCCATCAGGTGGGGCCAGGGGCTCAGCCCGCCGCGTAGTTGCGCAGGAAGAGCGCCTCCGCCACGGAGAGCCGCTCGAGTTCCTCCGGGGACACGCTCTCGTTCACGGCGTGGATCTGGGCCTCCGGCTCGCTCAGGCCGATGAGCAGGATCTCCGCGCGGGGGTAGAGCGCGGCGAGGGTGTTGCACAGCGGGATGGAGCCGCCCTGGCCGGCGTACTGCATCTCCTGCCCCGGGTACGCCACTGCCATCGCGTCGGCCATCGCCTGGTACGCCGGGCTCGACGTGTCCGCGCGGAACGCCTGGCCCTGACCGATCTGCTCGGTGCTCACCCGGGCGCCCCACGGCGTGTGCGCCTCGATGTGCGCCTGGAGCAGCTTGGTCGCCTCGGCGGCGTCCACGCCCGGCGGCACCCGCAGGCTGACCAGCGCGCGAGCGCTCGCCTGCACGGACGGGGTGGCGCCGACGACCGGCGGGCAGTCGATGCCGAGGACGGTGACGGCCGGGCGCGCCCAGATACGGTCGGCGACCGTACCGGAGCCGATCAGCCCGACCCCGTCCAGCACCTTGGCGTCCTCGCGGAACTGCCCCTCGTCGTACTGGAGGCCGTCCCACCGCTCCTCGGAGGCCAGCCCCTCGACCGTCGTCGAACCGTCCTCGGCGCGCAGCGAGTCCAGTACGCGGATCAGCGCGGCCAGCGCGTCCGGCGCGGCGCCGCCGAACTGGCCGGAGTGCAGGTTGCCCGCCAGCGTGTCGACCCGGACGCGCAGGAGCGTCATACCGCGCAGGGTCGAGGTCACCGTGGGCAGTCCGACGCGGAAGTTGCCCGCGTCGCCGATCACGATCGTGTCGGCCGCGAGCAGCTCCGGGTGCTCCTCCGCGTAGCGCTCCAGGCCGCCCGTGCCCATCTCCTCCGAGCCCTCGGCGATCACCTTGACGTGCACGGGCACGCCGCCGTTGGCCTTGAGGGCGCGCAGCGCCAGCAGGTGCATGATCACCCCGCCCTTGCAGTCGGCGGCGCCACGGCCGTACCAGCGGCCGTCCCGCTCGGTCAGCTCGAACGGCGGCGTCGTCCAGCCGGACTCGTCCAGCGGCGGCTGCACGTCGTAGTGGGCGTAGAGCAGCACGGTCCTCGCGCCCGCCGGGCCGGGCAGGTAGCCGTACACCGACTGCGTCCCGTCCGGGGTGTCGAGCAGCGCCACGTCCTCGAAGCCCTCGGCCCGCAGCGCGTCAGCGACCCAGCTCGCGGCCCCCTCGCTCTCACTGCGCGGGAACTGGTCGAAGTCCGCCACCGACTTGAAGGCCACCAGCTCGGCCAGCTCCTCCTTCGCCCTGGGCATCAGCGAGGCGACGGTCTCGGCGACCGGATTCGACGACATGGGCACGCTCCTCGTAGGTGCGACGTTGTATTTCTCTGTACGGGATTCACTTTCCTGCGCACGGGCGGATGCTCTGTCGGGCGTCCGGGACCGCGCGAGTGCAGGCGCGTCCTGGTGTGCGGGGCGCATACGGTGCCGATCCTCCCACAGCGGCCCGCGGCGATCACCGCCGTAGGATGCGGGGGACAGATCGGCAGGCGGCGGATCGGGAGCAGTAGACCATCGTGAGCAGCGAGAACTCTTCGGCGGACGACGGGCAGCAGGTGTGGGACGTCGTCGTGGTGGGCGCGGGACCCGCGGGGGCCTCGGCGGCCTACGCGGCGGCGGTCGCGGGACGGCGCGTCCTGCTGCTGGAGAAGGCCGAGCTGCCCCGCTACAAGACGTGCGGCGGCGGCATCATCGGCCCCTCGCGCGACGCGCTGCCGCCCGGGTTCGAACTGCCGCTGCGCGACCGGGTGCACGCGGTGACGTTCTCCCACAACGGCCGCTTCAGCCGCACCCGGCGGTCCAGGCAGATGCTCTTCGGGCTGATCAACCGGCCCGAGTTCGACCAGCAGCTCGTCGAGCACGCGCAGAAGGCGGGCGCCGAGCTGCGCACGGGCGTCACGGTGTCACGGGTCGAGCAGCACGGCTCGGCGGTGCCGGACCGGCGCACGGTCGCCGTGGTGCTGCAGGGCGGTGAGACGCTGCTGGCACGGGCCGTGGTCGGCGCGGACGGCAGCGCCAGCCGCATAGGCGCCCACGTCGGGGTCAAGCTCGAGCAGGTCGATCTCGGCCTGGAGCTGGAGATCCCGGTGCCGGACACGGTCGCGGAGGACTGGCAGGGGCGGGTCCTCATCGACTGGGGCCCGATCCCGGGCAGTTACGGGTGGGTCTTCCCCAAGGGCGACACGCTGACGGTTGGAGTGATCTCGGCGCGCGGCGAAGGCGCCGCGACCAAGCGGTACTTGGCGGACTTCGTCGGGCGGCTGGGACTCGCCGGTTTCGAGCCGAGCATCTCCTCCGGGCACCTGACCCGCTGCCGCGCCGACGACTCGCCGCTGTCGCGCGGGCGCGTGCTGGTGTGCGGGGACGCGGCGGGGCTGCTGGAGCCGTGGACGCGGGAGGGCATCTCGTTCGCGCTGCGGTCGGGGCGGCTCGCGGGGGAGTGGGCGGTACGGATCGCCGAGGCGCACGACGCGGTGGACACGCGCAGGCAGGCCCTGAACTACGCGTTCGCGATCAAGGCCGGGCTGGGTGTGGAGATGGCGGTCGGCAAGCGGCTGCTGACGGTGTTCGAACGGCGGCCCGGACTCATCCACGCGATCCTGACCGGGTTCCGGCCGGCCTGGAAGGCGTTCATGGACATCACGCGCGGTGCGACGTCGCTCGGCGAGATCGTGCGCACCCATCCGATGGCCCAGCGCGCCCTGACCGCGCTGGACCGCCGGGTTGCGGGCGGGACGGCCGCTGAGGCCGACGAGGTCAGTTCTTGAGGTCCTTGACGTCGTTGACGTCGTTGACGTCGTTGACGGCGTTGGTGGCCTTGGTGGCGGTGGTGGCCCCGGCGGCGGTCGCGTCGTTGGTGCTCCTGGCGTCGGCGGTGCCCGTGGGGGCTGGCGCGTTCGTGTAGGTGACCTCGAAGATGGGGTGGTCGGGGGCGATTCGGCGCAGTTCCTCGTCGGAGGAGTTGGGGCCGACGCCCTTGAAGAAGGCGCCCACTTCGGCCTTCCAGCGCTTGAGATAGGCGCGCAGGAGCGGGGGCTTGTCGTCGTCGGCGACCTCGGTCGCCGTGAAGGTGTCCACGTTGGCGCCGAGTCGCAGTTCCCCGCCGCCCGCGGCGCGCATGTTGTGCGTCCACTGGACGTGGCCGCGGGGGGCCACGAGGTACTGCCGGCCGTCGACCGTCAGCAGGTTCACGGGCGTAGTGCGCCAGGTGCCGCTCTTGCGGCCGCGCACGGCGAGGACGCGGGAGCCCCAGATGCTGATGCCGCGGCGGGTCAGCCACGCGACCGCGCGGTTGAAGATGTTGACCGTGAACCAGCCGGGCTTCTGGACGTGCGTGGACATGGCGTGCTCCTGGGACGTGACAGCGGTGCAGGACGCGAGAGCGGTGCTCTCGCTTGGGGCTCAGTCTGGGGGAGAGCGGTGCTCTGTAGCAAGAGCGGTGCTCTCGTTTCAGGCGGCTTGGGTGTTCTTTTGGTCTCAGGCGGCGCTTTCACTTGGGGTGGGTGGGCGTTTCTTCGGTCGTGAAGGGCCTCTCGGTCGGGACGATCAGGTGCCGTCTCGATCGAGAGCGCTGCTCCCGCTCGGGTGGGCGGAGGGCGGGCGCGCTTACTTCCGAGAGCGCTGCTCCGAATGCAGAACACCGCTCCGAGTTCGGAGCGCTGCTCACTTTCGAGTGCACTGCTCCGTAGAACATGGCATCCTCCCCCCATGACCAGCAGCACTCCCCACGGCGCACGTGCCCGAGCCAGGATCGAAGTCACCGCGGCCATCAAGGACGAGGCCCGTAGACAGCTCGCGGCCGAGGGTGCCGTCAAGCTCTCCCTGCGCGCCGTCGCCCGCGAGCTCGGCATGGTCTCCTCCGCCGTCTACCGTTACTTCCCCAGTCGCGACGAACTCCTCACCGCGCTCATCATCGACGCCTACGACTCCCTCGGCGCCGCCGCGGAGGCCGCGCACGACGAGGTCGCGGACGCCGGCCCGGTGCAGCGCTGGATGAAGGTCTGCGAGGCGGTGCGCGGCTGGGCTCTGGCGCATCCGCACGAGTACGCGTTGATCTACGGGTCGCCGGTTCCCGGGTACACGGCGCCCCGGACGACGGTTCCGCCCGCAGCCCGGGTCGGGCACCTGCTCATCGCCATCGTGCGGGACGCGCACCAAGGGCTCGGCCTGGCCAAGCCGCGGTTGGCGGAGGACGTGAGGCCGGAGGCGGTGCGGATGGCCGCGGATCTCGCGCCCGATCTGCCGCCCGAGGCGGTGGTGACGCTGGTGGCGGCGTGGGCGCAGCTGTACGGGCTGGTGGGGTTCGAGGTGTTCGGGCAGTTCACCAGGATCGTGGAGGAGCGCGAGCCGTTCTTCCGGCACGCCGTGGGACAGCTCGCCCACACCGTCGGCCTCGTCTACCCGCAGGAGGGCCGGGCGGCGCAGAGCCGGGGGCGTCAGAGCAGCGGCAATGGCACGGGGAGCGGCACCGGCGGTAGGGGGCGCGGGCCCGGCGGTAGGGGGCGCGGGCCCGGGGCCTGACCTGGTGTCCGGGCACTGCGTCGGGCCGGTGAGCTCGCACGCCGACCGCACCAACAGCCACGCCCGGCGGATCGAGGTCATGCACGACCCGGAGAATCCCTCCCGGGCCGTGGTCTGCGACTCCCTCGCGACGCGCGCCGGGAGCGCCGTGCCTGGCCCTCGTGAGGCTCGCCGTCCTCGGAGGTCTTCTCCGGTACGCGTACCGGGTGATCAGCGACGCGTTCACCGGCTGAACCCTGGCCCACGAGCATCGACCCCCCGGTGGGCCGGAGCATGGGCCGATGCGTTGGCCCCTGTGGGGGCCGAGGTACGGCTTCGGTGGAAGCGTACTTCGGTGGGAGTACGTGTGATCACCTCGCCCGGCTGACGCCCTCCGGCGCGGGGGCGGTCTAGCGTGGCGGACATGGAGGAGCAGCCAGGGCGTCGTCGCGGGGGTGGTGGCGGGTGGTGGCGGCACGGGCCGTCGCGGCCGGCCCACGGGGACGAGAGGCGGCCGGAACCGTGGGGCGGGAGGCGGCCGGGACCGTGGGGCGGGAGGCGGCCGGGACCGTGGGGCGGGAGGCGGCCGGGACCGTGGGACGAGAGGCAGCCGGGGCCGTCGGATGCGAATCGGCCGCAGCCGTGGGGTGAGGGGTGGTCGAGGCGCTGGCCCTGGCGATCCACCGTGCTGCTCACCGCCTTCGTGCTTGTGGGCTCCTCCTTCGCCGCGCACGCCCAGCAGGGCGAGCGGGCGGCCCTCGACCCCTTCGCGCGCGTGCTGCTGGTCGTGGCGGCGGGGGTGCTGCTGTGGCGGCATCGTTTCCCGGTGGCCGTGGTGTTCGGGAACGCGGCGGCCGTGGCGGTGTACCTGGGCGCCGGGTATCCGTACGGGCCGGTGCTGCTCATGGTCGCCGTCGCCTGTTTCAGCGCGATCGTCGCCGGGCACCGCAGGGCCGCATGGGCGGCGCTGGGCCTGTTGTGGGCGGCGCACGTGCTGGTCGCGCACTGGCTCTACCGGTGGCTGCCGCCCTCCGGGGACGCGCCCGCCGCCTGGACGCAGGAGATCGTGATCGCCACCTGGGTGGTCGCGGTCGTGGCGCTGTCGGAGCTGGTCCGGACCCGGCGTGAGCAGTGGGCGCGCGAGCGGGCCGAGCGGGCGCAGGCGGCACGGCGGCGGGCCGACGAGGAGCGCTTGCGGATCGCGCGCGAACTGCACGACGTGCTCGCGCACAGCATCTCCGTGATCAACGTGCAGGCGGGCGTCGGTCTCGCCCTCCTCGACAGCGACCCGGAGCAGGCGCGCAGCGCACTCACCACCATCAAGGCCGCCAGCAAGGAGGCGCTCGGCGAGGTCCGCCAGGTGCTCGACACCCTGCGCATGCCGGGGGACGCGCCGCGCACTCCGGCACCCGGCCTGGACCGGCTGCCCGAACTGGTCGAACAGGCGGCGAGCACCGGGCTGACCGTCACGGTCGAGGGCGAGGCGCCCCGCCTGCAGCCCGGAACGGATCTCGCCGCGTTCCGGATCGTCCAGGAGGCCCTCACCAACGTCGTACGGCACTCCGGGTCGCGGCACGCGCGCGTGCGCCTGGATCACACGGGCGGCGCGCTGCGGCTGCGCGTCGACGACGACGGGCCGGCGACCGGCGCCGACGCGGGCGGCAGCGGCAACGGACTGGCCGGAATGCGGGAACGGGCCGCCGCGCTGGGTGGCTCGATCGAGGCGGGCCCGCGACCCGACGGCGGCTTCCGGGTGCTCGCCACCCTGCCGCTCACGCGAAAGGACGACGACCGGTGATCCGCGTAACCCTCGCCGACGACCAGGCACTGGTCCGGGCCGGCTTCAAGGCGCTGCTGGACGCGCAGCCGGACATCGAGGTGGCAGGGGAGGCCGCCGACGGTGAGGAGGCGTTGCGCACGGTGCGCGCACTGCGGCCCGACGTCGTCCTGATGGACATCCGCATGCCCCTCCTCGACGGGCTGGCCGCGACCCGGCGCATCACCGAGGACGCGGCCCTGAAGGACGTCAAGGTGGTGATGCTGACCACCTTCGAACTGGACGAGTACGTCTTCGAGGCGATCCGCTCCGGCGCCTCCGGCTTCCTGGTCAAGGACACGGAACCGGACGAACTGCTGCGCGCGGTACGGGCGGTGGTCGCAGGCGACGCGCTGCTCTCACCGGGTGTGACGCGGCGGCTCATCGCCGAGTTCGCGGCCCGCTCCAAGGAGCCCGCGGCCGTCGGCGCCCTCGCCGGACTCACCGAGCGGGAGCGGGAGGTGATGGCCCTGGTCGGCATCGGCCTGTCCAACGAGGAGATCGCCCGCCGTCTGGTCGTCAGCCCTCTCACCGCGAAGACCCACGTCAGCCGCACGATGGTGAAGCTGGGCGCGCGGGACAGGGCCCAGTTGGTGGTGCTGGCCTACGAGTCGGGGCTGGTGCGGCCGGGCTGGCTCGGCTGAGTTGCGTGCCGGAAACGGACCAGTACGGCGATCACTCGTACGACGAACAGCACCAGCCCGAGGGCCAGACCCGCCCGGACCAGCGCCGTGTCCACCGCGCGGGGCAGTCCGAAGAGCCACGCCGGACCGGCGACCGCCCCGAAGACCACGGCCGCCGCGAACGCCGCGCTGCACAGCGCGTACCCGATCTCGACGGTGATCGCGTCCCGCTCGGCCTGCGTACGCCGTCCCCCGTAGCTCTCCATGACGCGCATCAAACAGGCGGGCGCCCTGCGGAGCAAGTAGGCCCCGCAGGGCACCTGTTGGATTCGGCTTCCCGGCCGCTGCCGGGCCTCCGTTCCGACGTGCAGCCGCACGAGCCGCGCCCCCTCAACTGCAGCGCCGCTCAGGAACCGTCGGGGCCTCTGGGCCTCATCCCGCCGGACGCGGGACTCGATCGGCCGGTAGGGAGACTCGATCCGCCGGACGGGGGACCCCAGCCGCCGGACAGACGCTAGTCGCGGACCGGAACGCGCTCCGCTTCCGTCCCCTCCACCCCGGACTCCTCCACCCCGGACACCTTCACCACGGACCGGGCGGCCACGACCGACGGCTGCGCACGCTTCGTCCGCAGGCCCGTCAGGGCGATCAGCAGGCCCGCGACGGCGATTGCCGCCACCACGACCAGGCCCGGCCGGTAGCTGTCGAGGACGGCCTGCGGGGTGGGGTCCGCCGGGGCGCCCGCGGTCACCACCGCCGTCACCACGGCGAGGAAGATCGCGCCGCCGACCTGTACGGATGTGTTCAGCAGGCCGGAGACCATGCCCTGCTCGTGGTCGTCGACCCCGTTGGTGGCCTGGATGTTGAGCGACGGGAAGACCAGCGCGCAGGCCGCGCCGATCAGCAGCATGCTCGGCAGGATGGCGGCGGCGTAGACCGGGTCGAGGTCGACGCCGAGGAACAGCGCGTAGCCGACGACCATCAGCGCGAAGCCCACCGCGAGGAGGCGCTGCGTGCCGAACCGGTCCACGATCGAGCCCACGCTCGTCGACGACAGCGCCACCAGCGCGCCCGCAGGCAGGAACGCGAGCGCCGTGTGCAGCGCGGACCAGCCGAGCAGGGACTGCATGTAGAGCGTGACCAGGAACTGGAAGCCGACGTAGGAGCCGAAGAAGGTCATGGCCCCGAGCTGCGCGCGGATCTGGGTGCCCGAACGCAGCACACCGAGCCGGACCAGCGGTCCGGGGGAGCGCCGCTCGATCACGACGAACACCGTCAGAAGGACCGCGACGGCGAGGAACGACAGCAGGGTGCGGGCGGAGGCCCAGCCGACCTCCGGCGCCTGGACGACGGTGAAGACCAGCAGCAGCATCGAGGCGGTGCCGATGACGGCGCCGGGGATGTCGTAGCCGTTGTGGTCGCGTTCGCGGGAGCTGCGCGGCAGCAGTTTCAGGCCGGCGACCAGGGCTATCAGGGCGATCGGCGCGGGCAGCAGCATGGTCAGGCGCCAACTGGCCTCGGTGAGCAGGCCGGACAGCACCAGGCCCATCGAGAAGCCGGTGGCGGCGCAGGTGGTGTAGATGGACAGGGCGCGATTGCGCAGCGGGCCCTCGGGGAACGTCGTCGTGATGATCGACAGGCCGGCGGGGGCGGTGAAGGCCGCGCTGAGACCCTTGATGAAGCGGCTGGCGATCAGCAGCGGGCCGGAGTCGACGAGACCGCCGAGCAGTGAGGCGAGAGCGAACACGCCCAGGGCCACGAGGAACACCTGGCGCCGGCCGAGCAGGTCCGCGGTGCGTCCGCCGAGCAGGAGCAGGCCGCCGTAGCCGAGGATGTAGCCGCTGACGACCCATTGCAGGGCCGAGGTGGACAGACCGAGATCGGAGCCGATGGACGGCAGGGCGACGCCGACCATCGAGACGTCCAGCGCGTCGAGGAACATCGCGGCGCAGAGCACCAGCAGGGTGCCCCACAGGCGAGGGGTCCAGCGCCCCTCGGGCGCCGAAGTGGTGAGCGGAGAAGTCATGGCGCGAGACTACATGCACATGCATCCATTGCAAGCGCATTTAATGATGGTGCAATAGATTTCGGCTCTCTGCTACGGTGCGGTCATGGCGGCGGAGAAGGTCGAGCAGGCGCTCGTCGAGCAGTGGCGGGACATCCTGGCCCTGCATGCGCGCACGCAGTGCGAGATTGACCGCGAACTGCACCAACACGGCCTGTGTGCCAGCGACTTCGAGGTGCTCGACGTGCTCGTCTCCGGCCCCGCGTCCGGCGCCTGCTCACTGCGCGTCCAGGAGATCTCCGAGCGGGTGCACCTCAGCCAGAGCGCGCTGTCCCGGCTGATCGCCCGACTGGAGAAGGGCGGGCTCCTGGAACGCGCCATGTGTCCCGAGGACCGGCGCGGGGTCCGCGTGGCGCTCACGCAGAAGGGGCGCGCCCTGCACGGCGAGGTGCTGCCGGTGCAGCGCGCGGTCCTGACACGGATGCTGGCGGACTGAGCCGGGCGCCCGCGACCAGCGGCGGCTGACCTCGCTCACGGCGGCGCGCCGTGCCGGGTGGCGGTCACGCCGCCGGCGCTCAGCTCCAGACGATCCCGGACTTCTCCCGCCACAGGTCGGCCAGCGCGCCGTCCCCGACGACCTCGGGGAACGGCAGCCGGTTCCACAGCGAGAGATAGAGCCGTACGGCCGGTCCGCTGAGCTCGCAGTCGGCGGAACCGGCGTCGTTCCGCTCGGTCACGGGCGGTTCCGCGGACAGTCGTACGGTCCACACCGCGTCGTCCGCGTCGCCGGCGTCGTCCACCTCGCCGCCGTCGGTCACCCGTACCCGCAGCACCCTCGGTTCCTCGGTGCGTACAGCGCTCTTACGGCGCGCGTGGAAGCCGCGCAGCAGTTCGTCGATGCCGTCCAGGGCGACGTCGCGGGCGATCTCCGTGAGTGAACCGCCGCGCGCCGCCTCGGCGTCGACGCGGTGCACCGTTGTCTCGTGCGCCTGCCGCCGCGCCCAGCAAAGGAGCGGGGACGGGGCGGGCAGCACCTGCCAGCACTGCACGTCGGGCGGCGCGGTGGTGAGGGTGTCCACGAGCCGGCGGTGCGCCTCCCGGTACCAGCTCAGCAGGTCGTCGTCGTCGAGGTCGGGCAGTTCCTCTCCGGGCTGGTACGAGGTCCGCGCCTCGGCGACGAAGGCGGTCGCCCAGCGGTGCACCATGCCCGTGTGCCGCAGCAGGTCACTGACCTGCCAGTCCGGGCAGGTCGGCACCTTGGCGTCGGTCCCGGCCTCGGCGGCGGCCGCGGCGAGCAACCGGCCTTCCCGGTCGAGGGTGTTGATGAAGTCGGCGGTCTCCATGCGGGTGAGTCTGCCGCATGGAGCGCGGTCGAGGGGGAGCGTTTTTTGCTGTGCCACCTGGTGCAATTCGGCGGATTCACGTACGCGTCGCTGCGCCCCGGGTGCCCTGCCGGGCGGTCGACGTCTCGGCCCCGCCCTCCTCGACGTATCAGCGCTCGGCCACCCCACGCGTGGCGAACCCGATCACGGCGGCGATGCCCGCCAGTACCGCCACGCTCGTCAGCGCGGTCGGCAGTGAGAACCAGTCGGCCATGAACCCGATGGCGGGCGGCCCGAGCAGCATGCCGCCGTACCCGAGTGTCGACGCCGTGGCGACGCCGCTCGGGCCGGCGAGCGCGCCCGCCCGTTCGACGGCCACCGGGAAGAGGTTGGCCAGACCGAGCCCGGCGACCGCGAAGCCGAGGAGCGCGGCCCACAGGGAGTTCGCGAGCGAGCCGACCAGCATCCCGGCCGCCGCGGTCGTGCCGCCGGCGATCACGGTGCGGGTGCGGCCGAGGCGTTCGAGCAGCGCGGTCCCGGTGAGCCGGCCCACCGTCATGGCGAGGGCGAAGCAGGAGTAGCCGACGGCCGCCACCCCGGGCGAGGCGTGCAGGTCCTGCTCCAGGTGCAGGGCGCCCCAGTCGGCCAAGGCGCCTTCGCCGTAGGCCGTGCAGAGCGCGATCAGGCCGAAGACGAGCACGAGGCCGCGGGTCCGCGCACCGGTCCGACGGGGAGCCCGCACGTCGGACGGCATCCGTTCCGGCGGCGACGGCGGTTTCCGGCGCAGCAGCGTCGGTCCCGCCAGGGCGGTGACCAGCAGGCCGACGAGGGTGAGCCCGAGCAGGTGCCGGGTGGGGGAGAGGGACCCTGCGACCAGTGCGCCGAGGCCGGCGCCGACCATGCCGCCGAGGCTGAAGGCGGCGTGGAAGCTGGGCATCACCGGTCGCCGCAGGGCGGTGACGAGATCGACGGCGGCGCTGTTGAAGGCGACGTTGATGCCGCCGTAGGCCGCGCCGAAGAGCAGCAGTACGGCGCCGAGGGCGGTCACGGAGTGGGTGAGCGGCGGCAGGGCGACGGTGAGGGAGAGCAGGACGGCGCAGACCACGGTCACCGGGTGGCTGCCGAAGCGACGGCACAGGCGTCCGGTGAGCATCATCGTGACCACCGCGCCGGCGGAGACGCAGAGCAGGGCGAGCCCGAGGGTGCTGGCGGAGGCGCCGGTCTGTTCCTTGATGGCGGGGATGCGGACGACCCAGCCGGCGAAGACGAAGCCGTCGAGGGCGAAGAAGGTGGTCAGGGCGATGCGGAGGCGGGTGAGTCCATGGTCGTTGCCCGGCACGGCGTTGTGCGAACGGGTTTTGTTTATTGGCGGCACAAAGTGAGGTTAGGTCGGTGACGGGGAGCGGGGCAAGGGGCCGGAACCGTGTCCCGGACGCGACGGCTCGAAGCCCTGCGCGCCCCGTGCTTCCCCGGGGCGCTCCACGCGCGCTCCACGGGCACTCACCGAGCGCCGGGTGCCGGCGACCCGATGACCACCACCCGGGCCCACTCCGGCGGTGAGTCCGGGACGTACTCGGGATCGTCCTCGTCGTCCCCCGGCCGGGACGTGTGCTGCCGGGGGAAGAGACCCACCACCGTCCGGCACGGTGGCCGCGTGCTCGGCCAGGGCGTCCGGCCGTCGGTCAGGACCACGAGGGCGTCCGGGCGGGGCCGGGTCCGCAGCGCCTTGGCGAAGCCCGTGCGCAGATCCGTCCCGCCGCCGCCCACCAGCCCGATCCCCTCGTCGCGGCACAGCGGGGCCACGAACCGGGCGGCCGCGTCGCACGAGAGCACGGTGATCAGGTCCCGCCGCCCGCCCACGGCTCGGGTGATCGCCGCCACCTCGCGGAGCGCGCCGCCCAACTCGGCGTCGCTGACCGAGGCGGAGGTGTCGATGACCACGCACACGCGCGGCGGCCTGCGGCGCAGGCTCGGCAGCACGGCGCCGGGCACGCCGGCCGAGCGCCGCGCCGGACGGCCGTAGGTGTAGTCCTCGCCGACGCCCGGGCCGGAGGTGGCCGAGCGCACCGCCGCGCCCAGCAACTCACGCCAGGGCTGCGGCGGTTGGAAGGCCTCCTCCGCCCACCGCCGCCATCCCCGCGGGGCGCTGCCCGGGCGGCCGTTGATGCCCTGGGCCACCCGGAACCGCACCGCGTCCCGCTCCTGCGCGCTGAGGCCGTGCGCGCCGTCGGGTCCCAGGTCCCAGGCACGTTCGAGTCCGTCGGCGCCGCTGCCGCAGTCCAGCCAGGCGAGGTGCTGCAGGCGCGGCCCGAGCCGGAACTGACGCAGGTAGTCCTCCAAGAGCTGCCCCTCGGGCAGCATCAGGGACCGCGGCTCGACCGCGCCCTCGGGGCGGACCAGTCCGTCGCCGAACACGTCGTCGTTGATCTCGAGGTCAGCGGCGATGTTCATCCGCAGCCGTTCCCCGGGGCCGCTCAGCCCGCGTTCGCGCGCGACGCGGTCGCTGCGTCCGTGGTGGTCGCGCAGCAGGTGCGACACCTCGTGCACCCACACGCCCGCCAGTTCCTCGACCGGGGTCCGGTCCACGAACGCCGGCGAGACGTAGCACCGCCAGTGCGGGTCGACGGCCATCGTCGACACCTGCCGCGACGCCACCGGGTGCAGGGCGAACAGCGCGGTCGCCAGGTAGGGGCGGGCCCGGGCGGCCTGGAGCCGGGCGGCGAACAGCTTGTCGAGGTCCAGCGTCCCCGGTGCGGACGGGTTCATCGGCCGGCCTGCGCGGGGACGGCGGCCACCCGGGCGGCGGCCCGGTCCGCGCGCCGGGACAGGGAGACAACTCCGGCGAGCCGCTCGATCGATGCGGGCACGTCCCAGTCCTCCCGGCGCAGCGTGGCGAGGGTGGTCGCGGGGACGACCACCAGGTCCGGAGCCCCGGTCTCCACCGCCCGCACCAGGAGCGCCCACGCCGCGTCCCAGCGGGACCTGTCCGGGTGCCTGCGGACCGCCGCGACCACGCCGTCGAGGACGGCCTGGCGCAGGTCCCCCCGCTCGGGCAGCACGGCGCCCGCCGGGTCGGCGAGGAGGTCCTCGGGATCGGGCAGGTCCATCCGGTCCAGGCTCGCCAGCAGCTCCAGCCCCGGACCGTCGCCGACGGCGCCCCTGACGAGCAGGGACAGCACCTCCCGGGAGGTACTGGCCGCGGTCGCGAAGGCGATCAGGCGCAGGGCCGTCTCCCAGCTCCGGGGCGACGGCCAGGCCCCACCCCGGCGTGTCTCGGTGCTGGGCAGCTGGTGCACGAGCTTCGGACGTGCGCTGAGCAGGCCGCACACCGCGCGGCGGGCGAAGTCCACGGCCTCCGGCAGCTTCTCCGGGTCGAGCCGGGGCAGTGTCGCCCGGGGCCATGTCCCACCCAGGCCGCGTACGACGACCTCGTGGTCGTGGGTCCACTGGAGATGGACGAACCGGTTGGCCAGCGGCGGGCTCAGCTCCCAGCCGTCGGCCGCCGAGGATGGCGGATTGGCGGCCGCCACGACGCGCACGTCCGGCGGCAACCGCAGGGCGCCGACCCGTCGTTCGAGGACCAGGCGGAGCAGGGCGGCCTGCACGGCGGGTGCCGCGGTGGACAACTCGTCGAGGAACAGCAGCCCGCGGCCGGCCCGTACGAGGCGCACCGCCCAGTCCGGCGGGGCCATCGGGACGCCCTGCGCGGCGGGATCGTCCCCGACGACGGGCAGCCCGGAGAAGTCGGACGGCTCGTGGACGCTGGCGACGACCGTGGTCAGCGGAAGGTCCAGGGTCGCGGCGAGCTGGGTGAGGGCCGCGGTCTTGCCGATGCCCGGCTCGCCCCACAGGAGCACGGGAAGGTCGGCGGCGACGGCCAGGGTCAGGGCTTCCAGTTGGGGGTCGGTGCGGGGTTCGGTGGCGGTGGTGCGCAGGAGGGTCGACAGCGCGTCGGCCACCACCAGTGGGGAGGGATGCGCCTCGGCGGCGGCCGGTCGGGAGGACGGTGTCGAGCGGGACGGGGTGTGCGTGGGCATGGTTGGTCACCTTCGGGTCGTAGTGAGCTGAAGCTGGGAGAGGAGCGAGGGGGGCGGGCCGACGGGCCGGTGGGCGTGGTCAGGGGCGCGTCGCGTGGCGCGGGTGCGTGCGGTGGTCCCGGGGACGGCGCCGACCCGGGCGGAGGTCGCCGGGTCCGGGGCCGAACAGGCCCGCCCTGTACAGGCCGTAGGTGATCCGCTGTCGAGCGGCCGCCTCCCGTTCCTCGCGCGCCGCGTCGACGGCCTGCAGGCAGGGCAGGGGAGTTCCGGTCAGCTCGGCGAGCAGTTCCTCGCGGCGGATCTCGGCCGGGTCGTGGTCCAGCGGGGTCGGCTCGCCGTCGACCAGGCCGATACGGTGCTGAGCCCCTCGGCACTGCACGAGCCGCGGCTGCCCCGGCGAGCCTGCGGGCGGCAGGGGAGGGGACGGACGGAGCGGCGGGTGGTCCGGCAGCAACGCCGCGGCGACCAGCGGATGCAACTGGTGCGCCTCGGTCAGACCGGCGCGGACCAGCTCCAGGTCGGGCGGCACCCAGGTCGCCGCGTCGGGGAGGACCGGCAGCGCGGAGGTGTCACCGCCCGAGGAGGGCGCCGAGATCCGCAGGGCCGGCGCCGCCGCGTCGTGGTCGAGGACCAGCCGTCGCCGTGTCCCGAGCCGCACGGCGACGGAACCGGCGGACCGCCCCTCGGCCCGGAGCACGATGCCGGCCTCGGCCGCCCACCGGTCGACGGCACAGCCGTGCCCGCGAAGATCCGGTTCCTCGGCGCGACAGCCGTCGCCCGGCGGCCGGTCGGCCCCCGACCGCGTCCGCAGCTCCTCCGCCCTGTGCGCGTCCCAGAGATGACGGTGCAGGTCGAGGCGGAAGCGTCGGCTGGGATGCGGGTGCGGGTGACGGCGGGCCCCGGCTTCGGACCGGGAGCCGTCCCACAACGCGAGGCTGAACCGCTGCCCGGCGTCCGCCCAGGCAGGCGGCGTCCGGGCCACGAGGTGGGCCGGCTCCGCGTCGTCGCCTTCGGCGTCGTACCGTGCCAGGGCGATGGTCAGACCCGGGCGCAGCACCCCGTCGGGCGCGATTCTCGGCATGTGCCAGCGCAGCAGATCCGGGGCCAGACGGCGCAGATCGGCCCGCAGCCGTGCCGCCAGTTCCCGGCCGTGCGTACGCGCCGCGCCACGCAGGTCGAGGTCGACGTCGATGCCTGCGGCGGCGCACGCTCCCGCCCAGTCCCCGGCGTGACGGCGGGCGGTCGCGGTCTCGATCATGGAGGGCGGCACGGCGCACTCGCGCACGCGCAGCCAGAGGGAAAGGCGGGCATCCCGGTTCCCGGTCGCGGTGAGCATCAGCACTCACCTGACGCGGACGGGACCCCCAATCTGCCAAGGGAATGAGTCGTCATCGCGCGAGAGCGTAGCGACGCCTCGTCGGGCCCGCCACGTGTTTTTGGACCGGTCGACGGGCGGTGCCCGCCGGCTGCTCGGTTCCCGGGGACGGTCGTGACGCCCGGCCGACCGGGAAACCCCACGCGTCCACCTGGTGAATGAGCGAAGCGGTGGTGTGGTTAGCATATGAGCGCCACCTAGCTCGAAAGATAGGCCCGTGACTGTCAACGACGACTCGTTCACCAACTGGAAGAACCGCGAGGAGATCGCGGAGTCGATGATTCCGATCATCGGGAAGCTGCACCGCGAGCGGGATGTCACCGTCCTGTTGCACAGCCGCTCCTTGGTGAACAAGTCGGTCATCAGCATCCTCAAAGCCCACCGGTTCGCCCGCCAGATCGCCGGCGCCGAACTCTCGGTCACCGAGACGATGCCCTTCCTCAAGGCGCTCACCACCCTCGACCTGGGTCCGTCCCAGATCGACATCGGCATGCTCGCCGCCACGTACAAGACGGACGACCGCGGCCTCGGCGTCGAGGAGTTCACCGCGGAGGCCGTCGCCGGGGCCACCGGCGCCGACAGGATCGGGCGCCGCGAGCCGCGCGACGTCGTGCTCTACGGCTTCGGCCGCATCGGCCGGCTCGTCGCCCGCCTGCTGATCGAGAAGGCCGGTTCCGGCAACGGGCTGCGGCTGCGCGCCATCGTCGTCCGGGGTGGCGGAGAGCAGGACATCGTCAAGCGCGCCTCGCTGCTGCGCCGCGACTCCATCCACGGCCAGTTCCAGGGCACGATCACCGTCGACGAGGCCAACAGCACGATCGTCGCCAACGGCAACGAGATCAAGGTGATCTACTCCGACGACCCGACGTCGGTGGACTACACGGCGTACGGCATCAAGGACGCCATCCTCATCGACAACACCGGCAAGTGGCGCGACCGCGAAGGGCTGTCCAAGCACCTCAGGCCCGGTGTCGCCAAGGTCGTGCTGACCGCGCCCGGCAAGGGCGACGTCCCGAACATCGTGCACGGCGTCAACCACGACACCCTCAAGCCGGACGAGGACGTCCTGTCCTGCGCGTCCTGCACCACCAACGCGATCGTCCCGCCGCTGAAGGCGATGGACGACGAGTTCGGCGTGCTGCGCGGCCACGTGGAGACCGTCCACTCGTTCACCAACGACCAGAACCTGCTGGACAACTACCACAAGGCCGACCGTCGCGGCCGGTCCGCGCCGCTCAACATGGTCATCACCGAGACCGGCGCCGCCTCCGCCGTCGCCAAGGCGCTGCCCGACCTCAAGGCGAGGATCACCGGCAGCTCGATCCGCGTCCCGGTGCCGGACGTCTCGATCGCGATCCTCAACCTCCAACTCGCCCGCGAGACCACCCGCGAGGAGGTCCTCGACCACCTGCGCGAGGTGTCGCTGACCTCGCCGCTCAAGCGCCAGATCGACTTCACCAGCGCCCCCGACGCGGTCTCCAGCGACTTCATCGGCTCGCGCCATGCCTCGATCGTCGACGCCGGCGCCACCAAGGTCGAGGGCGACAACGCGATCCTCTACCTCTGGTACGACAACGAGTTCGGCTACTCCTGCCAGGTCGTCCGCGTCGTCCAGTACGTCTCCGGAGTCGAGTACCCGACCTATCCCGCCCCGGTGGCCTGAACCTCACGCCGGCCCGCCGGCCGGCGACGGGAAACGGACGTCACCCTCGGCGCCCGGACCACGCACCCCCGTGGACCGGGCGCCGAGTCGGTCCACCCATGACGGCCGCGGCAGCCGGCCGGCGCAGGGCGACGCCTCCGTGCCGGCCGGAACCAGCGCACCGGCACGGCGGACATGCGCACGAACCGGTCGCACGAGCCTGGCCGACAATGTGCTCGACGAGCCCCGGCATCGCTCTACTGTGTCCTTCATGGAGACGACCACGCTTGAGAGGGCGGGGACTTGACGGCGCGTCGCCGCGAGCCGGCCCGGGTCCAGTCCCTTCACCGGCAGGCAACACGCCGTACCCCATGGCCGTCACCTCCCGGGCAACTTGTCGCCCGGTGGGGGCCGTTGTTAACCGGAACGGTGGTGCGGGGCCAACTTGCGCAATGGCGGCCGTTGCTTGCGGCTCGCAGCCTCGCGAGCATGACAACGACCTCGTACCGAGCCGGACTGTCGCGTGCCGCCGCGGCCACCGCCGCCGCCCTGGCCTTCCTGTCCGCACCCTCCGCCCAGGCCGCGGACAACGACCCGGGCCTGCCCCTGGGCGACGCCGACCTCGTGGAGACCCGTACCAGCCACGCCCTCGCCGACGGCGTCACCCTCACCCGTATCGTCCGGGGCACCGAGCCCGCCCCGGCCGACCAGATCAACACCACGACCCGCGGCCCGTGGGTGGTCAACGTCCTGACCATCGACCCGCGCAAGGCCGGCGGTCACCTGGAGGCCGTCTACGGCCCCGACCTTGCCCGCACCGAGAACACCACCGACCTCGTCGGCGCCGCCGGCGCGCTCGCGGGAGTCAACGCCTCCTTCTTCACCTTCACCGCCAACCCCCAGTACCCGGGCGACCCGGTGGGGCTCGGCCTGTACGGCGGCAAGCTGCTCAGCGAGCCGACCAGCGACCCCGCCGAGGTCAACTTCGTCGTGGACTCCCGCAGCGACCGGGTCCTCATGGGCAAGCTCAGCTGGACCGGCAGCGTGCGCAACCGCGAGACCGGGGCGAGCCTGCCGCTGGAGTACCTCAACCACCCGCCGGTCGTCCCCGCCGGCTGCACCACCCTCCCGGACCAGACCCAGTGCACCCAGCCCGGTGACGTCGTCCGCTTCACGCCCGAATTCGCCGCCTCCACCCCGTCCGGCGCCGGCGTCGAGGTGGTCCTCGACCGGCGCGGCTGCGTGGTGCGCACCGCGGCGACCCGGGGCACGCAGCTGACCGCCGGTCAGACGTCCCTCCAGGCGACCGGGCGCGAGGTGGCCACCCTGCGGCAGGTGGCCGGGGGTGGCTGCCTGCAGACCAGGTCCGACCTCGTCGACGAGAAGGGCGAGAGGGTCCCGGTGCGCAAGAGTCTGTCCGGCGTCAACGGCCGTTACCGGCTCACGGCCGGCGGCGAGATCGTGGTCCCGGACGGTTCGGGCAGCTTCTTCGCCCGCAACCCCCGCACCATCGCCGGTACGACGCAGGACGGCACGATCGTCCTCGCGACCATCGACGGCCGCATGACGACCAGCGTCGGCACCACGATGGACGAGACCGCGGCCGTCGCCCAGGCGCTGGGCATGCACGACGCGGTCAACCTCGACGGCGGCGGCTCGACCACCATGTCCGTCCGCGGTGAGCTGGTGAACCAGCCGAGCGGCACGACCCAGCGGCCCGTCGGCGACGTCCTGGTCCTCCGCGACTGACGACGTCCTCCACCCCGCTGACCGGCCGGCCCGCCCCAGGGGGCGGCCGGTCGGCCCTTGGGACAGGCCGGTCGGCCCTCGGGGCAGGCCGGTCAGCCGAGGGCCTTGTCCAGGTTGAACGCCGCGCTGATGAGCGCGAGATGCGTGAACGCCTGCGGGAAGTTGCCCTGTTGCTCACCGGTATGGCTGATCTCCTCGGCGTACAGACCGAGATGGTTGGCGTAGGTCACCATCTTCTCGAACGCCAGCCGCGCCTCGTCGACCCGACCCGCACGCACCATGGCCTCGACGTACCAGAACGAGCAGATCGAGAACGTGCCCTCGTCGCCGCGTAGGCCGTCGGGGCTGGCCACCGGGTCGTAGCGGTAGACCAGCGAGTCGGACACCAGGTCCTGGGTGAGGGCGTCCAGGGTGGACAGCCACTTGGGGTCCGTGGGCGCGATGAACTTCGACAGCGGCATCATCAGCACCGCCGCGTCGAGCACCTCGTCGTCCTCGTGCTGGACGAACGCCTGCCGCCGCTCGGACCAGCCGTGGCTCATGATCCGCCGGTAGATCGTGTCGCGCACGCCCCGCCACCGGACGATGTCCGCGGGCAGACCGCGCCGGTTGGCCATCCGGACGGCCCGCTCGATCGCCACCCAGCACATCAGCCGCGAGTACAGGAACTTCTTGCGGCCGCCGCGGGTCTCCCAGATGCCCTCGTCCGGCTGGTCCCAGTTCTCGCACACCCAGTCGACCAGCGCGCACACGTCGTCCCACTGGGCGCTGGAGATCGGCTGCGCCCACTTGTCGTACAGGTAGATCGAGTCGATGAGCGCGCCGTAGATGTCGAGCTGGAGCTGGTCGGCGGCGGCGTTGCCGACCCGGACCGGGGCCGAACCCTCGTGTCCCTCCCAGTGTTCGAGTTCACGTTCGGGCAGGTCGGTGCGGCCGTCGATGCCGTACATGATCTGCAGCGGGCCCGAGGGCTTGCCGTCGCCGGGACTGATGTGCCGGGTCAGGAACGCCATGAACTCGGTGGCCTCGTCGGTGAAGCCCAGCCGCAGCAGCGCGTACACGCAGAACGCGGCGTCGCGCACCCAGACGTACCGGTAGTCCCAGTTGCGTTCGCCGCCCAGGTCCTCGGGCAGGCTGGTGGTCGGCGCCGCCACGATCGCGCCGGTGGGCGCGTAGGTGAGCAGCTTCAGGGTGAGCGCGGAGCGGTGCACCATCTCGCGCCAGCGGCCCCGGTACTTGGAGGCGGACAGCCAGCGCCGCCAGTACGCCACCGTCGCCGCGAACTGCTCCTCCGCCTCCTGGTTCGGGCAGCAGCGCGGCGTCACGTCGCCGCCGACCCGGTCCAGCGCGAACACCGCCGACTCGCCCTCGGAAAGCTTGAAGTCGCCGTGCGCGTCGAACTCGTCGGCCTCCAGGGGGACCGTCGCGGTGAGCCCCAGCGACATCTTCTCGGACTCGAACACCGCCACGGCGCCGACCATGTGCACGGTGTGCGGTTGGGTGCCGTAGTCGAATCGGGGCGCCACCCGCGCGTGGAACGGGATGGAACCGCGCACGCACAGCACACGCCGGATCAGCCGGTGCCGGGCCGCCTCGCGCGACTCGCCGGTGATCGGCATGAAGTCCTGCACCTCGCCGACTCCGTCGTCGGTGAAGAAGCGGGTGATCAGGACGTTGGTGTCGGGGAAGTAGAACTGTTTGGTCCGGGCGGGCACGGCCGCCGCCAGCTCGAAGCAGCCGCCCCGCTCGGCGTCCAGGATCGACGCGAAGACGCTCGGCGCGTCGAACGCCGGGCAGCAGTACCAGTCGATCGTGCCGTCGGTGCCCACGAGGGCGACGCTGCGCAGATCGCCGATCAGGCCGTGCTCGGCGATCGGCAGGTAGCGGGGGCGTCCGGACGTCCCGTCGCTCGGTGTTCCGACCATCGTCGCCGCCTCCCGGATGGGCCCTACAGCGCGACTTCCAGCTTAGGCGCGATCGGACGGGCGGGCGGGTCGAACGAGGGCTCCGGCGGATCAGGGGTGAGGACCCGGGTGAAGTGGCTGCACGGCGCGCACGCCGGACCGGTGCGCGGGACGCGTGCACCGGGTGGGCGCGCTGGGCACTGAGCCGGGGGTGGGCATGCAGCGCGCACGCCGACTGGGCACGCGAGGCGCCCCACGCCCGGGTGGGCGTGCAGGGACCCGCGCCAGGTGGGCATGCAGCGCACCGCACGCCGACTGGGCACGCGAGGCGCCCCACGCCCGGGTGTGCGTGCAGGGACCTGCGCCAGGTGGGCGTGCAGGGACACCGCACGCCGACTGGGCACGCGAGGCGCCCCACGCCGGGTGGACCGATCAGACAGCGATCATGCCAGGTCGGCCCGCGTCCGGGGGCCCGGTCAGACCGCGACCACCCGCACCCCCGCCTCCTCGAACCGCCGCACGGTCTCCGCGTCCGCCGCCGTGTCCGTGACCAGCGTGTCCACCAGCTCGATGCCGCAGATGCGGGCGAAGGCGCGCCGTCCCAGCTTGCTGGAGTCGGCCGCGACGACCACCCGCTCGGCGCGCTCGCACAGCAGCCGGTTGATCCCGGCCTCCGCCTCGTCGTGGGCCGCGGCCCCGTCCACGACGTCCAGGGCGACGACCCCGAGCACCGCCACGTCCAGCGTGATCTGGCCGAGCACCCCGTCCGCGAGCGGCCCGATGAGCTCGTACGACTGGGCGCGGGCCACCCCGCCCGTCACGACGATCTTGAACTGGGGTCGGACGGCCAGCTCGTTGGCGATGTTCAGCGCGTTGGTGACGACGGTGAGCGCGGGCGAGCCGGACGCGAGGTCGCCGCGCACGGCCAGGGCCCGCGCCACCTCGGTGGTGGTCGTGCCGCCGGTCAGCCCGACCGCCTCGCCGGGCGCGACCAGGTCCGCGACCGCCCGGGCGATGCGCTGCTTCTCGGAGGCGCGGCGAGCCGTCTTGTACCGCAGGGGCAGCTCGTACGACACCCCGTGCACGACCGCGCCGCCACGCGTGCGGACCAGCATCTGCTGCTCGGCGAGCCGGTCGAAGTCCCGGCGGATCGTCGCCGCCGACACCTCCAGTTCGGCGGCGGCCTCCTCGACGTCCAGCCGGCCGCGCTCGACGAGCAGTTCCAGCAGCGCCTTCCAGCGGGCGTCCCGCGACATCCGCACCTCCATCCGCGTTCCTCGTACCGGGTGACCCTAGCGCAGCACTCTGTTCATCGGATTGCTTGATCCTGCTCGAAAGCGCGCTGTATCTTGCAGGAACAATCACGTGCAGGGAGGGGCACGGCATGACACATGTCGAGGAGGAGCTGCGCAGCCAGCCGGAGTGCTGGACCCGGGCCGCGGAGCTCGCACCCAAGCTCCGCGCGGCGCTGCCGGCGGCGGGGGAGCGGGTCGCGATCGTCGGATGCGGCACCTCGTACTTCATGGCGCAGTCCGCCGCCGCCTTGCGCGAGGGCGCCGGGCAGGGCGAGACGGACGCCTTCGCCGCCTCGGAGTTCCCTCACGGCCGGACCTACGACCGGATCCTCGCCCTCAGCCGCTCCGGCACCACCACCGAGGTGCTCGACCTGCTGCGGAAGCTGCACGGACGTACCCGCACCTCGGCGATCACCGCCGACCCGCACACGCCCGTCATGGACGCCGCCGACGACGTGGCCGTACTCGACTTCGCCGACGAGCGGTCGGTCGTGCAGACCCGCTTCGCCACCACCGCGCTCACCCTGCTCCGCGCGCACCTCGGCCTGCACACCGACGCCGTGGTCGAGGACGCCCGCACCGCGCTGGACACCGGCCTGCCCGAAGGGCTCGTGGACAGCTCCCAGTTCACCTTCCTCGGCACCGGCTGGACCGTGGGACTCGCCCACGAGGCGGCCCTGAAGATGCGCGAGGCGGCCCAGGCCTGGACCGAGTCCTACCCGGCGATGGAGTACCGGCACGGCCCCCTCAGCATCACCACCCGCGGCACGGCCACCTGGATGCTCGGTGCCGCGCCCGAGGGACTCGCCGCACAGGTGCGGGCCACCGGCGGGCAGTGGGTGGAGGGCGGCCTGGACCCGCTCGCCGAACTCGTCCGCGCCCAGCGCCTCGCCGTCGCGGTGGCGACGGCCCAGGGTCTCGACCCCGACCGGCCCCGCCACCTCACCCGCTCGGTGATCCTCCGAGCCGAGCCGGTGCGGCGGGCCGGCCGCCACTGACCGTGCCGTCCGGTGAGCCGGGCGCGCGAGAGGTGGCCCGCCGTCCCTGCCCGCCTGGTCCGGTGAGCCGCGTCCGCCCGACGGGGGCCGTTGCGTTCCCGTGCCCCAGAGCGCTCCGGTGAGCCCTGCCCGAGAGGCGGGCCCTTCCGCCTCCGACCCCGTGGTCCGGTGACCCGTGCCCGGAAGGAGAGGCGGCCGTGCCGCCCCGCCCGCGTGATCCTGCGCAGCAGCAAGGAGAAGCCGTGCCCCTCGTGACCACCGGCGAACTCGTCAGGCGCGCCGCCGAGGCCCGCTCCGCCGTCGCCGCCTTCAACATCATCACGCTGGAACACGTCGAGGCCGTCGTCGCCGGCGCCGAATCGGTCCCGAGCCCCGTCGTCCTCCAAGTCAGCGAGAACGCCGTCACGTTCCGCTACGGCCGACTGCTCCCGCTCGCCCGGGCCGCCGTCGCCGCCGCGGAACGGGCCGCCGTACCCGTCGCGTTGCACCTCGACCACATCCAGAGCGACAGCCTGCTCCGCCAGGCGCCGGACGCCGGGTTCAGCTCCGTCATGTACGACGCCGCGCGCCTGCCCTACGCCGAGAACCTCGCCGCGACCCGCGCCGCCGCTGACTGGGCGCACGCTCAAGGGCTCTGGATCGAGGCCGAGTTGGGGCAGGTCGGCGGCAAGGACGGACAGCCACCGCTGGACGCCCACGCGCCCGGCGCCCGTACCGACCCCGCCCAGGCATGTGCCTTCGTCGCGGACACGGCCGTGGACGCGCTGGCCGTCGCCATCGGCAGCAGCCACGCCATGACCACCCGCACGGCCACACTCGACCACACCCTGCTCAAACGACTCTCCGGCACCCTGGACGTCCCCCTCGTGCTGCACGGCTCCTCCGGAGTCCCGGACGGCGAACTGACGGCGGCGGTCGCGGGCGGCATCACCAAGGTCAACGTCGGCACCGCCCTCAACATCGCCATGACAGGAGCGATCAGGCAGTTCCTCGCCGCGCACCCGGAGGCCGTCGACTCGCGCGCGTACCTGGGCGTGGGCCGCGAGGCGATGGCGCGCACGGTCGCGGACATCCTGCGGACGCTCGGCGCGCCCCCTACCGCTTGACGGCCTTCAGCACCACGAACTTCGGGTCGCTCGCCACGAGCCGGCTGTTCCCGAACAGCCTCCGCAGCTTCACGTGGTACCCGAGATGCCGGTTGCCGATCACCCACAACTCGCCCCCCGGCCGCAACGCCCGCCGGGCCTGCGTGAACATGCGCCACGCGGTCGCGTCCGTCGTCGCCTGGTGCGAGTGGAACGGCGGATTGTTCAGCACCAGGTCGACACTGCCGGACGGCACCCCCGCCAGCCCGTCCCCGACCCGGAACTCGGCGTGCCCGCGCACGCCGCTCGCCCGGTACGTGTCCTGTGCCGAGGCCACGGCCTGGAACGACTCGTCCACGAACAGCACATCGGCCGCCGGATCGGCCAGCGCCACCGCGGTGCCGACGACCCCGTTGCCGCACCCCAGGTCCACCACCCGGCGCGCCCCGCCCGCCCGCGGCAGATGCGCGAGGAAGAACCGCGTGCCGATGTCGAGCCGGTCGGCGCAGAAGACGCCCGCGTGGTTGACGACCGTGTGCCCGGACACCGGTCCGACCCCCTCGGGCAGCGCGTAGCGGTACGGCCACGGGTTCCCGGGCCGCTCAAGCGACGGATCGGGCGTGCAGAGGATCAGCCGTGCCTTCTTCTCGGCGAGCGAGGTGCGGGTCGGACCGAGGACCCGCTCGAACAGGTCCAGCGTCGAGGTGTGGATCTCCTTCGCCATGCCGGTGCCGACGACGACCGTGCCCTCGTGCACGGCGGGCGCCAGCCGCAGCAGCTGGTCCTCCAGCAGCGCCAGGCTCTTCGGGACGCGCACGAGGAGCACGTCGATCCGCTCGGGCGGCGCGTCCCGCGTGGTGAGCAGCGACACGGCGCCCGGTTCCACGCCGTTGCGGGCGAGGTTCGCCCGGGTCGCCTCCTGGGTGAGGTACGAGTCGGTGATCTGCACCGGCGCGTGCGGCGCGAGGGCCGTGACCAGCGCGCCCCAGCGGTCCCCGAGCACCACGACCGTGCCGGCCGGGGGGACGCCCCGGTCCGCGAGATGCCTGAGCAGATACTCGTCGGAGGCGTCCCACGCGCGCAGGCGGTCGCGCGGGTCCTCGGGGAAACGGGCCAGCGCGAGCTCGCCCCATGGCGTCGTCATACGGTCGTTCATCGTGCCGTCCAGGCTAGCCGTCGCAGCTCACGGGCGGTGCGAGAGGATGGAGGGCATGGAACTGTTCCCCCGGGAGCGCACGGAGATCGCGCCCGGCGCGGTGCACGTGCCGGACTGGCTGGACGGGCACGGTCAGCGTGAGCTGCTGCGCGCCTGCCGGGAGTGGGCGCGTCCGCCCGCCGGGCTACGCACGGTCCGCACCCCGGGCGGCGGCACCATGACCGCCCGGCAGGTCTGCCTCGGCTGGCACTGGTACCCGTACGCCTACGCTCGCACGGTCGTCGACGGCGACGGCACCCCGGTGAAGCCCTTCCCGGCCTGGCTCGGCGCACTGGGCCGGCGCGCGGTCACCGACGCGCTCGGCCCGGAGGTGGCGGCCGGAGCCCCGTACGACATCGCGCTGATCAACTTCTACGACGGCGACGCCCGCATGGGCATGCACCGTGACGGCGACGAGGAGTCGGACGCGCCGGTGGTGTCCCTGAGCCTCGGTGACACCTGCGTCTTCCGCTTCGGCAACACCGAGACCCGGTCGCGCCCGTACACGGACGTCGAGCTGCGCAG
The DNA here is from genome assembly GCF_015160875.1 of Streptomyces chromofuscus. Taxonomy (NCBI): domain Bacteria; kingdom Bacillati; phylum Actinomycetota; class Actinomycetes; order Kitasatosporales; family Streptomycetaceae; genus Streptomyces; species Streptomyces chromofuscus. The sequence goes on along the minus strand of NZ_CP063374.1, from coordinate 989,680 downwards.
CGGCGACCTGTTCGTCTTCGGGGGGCCGTCGCGGCTCGCCTATCACGGGGTGCCCCGCGTGCGTCCGGGGACGGCGCCCGGCGGGCTGGGACTGACCGGGCGGCTGAACGTCACCCTGCGGGTGAGCGGCTTCTAGACGGCCGGCCGCCCGACGGACGGATCATGGGAGACTCGCCCTCATGAGCGGCAAGGCGGACCCCCGGACGGCGGGGGAAGGGACCACCTCGAGAACGCGGTTGGACCGGGGGCGTGGAGCACTCGGGCCCGCGTTGGAGCTCGTGCACACCGGGCGGGCCCCGACCCGCGCCGTCCTCACCGCCGAACTCGGCGTCACCCGGGCCACGGCCGGCGCGGTCGCCGCGGAGCTGGAGGCGCTGGGTCTGATCCGTGTCGACGCCCGGCCCGGCGCCGCCGCCGGGTCCCAGGGCCGCCCCTCGCACCGACTGGAACTCGCCGGGGACGGCCCCGTGGCCCTCGCCGCCCAGGTGCACGCCGACGGCTTCCGGGCCGCGCTGGTCGGCCTCGGCGGACGGATCGTCGCCACCGCGCCCGGCTGCGAGACCGTCGACGCCGATCCGGCGAAGGTGCTCGGTTCGGTGGTGGCGGCGGGCGCCGAACTGCTGCGCGAAACGGGGCGGCGGTGCGTCGGCGCGGGGCTCGCCGTGCCGTCGGCGGTCGCCGAACCGGCGGGGCTGGCGCTGAACCCGCTGCACCTGGCCTGGCCGGCGGGGGCGCCCGTGCGGGAGATCTTCGCCGACTGCGTCCGCGCGGCCGGGATCGACGGGCCCGCGTTCGCCGCCAACGACGTCAACCTCGCCGCGCTCGCCGAGCACCGGCACGGGGCCGGGAGGGGCGCCCGCGACCTGCTGTGCGTGGCCACCGGGCACCGGGGTGTGGGCGGTGCGCTGGTGCTCGACGGACGGCTGCACACGGGCAGTTCGGGCCTGGCGCTGGAGGTCGGGCACCTCACCGTCAACCCCGAGGGCCGCCCCTGTCACTGCGGCAGCCGCGGCTGCCTCGACGTCGAGGCCGACCCGCTGGCGTTCCTCACCACGGCCGGCCGCGACCCCGGCCCCGAGGTGTCGCTGCTGAAGCAGGCCGACGACCTGATCCGGCACGAGTACGCCGACCCCGCCGTCCGCCGGGCCGCCGAGGCGCTCATCGACCGGCTCGGTCTGGGGCTCGCCGGTCTGGTGAACATCCTCAACCCCGACCGGATCATCCTGGGCGGCCTGCACCGCACCCTCCTCGACGCCGATCCCGAGCGGCTGCGGGCGGTGGTTGCCGACCGCAGCCTGTGGGGGCAGAGCGGGGGAGTGCCGATCCTCGCCTGCTCCCTGGACCACAACAGCCTCGTCGGCGCGGCGGAGTTGGCGTGGCAGCCGGTGCTGGACGATCCGCTGCGGGCGTTGGCGGGCGCGTGAGGCAGCGCGCCTGCGTCGCCGACGCGTAGCGGTTCGGTTCCGCCCGCCCTACGCACAGCCCGGTCGGGAACGGCCCCGGCGGCGGGGCGACGGGGATCACCGCGTGCGCGTACGGCGTTCGGCATGCGTCAGTCCGGCGTGATGGGTGCGCGACGAACCGTCGAAGGCGAGACGGGCGCCCGCCTCGGCGGCCTTGCGGTGCACGGCGGGGGTCGGGGCGCTGCTCCCGGCGCTTGGAGGCCCTGCCGCGAGAAGGAGCAGCCGACCCGCCCGCGTACTCCCAGGGACGTATCCGTGCGGCCGCCGCCCGCACGATGACCCGGGGCCTCTGCGGCGGGAGTCTCGAGTCGTCGACGAACGACCGGCGAGACGAATGGAGATGACCCGCGATGCTGACACTCGCACACTGGGACGGCGCCGGCCCCGGCCCGTGGATCCTGCTCTTCCCGATGATCTGGGCAGCCGTGACCGTCGGGGCTGTCACCGTGCTGCGCCGCACCGTCCGGCAGGGCGGCCGGATGCCGTGGCGCGTAACGGACGACGGTGGCCCGTCCGGCGACTCGCCCATCGCCATCATCGGCCGCCGCTTCGCCTCGGGCGAGATCGACGAGGACGAGTACTGGCGCCGGCTGTCCGTCCTGGACGAGCAGTTCGGCCGCCTCCGCAAGGGCGGCGCGACATGACCGCAGGGGGTCCCCCGGGCGCCCGGTCCCATGGTCAGGGGCGATCGGGGGAACGTCTCGCGGGCGATCGTCGCCGAGCGCTGTCGTTCAGCGAGTCCTTGGTGGTCCCCTCACCGCCCGGTCAGCCGACAACGGCCGACCGGGCGGGAGTGTGTTCGGGCGCGCGGCCGACGGGCTCGACCTCCGCGAACCGGCGCGCCGGCTCCGCGACCGGACGGCGGGCCGGGCGCAGCGGTGCCTTCAGGGCGGAAGCCGTCGTGGGCAGCGTGAACCACACGACCTTGCCGTCGTCCCCGTCCGGCCGCACGCCCCAGCTCTCGCTCATCGCCGCCACCATCGCGAGCCCGCGCCCGCAGGTGGCCAGCGGATCCGCGTCCGCCACGACGGGCAGGCGCGGGTCATGGTCGCGCACCGAGACCGTGAGCCGGTCGAGCAGCAGCTCGATCTCCACGGTGCACGTCTTGTCGGGTTGGGCGTGTCGGTGGACGTTCGAGAGCAGTTCCGTCACACCGAGCGCCGCTCGGTCTATCAGTGGATCCAGATGCCAGTAGCGCAACTGCGCAGATACGATTCTGCGGACCTGGCCGATCCGCGACGGCAGGGCTTGGAGCTCCACCGTGCAGTGCCTGCTTGGGTGACTGATCACGGCTGCGACTCCCCGACGTGAGGTCCGGAAGAACACGGAGTTCGGATCCAGCAGCGCCTGCGTGAAACGGCCGCCTGCTGTCGTGGCCGGCGGGCTGGTTCGCAGCGTTATCGCCGGTAAACCCAGAGTGACGTGAGACCAGAGTGACGCAAGGGGTGGGGGGCCGCAACTCGCCGCGTCGGGAACGGGGGACGACTCCGACGGTTCTCGGCCACCGCGGTCCGTCGCTGCCGTCCTCGGCCCGGACCCCGTTCACTCGTCAGGCCCCACCGCGCGCCGCCCTGCGCACGGCCTCGATGAACCGGCGTGCCGCGGGTGGCCCCGGCTCGCCCGGGGCGGGGTCCTGCTCGCCCAGGGTCAGCACATAGCGCTTGCCGTTGAGGTCGGCCAGTGCGCGGTCCCCGGAGGCGAACCAGGGCTTCGACGCGCGCACCGCCTGCACCGGCGCGCTGTCGATCTCGCTGCCGTAGCTGGTCAGCAATTCCACCCGGCCGCCGCTGATCCGGACCTGCCCGGCCCGGGTGAGCGAGCGCAAACCCTTCCCGATCCGCACTCCCAAGGCCGTGAACTCCGGCTCCCCCATGGCCTCCTGCCCCCTCGTCCGCCGCGGTTGCTGTGCGGGGTGTCCGTCCCACCCGGTGCAGTTTGCATGCCGCCGAAGTCGCGCACCAGTGCGCACGTCACCCGGGCATAAGCCACCCGGTGCACTCACGCGAATGCGCCCCCGGGGAGATCGGGACGCGATGCGCGAGGGTCATGGGAGGCGGTGCCCGACGGGGCCACGGGCGCCTGCCCGGCGGCCCTGGGCGCCGGCACGACGACCGCCCCGATGCCGGCGCGAAGGCCCCGGGCATCCGCCCGACGGCCCCAGGCGTCGGTACGACCGCCCCCGGCCGGGTGACGCGCACCCCCGGGCGGGTGACGCACCCCGCGGCCGAGCCGCCCACCACCCCACCCCAGCCCGCCCTTTGACCAGCCCAAAGATGCGTTTATGCAGGTGAGAAGCGTGCGCGGGCTGCTTATCATCGGTGTGTCGGCCGCGCGACCCGCCGTCGGCGCAGCCTAAAGGAGCCCTCGCCGTGACCACCCCGCAGCAGACCCTGACCGGCGCCACACTCGACGTCGACCGCACCGACGCCGCCTACCGCCTCTGGCTCAAGGACGCCGTGCGCAAGGTCCAGGCCGACGCCAACCGCTCCGCCGACACGCACCTCCTGCGCTTCCCACTGCCGGAACACTGGGGCATCGACCTCTACCTCAAGGACGAGTCGACGCACCCCACCGGCAGCCTCAAGCACCGCCTCGCCCGCTCCCTCTTCCTCTACGGCCTGTGCAACGGCTGGATCCGTCCGGGCCGCCCGGTGATCGAGGCGTCCAGCGGCTCCACGGCGGTCTCCGAGGCGTACTTCGCGAAGCTGATCGGCGTGCCCTTCATCGCGGTGATGCCGCGCACGACCAGCGCCGAGAAATGCCGCCTGATCGAGTTTCACGGCGGCCGGTGCCACTTCGTGGACGACTCGCGCAGGATGTACGAGGAGTCCGCCCGCCTCGCGGCCGAGACCGGCGGCCACTACATGGACCAGTTCACCTACGCGGAACGGGCCACGGACTGGCGCGGCAACAACAACATCGCCGAATCCATCTTCCGCCAGCTGGAGTTGGAGCGGTATCCGGAGCCCACGTGGATCGTCGCCACGGCCGGCACCGGCGGCACGTCCGCCACCATCGCCCGCTACGTCCACTACATGCAGTACGACACCCGCGTCTGCGTGGCCGACCCGGAGAACTCCTGCTTCTTCGAGGGCTGGACCACCGGCGATCCGGACGTCACCTGCGACTGCGGCTCCCGTATCGAGGGCATCGGCCGACCCCGTATGGAACCGAGCTTCGTGCCCGGCGCCGTCGACCGCATGATGAAGGTGCCGGACGCGGCGAGCGTCGCCGCGGTGCGCGCCCTGGAGCGGGCCATCGGCCGCAAGGCGGGCGGCTCGACGGGCACCGGCCTGTGGAGCGCCCTGAAGATCGTCGCCGAGATGGTGGCCGGGGGACGTACCGGCAGCGTGGTCACCCTGCTGTGCGACCCCGGCGACCGCTACCTCGACAAGTACTACTCGGACGCCTGGCTGGCCGAGCAGGGCCTGGACATCTCCCCGTACACCGCGGCGATCGACACGCTGCTGGCCACGGGCGTCTGGCCGGACTGAGGCGCCTGACCGGAGTGAGGCATCGGGACAAGACGTCCGGCTCGGGTGACGCGCTCGGCAGGAGTGACACGCCCGGCCGCGGCGAGCGGGGACGACTCACCGCGGCAGCCGCCGGCCGGCGCCGTCATCGCGTCCCGGAAGGCCCTCCCGTACCGGGCCGCGCCAGTCTCAGCACCGCCCGGAACACGGGCGTGCCGTCGGCCGCTAACGTCCTCTGCACCCGCGTACCGTCACCGGCCGCGGCGAGCGGGGACGACTCACCGCGCCAGCGGCCGGTCCGGCGCCGTCATCGCGTCCCGGAAGGCCCTCCCGTACCGGGCCGCGCCAGTCTCAGCACCGCCCGGAACACGGGCGTGCCGTCGGCCGTGAACGTCCTCTGCACCCGCGTACCGTCACCGGCCGGCGCGAGCCGCCGCTCCTGGACGAGCGCGCGGGCGCCCGGCACGTTGGTCTCGTCGACGCGATACGCGTACACGCCGGGCGACTTCGCCACGAGGATCGTCCCCCTGAACCGGGAGCCGCCCCGCAGCCGGATCTGCCGGCCCGCACCGGCGTCGGTCGGCCCGGCCGGCGTCACCGCCGAGAACCACTCCGCCCATCCGGACACGTCCTCGGCGAGCGGAGCGGCGACCTCCCGCGCGAAGTCCAGCCGTACCGGAGCGGACCGGACGAAGTCGGCATCCACCGGACGCAGACGGCGCGCCATGGGAACCCCCTGTGTGACGAAGAGGGACCGGGCGCCTCAACCTGGTTCACGGTCCGTCGGATGTCTGCGCCCCGGGACGGCGTCAGAGCTCGTCGGCGCCCTCGTCCTCGCCCGCGACGACCAGCTGCCGCAGATGCTCCGCGATCTCCCGACGCGCCTCTGCCGCCAGCCCCGCGTCGGTGACCAGCGTGTCGACCTGGTCCAGCGTCGCGAAGGAACTCAGGCCCACCGTGCCCCACTTGGTGTGGTCGGCGACCACCACGACCCGGCGCGCCGACTGCACCAGCCGCCGGTTGGTCTCGGCCTCCGCGAGGTTCGGCGTCGACAGACCGGCCTCCGCCGATATCCCGTGCACGCCGAGGAACAGGACGTCGAAGTGGAGCGCGCCGATCGCCTGGTCGGCCACCGGCCCCACCAGGGAGTCGGACGGCGTGCGCACCCCGCCGGTCAGCACCACCGTGGCCGCGCCCTGCCGCGGGCCCGAGGACCGCTGCGCCGCGTGGAAGACGTCCGCCACCCGCACCGAGTTCGTGACCACGGTGAGGTCGGAGACCTCCAGCAGGTGATGGGCGAGCGCGTACGTCGTCGTACCGCCCGACAGTGCGATCGCGGAACCCGGAGCCACCAGTTCCGCCGCGGCCCGCGCGATGTCCTCCTTGGCGCTCAGCTCCAGACCCGACTTGGCCTCGAAGCCCGGCTCGTGCGTGCTCGCCTCCAGCACCGGCACCGCACCGCCGTGCACCTTCTCCAGAACGCCCTGGCGGGCCAGCGCGTCCAGGTCGCGGCGGACGGTCATGTCCGACACGCCGAGCTTGCGGGTGAGCTCGTTGACCCGCACGCCGCCGCGCCGCCGCACCTCGTCCAGGATCAGGGCGCGCCGCTGCTCCGCGAGGAGGTTCTGATTCTCACTCACGTACGCTCCGGTCCTTTCCTCAAGCCGTCCCCCACGCCCTCGCACCTGCTCCGACTAGGACATTCTCCCGCGCCCGGTGCATGGGCGTCCCATATTCGCACGGCTCGACCCGCGTCGCGCCACCGGCTGCGCGACGCGCACATGTCACTTTCGTCTCATCCGTTGCTCGTTCCTCACACGGATCGGGGAGATTCCGTGTCGGGGGGTGTGCGGCGTCCTTCCAGCGGCGATCCTGGTCCCGCATGGACATGCTGACAGCGCGTCCAGGGACAGTGCGGAAGACACGGGGGAAGTGCGAACAGTGGAAAGCGCGCAGGAACGTGGCGTGAACGACGGGGCGGAATGCCCCCCACCCCGGCCGGCGGGAACCGGGGCGACCCTGGAACTGCTGGTCCACGGCGTGGGCGGTGCCACGCCCGAGCACATGCTGGACGACCCGCGCACGGTGCGGGTCTCCGGGGACGACACGGCGGCCGTCTTCCGCCGCGCCGACGACGTGGAGGCGGAGAACCGTCCCACCGGCCCCGCCACCGACGGCCGCCCGGTGCCCGAGGCGTACGTCTGGTGCAACCTCACCTCCGGGAACGGCGCTCGAGCCCTGTGGCTGCTGCTCCTGCCGTTCATGGTGGCCAACCTCGCCCACTGGATGCGCCCCTCGGCCCACGACCGTGCGCGCACCGTCCGGCTCTACGGGCTGCTGGTGCGGCTCGTCGGCCTCAGCCTGACCGTGCTGCTGGTCGCGGCGGCCTGCGAGGTCGCCCTTGACCTCACGGCATGGCAGTGCGCGGGCACGCGCGCGTGCGCCGAGCGGCACACCTGGCTGGGTTTTCTGTCACCCACCGCCTCGGGCGACGGCTGGTGGAGCCCGCCGGGCCGCCGCCTGGCCCTGGCGTCCCTGGTGCCCACGGTCCTGGTCGGCCTGCTCTGGTACCTGTCGCGGCGCACCTGGAGCGCGTACGAGTCCGAGCAGCCGCTGGTCCGCGAACCCGGCGAGGACACCGCTCGCAGCGCGCTGGGCCGCCCCGGCTTCTGGTACGGCCGGCGCCTCGTCGCCCGGCTGCGCGGCGCCCACACCGCCGCGGGCCTGCTGACGGTGGCCGCCGCCGTCGTCCGGGCCACCGCCCGGTACGACCGTGGGACGGGCGGCCCGGCCGCGCTTCAGACCCTGGGACGGCTGCTGGAGGTGGCGCTGGTGCTGGGCGCGGCCGCGGTCGTGGCGGTCATCTGCCGGCGCGGCCGCAGCGAAAGGCACCTCGACCGGAAGCTCGACGCCACCCTCGTGCGGCACCTGCCGCTCGGCGCCCTCGTCCTGCTCGTCCTCACCCTGGTCCACGCCTGCTGGGAGCGCCCGGGGTGGGCCTCGGACGGCCGGCTGCCGGGCGACGCGGCCTTCGGCGGCATCACCCTGGCCCAGGGCCTGCTGGTGATCGTCCTCGCGGTCGTCGCCCACCTGCTGTACCGCAGCGATCCCGATCCGCGCACCGCGATGCGGGGCCTGGCCGGGCCGGCCGTCGCGTTGCTGGCCTGCGCACTGGGCGGCGTGATGTCCGGAGGCGTGTCCCAGCGGGTCGCCGACTGGCTGGACGGCACCCGGGCGTCCATCCCCGGGGCGCCGGTCGTGCTGACCTGGCAGGCGTCCGTCATCCCGCCGCTGCTCGTGGTCCTGCTGCTGTTCGCCGCCTGGCAGGCGTGGCGCACCCTGCGGCTGGCCCGCGCCGAGCGTGCCGTCGTGGAACAGGACTACGCGGGGGAGGCCGACGACCCGGACCGCACCCGCCGTATCGCCCGCACGCGCGCGATGGCCACGCTCACCGACCGCGGCCCCCTCTTCGTCGCCGCCCTCTCCGCCGTCTCCCTGGTCCTGGGCACCGCGGCGCTGGTGGGCGCGATGACGACGGGCCGGACCCCGAGCGACGCCGCCCGCACCACCCACCCGTTCGTCCACGGCGCCGCGGACACCGCCCAGGCACTCGGCTCCTGGCTGATCGGCTTCGGCTTCATCCTGTTCGTCACCCTGGGCCGGCGCGCCTACAAGGACATGTCGGCCCGGCGCACCGTCGGCGTCCTGTGGGACGTCGGCACCTTCTGGCCGCGCGCCGCCCACCCCTTCTCACCGCCCTGCTACGCCGAGCGCGCGGTGCCCGACCTGACCTGGCGCATCACCACCTGGACCCGCTCCACGGGCGGCCGTCTGGTGATCTCCGGCCACTCCCAGGGCAGCGTGCTCGCCGCCGCGGCGGCCTGGCAGCTGACCCCGGCCGTGCGCAAGCGGGTCGCGCTGCTGACGTACGGCTCACCGCTGGAGCGCCTGTACGGCCGCTGGTTCCCGGCCCACTTCGGTCCGGCCGCCCTCGCCGCCCTGCACGACGAGGTCGACTGCTGGCGCAACCTGTACCGCGTCACCGATCCGATCGGCGGCCCCGTGCAGGTGCCCGCCGGCGACGGCCCGCAGGTCGACTGCGAGCCGATGAGGGACCCGCTGGCCCATGCCCGTAGCGATCTCCACCCGCTGCCGGCGCCGATCCTCGGCCACTCCGACTACCAGGCCGACCCGGCCTTCGACCGGGAACGCGGCCGACTGCTCGACCGGCTCCGCCCCGGTCTGCCGGGCCAGCGCCCGGGCGGCTCGCTCTGACGAACGGCGGCCACCCCCGCGGGGTTCGCGCTCACGCGAGGTCCGGCAGATCCTCCGCATACAGCAGGGTCAGGTCGTCCGTGCTCGGCTCGTCGAGCTGGGCGACCCGGCTCGCGTGACGCTCCACCATCGCCTCGAACGTCTGGCGCGCGGTACGGCCGTTGCCGAACGCGGGCCCCTTCGGGAGCGCCGTGAAGTACTTCAGCAGGGCCTCCGGGGCACCCGGCGCCAGCCGGTACTCGTGCTCCTCCGCCTGCTGCTCCACGATCCGCAGCAGCTCCTCGGGGCCGTAGTCGCTGAAGGTGATGGTGCGTGAGAAGCGGGAGGCGACCCCGGGGTTGACGGACAGGAAGCGCTCCATCTCGGCCGTGTAGCCCGCGACGATCACCACGACCGCGTCCCGGTGGTCCTCCATCAGCTTCACGAGCGTGTCGATGGCCTCCTTGCCGAAGTCCCGGCCCGCGTCCTCCGGGGACAGCGCGTACGCCTCGTCGATGAACAGCACGCCGCCGCGCGCCCGTTCGAAGGCCTCCTGGGTGCGGATGGCGGTGGAGCCGATGTGCTCGCCGACCAGGTCGACCCGGGACACCTCGACCAGGTGGCCCTTGTCCAGCACCCCGAGCGAGGCGAGGATCTCGCCGTACAGCCGCGCGACCGTGGTCTTGCCGGTGCCGGGGGAGCCCGTGAAGACCAAGTGCCGCTTGACCGACGCGGCCTTCAGCCCCGCCTGCTGCCGACGCCGGCCCACCTCGATCATGTCGGTGAGGGCCCGCACCTCGCGTTTGACGCTCTCCAGGCCCACCAGGGCGTCCAGTTCGCCGAGGACGGCCTTGGAGGTCCGCACCGGTGTCTGCGGCTGTGCGGCGGCGACGAGCGGCTCCTGCTCGGTGCTGCGCTGCCCGGGGATCGCCCCCAGCAGGCCCGGCGACTGACCCGCCGTCTGCACGGCGGGCTCGGAAGGGGCCGTGGGCGTGCGCAGCCCCGCACTCTCGTCGCTGGTGCAGTCCTCGACGACCGGGCCGGTGCCCGACCCGGCGTCCGGACCGCCGTCCGCGAACTCGTAACCGCCGCGCGCACAGCGCTCCGTACGGCACTTCCTGAGCGTCGTGCGGCAGCCGTCGAGCACGTGGAAACCGTATCCGCCGCTGCCCCGCACCCGGCAGTCGAGGAAGCTGCCGCGGCCGCCCGCCGAGACGTAGAAGCCGGCCTCGGCGGGGGAGTCGACGGTGCACCGCTCGATGGTGGGGTCGGCGCCCTTGGTGACGATCACGCCGGTCTGGGTGCCGTCCAGCGTGCAGTTGCTGAGGGTGCCGCCGCTGCCGTGGTCGCGGAACCACGCGCCCGTCGCGGCGTCCCGGATCCGGCAGTCGTCGAGCTGCGCGGTCGCCCCGTCGCTCACCGACACGGCCGTGTTGCGCACCTGGGACAGGTCGCTGTCGACGACGTCCGCGCGCGAGCCGCGGTCGAGGACGAACAGCGCGTCGGGCACGTCGTGCACCCGGCAGGAGTCCAGCACCGCCGTGGCGCCGTCGCTGACCCACACAGCCGGGTAGTCGCCGGTGCTGTCGAAGATCTCGCACTGGTTGGCGTCCACGCGCGTGCCCGGGTCCCACACCGACAGGCCGTTGCGCCCGAACTGGCGCACGCTGGTGCGGGTCAGGGTCAGGACCGAGCGGGAGCGCAGGTCGACCGCGTTCTCGGGGATGTCGTGGATACGGCAGTCGGCGAGGGTGAGCACGGCGTCCGTGTCGAGGGTGACGCCGTCGGCCGTGGTGCGGTGGACGTCGCAGTCGGTGAGGTGGGCGGTGGCCCGGCCGGTGATCTGCACACCGCTGCCGCGCACCTCGTACACCTCGCAACCCACGGCCTCCAGCGCCGAGTTCTCACCGGTCGCGGTGAGGCCCGAACCCGAGGCGTGGTGCACCCGGCAGCGCTCCAGACGCGGATGCCCGCCGCCGCGCACGGCCACGCCGGCCTGTCCGGCCGCGACCACCTCGCAGTCCTCGAACACCCCGGCCCCGCCGTCGACCACCGCGATCCCGATGCCCGCCGGGTTGTCGACGGTGCACCGCCGCACGGTCGGCCGCGCGCTGCCGCGCACCTCGATCCCGGTGGCGGACCGCGTGACGACCCGCACGTCGGTCAGCTCCGGCGTGCCCTCCTCCACCAGCAGCGCGGGCGCCGCCGCGTCCTGGCCCTCCACGTGCAGGTCCTGGACCACCGCCGAGGCACGCACGGTGAGCGGCACCCCGTCGACGGGCGCGATCCGCACGGAGCCGGGGGAGCCCTCGGGCCCGCGCAGCGTCACCGCCCGCTGGACGACGAGGTTCTCCCGGTAGGTCCCCGGGGCGATGGTGAGCACGTCACCGTCGGCCGCGGCCTCCAGGGCGGCGGCGAGCGATGCGTACTCACCCGTGCGGCGCCGCCACCGCGATGTACCGGCGTGCGTCACCTGGACCGTGCCCTGTGCCATGGCGTTGCTGTGCCCCCACCTCGGTCGTACGGATGGCTCGTTCGCCTCGTGGCCCCACAGCCGGCGCCGGGACCCGCGAACGCGCCCGCCCCGAGGGGCTCTCGCGCGCTCGCGCGCTCGACACCGGCGCGCCCCTGAAGCTCGCTCGCGCGCAGGTCGATGCCGAAGTTCGCTTCGGCCGGTCCACCGTAGCGTGCGCGCGGACGCCGGGTTGACCGGAGCCGGAAGGCTGTCAGCTGCCCGTGCCGGTCCTGCCCCAGTCCGGGCCCGCCCGGTCCCAGGCCTGGTCCCAACGCGCGTACCGGCGAAGGACCATGCGCCGGACGATCAACCGTCTGCCGCCCTCGACCAGGCAGGCGGTCAGCAGCGTCGCGCCGAGCCCGGCGAGCACGGCGTGCGTCGTCGCCGTGGCGGGGTCCAGCGGGCGGACCACGGTGCGCCCCTGCGCGTCGGTCCACAGCGCGAACCGGTCCCCTGGTTCGGGGGACTTGAGGTGGGTGACGACCGGGCCGTTCTGCCCGGTGCCGTCCGGCGCGGTCCAGTGGGCGAGCACGCGCGTGCCGCTGTCCCGCAGCGCCGCCTCGGGGTCGGCGGCGACCGTGGCAGGCTCCAGCTCCCGGACGACGGTGGCTGTGACCGGGTGCCGGGACTCGCGCTGCTCACGGACGGACCGCTGAAGGCTGTCCTGGGCGGCGGAGCCCGTGAGGGAGCCGATGACCGGCGCGACGAGCAGTATCAGCAGCAGGGCGGCCAGCGAAACCCAGCCCTCCACGAGATCGGTCGTGCGGCGCAGCGGATTGTGCCGCCAGCGCCACAGGCCGCGAACAGCGCGCATCTCCGCACCCCCTTCCCGCTCCATGACAACCCCCGGCGGAGCCGTTCACACGCGATCCGGGTGAAAGAGAGAGCGACATCACCTGTGGCCCGGGGCTTTCATGAACGTCTCACGAAAACCCAACGCCCGGGTCGCACCCGCGGGTTCCCGCGCCCTCGCACTTCCCGGCGACAGCGCTCAGGCGAGGACACGGACCGGGTCACCGACCCGGATGGTGCCCGGGGACCGGGGCACGAGGTTCTGCCCGAAGACCAGGCTGCCGCCGATCCGTCGGTGCCGCCCGAGGGTGCGCAGGGGCTCCCGGCCGCGCTCGGCGGTGCCCTGGTCGGTCGTCGTGACCACGCACCGGCCGCACGCCTTGGCGACGCGGAACTCGACCTCGCCGATCGCGATGCGCCGCCAGTCGTCCTCGGCCCAGGGCGCGGTGCCCGCGACGACCACGTTCGGCCGGAAGCGGTTCATCGGCAGCGGGCCCTCCTCGGCCAGACCGTCCTCGGCTATCAGCGCGTTCAGGGCGTCCAGCGAGGCGACCGAGGTGAGCAGCAGGGGGTAGCCGTCGGCGAACGTGACCGTCTCGCCGGGCAGGGCGTACTCCGGGTCGACCGGACGGCGGGTCGCCGGGTCGTCCATGTGGACCAGACGGGTGTCTTCCCCGACGTACGCGCTGCACCACGCGTGCGCGACGTCGTCGGCGAGGACCCCCTGCACCTTGTCCCCGAAGATGTCGAGCACCACCGTCTCGGCCGGCTCCGGGACGGACACGGTCAGCGGGTCGAGGCCGGGCGCGGACAGCCGGACGCCGCCGGGCACGAGCTCGGCGGCGGCCAGCGCGAGGCGCGGTCGCTGGCGTTGCGTGACGACCTTTCCCCCGTCGTCGATCAGCACCCAGCGTCTGTCTCCGGCCAGCCCCCAGGGCTCCACGACGGCCTCACGGGACTCCAGGCCCCGCAACGCCTTGACCGGATGAACATGAATCGACTGCAGCTCCGCGCTCCCCATGAGGCCATCGTGCCAGGCGGCACCGACAACCGGCGGAGCGATCAGTAACCGCGGTACTGCTGGTTGTTGTACGGGTCCTGGTACGGCGCCGGGGCAGGCCGGGGAGCGGCCGGGCGCATTGCCTCGTAACCCGTGGGGCCGGGCGCCGCGGGACGCGGCTGCTGGGGCTGCTGCGGGCCGGGGTAACCGCGCGGCGCGGCGGCCTGCTGCGGGATGTACGCGGTCGGCGCCTGCTGCAGCGGTGCGGGCTGCGGCGCCTGGGGGTAGCCGTAGGCGGGCTGGGAGGGGGCCGCCGGGAGGGCGGGCAGCGCGGACGGGAGGGCGGGCAGGTGGCTGCCCGGCGTGTCGTACGCGGCGGGGACCCGGATCGGGGCGATCTGCGGGGTGCCCCGCTCGGCCACGAGCGAGTCATAGATCGGGGTGTCCGGGAAGGAGGCGGAGTAGTAGCCGCCGCCATAGGTGGAGCGGGGGGAGGTCATGGCACATAAGTTAAGCCCACGATGTGCTGGTTGGGGAGACCGATAAGAGGGTTGTTTTCCGTGTCCGCGGTGACGTGGGATCCCCAATGCGAGCGAACTTGGGAAAAAAGGGCACCGAGTGGCGCTCGGATCGTGTAAAGGCTCAGTTCCCGGGGGGTTACCGGCGGTTGGCCACTTGTCTTTTCGCGCTCCTGATGGGCCTTCGACGCCCTGGGTCATAAGTTTGGAGCGGAGAGATGACCCGATGGCTGCCGGGGCTCGACCTGGCGTGGTGATCAGGTGATGGGGGCGGACATGTCAATGCCTAAGGGATCGAACGTCCCGGTGCCGACGACGGCGCTGCGGGTGGAACTGGGATGGCGCTCCGGGCCCGGGGTGCCCGACACCGACGCCTCGGCGCTGCTGCTGGTGGGCGGAAAGGTCCGATCGGACGCGGACTTCGTTTTTTACAACCAGCCCCAGCACTCCTCCGGAGCGATCCGGCACGAGGGCAAGCGGGACGCCGGCGGCCGGGTCACCGACGCCGTGCTGGTCGACCTCGCGCGCGTGGAGCCCGCCGTGGAGACGGTGGTGCTCGCCGCGTCCGCGGACGGCGGGACGTTCGCGCAGGTACCCGGGCTGTACATCGAGGTCAAGGACGCCGGTGGCACGGTGGTGGCGCGATTCGAGAGCACGGGCGCGACCGTCGAAACGGCCTACGTGCTCGGCGAGTTCTACCGGCGCCAGGGCGCCTGGAAGTTCCGCGCCGTCGGACAGGGGTACAGCAGCGGCCTGGAGGGCCTGGCGACGGACTTCGGCATCACGGTGGACGAGCCGCAGCACACGGCACCCAGTGCGCCGCCGACGCCCACCACCCCGCCCGCCCCCACGGCCCCGCCGCCCGCGCCCGTGCGGCTCACCAAGGTCACGCTCACCAAGGCCTCCCCGTCGGTCTCGCTCAGCAAGCAGGGCGGAACGTCGGGTGCCATGCGCGTGAACCTCAACTGGCAGGTACGCAAACAGTTCTCCGGGTGGGGCAGCAAGCGGGGCCGTGCGGTCGCCCTGCACTCGGACCTCGACCTCGACCTGTGCGCCCTGTTCGAACTGAACGACGGCAGCAAGGGCGTCGTCCAGGCCCTTGGCAACGCGTTCGGGTCGCTGCACCAGCCGCCGTACATCCACCTCGACGGGGACGACCGCACCGGTGCCGTGGAGAGCGGCGAGAACCTCACCATCAACCTCGACCACCAGCACGCCTTCCGGCGCATCCTCGTCTTCGTCACCATCTACGAGGGCGCCCGGTCCTTCGCCGACCTGCACGCGACGGTCACCCTGCATCCGCAGTTCGGCGCGCCGATCGAGTTCTCCCTGGACGAGTGCACGGTCCCGTCCCCGGTGTGCGCGCTCGCGCTCATCACCAACACCGGCACGGACCTGGTCGTCCAGCGCGAGGCCCGCTACCTGGTGCCCGATCGCGGGGTGAGCATGCAGCGGGCCGTCGACCGCGCCTACGGATGGGGCATGAACTGGACGCCCGGCCGGAAGTGAGTCCCGGCCGCGTCACCCCTCGTCGGGGACCGTGTCCGGGCGGGTGTACGTGCGGCCCTTCCAGGCCGCACCGCGTCCCCTGTAGTGCTGCACCGCGGAATCGACCGTCATGAGGAGGTACAGCAACGCCGTGAACGGCAGCAGGGGAGCGAGCCACGGCGGCTGCCCGTAGTAGCGGAGCATCGGCAGGTACGTCCCCGTCATCACCAGCCACGCCAGTGCGCCCAGCACCGCGGTCGCCGTACTGCCCAGGGCCGGGCCCACGACGAGCGCCACGGGCGGGACCAGGTACACCACCACCAGTCCGGCGACCGTCCCGGCCAGCAGCAGCGGGTCGTGCCGCAGCTGGGCGTAGGCGCTGCGCGAGACCATGCGCCACAGGTCGTGCAGCCGGGGATAGGGCCGCACGCTGTCCACCCGCTCGGCGAGCCCCAGCCAGAGGTGCCCGCCGCTGCCGCGCACGGCCCGCGCGACGGCCACGTCGTCGATCACGGCGTGCCGGACGGCGTCCGGGATCCGCGCCCGCTCGACGGCCTCCATGCGCAGCAGTACGCAACCGCCCGCCGCGGCGGCGGTCCGGGCTCCCTTCCGCCCGATCCGGCGGAACGGATACAGCTGTGCGAAGAAGTAGACGAAGGCCGGCACGACGAGCCGCTCCCACAGGCTCTCCACACGCAGCCGCGCCATCTGCGAGACCAGGTCGAAGCCGCCGGTGCGCGCCGCGGCCACCAGCTCCCGCAGGCTGTCCGGGGCGTGCGCGATGTCGGCGTCCGTCAGCAGCAGGTACTCGGGGGCACGCGCGCGTGCGAGGCCGATGCCGTGTCGCACCGCCCACAGCTTGCCGGTCCAGCCCGGGGGCGGCTCACCGGGCGAGTCCACGGTCAGCGGCAGCCCGCCGTACCGACGCGACAGCTCGCGCGCCAGCTGCCCGGTGCCGTCCGTGCTGCCGTCGTCCACCAGGAAGATCTCGGCCCGCCCCGGGTAGTCCTGCGTCAACAGCGACGGCAGGCCGGCCGGCAGCACCGAGGCCTCGTCGCGCGCGGGGACGACGACGCAGACGGACGGCCAGACCGCGGGGTCCGTCCGGGGCGGCAGCCGCACGTCCGTACGCCAGAAGCCACCCTGAAAGAGCAGCAGCCACAGCCACGCGGCGAGGGATCCGGCGGCGATCCACAGCAAGGCGCTCACCCGCGCAGTGTGCCCCACCGGACCGGCCGCCAGAGGCCCATCGTCTATCGTGACCGGGTGAAGATCGCGCTCATGGACTCCGGTATCGGTCTGCTGGCGGCCACCGCAGCGGTACGGCGCCTGCGCCCCGACGCCGATCTTGTACTCTCCCTCGACCCCGACGGCATGCCCTGGGGGCCCCGCACCCCGGAGGACCTCACCGAGCGTGCCCTGGCCGTCGCCGAGGCCGCCGCCGTGCACCGGCCCGACGCGCTCATCGTCGGCTGCAACACCGCGACTGTGCACGCCCTCACCGCCCTGCGCTCCCGCCTCGAACCCGCGCTGCCCGTCATCGGCACGGTCCCCGCGATCAAGCCCGCCGCGGCGGGCGGGGGACCCGTCGCCATCTGGGCCACGCCCGCCACGACCGGCAGCCCTTACCAGCGCGGACTCATCGAGAACTTCGCCGACGGTGTGGACGTCACCGAGGTGCCGTGCTGGGGGCTCGCGGAGGCGGTCGAACGCGCGGACGAGACGGCCGTCGACGCCGCCGTTGTCGCGGCCGCCGAGCTGACCCCGGACGACGTCACGACCGTCGTCCTGGGCTGCACCCACTACGAACTGGTCGCCGAGCGCATCCGTGCCGCCGTGCAGCGTCCCGGCCTGCCCCCGCTCGTCCTGCACGGCTCCGCAGGAGCGGTGGCCGCCCAGGCGCTGCGCCGGCTCGGCGTGCACCCCGAGCCCGGGGCCACGCCCCTCGGCAGTGTGACAGTGCTGCTGAGCGGCCGCGAGGGCGTGCTGCCCGCACCCGCCCTGACCTACGAGGAAGGCCGGCTGCTGACGGCCGCCAGTCCCGTGCGGTGACCATCGGCCACTGATCGGAGCCCCTCGGTCCGCATCGGTTCGGGACGCGCCGGTCACTGTGTGCGACCCGCTACCCGCTCAGCGAAACATGAGTACGCTCGATGACATGAGGGACCACCCCCACGGCGAGCACACCCCGCCTCCCGACGTCTGGACCGGCCGGGCCACCAACCGGGTCCAGTGGTTGCTGGCGTTGGTCGGCGCGGCCTGCCTGGCGCTCGGCATCGAGCTGGCCGTCGCCTCCGCGTGGACGGACGAAGGCCTGGCACCGCTGGTGATGTCCGTCGTCGGCTGCATCGCGGCCGGGCTGCTGGTGCTGTTCGGCACCCTGGCGTTCGTGCACGTCGCCCTGCGGGTGGACACGGAGTGCCTCGAAGTGCGCTGCGGCCACATCGGCGTGCCGCGCCGGCGCATCCCGCTGTCGCACGTCGTCGGCGCGGAGTTCGTGCCGCACGTCACTCCCCGGCACTGGGGCGGCTGGGGCTACCGCTGGCGGCCCGAGAAGGGCACCGCCGTCGTCGTACGGCGTGGGGAGGGCGTGGCGCTGCGCCTGTGGGACGGGCACACGTTCACGATCACCGTCGACAACGCGGAGACGGCCGTACGGGTCATCAAGGAGCGGCTGCGGCCGACGACCCCCGGGCCGGTGCGCTGACGCACGGGTGCGGTCGGCGAGGTCACGGCACGAGCCGTCCACGCGCTGGACGGGCCGCCGAGACACGGGAAGCGGTGCGCCGAGGGCCCTCCACCACCCGCGGTGACGGCGAGCTGAGGCACAGGGAAGCTGTCGGGCGAGGTCACGGCATCGGCCGGTCTCGCGGTACGACGCTCTGCTGCCGGGCCGGCTCCGCCGTCAGCGGGCGGGCCGTGGCCAGGCCCGCGAGCAACCCGGCGCCCACCGACACCGCCGTGAAGCTGAGCGCGTTGCCCACCGACGCGACGGACGCGAGCGCCGTCAGTGCCGCGCCCGCGCTCAGCGCGACCGCTGTGGGCCGCGCGGTACGCCACAGCGCGTACAGCATCCAGCAGAAGGCGGCCGCCAGCAGCGCCACTCCAATGGCCCCCTGCTCGGCCGCCTGTTGCAGAAGCGCCGAGTGGGGCTTGCCGTCGGACAGCGGGGACGCCCCCGAGGTCGCGCTGAGCTCCCCGAAGCGCCCCGGGCCGACTCCCACGGCAGGTTCCTGCCGGGCCAGCGCCAGCGCGTCCTGCCACAACTCCACCCTGTGCCGGGTCAGCGGCCCCTCCAACGACGCGGCCGGCCCGCCGGGCAGCGCACCGCTCGCGACCGCCCAGGTCAAGCCGGTCACCGACGCCGCCACCACCGCAAGCCCGGCGAGTCCCGCACCCCGGTGGGACACCCGGCCGGCCGCCAGCGACCACAGCAGTACCGCGGCACCGGCGAGTACCCCGGTGGTCGTGCCGAGCACGGCCGCGGTCGCCACGATCCCCGCCGCCACTGCCCACAGGCCCGGCCGCAGCGCCGGTACGGCCGTGGACCAGGCGGCGCAGCACGCGGCACCCGTGGCCAGCGCGAGCAGGGCGGCGGTGGCCCCCGCGTGCCCCAGCGGTGCACCGGGCTGCGGACCCGGGGCGAGGTGCGGAACGCCGATCGTCAGCGCGGCTCCGGCCAGCGCCCCGGTCAGGGGCGCGGCGACCGGCGCGAGCGCCCCGCAGATGCGCCCCGCCGCGTAACCGGCGGCCACGGCCAGCACCGCCAGCAGCACACCCTCCGGACGCCCGCTGTGCGCGGCCGCCGTGATCAGCGACCAGAGCGCACAGGCGCCGAGCACGGCGACCCCGGCCGCGTCGGAGGAGCTGCGTCTCGCGCCGTCCGCGTCCGCGTCGGCCACGGACGTCACACCAGTGGACCCCACCCGTCCCCCCGCAACCGGCCGCTTCCCGACCTGTGCCGGCCCGGGCCGTCCTGCCGCGCGACCTGGGCTCGGGCACACGGTAGCGGCTTGTGGGCGGTTTGTGGATGAGTGCCACCGACTTGTGCAGAAACGATGCATCGCCGACGGCGGGCAGGGCTGCGGCTGCCCAGTGATGGCGGTCACCGCGACGGCGGGCAGGGACCGGAGCGCGCCGCGGCTGCCCAATGGACGGGTCTCACCGACCGGCACGCAAAGGGGTGCGTCACCAGCGGCAGGGACCGCCGGGGCCGTGCTGTCGGCTGCCGCGCAGGCCGCCGTAGACTCCCGGAGTGACCGTCACCGCAACCTCCGTGGACGAGTCGGGCGCCGCACGCCCGCGCACCGCACCCGCACCGCGCGCCGCGCGGTCGCTGCGCCGCCTCGTCCCGGCCGCCGCCGCAGCGCTCTCCGGAGTGCTCCTCTACCTCAGCTTCCCGCCGCGCACCCTGTGGTGGCTGGCGCTGCCGGCCTTCGCCGCCTTCGGCTGGGTGCTGCGCGGCCGCGGCTGGAAGGCGGCCCTCGGCCTCGGCTACCTCTTCGGCCTCGGCTTCCTGCTGCCGCTGCTGGTGTGGACCGGCGTGGAGGTCGGACCGGGGCCCTGGCTCGCCCTGGTGGTGATCGAGGCGATCTTCGTCGCCCTGGTGGGCGCGGGGATCGCCGCGGTGTCCGGGCTGCCCGGGTGGCCCGTGTGGGCGGCCGCGGTGTGGATCGCCGGGGAGGCGGCACGCGCGCGTGTGCCGTTCGACGGGTTCCCCTGGGGCAAGATCGCCTTCGGGCAGGCGGACGGTGTCTTCCTGCCGCTGGCCGCGCTCGGCGGCACACCGGTGCTCGGCTTCGCGGTCGTCCTGTGCGGGTTCGGCCTGTACGACGTGGTACGCCTGGGGCTGCAGGCGCGCCGCACGCGCGCGGTGCGGCGGGGAGCGGCGGTCGTGGCCCTGATCGCCGTGGCCGTGCCGGTGCTGGGTGCCCTCGCCGCGCGCCCCTTGGTGAGCGACGCGGCCGAGGACGGCACCACCACCGTCGCCGTGGTCCAGGGCAACGTCCCGCGCGCGGGTCTCGACTTCAACTCCCAGCGGCGGGCCGTGCTCGACTACCACGCGCGCGAGACGCGGCGGCTGGCCGCCGACGTCGAGGCGGGCAAGGTGGCACGACCCGACTTCGTGCTCTGGCCGGAGAACTCCTCCGACATCGACCCCTTCGCCAACCCCGACGCCCATGCGGTCATCGACGGCGCGGCCAAGGCGATCGGTGTGCCCATCTCGGTCGGCGGAGTCGTCGAGCGCGACGGCAGGCTCCTCAACGAGCAGATCCTGTGGGACCCGCGGAAGGGGCCCGTCGACACCTACGACAAGCGGCAGATCCAGCCGTTCGGCGAGTACCTGCCGCTGCGCTCGTTGCTCGACATGATCAACAAGGACTGGACGTCGATGGTGCGCCAGGACTTCAGCCGGGGCAGCGAGCCGGGCGTGTTCTCCATGGACGGCGCCACGGTCGGCCTCGTCACCTGCTACGAGGCGGCGTTCGACTGGACCGTGCGCTCCGAGGTCGTCGACGGGGCCCAGCTGATCTCCGTGCCCAGCAACAACGCGACGTTCGGCCGCAGCGAGATGACCTACCAGCAGCTCGCCATGTCCCGCATCCGCGCCGTCGAGCACAGCCGGACCGTCGCGGTGCCGGTGACCAGTGGGGTCAGCGCGATCATCCTGCCGGACGGGACGATCACCCAGCGCACCGGCATGTTCGTCGCCGACTCCCTGGTCCAGGAGGTGCCGCTGCGCTCCTCCCTGACCCCCGCCACCCGGCTCGGCGTGCTGCCGGAGATCGCCCTGGCGCTGGTCGCGGCGGGCGGCCTCGGCTGGGCGGTCGCCGCCTCCGCGCGCGGGCGGCGCGCGGGTGCCGTGTAGCGGTACGCCCGCCGTACGCCCCCGGAAGGCGTCCGGGACCGCGCAGGCCGCCGGTTAAGGTCGCCCCATGGCAACTCCTGACTTCATCCGCACCCTGCGGGCGTCCGCCGGGCATCAGCTGCTGTGGCTCCCCGGAGTCACCGCGGTCGTCTTCGACGACGACGGCAGAGTGCTGCTGAACCGCCGCTCCGACACCGGCCGGTGGTCGCTGATCGGCGGCATTCCGGACCCCGGGGAGCAGCCCGCCGCCTGCGCGGTCCGGGAGGTCCACGAGGAGACGGCGGTGCGCTGCCTGCCGGAGCGGGTGGTGCTGGTCCAGGCGCTGAAGCCCGTCACGTACGACAACGACGATGTCTGCCAGTACATGGACATCACGTTCCGCTGCCGGGCGGTCGGCGGCGAGGCACGGGTGAACGACGACGAGTCGCTGGACGTCGCGTGGTTCGACGTCGACGCCCTGCCGGAGCTGAACGAGTTCGGGTTGCTGCGGATCAAGCAATCACTGTCGGACGCACCCACATGGTTCGACCCCACGACTTTCGAATGAAGTGTGGGGGCTGACCACATGGGGCGGGAAACGAGGGCTGCCTAGGGTCGACTCCATGACCGCGCCCCGTGTCCTTCCCGGCCCCCACGCCCCCACGCTCGACCTCGGCGGCCGCACGGCCCTCGTCACCGGCGCCGCCGGCGGTATCGGCCGCGCCTGTGTCCTGCGGCTCGCGGCCGCCGGCGCCAAGGTCAGAGCGGTCGACCGGGACGACGCCGGTCTGGAGGCCCTCGTCGAGCGGTCGGCGGGCCTGCCGGGCAGCGTCGAGCCACACGTCCTCGACCTCACCGACCTGGACGCCGCCGAAGCCGCGGCCGCCGGCACGGACGTGCTGGTGAACAACGCCGGACTGCAACTGGTCCGCCCCATCGAGGAGTTTCCGCCCGATGTCTTCCACACCGTGCTCACCGTGATGCTGGAGGCGCCGTTCCGCCTGATCCGCGGGGCGCTGCCGCACATGTACGGGCAGGGCTGGGGCCGCATCGTCAACGTCTCCTCCGTGCACGGCCTGCGCGCCTCGGCGTACAAGTCGGCGTACGTGTCCGCCAAGCACGGCCTGGAGGGCCTGTCGAAGACCGCCGCCCTGGAAGGCGCGCCCCATGGCGTGACCTCCAACTGCGTCAACCCCGGTTATGTGCGCACGCCCCTGGTCGAGAAGCAGCTCGCCGACCAGGCCCGGGCGCACGGCATCCCGGAGGAGCGGGTGCTGTCGGAGGTGATGCTGCAGGACAGCGCCGTGAAGCGGCTCATCGAACCCGACGAGGTCGCCGAGGCCGTGGCCTACCTGTGCAGCCCGCAGGCGTCCTTCATGACCGGCACGTCGCTCGTGCTCGACGGCGGCTGGACCGCGCACTAGTTCGATCGATGCTCGGGGTACCCGGACTTTTCCACAGGGCTGACGGGGCGGCCCGGCGATGAGGAATCCTGTGACCATGTCCCGCGATCACGTGCAGTCCGCCGAGCGCCCCACGGGCGACCCCGAAGCGCCCCCGTACGGCGCAGAGGCGCCGTACCTGGAGCTGCTGGCCCGTGGCGTGTCCGCCGACGCCTACGAGCAGCCGGTGCTGCTCGCCCGCGCCCAGGGCCGACCGGCCGAGTGGATCGCCGCACTCGAACACGCCAAGCTGCTCGCGCTGCGCGTCCGGTCCGAGCTGGAGGGGCGGCGCCGCCGGGAGGCCGAGCTGTCGGCGCTCTTCGAGACCGCCCACGACCTCGCCGGACTGCGCGACCTGGACGCCGTGCTGCAGGCGATCGTGCAGCGCGCCCGGTCGCTGCTCGGCACCGATGTCGCCTACCTCAGCCTTAACGACCCCGACCGCGGCGACACCTACATGCGGGTGACGGAGGGCTCGGTCGCGGCCCGCTTCCAGCAGCTGCGGCTCGGCATGGGCGAGGGCCTGGGCGGCCTGGTCGCGCAGACGGCCCGGCCGTACGTCACCGACGACTACTTCAAGGACGCACGCTTCCAGCACACCGACACCATCGACGCGGGCGTACGGGACGAGGGCCTCGTCGCCATCCTCGGCGTGCCCCTGATGCTGGGGCACCACGTGATCGGCGTGCTCTTCGCGGCCGACCGGCGCGCGCGGGTCTTCGAGCGCGAGCAGATCGCGCTGCTGGGCTCCTTCGCCGCCCTGGCCGCCGCCGCCATCGACACCGCCAACCTGCTCACCGAGACCCGCTCGGCCCTGGCCGGCCTGGAGCGCGCCAACGAGATCATCCGTGACCGCAGCGCCGTCATCGAACGCGCCTCCGACGTGCACGACCGGCTGGCCGAGCTGGTACTGCGCGGCGGCGGGGTGCACGACGTGGCCGCCGCCGTCTCCGAGGTCCTGGACGGCACGGTCGAGTTCACCGACGCCACCGCCGCGCCGGCGCAGGCCCTGGAAGCCTTCCGCACCGAGGGGCACGCGGTACGGCACGAGGACGACTGGATCGCCGCGGTCGCCGCCGGCGGCGAACTGTTCGGCGCGCTCGTGCTGCGCGGTCATCCCGGGCTCGACCCCGTCGACCAGCGCACGCTGGAGCGCGCCGCGATGGTCACCTCGCTGCTGCTGCTCGCCCGGCGCTCCGCCGCCGAGGCCGAACAGCGCGTCCGGGGCGAACTCCTCGACGACCTGCTCGACGCCCGCGACCGCGACCCGCGCCTGCTGCGCGAACGCGCCTCCCGGCTGCACGCCGACCTCGACGCCACCCACGTCGTCCTCGCCGCCCGCCTGGACGGCCCCGCGGCCGACGCCGATCACGAGGCGGACGCCCGCCGGCGCCTGTGGTCCGCCGCTTCCCACCTCGCCGCCACCCGGCACGGCCTGGCCGCCGCCCGCGACGGCGGCACGGTGCTGCTGCTGCCCCTCGACACCGGCGACACGGCGACGGACGTGGCCCGCCGCACCGCACGGCAGCTGGGCACCGCCGTCCACGAAGCGGTCACGGTCGGCGCCTCCGCACCGGTGGAGGACCTCACCGCCCGCCCCGACGCCGTCGCCGCCGCCTACGAGGAGGGACGGCGCTGCCTGGACGCCCTGCGCCTGCTCGGCCGCAGCGGGGACGGTGCCGCCGCCGAGGACTTCGGCTTCCTGGGCCTGCTGCTGGCCGGCGACCGTGACATCGCCGGTTTCGTCGACCGGACGATCGGCCAGGTGGTGGCGTACGACGAGCGCAGGGGCACCGACCTGCTGCGCACGCTCGACGCCTACTTCGCCTGCGGGATGAGCCCGGCCCGCACCAAGGACGAACTGCACGTCCATGTCAACACCGTCGCCCAGCGCCTGGAGCGCGTCGGCCGGCTCCTGGGCGACGACTGGCAGACGCCGTCCCGCGCCCTGGAGATCCAGCTCGCCCTGCGCCTGCACCGCTTGGCCGCCGCCCCGATACGGCACTGACCCCCGCACGCGCGGGCGTACGGGGGTCGGTCGCGGGGCCGGGTGTCAGACGGTGTGCGCGTCGGCCGTCCCGACGTTGGAGGGGGTCGCGTCCGTGGGGGATTCCACCTCCGCCAGGTCCCGGTTGCGGGTCTCCTTGGCCAGCAGCACGGCGACGATCGTGAGGAGCGCCGCGGCGATCACGTAGAGGGCGATCGGTGCGGAGCTCTTGTACTCGGACAGCAGCGCGGTGGCGATCAGCGGGGCAGGAGCGCCCGCCGCCACCGAGGCGAACTGGGCGCCGATGGAGGCGCCGGAGTAGCGCATCCGGGTCGCGAACATCTCGGAGAAGAAGGCGGCCTGCGGCGCGTACATCGCCCCGTGCAGCACGAGGCCCACGGTCACGGCGAGGAGCAGGTTGCCGAAGCCGCCGGTGTCGATGAGGGCGAAGAACGGGAACATCCACAGACCGATGCCGACCGCGCCGATCAGATAGACGGGACGGCGGCCGATGCGGTCGGACAGCGCGCCCCACAGCGGGATGACCGCGAAGTGCACGGCGGAGGCGATGAGCACCGCGTTGAGCGCGGTCTGCTTGGAGACGCCGGCGGAGGTGACGGCGTAGACGAGGATGAAGGCCGTGATCACGTAGTAGCTGATGTTCTCGGCCATACGGGCGCCCATCGCCACCAGGACGTCCCGCCAGTGGTGGCGCAGCACGGCGACCAGCGGCATCTTCTCGGTCGTCGCCGTGCGGTCGGTCTTGCGGGCCTCGGCCTGGGCGAGCGCCTGCTTGAAGACGGGCGACTCGTCGACGGACAACCGGATCCACAGCCCGACCATCACCAGCACACCGGAGAGCAGGAACGGGATGCGCCAGCCCCAGCCGGTGAAGGCGCTCTCGGACAGGACGGCGGTGAGGAACGACAGCACACCGGTCGCCAGGAGCTGCCCCGCGGGCGCGCCGGTCTGCGGCCACGACGCCCAGAAGCCGCGGCGCCGGGCGTCGCCGTGCTCCGACACCAGCAGGACGGCGCCACCCCACTCGCCACCGAGCGCGAAGCCCTGGACGAGCCGCAGCACCGTCAGCAGCACGGGTGCCGCGCTGCCTATGGTGGCGTGCGTGGGCAGCAGGCCGATCGCGAAGGTCGCGCCTCCCATGAGCAGCAGGCTCAGCACCAGCAGCTTCTTGCGCCCGAGCCGGTCGCCGTAGTGCCCGAAGACGAGCGCGCCGAGCGGCCGGGCGGCGAAGCCGACGGCGTACGTCAGGAATGACAGGAGCGTGCCGACGAGCGGGTCGGACTCCGGGAAGAACAGCTGGTTGAACACCAGCGCGGCGGCCGAGCCGTACAGGAAGAAGTCGTACCACTCGATGGTGGTGCCGATGAGGGACGCGGCGACGATGCGCTTGAGTTTGTTCGGAGCTGGTGGAGCGGTTGTTGGCGACGACATCGGCACCACTTCCTGGGGATGTGCGGGGACGGGTTGCGTGTCGCCATACCGTAGGAACATGCAGATCAAAGGCGTATGTGGCGGCGCAACATAATCGCGCGCCTTACAGTGAGCTTGGGCACCATGGGCTAGGGGGCGGACCTCCGACGTCAAGTGATCTCGGTGGCCTGCCGGACGACGCCGTCCTCGACGTGGGCCCGGATGGGTTCAGAGCCCGGGGGAACGCGCCGTCCAGAGCGTAGCGCCGGACGCGGGATGTCGACCGTCTTCTACGGAGCGTAGCGTTCTGGCGGGAGCGAGGCCGACCCGTCGCGGCCCCGTGGTGCCACCGGAGTGAGTAACGCCCCTTGCGACCCTGGTGTCCGTCCAGGCGGTTACGAGAGCCGCTGACCCTCCAGGACGTCGTGAGCGCGGAGGAAAGCGAGGACCGAGGCGCTGAACCGTGCGGGCCGCTCGATGTGCGCGAGGTGCCCGGTGTCCTCGATGATCGACACATCGGCGGCAGGCAAGCCCTCGTGCAGGAGGCGGGCCCATCGAGGTCCGCAGATGAAGTCCTGTTCGCCGGCCAGGACGAGCGTTGGTGTCGTGATGCCGGGCAACTCGGCCCGCACGTCGAACGGGGCGCCCTGCCCCCCGGTGGGAGCCGCGTACATCCGAAGGGACTGACGGGCGGGCGCGAACTCCTCCTCCCTGCCCCAGTAGTCGAAGAGATAGGCCGGCATCATCGTCCGCAGCACCGCAGTGGTGCCCTCGTCATCGAGCTGGTCGAGACGGGTGGTGAGGGCGGCGACGTAACCGGCGACCTCCGAATGGTCGTTGACACGGTCTGCAACGAACCGCTCCATGGCGGCGACCGCCGCCGACCAGAACTGCTCGTCCGCAACCGGCGACGTGTCGTACAGGACAAGGGCAGCGAGCCGTCCGGGGTGATCGAGGGCGTACTGCTGGGCGACGAAGCCACCATGGGAGTGGCCGAGCAGCGTGACCTTAGGCAGCCCCAGGTGTTCCACCACACCGTGCAGGAGGCGTGCGTACGTGGCCACGGTGTAGTCGCGCCGATCGGGGAGCCGACCGGAATCGCCCGTGCCGACCGGCTCGACGTAGACCATGGTGAGGCAGTCTTCCAGGCCGAGCATGCGCAGGTACTCCCAGCCGATGCCCGGTCCGCCGGAGTGAGCGATGCACACAGGGCCCGAGCCGGCGACGTGGTACCGCTGTTCGACGCGGACGGGACCATGCGGGACAGCGATCGTGTGGGTGCCGGGGGACAGAGGCGAGGACGGATCGTCGGTCGCGCGGGGGAGTGTCTGCGGCTGATACGAGTGCTTCACGCCTTCCGATGATCCGCCGAGGACGGGTGTACATCAACACAAGGCGCGACAGGTGATCACACTGTTATGAGATGAGACCACTGTCTTGCACAACATCGCGTGTCCCCACCGCCGCCGCACCGGCCCCGGCATGTGAGAGTGCGGTAGACTGAACACAGTGTTCCCGGCGTTGGGTTGGACACCCCAGTCAGGCGTCGGGAACGCTCCCGAACCCGCTGCCTAGAGCCCAGCGGGTGAGTGCCCCGGACGCCCATCGATCCCCCGCGAGTCGGCGTCCGGGGCCACCTTTTGGTCGCCTGTCAGGGTTTGTCCAAGACCGTTGCGCACGCCGGGGAGCCGTTGGCACGGCCCAGCGCCACCGCTGCGTCGCGGGCGCGCACCTGGGTATCGCCGACCTGTGCGACGGTCGCTTCCCCGGCCCCGCCCCGCTTTTCGAGTCCGCTCGGCGGCCGGCCCCTGGACGCACTGGCATGCGTGAGCGGACTGCCGGCCGCACGGACTCCGCGGACGCGACGAGTCACACCCGGCGTGAGTCGTTCTTTCAACCGCCTCGTGTCGCGGGGCCGTCGAGAAGGGGGTGGGGCCGGTTCCAGCTGCGGAGTTTGTCGGGGTTGAGGACGGCCCAGACCTGGGTGACGTGGTGGTCGCTGATGTCGAAGCTGATGACGGCGGCGACCTGGTCGTTGTGGCGTACGACGATCGCGGTGCGGCCGTTGGCGGGATGAAGGTGCAGGGTGGTGTGGGGGCGCGGGGTGAGGAGGGTGAGGAGGGCGCGGGCGACGTGCTGGTCGCCGTGCACGGGCTGGGTCAGGGCGCGGATCTTGCCGCCGCCGTCGAAGAACGCGGTGGCGTCGGGCGACAGCAGGGACGCCAGGTGAGTGGCGTCGGTCGCGACGCAGGCGCGCCGGACGGCACGGACGATGCTGTCGTGCTGTTGCGGTGTCGTGGGGTGTGCGCGGATGGTGCGCAGACTGTGGCGGGCACGGTCGGCGAGTTCGGCGCATTCGCGTGGTGTCTGTCCCACGATGTCCGCGACTGTTTGGGGCGGCATGGCGAAGACGTCGTTGAGGACGAACGCTGCCCGCTCGGCCGGGGACAGGTTGTCCAGGGCGTTGAGCATGACGTCGCTGATTTCCTCCGTCAGCGCCCTGTGCAGTGCGGTGGTGGTGTCACCGTCCGTCCCCTCGGCGTTCGCGGGCCGGCGTTCGGGCAGGGACAGGCGTGCCAGGCACAGGGTGCCCGTGGTCTTGGTGAGCCAGGTACGGGGGTCGGTGATGGCCGTTCTCTGGGCGTCGGTCAGGCTGTACCACTGCCGGTAGGCGTCGCTGACGGCGTCTTCGGCTTCGCCGCAGGCACCGAGCATCCAGTGGGCGACGTTGAGCAGATGCCGTCGCTCGTCGAGCAACTCCGCGATCGGTACCGTGTCACCGGTCTGACCCATGAGGCGTCCTTCCTCTCGCACGGCACCACAGCGCCATCACCGCGATCGGATGGCAGTGCCCTTGGCAGTGCAGACCGGACAAGCGCGGATCGTGTGACATCGGTTCACGGTCGGTGGCCGGTCGGCCGCAGGGCTACCGGTCCGGCAGAATGCGTGCAGACAGTGTGACAGCACGGGATGTTGCTCTACCGGACGGTGCTCCAGCGGCCCGCGGAGGTGGCCGAGACCCTGCAGAGGCACTGGAACGCGCACGCCGGCGCATGACGAGCGCGACGGCCGGACCGATCGGACGGCGGGGCCGCCGGACCGCCGTGGGCGACGCACGGCGTGGCCGGTCGGCTCGCCTCGTTCATCACGGCTGCCTCCGTCGGTCTCGCCCGGCCGGGCTCCTCGGCACTGGTAGGCGCGCGTTGCAGTGACGAAGAACTGTCGACGGCGGGCGGTCGGTGGGGTGGGGCGTACGGCGACGATGCCAGGGGCAGCCCGGCAACGGCGTCGTCGGATGCACGTACGGGGCCCCGCTCCACGACCGTGTGGCCGTCGGCCGGCGCCGGGCAGGTGTGGTGGTTACCCGGGCCAGGCTCGGTCATGTCACACCAAGCGGTGCCGACCGGTCTAGAAGGCGGAAGCCTAAAAGAAACAGAGGACACCGTGCGTGAGATCTTGATCGTGGGCGGCGGTTACGCGGGTTTCTACACCGCGTGGGGCCTGGAGAAGAAGCTGCGGCCGGGTGAGGCGCGGGTCACCGTGGTCGACCCTCGTCCGTACATGACGTACCAGCCGTTCCTGCCCGAGGTGGTCGCCGGGTCGGTGGAGGCCCGT
Organism: Streptomyces chromofuscus; assembly: GCF_015160875.1. Classification (NCBI taxonomy): domain Bacteria; kingdom Bacillati; phylum Actinomycetota; class Actinomycetes; order Kitasatosporales; family Streptomycetaceae; genus Streptomyces; species Streptomyces chromofuscus. Next base: position 959,854 of record NZ_CP063374.1, on the reverse strand, counting down.
CATGCCGCGGTCTCGCTCCGGCGGCATCTGCACCGGACCCGCCTGATCTCCGGTTCGGTGACGGAGATCCGCAACAGCGCGCACACGGTCACGATTCGGCCGGACACCGGGCCGGACTTCGACCTCCACTACGACGTGCTGGTGGTGACGGCGGGCGCCGTCACGCGCACCTTCCCGATCCCAGGGCTGAGTGACCAGGCGTACGGGCTGAAGCACGTCGAGGAGGCCGTGGCGATCCGCGACCGGCTGCTCACCTCGTTCGACCGCGCGGCGACCCTGCCGCGCGGGCCCGAACGCCGCAAGCTGCTCACCGTCACCGTCGTCGGTGGCGGCTTCTCCGGGGTGGAGGGCTTCGGTGAGCTGCTGGGCCTGGCGACCGCGTTGCTCAAGCACTATCCGGAGATCGGCGCGGAGGAACTGGCCTTCCATCTGGTCGAGGCCCGGGGCCGCATCCTGCCCGAGGTCACCGACCGGCCCGGTGAGTGGGTGGTGCGCTCGCTGGAGAAGCGGGGTGCGCGGGTGCATCTGAACACCCAGCTCGTCTCCGCGAAGGACGGACACGTCGTGCTGTCGGACGGAGAGGAGTACGACTCGGGTCTGCTCGTGTGGACGGCGGGCAACGCCTCCAACCCGATCGTGCACAACCACAGCGACCTTCCCGTCGACGAACGTGGTCTGCTGACCGTGCGTGCGGATCTTCGAGTCGGTACGGACACCGAAGTCGTGGCGGACGTCTGGGCGGCCGGCGACGACGCCTCGGTGCCGGATCTCGCGGCCGGACGACCGGACGCCCGCACGGTGCCCAACGCCCAGCACGCCGTCCGCCAGGGCAAGCGTCTGGCGAAGAACATCCTGGCGTCACTGCGCGGCCGGCCGACCAAGAACTACGTGCACCACAGTCTGGGGGTGGTGGCCACGCTGGGGCTGGGCCGTGGCATCTTCCAGTACCGGCGGCTGGTCATCAAGGGCTTCCCGGCCTGGCTGATGCACCGGGGCTACCACGTCCTGGCCGTACCGAGCTGGGAGCGCAAGGCACGCGTGTTCGCCGTGTGGGCCACCGCCGCGTTCTACGGCCGCGACATCGTCTCCCTGGTCTCGGTCCAGCGGCCGAGGAAGGCCTTCGTCTCCGGCGGCGACCCCCATCGGAGCGAAGAAGCCACGGACGTTGTCGCCGGATAGGCCGTCCTCGACACGGCCGGGCGGCGGGCGTCCCGCTGTGAGCACCTGCTGCCCGGAACGGCTACTGACCCACGAGGAGAACGGCGACATCGCCCGACGTGGCGCAGCCCACCGTCGGCTCAGGGCTTGACCGCGCGGTACAGGCCGCGGCCGACACGGCGGACGCGGGAGGTGCCGACCAGACGGTCGAGTGTGCTCCGGACGGCATTGATGCTGCCGCTGTCGGTGTCACGGCCCAGAGCGGATGCGACGTCGCGGGCACGGACGTCGACGTCTTCGGTCTTGGCGAAGTACGCCAGGATCTGTTCGGTGAGCCTGCCGTACTTCTTCGCGGCGTCGGCGTCGGCGTCGGTGTGGCCGGCCGGCGCCCGGCTCTCGTCGGCGTCCTCGGTCGTGTCCGCAGGCGTCGCGTGTCGCGCGGGCGCCGGCTCCACCGTCGAAGGCATGTCCACCGGACCGGGTGCTGCGGACGACGGAGCGGACGCGGGCACGAGGGCCTGGAGGGCGCTGAGGGCTCGCTGTACGGAGCCGAGGTGAGCTGCGACGGCAGCCAGTTCCCGCTCCAGCGCCTGCTTCTGAACCTCCAGCCGGGCCAGGTCCTCCTGGAGGCTCTCGGCGGTGATCTCGATGGTGCGAGCCTTGGAGGCCATGGAGACCGTGCGTTCCTCTCGTCCTCAACCCCTGTTCCGGCGGGGCCGCCGGCTGCGCCGGCTCAGCTTCCCGGCCCAGCACCGGGGATGCTACCCGGGCATCACAGGAAGCGGCCCGCGCCGGTCGGGAAGGGAGCGGGCGGGCGGCGGCGGAGCACATCGCACCCACCGCGACGCCTCACCGGCTCTGCCCGCCCGATCCGTCACGGACGGCGCGTCGTCGAATGATCGAGCCCGGTGTCACTCGCCTCGTCCGAGCGCGCCTTGCCGTCGGCGGGCACGGCCACCGAATGCTGCAGTTGCCTGAGGGCCTTGGAGACCGCGTCGATGCGGGCGTCCACCGTGTCGATAGCTTCCCGGAGCAGACTCAGCCGCCCCTCGAGCAGGGCGGCCTCCGCCGCGAGCGACGCGACGGCGGCGGCCGGATCGGTCCGCCGATCTGTGCTTCGGGGCATCCTCTGGTCCTTCCTCAGCTCGTGCCGGAAGCCCCTGGACGGGCCTCTCTCGAACAGCGATCGCTCGAACGCAGCGGCTGACGTGTGTCCCTGCCGAGCCATGCTTCTCCCTCTTCGCTGCGGGGCTCGGGCGGACACCGCCGCAAGCCGTCGAGACATAGACCGGGCAGTGGGGAGAGCTGTGACAGCCCGTCGTGCCGCGCTGCGCTGGTGCAGTTCGCAGCGTCAGGGAAGCGTGCATGGCACGACGTCGAGGACCTCCACGACGAACTGCCCTCAGTGGTCACTGACATCCAACATGTCGCACACCGATCTCTTCGGGAGATGAGTGTGTGAGCGGCGGCTCGGGGTAGATCGGACGGGCAGGGTCAGGTGGAAGTACGTTCCGCTGCGGGGATGTCACAACCCCTGCCCGAGTCCGGTCTAGCTGTCAAACCGACAGAGCGAGGACGTCGTGCTTTTCCCCGAGAGACGGAGGCGGCGTCCTGGGCCACCGCCGGTAACGTTCCGGTGCGTACGCCGCCGCAGTGGCAAGGGCGCCGAGGGGCCGTTCGGAGGGAGAAGGCCGCATGGAACCTGTCGGTGACACCATGCCGATCGCGGAGTTGCTCGACGAGCGGCGGCATCTGCTGGAGGTCGCTCACTGGATGCTGGGCAGCCGCATCGCGGCCGAGCGCGTCATCGACGAGGCGTACCGGGAGTGGTACGGGCTCTCCGATCGCCAGCGGGCGGGGATAACGGCGCCACGAGCCTGGCTCAGCCGGATCGTGGGGACCATCTGCCTGGCGCGGCTGTCTCTGCCCGACCCTCCCGGTGCCGCACAGGGTTCCCCTCGGGAGAGGGGCCGGACAGACACCGCCCCGGCGAGCGATGTCGGCGCGGAGCTGCTGCGGCCGTGGAACACGCTGTCGCCGGCCGAGAGAGCGGCGTTCGTGCTCGACGACGTCTTGGGCATGGCAACAGGCACGGTCGAGGGCGTCGTGGGACAGTCCGGACCGGAGTGGACCGAGCCTGCGAACCGGGCCCGTCACAGCCTCCGGGCCCGCCGCGCAGAGCCGACTCCACCGCGTCGGCAGGACGAGATCGCCCACGCCGTACGGCAGGCGTGCGCCGATGAGGACACCGAACGTCTGGCGTCCCTGCTGACCCCCGACGTCACCGCATTCTTCGACGGCGGAGGCAAGGTCCGTGCGCTGACGCGGCCCGTCACCGGCAGCGAAGGGGTCGCCCGGAGTCTGCTGACCCTGCTCGCCCGGCACCCGCGCACCACCCTGCAGACCTACCCCGTCAACGGACGCACTGGTCTGATCGCTCGCTACGACGACCAGGTCGCCGCAGTCGTCACCCTCGACATGGCCGGCTCCCGAGTCGTACAGGTCTGGGTCGTCCTCAACCCCGACAAACTGCGCTCCTGGAACCGTTGACATCCCTGACATGTCGCACCGAGGTCGGTCTCAGACACCGGGGACGGCCGCACAGCGGGAGCGGGAGCCGACGAAGGCGGCGATCTTTCTCGGGTTGAAGACCCACATCACCTGATGAACGCCCCGGTACGTGGCGGCGATGGTCATGAAGGTGGTGGGCCGGCCGTCCCGGTGGAGCAGGATTCCGCTTCGTCCGTTCGCCTCGACCGGCTCCACCTCGACCGTCGGCCAGAACCGTGGATAGGCGGTCGACAGGTTCGCCACGCGGGCACGGCCCAGGACGGGAACGCGAGCCGCTCCCCGGATGCCGTTCCCGTCGGACAGACTGACCGCGTCCGGCGTGAGCAGTGCCTCCAGCGAGGCGACGTCCCCCTGCCGGGCGGCGGCGACGAACGCGTTGAGCAGCTTCCGGTGCTCGGCGGCGTCGACGCTGTCCCGCTGGTCGTCGGTGAGGTGTTTGCGAGCCCGGCTGACGATCTTCCTCACGTTGACGACGCTCAGTTGCAGGATGCGCGCGATCTCGGGATAGGCGTAGTCGAAGGCTTCCCTCAGGACGTACGCGGCGCGCTCGGTCGGGGGCAGCCTCTCCAGCAGCAGGAGCAGGGCGAGTTCCAGCGCCTCCGCCCGTTCGGCGCCGACCTCCGGGTCATTGCTGGTGTCGACGGGCTCGGGCAGCCACGGACCGATGTAGGTCTCGCGGCGGACGCGGGCCGACTGGGCCACGTTGATGGCCAGCCGTGTGGTGGTACTCGACAGGAACGCCACGGGGCTGACCACGACGGAACGGTCGGTCCTCTGCCAGCGCAGCCACACCTCCTGGACGACGTCCTCGGCCTCCACCGCACTGCCCAGCACGCGATAGGCGATGCCGAAGAGACGTGGCCGCAGCTCTACGAATATGGAAACGGCCTCGCTCATGTCGCCTTCCACGGGGGGCGCCTCTGGATGCATGATCCTTTGGTCTCCGTCTCTCTGGTACCGGTGTTTTCGCGGATGCGACCGTGTGGCCGTCTGTCGAGGACCGCGAGGGTGGCGGCCGGGCGTACTGAGGGTTCTGGCGAGGTGGTGCAGTCACCTCCGCTCCAAGTGACCGGCGGCGCGGGCGCTTCGTGACAGGTTTGCGGTGCATTTCTTGCCGGACCTTCGCAGAGCGGGCAGTCGACCCCGCCCCGTAGCCGGCACGCTCGACGGCTGGGCGGACGGGGGGCTGCCGGTCGGTACCGGCCCGATGTCACACACGCGTCGACCGTTCGGTCTTTCACGGGGAAAGGGTGATGTATCGCCCACCGCGTTCCTGGCGTTCCCTCACGACGAGCCACCCCCCGAACCGGTGTTTGTTCCTCACGCAGGAGGTGTTCATGGATTGGCGTGCACGGGGCCTCTGCCTACGCCGAGATCCCGATCTTTTCTTCCCGATAGGCAGCGTCAACAGTGGTCCGGTGGCGTTCCAGACGGACGAGGCGAAGGCCGTCTGCCGGCGTTGCCCCGTGACGGAGCAGTGCCTGGCGTGGGCCGTCGACGCGGGCCCGGTCGAGGGCATTTGGGGCGGCACGACGGAGGGGGAGCGCCGTGCGATGCAGCGGCGCGCGGCACGCGAGTCGGCTGCGACGGAAACCGCCGCCTGAGCGCGGTGCCGTCGTCGACCGTCACCGATGTGGGTGGGCGGGTGGTCCCGGAACCGGGACCACCCGCCCACCCACATCGGCTTCCCGTCAGGCCGCGTGCTGGTCGACCCGCACCGCCGAGACGTCCAGGGTCAGAGTCACCTTGTCGCTGATGAGGACACCCCCCGTCTCCAGCGGCGTGTTCCAGGCCAGCCCCCAGTCCGAACGCCGCAGGGTGGCCGTGCCCTCGAAGCCGACCCGGTGCTGCCCGTAGGCGTCGTCGCCGGCTCCGCCGAAGACCACGTCGATGTTCAGGGGCAGTTCGATGTCCTTGATGCGCAGACTGCCCGTGAGGCGGAACTCGTCGTCGCCGAGCGGGACGATGCCGGTCGAGCGGAAGCTCATCAGGGGAAACGTCGCGGAGTCGAAGAAGGAGGGTCCTCCCAGGTGCGCGTCGCGCTCCTGGACCCCCGTGTCCAGACTGTCGGTCTGGACACTCACGTACGCCTCGGAACGGGACGGGTCGGAGCCGTCGAGTCTGAGAAGGCCCTCGAAACGGTCGAACCTTCCGCGGACCTTGGAGATCATGGCGTGCCGGACGGAGAAACCGATCGTGCTGTGGACCAGGTCGATGGTGTAGTTACCGGTCACCCCCGGGTACGGGCCTTGGCCGGGAGGAACGGCCTGATCGCGTCGGACCAGCATGGTGAGTTGCCTTCTCTGTGGTGGTGGTCTGTCGGTGACAAGGTGTGTCGGTGTCTCGACGAGTACCGTGCCGAATGTGGAAGGGGGCCTGCCGTCCGCGGTGCGGACGACAGACCCCCGCGCGAGTGGCGGGCCCTGCTCCCAGGGCCGGCCCGTCACCCGGCGACTCAGTGCTGCTGCGCGAGCCAGTCGGTGAAGCGGCTCTCCGACGTGTGCGTCCGGCCCGGGGAGCGGCGTGGTCTCCTGCAGCTCCGCACCGAAGTACCGTGCGTGCACGTCGCTCACGACCGTGCGCGGGTCGTTCTTGGCGGCCGGACCCTTGCGGGCCGGATCTGGACCGGGCCACACGGACGGTGTCACCCTCGGTCGCCGCCTCGGCGATGCCCTTCATGAACTCGCGTCGTCCTCGAAGGAGGGCGAGTTGGAGACGTCGACCACGACCGAGGCGCCGGTCAGGACCTCGGCCGGGCCCTCGCCCGTGAGCGTGTTGACGCCGGTGTTGGGGGCGGCCGGCACTGCCTCGTGACCATGCTCGTTGAGCTTGGCGAGCAGCTTCGAGCCGATCAGTCCGGTACCGCCGATCACTACCACCTTCATGCTGAAGTTGCTCTCGGGTGGAGGGAAGTCGTCCGCAGCGGGAAAGACCGGGCACGCACCATTCGTGTGTTCCCGGCCTGGCCGACGGGCGGCTATTCGACGAGCTTTCCGTCGGTGGTGACGTCCACCATCAGCGCCGCGATCTCGTCCGGGACGGGGGGAATACTCTCGCGGGTGATTCCGGTCGCCGGGGACCAGACGAGGTTGACGCGGAGGGCGGGGTCCATGTCGGGGAAATCGCTGCGGTTGTGACAACCGCGGGTTTCCCGGCGTTCCAGCGCCGCCTCGAGGGTGGCGCGGGCCGCCAGGGCGGCCGACTTGAGGTCGAAGGCGTGGGCGAGGTCCTGGAAGCCGGCGATGTCGGGATGGACTCCGATGTTCTCCATGCGCTTCTCGATGGTGTCCAGCTCCGCCAGGCCGGTGCGCAGACCCTGTTCGTCACGGACGACGCCGGCGTGTTCGGTCATGGTGTTGCGGATGGCGCGCTGGAGGGCGCGGACGTTCTCGGGTCCGTCCGCGGCGAGCAGTTCGTCGACTTCGGCGCGGGCCTGGGCCACGGCGGCCGCGGATCGGGGTTGCGCGGTCAGCGACTCCGAGTAGGCGGCGGCGGCCTGGCCGGTGATGCGGCCGTAGACGAGGAGTTCGATGAGACTGTTGCCGCCCAGGCGGTTGGCGCCGTGCAGGCCGCTGGAGGCCTCGCCGATGGCGTAGAGGCCGCGGACGTCGGTGCTGTGGTCCTCGGGACGGACCCAGACGCCACCCATCGAGTAGTGCGCCGTGGGGGCGACCTCGATGGGATCACGGGTGATGTCGAGCATCTGCAGTTCGAGGAGCGTCTGGTAGACCCGGGGGAGCCGGTTCATGATCGTCTGACGGGGGAGGTGGGAGACGTCGAGCCAGACCCCGCCGTTGGGGGTACCGCGGCCTTCCTTGATCTCGGTGTAGGAGGCGAGGGCCACGCGGTCGCGCGTGGACAGCTCCATCCGCTGAGGGTCGTAGCGGGACATGTACCGCTCGCCGAGGGCGTTGCGCAGGATGCCGCCCTCGCCGCGGGCCGCCTCACTGACCAGGGTGCCGGCGGCGTTCTCCGGTTCGATGATGCCGGAGGGGTGGAACTGGACCAGTTCGGGGTCGCGCAGGCGGGCCCCGGCCTCGACCGCCAGGCGGAAGGAGTCGCCGGTGTTCTCGTCCCGTCGCGAGGAGGTGCGTCGCCAGATGCGGGTGTGCCCGCCGGCCGCGAGGATGACGGCGTCCGCGTGGACCAGGTAGCGGGTGCCGTTGTTGAGGTCGAAGCCGTAGGCCCCGAAGACGGCCCCGTCGTGGACCAGGAGACGAGTGATGTAGACGCTGTCCAGCATGGGGATGTCCAGCTGGCTCGCGCGCCGGATGAGAGTGCGCTGGATCTCCAGGCCGGTGTAGTCGCCGGCGAAGGCGGTGCGGCGGAACTTGTGGGCGCCGAAGAAGCGCTGTGAGATCCGGCCGTCCCCTTCGCGGGCGAAGGCCATTCCGTAGCGTTCCAGGTCGTCGATGCCGAGGGCCGCGCCCTGGGTGACGATCTCGGCCGTGCGGGGGTCGCCGAGCAGGTAACTCTCCTTGAGAGTGTCCGCGGCGTGCTGCTGCCAAGTGTCCTCGGGGTCCATCGTGGCCAGGGCCGCGTTGATCCCGCCGGCGGCCAAAGAGGTGTGGGTGTCCTCCTTGGGACGCTTGCCGACGGCGATGACGTCGATGCCGGCCTCGGCCAGCTCGATCGCCGCCCGCAGGCCGGCCCCGCCGGTACCGATCACCAGCACCGTGGTGGCCAGACGTTGTTCGGTGATAGGCACAATTGCTCCCGTCGCTCTGGGTGGTCACTGAGTAGGACCAGGTCCGGCGGTGGTTTGTGACAACGGCGCCGCCGCTCCCGGCGTCCGGGGGCGAGGTGTGGTGACCACCGAGTGTGTTCATGTGTCACAACATGACGGCATCCCCGGTCATGTCGACGAGCCCGACGGCCGCACGAGCCGGCCCTGTGACGTGTTCGACGGCGAGGAGGAGGAGAGGGATGACATACGTCATCGCGCAGCCCTGCGTCGACATCAAGGACCGGGCGTGTGTGACCGAATGCCCCGTGGACTGCATCCACGAGGGTTCACGCACGCTCTACATTAACCCCGTGGAGTGCGTCGACTGCCACGCCTGCGAGCCCGTCTGCCCCGTGGAAGCCATCTTCTACGAGGACGACCTGCCGCAGCACTGGGCGCACTACCGGTCCGTCAACGCGGAGTTCCTCGCTGCCGCGACCCCGGGGCAGCGACACCAACGTGACACGCTCGGTGACCATCCCCTGGTCGCGGCCCTGCCCCCGCAGAACCCGCACAAGAAGGAGATCTCCGTTTTCGCCGTCCGGAAGGAGGAAGCCGCCGACGCGGACCTGTGGTTTCCGTCCTGAGCGGCGGCGCCGACCACCAGTGGCCGCCGCGGGGGCGGCCACGCCTGCCGGACGTACCGGTCACGAGGCGAGCGTGATGGTTGTCGGCGTGCCCCTCCAGGCCATCCGCGCGTAGGGACACAGCGCGTCGGCCTGCTCCATCAGACCGGTGGCCGTCTCCCGGTCGACACCGGGCCACCGCACGACCAGGTCGACGCGCAGCACATATCCACCGTCCCCGGGATCCCGTCCGAAGGCGACGGTCGTCACGACGGAGATGGCCGCGGCGTCGAGTGCCTCCTGCCGTGCCAGGAGGCTCAGCGCGCCGTGGAAGCACGCCGCGAAGCCGGCCGCGAAGAGCTGCTCGGGATTGGTTCCCCGGCCGTCACCGCCCAGCTCGGCGGGCATGCGCAGATCGAGGTCCAGGGCGCCGTCGGACGAGCGTGCCCGGCCGGAGGCCCGCCCGTGCGAGGTCACACCGCCGTGGACGGTCACGGTGGTCGTGTAGATGGGCGAGAACTGGTCCCCGTCGTAGTCCTTCTCGGTCGACAGGCTGGGCAACTGGATCCGCTCGGTCACGGCATGACTCCGATGTCGTCGCGGTACGGCGTCCCGGCAGACGTCCGGGAGCGCGTACACGGGGGCCTGGGGTGCCAGAGGGCTGTGACGGCCCGATTCGCGGTGCGCCCCGGGAAACCCGGGTGCCCTCTCGCGCAGCCCGTACCGCACCGCACACGACGCACGTCACGTTGTCTGTCTCCAGAGTTGTGGGTGGCCCGGGGGTTCCGGACTACTGGATGACCGACAAGTGACCGTTCCTGTGACGCCTGCCCGTCGACGATCCGAGGACGCCCGGCAGCAGCTCAGCCGCTCAGAGAGGTCACATAGGGCGACAGCTTGGCCGGATTCATCACCCACATGAGCCGGTCGATGCCCTCCGTCGAGACGTCGACGGACAGCAGGGCGACCGGCTCCCCGCCGGACGAGACCAGCACGGCCGGCCGGCCGTTCGCCTCGACCCGGGCTCGATCGGGGGCCAGGGTGTCGATACCGGCCTCACCCCGGGTGGCGAGTACGTAGGCGACCTGCCGGCCGTCCGCCACCCAGGAGGCCACGGCGGCCGAGCATCCGTACTCCAGATCGTCGGGATGGGCCACCACGGCGAGTGCCCGTCGCCAGTCGTCCGGCATCGGACGCAGAGGTGGGCGGGGGTTGTCGGTCATGTGTCCGCTCTCGTCGGTCGAACGTGGTGGGGCGGGAAGCCGGCAAAGGGCTGACGCCCGTGAGACCTCGGTGCCAGGGCGCCGGCGCGGGTGCGTGGCGTGCGGAAGCGGCGAATCGTCCGAGCACTCTGTGGGCCGACTCGATGTGCTCGGGCACCGTCGTGCGCCCTGCGGTGCGCCGGTGTCTCAGGGAAGAAGGCCCTCCAGGGGAACCGCGGGATCGGACAGGACGGCGTCGTCCGTCTCCACGCCGGACTCGATGAGGGAGCGGATCGTGCCGATGACGTCCCACACGTTGACGCTCATTCCTGCCAGGACCCGGTTCCCGGACATCCAGAAGGCGATGAACCGCCGCTCGTCCCGTGCTCCGCGGAAGACGACACGGTCGTAGCCGCCCGGCTCGGCGTAGCCGGTGTACTCCATCCCGAGGTCGTACTGGTCGGTGTAGAAGTACGGCAGCCGGTCGTAGACCGCGTCCTTGCCCAGCATGCTCAGCGCGGCGGTGCGCGGCTGGTGCAGCGCGTTGGCCCAGTGCTCGACACGCAGGTGCCGGCCGAGCCGCGGATGGTAGGCGTTGGCGACGTCGCCGGCGGCGTGGATGTCGGCCGCGGACGTCCGCAGGTGCTCGTCCGTGACGATGCCGTCGCGTACCTCCAGGCCCGCCTCCTCGGCGAGGCGGACGTTGGGTGTGATGCCCACACCCACCACCACGGCGTCCGCGGGCACGTGGGTGCCGTCGGCGAGCCGGACCCCGTCCGCGCGACCGCCGGTTCCGGTGATCCGCTCGATCCGGGCGTGGGGACGCAGGTCGACGCCGTGCTCCTGGTGCAGGCCGGCGAAGACCTCGGCCGCTTCCCGGCCCAGTACCTTGAGCAGCGGCAGCTCGCCGCGTTCGAGCACGGTCACCTGCGCGCCGGCCGTCCGGGCCGCCGCAGCCGTCTCCAGACCGATCCATCCGCCGCCGACCACCACGATCCGTGCGCCCTCGGTGAAGGCGGCCTTGAGACGCTCGCTGTCGCCCACGCGCCGCAGGTACAGCACGTTGTCCAGGTCCGCCCCCGGGACCGTCAGGCGGCGCGGTGAGGAACCGGTCGCCAGGAGCAGCTTGGCGTAGGGCACGCGACGGCCGTCATCCAGCGTCACCTCCTTGGCCTGCCCGTCGACCGACGTCACGCTCGTGCCCAGAAGCAGATCGACTCCGTGTTCCCGGTACCAGCCATCGGGGTGCACGTGGATCGACTCGCGGTCCTCCTTGCCCAGCAGGTAGCCCTTGGACAGCGGCGGTCGGACGTAGGGCCGCTCGGGCTCGTCCCCGATGACGACGAGGGGCCCGTCGTGGCCGTGTTCGCGCAGTTCTTCCGCGGCCTTGCCGGCGGCCAGGCCGCCCCCGACGATCACGAACGTATTCACACGCGACATGAGAATCCCAGTCTGAGGTTGTGAGGCACACACAGCGAGGCGTGTGGCACGGTCATCCATGAGACCGGGCGCAGACACCGGTTGTGACACCGTTGCGTCGCAGTGCCGGGGTGAGCGTCGCACCACCGGGGACGAGAACGTTGGCGTGCTGATCACCCCGCACGCCGGCGCGTTCACCCCTTCCTTGTGGCCCCGTCTCGAGGGGCTCATCCGGCGCCAGTTGTCCCGGTTCGCCGCAGGTCGGGAAGCTGGACAACGTCGTTCCACGCTGAGGGGCGCCGGCGCGGCGTCACCGAGTCCGGCGGGTCCGTGCATGCCGCAACAGGGGTGACACGACAGGTCGATCGAACGCCGCATGTCACACCGGAGCCGTCTCATCGGTCTTATGACGACAGCAGTTCACGAATCCTGCCCGAACAGCACAGCCATGGACGAGTCGGCTTCGCTGTGCCACATGTGCGTTCCTCCGGCCCGTGACGAGGCCGGCTCCGCGATGCCGCGGACCACCGGATCGCCACGGACGGCTCCACCGATGGCCCTCACGAGACGCAGGTGCCGCGGCCCCACGGCAGAGCCGGGGACCACGGCGCCCTCGGACGCAGCGGGTGATGCAGAAATGAAGGGTGAAGAGATGGGCAACGACAGCCGGCCGGCCGAGCCGGGGCAGGGGCGCACCGGGGAGAGGCTCGCCCAATGGTCGCAGAGCCGACTGGGCTACCGCCGTCTGGCCGGCTCTGCTCGGCGCCTGGTCTTTCCCGACCACTGGTCGTTCATGCTCGGCGAGATAGCGCTCTACAGTTTCGTCATCCTGCTGGTCACCGGCGTCTACCTGAGCTTCTTCTTCCACCCTTCCTCCGAACTCGTGGTCTATGACGGCAGTTACGCCCCGTTGCGGGGGCAGTTGGTGTCGGAGGCCTTCGACTCGACCCTGCACATCTCCTTCGACGTCCGTGGCGGTCTGCTCATCCGCCAGGCTCACCACTGGGCGGCACTGGTCTTCGTCGCCGCCCTGTTCGTGCACATGCTGCGGGTCTTCTTCACGGGGGCGTTCCGCAAGCCACGAGAGCTGAACTGGATATTCGGGTTCCTGCTGCTCATCCTGGCCATGTTCGGGGGTCTGACCGGCTACGACCTGCCCGACGACCTGCTGTCCGGAACCGGCCTGCAGGTCGTCAACGGCACGATCCTCTCGATCCCGGTCGTCGGGACCTACCTGTCGTTCTTCCTCTTCGGTGGCGAGTTCCCCGGCGACGACCTGATCGCCCGCTTCAACACCATCCACGTCCTGATCATCCCTGCACTGATGATCGCCCTGATCGTCGGCCACGTGGCCCTGGCAGTACGCCACCGGCACACCCAACACCCCGGACCCGGCCGTACCAACAGCAACGTCGTCGGCCTTCCGGCCAAGGTGTACGCCGTCAAGGCCGGCGGCTGCTTCTTCCTCGTGTCCGGCGTCATCTTCTTCATGGCCGCCGTCGCGCAGATCAATCCCGTGTGGAACTACGGGCCCTTCCGACCCGACCACGTCTCCGCCGGCTCCCAGCCCGACTGGTACATGGGCGTCGCCGACGGCTTCCTGCGCGTCATGCCCGGCTGGGAAGTCAGCTTCTGGGGCCACACCCTGGCTCTGGACAACTTCCTGCCCCTACTGGTCGGTGTGCTGCTCTTCCTGGCCATGGGCGCCTACCCCTTCCTCGAAGCCTGGGTCACGGACGACGACCGCGACCAGAACCTGCTGGACCGCCCCCGCAACCGCCCGGTGCGCACCGCGCTGGGCGTGGCCTGGCTCAGCGTCTACGCGGTGGCCCTCACAGGTGCCGCCAACGACCTGATCGCCACCTATCTGCACGTCTCTGTCAACGCCGTCACCTGGGCCGTGCGCATCGGCCTGTTCGTCGTACCGGTCCTGGCCTTCGTCGTCACCAAACGCGTGGCACTGGGCCTGCAACGGCGAGACCGGGACAAGGTGCTGCACGGGCGCGAAACCGGCATCATCAAACGTCTTCCGCACGGCGAGTACGTCGAGATCCATGAGCCGCTCAGCCAGGCGCGGCTGCACGCCCTGACCGCCCACGAACAGTACCGGCCCCTCGGGCCCGCAGCCCTGCGGGACGCGGACGGTGCCATGCCCAGCCGTACCCAGCGCCTGCGCGTCAGGCTCAGCCGCGTCCTGTACGGCCCGGGTACGCAGATTCACAAGCCCACGGCGGCCGAGTACAAGGAGATCGGCGGCCGGCACCGGTCTTGATCACTGGCGCACACAGTTCCCCCGCGGGACCTCCGTCCCGCCGGCCCGAGCGGCCGTCCTTCCCCCGCGCAGCGGCGACGGTGCCGTCGGCACAGCCGCCGCGCACCTCACTCGTATCTCGGAAAGGCGCTTGCAGTGAGCCGTACGTCCCGCATGTGTCTCCCTCACCGTTCTGGCTGGCGCCACTGTCGTCGCAGGCCTGCTCGTCACCACGGTCGCCCCGGCCTCCGCCGACAAGAACGACTCCTCGCCCGGCCCCAAGCCCACCGTCGTCCTGGTCCACGGTGCGTTCGCCGACTCCACCAGTTGGAACGACGTCATAAAGAAGCTCAGGCACGACGGTTGTCCGGTGGTCGCCGTCGCCAACCCGTTGCGCTCGCTGAGCGGTGACTCCGCCTACCTCAAGGACGTTCTGGCCGGCATCGACGGTCCCGTGGTCCTGGCCGGTCACTCCTACGGCGGCTCGGTGATCAGCAATGCCGCCACCGGCAACAAGAACGTCAGGGCACTGGTCTACGTCGCCGCCTTCCTCCCCGAGAAGGGCGAGAGCGCGGTCGACCTGTCGGAAAGGTTCCCCGGCAGCACTCTCGGCGATGCGCAGCGCTCCGTGCCGTTCACGAACGCCGACGGCTCGCAAGGCACCGACCTCTACATTCAGAACGACAAGGTCCGGCACCAGTTCGCGGCGGATGTGCCCCGTAACGAGACCGACCTGATGGCCGTCACCCAGCGACCGGTCACCAACGCCGCCCTGACCGACGGCGCGGCCGAGCCGGCCTGGAAGACCGTTCCGTCCTGGGTCCTGGTTGCCACGCGGGATCTCAACATCCCGCCCGAGGCACAGGAGTTCATGGCCGGGCGAGCCGGCGCCCACGTCACGCGGGTCCGAGCCTCGCACGCGGTGAGTGTCTCGCAGCCCGGGAAGGTCACCGACGTCATCGAGGACGCCGCCCGCTCGGTGCGCTGACCCTTCCGCGCAGCGCCTGCAGGGCCGGCGCCCCTTTGGTGGCCTGTCCCGTGACGGCGGCCAGGCATGGTCCGGGCCGAAGGCGTTGGTCGCGGCCACGCCCACTCCAGTGGCACGGTTCGTCGGCGTTGTCACACTCGGCCAGTTCGGCCGGTCGAGTGTGCGAACCCCGCTCCATCGACCGCCGGTCCGCCCGTGTATGTTCCGCACCGGGTCCGGCCGCCCAAGGACAACCTCATGCGCCGCGAACCGCGGATCAGCCCGATAGGCCCCGACGACCTCGCCGACACCGTGGCGATGCATCGTCGCTGTTCGTCGCAGACCCTGTGGAGCCGCTACCACAGGGCGATGGCCGACCCCCGGACGTACCTGCCCGCACTGCTGAACCGTCCGGGGTCGGTCCATCTGGCCGCACGGGACACCACGGGCCGCATCGTCGCCGTGGGCCACCTGATGCCGGACCATTCTGCCGTGGAGGCCGCGCTCCTGGTCGAGGACGCCTGGCAGGGCCATGGATTGGGTACCCGCATGCTGCACCGCCTGGGGCACCACGCGCTCGTCGGCGGCTGGGCGACGCTGTACGGCCTCGTCCTGTCCGGTGACGAGCGCATGGACGCCGTCCTCCGCCACGCGTCGGTGCCCGTGCACCGCCGGGAGGAGGGCGGCACCGTCACCGCCTGGATCCACGTCCGTGACCTGGCGGCCGGCCCACCCACCCGCCGACGGCGAGGCTTCCTCCGCACCGGGCAGCGGTGATCCCGACCGCTCCGAGGTCACTCAGAGAAGACGGCACCGCACAGGCATCCTTCGGGCGACATCCATTGCGGCGAGAGAGCCCGAAGCACCGCCTCCCGTGCGGTCGCTGGCTCTGCGGGTGCCGCTGACGTGTCGCAGACGATCAAGGTCGCCCGCGGGCTGCCTTTCGGCCGGAGCACCTTGGCGGAGCAATACCTGTGCCGCACCCACTCGTAGGCCAGCTTCTTACGGATCACCGCACAAGCTCCGCCCTGTCGGTGGTGGGATGGAGCCATGCGCCCTGAGCATTGTGTGACCAGAGCCCACATCCAGGTGTGGTACGGACGTGTGCTGCCGTCCGGGCCGGAACGGATCAGGTTCTGGGCGGTGCTGTGCGGATCGTTCCTGCCGATCCTCGTCTGGACTGGTGTCGCGTGCTTCGCGTACGTCGTCTACGACCCGCTCGCAGCGATGGTCCTGGGCGGGCTCTTCGCGCTTTCGTTCATCGTCGGGTTCGGGCTGCGCCGCAAGGCAAGGCACTCGGTCCGCTGCAGCGTCTACGGTGCGCTGGGCGGAGTACTCGACAAGTCCATGGCCGGGTTCTGAGGCGTTGCGGCGGGGAGAACTCTGGAAGGCCGGTGCGGACCGCCGCCCGCACCGGCACATTCTCACGCCGTGGCGTCGGGCTACAGGTCGCCCTCGAACGGCGCGGACTCCAGGATCTGCTTGACCGTGGTCAGGTAGCGAGCCGCATCCGCCCCGTCCACGAGCCGGTGGTCGTACGACAGCGACAGGTGCACCAGGTCCCGGATGCCGATGAGTTCGTCGTCACCGCTGCGCACGACTCCGGGCTTCCTGACCGTGGCGCCCACGCCCAGGATCGCGGCCTGGTTCGGTGGCACGATGACGGTGTCGAACAGGGACCCGCGGGAGCCGGTGTTGGAGATCGTGAAGGTCGCGCCGGACACGTCGTCGGGGGTGAGGTGACCACTGCGCGCCCGGTCGGCCAGGTCGTGGACGGCCCGGGCGATCCCGGCGACGGTCAGGTCGCCGGCCGCCTTGACGACCGGAGTCATCAGACCGCTCTCCGTGTCGACCGCGATGCCGACGTTCTCGGTGTCGAAGTAGGTGATGGTCCCCTCGGCCTCGTTGATCCTGGCGTTGACGGCCGGATGCGCCTTCAGCGCCTGGGCAGCGGCCATGACGAAAAAGGGCATCGGAGACAGCTTCAGGCCCTCGCGGGCCAGGAAAGCGTCCTTCGCCTGCTCTCGCAGCCGCATCAGCCGGGTGACGTCGGCCTCGACCGTGCTGGTCAGTTGCGCCTGCTCCAGCAGAGCCCTCTTCAGGTTGTCGCCGATGGCTTTGCGGATGCGGGTCATCCGGACCGTCCGACCGCGTAGCGCGGACGGTCCCGCCGCCGGGGCAGTCGGAACAGCGGGTGCGGGGGAAACCGGCGCAGTCGGTGTCGGTGTCGGTGTCGGTGCCGCTGCCACGGCCGGGGGCAGTGCCGGTGCCGGCGGCGGGATCGGCGTCGGCGTCGGAGCGGAGGGCGTTGCCGGGACGACCTGCGAAGCCTCGGCCGCCGGTGCGGGGTCGACCGCCGGTGCGGGGTCGACCGTGGGTGCGGGATCGACCGTGGGTGCCGGGTCGGCCGCCGGGGCGGTGTCCGGCGCACCGATGACGCCGAGACTGGCACCGACCTCGACGGTCTCGTCCTCGGCCACGTTGATCACCAGGAGAACGCCGGCCGCGGGGGAGGGGATCTCCGTGTCGACCTTGTCGGTGGAAACCTCCAGCAGTGGCTCGTCGGCCTCGACGCGCTCGCCGACCTGTTTCAGCCAGCGCGTCACGGTGCCCTCGGTGACGGACTCGCCGAGGGCCGGCAGGGTCACGGAAACCGTCATGATGTCGTTCAGCTCCTCACGGCTCGGCAGGGCGCAACGGCCCACCGAACCTGTCGTCCATGGCCTGCGCCATGCGGGGTCGGTCGCGGCACATCGCCGCTCACAGTTCGAGGCCGTAGCGTGCGCGGGCCTCCGCCACGGTCGCCTGAGGGATCTGCCCGGCCCGGGCCAGCCGGTCCAGTGCGGTCACCACGATCGACTCGGCGTCCACCCGGAAGTAGCGGCGCACGTCCTCACGCGTGTCGGACAGCCCGAAACCGTCGGTGCCCAGGGAGTAGTAGTCCTGCTCGATCCACTGGCTGATCTGGTCGGGTACCTGCCGCATCCAGTCGCTGACGGCCAGCACCGGCCCCGGCGCACCGGCCAGGGCCCGGGTGACGAACGGCGTGCGCTCCTCACCGCGCATGCGGGCGTCGTCGGCGCGCATCGCGTCACGGCGCAGTTCCGTCCAGGACGTCACCGACCACACGTCGGCGTGCACGTTCCACTCGGAGGCGAGGAGTTCCTGCGCGCGCAGGGCCCAGTGAATGGCCGTACCGGACGACAGGAGTTGCAGCCGGGGCCCGGCCGCCGCGGGTTCGGCGGGCCGGAACCGGTAGATGCCCCGGACGATGCCCTCCTCGATGCCCGGCACCGGCGGCATGGCCGGCTGGTGCTTGGGCTCGTTGTACACGGTCAGGTAGTAGAAGACGTCCTCGGGCTGCTCGCCGTACATCCGGCGCAGACCGTCCCGGACGATCACCGCGACCTCGAAGGCGAAAGCCGGGTCGTAGCTGATCGCCGCCGGATTGGTGGAGGCCAGCAGATGCGAGTGCCCGTCCCCGTGCTGCAGGCCCTCACCGGTCATGGTCGTGCGCCCGGCGGTGCCGCCGACGACGAAGCCGCGACCCAGTTGGTCGGCGAGTGCCCAGAACTGGTCACCGGTGCGCTGGAAACCGAACATGGAGTAGAAGATGTAGAACGGGATCATCGGCTCGCCGTGCGTGGCGTACGAGGTCGCCGCTGCGGCGAACTCGGCCACGGAACCGGCCTCCGTGATGCCCTCGATGAGCAACTGCCCGGTCGTGCTCTCCTTGTAGTGGAGCAGCTGGTCCGCGTCGACCGGATCGTAGGTCTGGCCCAGCGGCGAGTAGATGCCGGCCGTGGGGAACATCGACTCCATGCCGAAAGTACGGGCCTCGTCTGGGATGATGGGAACCCAGCGTGCTCCGCTCCGTTCGTCGCGCATCAGGTCCCTGACCAGCCGGACGAGCGCCATCGTGGTGGCGACCTCCTGGTGGCCGAAACCCTGCTTCAACGCCTCGAAGGGCTTGGTGGGCGGCTTCGGCAGAGGCTTGGCGATCACGCGCCGGAGAGGGGCGGGACCGCCCAGCGCGGCCCGGCGCTCGCGCAGGTATTGCACTTCGGGAGAGTTCTCCCCCGGGTGCCAGAACGGAACCTCGTCGCCGGCGAGCGCGCTGTCGGGGATGGGAAGCTCCAGCAGGTCGCGCAGGTCGCGGAACTGGCCCATCGTGAGCTTCTTCATCTGGTGGTTGGCGTTGCGGGACTCGAACGCCGAGCCCAGCGTGTGCCCCTTGACCGTCTGGGCGAGGACCACCGTCGGCGCGCCCCGGTGCTCCACCGCGGCCCGGTAGGCGGCGTACACCTTCAACGGCTCGTGTCCGCCCCGCGAGTTCTCGAACAGCTCGACCACCTGCGCATCGCTCAGGGAGGCGGAGACGGCGGACAGGGCGTCGCCGGTGAAGAAGTTCTTGCGTATGTAGGCGGCGTCCCGCGCGGCCAGCGTCTGCATCTGCGCGTCGGGCACCTCGCCCAGGCGCCGCACCAGGGCGCCGGTGGTGTCCTGCTCCAGCAGCGGGTCCCAGGCCTCGCCCCACAGGGTCTTGACCACGTTCCAGCCCGCACCACGGAACCGTGCCTCCAGTTCCTGGACGATGCTCGAGTTGGACCGTACCGGCCCGTCCAGGCGCTGCAGATTGCAGTTGACGACGAACGTCAGGTTGTCCAGGCCCTCGCGGGAGGCCAGCGTCAGGGCGGCCATGGACTCCGGCTCGTCCGTCTCCCCGTCGCCCAGGAACGCCCACACCCGTGAGGCGGAGGTGTCCTTGATGCCGCGAGCCTGCAGGTAGCGGTTGAAGCGGGCCTGGTAGACGGCGCCGAGCGGGCCCAGCCCCATGGAGACCGTCGGGAACTCCCACAGCCACGGCAGCCGCCGGGGATGCGGGTAGGACGGCAGGCCATGACCGCCCGCCTCCCGCCGGAAGGCGGCCAGTTGCTCCCTGCCCAGCCGTCCTTCGAGGAACACCCGGGCGTAGATGCCCGGGGAGGCGTGCCCCTGGAGGAACAACTGGTCGCCCGAGCCGTCACCGTCCTTGCCCCGGAAAAAGTGGTTGAAGCCGATCTCGTACAGCCAGGCGGCCGACGCGTAGGTGGAGATGTGGCCGCCCAGCCCCAGACGCGAACCGCGGGTGACCATCGCCGCGGCGTTCCACCGGTTGAGCGCGGTGATCCTGGACTCCATCGCCAGGTCACCGTCGAACTCCGGCTGCGCGGCGGCCGGAACGGTGTTGATGTGGTCCGAGGACAGCAGCCCGGGCAGGGACGTGCCGGACTGCGCGGCGAACTCGTGCACCCGCCGCATCAGGTACACCGCGCGCTCCGGCCCGGCGTTGCGCACGACGGCGTCCAGGGAGGCCTGCCACTCGGCGGTCTCCTCGCGGTCACGGTCGGGTAGCTGGTCGAGCTCACTGATCACAGGGTTCTCAGTGGGCCGGGACGGTTCACTCATGGCAGCCTTCCTGTCACGGCGTGGGTGTCGGCGACGCCGACCGCGGACACGGTGGCTGTCGCGGGGCGACTGGTGGGGAAGTAACGGCGACGACGTGTCGCCGTCCGGTGGATCAGCGGCTCTTGAGCCACTGGGTGAACGTGTGATGGCCCACATGGGCGTCCGGGCCGGGAAGCAGGGCTCGCTCCTCGAGCACCGCGCCGAAGAACGGCGCCCGAGCGTCGGCGATCACCGGGCCGGGCCGGCCCAGAGCGGTCAGCAGCTCGGCGGTGACCTCGTCGAGCCGGACCTCTTCGGGCCCGGCTGCCTCGAGGACCCCGAACAGCGGCAGGCCCACCGCGACATGGGCGAGCGCCGCGGCGACGTCGTCCGTCGAGACCGGCCGCAGCAACAACGGTGGCACATGCACACCGTCGGGCCGGGTGCCGGCGGTCGCGGTCGCCTCCACCGACTCGTGGAACGGCGTGGCACG
Source organism: Streptomyces chromofuscus (assembly GCF_015160875.1). Taxonomy (NCBI): domain Bacteria; kingdom Bacillati; phylum Actinomycetota; class Actinomycetes; order Kitasatosporales; family Streptomycetaceae; genus Streptomyces; species Streptomyces chromofuscus. The sequence continues at coordinate 939,074 of NZ_CP063374.1, read as the reverse complement.
CACCAGGGAGTACGGAACGGTGGTGTGCCGCACCAGGTCCTCCTGTGCCGCCTTGGCACCGAAGTAGCCCGAGCCGACCCGGCCGGCGCCCACCACCGACAGTGCCACGTAGTGCTCCACGCCTGCCGCGGTGGCGGCCTCGAGGAGGTGGCCCGTCGCGGTGGTGAAGAACTCCGTGCTGACCTCCTGATCCCGTGAGGGTGCGTCGGTGACGTCCACGACCACGTCGGCGGTGCGCAACGCCTGGTCGAGGCCTCGTCCGGTGCTGACATCGACTCCTTCCCCACGGGATACCGGCACGACCTCCACCCCGTGGTCCCGGAGCCGGGCGACGGTCCTGGAACCGGTCAGACCGGTGGCACCTGCAACGACGACTCTCATCTGGATCTCTTCCGTCGGGTAGCCGATGGCCCGCTGGGTGTCCGTCGACGGACGGTGGCGGACGTGGGCGTGGAACCGTGTACATCACACCTAGACAGGACTGGTCCGGTTCTTGTGACACCGAGCCGGGCGCCCGGTGCCGGTCACGGCCGACTGTCGTGCGGTGTCACAGATCCGGCTGACAGCCGGTCAGGACGGTCGAGCGGTCTTCACGACCGGACATGACCACGTGACGGCGGACGATGTGCCGTCTGGACACGGTGAAACCACGGAAGGTGCGACTCAGTGTCGGAGAACTCACAGCACACCCACCACGGCCACGACGGACACGGTCACGGCGGCGAGGACGGGCCGAGCTGGACCCGAGCGGCGAAGATGCTTCAGGACGCCTCGCCGATCACCGTTCCCGAGGGTGCCTCGGCGATGACCGTCCACGTGCAGTGGGAGCCCGGTGACCCCGGCACCCCGCCGCACCGCCACTCCGGCCCGGCGTTCGGCTACGTCATCAAGGGCGCGGTTCGCTTCGAACTGGAAGGCGAGCCCGAGCGCGTCATCGGGGCAGGCGGCACCTTCTGGGAGCCGGGCGGCGACGTCATCCACTACCAGGACGGCAACGCCCTGTCCGACGAGAGGACCGAGTTCGTCGTCACCATGATGTGCGCCCCCGGCAAGCCCATGCTCGAGCTGGTCGACGAGGAGGAGCTGAAGGAGCGCGCCCACCTGCGCGCTCCGCGGCCCACCGCCTGACCCTCGCGGGGGTCTGGCGCCGTCCGCTGCCCGGTGGCGGCGGACGGCGGTGTGCCGGTGCTACACCGGGCAGAAGCTTCCCCGGGTCCCATCCGGCATCGGCTGGGCAGCACTCCGCTGTCGGTCGCTCCTACTCGACGAAGTACGAGTCGTGCTTGTCGAAGAACGCGGCACGCTCCTCCTCCGAAGCGTGCGCCAGTTTGGACACCTGCTCGAAGTACTCCTCGCGCGGGGCGCCCGGGGTGAACAGGAGCAGCATGTCGGCGGGGGCGTCGGAGTCGTTCCGGAAGGCGTGCAGCCCGCCCTGGGGCACGTGCAGGAAGTCTCCCTTGCGCGCGTCGACCCACTGCACGCCGTCGAACACGCGCACTGTGCCGTCCAGGATGTAGAACGACTCCGAGATCCGCTTGTGGTAATGCGTCTTGGGTCCGCCCGCCCTGGGCCGCATCTCCACCCGGTACAGCCCGAACTCGCCCCGTGTGGTGCCGGTGGTCGCCAGATAGTGGATGGCGTCCTTCCCGGTGCCGCTCTCACCGATGTCCGGCGGTGTGGTGGCGGGTCGGAAGACGGCGCTGACCTCCCCGTCCTCGCCCCAGTACTTCTGCTCCGGGTACGGGTACGACATGACTGCATCCTTTCCTGTGGCCGGCGCGATGTCGTGCGCCGGCGCGGACCACTGGACAGCGGTCCTCTCAACAAGGAGACCGGTGGGCTTCCACCGATGTGACAGCCGGGGGTGGCCGGCCTGGTGTCATTCGACGGCCTGGTGACGGACGAAGCGGGACACCAGCGGCGGCTCCATCAGCCAGCCGTGTGTCCGACCGTGCGGCGGATGGGCAGCCGTGGCGGTCTGCCGCAGCGTGCCGAAGGCGATCGACGCACCGACGGCCAGCAGGCCTGCGCACAGCGGCATGGCCCGGCTGAACGACGCGTCGAAGGCCGCGTCCGACCGGTAGGTGTCCGGTCCCATCCCGACGAGCAGCGGCAGCGCCGCCACGGACACCAGCCCGGCCGCCCGCGCCGCGGCGTTGTTGATGCCGCTGGCCAGCCCGGCGTTCGAGGCATCCACCGAGGACAGCAGGGTCACGGTCAGCGGAGAGACCATGACGACCATGCCGGCACCCAGCACCAGCAGGGCGGGGAGGACGTCCTGCACGTAGGACGCGCCAGGACCGACCCGCAGCATCATCAGCATGCCCGCCGCGCACACCAGCGGGCCGACGGTGAGCGGTGTCCGCGGCCCCAGCCGCTGGGCGAGCGTCCCGGAGTGGGACGAGAACAGCAGCATCAGCACCGTGTTCGGCAGCATGGCCGCACCGGCTGCCAGTGCCGAGTATCCGACGACGATCTGCAGTTGCAGAGCGGTCAGGAAGAAGAACCCGCCCGTGCCCGCGTAGACGCACAGGGTGATCAGATTGACGGCGGTGAACTGCCGGGACGAGAAGATCGCCGGTGGCATCATCGGGTCGCCGCTGCGCCGCTCCGCGCGGAGGAACGCGGCGCCCGCCACGACGCTGCCGACGGCCGCGGCAATGGCCACCGGACCGCCGTCGCGTGCCTCGGTCAGCGCGTAGGTGGCCAGGGCGAGTGCCAGGGCGCCCAGGACGGCGCCGGGTATGTCGAAATCGAGTCGCCGTCGGCCCTCCGCGCCGGCCACGACGACCGCATCCTTCGCAGGCGTGCCCACGGACTCCGGGACGTGGCGCAGCGCGACGGGCACGCACACCAGCGCCGGGAGGACGCTCAGCAGGAAGGTCCAACGCCAGCCGGGGCCGTCCACCAGCCACCCGCCCAGGAACGGTCCGAGGGCGGCGCCGATACCGCCGAAGCCCGACCACAGGCCGATCGCGCGCGGCCGGTCGTCCGGGTGGAACGAGGCCTCGATGATCGCCAGTGAACCGGGGGTGAGCAGGGCACCGCCGACGCCCTGCAGCGCCCGGGCGGCTATCAGCGTGCCGGTGTCCGGAGCCAGGCCGCACAGGAGGGAGGCCACCGCGAACCACACGGTGCCCAGGACGAAGATGCGGCGCCGCCCGAAACGGTCGCCCAGGGACCCGCCCAGCAGGATCAGACCCGCCAGGGTCAGCATGTAGGCGTTCACCGTCCACTGGAGGACGGGGAGGTCGGCGTCGAGGTCGTTTCCGATGTGCGGCAGCGCGACATTGGTGACCGTCGAGCCGAGCAGTACGACGCCGGACCCCAGGACGGTGGCCAGCAGGGTCCACCGTCCACGAGCACTGGCGACGCGGAGGGAGACGGGACCCTCGGGAGTGGGGGAGTGATTCATGGTGTGTCCTGGCGTCGTCCGGTGAGGCGGTCGCGGCGGGTGTTCTCCTGCCGCAGGGCGCGCACGTCGCGTACGGCCGCTGCGAACTTGTGGCCCGGGTCCGCCACCGTGCGGTGGAGTCGGGGGCCGGTGAAGCGACGGGCCGTCGAGGAACCGTCCGAGGCCGGGAAGTTGCCGTCGGCCGTGCCGTCGAGGGTGACGGCGGGAACCGTGATCGGGGGCAACTCGGTGAGACGTGCCTCGAGGTCCGCATACTCCTCGGCGCCCGGCGCGAAACCGAGCCGGTGCCGGTACGGATGGAGCACGACGTCGGTGCAGTCGGGATTGGCGAAGGCCCGCGCGGCCCGCTCCGGATCGTGCTCGTGGAACGGCCACTTGGGGGAGTTCCGCTTCCAGATCACTCGCGCGATCCCCCGAGGGTCCTGGGCCAGACCGGCCCGGTCCCGCTCGGTGAGGAGGTAGTAGAAGCACCAGAAGTACCAGAACCCCGCGTCCAGTTCGGGTGCGAGGGGCTTCGCCGCCGCACCGATGTCCTGGATGAGGTGGCTGTTGACCGAGACCAGGCCGAGAACGCGCTCGGGCCACAGGGCCGCGGCGACGTTGGGGGCGCGCCCGCCCCAGTCGTACCCGGCGAGATGGGCCCGCTCCACGCCCAGGGCGTCCAGGAGGGCGACGACGTCGGCGCCCAGGGCGGCCTGCTGACCCGAGCGCGGAGCCGATCCGGAAAGCAACGTGGTGGGCCCGTGGCCCCGCAGATGGGGGACGACGACCCGGAACCCGCTGTCCGCGAGCAGCGGGGCCACGTCCACGTAGCTGTGGAGGTCGTAGGGGAAGCCGTGCAGGAGCGGCACGGTGTCGTCCTGCGCGGAGCCCGTCTCGTAGTAGGCGACTTCCAGTACGTCGGTGCCGACTCGTCGGAGAGGGGCGAGTACGGGGCGTTCTGACATGACAGTCCTTCGGATTCCGTTGCCCGTGGGGGAAGCCACGGTTCGCCGGGGACGTGAGGTCGCTCGGATGACGGCGGCAGTCGTTCCGCGTGCGACGCGGCCGGGCGGCACCGGTCGACCGGGCGCAAAGAAGCCACGCGGTTGTAGGCGTGCGAGACGTCGATCGGCGAGATCAGCGCGACGAGCTGGTCGCCGTAGTGCTGCGCGGCGTTCGCCCATGTCTCGTCCGGCACGCCGCCCGCACCACCGCTCCGGTCGAGTTCAGGTGCTCAGTGACCTGGCCGGCAAAGGTGTTGCCGAAGCAGTCGATACGCGCGCCCATGATGGAATCCCCTCAGGTGCCAATCGGTTACGGCCCACTGACCGGGAGCCTTCGGCATCTGTGACATCGTCGGTCGTCGACGCCCTCCCGTCGGACCACGCCGTCGTTCTGATCGGCGCCACACAGCGACCGGAAACACCGTGTGACAACGACCTGTGGTCGAGCCCCGCTTTCGAGGCCGCCGTCGGGCACAGCCGATAGCATCGAACGGACAGGCGAGGGCCGTCGGCCCGAATAGGCGCGGTCGTCCTGGGTCCGCAGACACCGGGCACGGCGAGCGCACCATCAGCGAACTCAAGGTGATCACCATGGCAACCGACAGTGGCCTGCACCCGAGCCTCATCGTCCCGATCGGGCACGTGGAGCCCGTTCCCCGCCGCATCCGGGGAATGATCGGCGGACGTGTCGCCTTCGACACCCGCCGCGCGCTGTACGTGTGGGAATGGCAGGCCTACCCACAGTTCAGCATCCCGGTCGAGGACCTGGTGGACGGCGTGCTCCACGACGACAAGCACATGGAGCAACTCGGTGCCGGCCCCGCGCACCGCCACACCCTTCGGGTCGGGCCGGAGGTCCGCCCGGGCGCGGCGTGGGTTTGGGGAGAGGGCGCCCCGGAGCCGCTGCACGACACCGTGCGTTTCGAGTGGGAGGCGCTGGACACGTGGTTCGAGGAGGACGAGCCGGTCTTCGTTCATCCCCGGAGCCCGTACTGCCGCGTGGACGCCCTGCGTTCCAGCAGCAGCGTCCGCGTCGAGTTGGACGGTGTCGTGCTGGCGGAGGCCCTCGATTGCGTGAAGCTGTTCGAGACCGGCCTGCCGACCCGCTACTACCTCGACCGCACGACCATCGACTGGACCCGGCTGCGGCACTCGGACACGGTGACCGAATGCCCGTACAAGGGGACGACGAGCAGCTACTGGTCGTTCGACAGCGACACCGCCTCCCACGAGGACATCGCATGGACGTACGACTTCCCGACCATCCACGCCAACCGCATCGCCGGGCTGACCGCGTTCTACAACGAGCGTGTCGATCTGTACGTCGACGACTTCCTGCTGCCGAGGCCCACCGACCCCACCCAGGGGGCCTCCGACTAGTGCCGCGACAGGCAACGTTCACCCCGTCCCGACGCCCGGCACGCCCTCTCGCCGCACCGGCCGGAAGCCCAAGTACATCCAGTACGAGGGCTTCCGGCCGGCACGTCGAGAGCACGCACCGGACGCCGCTCCTTGCCGGGCAAACGTTGCCTGCCGCGGCACCAGCGACGCCGAATCGGCGGCTCGGGCCGGCGAGGAATGCGCTCGATAAGGCCGTGGGCGGTGAGCGATTTCCGTGCCGTTTTCCCCGGCGCGTCACACATCGACTCCCGGCCCGGTCTCATGAGGTGGAAAGCCTTCCACAACACACCACCTCGCAAGGAGCTTGCCGTGAATGACATCATTCTCGAGCCCGCCGCACAGGAATTCGCGGACGCGACCGCCAAGCCGCCGCTGCTGTACGAACTCGGTGTCGAGGGCGCCCGCAAGCTACTCGACGACGTTCAGTCCGGGCCGGTCGAGAAACTCGACGTGGACGAGAAGTGGATCACTGTCCCCGCCCGGGTCGGCGACGTGAGGGTCCGCATCGTCAAGCCCGTCGGCAGCACCGGTGTCCTGCCCGTGATCCTCTACGTGCACGGCGGTGGCTGGATTCTCGGGAACGCCGGCACCCATGACCGTCTGGTGCGTGAGCTGGCCGTGGGCGCGGAGGCGGCCCTGGTCTTCGTCGAGTACGACCGCTCCCCGGAGGCGAAGTACCCCGTCGCCATCGAGCAGGCGTACGCCACCGCCCAGTGGGTCACCACCAAGGGCGCCGAAGAAGGTCTCGACGGCTCCCGTATGGTCGTCGCCGGTGACTCCGTCGGCGGCAACATGAGCGCCGCCCTCACCCACATGGCCAAGCAGCGCGGCGACGTGACCTTCCTGCACCAGTCGCTGTACTACCCCGTCACCGACGCGGGGCAGGACACCGAGAGCTACCGGACCTTCGCCCATGGACCGCACCTGACCGCGAAGGCCATGGAGTGGTTCTGGAACGCCTACACCGCCGACCCGGCGGAGCGGGACCGGATCACGGCCTCCCCGCTGCGCGCGACCCTGGAAGACCTCCAGGGGCTGCCGCCGGCGTTCGTCGTGGTCGACGAGAACGACGTTCTGCGCGACGAGGGCGAAGCGTACGCCCGCAAGTTGATCCAGGCCGGCGTGCCGACCACGAGCATCCGCTACAACGCCACCCTGCACGACTTCATGATGCTGAACCCGGTTCGCGGAACTCAGGCTTCCACCGCGGCGATCGAGCAGGCCGTCCACGTCCTGCGCAAGGCTCTCGGCACCGACTGACCCCTCGCGCAATTCCGCGAAGAATCCAGGCGTACCGGCAGTGACGCCCGGCGGACGAGAAGCGTGATTCCCGTGGAATTCGGCATTGGAATTCGGATTTCCAGTCCGGCCCGTCCGCCGGTACCGAAGGTCGGAACGCCCCGCGATCCAGCACAGCCGCACGCCCGATGACGCGCGTATCTCACTGGCAAAACGAAAGGCCACTCCCATGAGTGCACAGAAGCCCACCATCGTCCTCGTCCACGGCGCTTTCGCGGACTCCTCCAGCTGGAACGGCGTCGTCGACAAGCTCCAGTCCCACGGCTACCCGGTGGTGGCCGCGAGCAATCCGCTGCGCGGACTGGCTGGAGACAGCGAGTACGTCAGACAACTCGTCGCCTCCATCGAGGGCCCTGTGGTCCTCGCCGGCCACTCCTACGGCGGCGCGGTCATCAGTAACGCCGCCAGGGGACTCGACAACGTCACGGCACTCGTCTTCGTCGCGGCCTTCCTGCCGGACGAAGGCGAAAGCGCGATCACCCTGGCCGGCAAGTTCCCGGGCAGCACCCTCGGGGAGGCGCTCCACCCGGTGCCGATCACCCTGCCCGACGGGAGCCAGGGCGCGGATCTCTACATCGAGAAGAGCAAATTCCACCAGCAGTTCGCCGCGGACGTCCCCGAGGAGACCGCGGCGATCATGGCCGCCACCCAGCGACCCGTGACCGATGCCGCGCTGGCGGAGGGCTCTGCCACCCCGGCGTGGAAGGACGTCCCGTCCTGGGTTCTCGTGGCCACCGACGACCGGAACATCCCGCCGCAGGCCCAGACGTTCATGGCCGAGCGCGCGGAGGCCACGGTGGTGAGCGTGTCCGCTTCCCACGCCGTCAGCGTCTCTCGTCCCGGTGACGTGGCGCGCCTGATCAACGAGGCGGCGCAGGCGACCGGCTGAGCGGCCGGCGCCCAGCGCACCGGACCGTCGGGGAGCGCGTGCCGACGGCCGTTTCCCTTCTGGTGCCTGACCGTGTGACATGCGGTCAGGTGCCACGCATCCATGAAGAGGACCATGCGGCACGCACCGGCGACGAGGACCACGGCACCGACGACCGGGACCCGGCCGCACGCGAGTCCCACGTGGCCGGGCTCATCGGTCCACTCCATGGGTAAACCGACTTCATGGGGTGCACCGACGCGAAGGGCGCGGTGTGCGGAGCACCGGGCCACGGACTCTGGGAGAGCATCATGAACACGAACGAGCAGGCCGCTCGTGGACTGGTCGACATAGAGGCTTATCTGTACCGGGCGGCTCATCTCAGTGCCGCTCGCCGACGCGTGGCTGCCTTCACCGAGCAGACGGACGGGCTGACCCATGCGCAGAAGAGGGATATCGAGCTGTGGTATCTCGAGGAGCAGAAGTACGTGGCCCGCTTGGTGACGAAGCACATCGCCGACAGCATCGGCGCCGTAGAGGCGGCGAACCGCGTTCGGTTCGGGCGATGGCTGCGAGGGACACTGATCGCCATGGCAGTGATCACCGTGTTGACGTTCGTGTGCACGGCAGTCGTCGTGGGATCGGTGACCTGATCCGTCGAGGCGTCATCGGTTGGTGCCGCGCGGGTCGGTAGCAGAGGCTTCCAGCCACGTGCGCGCCGGCCGGGATGCGCGTCCCGAACGGTGTCCCGCCGGTTCGTTCTGCGCGGTCGTCCCGCTCCTCGGCAAGCGCTGCCCAGGTCGGAACGACGAGCGCGGTGAAGCGGATGACGGCGGGCCGGAAGGAACGGGACCGGATCGCGTCTCACAAGGGCGCACGGCGTTCGGGATGCAGGTCGGTGATGCGCCCGACCGCTTTCTGGTCAGCCTGGACCCTGAGTCTGCTCGCCGGGACCGTCGGCGACGAGCCGTTGCTCTGCCTGGTCGACGACGCGCAGTGGCTGGACCGTGTGTCGGCCCAGGCCTTGGAGTTCGTCGCCCGCCGGCTGCTCGCCGAATCGGTTCTGCTCGTCCTGGCCGTCCGCGAGTCCGGGATCCCGCGCAATCTTCGCCGACCTGCCCGAGCTCGCCGTGCGTGGACTGAACGAGCACGACTCCCGCAGACTCCTCGAATCGGTCGTCACCGGTCCGCTCGACCACTGTCCCTCCAGTCCCGGGTGGAACTCGTCGAAGCGGCCGCACGCTGGGCGGACCGCGCGTGCGACCGAGGCTGCGCGGACGTGGGAGGAGATGGCCCAGGTGAGCGGAACCCGTTGGGCGCTCGGCATCTCCGCAGCCACTCGTGCCCTGGTGAAAAGGGCGGGCCGCCGACAGCCTGCATCAGGAAGCGATCGAGCAGCTGGACACGGCGCAGGCCGGCATGGACAGCGCCCGGGCACGGCTTCGCTACGGTGAGTGGCTGCGGCGGGAACAGCGACGGGCGGAGGCTCGATCCCACCTGAGCGAGGCACACGAGATGCTCGGCGCAGCCGGGGCCGAGGCATTCGCGGAGCGCGCGCGACGGGAGCTGCAGGCCGCAGGGGTGAAGGTACGCAAACAGGCCGCTCCGACGTCGGCGGTTCTCACCGCGAAAGAGGTCGAGATCGCGCGACGTGCCCCGGTGGCTTCACGAGCCGGGAGATCGCCGCCCGACTGTTCCTCAGCCGCCACACAGTCGAATGCCGTTGCGCAAGGTCTTCGCGAAGCTGGGCACCTCCTCCCGCAAGGAGATCGGCTCGATGCAACGCGTAGGCGTGGCGACGACGTCCTGACCCTGCTCACCGGCACCGATCAGCACCGTCGACTCCCTGCGACCTGATCGGAACGACAGGCCCTAGGCGTGAGACGCGTCCGGTTCCGCCAGCAAAGTGGGTACGGTGACGATCGTGAGGTCCTTGGTCAGCAGGCGGTGCACGGGACAGCGTCCGGCGGCTGCCAGCAACTGCTCCCGCTGAGCCGGATCCAGGTCACCGGTCAGCCCGACGTTCTTGACGATGCGTCCTTGTTCCGCGAACCGCACGGCCACGTCGATACGCTCGAGTGGCCAGCGGTGTCGGTCCGCGTAGGCCCGCACAGCCATGGAAGTGCAGGACCCCAGCGCGGCCAGAAGCAGCTCTCCCGGGGTGGGACCGGCATCGGTGCCGATGGGCTCGGGTTCGTCGGCCGTGAGTGTGTGCGTGCCGATCGCGATCGAGCGGGTGAATCGTCTGCCTTCGGCAACGGACACGAGGCGCGTGGTCATGGGTCTTCCTCTCGGCCGGGGCGCGGGGACCATGGTGTGGGGCTCGTCCCTCTTCCGCAGTGACCGAGCGGCGTGCGCGCGTGTGACAGCCGGCCCGAGGGGAAAACCGTGCGGGCCTCATGCCGCGAGGCATCGACGCGGTACGGCTGCGGGTGCCGCGCACCGACCGCACGGCCGTGCACAGCCGTGTGCGCCCTGTCCGGAGGGGGGGACGAACATCGTCACGACGAGGAAGAAGGCCGCCGTCGACTTCTTCTCCCGGATCACCGGCCACCTGATCTCCGCCGCCCGGTCGAACGGGATCGAGCACCTGGTCACCCTGTAGGTCGTCGGCAGCGACGAGGCCGACTTCGGGCCGCGCGTCGCCCCGGCGGCAGCGTCTCCGTCAGCAGGTGGACCGCCCGCTCGACGGCGTCCTGCCGCTCGGCAGGTGAGCGGCCTTGGCGGTGGCGTCCGCCCCCCCCGCACTCACCTCCACTTTCGTGCTGTTTGTCACATATCGGAGGGCTATTCCATCAGAAGGGGAGGAACCGCTAATTCTTGGCTACGCGCTGATGTTCCGGGGGTCAGGACGAACCGGCGTGACATCGGAGGCGGAGAGGAGACGAGATCGCATGCTGCTCGATATGGACCGTCCCATCTTCAGGGACAGTGCCGACACAGGGTTCTCCGTGGAGGAGGGCACCCCTGCCGCCGACTCCGCTCCCCGCGTTGCAGACCGGACGGAGCGGGATCCCCAGCCCCATTTCCACGCTGGGCTCGCGCAGCCCGAGAAATGGCTGATCGGCGTGCCGTTCCGGCCCAGCGCGTCCCGTGTGATCTGGATGTACTACGTGGTGGACGAGGCCCATGACGTCCCCGAAGCGGTGCACGCCGCCATGGAGCGCGCCAACAGCGCCCAGGAGCGGCGGGCGCGGGGCGGAATCCCTGCGACGGCAGAGCACATCGAGGTGCGGAGGATCACGGTGGATGCCGTAGGGCGCACGTGCCTGGACGGCTCCTGGTGACCGTAGGCCGTGGTGTGCGGAACCACTGTCCCGCCGACCGGCCGGGGCATGCCATGCGAGTGACGCGGATCATGGGCATGGGAAGGCATGGATGCCCCGCGGCGAGCGATGTTCTCTTGGCCGCATGAACGAAAACCCCGAGGTTCCCTTCCCGACTCCGTCCCACTGGATCGACGGCCGCGCCGTCCCCGGCTCCGGGCCGCTGATCGACGTGGTGAATCCCGCCGACGAATCCGTCATCGCCGCGGTGCGGGAGGGCACGGCCGAAGACCTGGACACGGCGGTCGAGGCCGCGGTCGCCGCCTTCCCCGGATGGGCGTCGACGTCTCCGCAGCAGCGGGCGGACGTCATGCGGCGCCTGGCCGAGGGCCTGCAGAAGCACAGCGAGGAACTGGCGGCCACCATCACCCAGGAGATGGGCGCCCCGATCGCCTTCTCCCGGCAGGCACAGGTGGGCTTCCCCGTCGCGTCGACCTTGGCCGCGATCGCAGCGGCCGAGCAGTTCGAGTGGACGGAGGTGGTCGAGAACTCGCTCGTCATCCGCGAGCCCATCGGCGTGGTCGGGGCCATCACCCCGTGGAACTTCCCGCTCCAGCAGCTCGTGACCAAGGTCGTCCCCGCGATGCTGGCGGGCAACACCGTCGTCCTCAAGCCCTCGGAGCTGTCTCCCCTCAGCGCCCGGATGTTCGCGGAGATCGCCACCGAGGCGGGTCTGCCCAACGGTGTGTTCAACGTGGTGCAGGGCACCGGCCAGGTCGTCGGTGAGGCCCTCTCCCGCCATCCGAAGATCGACATGATCTCGTTCACCGGATCCACCCGCGCCGGCAGAAGCGTCTCCGTCGCCGCGTCCGGCACCATCAAGCGGGTCGCACTCGAACTGGGTGGCAAGGCGGCCCACATCGTCCTCCCCGAGGCCGACCTCGACTCCGCCGTCGCTCGCGGACTGGCTTTCGCCTGGGCCAACGGCGGTCAGGCCTGCGGCGCCTACGTGCGCATGCTGGTGCCCGAGGGCCTCCAGGAGACCGTTGTCGAGAAGCTCCGGGCAGCGGCCGAGGAATACGTCGTCGGTGATCCCGCCGACGAGGCCACGCGGATCGGCCCGCTCGCCTCGGAGACCCAGCGCCGGCGCGTCGACGACTACATCCGGCGTGGCATCGCCGACGGCGCCACGCTCGTGGTCGGCGGCCCCGGTCGGCCGGAGGGCTTCGAGACCGGTGCCTACGTCAAGCCCACGATCTTCTCCGACGTCGACCCCGAGTCGGTCATCGCCCAGGAAGAGATCTTCGGCCCGGTCCTCGTCGTCATCCCCTACGTCGACGACGACCACGCCGTCGAGATCGCCAACGGCACGATCTACGGACTCAACGCCGCGGTGACCGGTGACGAGCACCACGCCGTGGCGATCGCCCGGCGCCTGCGCGTCGGCCAAGTCGACGTCAACGGTGGACAGCACAACTTCCAGGCCCCGTTCGGCGGGTACAAGCAGTCCGGCAACGGCCGGGAGATGGGCCGTGCCGGTCTTGAGGAGTTCCTCGAGACCAAGGCGATCACCCGCTGACGGACCGCGTCGCCGTCACCCCCCGGACAGCGGGGGTTTCGTCGCCCGGTCCGAATGGAGGGCGGCCGTGGACGAACACACCTTCGCCACGGCCGCCGGCGCCTTAGGCCCTGCGGCGGAACAACGCTGCCAGAGATCCTCCCCCTCGATCCACCTGGCCGGCCCGGGGAAACACACTGTTCCGGGGAATGAGGAGTCCTGGCCGCATTGTTCACATCGTCGACGTCATGAGCGACGGCCGCGCCGATGCGGCGCACGCATCCCGTGAGCCCTCTCCCGTTCCCGCGAGCCCGTCCCGGACATCCGTGCACCGGCACATCCCGTCGTGGCGGCACGGCCCCGTGAGAAAGGACAACCATGGCGGACCGGGCAGCACTTGCAGCCTTTCTCCGGGCGCGCCGCGAGGCCCTGCAACCGGAGGACGTCGGGCTGCCCCGCGGCCGTCGCAGGCGTACCGGAGGCCTGCGACGCGAGGAGGTCGCGGCACTCTGCGACATGTCGGTCGACTACTACAGCCGGCTCGAGCAGCCGCGAGGTCCCCATCCGTCCGAGCAGATGCTCGCCGCGATGGCCCGCGGACTGCACCTGTCCCTGGAGGAGCGCGACCTCCTCTTCCAGCTCGCCGGCCACGCCCTGCCACACCGCACCCGGCGCGGCGACCACATCAATCCCGGGATGATGCGCATCCTGGACCGGCTCGAGGACACCCCTGCCCAGGTGATGAACCACCTGGGCGAGACGCTCAAGCAGACGCGCCCGGCGGTGGCGCTGCTGGGTGACGAGACGGCCCACACCGGACTCGCACGCAGTGCCCATTACCGCTGGTTCACCGACCCCGCCTCCCGCCTGATCCACCCCGAGGACGACCACGCCGAGCAGAGTCGTCTCATGGTGGCGGACCTGCACGGCGCCTACACCCGTGACGGCGGCGAATCGCGTGCTGCCGAGTTCGTGGAGGCGCTGAACAGGGAAAGCCCCGAGTTCGCCGAGATCTGGCGCGAGCGCCCCGTGCTGGGGCCCTACTGCGCCTCCAAGCGCTTCCGGCATCCGCAGGTCGGGACGCTGGAACTGCACTGCCAGACGCTGGTCGACCCCGACCAGTCCCAGCGGCTCGTGGTCTACACCGCGACTCCGGGAACCGAGAGCCACACCAGCCTGCGGCTGCTGTCCCTCCTGCCGATCACGCCGGGGACGCCCGTCACGGGCGGACCGTGAGGAAGACGACGAGTGGAACGCCGGCCCCTTGTGTGCCGTGAGTCCACCACCGCCGTCCGCACGGGAAGGTCCGCCGAACTCGACGTGCATCGACTGGTGCCGACGGGGTCGATTCCCGGCGTCCCGGATCTTCCGCGCGCCGGGGAGTTTCGCGCCGGCACACGTGCCGAGGCCCTCACCGCTCCGTGAAGAAGTGGAGGGTGCGAGCAGGTACCGGGGCCATGGCTGTGCCCGGGTGTCAGGCCCAGGTGAGGACGTGCTCGTGGGCCAGGCGCGGCATGCGGTCGAACTCCGGAGCGCCGGCCGGGTGGCCGATGTTGACGACGAGGATGGAGCGCCAGTCGCTGTCCGGGAAGAACTCCTTGTCGATCCCGGCCGGGTCGAAGCCGGCCATCGGTCCGGCGGCCAGACCGGAGGCGCGGACGGCGAGGATGAAGTAGCCGGCCTGGAGCGGCCCGTTGAAGGACGTGATGCCCTCGCGCTGGGCGGGCTCGCCTTCGAAGTGGTCCTTCATCTCCGGGCGGATCGGCACGATGTGCGGGATGTGGTCGTGGAAGCGGTTGTCCACGGCAAGGACCGCGACGACGGGCGCGGAGGCCGACTTGGGCCGGTTCCCTTCGTCGAGGTGCGGGAGCAGGCGCTCCTTGCCTTCGGGCGTACGGATGTACAGGACACGCAGTGGCTGCATGTTCGCGGCGGTCGGGGCCCAGCGGGCGAGCTCCCAGATGCCGGTCAGCGTCTCGTCGTCCACGGGTGTGCCGGCGAAGGAGTACACGGTGCGTGCGTCGGTGAAGAGCGCAGCGCGGGCCTCGTCGTTGATGCGGGGAAGGGTTGCGGGGACGGACATGCGGGAATCTCCGTACTCGTCGTAATGGAGTAGCAGCGAAAATACTGGCCGCTACGGAAAACAGAGTGACCTCACGCACGATAGCACCCGGTTACCCTGAGGGCATGGAGGAAGCAAAGGACACCCGATCGGCTGCCTTGGGCGGCGCCAGTGCGGGACAGCATCATCCGGCGGCCTGTGACGGCGCGCTGATCAAGGCGTTCGGCTTTCTCGGCAAGCGGTGGAACGGCGTCATCCTTGCCACCCTGCAGCACGGACCACTGGGTTATGCCGAGTTGCGGCGCGCGGTGGAAGGCATCAGCGACTCCGTCCTCTCGGAGCGGCTCTCCGAACTGTCCGCCGCTGGTCTCACTCTCCGCGAGGTGGAGCCCGGCCCGCCCGTCACGGTCCGCTACTGCCTCACCCCGGACGGGAAGGCTCTGATGCCCATCCTCAGTGAGCTGGCCGGGTGGGCGTCCCGCCACCTGCCGGACACGCCGCCGGCCTCGCAGCGCGGCGGCCGTGGATAGGCGGCTCGGCCGTCCACCGAGGACGGGACCGCGCAGTCTCCTACTCGAGCGACTCGGCGTCGGCTGAGACGTCGTGCATCAACTCGGCGATGTGGGTGGGGATGGGCGGGACGGGTTCGCGGCGCACCCCGGCCGTCGGGGACCACACCAGATTGACGCTCAGGTCCGGGTCGACATCGGGGTGGTCCGACCGGTTGTGACACCCCCGTGTCTCCCGTCGCTCCAACGCGCACTCGAGTGTCGCGCGAGCGGCGAGAACGGCGGACCTGAGGTCATAGGCGTACGCGAGGTCCTGAAAGCCGCCGATGTCGATGTGCACACCCGCGTTCTGCATGCGGTCCTCGATCTCGTCGAGTCCGGTGAGCCCGGTGGCGAGCCCGCTCTCGTCCCGCACCACACCGGCGAACTCCGTCATCAGGTGGCGCACCGACCGTAGCAGCGCGCGGATGTTCTGTTCGCCGTCGGCGGCCAGTAGCCGGTTCACGTCCGCCTCAGCGGCGCGTACCGCCGCCGGCGACCGGTGCTGGGCCGTGAGCCCGGCCGAGTACTCCGCCGCGGCCCGGCCGGCGATCCGGCCGTAGACGAGCAGTTCGATCAGGGAGTTCTCCTCCAACCTGTTCGCACCGTGCAGACCACTGGCCGCCTCCCCGATCACATAGAGGCCGATGACATCGGTGCTGTGGTCCTCGGGCCGGACCCGGACACCGCCCATGGAGTACTGGGCAGTCGGCGCGACCTCGATCGGGTCGTGGGTGATGTCGAGCATCTGCAGGTCCAACAGGGTCCGGTGCACCCGCGGCAGCCGCGTCAGGACCGTCTCACGCGGCAGGTGGGACAGGTCGAGCCACACGCCGCCGGCCTGCGTGCCGCGGCCCTCCCGGATCTCCGTGTAGCACGCCAGGGTCACCCTGTCCCGGCTGCCGAGCTCCATGCGCTCGGCGTCGTAGCGCGTCATGAACCGCTCACCGAGGTTGTTGAGCAGGACCCCGCCCTCGCCGCGTGCCGCCTCACTGACGAGCACACCGGCCGCGTTCTCCGGCCTGATCAGCCCGAAGGGGTGGAACTGCACCAGCTCTGGGTCCCGCAGCCGGGCGCCGGCTTCGACGGCGAGGCGGAAGGCGTCGCCGGTGTTCTCGTGGCGACGCGAGGACGTACGCCGCCAGATGCGCGTGTGCCCCCCGGTCGCCAGGATCACGGAGTCGGCGTGCACGAGGTAGCGCGAGCCGTCGACGAGGTCGAATCCATAGGCACCGAACACCGTCCCGTCGTCGACCAGCAGCCGAGTGACGTACACGTTGGACAGGACGGGGATGTCGAGCTGCTGTGCGCGTTCGCGCAGCGCTCGCTGCACCTCCGGGCCGGTGTACTCGCCGGTGGACACGGTGCGGCGGTACGTGGGGGCACCGAACTGGCGCTGGGCGGGCCCGCCATGACCCCGGTGGTCGGGGAGCGTGCCGTAGCGCCCCACGTCGTGGAACTCTCGCGCCGCGTGGCGGGCCACGACCTGCGCGGTGCGCGGATCGGCCAGCAAGCGGCTTGCCCGCAACGTGTCGGCTGCATGTTGTGCCCATGTGTCGTGGCCGCCGACGGCGGCGGGCACCCTCTCGAAACCTCCTGTTGCCAGGACAGTGTGGACATCGTCGGGCGCGCGTCGGTCCACCGCGACGACCGCGACACCGGCCTCGGCGACTTCTATGGCCGCTCGGAGGCCTGCTCCACCGGCCCCCACCACGAGCACGGACGTGGCGAGCTGGTGTCCGAATGAAGACATGGGACCTCCTGCGACTGCGGACGGGCAAGATCATAGGCAGTGGTCGACCGGATAGTGGGGCCGTGTGTGACAGGCTCGGAGCAATTTTCCGACGTGGACTCCGTCACAACATTGCGACACAAGGTGTGGTCCCTGTCCCAGGTATCGTGGCAAGGATCGTCCCGACAACCGTTGTGCGATTTTTCCATCCCCGGATTCCCCCAAGGAGCCACATCGTATGATCGCCAGCCCGCTTCCGGACCTCGTCGGCCGGCATCGCGAGTGCGCGGCGCTCGACGACCTGCTGGTCGGCCTGCGCCAAGGCGGGTCCCGAGTACTGGTGGTCCGTGGGGAAGCCGGCATCGGGAAGTCGGTGCTTCTGCAGTACCTGGCCACGCAGGCGTCAGGGGTGAAGGTGACCTGGGCGCAGGGCATCGAGGCCGACATGGAGCTGCCCTACGCGAGCCTGCACCAACTGTGCGCACCGTTCCTGGACGAGCTCGAAGAACTGCCGGAACCGCAGCGCGACGCCCTCCGCGTGGCCTTCGGGATGGCGGCCGGAGACCCGCCCGACCGCTTCCTGGTCGGCCTCGCCGTGCTGACGCTGCTCACCCGTGCCTCGGAGACGCGGCCGGTGCTCGTTCTGGTCGACGACGCTCAGTGGCTGGACCAGGTGTCCTTGCAGACCCTGGAGTTCGTGGCGCGGCGACTGCTCGCCGAGGCGGTCGCGATGGCGTTCGCGGTGCGCGACCCCGAGGGACAGGCGGCACTCAATGGTCTGCCGGCGCTGCGCATCGGCGGTCTCGACACGGCCCCGGCCGGAGAGCTCCTCGAGGCCGCTGTCGGCGGGCGGCTGGAGAAGCGTGTCCGGGACCGGTTCGTGGCCGAGATGGACGGCAACCCACTGGCGCTGCTCGAGTTCTCCCGTGGTCGCAGCGCCGCCGAGCTGGCGTACGGCCTTGACTCGTCGCGTCACCCGAGCGTCGAGGGGCCGGTTGCGAGCCGTGTTGAACGGGACTTCGCCAGCCGGCTCGGTTCGCTGCCGGCGGCGACCCGGACACTGCTGCTGATCGCCGCGGCGGAACCCGTCGGTGACGCGTGCCTGCTGGTTCGCGCAGCCGCCTTTCTCAAGATCACTCCCCAGGCCGCACCGGCCAAGGCGGCGGGCCTGATCGAGTTCGGTGAGTCGGTCCGGTTCCGGCACCCGTTGGTCCGTTCGGCGGTCTACCACGGAGCCGAACCCGAAGAACGCCGAGCGGTGCACCGGGCGCTGGCCGAGGCCACGGACCCGGTGCTCGACCCCGACCGGCGCGCCTGGCACGCCGCCCAGGCCGCCGACGGGCCGGACGAGGAGGTCGCCGCAGGGCTGGAGCAGGCCGCCGACCGCGCCCGGCAGCGCGGCGGCATCGCGGCCGAGGCGGTACTGCTGGAACGCGCGGTCGAGGTGACACCGGACCCTCGGCCGCGGGGGCGCCGAGCCCTCGCTGCCGCCGAGGCGCACTTCTCGGCCGCCGCGCCCGGCCGGGCCACGGAGCTCGCGACGGTGGCCGAACTGTATCCTCTGAGCGCCCTGGATCGCGCCCGCCTGGCGCGCCTGCGGGCCAGGATCCTCTTCGCCCGCAGCCGCAGCGACGAGGCGGCACCTCTGCTTCTTGAGGCCGCCGCGCAGTTCACCGCCGCCGGGTCGCCACTGGCGCGGGAGACGTACCTGGAGGCGATCAGCGCGACCATCTTCGCGGGCCGGGTCCACGGTCCCACAGGTGCCCGCGCCGCCGCGATCGCGGCCCGCAGATCCGGGGCGCCCCCCTCGGGCTCCAAGGCCGCGGATCTCCTGCTGGACGGCGTGGCCGCGCTCCTCGCGGACGGATACGAGACCGGTGTCCCGGCACTGCGCGGCGCGCTGGAACTGCTCGCGCACGAGGAGCTCGACACCCGGGAGGCCACCATGCGCTGGCTTCTGCTGGTGCCGGTCGCGCTGGAGGCGTTCATCCACTACGCCTGGGACCTGCACGCGTGGGACACGCTGTCGAGCCGCGCGGTGCGCCTGGCCCGCGACATCGGAGCGCTCGGCGCGCTGCCACCGGCCCTCATCTACGCCGGCGGCGTGCACATCCACTACGGCGACTTCGCCGAGGCAGCCCGGATGATCGGCGAAGCCGACGCGCTCGCCGCCGCGACCGGCCACGCCCCGCACAAGTACGCGACGCTCGTTCTGGCCGCGTGGCGAGGCGAGGCGGACGTCGCCGCCGGCATCATCGAAGAAGCCAGGGACCAGGCCGAACAACGAGGTGAGGTTTCCCTGCTGGGCGCCATGGGCTACATCCAAGGCGTGCTGTTCAATGGCCTGGCACGCTACGAAGAGGCCATGGAGGCCGCTCGCACGGGCATCGAGCACGATGGATTCAACTTCACCGGCCTGTCGCTGGTGGAACACGTCGAGGCCGCCACCCGGTGCGGTGAACTCGACCGGGCCCGCGCCTCGCTGGCCCGGCTGGTCGAACTCACCCGTGCCGCCGACTCCGGATGGGCGCGTGGCGCCGGCGCCCGCAGCCAGGCTCTCCTCGCCGACGGTGACGAGGCCGATCGTCTCTACCGGACCGCGATCGAGGAGTTCCGCCGCGGCAGTGTGACCGTGGAGGTGGCACGCACCCACCTGCTGTACGGCGAGTGGCTGCGCCGCAGCAACCGCCGATCGCCGGCGCGGGAGCACCTGCGCACGGCTCACGAGATGTTCGACGGAATGCGGGCGCACGCGTTCGCCGAGCGAGCCCGCCGCGAGCTGCTCGCCACCGGCGAGCACGTCAGGGCGCGGGAGGACAAGCCGGCGAGCGCCCTCACCCCCCAGGAGTCGCAGGTCGCGACGCTCGCGGCCGACGGCATGACGAACGCGAAGATCGGCGCGGAGCTGTTCATCAGCCCGCACACCGTGGAGTGGCACCTGCGGAAGGTGTACACGAAGCTCGGGATCAACTCGCGTCGCGCGCTGCCGGGTGCCCTCGCGAGCACCCCGGCCACGGACACCATGGATCAGGGCAAGGTGCCGGCCGGCTGAGGGACGGTGCGGGACCCCCCGGATTCCCCCTGGGGTCCCCACGGACTCGACCACGGGCGACAAGGGCGCGGTGAGCGGCGCTTCCGACCGAGGGTGGACTTATCGCCCTTGAGGGGCGCCCGCCCAAGAAGTGGAGTCACCGATGTCCGCGCCCAGCCCGGAGACGACGACGCCGACCGAACCCCCGGTCGTCCGGCCGGACGAGGGCGACCTGAACCTCGCCCTCGACATATTCCTGACCCAGCGGACACGACTGTTCCGCATCGCCTACCGCATTCTCGGCGACGCCACGGGCGCCGAAGACGTGGTCCAGGAGGTGTGGCTGCGCTGGCAGCTCACCCAGCGCGCAACGATCGAGAATCCGGCCGCGTTCCTGACCACGGCCACCAAGCGTATGGCGATCAACGTGATTCAGTCAGGGCGGCACCGCCACGAGATCCCGGTCGAGTCGCAGTTGGCCGACCTCGCCGACCGGTCCGCCCAGGATCCCGTGGCGGGTGCCGATCGGGCCGTGGCGGTCGAGGAGGCCCTGGCCCTGCTCATGGCGAGACTGACGCCGGACCGACTGGCCGCCTACGTGCTGCGGAAGGGTTTCGACTACGCCTACGCCGAACTCGCGGAGTTGCTGCGGATCAGCGCACCGCACGCACGGGTGGTGGTCCACCGCGCGCAGGCCCGCCTCGAGCGTGACCGCGAGCGGCCAGTCGCCGCCGAGTCGCACCGTCGCCTCGTCGCCGCGTTCCGGACCGCGGCCGACACCGGGGACCTGGAAGGCCTGGTGCGGCTTCTCGTCCCCGAGGGCCGTGTTCACCGCGTGCCGTCGTTGGCCCAGCGATCACCTGGTCCGGCCCATCTGCCCGCCCGGCACGCGGCGTGAGCGCTGCCGGACGGGTATTGGGCGTGCATCGGTCTCCACGGGTGCCTCCGGTCGGCCCGCACACCCAGCGGAGACGCCGACGCGGGAGGAGCGGCTCGTGCCCATGGAGCCGCGCCGCGCGGCAGCTGACGCCGGCGCCCACCGAAGAAGGTGATGAGCTCGGACGGGCCGGAGGCCCAGCACGACCGCGACCTTGCGGTCGGAGCATCGGGTGGCCTCCGGACATGACGGGGAGGCCAGTGACGGGGCTGTCTCCCCGCCCGGCGGCCGGGGTCAGGAGGGGTGAAGTTCGACAACGACGCGGTAGCCGGCAGGCTCTGAGGTGATGTGAAGGTCAGGGTCGTCGAACATGCGTCGCAGCGAGGCGAGCCACTCGGGATGGGTGGTGGCTCTGTCGAGCGCGGTGCCCGAACTCCAGTCAGCGATATGGACGAACCGTGTCTCAGGTGCGTCGGCGAGCGGCCTGTGCAGGCGGGACCGGACAAAGCCGGGTTGGGTCGACATGATCCGGGCGTTCTCTTGGTACACCTGGACGAAGTACTCGGCTTCGGCCGTCGGCACGGTGTAGCTCTTGATCAAGGTGACCGGCTCATCGACTCCGGTCCTGGACTGCAAGGCTTGACTCATATCGTGAAGACCGACGACGCCTCGATCTTGTGACAGCCCTCCGGCCGTTGGGCGTTGCTCCGAGACGGCGCCTCCTACCAGCGTTCGCCGGCCTTCTGTCACAACGACGGCCCCCGTCTTGTCTACACGGTGCAGACAAGCGGCGGCGGCTCACCCGCCACGCTCGCCTGCCGGGACGTCGTCCCGGCAGC
The DNA here is from genome assembly GCF_015160875.1 of Streptomyces chromofuscus. Lineage (NCBI taxonomy): Bacteria > Bacillati > Actinomycetota > Actinomycetes > Kitasatosporales > Streptomycetaceae > Streptomyces > Streptomyces chromofuscus. The sequence goes on along the minus strand of NZ_CP063374.1, from coordinate 917,192 downwards.
AAGCAGTCGGACGCTGCGGACAGCAGGGAGGCCATCGCCTATGAGTGACGATGCCACGTTGATCACGCAGTGGAACCGGCTGACCCGTTTCCATCGTCGGATCGAGGCCCGCATGGAGCGACACCTTCATCGGCACCTGGGTCTGGGAGTGAGCGAGTTCTACGCCCTGCGGGCCCTGCGGGAGGGTGTCCGGGCCGGTACGGGTCTGCTCTACCTCAACGACCTGGCCAACGGGATCGGGCTGAGCCAGTCCGCCACCAGCCGTCTGGTGACCCGCCTGCAGGACCGCGGCCTGATCACCACGCACACCTCGTCGCTCGACCGTCGGAGCGTCGAGATCGAACTCACCGCCGTCGCACACGACGTGCTGCGGTTGGGTTCGCCCCTTCTCCACCAGGCGGTCGAGGAGGTGGTACGGCAACTCGGCGCCGAGGACACCGAGGAGGACCTGATCCGCTACCTCAGGGGGAGCGGGGACGGCGGCGCGACCCCTCCACCGGTCGACCACGTCACCGCCCGTTGATCTCAGCCCGCTTGTGCGTCGTCCCCGCAGGCGTCTCCTGAGCCGGTCCGCCTGCAACGCACGGCTCACCGCCCCTGCTCACCGCGCGCGACAGTGCCGTGGGTGCGTTCGTTACCCTGATGTTCGACGCACGCCGAACGTTCGGTAGCATGGTCGGCATGCCGGACCACTCGTCACCTGCCGACAGCGAGATCACCCTGCCACGCCTCCTGGGAGTGCTGGGCGATCCGACACGGCTGGGGATCGTCCGGATCCTGTCCGACGGCGCCGAACGAGGATGGGGGCAGTTCAGCGCTCCCGTCGCCAAGTCCACGCTCAGTCATCATCTCAAGACGCTGCGCGAGGCGGGTGTCACGCAGACCCGCCAGGAGGGCACGCGCTGCTTTGTGAAGCTGCGACGCGACGCCCTCGAGGCCCGTTTTCCCGGCCTCTTGTCGGCGCTGCTGTCTGCCGCTGTCACCGACAACGTCGGAGAACACGTCACCGAGCGTGACGATCAGGCGTAACTTCGTCGCTGCTCGGCGCCCGTACGCGACGACCGGTGAGCCACAGGCGGTGACCTCTCGCCGTAGGGGCCTGTGACGCGCGCTGCCGCGAGACTCGGTGCCGCAGGCGGCGGACGTGACAATCGCCTCACGCCGCCGTGTCATCCCGTGCCGCCTTGTTGCCGTGGTGACGAACGCCTCGGAGCGGTTTGGCCTGCGCGCGCCACGGGACGTTCACCCATCCGCGGCCGTCGTCTTCACTGCTTCCGCATTTGACGGGATTGCAGAGCCCGCCCATGATGTTCTATGTACAACGAACATCGAACAAGGGGCCCTGATGTCTGCGAACTCCCTGGACCAAACCTTCTCCGGCCATGTCGTGATCGTCACCGGCGCCGGGTCCGGTATCGGCCGGGCCGCGGCCGTCGCCTTCGCCGAGGCGGGCGCACACGTACTCGGGGTGGGCCGCCGTGAGGAGCCGCTGAAGGAGACCGCCGCGGCCCACCACAACATCGACGTCCTGGCGATCGACATCTGCGGCGACGGAGCACCCGCCAAGGTCGTGAGCGCAGCCGTGGAGCGGTGGGGACGCCTCGACCATCTGATCAACAACGCCGGCGCGACAGCGGTCATGCCGCTGGCGGAGACCGACAAGCAGACGATCGTCAGTCTGTTCGAGCTCAATGTCGTCGCGCCCAGCCTCCTGGCCCATGAGGCCCTGCCGCACCTGCGGAAGACCTCTGGCACGATCATCAACCTCTCCAGCACCTATGGGCACCGTCCCATGGCGGGCGGCGCGCACTACTCGGCCACCAAGGCGGCCATCGAACAGATGACGCGGAGTTGGGCCCTGGAACTCGCCGGCGAAGGGGTTCGCGTCAACTCCGTGGCTCCCGGCCCCACCCGCACCGACGTCATGCTGCACGCCGGTCTGACCCCCGAGGCGGCCAACGACATGTACGCCTATGAGCGCGACCGCATCCCCACCCACCGCATCGCGAGCGCGGACGAGGTGGCGCACTGGATCCTTCGGATGGCCGACCCGGCCGGGCGTCACGCGACCGGTCAGGTGATCACCGTCGACGGCGGGCTGGAACTTATCTGACTTTGCTGTCCTCGGCCCGCGCTCACGGCGGGCTGCAGGAGCCTGATTGCTTGTCACCAACAGGCGACATGCTCGGTCACGACTGTGTTCTGAGGTGGGCGCGTGGGGGAGGAGTGGCCTTGCCTCTTTGGCGGGTGACTTCTGACGTGGTCTCGCTCCTGCGGGCGGGCGCTCCTCAGTGAGCCGCACACCACTCATTGACGAAAGGCACGTCATGAAGGTCGCAGTCATCGGCGGAACCGGGCTCATCGGCTCGCAGGTCGTCCGGAATCTGAACGCCGCGGGACACGAGGCGGTACCGCACTCGCAGTCCACCCGAGTCGACGTCATCAGCGGTCAGGGGGTCGAGCAGGCCGTCGCCGGGGCCGACGTCGTCGTCAACCTGACCAACTCACCGACCTTCGACGAGGCCTCACCGGCCTTCTTCCAGACCTCGATGGACAACCTCCTGGCCGCCTCCCACAAGGGCGGCGTCGGACACTTCGTCATCCTCTCGATCGTCGGGGTGGACCAGGTTCCGCAGTTGGACTACTACCGCGCCAAGGTCCTGCAGGAAGACCTCCTCAAGGCCGGTCCGATCCCCTACTCGATCGTCCGGGCCACGCAGTTCATGGAGTTCATGGACGCCGTCCTGTCCTGGACCGCCGACGGCGACACCGTCCGTCTGCCCGCCACGCCGATCCAGCCGATCGCCGCCAAGGACGTGGCCGACGCGGTGGGGGAGGTCGCCGCGGGCGCCCCGCTGAACGGCATCCGCGACATCGGCGGTCCCGAGGTCTTCAACCTCGACGAGCTGGGCCGGATCATCCTGTCCCACAAGGGCGACCCTCGCACCGTGGTCACCGACCCCACCGCCGGGATGTTCGCGGCCGTCGAGGGCGACGTCCTCACCGGCAGGAACGCTCACCTCGCCGCCACCCGCTACACGGACTGGCTCGCCTGACCGAGGTCCAGTACCAGTTGCCGGCCCGCCGCGAGAACGACAGCCGTCCTGTTCCCGCGGCGGGCGGATAACCACTGCATGCGCGGCGCCGGTCGCCTCGGTGAGCCGGTGCAAGGCGTCGGCGGCCGCGTCGGGCTCGTTGCTGAGGACCGTTGCTGCCACCAGCGCGGTCGGCAGCGTCGGGGTCAGTGGAGAGGGCCCCGAACGGGGACCTCAGCGTACCGAGACGACCGTCAGGGACTTGACGGGGCCGGTGCCGCGCAGGGTGAGGTCGAACAGCAGGTGCCCCTTCCCAGGGCGTAGATCGGCCGTGCGACCAGGGGCGATCTCCCGTTCCGGGCCCTGCCGGCGCTCGCCCTGACGCGCGCCGTGGATGACGGTGACGTACACGGTGGACGGCCCGGTGTTGCGTACCCGCACCCCTGTGGTCGTTGCGCAGTGCCGCGGCTTGTCGGGCGTCGGGCACAGGTAACGCAGGTCACCGAAACCGTAGGTGCCGCAGGACAGCTCCTGGTCGGAGGGGAGAGCGGAGCGGCAGGTGCGCCCGGCGCCGACACGGTCGTCGCCCGTGTCGTCGGCGTCACGCGGGAACGACGTGCCCCAGGCGATCAGGGCCAGGGCGGCACAGCCCGCCAACGCGGCGGCGGCCAGGCCATGGGGCCATCCATGAGCGGTCGGCATCCGGGAGCGACGTACGGCGTTCACTGAAGTCCTCGACACGCACCTTGACCACGCATCGAGTGGATCTGTGACACGGGCGCGCCCGCCCGTCCGCTGTCATCGCCACGGCGGCCGTGACGCCCGAGGGCCCGTCTCCCGATTCAAGAGCGCGCCGTCGCCGCGGCCTGGCCCGGCCCTGCCCTTCCTGCCCGTTTCGGACGGGTGGTGGCACGCCGCCACGCCGTTGTCCCGCCCGTCGGTCGTCGGGCCGTGCCGCAGTTCGCCGCATGCCGCCCGTGCGTGCCCGGCTCCGTGACGACGTGGCATGCAGCCGCGACGAGAACGGGTGCGGACCTGGCGGGCGGCAGCTCAGGCCGGGAAGGCGAACAGGCGGTACTCGGACATCGTGGTGAAGCCGAAGCGCCGGTACAGCGGCTCACCGGCGGGGCTCGCCACGAGCGCTGCGCAGTGCATCCCCCTTTCCTGACCGACCCGGAGCGCGGCGACCGTCAACGCTGCCCCGATGCCTTGCCGGCGATGCGCCTCGGCCACATGTACGAGAAAGATCCCGGCCACCCCGTGGGCGGTGATGAGCACCGTCGACCCCACCACCCGGTCGTCCAGCACCGCGGCCATCCGGATGATGTCCGCGTTGTCCTCGCGTCGCGACTCGATGCACACCATCTCGGCCTCCAGGCCGGGCGCGATCCCCATCGACGTCCGGTACGTCCGGACCAGCTCCGCCAGCGATTCCCCGTCCCGGACTGTCTCCACACGCAGGCCGGCGGGTGCATCTTCCGAACCGGTCGGAGTGAGCGTGGTGCCCGGACCGGCCGGGTGGTCGAGCGACCTCACCATCACCGGCAGTACGGCGAGTTCCCGTCCGCCGTGGCGCCCCAGGGCGTCGGCGGTGCCCTCGGGGCTGTCGGGGCCGACCCACCACCACCAGGGAAGGCCCGCCAGATCCTCGCGGGCGGCAGCCACGGCCTGCCCGACCGCGGACACGGACCGCACGCGCACCACACCGTTGAACTGCGGCGTCGCAAGACCGCTGCGGAACTGATCGAGGACGGACCCAGGACGGCTCTCCGCGTCCCATCCCATGAGGTATTGACGGAAATTGGCGAACACCGCCGCCATCGCGCCAGGGTCCTGGGGAGCCTTCGGGGCCTGCGTCCGATCATCGTGCGGCATGCCGCTCGCCCTTGCTGCATTCACCACGAACACGACCCTCTTCACTGCACTGGTCTGCCACCTGACGGGGGCTCGGTGAGTGTAGTGCCGTGCGGGTTGCCGTCCCGACGAGGGGCCGTCGTCAACACTCCCACCGACTGCCGGATGTGAATGGCCAGTTCGGCGATTCGCTCGCCTGTCCCTCCGGCCCAATCCCTGTGCCACTGTGGCCCACCGTGTGCGTTATGGTTCTGGCTGGCACTCTCCGGCCCACGACTGTCCTCAGGACCGAGGATCAGCGACGTCCCTTGTCAGGGACCGTCCTGCGGCCCGCAGATGCTTTCAGCGTCTTTACCCGATCACGTCAGAGAGAATCGGATGCGCATCAAGTACGCGAGTCTCGTGCTCGCAGGCACTGCCATGATGGCCACCTTGGCTGTTTCGCCCGCCGGTGCCACCACCACCGACCTTCCCAGCCCGTCGGTCACGGGTGTGCTCGCCGTGCAGAAGCAGGCGATGGCATACGGCGCGCCCGGCGCGCTCACCCGCATCAACTCCGGTGCCTCCACCTACCGGATCGCCGCGGGGAAGGCTGACACCGCGGCCGGCACCGCAATGGACGCGGACCGCCGGTTCCGCGTCGGCAGTGTCAGCAAGAGCTTCACCACCGTCGTGCTGTTGCAGCTCGTCGCCGAGGGACGCGTCGACCTGGACGCGCCGGCGAACGACTACCTCCCCCAGCCGCTGCCGGACGATCGCATCACCGTTCGGCACCTGCTGAGCCACCGCAGTGGTTTGTGGGACTACACGAACGACATGTTCTATCACACTGTTCCGGGCTTCGAGGCGGTCCGGAACAAGGTGTTCACCTTCCAGGAACTCATCGACCTCTCGACCGCACACCAGCCCACCATCGTGCCGGGGGCCGCCTACAGCTACTCGAACACCAACTTCGTGGTCCTGGGCCGGCTGATCGAGCATGTCACGGGTGTGCCGATGGCCACGCACTACGATCAGCGGATCTTCCAGCCGCTCGGCCTGAGGAACACCTCCTACGTTCATCCGCGGACGACCATCGCCGGCTCCTACGCGCGGGGCTACGTCCGCGACGACGACACCACGCTGCCGCTGGTGGACTCCACCGAGCAGACCGTTTCCTGGGCTCAGTCCGCCGGAGCGGTCATCTCGAACTCGGCGGACCTGAACCGGTTCTTCGCCGCGATCGTCTCCGGCAAGCTCGTCCCTAAGCCGCAGTTGCAGCAGATGATGAGCATGGTGCCGGTGAACGCGGACGGCACCCAGTCCTACGGACTCGGCCTGCGGGGCAGGGTGCTCTCGTGCGGCGTGACGGTCTACGGTCACACCGGCACCGTGCAGGGCTACTACACGTACGCCTTCACCACGGCCGACGGCAAGCGCAGCATGACGTCGATGGCGAACACGTCCAACAACGGCACCGTCAACAGCGTCCTCGCCGGAACTCTGGAAGCCGCCTTCTGCGGCGTCGACCCCGTCAAGAGCGGCAAGGTCGCCCGCTCCGACGGTGAGGCCTTCACCGAGGACATAGCCCCCGATGTCGTCCGCCACTGAGGCTGCCACACACCCGTGAGGTGACCTTCTCGTCACCGAACGGGTCGCGGCGCCGGCGCCCAGGGGCCGGCGCCGTGGCCGTCGGGCGCCCATGCATGGCCGATACCGCGGACACTCGCCCGAGCGCCCCGGCGGCTCTTCAGGCCGTTGTCATGGGCGACCGCTCACGGATCTGGTACCTGTTCGGTCAAACTTCTCAGCAACGTGCGCGTGACCGCAGAGGCCGACTTCGCCCCGACGGAGGCGGTCAGGGCGGGCACACGACTCCCGGCCCTTCCCGCGATCGTCCGGGCCGGGCAACTCCAGGGCCGTCGACGGTCCACCCACAGCGCCGACACCTCCGGCACGACCGTCGACGACAGCCAGGGCGCGTTCATCTTCGACATCACCTTTCAACCCGGACAGAGCCGGCCCCGCGTCCTCACCGGCGACGCCCACGACAACACCCCGGCCACCTTCCCGCCATCGCGGTACTCGACCTGGCCCGCGCGGCTTCCCCGACCACACAGCCCGCCTCGCCGAGCGCCTCATCGAAGCGGCACCGGCCGTCGACTTCCGGCTGCCCGAGCTCTTCGCCGGCACCCGCCCACCACGTCCCGACGTCCCGCACCGTACCCGGCCTCCTGCCGCCCCCAGGCATGGTCGGCCGCCGCGTCCGTGCTCATTCTGCAGGCGTCCTCGGCCTGCAAGCCGACGTCCCTGGCCGGACGCTGACCGTCAGCAGCACGCCTCCCAGCCGCTTCCGGTCCCTGGACATCACCGGGCTCTCTCTCGCCGGGCAGCCGCTTGATGTCTCCGTGGACGACCAAGGCCGCGTGCACGCCACCACGACGGCGGATGTGCGAATGACTGCGGGCAGCGCTCGTCGAAGGGCGTCGCCTTCTCCCGATGCCTCATCGCGGAATCTCCGTGTGATCCGGTGATGTCGGGTCGCGCCCGGCTCGTACGCGGAGCGCTGGATGACGTGGGCGACGGGGCAGGCGCGCCGCGCCGGTGTGCCCCTGCATGAAGAAGTCGCCGGCCGGGCAACGTGAGAACGTCCGGCGTCACCGACCCGGTGACGCCGGACGTTCCGGAGTGGCTGGACGAGGCGCTCAGGCGTGGGTGAGCGTCTGCGGGGGGCCAGGGGAGTGCCGGGTCTCGTCCCGGCGGATCACCGGGCTGCGGGATCGTCCACCCGTGACCGGTCGGTGTGGGCGTCACGCGGGCGGTGGGTGGGCGCCCGGTGGTCTCCGGGAAGCAGACTCCCTACGACGGGTGCCAGGAGGGCGCCGAGCATGGGGGCCAGGAGATAGACCCACAGGAAGCCGGACTGTCCGGCGGCCAGCGCCGGGCCGAACTGACGGGCGGGGTTGAGGCTGCCGCCGGTGCTCGTGCCCAGCAGGGCGATGGCCAGGCCGACGAGGAGGCCCACCACGTGGGGGATGAAGCGCGTCAGCCGATGCGTCGGCAGGAACAGCCCCACGATGAGCACGAGCACGCCCATGGACGCCGTCTCTGCGAGGAACAGCACCGTGGCAGACCAGCCGGGAGCGGGCTGCAGGGCGGCATGGGCCACCGGAGGGGCGCCGGCGACGCTGCCCCAGACGCCCCGTGCCGCGAGCACGCCGAGCAGCGAACCGGCGAGTTGGGCCGCGATGTAGGGCACCACGGCCGCCCCCGGAAAGACCCCGAAGCGCCACATGGCCAGGGAGATCGCCGGGTTCATGTGGCCGCCGGACTGCTTGCCCGGAGGGCTGAGGATGAGCCCGGTGACCAGCAGACCGACGGACGCACCGACGACGATCAGCTTCAGATGGACGCCGGGGATCGCGTCGGAGACCGCGGACGGTCCCATGACCCAGCGGACGATCGTCACTACGCCGAACAGCAGGACGAAGGTCAGCAGGAGCTCCTGGGCACTGTGCCGGAAGGTGGGAAAGGGCGCGGTGGGGTCGTTCAAGGAGTGCTCCTGACGTGCTGTGCGCGGGTTCTCGGGATCAGAGGAGAAAGCACGTGTCGAAGATCTCGGTGGGTTCTTCCGGGGCGAATCCGCGCTGGGCGCGCCACTGGCGGTGCTGCTCGGATTCCGCGACAGCCTGGCCGAGGAGTTCGGCCTGGCGGGCGCCGGAGATGCTGGGTTTGACGGTGGCCTGGTAGCCGCCGAAGTGGGCGACCGGGCTCCACTGCGGGCTGATCACGGGGAGCTCCTCGTCCAGGCCCTCGTATGCGCCGGCGGCGTGGACGATGCGTCCGCCGACAACGGTGAGCAGCGACTCGATGTGCGGGATGTCCTGCTCCGGCACGGTGAAGAAGTCGTCGGAGAGGACGGCCAGGTCGCCGTAGTAGCCCGGTCGCAGGACGCCCTTGACGTCGTCCTCGCCGGTCAGCTTCGCGCCGCCCTGGGTGTAGAGGGCCAGAGCGGTCTCGCGGTCGACACGGTTGGCGGGGGAGTGGATGGTCAGGTCGCCGACGGTCTTGCCGGAGACCAGCCAGTGCAGGGCGACCCAGGGGTTGTAGGAGGAGACGCGGGTGGCGTCCGTGCCGGCGCCCACGGTCAGCCCGCGCTCCAGCATGGCCCGCACGGGCGGGGCCTGCTCGGCGGCGGCGGCACCGTAGCGGCGGACGAACGCCTCGCCCTGGAAGGACAGCCGGTTCTGGATCGACAGTGCCCCGCCGAGCGCGGCGATGCGGTCCAGACTCTCCGGGGCGACGGTCTCGGCGTGGTCGAACAGCCAGCGGTTGCCCGCCGGGAACAGCCCCTCGGTGGCGAGCTTCTCGAAGACCGCGAGGTCGCGTCGGATGGTCTCGTCGTAGGTGGCGTGCAGGCGGAAGCCCCAGCCGTTCTCGGACAGCAGGCGGACGGCCTGCTCGAACTCGGCTTCGTAGTCGCCGAGCTGAGGGCGGGGTTCGGTGAAGTTCTCGAAGTCGGCCGCCGCCCAGGTGAGGTTCTCACCGGCGCCGTTGAGGCGCAGCCACTCGTCGCCGTCGCCGGGCCGGACCATCTCGATCCAGCGCCTGAGATCCGCGAGTTCCTGGCCCGCGGTCTGCGGGAAGAGGTGGTAGGCGATCCGCAGGGACAGCCTGCCCTCCTTGGCCAGTTCGGTGACGGTGCCGTAGTTGTCGGGGAAGTTCTGGAAGCCGCCTGCGGCGTCGATGGCCGAGGTCAGGCCGAACCGGTTGAGCTCGCGCAGGAAGTGCAGCGTGGAGGTCTTCTTGTCCTCGCCCTCCAGCATCGGGGCCTTGGCCAGCGTCGAGTACAGGAGCATCGCGCTGGGCGCGGCCAGCAGGAGCCCGGTGGGCTCGCCGTCGCGGCCGCGGACGATCTGCCCGCCCTTCGGGTCGGGGGTGTCCTTGGTGAATCCGGCGGCCTTCAGCGCGGCGCGGTTGAGGATCGCGGACTGGTACAGGTGCAGCACGAAGACGGGAGTGTCCGGGGCCGCCGCGTTCAGTTCCGAGACCGTGGGCAGGCGGCGTTCGGCGAACTGGTCCGCGCTCCAGCCGCCCACCACCCGAACCCACTGCCCCTTGGGGGTACGGCCCGCCTGCTCGCGCAGCATCGCCAGCGCCTGCCGCAGTGACGGCACGCCGTCCCAGCGCAGCTCGAGGACGTAGTTGAGTCCGCCGCGGATGACGTGCAGGTGGGCGTCGTTGAGGCCGGGCACGACCCGGCGGCCCAGTGCGTCGACCACCCGGGTCCGTGGCCCGACAAGCGGTGCCATGGCGGCGTCGTCGCCGACGGCGGTGATGCGGCCGTCCCGGATGGCGACCGCCCCGGCCTGCGGGCGGGCGGGGTCGGCGGTGTGGACCTTGGCGTTGCGGACCACCAGGTCGGCGGCCTCGTCGGTGGCGACGGGGACCAGCCCGCCGACGGGAATCGTAGTCATGAAAATCTTCCGAAAGTCGTCGAAGAGGTGTGGCGGTGGGGTGCCGGTGAGTGCGTTCCGGTCGTGGAGTCCTGTCCGTCGCCCGCGGTGTACGGTCCGGTCAGGCGCTGCGGGGTTCCCCAGCGGGATCGCGGAGGAGGGCGAGGGCCGTGGCCGCGACGCTCACGGCGCTGATCAGCAGGGGCCAGCCCAGTCCGTGATGCAGCACGAGCCAGGCCCCCAGCAGGGCGCCGGCGAGTATGGCGAGGACCGCGATCACGCGGCGGGCAACCCGGGGATTGGGGCCGCCCGCGAGCGAGGAGTCGGAGGCCAGTCCGGTGACGGTGAGGGTGAGCACGGTGGTGGTCATGTCGGGGACCGCCAGCTTGCGTACGGTGCCGTTGCGTATGCCCATGGCCACCGCCGTCAGGACGATCAGCGGATAGCGCGCCTGGTGCGGGACGGCGAACGCCACGGCCGCGGCCGTGAGCAGGAGCACTGCCTCGGCGGCCAGCGAGATGCCGACCCAGCGGTGGCGAGGACGCTGCCGCAAGGCCAGTTCCAGGCGGCCGGCGACGACCGCTCCACCGAGGAACGCCGCGAGGGAGACCAGGGAGGCAAGGAGCGAGAAGCCCGGTGCCCCGGCCGCTGCGAACCCGATGATGACGACGTTGCCGGTCATGTTCGCGGTGAAGACCTGGCCGAGTCCGAGATAGCTGATCGCGTCGATGAGTCCGGTGACGACGGTGAGTGCGGTGAGCGCGACGGGCAGTCGATCGCCGTGAACGAGTCCGAACCTGGGACCGTGGGTGCCGGGGGTGCTGTTCACAGCGGGTTGGCTCCTTCGAACGGTGTGTTGTGTCCGTTGGGACACGAGGCCGCCGTGGGCTGACAGCCCGTCGGTCTCGGTCGGCCGTCGGGGTCTGTGGGCCGCCAGGCCGGGGCGGAATACCTCCGGCCCCGGCCTGGCAGGTTCGGATGGATCAGCCTGCGGCGTTGGCGCCGATGAACTTCTGCGCGTAGACGAGTCCGAGGCCGTAGGCGCCGTCGTGCTCCTTGGCGATGTCGACGACGGCGTCGTACGTCTCGGTGCGGGCCCAGTCCCGCTGCAGCTCCAGCAGGACCGGGATCCAGTCGACGGTGCAGGCGCCGGCCTTGGCCATGCGCTGGAGAGCGTGTGCGTGGGCCTCGGGCGTCATACCGCCGCAGGCGTCGGCGACGACGTACACCTCGTAACCCTGGGCAAGCGCGGAGAGGGTGGGCAGGACCACGCACACCTCCGTCCACAGGCCCGACAGGACGATCTTCTTGCGGCCGGTGGCATTGACCGCATCGATGAAGGTGCCGTCCTCCCAAGGATTCATCGTGGAGCGGTCGATGACCGGCTGCTCGGGGAAGACCTCGGCGAGCTGGGGGATGAGGGGACCGGAGAAGGTCTCCGCCGCAACGGTGCTCAGAATGACCGGGATGTCGAACGCCTTGGCGGTCTTGGCCAGTCCGACGGTGGCATTCACGATCGCCGTCCGGTCGCCGCTGCCGACGCCGAAAAACATCTGCGGCTGGTGGTCGACGAACAGGAACACCGAGTTGTCCGGGGTCAGAAGGTCTGCGCTCGGGGTCGGGGTGGCAACGATCCCGGTGTTGGCGAGCTCGTGATTCAGAGCCATGGGAAGTCCTCGCTTCTCAGGTCGGCGGATGACGCACTCAGCGCGCCATCTCATTCCGACTGTGTGAGACCGGACAAGCCACGATTACGTGACACCGTGTTGTCCGTCATCCCGGACGCGGTCGCCGCGATGCCCAGCCCTCCATGGCCCGGCTTACGGAAAAGGGCGGCAGGACAGAGCCTGGACATGGTGCCCGCAGCAGGTAGCAGCCGACGAAACGGTCAGCCGCTCCGGGTAAGAGCAAGGAGGTGTGTTCGTGATGTCCGAAGAGAGCCCACCATCGTTGACCTGAGCTCGATTCAGAACTCCCTGACGATGCTTCAGGAAGTGAGTCCGCCTTTCCTTCCCGAGGGTGCTTTGGCGATGACCCTGCGCGTCGAGTGGCCGCCCGGTCACCCCGGGCTTCCGCCGCATCGGCACTCAGGGCCGGCTTTCGGGCATGCGGTCGACGGCGCCATCCGGTTCGAAGCTTCGTCCGGGTGGAACCATTGGTCCCGGAGGGAACACATCACCCGCGGCCGTTCATGATCGCGGTCGTGGTGACCCTTCGTGGCTCCGGCACGGAATGTGATTCAGGACCACCCTCGGCCGTCGGTGAGAGTCTGCGCCCCCACGGCCGGTGATCGGCGTGCGTCTCGCCCCAGCAGGGATACGGTGGTCGCAGAAAGGAGTTTCGTCCGCGGGCTCCGGAGACACCGGCCGCGGTGGGCACGTCACGGCTGGGCCGAGCCGGCTCCGCAGGAGAATCCGACCGGGCCGACTTACGGCACAGCGCCTGCCTTTGCCTTCCCGGCATGCGCCGTGCGGCGCACACCAGAGGTCGGCCTCCGCTCTCGGATTGTCCTCAAACCTCCAACAGCTCGGCGAAGATCCAACAGCTCGGCGAAGATTCAACAGCTCGGCGAAAAGGTGCGTCATGAGGTTCACAGTGCTGGGGGGAAGCGGTCTTATCGGGTCGCAGGTGGTCCAGCGGTTGACAGAGGCCGGCCACGACGTCGTGTCCGCATCCCTTTCCACCGGAGTCGACGTGATCGGCGACAAGGGCCTGAAGGAGGCCGTGGAGGGTTCCGAGGTGGTGATCAACCTGACGAACTCCCCGGTGTTCGACGAATCCTCCATCGGCTTCTTCGAAACCGCGATGACCAACATCGGAGCGGCAGCGAAGGCGGCCGGCGTGGGCCATCATGTGATCGTCTCGATCGTCGGCGTGGACCAGGTGCCCGAGCTCGCCTACTACCGGGCCAAGGCCCTCCAGGAGAACATCCTCCGGGACGGGCCGACGCCGTACACGATCGTGCGTGCTACGCAGTTCTACGAGTTCGTCGGCGCGATCATGTCCTGGACGACCGAGGGTGACACCGTTCGGCTGCCCTCCACGCCCGTGCAGCCGATGGCTTCCGCCGACGTCGCCACGGCGGTCGTGAAGGCCGCCACGGGCGATCCGGTGCAGGGCATCCGCAACATCGCCGGGCCCGAGGTGCACCCGCTCGACGAACTGGGCCGGATCACGCTGGCGGCCCGCCCCGACGGCCGCCATGTGGTCACGGACGAAGAGGCCGGCATGTTCGCCGTGACCCGCAGAAGCGTGCTGCTGGCGCCGGAGGACGCCGAACTTGCCACCACACGCTACGAGGACTGGCTTCAGCGTCAGCCCTAGAGGAAGCGAGTGGCGCCCGGGACGGGAACGCAGTGGACGTCCGCAGAGATCCGGGCTCGTTCGTTTCATCCGTTGTCAGGCACACGATGTGACACCATCGCTGACAAAGCCCTCGCTCTACTTCTCTCGCGAGCGAGATATGCTGGGTGCGCGGAGTCGGCCGGGCCGACCGGACATGTCGAACGAGCAGTTCTGTCAGGCAGCGCCGTGCACTCCGGCACCCTGCCGCGGGTGCACATCGACGAGCCGTTCCCTGTCCCGAGGACCCTGTGAACACCAGCGACGAGGCCGAACGCGGCCTGACCGACATCGAAGGATTCCTGTACTGGGAAGCGCACCGACGTACCGCTCACCGCCGCGCGGCCGACTTCGCCGGACGCGTGGCCGGGCTGAGCGATACCCAGAGGGCCGAGATCGAGGGGTGGTACGTGGAGGAGCAGCTGCGCGTCTCCCGATCGATGACGCAGCACCTGACCGACCACCTCACGGCGGTGGAGGAGCACCATGCCAAGCGCTATGCGCAGCTGCGCCGTGGCGCGTACGCCGCGACGACCCTCATCACGGTCCTGATACTCGGCCTGTGCGTCGTGGTGCTCATCGGCACCGCCGGCTGACCTCAGCACAGCAGCCCCGGGAGCCTCACGGCCCTCAGCAGCCGCAACGTCCTCGGCGGTCTCGGGCGGCTCAGGGGGCCGATTCGAGGCTGAGCAGCAGCTTGCGCAAGGCTCGGGCGACGGTGGCCCGCTCGTCGGGCTCCAGCACGGACACGAGCTCCCGTTCCAGGGCGAAAAGTGCCTCGATGCGAGTGTCCAGCTCCGCCAGCGCCTGCTCCGTCAGACTGACCCGTGTACTGCGCCGGTCTTCCGGCGAGATGGTGCGGGTGATCCAGCCCTCACGCTCCAACCGGTTGAGCCGGCCACTGAGTCCCGCCGACGACACGATCAGGGACCGCATGAGCTGGCCGGGAGTCAGCGCGTAAGAAGGTGCTGCCCGGCGAAGTGCCAGCAGCAGGTCCATGTCTCCCACGTTGGCGATGGTCCTGCCCTCCCGGCGCCGCAGCCGGTCCGCCAGGACCTCTTCCGTCAGCCGCGCCGCGCGGAGCAGGCGCCCGATGACGGCCATGGACGAGACGTCCAGCTCGGGCCACTGAAGCCTGGACTGCCGGAGCATGGCATCCACGCTGTCGCCGCCGCTGGGCTCGTCCTCGAACTTCGCACTCATGTCGCGCTCAGTGTAGAACGCGACGCCGTCCGCACCGGCGGGTCGTCCCGCCGGTGCGGACGGCGGAGTCGACAACATTCTCATGGAGAACACGCACAGGGTGATGAACACTTCTGTAAGGCTGATCACAGCGTTCCGGGGCGCCGTCCACCTTCGGCCGACGGCGCCCGGAAGCGGGTGATCACCGCCCGGGGCGCGCGTCTCAGGAACGCTTCGCGCGGTAGAGTCCCCGGCCGGTGCGGCGGATCCGGGACGTACCGACCAGACGATCGAGCGTGCTCCGGACCGCGTTGATGCTCCCGCTGTCCGTGTCACGGCCCAGGGCCGCGGCCACGTCGCGAGCCCGCACATCCGCGTTCCCGGCCGTGGCGAAGTAGTCGAGGATCTGCTCGGTGAGTGCGCCGTACTTCCTCTGCCCGTCCGCGTCGGTGGCGGCCTCGGAGTCAGCGGGCCCCTGGGCGTCCTGCGGGGTGTCGGACTGCCTCACACCCCTTCCGGCCCGCGCCCCGTGGTCCTCCGACACCGGGGCGGACTCCTCGGATCGAGGTTCCGCGGGCGGCGACGGCTGGTCCTCGTCCGCAGCCGCAGCACTGCGCGCGACCGCCGGTGCGGCGCCGGAGGCGTCGGTCATCAGGACCTCGATCGCACTCAGGGCCCGCTGTACGGAGCCGAGATGCGCCACCACCGCAGCGAGTTCCCTTTCCAGCGCCTGCTTCTGCACCTCCAGGCGCGCCAGGTCCTTCTGGAGACTTTCCGCGGTGATCTCGATGGTGTGCGCGGTGTGGGTGCCGGAGACCATGTGTTCCTCTCATCATCAACCCTCTTCGGCGCGTCCCCGCCGAGCGTCTGCGGTGTCGCGCGGCCGGACGCCGGGTGGGTAACCCCCGACCCATCATAGGCCGCTGTGCATGCCGGAATACAGATGAATCACGAACGTGACACACGGTGGCGAGGTCGGGGGCGGGAGGACGTGTCCGGCTTTGAGTGGGCAGCTCGAGGAGCCGTCGCAGTCGCATACGCAGGGACCCGTCCACGTGCACGCTGAGGCCCCTTCCCGGCAGTTTACGGGCGTCGTCACGCCCGTGGGTCACATCGTTCACACTCTGTGCGTCGGCGAAGGACACACTTCGATGCCTGTACCAACTTGTTACCGCAGACCTGTCACAGGAGGAGAACCACCGCTGTCAATGAAACAGGCACGGTCGGAGCAGCGGTGACTGTCCGAGACCGGCTCCTCGGCAGCCGGGCTGCTGACCGAGGGAGCACGTGACGGCCGCAACGTCCGCGTCCGGTGGGCCGCTGCACCAGCGGGTCGCCGTGCGCCCCCGCGTGCCGGCGCCGCTCTGGCGGCACCGATGCCCCAAGGAACGGAGACAGCAGGTCGATGCATCTCGAGACGCCCCCCACGGAAGGTTGCCTCGAGGAGGCCGTTGCTGTGTTCATGGAGGTCCGGCCACGTCTCTTCGGTATCGCGTATCGCGTCCTGGGAAGCGCGGTCGAGGCGGAGGACGTGGTGCAGGAGGCGTGGCTGTGCTGGCAGCGGACCGATCGTGCGGCAGTGGTCAGCCCCGTGGCGTTCCTGTCGAGTGTCGCCACCCGGCTGGCCATCAATGTGGCACAGTCCGCCCGTGTGCGCCGTGAAACCTACATCGGCCCGTGGCTGCCCGAGCCCATCGACACGAGCGCCGACCCGGAGGCGGGTGCCGAGCGCGCCGAGGCACTGGAGATGGCGTTGCTTGTCGTCATGGAGAAGCTGAACCCCACGGAGCGCGCCGCGTACGTGCTGCGCGAGGCGTTCGACTACGCCTACGACGAGATCGCCGACATCCTTCGACTCAGCCCTGTCAACGTGCGGAAGATCGTGAGCCGCGCGCGGAAACGTCTCGCGGCGGAGCAGCGTGGCACCGTCGACACCGAGGACCACCGGCGGCTCCTGTACGCCTTCGTCTCGGCGGCGCAGACGGGAAACGTCGCCTCGCTGGAGACACTGCTCACACTTGCCGCCCGCACCCCACCCGACGGCGACGAGCCGTGACCTCGCTGACGTCAGCGCCGTAGGACGGAGGCGTTCACCGGTTGACGCGCGCGTTCCACCTCGGCAGGACGCCGGTACGAGGGTGCTCGGCCGGTGCCCGCTGCTCGCGTCACGGTCAGGGGAATGAAGGGCCGCCCGCCTCGTTCCACGTGCACAATTTGTCCGGGTTGAGGGTGACCCAGATCTGTCGGACGTGGTGATCGGCGACATCGAGGCTGATGACCGCGGCGACCTGGTGGTCGGAGTGCATCACGAGACCCGTCCGTCCGTTGACCGACCGGAGGCGAAGATCGGTGCGCGGGGGGAACAGTGTCGACAGGCACCGGGCGACCCGGTGGTTGCCGTGCACCGGCTTCACCAGGGCCCGGACCTTGCCGCCGCCGTCGAAGAACGCCGTGGCGTCGGGCGCCAGCAAGGACGCCAGAAGCGCCGTGTCCCGCGTGAGGCACGCCTGCCGGAAGGTCTGCGCCACCTGGTCGTGCTGGTGAGGTGTCGTGGGGCGCGAGCGTCGTGCCCCGAGGCCGCGCAGGGCCCGCTCGACCGGATCGGCGGGCTCCGGCTGCCCAACGTTGTCCGCCACGGCGTCCGGCGTCACCCCGAAGACCTCGTTGACCATGAACGCCGCCCGCTCGGCCGGGGACAGCGCATGCAGGGCATCCCTGAGGACCTGACCGACCTCGCTCCGGGGCGTTTCGTGCTGCCCCGCCGGTGTCTCACCGGCCCCCTCCACTTCGGCGGGGCCCCTCCCACAGTCCGGCGTATTCAGCCGGGCCCCGCAGATGCCGCCGACGACCTTGGCGAGCCAGGAACGGGGCGACTCGATGCGTGCCCGGGCCGGACCGGACAGTTCGTACCACCGCCGGTAGGTCTCGTCGACGACACTCTCGGCCTCACTGCTGCTGCCCAGCACCCAGTGCGCGAGGTCCAGCAGATGCCGTCGCTCCTCCAGCAACTCCACGATCGGCAGTGAGTCATCGGCGCAGCTCATACGGCATCCTCCCTCCTGCGCGGCGCCCTATGACGCCGTCACCGCATCCATGGGCCCCGACCACGTGCAGAAGGCACACGGCCCCTCTGCGACTGGATGCCCGTGCCGGTGGTCCGTGCGTTCAACATGTCAGACCGGATGGACACGGTTCCTGTGACACGGCCGGCCGGCCGGCCCGCCCGGGAACCGGGGCCGGGTCATTGGCGATCGTCTGGCAGTTGTCGGTGCGACAACACTGTCGCTACCGAGGGAGCACAGTGAATAAGCGGGACCGGCTGGTGCGGCGCTGCCGGCGGTGCGAAGGCCCGGGTGGCGTATGTACGCACGACCATTCATGTACGGCCTGTCGCCCCTGAGCGCGCGACGCGGCCGTCCGTTGCACCCGCGCGCACCCAGGTCACGCCGTCGTGCCGGAGGCGTTCTGCTGGTCCCGGGCGTCGGCCGAGGGCTCTTCGCCGTCGACGGGGCTGGTGGTGCTCGCCGGTCCACCCATGCGGTGCAGCGCGTCGGACACGGCCAGGATCTGGCTGTTGATCTCTATCAGCGCGCGGTGGAGTTCGCCGACACGTATCTCGAGCGCGATGGCCTTCGCGGTCAGCGCCTCGACCGTGGCCGCCACGGCGCTGTCACTCCCGGGTGTCTGGGCCATGAGAAGTCCTCTGCGGGCGGTGCGGGAAGGATGTGTTCCGACATACGGGACGGCTCACACACAGGACGACGGGGCGTCCGGCGTGCGGCGAGGGGCCATGTCAGGCGGTGGCGGGCCGGCCCGCGTGAACAGCCGACGTGGCGAGTGTCGGATTCCATGTCCCCGATGAGCACGCCCCTCGTCCTCGGTGACGTCTTGGTCAGTGCTTCGTGCGGGCCGGCGCCCGTGGCGGTGGTCTGCCGACGGGGGTCTCCCAGGCCTGAGTGCGGGTGGTCCCCCGGTAACGCAGGGAACCACCCCTCAGGACGTGCTCACTGCTGCTGCGCGAGCCATTCGTCGTAGCTCGTCCCGCCGATGTGGGCGTCGGGGCCGGGGAGGAGGCTGGTCTCCTCGAGTTCGGAACCGAAGTACTGGGCGTGGGGGTCCGCCACCACGGCACGGGGATCGCTCTCCGGGGCGAGGCCCTTGTCGATGAACTCCTTGAAGTCGAAGACGTCGGGACCGGCGATCTCGACCACGCCGTTGAGGGGTTCGCCGACGGCCGTGCGGGCCACGGCGGTTGCCACGTCGTCGGAGTAGATGGGCTGGATCTTCGCTGCGGGGACACGCACCGTGTCGCCCTCGGTCATCGAGTCCGCGATGCCCTTCACGAACTCGAAGAACTGCGTGGCATGGACGAGGGAGTACGCGATGCCCGACCCCTTGATGAGTTCCTCCTGCGCGAGCTTGGCGCGGAAGTAGCCGTTCTTCTCGAGCCGGTCGGTGCCCACGATGGAGAGCGCGACATGGTGGGTCACGCCGGCCTCCGCCTCCGCCGCGAGAAGATTGGTGGTCGAAGTGCGGAAGAACTCCATGACGGCGTCGGGCTCGAACGAAGGGGAGTTCGACACGTCAACCACGACCGAAGCACCCTTCAGCACGTCCGACAGGCCCTCCCCCGTCAGCGTGTTGACGCCGGTGTTGGGAGCGGCGGGCACCGCCTCGTGGCCGTGTTCCCTGAGCTTCCCGACCACCTTCGAACCGATGAGCCCGGTTCCGCCGATCACGACGACCTTCATGATGCATGTCCTCTCGGAGTTCTTTCGCCGGCCTGTGCTGGGCAGCCACCGCCCGGACACGCTGTCCGCACGCGGAGGTGGATGCCTCATGCAACAAAGAAGACAGAGCACTGACCGCGTTTGTGACAGCCGCGCGCCGGGGGATCCGGTGATGCGGATCCCACGCCAGGTTCGTCGCAGGCCTGAGCGGCCGGCGGAAGCAGGCGGCGAATCCCGCGGCGAACAGGCGCTCCGGGGGGCGTCGGGTGCTGCTCATGACCAACGTCACGTCGACAGTCCTGCAGTCGCGGGAGCCCGGGGTTTCCGGGACGGCTGGGTGGCCGACGGGACCTGACTCCCGTGAGACGGAGGGCTCCGCCAGGGTGCTCAGCCGCCGGCCGGCAGTGATGCGACGTACGACGACAGCTTCGCCGGATTCATCATCCACATGATCCGCCGGATGCCCTCCGCCGACACGTCGACGGACAGCAGTGCCACGGCGTTCCCGTCGGACGAGACGAGAACGGCCGGACGGCCGTTGGCCTCGACCCACCGGATGTGCGAGCCGGGCCAGAACCGCGGCGCGAAGGCGACGAGGTACTTGGAGACGTGCGGACGTCCGACGACCGGGATGCGCGACGCCCCGCGAACCCCTCCGCCGTCGGAGTAGCTCACGACGTCCGCGGTGAGCAGGTCCTCCAGCGCCTTGAGATCACCGGTCCGTGCCGCGGCGAGGAACACCTCCAGCAGACGCCGGTGTTCCGTGGAGCTGACCTGCTCCACGCGCCCGGCGGCCAGGTGCTTGCGTGCGCGGCTCACCAGCTGCCGGGTGTTGCTCTCGCTCGTTTCCAGGATGTCCGCGATCTGGCGGTAGGGGTAGTCGAAGGCCTCTCGCAGGACGTAAGCGGCTCGCTCCACCGGGTTGAGCTTCTCGAGGAGCAGCAGAACCGCCAGCTCCAGCGCCTCCGCCCGCTCCGCCCCCAGTTGCGGGTCCGAGGAGGTGTCCACCGGCTCGGGAAGCCAGGGCCCGACGTACGACTCCCGCCGCGCGCGTGCGGACTGGGCGAGGTTGATCGCCAGACGGGCGGTGACGGTGGTCAGGAACGCCATCGGCTCGACGATGTTCGCGCGGTCCGCCTTCTGCCACCGCATCCAGGTCTCCTGGAGGATGTCCTCGGCCTCGGTCGCACTGCCGAGCACACGGTACGCGATCCCGAACAAGCGCGGCCGCATCGCGAGGAACTGCCGCGCGGCCTGGTCGAGGGAATCGGCGTCGTCGCCAGCGTGCATGGTCCTCCCTTTCGGACCCGTGATCACCATGCTACAAGCCGGCGGTGCGGGGTGCGGGTCGTGTGGTGCGGGGGTGCTGTGCACCGGGACGGAGGTACGCACCGCTCGGAGCCACGAAGTCCCCGCCCGCCTGACATCGTTATCAACCGGGACGGCCCGCCGACCTCGGTGACCCGGGAGTCTCTTCCTCGACGAGGATTGCCGGGCCGGTGCTCCCGGTACGGTCGGCGACCTCTAGTAGGTCACCGGACCGCTCGACTCCAGCAACTTTCCCTGCCCGGCTGAGAGTTGCCGAGTGCTCCCCGAGGGCGAGTGAGCAGGCCGGGCTGAGTTCGAGTCGGGGGAGGCGGGCGACGGCCGGGTGGTGCTGTTCCCGCCGTGGCCGGTGCCGCCGGTGTGGCACCGGCCGCAGGGTCGCCACGTGGACCGGCCGGTAATGTGACGGTGCGTCAGCCGTGCTGCGGGGCGCATGGATTAAGCGCTTTCGATGCGGCGCGGTCGCTTGATCGTGCCGACGTGCACTCGTGGGCGGCACACCCTTATGCTCTGCTGCGGTCGGCAGTCGTTGCGGCGTAAACCATCTCCGTGACTCCACGACCCTGTGCCGCGGATCTGTCATGCCCCTTTGAGGAGACAGCACACCATGAACCGTCCGAGACCGCCGATCAAGCAGGTGCGCACAGCCGTGGGCCTTCTGAGCCTGCTGCTCTTCGCCCAGACGGCGTTCTGGCTCGTGTACGACATGGCCGACCGCGGCCCTACCGGCGCCTGGGCGCTGTGGAGTTCCGCATCCGGCTCGGGGCTGGCGGCGACGACCTCGCTCGATCTGGGGCTGGCGGCCCTGCAGTTGGCGGCCGGCTGGGCGGCGCTGGCGCAACTGCGCGGCGCCGGCGGCCTGCTCGTGGTGTCGTGCGCCGCGACCGTCGCGTTCCGGATGCCGGTGGTCTGGTACATGTTCCTCGACTCCCCGTCCGACCCGTGGTTCGGGACGCTGCGGGGGCCGTCGGTCACCGCGGTCGGCACCACCTGCCTCCTGGCGGTCGCGGCCGCTCTCGTCCTCGCCGTCCTGCTGCTGCTGGAACGGCGTCTGGAGGCCGAGGCCCGCGCCGCGGCGGACCTGGCCGACGGCGGCATCGTCCGGCCGGCGAAGGTCACGGCCGCGGCCTCCGGCGCGCTGGTCGCCGTACTGAACGTCTTCTACATCACTCGTAACGCGGTGACCGCGGTCCAGGTCGGCCCCAGCACGCTGACCGACCTGCTCGTCGGCAGGGGCACCGGACGCTCGGTGCTCGGCGTGTCGTCGCCCTGGCAGTGGACCGTCCTGACCGTGCTGTGCGGGATGGGCATGCTGGTCGCCTTCCGGCGCCGGCCGGTCGCTACGGGCATGTCCCTCGGCCTTGCCCTGCTCATGATGCCGCCGGCCTTCAGCGAGCTGTGGGGGTACCTCGTCACGGAGACCGTGGCGCAGACGGCGACGGACGTCACTCAGAATCTGCTGGAGCTGGTCGGTTCGGCGGCAGTGGTCGCTCTCATCCTGTCGGACGGGCTCCGGGACCGCCAGGAACGGCGGCTCACCCCCATCCCTCACCCGCGCGCCGAGGACCCGACGCCCGACACGGACCCGACGCCCGACGGGGACTCGACGCCCGACGGGGACTCGACGCCCGACGGGGACTCGACGCCCGACGCGGACTCGACCCCCGAAGCGCGCAGCCCCTTGGCGTCGACCGACGCGTAGGACGTCCAGCCGCTGAGCTGCCCGTCCGGGGCAAGGGAGCCCAACTCCGCCGCGCACGAACGGTCCTGCCGCGAGAACTCGTCTCGCGGCAGGACCGTTTCCGTGTGCCGCCGGGTGAGTGCTCTCACCCGTGCGTACGTTCCGCGACGCCCCGTCCCCGAATGTGACCGTCCCCATTGCGCTGCCGGGCCGCTGCCGTGAGTCTTCCGGGAACACGCGTCCGAAGAACTGTTATCCCAGGCCCACCGATCGATCTCCCCTATGACGGACAGCATCGTTCGGCGTCGAGGACAGGAAGTTTGTGATGAGCACAGAGCGCACGACGGAGTCGGTGGCACTGGTGACCGCTGCCCGCAGCGGCGACCCGGTGGCCCAGGATGCCCTGGTCAGCGCGTACCTCCCGCTGGTCTACAACGTCGTGGGGCGGGCTCTGAACGGCTCCGTCGACGTCGACGACGTGGTGCAGGAGACGATGCTCCGTGCCCTGGACTCGCTGGGCGGTCTGCGTGCTCCCGAGAACTTCCGCGCCTGGCTCGTGGCCATCGCGATGAACCAGGTCCGTGCGCACTGGCGGGACCGGCAGTTCGCGCCGGGCGCCGTCGAGGAGGCCGAGCATCTCGCGGACCCCGGCGCCGACTTCGTGGACCTGACCATGGTGCGGCTCCAGCTGTCCGGACAACGGCAGGAGACCGCACGCGCGACGCGCTGGCTGGAGCCCGACGACCGAGGGCTGCTGTCGCTCTGGTGGCTGGAGTGCGCCGGTGAGCTGACGCGCTCCGAGGTCGCCGCCGCCCTGGAGTTGTCGCCGCAGCACACGGCGGTCCGGGTGCAGCGGATGAAGGCGCAGCTCGAGGCGGCCCGGGTGGTGGTGCGGGCGCTCGACGCGCGCCCGCGCTGCGAGGAACTCGGGGGGCTGCTGGTCCCCTGGGACGGCCGGCCCTCGGCGCTGTGGCGCAAGCGCATAGCCAGACACGCCCGCGGTTGCGTGCGCTGCTCCGGCCTGTGGAGCGGGTTGATGCCGGCGGAAGGGCTGCTGGCCGGCCTGGCGCTGGTCGCCGCGGCCCCCGCGCTGCTGGAGCGGGTGCTCGCCGCCTCCGGCGGGACGGCCGCTGTCGGGTCGGCGTCCCGAGCTGCCGCGCCCCCGCCGGGCCGGGGCGGAGGCCCGGGCCCGGGAGCCGCGCGCCGTGGCGCACACGGCCGGGCGGCCTCCCGCACCGAGGCCCGTCGACAGCGGCGCGTCCGGCGCCGGGCCGCCGGGGTCGCCGTCGTCGCGGCCTGCGTGACGGGCGGCGGCCTCTGGTACCTGGACACGGACCCCGGGACCGGGACCGAGGAGCCGACGGCCGCCAGCACCGCCGGGACCCCCGAGGTGGACCTCTCGGCTCCCAGTGCCGCCCAGACCTCCCCGTCGGCCTCCGCGTCCCCCTCGCCGTCCGCGTCGCCGTCGAAGAAGGCGAGCCCCTCCGCGAGCCCACGTCCCACCATCACCAGGAAGACCGTGCCGGCTCCCCGGCCGTCCGCCCGGCCGACCCGGAGCGCGTCCAGCGCCCCGCAGACCCAGGCGCCCCCGACGGGCGACGTCGCCCAGGTCGTCGCGCTGGTGAACCAGGAGCGGGCGGCCGCCGGCTGCGGTCCGCTGAAGGAGGACGCGCAGTTGAACCAGGCCGCGCAGGGCCACTCGCAGGACATGGCCGCCCGCGACTTCTTCGACCACACCAACCCGGACGGCGCCGACCCCGGGCAGCGCACCACCGCCGCGGGCTACAACTGGTCCACGTACGGGGAGAACATCGCCCGGGGCCAGCAGACCCCCGAGGCGGTGATGGACTCCTGGATGAACAGCCCCGGCCACCGCGCCAACATCCTCAACTGCTCGTTCGAGGACATCGGCGTGGGCGTCCACGAGGGCTCCGGCGGCCCTTGGTGGACGCAGAACTTCGGCGCCCGGCAGTGAGCGGTGCGTCGGCGTCGGGCGGTGAGCGGTGCGTCGGCGCCCGTTGTTGAGCGGTACCTCGGCGTCCGGCAGCGAGCGGCCGAACCGCCCGACGGGTCCACGTGAATCAGCGCCGGGCGTGTCGTGACGCGGGCAAGGGGCACTGGGAGACGATGGGCGTTTCTCGGGCAGCCACGAGATCGTGCGGAGAGGGAGGGGCTGCGTGGACCAGCGGGCGGCTACGCCGGGCGGCAAGGCCGAGGGGATCGTCGTGACACGGACCGGCTCGGCCGGCCCGCGCCGGGGGGACGACACGACCGACAGGCGGCGGCGGATTCCCCGCACCGACGCGCTGCTGCGCGAGGCGCGCCTCGCGGAGGCGGCCGACCGCCTGGGACCGGCGACGGTGAAGGCGGCCGTACGGCAGGCACAGGAGCAGGCGCGGCAGGGATTCATCGCGCCGGAGGACGTGGCCGACACGGCCGTCGCCCTGCTGCCCCGCACGACCGGCGGGCTGCGGTCGGTGATCAATGCCACCGGCGTGGTGCTGCACACCAACCTGGGCCGCGCGTCGCTGTCCACGGCGGCCCGCCGGGCGGTGCAGGAGGCCGCCGGGCCCACGGACGTCGAACTGGACCTGCGCACCGGTGTCCGCGCCCGGCGCGGGCGGACCGCACTGGCCGCACTGCGCGACCGGGTCCCGTCGGCCGCCGCCGCGCACGTCGTGAACAACGGCGCCGCCGCACTCGTCCTGGTGGCGACCGCGCTCGCCGCCGGGAAGGACATCGTCATCAGCCGGGGCGAGATGGTGGAGATCGGGGACGGTTTCCGCCTGCCGGACCTGCTGGTGTCCACCGGGGCCCGGCTGCGCGAGGTGGGCACCACGAACCGCACCACCGTCGCCGACTACGCCGCCGCGATCGGCCCGGAGACGGGCTTCGTGCTGAAGGTGCACCCCTCCAACTTCCGCATCACCGGGTTCACCCGGGCCGCCGACGCCGGGGAACTGACGGGTCTCGGCGTCCCGGTGGTCGTCGACATCGGCTCCGGGCTGCTCGGACCGCACCCCCTGCTGCCGGACGAGCCGGACGCCGAGACGCAGCTCCGGGCGGGAGCGTCGCTCGTCACCGCGAGCGGCGACAAGCTGCTCGGCGGGCCGCAGTGCGGACTGCTCCTCGGCGAGGAGGAACTGATGAGGGCCGTGTCCCGGCATCCGCTCGCCCGCGCGCTGCGCGTCGACAAGCTGACTCTGGCCGCGCTGGAGGCGACGCTGACCGGGCCCGAGACCCCGACCGCCGCGGCGCTGGCAGCCGAACCGGCGGTGCTCCTCGCGCGCGCCGAGCGGCTCGCCGCGGCCCTCGGCGCCGACGGCATCGACGTCCGGGCGGTCGAGTGCGCCGCGACGGTCGGCGGGGGCGGTGCCCCCGGTGTGACGCTGCCGAGCGCCGCGCTGGCGCTGCCCGAGCGGTACGCCGCCGCGCTGCGCACCGGACCGGTCCCCGTGGTGGGGCGGCTGGAGGCGGGGCGGTGCCTGCTCGACCTGCGGGCGGTGCCGCCGGAGGACGACGAGCGGCTGGCCGAGGCCGTGCGGTCGGTCCCGGACCCGGCCGCGGGGAGGTGACCGGCATGCGGGTAGTGGCCACCGCCGGGCACGTCGACCACGGCAAGTCCGCCCTGGTGCGGGCGCTGACCGGGATGGAACCCGACCGCTTCGAGGAGGAACGGCGCCGCGGGCTCACCCTCGACCTCGGGTTCGTCTGGACCCGGCTGACCCCCGACGGAAGCCCCGCCCCCGACGTGAACCCGGATGAAGCAGGCCCCGACCGAGGCCCGGACGCGACCGGCCACTCCTCCGGCGAGCACGCCACGGAAGCCATCGCCTTCGTCGACGTACCCGGACACGAGCGCTTCGTCGCCACCATGCTGGCCGGGGTCGGACCCGTGCCCGCCGTGCTGTTCGTGGTGGCCGCCGACCAGGGCTGGCAGCCGCAGTCGCAGGAACACCTGGAGATCCTGGACGCACTCGGGGTACGGCACGCCGTGCTCGCGGTGAGCCGCAGCGACCTGGCGGACCCCGAGCCCGTGCGTGCCGACGCCGTCGAGCGCATGGCCGCCACCTCCCTGGGCGCCGTGCCGTCCGTCGCGGTCAGCGCGGTCACCGGAGCGGGACTGGACCGACTGCGCCGGGAGCTGGCCCGGTTGGGCCACGCGCTGCCCGTGCCGTCCGCCGACGCGGACGTACGGCTGTGGCTGGACCGCGCCTTCACGGTGCGCGGTCACGGCACGGTCGTCACCGGCACCCTGGGCGCGGGCACTCTGCGCGTCGGCGACCGGCTGGTGGCGGGGGACGGCACGACCGCGCTGCGGGTGCGCGGCCTGCAGTGCCTGCACGAGGACGTCTCCACCGTCAGCGCGGTGGCGCGCGTGGCGGTCAACGTGCACGGCCCCGCCGACGCCGCTCTGGGCCGGGGACAGACGCTGCTGACCCCGGACCGCTGGCTGCTCACCGACCTGGTCGACGTCCGGGTCGGCGGAACCCCCGCCGAGGACCTGCCCCGGACGGTCACCCTGCACATCGGGACCGCCGCCGTGCCGGTGACCGTCCGCCCGTTCGGCCCGGACACGGCCAGGCTGACCCTGTCCCGCGCGCTGCCCCTGCGGGTGGGCGACCGCGCCGTCCTGCGGGAACCGGGCGGCGGGCGCACGCCGTGCGCGGCGACCGTCCTCGACATACGACCGCCCCGGCTGACCCGGCGTGGAGCGGCCCGCGCCAGGGCCGCCGAACTGGCGGGCATGACCGGCCGGCCGGACGGCGCGGCGGAGCTGCGGCGGCGCAGGCTCGTCCGCCGCGCGGAGCTGGCAGCCATGGGAGTGCCCGCCCCATCGGCGCCGGTCGCCGGTGACTGGCTGGCCGACCCGGCGCACTGGGCGGCACTGCGCGACCGACTCGAAGCCGAGGTCGAACGTCACGCGGCCGAGCACCCGCTGGATCCCGGCCTGCCCGCCGAGGCGGCCCGCCGCCTGCTCGGCCTGCCCGACCGGTCCCTGGTCGACGCCCTCGCCGCGACCTCGGGCAAAGTGCGCGGCAGTCAGGGGCGCCTGTACGGCCCCGGAGACCTCCGCCCCACCCTGCCGCCGCCGGTCCGGGCATCCGTCGACGCCCTGCGGCAGGAGCTGACGCGGGCGCCGTTCCGCGCGCCGGAGGCCGGCCGGCTGACCGAACTGGGACTCACCCGCAAGCCCCTGGCCGCCGCGGTCACGGCGGGTGCGCTGCTGCGGGTCGGCGACGGGATCGTGCTGCTGCCGGACGCGGCCGCGCGGGCCGCCGCCGTACTGCGCCGCCTGCCGCAGCCGTTCACGCTCAGCGAGGCCCGCCGGGCCCTCGACACCACCCGCCGGGTGGCCGTGCCGCTGCTGGAGTATCTGGACGCCCAGGGGTACACCGAACGCGTGGACGACCAGCACCGGCGCTGCCGGGCCGGCGCGCAGAGCGGAGGCGGACGGGAATCGAACCCGCCTGCCCGAGATCCTCGGACACCTCGGTTTTGAAGACCGGGAGGGCCACCAGGCACCCACACGCCTCCATCGCCCGCCCAGGCTACCGGAGGACCCCACCGTCGACCGGAGGACCCGGCCATGACCACCGCACGTGAAACGCCCGTACGCCTCACGCAGTTCGCCCACGGCGGCGGCTGCGCCTGCAAGATCCCGCCGGGCGAGCTGGAGGGCGTGCTCGGCGCACTGGCCGCGCCGACGACGGCCACCTCCGACACCCCGCTCCTGGTCGGCCTGGCCACCGGCGACGACGCGGCCGTCGTCGCCCTGCCCGCCGGGAGCGCTGCCTCGCCCCTGGCGGTGGTGTCCACGGCGGACTTCTTCACCCCCGTCGTGGACGACCCGTACGACTGGGGCCGCATCGCCGCGGCCAACGCCCTCTCCGACGTGTACGCGATGGGCGGCCGTCCGGTGCTCGCCGTCAACCTCCTGGCGTGGCCGCGTGAGGTGCTGTCGTTCGACCTGGCCCGGGAGGTGCTGCGCGGCGGGCTGGACGTCGCCACCGAGGCGGGCTGCCACGTCGGCGGCGGGCACAGCGTGGACGATCCCGAGCCCAAGTACGGCATGGCCGTCACCGGCCTCGTCGATCCGGCGCGCCTGCTGCGCAACGACATGGGCCGGCCGGGCATGCCGCTGTCGCTGACCAAGCCCCTGGGGCTGGGCGTGCTGAACAACCGGCACAAGGCCACCGGTGAACGGTTCGAGCAGGCGGTGGCCACGATGGTGGCGCTCAACCGGGACGCGTCGGCGGCGGCCGTGGCGGCCGGCGCGACCTGTGCCACCGACGTCACCGGCTTCGGTTTCCTCGGCCACGCGCACAAACTGGCCCGTGCCTCGGGCGTGACCGCGGTCGTCGACACCGCCGCCGTGCCGTATCTCGACGGAGCGCGGGAGGCGGTCCGGGACGGCTACGTCAGCGGCGGCACCCGGCGCAACCTCGAGTGGGTGGCGCCGTCCACGGACTTCGGGGACACGGACGCCGACACCCGGCTGCTCCTGGCCGACGCGCAGACCTCGGGCGGGCTGCTGGTGGCGGGGGAGGTGCCCGGTGCGCCGGTGGTCGGCGAACTCGTCGCGCGCCGGGAGCACTCGGTCGTCCTCGTCTGAGGGCCGGGACCGGCGTCTGCCCCTGAGGTCAGGGGCGCCGGGTCCTCCCCTGAGGACCGGGACCGGTCAGGGCTCCGTGCCCGTCCGGTCGTCGATGCCGGCCCGAGCCTGGTAGGCGCGCACCAGCTCCACGGCGCCCTCGCCCCTGGGCCGGCGGCCCGGCCGGATGTCGACGGCGAACGCCTTGGTCTCCTGAATGTGGGTGTTCGGGTCGAGGGCCATGTGCACCAGTTCGTTGGCGGCGTCCCCGGTGCTGTAGCCGTTCGGCCCCCAGTGGTAGGGCAGGCCCACCTGGTGCAGGGTGCGCCCGTGCACGGTCAGGGGCGGTACGCGGTCGGTGACCAGCACCCTCGCCTCGATCACGGCGCGGGCGCTGACGATCGTCGCCCAGCCGGTGTGCTCCAGGCAGCGCTCGGCGGCCAGTTCGGGGGAGACCTCGCAGAAGAACTCCGGCTGCAGCTCCGCCAGGTAGGGCTGCCAGCGGGACATGCCGCCCGCGGTGTGGTGCTCGGTGAGCCGGTAGGTGGTGGCCACGTACGGGAACACCTCCGAGCCGGGCTCACCGCCGCTGGGCTGGTAGCGGTTGTCCGGATGCGGCGGCAGCAGGTGCCGTACCGGGTTGCGCTGCCGGCCGTACAGCAGGTTCTCGAACGGCGAGTCCTGCGGCTCGTAGTGCGTGGGCAGCGGGCCGTCGGTCAGGCCGGACGGCACGTACAGCCAGGCCTTGCCGTCGGCCTGCATGATGAACGGGTCGGTGCCGGACAGCGCCTCGGGGCCGGTCGCGCCCGCGGGAGGCCGGTGGTCGGGGGCCTTGTCCTTCTTGAAGTCGGCGACGTCGTGGCCGGTCCACTCACCGCGTTCCGCGTCCCACCACACCAGCGCCTTGCGTGCGCTCCACGGCCTGCCCTGCGGGTCGGCCGAGGCGCGGTTGTACAGGATGCGCCGGTTGGCGGGCCAGGCCCAGCCCCACTCGTTCGCCACCCAGTTCTGCTGCTCGCCCGGCTTGCGGCGGGCGGCCTGGTTGACGCCGTCGGCGCGGACGCCGCAGTAGATCCAGCAGCCGCAGGCGGTGGAGCCGTCGTCCCTCAGCTGCTCGGAGGAGGACAGCGGGTTGCCGC
This sequence comes from Streptomyces chromofuscus, assembly GCF_015160875.1. NCBI lineage: Bacteria > Bacillati > Actinomycetota > Actinomycetes > Kitasatosporales > Streptomycetaceae > Streptomyces > Streptomyces chromofuscus. The sequence goes on along the minus strand of NZ_CP063374.1, from coordinate 886,873 downwards.
TGGAGTCGTAGCCGTTGATCTCGGCGAGGACGGCCTCGGCGTCCGGTTCGGCGAGCTCGCCCTTCGTCGGATAGTCCCAGGTCAGATCCAGCACGGGCCGGTCCATGGGGTCGGTGGACGCGGCCAGCTTCTCCCGGACGAGCCGCCCCAGGTGGTAGGTGAACCACAGGTCGCTGCGCGTCTCGCCGGGCGGTTCGACGGCCTGGTGGTGCCACTGGAGCAGACGCTGGGTGTTGGTGAAGCTGCCGTCCTTCTCGGTGTGCGCGGCGGCCGGCAGGAAGAACACCTCGGTCCGGATGTCCTCGGTCCGCAGCTCGCCCGTCTCGATCTCCGGGCCGTCCTTCCACCAGGTGGCCGACTCGATCAGGGAGAAGTCCCGTACGACGAGCCAGGCCAGGTTGGCCATGCCCAGGCGCTGCATCTTGGAGTTGGCGGACCCGACCGCGGGGTTCTCGCCCATCAGGAAGTAGCCCTTGCACGTTCCCCGCAGCTGCGACATGACCGTCTCGTAGGTGGAGTGGGAGCCGGTCAGGCGCGGCAGGTAGTCGAAGCAGAAGTCGTTGTCGGGGGTGGCGGCCTCACCCCAGTACGCCTTGAGCAGACTGACCAGGTAGGACCGCATGTTGCCCCAGTAGCCCTTGCTCGCCGCGTCGGCCCGCACGAAGGCGTCCAGATCCTGCTGGTGGTGGGCGTGCGGCATCGGGATGTACCCGGGCAGCAGGTTGAACAGGGTCGGGATGTCCGTCGAGCCCTGGATGGAGGCGTGCCCGCGCAGGGCGAGGATGCCGCCCCCGGGCCGGCCGATGTTGCCGAGCAGGCTCTGCAGGACGGCCGCCGCGCGGATGTACTGCACGCCCACGGTGTGCTGCGTCCACCCGACCGCGTACGCGAAGGCGGTGGTGCGGTCCCGTCCGGAGTTCTCCGTGACGAGGTCGCACACCTGGCGGAAGAGGTCCTGCGGGACGCCGCAGATCCGCTCGACCGCCTCGGGGGTGTAGCGGGCGTAGTGCCGCTTGAGCACCTGGAAGACGCAGCGGGGATGGGTGAGCGTCTCGTCCCGTTCGGGTTCGCCGCCGCCCACGTCGGCGCCGCCGGCCCCGTGGGCCTCGCCCCGGGCGGCTTCCGCCACGGAGCTGTCGCCGTCGGTGCGCCGGTCGTGGTCCTGGTCCCGCTCGCCCGAGGCCGCGCGGATCTCCATGCCGGCGTACTGCCAGCTGCTGGTGTCGTAAGTGCGGGTGTCCGGGTCGAGGCCGGAGAAGACGCCGTCGAGGTCCTCGGTGTCGCGGAAGTCCTCCCGCAGGACGACGGGGCCGTTGGTGTACGCCACCACGTAGTCGCGGAAGTACTTGTCGCTGCTCAGGACGTGGTTGATGATCCCGCCGAGGAAGGCGATGTCCGAGCCCGCGCGCAGCGGTACGTGGACGTCGGCCAGCGCGCTGGTCCGGGTGAACCGGGGGTCGACGTGGATCACCTTCGCGCCGCGGGCCTTCGCCTCCATCACCCACTGGAACCCGACCGGATGGCACTCGGCCATGTTCGAGCCCTGGATGACGATGCAGTCGGAGTTCTGCAGGTCCTGTTGGAAGGTGGTCGCGCCGCCGCGGCCGAACGAGGTTCCCAGACTGGGAACGGTGGAGGAGTGTCAAACACGCGCCTGGTTCTCGATCTGCACGGCTCCGAGCGCGGTGAACAACTTCTTGATGAGGTAGTTCTCCTCGTTGTCCAGCGTGGCCCCGCCGAGGCTGGCGATGCCGAGCGTGCGCCGGGTGCGGGTCTCGTCGACCTCCCACTGCCAGCCCGCCCGCCGCGCCTCGACGACCCGGTCGGCGATCATGTCCATGGCCGTGTCGAGGTCGAGCCGCTCCCACCGGGTGCCGTGCGGACGCCGGTGGAGGACGTGGTGCTCGCGGGCGCTGCCGGTGGTCAGCTGAAGGCTCGCCGAGCCCTTGGGGCACAACCGGCCGCGGGAGATGGGGGAGTCGGGGTCGCCCTCGATCTGGGTGACCCGCTCGTCCTGCACGTAGACGTTCTGCCCGCAGCCCACGGCGCAGTAGGGGCAGATCGACTTCACCACCCGGTCCGCGGAGGCGACCCGGGGGGTGAGCCGCGCGCTCGGCCCGCTCTTGGCCGCGGCGCCGCGGCCCAGGGGGTCGGTCCCCTTGAGCTGGCGGTAGACCGGCCAGGAGTCGATCCAGGTGCGCACGCCCATGACGTCTGCCCTTTCGGTGGTGCCCGCTGCCGTCCCGGGTGCCCCGTCCGCTACGGCTGATTGTCCCGCAGCCGGGCGGGCACGGCATCCGCTCGTGGCGCCGCGTCAACACATCCGCGGCATGGCGCGGAGTACCCGGCGGGCCGACGCCGAAACGACCGGCCTCCGGTGGCGCGGGCGCGGGTCCGGCCCGGGAGCCGCCGTGTCCGTCGGACGGGTCAGCGGCCGTCGGACCGCGCCCGTGCCTCCAGGCGTTCCCGCTGCGGTACGACGGTGTACTTGGGGTCCTCCGCGGAGGCGACACCGGCGTGGAACACGCCGAACCGCAGCGCGGCCGAACCGGCCAGCAGCGCCGCACCCGCCGCGACGGTGAGCAACCGGCTGCGCCCGCCCGCCAGGCCCCGCCAACCCGCGTACGCCATCGGCAGCGCACCACCGGCGCGGGGGCCTTGCCGGCCCGCGAACGCCGCCAGCGCCGCGCCGCCCGCCGTGAGTGCCTCCGCCGCGCGCAGCAACCGCTGCTGCTTGCCCTGCTCGTACGGCTCGGCAGCCAGGCCCATGCGCTGCTTCATCAGCCGGAAGGCCCCCAGCTCCAGCCCCGCGCCGAGCACCGCAAGACGGCGCGCGGGCCCCGTCTCCTGCCACGGCGCGCAGGCCAGGGCCAGCCCGGCCGCGGCGGTGGCGCCCGAACCCGCGAAGACGAAGGGCATCTCGCGGTGGCCCTCGTGCCACGACGGCACCGCGGTGTCGGACAGCAGCACGGCGGTGTAGGTGGCGACCGCCGGGCCGAGCGCGGCGGCGCCCGCCGTGGCGGCGGCCCCGACGATCCGGTGGCGGCCCGAGACGTCGGCGGCAGCGGCGGCCACCGTGAGCGGGACGTAACCCACCAGCAGCCACGATCCGAGGTTCATGGGGGAGGTGGGCTTGAAGATGCGCAGCATGTTCTGGAACCGGGCGGGGCGTCCCAGATCGTGCACGAGCGCCGCCAGGGACACCGAGATCGCGCCGGACGCGCCCAGTTTCGCCGCGCGGGCGAGGCCCGGACGGCCCGTGACATGGGCGCCGGCGGCGAGCAGCGAGGACGCCCCGGCGAGCCCGCCGAGGTAGAGGTAGCCCGCGATGTCCAGCGGCTTCCACGTCGGCCGGTTCAGGATCGGCTTGCCGTAGTACGAGGAGAACTCGACGTCGGGCACCATCGCCTGCTCGCCGCGCCCGCGGCGCCTGCGCCTGCGCCCGGTCCGCGCTCCGGTGAGGGCGTCGCGTCCGGGGCGCGCGCCCTCCACCCCGCCCCGGGTGACGTCGGATCCGGTCATCGCGGCCTCCTGACGAAACTGACGACGGCCATCGCGGCGAGCGACGCGGCGGCGGCCGCCGCGTGCCGCCACATCGCGGGCAGATCGCGGGTGGTGACGACCGGGTCGGGCGGCAGGCCGTAGACCTCCGGTTCGTCCAGCAGCAGGAAGAACGCGCTGTCGCCGCCGACGCCGTCCTGCGGGTCCTCGCCGTACAGGCGGGCGTCCGGGACGCCGGCGGCGTGCAACTGTGCGACCCGGGCCGCCGCCCGCTCCCGCAACTCGTCCAGCGGGCCGAACTGGATGGAGTCGGTGGGGCACGCCTTGGCGCAGGCCGGTTCCATGCCGACGCCGAGCCGGTCGTAGCACAAGGTGCACTTCCAGGCGCGTCCGTCGCCGCGCCGCTGGTCGATGACGCCGTACGGGCAGGCGGGCACGCAGTAGCCGCAGCCGTTGCAGATGTCCTGCTGGACGACGACCGTGCCGAACTCGGTGCGGAACAGCGACCCGGTCGGGCACACGTCGAGGCAGGCCGCGTGCGTGCAGTGCTTGCACACGTCGGAGGACATCAGCCAGCGCAGTTCGGTACGCCCGTCCGGTGCGACGGGGGAGATCGCCCCGGCCGGCGCACCCGCCGGGGCGGAGCCGGGCTCCGGGGTGGTGGCGCCCGGGCCGGGCGAGGAGGGCGAGCCGGCCGGCTGCCCGGGGGAGGCGGCCGGGCTGCCCAGTTGCCCGGCGGCCGCGAAGACGTCGACGTCCTCGTGGCCGACGCCGGGTTCCTGCCCGCCCAGCGGCTTGCGCTGCTCGATGAAGGCCACGTGCCGCCAGGTGCTGGCGCCGAGTCCCTGGGTGTTGTCGTAGGACATGCCGGTCAGTTCCAGGCCGTCCTCCGGAATCGCGTTCCACTCCTTGCACGCCACCTCGCACGCCTTGCAGCCGATGCACACGGAGGTGTCCGTGAAGAAGCCCACGCGGGGTGGGTGGTCGGTGTACCCGGCGGCCCCCGCCACGTCGGGCTGCGGGCCGAACAGCAGGTTGCCGCGGACCGGGTCCCCGCCCGTCGCTGCCGCTGGTGCGGTGGTGTCGTCCGTCATGCCCGGACCTCCTCGCTCACGACTCGTCGGCCTCCTGCGCCACTTCCGGGCCGGTCCCGCGGGACCTCGGCGCGGTGTTCGGGGGAACCGGCGCCGCACCTGCGTGCCGTGTGCCCGTGACCGTCGCCCGTCACGCACGCGGACGTGGTACGGCTCGGCAGGGGCCCCAGTGTCCGTACCGGCGCACGGCCGGGCCCGGGCTCCGCCGAGGCGCGCAAGCGCCCGCCCTTCCAGCAGACGCCGGACTCAGGCAGCCCGCAGCTCCAGGCACGTCCGTTCGGCGGCGAGGCGGGCCGGGGACGGCAGGGCCGGCCCGTGCGCCACTGGGCCGTTCCACCCGTGCGGCCCGCGCGTGTCATGGTGGCGGTCATGGCGACTGGTGTCGATCTGGCCGTGCTGGTCGGCCTGCAGGCCTCCGGGAAGTCCACGTTCTGCGCCCGACGGCTGTCGGGCCGGTACGCCGTGGTCGGCAAGGACCTGTTCCCGCGCGGCGCCAAGCACAAGCAGTGGCGGCAGATGCTGCTGGTGGAGGAGCACCTGGCTGCCGGGCGGCCGGTCGCGGTGGACAACACCAACCCCTCGCACCAGGAGTGGGGCCCGCTGGTGGAGCTGGCCCACGCCCACGGGGCGACGGCGAGGGCCTACTGGTTCCCGCCGGACGTGGCCGGGTCGCTGCGGCGCAACGCCACGCGTGCTGGCCGCGAGCGCGTCCCGGACGTCGGCGTCCTGGCCACACGGAAGCGGCTGCGCGAGCCGTCACCGGCGGACGGGTTCGACGAGGTGCGCGCGGTGCGGTTCGACGGCCGGGGCGGCTTCGAGGTGCGGACGCGGTGATGCCGGCGGAGGGCGACGTCGGCAGAGGCGATGGCGGCAGGGTGGCGGGAGGTGATGGCGGCTGGTGTCAGTGACGTGATGGCGGCAGCGGGTCGGCGACGGCCCGGTCCGCACGCAGGCCGCCCCGGCCGCCGGTCCCGCCGTCGCCGCTCACGTCGCCCATGCCAGGAGCCGCTCGCCCGGCTCCTGCTCCCGCAGATGCGCCAGCGACTGCTTCTCCAGCTGACGGACGCGCTCACGCGTCAGCCCCACGTGCTCGGCGACCTCGTGCAGCGTGCGCTGCCGTCCGTCGTGCAGGCCGTACCGCAGGCTGAGAATCAGGGCCTCGCGCGGCGCCAGCGTGTCCATCGCGCCCCTGAGTTCCTCGGCGAGCGCCTGGAACTCGGCGACCTCCGGTGCCTGCAGCACGTCGGTGTCGGGGATGAGGTCCCCGACGACCGTGCTGCCCGTGTCGTCCACCGGCGTGTCCAGGCTGACCACCTGCCGTCCGACGCGGCGCAGCCAGACGACCTTGTCCTCGGCGAGACCGCTCTCGCGGGCGACCTCCTCCACGGTCGCCTCCCGGTCGAGCCGGAGATGCAGGTTGCGCTCGATCTTGCCGAGCTTCTGCAACTGCTCGACGACGTGCACCGGCAGCCGTACCGTGCGGGCGTGCGTCGCCACGCCCCGCTCTATCGCCTGGCGGATCCACCACGTCGCATAGGTGGAGAACTTGAACCCCTTCGTGTGGTCGAACTTCTCCACGGCCCTGATCAGACCCAGGTTGCCCTCCTGGATGACGTCCAGCAGGGGCAGCCCGCGGTGGGCGTGCCGCTTCGCCATCGACACCACGAGCCGCAGGTTGGCACGGACCATGTGGTCCTTGGCCGCCTGTCCGTCGCGCACGGCGGCCTCCAGTTCCCGCCGTCGCTCCGGCGCCGGGCCGGGGCCGCCGCTCGCGGCCTCTTCCAGTTCCTCCATGGCGCGCACCCCGACCTCGATGCGCTGCGCCAAGCGGACCTCGTCGTCCGCGGTGAGCAACGGCGTCGCGCCGATCTGCCGCAGGTACTGGCCCAGGAGATCCGGTTCCCGGTCCGGCTCGGGAACGGCGTCGAGCCGATGCCCCGCACGGGCCCGGCGACCCTCCCGTGCGGCCGGCACCCGCTCACTTGCCGAGGGAGCCATCGTCGCGCTCCTTGTCTCGTCACGTCCCGGACCTACCGGGTACCCGAGGGGGGGGCGGCGAACCCGCGTGCCCGTCCACCGCGCGATGCCGCCGAACGGCCCCGGGCGCCTGCTCGTCCGCGGCCCGTCCGGGCGCCGGCGGCGGGCCGCGGACGACTTCGAGGAGACCACCTACTACCTGACAGCCACGCCCACAACCGCAATTCAGAGTCTCCGGCTTACCCGGGGCGGTTCAGACTCCGCCTCCAGCGCGACGCCATCGACACGCTCAGCACCGCCCTTGACGGCCCCGCCAACGACGAGTCGTCCCGCGACGACGGCGACGACCAGCCACTGTGCGGAGCCCTCGTCCGCTGACGTTGCCGTCAACTACTGCCGTCACCCCACGCAGAAGCCCCGTCAGGACGCACCTGACGGGGCTTCAAATTTGCCATTCGGAATGTGCACGGAGCCCCAACCGGCAGAGCCCCAAGCTCCCAAATGGGGGCCAATTAGATCACTACGTGGCAAGCCAAGGCGAGAGAATGGCGGCGAACTCTTCGTCAGAAATCTGCACCCCTCCCCAACCAAACCCCTCCCACGCTTGCGCACGCTGCAGAACAGGCAACGGAATATTGAAAGCAAGACGGAATGAAGCGATAAAGGAAATGACGCCAAATCCCGAACCCAACTTCTCCCTGGAAAGCAATGCGAGCTCCACCGCACCCTTTCCCTCTACATGAGCCGCTCTCAATTCGCGCGCGATTTCTTCCATATCATCCATCTCGCCTCCAGTTCACCTAAAGCAGTTATCAGGGGCTAGGGTGGGGCCCCATGCCTGAGCACAGGGCCCCACCCTAGCTCGCAAATCGCGTGGGCCAACTCTCTACCGGAAGATCACGCCCACGTTCGTATACTCCCCCGGCATACCTCGAAGTTCGGTTATCTCCACACTGCCCGAAAAGCCTGCCCTTTGAGACATCTTTCCGGTAAACGTGGCCCGCGCCGCATCTTCAAGCGATGCACCATTCCGCACAGCCGCGTTGAAGGAGTTCAAGTTGTCGCTGAGCTGCCCGCCATTCTGCCAATACGCTTTGACGCCCTTCACCTTGCCGCCGAAATGGGCAAGAGCGGAGTTAAACATCTCGCCACCTCGGGGCGTATCCGGGCCAGACCTGATCACAAACGAGACAAGTCCATCACTGTCGAGATCGGCGATGACTCCATTGCCGCTCGGTGCCACGTTCATGTATGTCGGGCACCCGTTGCTGTTGTGAACGAGGACCGGAGTCTGCCCCGCCAGCACATAGTACGTGTGCTACGCGGCGCCCTCGACCTGCTTTTTCGCAGGTCAAGCACGGTTTACTGGTCCGGTGAAGTGCGTGGGTGTCCGTGGTTGTGCGGGGTTGTTGCCGTCAGCTGCTGCCGTCAGGCGGTTCAGCCCAGGTACGGCTTCTCGCGCTGTTCCAGGAAGTGCTGGAGCCGGAGCCGTTGGGTGTGGTGCATCGGCAACTGGTCGATCTCTTCGCGCGGTACGAACCGGAGTTCGGTGGACTCGTCGGAGATCTCCAGTCGGCCGCCGGTGATGCGGGCGGTGAAGCAGACGTTGAACTGGCGGCGGACCTCGCCGTCGGTGTAGGCGATGATGTGTTTCGGGTCGGTGTAGGTGCCGACCAGGCCGGTGATCTCGACGTCCAGTCCGGTCTCTTCCTTGACTTCCCGGACGGCTGTGCCAGGCAGGGAGTCGGTGAGGTCCATGCCTCCGCCGGGCAAGGCCCACAGGTCGTTGTCGCGGCGGCGCTGGAGGAGGATGCGCCCGTGGTCGTCGGTGACGACGGCGGATGCGGCGACGACCATGCTGTTCGGCTTGGGTGCGTTCGGGTCGTCGTAGTACTCGGTGCGGGCCACGGTCAGCCTTCCTCTCGTACGGGGGTTGCCGTCGCCCACACGGCGTTGAAGCTCTCAGCGTAGGTGTCGAACATGCCGCTCTCCTGGTGTCGGCGAAGATGCCATACGGGGGCGGCGTAGGCGTTGACGCCCCAGACGTGTGCGTTGACGAGTTGCTGGTCGTCGGCGCGGTAGAGGGAGTTGTAGAGCGTGGTGCCGTGGGTGCGGACTTCGATGCCTGGGGTGGCGGCGAGGGGTCTGTAGTGCATAAGCGCGAGGCGGCAGCGGGATTCGATGCCGTGGCCGAACCGCTCCTCCTTGCCGCGGGTTTGGACGTTGTCGCTGTCGGGGTCCCCGATCGCGATGCGGACGGTGCAGCCTTCGGCGGCGCGTTCGGTGAGGAGTTCGTTCAGCCGCGGGTATGCCTCGTGGAGGAAGACGGCCGCGTAGACGAGGATGTCGATCCGTTCCCGAGCCTGGGCCATCAGGTCGGTGAACGTCGCGACGGGGAGATCGGCTCGCTGCTCGTAGAGCGCCACCAGTTCGGGGCTGATGGCGCGGGCGGGGCGGGCCTGGCGGAGCGCCGGCCAGAGTGCGTGCACGTCTTCTCCCAGGGCTTTGGCCGCCTGGAGGGCGGTGGCACGACGTGGGATACGCCCGAGGTTCACCCAGCGCTCGACCGACTTGGGGTCGACCTCGACCTGCTGAGCGAGTGCGGCGTACGTCCAGCCTCCCGCCGCCATGACGGCTCGTAGTCTCTCGTTCGGCACGAGTCTCCCCCTTCGTCTCAGGACGGCACCAGGGACGTTCTACACGGCGCAGGACGTCCCGGAGTGGGATTTGGTGGAGGTTCCTTCGTCCCGGTGACCGGCGTGAGGATCGGTGTCGGCCCTGCGGCACCAACAGGCCCAGGGGCACGCATCCATGCCGCCGAGGAGCGTCACCGTGCGAATGAGCGCCACCCCATGTGTTCCCGCCCTGCGACTGGCTGCCCGGTCGCGCGCCGCCTCGCCGGGGTGGTCACGATGACGGTCCCCACCCCTGACACCGGCGGGCACATCGTCTCGCCCGATGCCGGCGCCCTGGTGGTCGACCGGCGGAGCGGCAAGGTGGGCGTGGTGATGGGGCATGTGGGGCCGTACGTGCAGCTTCGGCCGCCGTGCGGTGGCCGGGAGTGGGACGTGCCGCCCGAGGACGTTCGCTCACCGACTCCGACGGAGGAGTTGAGCGCGAAGGTGGCCGTGGCCAATCGGAGGTGGGGACGGTGACCCCGCGCTCGGTCCTGCGCTACGAGACCTGGACGCTCCAGCCCGACCGCGAGCCGGACGCGGAGCCGGTCCTTACGCGATGCAGTGCGCCGTGGACGGAGAGACCTCGCCGACAAGCGAGGACTTCGCCGAACCGCAGGAATGGGTGCTGCGGCACTGCGGCCAGAACCCGTCCCACCACACCTACCGGGAGATCATCACCCGCCCCTGGCGGACCTGGCGCCAGATGTGACCTGCCTCGCCCGCCCAGGCGCCGCACCGCGCCGACCCACCCGACTCCCGTCCCTGCCGGGCGCGGCCGATCGAGGCTCCCCCGTCCTCGTCAGCCCCGGCAGGGACGGGCCTTCTCGTGCGTGCGGTGCTCATGGCTGTGGGAGTTCTGGCCTCTGCCACAGAAAGTCAGCCACGACGGCGGGCGTGCCGACCGATCACCCGTCACGTGTGTCTCGCTCAACCCCGCGCCGGCATCAGCCCAGTTATCTTCATCGTCACGGCCCCCAGCCAGCCAGCAAGCATGGGCGTCCGGGACGGCGCGAGCCCGCCGGGCGGCCTCTCAGGTGCCCGGCCAGTCTGCTGCTGAGCGGTCGGACCGAGGCTTCCGATTGGTAGTCCGGCTTACGCTCCCGGGCTCTGCGCGCCGAGTGGTCGGCGGCCGTCGCCAGCGGGGCGGCAGACAGGAGCAGGCGGCGGTCACCGACCGCCGGCGCGCGGCGGCCCGCGTCAGCGGGACGCCCTTGATCAAGTAAAGAAACTCTGAACAGCTCTCCGGAAGTCAACCCTGTCCGGTCCCGGTAGATGCTTGACACTTCGGTCCCAGCTGATGGTTGACAGTGGCCGTGTTCGGCTTTTCTGTGCGCGTCGTTGCGGTGCGTGTGGGGAGGCCGGGATTGGCGCTGGTGGAGTTGTCGGTTGTCGAGCAGAGATACCGGGCTGTCTTGGCGGTGCTGGCGGGTTCGACGGTGACGGAGGTCGCCGCGTCGCTGAGGGTGTCCCGGCAGACGGTGAGCGGGTGGAAGTCCCGGTATGAGGCCGCGGGGCTGGCCGGGCTGGTGGATCGGTCGCGCAGGCCGGCCTCGTGTCCGCATCAGGCGTCTGCCGAGGTGGAGACGGCAGTGTGTGAGCTGCGGCGCAAACACCCTCGGTGGGGTCCTCGGCGGATCGCTCACGTGTTGGAGCGGTCCGGGACTGTCACGCCGGTGCCGTCGCGGATGACGGTGTATCGGATCCTGGTCCGGCATGGTCTGGTGGAGCCTGGGGTGCGGCGCCGGAAGCGGTCGGATTACAAGCGCTGGCAGCGGGATAGGCCGATGCAGTTGTGGCAGATGGACATCGTCGGCGGGGTGATGCTGGTCAACCCGGTGACTGGTGAGCTGACCGAGGCGAAGGTCGTGACGGGTGTGGATGACCATTCCCGGTATTGCGTGATCGCGTCGGTGGTTGAGCGGGCGACGGGACGGGCGGTCTGCGCGGCGTTCGCCCGGGCCCTGCAGAGGTTCGGAGTGCCGGAAGAGGTGCTGACGGACAACGGCAAGCAGTTCACCGACCGGTTCGGCCAGGGTGGTGAGGTGCTGTTCGACCGGGTCTGCCGGGAGAACGGGATCGCGCACCGGCTCACCCAGCCGGCGTCGCCGACCACGACGGGCAAGGTTGAGCGGTTCCATCAGACCCTGCGGCGTGAACTCCTCGACGACTGCGGCGCGTTCGAGAGCATCGAGGCCGCTCAGACGGCGCTGGATGCGTGGGTGGAGGAGTACAACTCTGTCCGGCCGCATCAGGCGCTGGACATGCAGTCTCCGGCGGACCGGTTCACCCCGGTTCCCGAGCAGGAGCGGGACGTACTGAGCCTGAGGGTGCCCGGGGTGCTCGCGCTGGTGCCGCAGCAGCGGACTGCCCCTGCGGAGCCGGATCCGGCTGAGGCAATGCCTGTTCCCGTCGGCCCGTCTGAGGAGGTCCCGCCATCGGCGGCGGTGGAGCACGGTGGGCCGGTGGAGTTCGAGCGAGTGGTGCCTGCGAGCGGGAATCTGCAGGTCGCGGGCAAGCAGTTCTGGCTCGGCCCGGCCCGCTCCGGCCTGACGGTGACGTTCTGGGCAGACACCTCGGTGATCCATGTGCTGATCGCCGGGACGCGGATCAAGACGGTGCGCTCGCACCTGTCGGTGGCGGACCTGTCCCGGCTGGCGGCTCAGGGTGGGCGTGCGGCGGGGCCGTCGCCGCTGCCGACCGGGGACGGCGAGGCGTTCGAGGTGGACCGGACCGTGAACAACAGTGGGCTGGTGGGTCTGGGCGGGCGCCAGGTGCTGGCGGCGGAGATCCTGGGCGGCCGACAGGTGGGCATCCGGATCGACGACGAGACGCTGTCGTTCTTCGAGCCGTCCTCGCGGGAGCTGCTGCGGGTGCGGCCCAACCCGCTCACCCCCGACGAGGTGCAGCGTCTTCGTGGGCTGCGGCCGGCGGGCCCGCCGCCCCGTCCCAGGGCGGAGCCGGTGCGTGTCCAGCGGCGGATCAGCGCGGTGGGCACGATCATGGTCTGCCGCCAGACCGTCTCCCTCGGCCGCCCCTACGCAGGCCGGACCGTGACCGTGCACGTGGCGGAATCGACGATCACCGTCGAGCTGGACGGCCAGGTCCGCGTCATCCAGCGCACCACCGACATTCCCGTCCGCCACGTTAAGGCGAACAAGCCCTACAAGGTTTCCGATGTTGTCTAGGCCTACCGTCAACCATCACCTGGGATCAGAACGTCGGCCATCAGCTGGGACTAGACATCCGGAAGTCAACCCCCCTGCTGCCACGCCGTGGCGTGGTTCGGGGTCAGCGTCGGCGTCGGCCTTCGGTAAGTCTGTCGCGCAGAAGTTGGGCCTTGGCGGCCTTCTCCTCGGGGGTGTAGTTGCCGCTGAGGCGCTTGCGTTGCTCCATGACGGCTCGCATCGCGTCGCGGTGGGCTGTGGCGGCTTCGAATTCGACGCTGGCCTTCGCGAAGCGTTCCTCGGCGGCCTCCAGTTCGGCGGCGACTTCATCGTCGGTCTTGCCGCTGAGGCGTACGGCCTCTTCGTCCGCGCGGCGCTGGGCCGCAGACTTGTCAAGCATCTCGTGGTAGCGCTTGAGGAACTGGTCGTGCGGGCTGAGCTGGCGGACGAACACGCCCCGGCCCTGGACCGAGTAGATCAGCCCCTCGTCCTTGAGTAGCCGCAGGGCGTTCTGCGCGGTGGAGTTGGCGATGCCGAACTGTTCTTGCAGCTCGCGGGCGGAGGGGAGCTTGGCCCCTGGTGCGAGCCGGCCGTCCTGGATCTGCTTGCGGAGTGCGTCCGCGGTCTGCACGTACGGGGGGCGGGGGTCGTCGGTGGGTACCACCTGCCATCCCCGCCGAAGGTCACCGAGTCCGACGTACGCGGGGTCAGACTCGCTGGCGGCGGCCTCTTCCTCTTCTGGCTCGGGCTCGCCGTCGTGGGCGCGCACGTAGCTGCCCCGGCCCAGGACGGAGTAGATCAGCCCCTCCTCTTTGAGCAGGCGCAGGGCGTTCTGGACTGTCGAACTCGCGATTCCGAAGCGCCGTTGCAGCTCGCGTGCGGAGGGCAGTCGCTCGCCCGGACGCAGCTCGCCGTCACGGATGGCGGCGCGTAGGACGTCGGCGGCCTGCACATAGGGCGGCCGGGGGTCCTGGTCCAGGGGCAGCGTCATGACACGAGGGTAGCGGCGGACCGGCACCCACGGCATACCCGGCCGCCCCGGCGTCCGAGACGCACAGGTGTATCGATACGAATCGAGTGTTGCGGGTGTAGCGGGCGTGCGGTTATGGTCGTGGTCGAGTCGATCAAGCGGCTCCATCTCGAATGATGAGGATGTGATGGCATGGCCATGTCTCGAATCCGTGTTGCTCTGCTGCCGTCGGCGGTGTGCATCGCGGGCACCGAACCGGTGCTGAAGATCAAGGACCAGCAGACCGGGGAGGTCGCCACTGACCGGGAGACCGGCGCGTCGCTGTACACGGTGACCGTGATGCTCATGGAGGACGGCCGGGCCGAGGTCCTGAAGATCACGGTCCCGGAGACGGGCATCGCGGCCGGGCTGAAGCCGGGCGTGATGGTCCGGCCGGTGGAGCTGTTCGCCACCCCGTGGGCGCGGATCTTCAACGGTCAGCTCTCCGACGGCGTCGCCTACCGCGCCGCCCGCCTGGAGCTGGTCGCGGCGGAGGCGGCCCAGTGACCGGCTTCGACACGGGGAGCCTGACCGGTCACGCGCCGCAGGCGCTGTTGATCGCGGCCGTACTGGCGGGCATGTGGCTGCTGCTGGTCGTGATCCGCTACGTTCGGGCCGATCGGGGCACGCGGGTCAGCATGCGGCAGGCTGTGCGGGTGCGCTGGGGCTGGGTGCGCCTCGCGCGGATGGCCGGGCTGACGGTCACCGATAAGACCCCGGGCCTGCTCGCGCAGATCACCGCACAGAAGGACGGCCCCGCCCCCGCGCCCCGGGTGTTGACTCCCAGGATCAAGGTCAAGCCGGACCGGTTCGGCGTGATCGTCCGGGCCAGGACCCTGCCGCAGGTCGGGCTGGAGGAGTACCAGAAGGCGGCACGCTTCCTGGCGGACGCCTGGCGGTGCACGCGGGTCTCCGTCCTGCCCGACGGACCCGGCAAGGTGGTGATCCGTGGCGTGCGCTCCGACCCATTGACCACGCCGACCGAGCACCGGCCCACCGGCCGCCTGCCGGAGGACGTGGCGCGCTGGGAACTGGGGGTGGACGAGTACGCCGCACCCGTCTGCGTGTCTCTGGCAAACGTGCCCGGGGTGACGGTGGCCGGCACACCCGGCGCGGGCAAGACCTCGGGGATCAACAAGTTCGTCTGTGACCTCGCGCCGTCGGCGGCCGTGCAGTTCGTGGCCTTCGACGGGAAGGTGTCGCGGGCCGAAGAGGGCGACTACGCGGACCTGGTCAAGCGGATGTTCGCGTTCTGCGGCGATGACCTGGACGAGGCGAACGCGCTGTTCAAGCGGCTGGTAGAGCTGCGTCGGCGGCGGTCGTCGGTGATCCGTGACGTGCTGGGCGTGAAGAACGTGTGGCACGTCGGCCCCTCCCGGCTGTGGCCGCTCACGGTGGTGCTCATCGACGAGGCGCACACGTTCTTCCGTGAGTACAAGGGGAGCGACGCCGAGACGAAACGTTTGGCCGCGCTGACGGCGGAGAACGCCCGGCTGGTGGAGGACCTGGTCAAGAAGGGCCGCAGCGTCGGCATCCTGACCATCCTGATCAGTCAGAAGACCACCGGGGATGCCATCCCGACCTTCATCCGTGACGTGTGCCCGGTCGGGCTGTCGTTCGCGCAGAAGACCGTGGAAGCCGCGGTGGCCGCGCTGGGCGACGACATCCGCAACTGGCCGGACGCCAGCCCGGTGACGTTGCAGGACCCCGCCTACGTCGGGGTCGCGGTAATGGCGATGCAGGGCCGCCCCGGCTTCACCCGCATCCGCACCCCCTACGTCTCCGACGCCGACGCCGCCCGCATCGCGGAAGCCACCTCCCACCTGACCGCCGACCCCGCCCTGTGCCTGGACGCCCTCCTCGACACCACCAGCAACACGAACCCCGGCGACGACGGGCAGGACGGTCCGGCCGTCCCCCTGGCCAAGCCCTGAACGCCCCCGATCCCACGCCCCGAGAGGAGGCCCCGCGCATGGCGGAAGAGCGGTTCACCCGGCGCACCGTGACCATGGTGATGGCGGTCATCGCGGCCTTGGCCTTCGTCTTCTCCTTCGGCAACGTCTGGGCGCTCGCCCTGCGGCTCGGCGTCCCGCGCCCGATCGCGCCGCTGATCGCGCCCATGGTGGACCTGTCCGTCGTCGGCCTCCTGGTCGCGCTGCGGTTCCTGGCCCTGCGCGGCGTCCCCAAGGCGGAGCTGAAGGCCGGCACCCGGCTGTTGCACCTGTGCGGGCTGCTCACCCTCGGGCTGAACACCGCCGAGCCCCTGCTGACCGGACGCTACGGACGGGCCTGCCTGGACACCGTCGCCCCGCTCCTGCTCCTGGGCTGGGGGCACGTCGGCCCCGCCTTCCTCGCCCACTTCCACACGGCCGCACACCGGGAGGACACCACCGCAACCATCACCCCCGCACCCCTCGCTGAGCCGGTGCCCACCTCGGCGCCCGCTCCCGAAACGGCGGCACCGGCCCCTGAGCCGGTCCCCACCTCGACACCTACGCCGCCTCCGGCCGCAGTGCCTACCGTGCTCAAGGTCCCCGCCCCCGCCCAGGCCGTCGCCAAGGCGCCTGCCACCGGCTCCCGACCGGTCCTCCCCGCCGCACTGCTGAGTGCGGCCCGGCGCATCGCGGACACCTACCACGCCGAGCACGGAGCACCGGTCACCGCCGCCCAGCTCGCAACCCGCATGGGCGTCGCCCTGCCGGTGGCCACCGCCGCCCTCGCTCAGCTCTGAGCTACCCCGGCCACTGGCCGGATAACTCCTCCCTGAAATCCACGGCCACCCGATGGGCCTGGTTCGTCATGCCCCGAGCAGCACCAACATGCCTTCCCTGAAGGTCGGTTGCTGCTCGGGTCCCACCCCGAACAGAAGGGAGACGCCCCGAATGGTCACCCTGGACCTGCGCCACGTGGCAAGCCCCGCCGTGCGGGACCTGCTCCACCTCGTCAACCACCCAGACTTCGACCGCGCACAGCAGCAGATCGAACACCTCGGCGGCTGCACCGAACCCGTCCGCCTGACCGGCCAGAGCACTACCATCGACACCACAACCGGCGAGGTACTGCGCGCGTACACCGCTTCCGGGGAGCCCACGGGCAGCCTGCTCACCGCATGCGGCAATCGCCGCGCCTCCCGCTGCCCGGCCTGCTCCCGCGTCTACGCCGCCGACACCTACCACCTCATCCGGGCCGGCCTGTCCGGCGGCAAGAACGTGCCCGACACTGTCCGCACCCACCCCCGCGTCTTCGCCACCCTCACCGCCCCCTCCTTCGGCCCCGTCCACAACCGCCCCACCACGCCCGGCGGGAATGCCCGGCCCTGCAGCTGCCGCAAGCTCCACGAACCCACGGACGCCCTGCTCGGCACGCCGCTGAACCCCGCAACCTACGACTACGCGGGCGCCATCCTGTTCAACGCCCACGCCTCCGCCCTGTGGGCCCGCTTCACCACCTACCTGCGCCGCGAGATCGCCGCCCGGCTCGGCATGACCCAGAAGGCCGCCCGCACGGTCCTGCGCGTGTCCTTCGCCAAGGTCGCCGAGTACCAGAAGCGCGGCCTGGTCCACTTCCACGCCGTGATCCGCCTCGACGGCCCGGACGGCAACTCCACGCCCCCGCCCCCGTATGCCACCGTCGCCATGCTCGCTGACGCCATCCGGGCCGCCGCCCTTCGTGTCCGAGTGGCCGTCGTGTCGGATGCGATCGGGGAACGCGAACTCACCTGGGGCGAACAGCTCGACGTGCGCGAGATCGCCGCCTTCGGCACCGACACCGAACTCACCGATCAAGCGGTCGCCGCCTACGTGGCCAAGTACGCCACCAAGTCCGCCGACGCCTCCGGCACCCTCGACCGCGCCCTGTTCTGCCGCCCCTGCCAGGGACGCGGCGCCACCCTCCTGCCCCACGGGGCCGCGCTCCCCTGCACCGCCTGCGGCGGCACCGGGCAGGCCCGGCCGCTGCCTCGGCTCGCCGTCGCCCGGCACGTGCGGCAGATGATCCGCACCTGCTGGGAGCTGGGCAGGCTGCCCGAGTTCGCTGATCTCAAGCTCTGGAAGTGGGCGCACATGCTCGGTTTCCGGGGCCACTTCTCCACCAAGTCCCGCCGCTACTCCGCCACCCTCGGCGCGCTGCGCGACGCCCGCCGCACCTGGCGCACCGAACAGGTCCACGCCCACGCCAGCCTGCCCGAGCCCGACCCGGACACCACCCTCGTCGTCGGCCACTGGGCCTACCTCGGCACCGGCTACAGCCCCGGCGCCGCCCTCCTGGCCGCTGCCGTCTGGCACCGCAGAGAACTGGCACGCCAGTTCGCGTTCGAAGGGGGCTGCTGATGACCACGCACGCGCCCGCCGCGCCCCACCAGGCGCTGAGTACGCCGGAGGAGCTGCTGACGGTTCCCCAGGTCATGGCCCGCCTCCAGCTCGGCCGCTCCGCCGTCTACGACCTGCTCCGCTCCGGCCAACTCGCCTCGATCACCCTCGGCCGCGCCCGCCGCATCCCCACCCATGCCCTCACCGACTTCATCCGCACCCGCCTCGAACAGGAAGCCGCCGCCTGATGACCACGCCCCGAGACACCCCCGCCTCCCGCCGCGTACGGGCCAACGGCGACGGAACGGTCTACCAGCGCAAGGACGGCCGCTGGGAAGCCGCCGGATACGTCCTCGCACAGGGCAACACCCGCCGCCGCGTCCGCGTCTATGGCACTACCCGCAAAGACGCCCTGGCCAAGCTCACCGAGAAGATCGCCGCCAGCAACCGCGGCCTCCGCGTCCCCACCGCGCAGGGCAGCGTGGCCGCGTACCTGACGTACTGGCTGGAGAACGTGGCCGCCCACCACCTGCGCAAGAACACCCACACCCGCTACACCGCCTGCGTCAACCGGTACCTCATCCCCGGCCTGGGCAAGAAGAAGCTCGCCAAGCTCTCCGCGAAGGACGTCCGCACCTGGTTCAACCAGCTCCGCACCACCTGCCAGTGCTGCACGCGCGGCCTCGACGCCCGGCGCAATGAGCCCCGCTGCTGTGCCGCCGGCCGGTGCTGCCACAAGCTGCTCTCTCCGCTGACGCTCACCTACATCCACTCCGTGCTCAAGTCCGCCCTGGAGCACGCCGTACGGGAGGAAGAGATCCCGCGCAACGTCGCCCGTAACGTCCGCACCGGCACCCCCCGCCCCCGACGCTTCGAACCCCTCACCGCCGACGAAGCCCGGCAGTTTCTCACCGCCGCCCAGGGCCACCGGCTGCACGCGCTGTTCGAACTCGCCCTCCACACCGGACTCCGCAAGGGCGAACTCCTCGGCCTGCACTGGGAAGACCTCGACCTCGACGCGGGCACCGCCGCCGTCCGCCGCACCCTTCAGCGAACCGCCGCAGGCGGGCTCACCACGCTGCCCACCAAGACGCGGGCCTCCGAGCGCCGCATCGCCCTTCCCACCCGCTGCGTCCAGTCGCTGAAGCTCCACCACGAACAGCAGCAGCGCAAGCATGAGGCCGCGGGCACCACGTGGCGGCACGACGGGCACGTGTTCACCACTGCGCAGGGCCGACCGATCGACCCGACCAACCTCACCCGCGCCTTCCTCACGCTCCTCCGCAAGGCCGGCCTCCGCCGCATCCGCTTCCACGACCTCCGCCACTCCACCGCCACCCTCCTCCTGGAACAGGGCATCGAACTCGTCGTGATCAAGGAACTCCTCGGCCACGCCCACATCGGCGTCACCGCCACCGTCTACGCCCACGTCCGACTCCGCCTCCAGCGCGACGCCATCAACGCCCTCGGCACCGCGCTCGGCAGCCCGGAGAGCAGCCATACGGCCCGGGACGAAGGCGATGAACCGCCACCCTCCGCCGTCCCCGTCCGCTGACGTTGCCGTCAACTACTGCCGTCACGCACCGCAGAAGCCCCGCCAGGACGCACCTTGCGGGGCTTCATTTTTGCTGCTGCTAACGGATCTTCTACTTACCCGTCCGCCTCATCGCCTGTCACTCTGCAAAAACAGGATTGAGCCAGACCGAAACCAGATCACCGTTGTCGACGCCCAATACAGTTCCGCTAGCGATTTGGACAAACTTAGCGCCGACGGCATTGTTCAGACGAATGGCGACCCACCCGGAGGAAGAATCATACGAAACCCGCCACCTGTCTCCAGGGACCTCGAAAGAAACCCCAGGCTCGAAGGAGTGGTCCGACGAGATGAATACCCGTCCGGGATTGAACTGTGGAGCAATCAACTCGGCCACCACACCCCGAACGTTTGGGAAGTATCCCCAGGCGAACAGGACTCCCCGAGACTCAATATCGACCTCAAGTTGGAGCGTGCCGATCAGCACACTTGCAACCCCCTTCGAGCCGAGCCTCTCGCTCAACGACTCCCCGCTCTGCGCACTGAAGGAGAATCCGTACTCGGACTCGTCATAGGTGAGAACACCCTCAAGAGGAGATCCGTCTTGGATGGAGAATTTCATTTCTGGCTAGCCTTTTGTGCTCTTGAAGAGGAAGTGAACGATCCTGTTGGAATTTGCGTCGATGTTGAGCTCCCAGATCCCGTTGCTTCCGTTCATCGCTCCGGGCGTTCTCCACTCGACAACCCCAGGAGCGCCACGGGAATCCATCCTGGGTGCGGATCCCTCCATGATTCCCCGAAGGAGCTGCCCATTGTTGCCGTTCATGTAAGGGCGTGCAGCCTTACCGAAGTTGGGGGCATCGACATCCCGAGTACCAGCAATGTCCCAGGTGTGGTTTTCGACGGTCTTGGTCATCGAAAGGTTCTCAACATCAATCTTGGCTGCGAGATCCGTGACGCCACAGTTCCCATTGCTGTTGTGAACGAGGACCGGCGTCTCCCCTGCCAGCACATAGTACGTGTGCAGGTCGTCAACGGTCAGGTTGTACGTAGTGGCATGTCGTGTGTAGGGGCGGTTCGCGGTGACGATGACGGTGTTGCCGTCATCGGTGAGGAGGGTCGCACCGGGGGTGAGGTCGCCGGCTTCGATCCAGTCGCCTTCAGAGGGCGACCAGAACGGGTGTTCGTAAGTCGCCGTGACTTTCTCGATGCCGTCTTCGGTGGCGATGGAGAGCTCGTTGAAGTGCTTGTCATCATCGGTGATGATCAGCTTGGTGACTTCACGGGGGCCCGTCTCGCCGGTTTCCGGGTCTGTTGCCTGGACTGTATCGCCGACCTTGATGTCTTCGATGTCTTTGGTGGTGCCATCAGCCATGAGCACGTCGGTTCCGGCTAGGAAGCACTTCGTGCACTTGGCGGCCTCCTCAAGGACGTCGTCAGTCTTCTTTAGCTTCAGGAGCTTTAGGAGCTTCAGTGCCTTGAGGGCGGGAAGGTCGGTTGCGGCCCAGCCGCAGTGGGAGTTGAAGCCGGGATTGCTTCCACACGCCTTCCATTCATCGATGTCCGGCAGCACGAACTGCTCGAATATCTCCCAGTACCCCGGCGGCTCAGGAATGGGAGAATGGTAAGGCGTGCCGTTGTTGACGTACTCGTCGACGTTAGGTCCGTACCCGGTGTATCCGACAGTTGAGCATCCCGGGAAACCGCATCGGTAATCGGCAGCGGCCCCACTGGCGGTTGCCGTGCCCCCGGTCGTCCCCCCGCCTCCGCTGTTGATGCTGTCGGGCTGGCCACTTTTGCCTCCACTTGGGTTTGTGGGGCACGGCGTGCTATCGCCGTAGCCGTTACAGGCGAGGCCCATGCCGGTGGGGTCGCTGTGTGTGAGGGGGTTCTGGACGGCGTAGCTGTAGCCGTTGAGGGTTTGGTGTTTGTCGAGTTCGAGAAGTGGGTCGACGCTGATGAACTGGCCGACCACCGGGTCGTACTCGCGGGCGCCTATGTGGGTGAGCCCGGTCGACTCGTCGGCAGGTGCACCCAGGAAGGCCTTGTCGTCCGGCCAACTGGTCGCCTTGGTTCCTCGCGTGCTGCCGAATGGCGACGTGTATCGCTTGGTGACCGCGTAGGTGCCTGCTTCCAGGGCGATGCTGGACGTTCCGTGATGGTCGCTGGCGAGGAAGCTCAGTTTCGTGCCCGCGACTCCGCTGGTCGCTGTGCGGACGGCGATGGTCTGGCCGTTTGCGGTGTAGTAGCGGGTGCCGCTGAGTGTCTTTGTGGTGCCCTTGGTGGTGAGGCGTACTTCGTTGCCGCCTCCGAGGTAGAGGATGGCGTCGCCGTCGCCCTTGGCGCGGCGGATGAGTAGTTCGCCGTCCGCGTCGTAGAGGTAGCCGGTCTCCTTGGCGCCTTCGGTGAGCGTGGTGAGTTTGCCCTCAGTGTTCCAGGCGAGCGTTTGCTGGCCCGTTGCGCCCGGGCGGGAGGTGGTGTTGCCGGCGTTGTCGTAGCTGTAGGTGGCGGTTCGGGCGCCGGTGGTGTTGTCGAGGGTGTGGGGTTTGTTGTCTGTGGGGTCGTTGTAGGTGTAGGTGGTGGTTTGGTCGCCTGCGGTTGTGTGCTGCGTTTCGGTCTGGCGCTGGCCGGCCTGGGTGTAGGCGTAGGTCGTCCAGTAGGGGGCTGCGCCGTCGATGTTGGATATCGTGCGGCCGGAGGTTGCGCAGTCCGCGGTTTTGGGGGTCCAGGCTTCGGTGAGGCGGCGGTGGCCGTCGTAGGTGAAGCACTGGTAGTCGGCCTTCGTGGTGCCGCCTTGGGTGGTGGCGTCGAAGATGGAGGTGACGTTGCCGGCGTCGTCCTGGGTGTACTTGAGCTCCTGCGCCATGTAGCTGTGGACGTCGTCAGTGACGTAGGCGCGGGTCAGGCGGCGGGTGCCGGGCTCGTATTCCCAGTTGAGGTAGGCCTTCTTGGTCGAGCTGGTGCCGAGTTGGAGCTGTCGCAGGTCACCTTGTGGGGAGAAGGCGGCGCCGTGCAGGTAGCCGGTGGTTCCCGTGGAGGTGAGCTGCTGTCCGGTGGCGTTGTAGGTGTAAGAGACGATTTCGGACGGGAGGCCGCCGACAGCGGGGGATCCTGTCTGGGCGACTGTGCCGTCGGGCCGGTAAGTGGCGCTCAGGGACAGCGTTGAGGGTACGCCGGCATCACGGAACGCGTCGCCTTCGGGCAGGTCGAGTTGGCTGGCGGTGGCGTTGCCGAGGTTGTCGTAGGTGGTGATGCGCTTGGTGTAGGCCTTGCCTGTGGTTGTCGCGCCGCCGTCGTAGCGGACGCTTTCGTAGGGCTTGCCCTTACCCCGGGTTGCGGTGTCGAAGGTCCAGGCGGCGAGCTTGTTGGCGTCCGTTTTGTCGGTCTGCCACATTCCTGTCTGGCGGCCGAGCTCGTCGTAGCCGTACAGCAGTTTCTTGGTGCTGTCGTCGTTGGCGGTGGTGCTAGCGGTCTGGTCGAGTTCGTTATAGTCGGTGGTGGTCTTGCCCTTGTCCGGGTCGGTGGATTCGATCTGGCGGCCGAACAGGTCGTAGGTGTAAGTCCACTCGGTCTGGTCGGGCCCGGTGATGGTGTCCTGCTGGCCGGCCGGGTGGTAGGTGTAGCGGGTGGTGGTGTAGTCGGTGCCGGTCGGCTGCGAGCCTGCGTATTCGCGGCGCTCGGTCGTCTGGCCGAGGGCGTTGGTGACTACCGCGGTGGCCTGCCCGCCGTTGGGGGCACTGGTAGAGACCGTGTCGCCGGTGTAGGTGGTGGTGGTCCAGCGGGTGATGCCGTGCGTCTTGTTCACTGTTTCGGTGGGCCGGCCGGCGCCGTCGAAAGTGGTGTCCGTCTGGATCGGGGCCTGTCCGCCGGAGACTTCGACCGGGGTTGAGGTGGGCGGCGATGTGCTGTCGTAGATGTCGCCGTGCTGGCTGTAGGCCATTCCCCGCGTGTCGTACCGGGTCACGGTGATGATGCGGCCGCCTTCAGCTGCAGGTGTGGGCGACTGGGTCTGGCGGAGCCTGAGCTGGGCGTCGTAGAAGGCGTAGCTGGTGTTGTAGCCGGATGCGTTGTTGTTGAGGGTGCCGGTGGACACCCAGGACATGTCGGTGTTGGTGATGTTGTAGGCGTAGACGTAGTTGGGGGTTGCGCCAAGGGCCTTGGAGCGGTTGGGCAGCCAGACCTTGGTCAGGCGTCCGAGGCTGTCATATTCGGACTGGGTGACCATGTTGTTCGGGTCGATGACCTTCGTGGCTGCGCCGGTGGCGAAGTCGACCTGGGTGGTCGTCTTGTGCAGCTTGATGTTCTCTACGTCCGTGGCGGTCAGCGGTCCTGCGGCCGCGGGGGTGTAGGTGGTCTTGGAGACCAGGTTGTCGTTGGTGTCCTTGACGATCGAGGTGCGGCCAAGGGTGTCGTAGGTGGTGGTGGCGATCTTCTGCCACAGGGGTGCGTCGCTGCTGTCGTAGGCCTTGGCGCGCCCGCTCCAGGTGGCCTCGCCCTTGGTGGGCGTTTGGGTTGCCGGCCAGGTGGTGGCGGTGGGGTTGTCGTAGACGGTGGCGGTGTCGGAGATGACGTCGCCGGGGCGGCTGGAGTCCGCGGGCAGGTCCAGGCTCGTATCCGCGGTCGCGCAAGGCTTGGCGACGGTACGGCTGCGGGAGACGAGCGAGTTGATGCCTGCAGCATCATTGCGTGCGTACCAGGTGCGGGTGCACTTCTCGTCGCCGGTGACGGCTCTGTCGCCTTCGTCGTCGACGGTGGCGGGCATGCCGTAGTCGTCGTAGGTCGTTCTGACGGTGCGGACGCGATCGAGCGGGGTGATGCCGCTGGTGATCTTGGTTCGGGCGTGGGTGGCCGAGGTGCGCACGTAGTAGGACTCGATGTCCGCATACGACTTGTGCTGGGTGGCCGTGAGCTTGGACCAGGGGTTGTTGATGGTTCCGGAGACTTCGCTGCTGCCGTTGTAAGTGGCGGTTTCGCGGGTGAATCCGGCGTACTGGTTCAGGTCGTTGATCGCGGCCGCTCGGATGCCGGTGACCGTGACGGTCTTGCGGGCGGTCGGGTCGGGCGTTTTACCGTCGGGGCCGAGGACGCGGTCGCCGTGCATGCCCCGCATGAACACCGTGACGGTCTTGCTCTGCGTTGCGGTGGAGACGCCGGTGAGGTGGGTGACGCGCTCGTAGCCGCGCCAGATGGACCAGGTGCGTTCCTTGGCCGGGGTAAGCGGGTCCTCGTTGTAGTGCCAGGCACCGCCGCTTGCGGAGTACTGGTAGGAGTGCTCCACGGCCAGGCCGCCGCCCGTGGGGTCGCTGACGGATACGGCGCTGACCGGGTACTTCTGGAACCAGTCCAGGATGGGCTCCTGCTCGCCGTTGGGTGACCAGTACACCGGGTAACAGCGCTTGGTGTTGGTATCGACCCTGGGCATCGTCTGCCCGTAGGCGCAGTCGGCAGGCAGGTAGGAGACGGACGTCTTGGCGCCTGTTTCCGAGGTGACGGTCTTCAGGCGCGGCTTGTGCAGCGGCAGGATGTTGTCGGGGCCGTCAACGCGGTTGGCCAGCATCTCGTGCCCGAACTGCACCGGGTTCAGGGAGAGGTCGGTGCCGCGCTTGCCGGTGTGACGGATCTCGTCCAGCCACAGCGACTGGTCGCTGGAGTCACCGGTGTCGCCGGGATCGAGGTATAGGTGCTTGAGCGTCCAGGCATCCACCGGCTCGTAGGCAGGGGTCGCGGCGGCCGCGTTCCAGGCGTAGGAGGTGACGGTGGTCAGGCGCTTGCGGGTGAAGAAGGTGGGCCCGGTGTTGCCGGTGCACTTGACATCGGCCTTGCACACCGCGTCGAACGGTACGTCGGGCCAGTTGTTCCGGGTGGTTTCGGTCAGTGCGTCGCAGCCGGTGCCGGTAGCCAGGCAGCGCTCGTCGTGGCCGAAGACGACCTTGTTCGAGGCGGCCGGGATGGCAGAGAACAGGGTGCCGGCGCGCTGACCGTAGCGGATCTCCCTCAGGTAGCCGCCGCGTACGTACTCGGTGCCGATGGTGTCGTCGCCGAGCGTGTCGTAGTGGTTGGTTTCCGCGGTGTACCAGTAGGTGCTGGCGTTGCCGTGGCTATCTTCGACGTAGTCCAGGTTCCACCGCCAGGCCTGGGTCTTGGCCCGGCCGGAGAAGGTGGAGTCGGCGTCGTAACCGGGTTCGCCTTCGTCGTCGCCGAAGACCGGCACGGTCCACACGGAGTTGGTGCGGTCGTCCGCGCCGGCGCCGTCGAGCTTGTTCAGGCCGAAGACGTACTTGGTGCCGTCTCCTGTAGTGACCGCCCAATGCTCGCCGTTGTCGTCACCGTTGTCTGCGCCGGACGAGCGGATGACAGTGGAGGCGTCGTCGTTCTGCAGCCGCCACTTTCCGCTGGTGTCGTCCTTGACGAGTTCGGTGGCCTTGCCGTTGAGGACGAGGGAGGCGTTGTCGTACTTCCAGCACAGGTCGGACTTGTCCGTCTGACCGTCGTCGTCGCACGAGCCGTACTTGCGCTCGATGTAGGAGGAGGTCAGGTCGAAACCCTCGCCGACCTGGCTGCCCTGGTTGTTGGTGCTGGCGGTGCGCCCGTCGATGCTGCCCGAATCGTAAGACAGGGCCAGGTTCGGCTCAGGGCCGGCAGCGGCCGGCGGGACCCTCAGAGGGTAGGACCAGGTGAAGGTGCCCGAGCCGCCGCCTGCTTCCCAGGTGGAAGAGGGGGACAGCGGCGTCGCCTTGTAGTCGCCGGCCCCCGACTGGGTACCCGCGGCGAGCGCCAGCATCATCGGCGCGCCGCTGGCCGGCAGGCTCAGCGTGGCGGCGACGTTCTGCTGGGTGCGGTGGTTTTGGGAGTCGAGTTCGGTGCGGGTGCGGCAGCCAGCCTTGTCCAGGGTGCCGTCGGCGCAGTCGGGCAGGCGGAACAACTGCAGCCGCCCGGCCCAGTCACCGCCGTAGGCGGAGGCGAAAGCGGAGTAGCCGACACTCAGGCGTGCCTTGCCACCGGCGGGAGCGGAAACCTTCAGCACGACGCCCTTGACGCCGAGACGGGTCGCGTCCTTGCGGCTCAAGACCTCAACGGTGAGGGACTTCGCCGACCGGCCCTTGCCGGGTGTGCTGGCCGTGACGGGCAGGGTGCCCGCTTCCTTCTTGGACGTCGCACCAGTGCCGAGGAGCAAGATGGCGGTGCCTGCCGTGGGCCAGGTGACCGGGTGCTGCTGGTCCCGGCGGGCTCGTTCGGCCGCCTTACGGTCCGCCTGCGAGGGCTTCTCGCTCACCTTGGCAGTGAACGGGCGGACCTTCGCTGAACGAGGCGGCTCCAGCGTGGGAGCCCCGAGTGGATCGGGAGTAGCGGCGAAGGCGACGGGGGTGAGCAGGCCCGGGAGCATCGCCAGCCCGGTCAGGGTGGCTATGCGTCTGCTCCAGCGGCCTGTGCTTCCGCCTCCGCGGCCTGGACCGGGCCATGGGGTGCCGAAGTGTTTCACGTGATGTCTTCCTCACTAGGGCCAGGCAGCATCGTGCCTGGCCATGGACAACAGGGCGTGAAAGCGCCGTGCGGAGCGCACGGAGGAACAGGGAGCCTGCTGGGCGGGCGGTCTCGGGCGTCGTGCCTGCCGACCGCCCAGCAAGCGGAGGAAAGGGCGGTTAGCCGGTGATGCCGGGCGCCAGGACCTGCGATCCGATCTGATCGATCGTCATGGCGCCGGTCCACACGCGCAGCTGCTCCAGAGCGCCGGTGAAGTAGTGGGCGGTGCTGCCGGCCGCAGTTCCTCGGCCCCAGCTCAGCTCACCGCTGCCCTGCTGCGGGGTGGTGAAAGTGCCCACTTCCCGTGGCTGAGCCTCCTCCCCGACATACAAGTCCAGGTCGCCGTCGCCGGTGTCAGGATCGGCCTGTGCGTTGAAGACTCCGGTGAGGGTCACCCTGGTGCCGACCTGCGCTTCATCGGTGGCGGGTACGACGGTGCTCTGGGTGACCGTTCCGTCCGGGCCCACCGCGGTGCGGGCAAACTCCCACAGGTAGATGTGCTGCCCCAAGTCATTCTCGCGCTTGACCACCGACAACGCCCACGAGGATTCGCCGCCCATGGTCTGCCCGGCCACCTGGGCTCGGTATCCGAGCGGCTTGCTCGCGAGCTGGTCGGTGTTCAGGCGGACGTCGGCGGAGACGGTGAAGGAACCTGTCTCGTCGACCACCGGTCCCGTCGCTGCGGCATGGGCCGCGCCGTCTACGAGCAGCGCGTCGTCTTCCTCGCCGATCGTTGTTCCGGACACTGTCATGGCCGGCACGGGGTACGGCGTGCGACTGCTGATTTGGGTGCCCTGAGAGGTGGTGGCGTTCCAGTGAGCGACCAGTTCGTTGGCCGGCACCTCGTTCTCAAGCACTCGCGTCTCGTGGGCGAGTTCCGGCGCAGACAAGGCTCGCTGCCAGGCGGCGACCTCGTCCAGCAGGCCGACGTGGTAGGAGCTGTAGGTGCCGGCGGCCTTGAAGCGGCCGAACTGCAGGCCGCCGGTCGCGGTCCATGGGGTGTAGGTGGGGGCGGCCTGGGACAGGACGACCGGCTGGCCCTGCGGGCGGCCGTTGATGAACAGCTGGATGGTGTCGTTGGACGGGTCGGTGTCGGGGAGGTTGTCGGCACCCTCGGTCTTGAACACGCCCGCCAGGTGGGTCCATACGTTCAGCGGCGGCTTGTCCGTATCGGCGACCGAGCGGATGTGGACCGGGCTGGCCACGTCCTTGTCGGTGCGGTTGAACACCCACTTCTTCAAGGCGCTGGAGTAGTACAGCGCGAACGCGCTGCCGTTCGTACCGGGTGCGGACAGCACGACCCGGTTGGTGGAGGCGTCGTTCAGCTGCACCCAGGTGGAGACGGTGAAAGACTCCTGGGTGTTGAACACGGGGGTAGCGGTCGCCGCGTAGCTGGTCTGTTGTGCGGGATCCGTCGTGCCCCCATTCAGGCCCAGCGACTTGTCACCTTCACCACGGCGTGCCTTGTCCGGCCATTCGATTCTGGTTCCGCCCGGGGTCGCCGTATGCGGGGTACCCGTGTCGGGAGTGTCGGTTCCGTCGCCGTTGAGGTGCCACCGGCCCACCACGCCCTGCGCGGGTGCCACCTTGAAGGTGAACTCCTTGTACGGGCCCCACCGGTTGTAGACGTCCTTGGCCCGTACTGACAGCACTGTCGTCCCGGCCAGCGGAGGGACGACATCGCTCACCGTCGTCTTCAGAGCCCCGTTGGAGGACGCCTGCTTGGGCTTGGTGTACAGCAGGTTCCACTCGTACGCGGTGACGTCGGTCTTGCCGTCCTTGATGTCGGCGGTGTTCGGCTCGAAGGTGAAGGAGCCAGGCACACCCGGGCCGCCCTTGCCCTCACAGACATCCGCCGAGCACTGGGTGTAGGGCGAGAGGGACGTGATTGTGGGCTCCTTTGGAGCCGCGGAGTCGAGCTTGAAGTAGCACCAGGAGCTGTTGTAGGGGGACCACAGGTCGTCGGGGACCGTGTTGAAGGTCCAGTGCGACCGGGTACGCGCCTTGAGCCGGTACAGACCGCCGTCGACGAGTTTGGCGGTTTCCATCCGCTCCAGGTCGTTGTCCGCGTGCCAGCCGGTGCTGGGCGAGCTCCCGGACCAGACCCGGCGCCAGGGTGCGTCGTCCCCGCGTTCGACGATGAACTCGGCCCGCAGCAGAGCGCCCGAGGTCGAGCCGACTAGCGTCTGGAGCCGTGCCTGGACGGTCGGGACGCCCAAGGTGACGATGAGCGGGTCGGTAGAGGATGTCTTGCAGTAGGCGGTCGTGCCGTTAATGCCCGAGATGATCCCGACGTTGGTGGGGACGCCGGGCTTGTAGGCGTAGATGACCTGCAGTTCGGCGTTGTCGTCGAACCGCTTCCAGGCGCGCGGCTCGGTCTCGTCGTGGGCGCGCAGCATCAGCGTCAGCCGGCTGAAGGAGCCGTTGGCGAAGGAGCGGACGGTGCTGGTGAGGTTCTCGTCCGTCTCGGTGGTGTTGTCGTTGAACTCGATCCAGGCATCTGGCTGGTCCGGTGAGCACAGGTCGCCTCGGCCGGCCGACACAGCGCGGTCGCCGAGGTGGTCCAGCTGCGCCGGTCCCGGCCAGCCGGTCGCCTCAGAGATGTTGTTGGTGCGCTTCAGGTCCACGGTGTAGGGGGTGCAGTTGAACGACCACGTCTCCCGCGCACGGAATGTGGCGTCCAGCACGTGCTTGCCGGCCAGCGCAGTCGGCGCGAACTCGAAGTACATCCGGTCGATGTAGCCGCCACCACAGGTGTAGCCGTCGGCCGTGCCGCACTTGCCGACACCCTTGTCGCCGTCGAACATCCAGAACCGGTCGCCGTCAGATGAAATCTTGGTGCGCTCCTGCGCACCCAGACCCATCGGCGGGTCGATGAACACCGGGTAGACCGTCTCAGCGCCGCGCAGCAGTTCGAGGTCGGGGCGAACAGCAATGGAACTCTCCGCCACCGTCACCGGCAGCACCGCACTCGCGTCCCCTTCCCCGGGCTGCACCGGGTCGCCCGAGTCGTCCAGTGCAGCAGCGTCAGAGGTAGCGGCGGCGGGCTGCAACTGAGTCTGGGGCCCCGACGAACTGTCCCCCGCGGAGTCCCACATGAGCCCCGCCGGGCCGCGGAAGATGGCGTTGCCATCCTCGTCGAGCGCGCGCAGGCCACCACCCGCGCCCGGAACCAGACTCAGCCCATCACCGTCCGCGGTGATGACGAGGTGCTCCAGCGCAGGGTTGTGCGCGGCCTCGGGCGTCTTGACGACCAGGACCTCGCGATAGCCCTCAGCCGTGGCGGTCAACTGCAGGTCCACACCGTCGAACACCTCTGGATAGGTGGCTGTGGCACCGTCCAGGACCGGCTGCGGCAGGGTGTCGGTCCAGCCCAGGGTGACCGAACGGCCGTCCCTGCCCAGGCGGAGCATGTCCGCGCCGGAGCCGCCGCCGGAGAACGACACGTCGACCACAGCGCCCTTGGGGGCAACTCGCCCGTCAGGACGCCGCTCCAGCGTGGTATCGATCACCCCCCAGGTTCCGTCGTCCTGCCTCACCCGCTGCGGAGTGGTGGACTGCGTGAGCGTGAGCGTGCCGTCGGGGTTGGCATGCGTCGTGGTGAATTCGCTGCGCGCCGTCGTCACCTCCACCTGCTGACCGGAAGCCTTCGCCTGGGCCAGAGCGGCGGCTTCATCCACCTCACCAGGTGCCGCTTCCGCAGCAGCCGCCCTACTAGCCGAGGTTGCCGGCGCCGGCAACACGGGCAATGCCGTCAGCACCAGCGAGGCAGCAACACCCCCCAACACCGCGGCTATCGATCTTCGACTCCGCAGCACAGGCACCCCACCCCACCAGAACTTCACAGATCCCACCCTAAGGAAACAGAAATCTCACAGGATGCAGAGAGTAAAGACAGGGTTACGCAGGTGCGTCAATTAGGTGTGACGCAGGTCACGAGAACTTGTCCTGCTATGACCTGACCAGCTGGAATATCCCCGACCCTCTGCCAGTTGGACGAACGCGAGCCTCCCCGACGCAACGTCCCATCCCCTCGCGGATCGAACTCCCGAGGCTCACCGACACGCGCAAATGACGCATCCGTCCTTGCGGACCCCATGGGTCAGGGAGCCGACACAGGCGACCACCGCGTGACGCCGGGGAGCCCGGCTGGTCTTCCCCGCTCGGCTGATTGAGACGCCGACCAGGCAGGCTTGACGGCCACTCAAGAGCGATGCCTGCTGGGCACGGCGCAGTCGAAAATCCGCCGACCGTGGGCCCCTGCCCGCAGGAGTGGCGCTTCCACTCATGCCGCGACAGATCCCTCGGCTTCATCGGTCGCCGGCAACGACACACCTTCAACCTCGGCCAACCCGCCGGGGCCCCGCCTCATCAAGCCGGCGAACAACCCCACCGACAGCACGGCCCCACCGCCCTCGAGGCCGAGCCGGCGTCACCGACGCCCCATCCGCCGAATATCCATATCCGCAACCCCTCTCACCAGCAAAGACTTGCAAGTTGCGGAACATCCAGGATCAATTGCGGAAGCGATCGAGACGTCGAAACCCGTGCAGGTAGTCGCTTGCCGCATGAACATGACGTCCAGTCAGTCGTGAGGTATCTCACTGATCTCCCATACGATGCTTCCAAGCTTTCGTATGGCAAACACTGCTCGCCCCGCAGTCCCCGCGCCTGGGTCAACGGGGCGCTGTGGAGTTGGGCGCCGAGCGAGAACAGGCGCCGTCGTGCCGGGGAGGGCAGACGCGCGGCCAGGTGGGCCGGCCGGGCGGAAGCGGGGCCGACATCGAGGCCTCTGAAGTCCTTGCCCTCCAGGAACCGGCCCGTCGCCCGCACCGCAGCGACCGACGCGTCGAAGGCGCACAGGCGACGGGCCGTCCGCAACCGCTGACGCACCGTCCACCTCCTCCTCCGGCCGACGCCTCTCGCTCCGCGTGAACTCCGCGCCACGGGCGTCGGCGGCTCGTGGACGGGCCGCCGAGAACGCCCGGCGACCGGCGGCGGCCGGCTCCGCCTCGATCCACGGCGCGTACCCTGCGGCCGGGCTCCCTGCCTCGGCCACCCGTCGGCTCGTCCGTGTGTCGTCAGCCGTGCGGGACGACGGCGACCGGGCAGGCGGCGTGCCGCACGGCCGCGTGCGCGACCGGCCCCAGCTTCCAGACGAGGTGGGACGGGTGCGGCCGGCGTCCCACGATCAGGAGCCTGCTCCGGCCGCAGGAGGTGAGCAGAAGCTGGGCGGCCGGCCCGACGGCGACGCGTTCCGCGACCGTGACCTTGGGATACTTCTCCCGCCACGGCGCCAGCTCGGCGGCGAGCCAGGCGCGTCGCTCCTCTTCTGCGCGCGGGCCGGGTGACCCGGGGACGACCGTCACCGCGCGGAGCAGGTCGCCGTGCGCGTCGGCGGTGGCGAAGGCGAACTCCAGCAGCGCCTCGGCGGCCGGTCCCGGCTCCGGCACGCCGACCACGACCTCGTCGCGGTCCGCCGCCACCAGGCGGTCCCGGCCGGCCCCGACCGTGGGGTCGTCCGCCCGGACGACGACGGCGGGGCACCGCGTGAGACCGACGACGCGCAGGGCGGTCGAGCCGAGCAGGAAACCCGCCACCGAGCCGTGCCCACGGGAGCCGAGCACCAGCAGCTCGGCGTCGCCGCCGCGCGCCAGCAGGGCCTGAGCGGCGGGTGCCGCGACAAGGTCCGTGGTGACGGCGAGGTCGCCGTGGCGGTGCAGCAGTTCGGCCTCGGTCCGGCGCAGCACCTCCCGCCCGTACAGCCGCTCGCTGTGGGCGTCCTGGGAGATCGGCACGTCCAGCGGCTGGGAGGTCCACGAGTGGACCAGGTGCAACGGCGCGTGCCGGTCCACGGCTTCGCGGGCGGCCCACCAGGCAGCCGCCATGCAGGCCGACGAGCCGTCGACGCCGACGACGACGGGTCCGGTCATGACGCACCTCCGTGGGCCGGCGGGACACGCGACGTCCGGCTGCCGCGCATGTTCCTCGCCTCCAGGGTCGTCATCCCCCGCCTGCCGGGGCAGGGCCGGACGGGTGCGCCCTCGGGGACCGTACGGCCCCCGCCGGCGGACGACGAGGGCGGCGTACGACCACCCGTCAGGCGCCCGCCGGGGAAGCGACGCCGGTAGCGGCCGGCGCCTCCGGCGGGCCGCCGCAGAGCTCGAACGCGCCGGACAGGCCGGTGAGCCGCAGGACGCGCAGGAAGTGCGGGTCCTCGGTCACGAGCCGCAGCCGGCCGTGCCGGGCGCGGACGCGGTTCGCGGTCCGGCACAGCAGTCCGAGGCCCGTGCAGTCGATGAAGGTCACCGCGCGCAGGTCCAGCACCAGGTCGGGGAGCGGACGCGCGGTCAGGGCGTCGAGCCGTGCCGTGAGACACGGCGACGTGAGAACGTCTATTTCGCCGCTCAGCTCCACGAACGTCGTGTCACCGACGACACGAGTCGTGGGGCGGGGCGTGGCCCTGGTCTGAGTCTCGGACACAACCGAAGGACATACCCGTGCGCGCGGCCCGCGGTAGGGCCGGTCGGTCCCCCTCGACGTGGGGGCGAGGGGCCGGTGGGCCCGAGCGCGGCCGCACCCTGTCCGTGCGGCCGCGCTCGGGGGCCGACCGGCCCAAGCGCATTCCTCCGCCGCCGGTGAGGCTGGATGTGTGGGGCCGTCGCGGCCCCGCGTGCTCGGCACCAAGGAGGAACGTCATGAAGGGCTACGTCTTCCAGGGTCCCGGACGGTCCGCCTGGGAAGAGGTTCCGGACCCCGGCGTCGAGGACGCGACCGACGCGATCGTGCGGGTCGACGCCGTCACCATCTGCGGGACGGACCTGCACATCCTCGAGGGCGACGTGCCCGAGGTGCGGCCCGGCACGGTGCTGGGCCACGAGGCGGTCGGCGAGATCGTCGAGGTGGGCGGTGAGGTGCGCACCGTGCGGCCCGGGGACCGGGTGCTGGTCTCCTGCATCACCGCCTGCGGTCGCTGCCGCTACTGCCGGGAGAGCGTGTACGGCCAGTGCCGGGGCGGCGGAGGCTGGATCCTCGGCCACCTGATCGACGGCACCCAGGCCGAGTACGTCCGCGTCCCGCACGCCGACCTGTCCGTGCACGCGCTGCCCGGCGCCGTGGACAGCAACGACGCCGTCCTGCTCGCGGACATCTTCCCGACCTCCTACGAGGTGGGCGTCCTCAACGGCCGGGTTCGCCCCGGAGACACCGTCGCCGTCGTCGGGGCCGGCCCCGTCGGGCTCGCCGCGGTCGCCACGGCGCGGCTGTTCGCCCCCGAACGCATCGTCGCCGTGGACCTCGCCGCCTCCCGCCTGGACGCCGCCAAGCGGCTCGGCGCGGACGCCGTCGCCGACGCCCGCGAGACGCCGGAACAGCTGATCGCCGACCTCACCGACGGGCTCGGTGCCGACGTGGTCATCGAGGCGGTCGGCGTACCGGAGAGCTTCGAGCTGTGCACGCGCATGGTGCGCCCCGGCGGGCACGTGGCCAACATCGGCGTGCACGGCAGGCCCGCGACCCTGCACCTCGAGGACCTGTGGATCAAGAACGTCACCATCACGACCGGACTCGTCGACACGTCCTCCACCCCCACCCTGCTGCGGATGGCGGCGGCGGGCCGGCTGCCGACCTCGCAGCTGGTCACGCACACGTTCCCGCTCGAGCAGATGGAGGAGGCGTACGACGTCTTCGCCGGGGCCGCCGAGACCGGCGCGCTCAAGGTGGTGCTGGGCGAGCCGCGGCACGACGTCGTCGCCGTCCGGCCGGACTGACGGAGAGGAAGTGACAGGCCATGCCTGAGCAGGCGATGGGGAAGAGGACGGACGCCTCCCCGCGCGGCGACCTCGGGAGGCGGATCGCGCAGCGCCGCGCCGAACTCGGTCTGACCCGCAGGGAGACGGCCGCACGGGCGGGTACGTCCGCCAGCTACCTGCGGCACCTGGAGGAGAACCCGGCCGCCGCGCCGGACGCCGGTGTCCTGCTGCGGCTGGCCGGAGCCCTGCACACCACTGTGACCGAGCTGACCGGCGGGAACGTCGATCTGCCGCCCGGTCTCGGCCGGGCCGCCGGGCACCGCCGGTTCACCGAGCTGAGCGCGTCGGAGTGCCGGATGCTGCTGGGCACGCACGGCGTGGGCAGGGTCGGTGTGCCCACCGCCTCGGGACCGGCCATCGTCCCCGTCAACTACAGCGTCGTCGACGGGGAGATCGTGTACCGGACCGCACCCGGTACGACGCCCTGGCAGGCCCGGGGGCGACTGGTCGCCTTCGAGGTCGACCGCGTCGACGACGCGCTCAGCCAGGGCTGGAGCGTGCTGGTGCGCGGCGACGCCCGGGTCGTGACGGAGCCGGACGACGTGCGCCGGCTGGAGGAGCGGGCGTACAGCGCGCCCTGGGTGGGAGGCGGACGCGACGCGTGGGTGCGGATCCATCCGGTGAGCATCACCGGCCGCCGGATCGAGTCCCGGTGACCGCCCCGGACGGCGCGGCCGTCCGGGGCCCCGCATCGGCGGGCGTCCACTGCGGCGAACGGGTGCCATGCGCCAGGGATGGCCCGGTCGGCCCTGTCGGGTACCCGGTCGCCGGGCGGAGTGTGGGAGGGCACTCCTGTGAACCCCCACGCACACATCCGCCGCCGTCCGACCGGAAGGACCCCTCATGTCCGTCGACACGCGACAGGCGCCCGCCGAGCTCACCGACGAGGAGCTGCAGGCACTGGACGCCCACTGGCGCGCCGCCAACTACCTGTCCGTCGGCCAGATCTACCTCATGGCCAACCCGCTGCTCACCGAGCCCCTGCGTCCGGAGCACATCAAACCCCGCCTGCTGGGCCACTGGGGCACCTCACCGGGCCTGAACCTGGTGCACACCCACCTCAACCGGGTGATCAAGGCCCGCGGCATCGACGCCCTGTGCGTCTGGGGGCCCGGGCACGGCGGGCCCGCCGTCCTCGCCAACAGCTGGATCGAGGGGTCGTACACCGAGACCTACCCCGACATCACGCGGGACGCTGCGGGGATGGCCCGGCTGTTCCGGCAGTTCTCCTTCCCCGGCGGCGTGCCCAGCCACGTCGCCCCCGAGACGCCGGGCTCCATCCACGAGGGCGGCGAACTGGGCTACTCCCTGTCGCACGCCTACGGCGCAGCCCTGGACAACCCCGGCCTCCTGGTGGCCTGTGTCGTCGGCGACGGCGAGGCGGAGACCGGGCCGCTGGCGGCCTCCTGGCACGCCAACAAGTTCCTCGACCCCGTCCACGACGGCGCCGTCCTGCCCATCCTCCACCTCAACGGCTACAAGATCGCCAACCCCACGGTGCTCGCCCGCCTGCCGGAGACGGAACTCGACGAGCTGCTCAAGGGGTACGGACACGACCCCGTCCACGTCACCGGCGACGACCCGGCCGCCGTGCACCGCGCCATGGCGCGGGCCATGGACACCACGCTGGACAAGATCGCCGCCGTCCAGCGCGCGGCCCGCGAGGACGGCGCCACCGAGCGCCCCCGCTGGCCTGTGATCGTGCTGCGCACGCCGAAGGGCTGGACCGGCCCGAAGGAGGTCGACGGCCTGCCCGTGGAGGGCACCTGGCGCGCCCATCAGGTCCCGCTGGCCGGGGTGCGCGACAACCCGGAGCACCTGCGGGAACTGGAGGCGTGGCTGCGCTCGTACCGGCCACGGGAACTCTTCGACGAGCAGGGCAGCCCCCGCCCGCAGGTCCTCGCCTGCGTTCCGGCGGGCCCGCGCCGGCTCGGCGCCACCCCGCACGCCAACGGGGGCCTGCTGCTGCGTGAACTGCCGCTGCCGGCGCTGGAACGGTACGCCGTGCCCGTCGACAAGCCCGGCATGACGTTGCACGAACCCACCCGAGTGCTGGGCGAGTTGCTGGAACACGTCGTGCGGGAGACGGCCCAGCGCCGCGACTTCCGCCTCGTCGGTCCCGACGAGACCGCGTCGAACCGCCTGGACGCCGTGTACGCCGCCAGCGGCAAGGCGTGGCAGGCCGCGACCCTGGAGGTGGACGAAGACCTCGACCGGCACGGCCGGGTGATGGAGATCCTGTCCGAACACACCTGCCAGGGCTGGCTGGAGGGCTACCTCCTGACCGGCCGGCACGGCCTGTTCTCCTGTTACGAGGCCTTCGCGCACATCGTCGACTCGATGGTCAACCAGCACATCAAGTGGTTGCGCGTGACCCGCCGCCTGCCCTGGCGCGCCCCCATCGCCTCCCTCAACTACCTGCTCACCTCCCATGTGTGGCGGCAGGACCACAACGGCTTCTCCCACCAGGACCCCGGCTTCGTCGACCACATCCTCAACAAGAGCCCCGAGGTCGTCCGCGTCTACCTGCCGCCGGACGCCAACACGCTGCTCTCCGTCGCCGACCACGCGCTGCGCAGCCGCGACTACGTGAACGTGATCGTCGCGGGCAAGCAGCCCTGCTTCGACTGGCTGTCCATGGACCAGGCCCGGGTCCACTGCACCCGCGGCGCGGGCATCTGGGACTGGGCCGGCACCGAGGACGACACCCGGGAGCCGGACGTGGTGCTGGGCTGCGCGGGCGACGTCCCCACCCAGGAGGTGCTCGCCGCGGCCCAGCTGATGCGCCGTCACCTGCCCCAGCTCTCCGTCCGGGTCGTGAACGTCGTCGACATCGCGCGTCTGCTGCCGAGCGAGGAGCACCCGCACGGGATGACCGACTTCGAGTACGACGGCCTGTTCACCCAGGACAAACCGGTCGTCTTCGCGTACCACGGCTACCCCTGGCTGATCCACCGCCTGGCCTACCGGCGCACCGGCCACGGCAACATGCACGTGCGCGGCTACAAGGAGATCGGCACCACGACCACGCCGTTCGACATGGTCGTCCGCAACGACCTCGACCGCTACCGCCTGGTCATGGACGTCATCGACCGGGTTCCCGGCCTCGCGGTGCGCGCCGCCGTCGTGCGCCAGCGCATGGAGGACGCCCGCCTGCGTCACCACGAGTGGGTCCGTGCCCACGGCACCGACCTGCCCGAGGTGGCCGACTGGTCCTGGGAAGGCTGACGGTCCCTCAACTCGACGGGTGAGTAGGGACGTCCGGCCCGGTGGTCCGGGCCGCGCAGCCCCAGCGGCAGCGGGCGGCCGCGCGGGACATCGGTGGCGCGACGAGAGGTCACCGGGGCCCCGCGCGACACTCCCTGGAAGGGATGAGCATCATGGCAGTCCACGACCACCCCCAGCCGCACCCGGGGTTCCGCGGCCCGCCCCCGCGTCCGCGCCGGACCGGGGCGGCCCCCGCGCCCGGCGGCGCGGCGGCGACCGCGACCGGCGCCCACTTCCTCGCGGTGCTCCGTCTGCTGACCGCGCGGCCGCCGTCGCCGGCACGCTGATGACGGCGCTGATGTGGATCGCCGAGTGGCCGCCGGCCAAGCTCCTCTCCGACGGCTCCCCGAGCATGTCCACCAACCCGTTCGCGGACTACCACCTCGTCCACACCGTCGTCCTCGTCGCCCTCGCCGCCGCGGGCGCGGACGCCACCTGGGGCCTCGGCAGGGTGTGGGCGCGCCTGCCCTTCGTCAGCCGCAACCGCCGGCTGCTCTGACCGGCCCCCGCGTGCCGACCGGGGCACCGCCGCCACGAGGCGGCGGTGCCCCGCCCTCATGCCCTCATGCGGTCGCTCCCGCCGATGCGCGTCACTCGGCCCGTCACGTCGCCAGGACGGCCGCCCGGCCGGCCTCCAGCCGGGCGACCGGGACGCGGAACGGCGAACAGGAGACGTAGTCCAGCCCGGCGGCGTGGAAGAAGTGGACCGACTCCGGGTCGCCGCCGTGCTCCCCGCAGACGCCGATCTTCAGACCGGGCCGGGTGGCCCGGCCCTCGGCGACGGCGAGCCCGACCAGCCGCCCCACGCCCTCCCGGTCGAGCCGCTCGAACGGCGAGGCGGGGAAGACACCCTTGTCGAGGTATGCGGAGAAGAACTCGGCCTCGACGTCGTCGCGGGAGAAGCCCCAGGTGGTCTGCGTCAGGTCGTTCGTGCCGAAGGAGAAGAAGTCCGCCTGCTCGGCGATCCGGCCGGCCGTCAACGCGGCCCGGGGCAGCTCGATCATGGTGCCGACCGGACAGTTCACGGGGACGCCGGTCTCGTCCCGGACCTCGGCCAGCACGCGCTCCACCTCGCCGCGCTCCAGGCGGAGTTCCTCGACGGAGCCGATCAGCGGCACCATGATCTCCGCGACCGGGGTGCCACCCGCGCGCGTGCGCTCCACGACGGCCTCGGCGACGGCCCGCACCTGCATGGCGACCAGGCCCGGGACCACCAGGCCGAGGCGGACGCCGCGCAGGCCGAGCATCGGGTTCTCCTCGTGCATCCGGTTCACCGCTTCGAGCAGCTCGACGTCGTGCGGGTCGGGCAGGCCGCCGCGGGCTTCGACGGTCGCGACGCGCACGGCGAGTTCCGTGCGATCGGGCAGGAACTCGTGCAGCGGTGGGTCGAGAAGCCGGATCGTGACCGGAAGGCCGTCCATCGCGGCGAGGATGCCGACGAAGTCCTCGCGTTGCATCGGCAGCAGCGCGTCCAGCGCCCGGTCGCGCCGGTCGGCGGTGCAGGCCAGGATCATCTCCTCGACCAGCTTGCGGCGCTCGCCCAGGAACATGTGCTCGGTGCGGCACAGGCCGATGCCCTGCGCGCCGAACCGGCGGGCGCGCGCGGCGTCCTCGGGGGTGTCGGCGTTGGCCCGCACCTCGAGCCGCCGTACGCCGTCGGCCTGGAGCAGCGCGCGGGCCACCGCGTCGGCCACCTCGCCCGACCGCTCGCCGGTCTCCAGGTACCGCATGACCGGGGAGTCCACCAGCGGCGCCGCGCCCGGGTACACGGCACCGGCCGTGCCGTCGACCGAGATGACCGTGCCCTCCTCGACCACGGTGCCGTCACGGGTCGTGAAGTTCCGCGTCCCGGCGCGCACGGTCAGTTCCTCGGCGCCGCAGACGCACACCCTGCCCATGCCGCGGGCGACCACGGCCGCGTGACTGGTCTTGCCGCCGTGGCTGGTCAGCACCGCCTGGGCGGCGACCATGCCGGGCAGGTCGTCGGGGGTGGTCTCGTGACGGACGAGAACGACCTTCTCGCCGGCGGCGGCGCGTCGCACGGCCGTCGCCGAGTCGAAGACCACCGCGCCCACCGCGGCGCCGGGCGAGGCGGGGATGCCGTGGGCGAGCGGTACCCCGGCCGCGGCGGTGTCGAAGCGGGGGAACATCAGCCGGACCAGCCCGTCCCCGCTCACCCGTGCCAGGGCCTCGTCCTGGGTGATGAGCCCCTCGTCGGTCAGCTCGGCGGCGATGGCGAACTCCGCCGCGGCGGTGCGCTTTCCCACCCGCGTCTGGAGCATCCACAGCCGACCACGCTCGACCGTGAACTCGATGTCGCACAGGTCCCGGTAGTGATCCTCCAGAGTCCGCAGGTACTCCCGCAACTGCCCGTAAGAGCGCGGATCCAGCCGTTCCAGTTCGGTCAGCGGCACGGCGTCGCGGACGCCGGCGACGACGTCCTCGCCCTGTGCGTCGGGCAGGTAGTCGCCGTACAGGCCGGGGCGGCCGGTGGCCGGGTCGCGGGTGAAGGCGACGCCGCTGCCCGAGTCGGGGCCGAGGTTGCCGAAGACCATGCGCTGGACGGTGACGGCCGTGCCCAGGTCGTCGGGGATGTGCTCGCGGCGCCGGTAGAGGCCGGCGCGTTCGCAGTTCCAGGACCGGAAGACGGCGAGCACCGCCCGGCGCAGCTGCTCGGCGGGGGACTGGGGGAAGTCGTGCCCGGTCGCGTCGCGGATCAGCTTCTTGTACATCTCCACGAGGTCGGCGAGGGCGTCGGCGTCCAGGCGCCGGTCGTCCGGGACGTCGCGGGCCTCCCGCAGCACCGTCATGGCCTCGTCGAACAGCGAGGACTCGACCCCCATGACCGTACTGCCGAACATCTGCACGAGACGGCGGTAGGAGTCCCAGGCGAAGCGGTCGTTGCCGGAGACCACGGCCAGGCCCAGGACGGACTCGTCGTTCAGGCCGATGTCCAGCACCGTGTCCATCATGCCGGGCATGGAGGCGCGCGCCCCGGAGCGGACCGACACCAGCAGCGGATCGTCGCGCTGCCCCAGCCGCCGTCCCGAGGCGGCCTCCAGGCCCGACAGGTGCGCGGAAACCTCCCGGGACAGCCCCGCGGGTTCGGCGCCGGTGGCGAGGAAGGCCCGGCAGGCCTCGGTGGTGACGACGAAACCGGGCGGCACCGGCAGGCCCATCCGGGTCATCTCGGCGAGGTTCGCGCCCTTGCCGCCGAGCAGGTCGGCCATGCCACGGCCGCCCTCGGTGAAGTCGTACACGTAACGGACCATGATCCTCTGCCCTGCCTTCCGTGTCGGGCCCGGTGACCGCTGACTTCCGGTCAGCTCTCGAAGACGACGCAAGCCCTGATCCGCCCGTCGGCGACCTGCGCGGGGGCCGGGAAGCGGACGGTGCGGGGCGCGGGAAAGGCCACCATGACCAGTTTCCCGCCGCTCCGCATCCCGGCGTGCACCGAGGCGAACGCCCGCCCGGGCACGGCCGGGGCGGCCGGGGACCGGTCCGCGATCAGGAGGGGTCCGCCGAAGGAGTGGACGACTGATGCCTTCATGGTCGCTCCTCGTTCCGCCTCCGGGCCCGCCGGTCCGGTCCGATCCCAGGGTCGGACGCGCGCGGGCGCGCGGAACAGGTGCCGGCCGTCCCGGGAATCCGGGAAAACAGGGCCGACCGGCCCTGGCCCTCGGGCCCGGGAACGAGCAAGATCCTCGACAGGGAATCCGACCGCGTCCGGACGGGGACGGCGGCGTACGACGGGAGCAGCCCATGCCGGACAGCGAGCGCGGCGACGCCGAGAGTCCGATCCGTGTCTTCCTCCTCGACGACCACGAGGTGGTACGCCGCGGGGTGCACGACCTGCTCGACGACGAGCCGGACATCACCGTCGTCGGCGAGGCCGCCACCGCCGAGCAGGCCCTGGTCCGCGTCCCCGCGCTGCGCCCGCAGGTCGCGGTGCTCGACGTACGGCTGCCGGACGGCGACGGTGTGACCGTGTGCCGGGAGCTGCGCTCGCGCATGCCGGACCTGGCCTGCCTGATGCTGACCTCGTTCGACGACGAGGAGGCACTGCTCGACTCGATCATGGCCGGAGCCTCCGGGTACGTGCTGAAGCAGATCCAGGGCTCCGACCTGGTCTCCGCCGTCCGGACGGTCGCCCGCGGCCAGTCGCTGCTGGACCCGAGTGCCACGACCCGTCTGATGGCCCGGCTGCGCGGCGGCGGACGGCCCGAGCCCGAGCCCGAGCCGGACGTCCTGCCGGGGCTGACCGACCGTGAACGCGAGATCCTCGCCCTGATCGGCGAGGGCCTCACCAACCGTCAGATCGGTCAACGGCTCTACCTCGCCGAGAAGACCGTCAAGAACCACATCTCCCGCATGCTGGCCAAGCTGGGCGTCGAGCGGCGCATCCAGGCCGCCGTCATCGCGACCCAGGCCCAGGACCGGCTCCGGCAGGAGGGACGCTGACGGGCGGGCCGGACGCCCCGTCGGCGGCCTCGTCCTTCTTCCCCGATCTCCTGCCGTCCCCCCGCTCCGGCCGATACCGTGGCAGATGACCGGAACGATCGGCCCGGGGTATGTCGAGGGGACCTGGAGGACAGCCGTGGGACGCCCCAAGGAGCCCGGGGAGCAAGCGCGTGTGCGGTTGCCGCAGCTGAGGCTGGACGAGCTCCTGGAGGAGCTCCAGGCCCGCCTGGACGCGGCACGCGGCACCCGCGACCGGGTGCACAGCCTGCTGGAGGCGGTGCTCTCGGTCGGCCGTGAGCTGGACCTGCAGCAGGCGCTGCGCGGCATCGTGCAGGCCGCGGCCGTCCTGGTGGACGCCGAGTACGCCGCCCTGGGCGTGATCACACCTGACGGCAAACGGCTGTCGGACTTCCTCACCGTGGGCATCAGCGAGGAGGGCATCGCCCGGATCGGCCACTACCCGGAGGGGCACGGCATCCTCGGCGAGCTCATCCGCAACCCCGAGCCGCTGCGGCTGGAGAAGATCTCCGCGCACCCCGCCTCGTACGGCTTCCCGGCGAACCACCCGCCGATGAACACCTTCCTCGGCGTCCCCATACGCGTCCGCGACCAGATCTTCGGCAACCTCTACCTGACCGAGAAGCGCGGCGGCGCGCAGTTCGACGAGGACGAC
Source organism: Streptomyces chromofuscus (assembly GCF_015160875.1). Lineage (NCBI taxonomy): Bacteria > Bacillati > Actinomycetota > Actinomycetes > Kitasatosporales > Streptomycetaceae > Streptomyces > Streptomyces chromofuscus. The sequence goes on along the minus strand of NZ_CP063374.1, from coordinate 843,876 downwards.
GAGTCGGTGCTGGCGACCCTCGCCGTGGCGGCGGGGGTGGCGATCGACAACGCCCGGCTCTACGAGGAGTCCCGGCTGCGCGAGCGGTGGCTGCGGGCGAACGCCGAGATCACCCAGCGGCTGCTGTCCGGCAGCGCACGCGGCGAGGTGCTCGCCCTGATCGCCGAGCGGGCCAGGGAGAACACCGGCGCCGCCCTGGCCGTGGTCGCCGTGCCGGTGGAGGACACCGACGCGCTCACCGTGGAACTGGCCATCGGCCGGCAGGCCGAGGCGCATCGCGGGCGGGTGCTGCCGGTCGACGACGGCCTGATCGGCCGGGCCTTCACCACCGGCGCCCCGGTCACCAGCCCCGACGTCCTGGGTGACGAGCGGGGCCCGTCGGACGCCGGGCGGGTGACCGGGCTCGGCCCGGCGGTCGCGGTGCCCATCGGCGGCAAGGAGGGCGTCCGAGGTGTCGTGCTGCTGGTCCGCCCGGCGGGCCGGACGGTGTTCTCGGAGGAGGAGACCGAGCCGCTCAAGGGCTTCGCCGCCCAGGCCGCGGTGGCGATGGAGCTCGCCGAGCACCGCCGTGACGCGGAGCAGATCGCCTTGCTCCAGGACCGGGACCGCATCGCCCGCGACCTCCACGACCTGGCGATCCAGCGGCTGTTCGCCACCGGGATGACGCTGCAGAGCGCCGGCCGGTTCATCGAGCACCCGGAGGCCTCCGAACGTGTCGCGCGGGCCGTCGACGACCTGGACGAGACCATCAAGATCATCAGGTCGACGATCTTCGGGCTTCGCGCGCGTGAGGACGCCGTCGGGCAGGGGCTGCGGGCCAAGGTGGTGCGGGCGGTCGGGGAGGCCGCGCCGCTGCTGGGGTTCGCGCCCAGCCTGCGCATGGAGGGGCTGCTGGACACCCAGGTCCCCCAGGAGACGGCCGACCACGTGCTCGCCGTCCTCTCCGAGGCCCTGACCAACGTCGCCCGGCACGCGCGCGCGGACCGCGCCGACGTCGTCCTGGAGACCGACGGCGGCACGCTCTGCCTCACGGTCACGGACAACGGCGTCGGCATCCCCCCGGACGGCCGCCGCAGCGGCCTGCAGAACATGGCCGACCGGGCCCGGCAGCTGGGCGGCACCCTGGAGGTGACCAGTCCGGTCGACGGCGGGGCGCGGGTGGCGTGGCGGGTGCCGGTGCGTCGGACGTAGTGCATCAGGCGTGGCCCACGGCGGCGGACGGCCGTTCCGGGCCGGTGCGCACGCGGCACGCCGCAGCGCTCCGCCTCAGGCCCCTGCCACGATGCCGGCGTCCGCTGCCGGTCGCGGCAGGACGGTCAGTGCGCCGGGTCCTGTTCCTGACGGACGACGACCACCGGGCAGGCCGCGTGCTGGGCGCAACGCTGGCTGACCGATCCCAGCATCGCCCGGGCGAAGCCGCCCCGTCCGCGGCTGCCCACGACGAGGAGTTCCGCGCCTTGCGAGGCGCGGATGAGCACCTCCGAGGGGTCGCCCTCCACGAGCTCCTCCCGCAGCCCGGCGGGGTGCTCGTCCCGGAAGACGGTGCGCAGCTCCGCCGCGAAACGCTCCCGGGCCTGCTCCAGGTCGAACTCCGGGTCGATGGCCGGCCCGCTCCAGCCGATGGCCGACGGCGTGTCCCAGGCGTGCACCGCCTCCACGAAACCGCCGACCCTCTGCGCGTACTGGACCGCCCAGCGCAGCGCCGCGTACGACGACGGCGAACCGTCCACTCCCACGACCACCCGTGGTACCGGCTCCGAGGAATGCATGGCCACCTCGCTCGACAGTCGACCTCTTCAGCTCCACGCTGCCCGCACCCGCGGCGCCGCGCCAGCCGGGGAGTGGCGGGAGCGGTCGGTCGGGCCGGTCGGCCCGGGACAGGGCCCAGTGGCCCCTCCCCGCACGACGCGCCGAGGACGACGATCGAATCCGACCGATCACGCAGGAGGTGGGCACCATGCCCCGCACCGTCACCGTAGGTCTGGACGGTTCGCCCGAGAGCAGAGCGGCCGCCGAGTGGGCCGCCCGTGAGGCGACGCTGCGGCAGTCGCCGCTGCGGCTCGTCCACGTCTGGGAACCGGTACCGGAGCCGATGGCCCAGGCCCCGCTGCTCGGCGCCGAGACGCACCGGCACTGGACCGAGCGGATTCCCCGGGAGGCCGCCGAAGGCCTCGGGTTGCGTCACCCGGGGGTGGAGGTGACCTGGGAGCAGCGCACCGGCCGGCCGGCCGACGTCCTGCCGGAGGCCGCGCGGGACGCCGAACTGCTTGTCCTGGGCTCGCGCGCCCTGACCGGGTTCGGAGGCTTCCTGGTCGGCTCCGTCGGTCAGGCCGTGATTGGGCGGGCCGCGGTGCCCGTGGTCCTCGTGCGGGCCTATGAGCTGGCCGCCGACGAGCACGTCATGGACCCCGCCGGGGTTCCGAGCGCGTCGACCGCCTTCCGGCCCGTCGTCCTCGGCCTCGACACCGACGGCCCCGACGACACGGTGCTCGCCTTCGCCTTCGAGGAGGCAGCGCGCCGCGGCACCGCCCTGCACGTGGTCCAGGGCTGGAACCTGCCGCCGTACTACGTCTACAGCCCGGCTGCCGGGGTCGAGCCGCACGACGAGGTCGCCCGCGAGAAGGCCGCCGAACTCACCGAGGTACTCCGCCCCTGGCGGCGGAAGTTCCCGGACGTCCCGGTCGTCGAGACCTCCCGCACCGGAAGCCCTTCCGACCACCTCGTCGACGCCTCCCGCGACGCCTCGCTCGTCGTCGTGGGCCGCCGTATCCGGCGCGGCCCGCTCGGCGCCCACATCGGCCCCGTCACGCAGGCCGTGTTGCACCACGCCACCACTCCCGTCGCCGTGGTCGCCCACCGCTGACCCGCAGGGGACGGGCCCGAGGAAGCCGGTCGCCGGTGGACCGGGCCGTTCTCCGGCGCGGGCGGGACCGATGGCCCTCCTCCCCGGGGCGCGCCCGCCCCAGGATGGAGTGAGGCACCACAGCTGGACCACATGAGAGACGACTGGCCCATGTATCGCAACGACGGATTCCGCGAGTTGGAGCGGCAGGAGTGTCTGCGGCTGCTGGCGAAGGCGACCGTGGGCCGTATCGTCCACACCCGTCAGGCGCTGCCCGCCGTGCTCCCGGTGAACTTCGGCCTGGACACGGACGGGTCCGTGCTCCTGCGCACGTCGGCCGCCTCCGAACTGGTCCGCGCCATCGACGGCACGGTGGTCGCTTTCGAGGTCGACGACGTCGACGCCGTCGCCCACACGGGCTGGAGCGTCGTCGTCACGGGACCCGCGTCCGTGGTGACGGATCCGGCCGAGCGTGAACGCCTCGCCCGGACCGGACCCCACTCCTGGGTGCCGTGGCCCGACGAGGTCTTCGTCCGCATCGGGCCCGAGCTGGTCACCGGCCGGGAGCTCGTCGGCCGGCCCAGCGCGTGCGCGTGAGCCGTGCACCACAGCGCTGACCTTCAGCACGAGACACGAGAAGTGCCCCAGGCGGTCACCTGGGGCACTTCACCTCTCCGGCGTCCACGACACCTCGCGGCCTCTCAGCGCGGCCCGGTCACCGCCTGGCCGCTCTCGAGACGGCACTCGACGTCGACGACGCCTTCGACGGCCCGTATCAGCCGCGCCGCGACGGGCACCAGCGACGTGTCCCTGATCCGCCCGGTGAGCGTGGCCACGCCGTCGGAGACCTCCACGCGAACGGGCTCCGGCGGGGCGGGGAAGAGACGGGTGACGATCTCCCGGTCGATCTCCTCGGCGAGCTCGTCGTCCGTCCGCAGGAACACCTTGAGCAGGTCGGCCCGGCTCACCACGCCTTCGAGCAGGCCCTGGGCGTTGACGACGGGCAGTCGCTTGACGTTGCGCCGGGCCATGATGCGGGCGGCCTGCGCGAGCGTGGCGCCGGGATGGACGGTGACGGCCGGAGTGCTCATGAGGTCCCCGGCGGTCAGCCCGCCCGCCTTGGCCAGGTCGGTCAGGCGGCGCAGCTGCGTGAACCGGTCGGGGTCGCTGTCACGGAACTCCTCCTTGGGCAGCAGATCGGCCTCGGAGACGACACCGACGACGCGGCCCTCGCCCTCCAGCACGGGCAGGGCGCTGACCTTCCACTGCTGCATCAGCTGGACGATGTCCTTGAACGGTGCGTCACGGCCGACGGCCACGACGGTGTGCGTCATGACATCGCTCACGATGTGCGGACTGCCGTGCATGGTCTCCTCCTCCTGCGATCGGGTGCGGTGCCCGGCGGGGCGTCCGCGGCGCCGTGGCGGCGCGGTCAGATCAGGCTGCCGCTGCCGTACGGGGCGTACAGGTCCAGCAGCCGGATCCGGGACGCGTGCAGCCGGTCGGCGACCACGTTGCCGACCCAGACGGCGATCGCGCGGCCGAACTCCGCGTCCTGGGCGCACATCGCCCGGACGGCGTCCGCGTCGAACTCCCAGGCCCGTACCGGGCTCATGGCCTCGGCGCCGAGATGCCAGGTGTACGGAGGGAAGTGCCAGGACCAGCCGACCAGTTCGCCCGGGCCCAGCGACTGGATGACGGCGGCGCGGCGGCCGGGCACGTGCAGGTCGAGCGTGACCGTGCCGGTCCGGATGATCCAGAAACGGTCGGCGCGCCGGCCTTCCTCGAACAGTCGGGTGCCCGCGTCGAAGGAGACCTCGCGGGCGGTCCGCATCAGTCGATGACGGTGCTCGGCCGGAAGGCCCGCGGCTCGGGTGGTGGTGGAGGTCATCGATCCGGTTCCTTTCGCTCCGGCCCGCCCCGACCGGTCCGGGAACCGACCGGTCGTCGTGCCCTCCGGGAGCCCTGGGGCCTGCTGATTCCAGCCTGTTCCCGCGACGGCGGGGGCACCACGGGCCGGACGGGCCCGACCGGGGGTCGTTCGGCCCATAAGGACCGGGGGAGCGCATCGGGCGACGGCCCGGCACGACGGGACGGGAAGGACATCCACTTCTCGCGGATCCTGATTGCGCGGTGCGCGGTCGAGAGGGCCGCTTCCCCGCGTCTCTTCCGGCGTCCTTCCCGTCACGTACAGCACACCACGCGCACTGCGCGGGCGCCAGGGCCGTTCAGTAGGGCAGTGGGCGCCCCGAGGGCGTCCTCAGGTCGAGACCCGCCGGGCGGCGCGGTGGACGGGGACGCCTCTCCTCCTGGATCCGCTTCATGACCCTCGCCTCCTCGGTCGTGGCGCGTGACCGCCGGTCCGCGCTCCGCCTGCACGCAAGCCCTGTCCGCGACCGGAGGCCCGGCCCGGGGCGGCGAGCGACCCGATCACCGGGTACGTCCGATCTTCCCCCGGGCCGACGGCCCCAACCCTCGCCCGTCCGCACCGGGCCGTCCAGGAGCCGGACCGACCGGGCCGGACGAAGTGGGATGCATCGCGAAGGACTTGGCCGTGGCAGGCCGGTCCGCCGACGCTGCCGGCCTCCGCATCCCCGCGCTCGCCTGCACAGCCGCGGCTCGGCGTCCCGCGGCCGGACCGCACCGGCCGTAGGGCGTTTCCTCCGCGCAAGCCTCCGCAAAAGGGACCGGACCGCCCTACCCGCCGCTGGCCCAGGGATGCGACCGTGGCAGGGGGACCCGGACGACTGCCGGACGAAAGGCGGTGAGGACGATGGAGCTGCCCCTGGTCGTGGGCGTCGACGGGTCGAACGGCAGCCTCCACGCGGTCGACTGGGCGGTGGACGAGGCCGCCCGGCACGGTCTGGCGCTGCGGCTGATCCACGCCTCCTTGTGGGAGCGGTACGAGGGTGCCGTTCCGGCGACGAGCCCGGAACCCCCGTCGGAACAGGCGATGGCGGAGCACATCGTCGGCTCCGCCGCCGAGCGCGCCCGCCTGCGCAACCCCGACGTGAAGATCGCCACCGACGTGATCGCCACGGACGCGGTGACCGCCCTCATGGAGGAGGGCAACCATGCAACCGCCCTGGTCACCGGCTCGCGCGGGCGCGGTGAGCTGGCCGGACTGCTGCTCGGATCGGTCGGCCTGGCCGTCGCGGCCCGAGCGCAGTGCCCGGTGATCGTGGTCCGGGGCGACCGGGCCGGCCTGGCCGGCACCCACCAGCGGATCGTGCTCGGCGCCGGGCAGCCGGAGGGGTGCGCGGAGGCCGTGCGGTTCGCCTTCCGGGAGGCCGAGGCGCGCCGCGCCGTTCTGGACGTCGTGCGCGCCTGGCGGCGCCCCGCGTACGAGATCGCGGAGTTCCCGGCGGGCGCCGACGAGCCGGCGCGGCACCACGAGGAGCAGGCCTCGGCCGTCCTCGACGCGCTGCTAACCGAGGCGACGGCCGACCATCCGGGGGTGCGGGTCTGCCGTACGACGGTCGAGGGAACGGCCCGCAAGGTGCTCGTGCACCGCTCGGCCGCCGCCGACCTCGTCGTCCTGGGGACCGGGCACAGGTCCGGCCGCTTCGGGCTTCAGCTCGGCCGGGTGAGCCACACCCTGCTGCACCACGCGGCGTGCCCGGTGGCTGTCGTACCGCAACGGGTGTGACGCTCGTGCTCCGTGCGCGCGAGCGAGCCGCGTACCGGGGCGGTCGCCCGATGCCGGTGGACCTCCCGCGAGGGGACGTTCCCGGGCGGGCCGGGCGGCCGCCCCGTCCTCGTGGTCACCTCAGGACCGGCCCCGCGAGCTCGACGATGTCGTCGGCGGCCACGTCGTGCAGCCGGATGGCGAGGTCCTCCAGAGCGCGGCTGGCGGCGAGTTCGTCGCCGATCTCCGGTACGGGCCGGTCGATCGGGTTGCGCCGGGCCACGCCCTTGCCGGTGACGGTCGAGGTGTCGCGGGTGGTGAGCACAGCACGCGCGTGCGTGTCGTCACCGTCCTCGGTGATGTAGATCTGCACGGTCCACTGCTTGGCTTCCATCGTGATCACTCCCGTACGAGGGTCTCGCCCCGTCACCTCTCACCGTGCGCCCGAAACGGCCGCGACGCCAGACGCCGCATGCCGCGCACCCGGTTCCGACCGTGTCGCCCGGCCCCACGGCGTGCGTCTCCCGGAGCGGGTCGGCCGGCGGGCCGGCGATCAGGGCGGGGACGAACCCGCCGGGCGCGGCGGTCCCGGCGACCGTGGTGGCCGCCAGGACCGTCAGCTCCAGGGAACTCGGCGGGTCCGGCCGGTCGTCACTGGGTGCCGAGACCCGCGTCGTCCACCTCGTCCCTGCCCTCGGCCTTGAGGACCTTGTTGAGCGGGGCGAGGTCGTAGATGCCCTTCAGGTTGGGCTTCTCCAGCAGGCCGGCCTTGACGGCGTGGTCCGCCTGGGCGTCGAGGGTGGAGGCCAGCGGGTCGTCGAGGAAGGTGACGGACTCCCAGGCCGGGTCGATGACCTCGGCGGGCAGCGCCTTGCCCGACAGCTTCTTCAGCGCCTCGTTGGCGGAGGCCTTCGCCTTCTCCGGGTTGGCGTTGATCCACTCGTTGGTGCGCACCGAGCCGCGCAGCACGGCCTCGACGACGTCCTGGTGCTCCTTCAGGAAGCTCTGCGACACGATGATGTTCGTGATCACGAACTTCTTGTCCGGCCACAGGTCGGCCTCGTCGAGGAGCACCTTCGCGCCCTCGGAGACCAGCTTGGACGCGGTCGGCTCGGGCACCCATGCTCCGTCGATCGAGCCGGACTTGTAGGCGTCGGGTGTGACCTTGTTGTCGGTGCGGACCACGGACACATCGCCCCGGCCGCTCTCGGCGTCGACCTTCCAGCCCTTCTCCGCGATCCAGTTGAGGAACGCGATGTCCTGGGTGTTGCCGAGCTGGGGGGTGGCGATCTTCTTGCCCTTGAGGTCGTCCAGCGTCTTGATCTTGTCAGGGTTGACGACGAGCTTGACGCCGCCGGAGGCGGAACCGCTGATGATGCGCAGGTTCTTGCCGTCCGACTTGGTGTAGCCGTTGATGGCGGGGGAGGGGCCGATCCAGCCGATGTCGATGGAGCCGGAGTTCAGCGCCTCGATCTCCGAGGGGCCGGCGTTGAAGGTCGAGGCCTTGATGGTGGTGCCACCGAGTTCCTTCTGGAGCAGGCCCTCCTGGACCCCCACCAGAGCGGTGGCGTGGGTGAGGTTGGGGAAGTAGCCGATCTTCACCTCGTCGGCGGAGAGCTTCTCGGCGCCCGCCGCGACCTCCGTCTGCCGGGCGTCGTCGGTGGACTCGGCACCGTAACCGCAGGCGGTCAGCAGGAGAGGGAGTGCTGCTGTGGCGGCGAGGGTGCGCAGGGCGGTGAGCGGTCTTGCGGCAGACACGGAGGTGTCCTCTCAGGGATGGGGACGAACGGTGAGATGCGCGAACGGTGAGATCACGAATGGTGAGATCACGAACGACGAGATGCGCGAACGACGAGATGCGCAGACGGCGGCGGAAGCCTTGGCCAGGGCATCCTTGGGCAGGGCATGCACCGGCACCCCGCCCGACGGCCCTCGGCGGCCCACTGGGCTGCCTAGGGTCCAGGAGCGCGAGACGGTCGCGGTGACACGGTGACGCGGTGGCGGGTCAGACGGAGCGACAGATGGCGCTGGAGGTGCGGCCGAGGTCGATGTGACGGCGCGAGGTCAGCAGGGGGAGCGACCGGTCCGCAAGGTGGAGCGTGCGCATGGTCACCCCCGCGTTCCCGGGATCGATCCGTGGATCCCTAGTTTTCCTATCTGGCTGGTAGGGATCGTGACAGAAGGCGGCCCCCGCCCCAAGAGGGTGTTCACATAATGGATGCATCTATCTCGCACTTCGGAATCGACGTGGTCGCGTTCGTTGCGACACCACGGCGGGCCGCCCTCCGGGCCGGGGCGGCGTCGGCGCATTAGCCTGCGGTCATGGGACTCGGCCTGCTGTTCGCGCTGTGCGCCGCCGTCTTCATGGGAACGGCGACCGTGTTCCAGGCCCTCGGTGCGCGCAGGGTGACGCCCGGAGGCGCAGGGGCGGCGGTGCGGGCCACGTGGCAGTGGCCGTTCATCGTGGGCGTCGCCCTCGACACGCTGGGCTTCGGTGCGGAACTGTTCTCCCTGCGATCGGTCCCGCTCTTCCTGGTCGAGGCGGCGGTCGCCGGGGCACTGGCGGTCACCGCGCTCGTCTCGGCGCTCGTGCTGCGCATCCGGCTGCGCCGGGTGGAGTGGGCCGCCGTCGGCGCGGTGTGCGGCGGGCTCGCGCTGATGGCGATCGCCGCGGGCCGGGAGACCGGCGGGGACGGCGACGCGCGGATGCGGGCCGCGGTGCTGGTGGGAGCGGTCGGGCTCGCCCTGGTGAGCTGGGCACTGAGTCTGCGCCTGGGGCCGATGCGCCACCGCGCCGCCGTGCTGGGCGCCCTGGCGGGGGTCAGCTTCGGCGTGGTCTCCGTGGCGGCGCGGCTGCTGCCGGGACTGTCCTTCCCCGGCCTGCTCGTCGATCCGGCGGTGTACGCCGTGATCGTCTCCGGCATCACCGGCTATCTGGTCCTCATTCAGGCCCTCCAGTGCGGCTCGGTCACCTCCGCCACCGCGGCGATGGTCACCGGGGAGACCGTCTGGCCCGCGCTGTTCGGGGTCGTGTGGCTGGGCGACACCACCCGCCACGGGCTCGCGCCGCTGGCGGTCGCCGGATTCGCGGCCTCCATCGCGGGCGCCCTCACGCTGGCCCGCTTCGGCGAGGCGGAAGAACCGACCCTGTAGACGCTCGGCCTCGTTCCCGCCGACCGACCGACCGACCGACCGACCGACCGACCGACCGACCGCCCACCGCCCGCCGGCCTCGGGCTGACGCGAAAACGCCAGCGGCCAACAACGGCGGGCACGGCGGCATGGACGACGTCCTGCAGTGGCGCACCGTCCAGCAGATGCGCGCCGGGCTCGTCCCCGACATGGACGTCCACGACGCCGCCGTCTGGTGCTCCCCGATCCCCCTGAGCGTCAAGTCCCGCGCAGCGGGCGGCCGTCCGGTCGCCGTCCCCGACTTCACCCGCGGCTCCTGGGTCACCCACCGTACGGGCCTCGACTCACGCCCGAGCGAGATGCCGCCGGTCACCTGAGCAGGACAGCCCACAGGTCCCGACGCCCCACACCCGCCGCCACGTCCTGTCCCCATGTCCCGCGAGGCACACCTGCCGTACGGACGGGTACGGCAGGTGCACGGGACGCCGGCGCGTCGGCGAAGGCACTTCAGTGGTGATCGCCGTGCCGGCCGAGGGTGTTCACCGGGGTTGCGCCGGGGCGGGTCCACTGCGGTACGGGGCGGCTGGTCGGGCCCCAGGTGGCGTTCCCGCCCGCGTCCGTGCGCCAGTACCAGCACGGGCGGCGCCCCTCGGGTCGGCCCTCGGGATTGTCCTCCCAGGCCTCGCCGCGGCCGTAGGGCGTCATGTCGAGCAGGCTCAGGGACCCGTTGACCGGCTCGTTGCCACGGCCCGTCGTGCGGTAGGTGAGGAACACACGGTCGCCGTCGCGCAGGAAGCAGGTGAGGTAGCCCATGTCACCGCCGACCGGCGGCGGCACGTCGCGCACCGAGTACCAGGGCTGCGTGTAGCCCATGAACGCGACGTAGGGGGCCACCTCGTCCCACCGGCCCGTGGTCAGGATGGCGAACGAGACGCCGCGGGCGTTGAGGTAGACGGCGTCCTTCAGGTGCCAGGCCGTGGTGGTGCAGCCCTCGCACTGCCCCTGGTGCGGCGCGCCGTCATGCCACATGTGCTTGTAGACCACGAGCTCGTCGCAGCTCTGGAACAGGTCCGGGAACGGTACCGGGCCGTCGGGTCCGACGACCTCGACCGTCCCGTCGAGCTCCACCATCGGCAGCCGGCGGCGGGCCGCGGCAAGGGCGTCGCCCTCGCGGGTGTGGGCCTTCTCGCGGACGAGCAGCTCGTCCCGGGCCTTCTGCCAGGTGGCCAGGTCGACGACGGGCGGGCGGCCGGGAAGCGCGGTGGCCGGGTCGTCCGGTGCGGTCGTCATGGTGTCCTCCGGGGTGTCTCGTGCCGGGCGCCGTCGTACGACGTCCGACGACGGTCACCAGAACGGACTCCCGACCCGGCCGGAACTCATCGCGGCCGGCGTGTGGCGCAGCCGGCTCCGTCGGCCTCCGGCCTACCGCACGTCGCCCCGTACGCACAGCCCGGCGCAGTTCGTCCGCCTCGAAGCGGCTCCCCCTCGTCCTGACGCGCGCCGGCCTCGGTGTCCGCCCGCCTACTCCTCGACCGGCTCGTACGCGCTGATGACGTACGCGGCCTCGTCGTCGAGGGCGCGCTCGTCCCAGTCCAGGGTGATGCGCACCGGATGCCCCTCGGCGGCGTACTCGACCTCGGCCGTGTCCGCGTCGTCACGCCGCGCCTGTTCCAGCTCCCGCAGCAACTCCCCGATGGTGGGCACCGCTTCGGGGCTGTGCTCGACCACCCGCCGCCCGCTCTCGTCCAGACCGGCCGACCCCGCGACCGCGCCGTCCTTCACGGTCACGCGGAACGTCCCGATCAGCGCCCGCTCTCCTTGAGTGGACCGGAGCGTGTAGGCGTACGAAGGGGGTTCCTTCCAGGTGATCGGGCTGCGCGCTCCGTCCGTGCCGCACGCGGCGGTCGTGCACAACAGCCCTCCCGTCAGCAGGGGAGCGAACACGGCACCCAGGCGTGCACTCGTCATGGCGGCAGTCCCTTCGACCCTTCGGCGGCTACCGCTGTGACGCCGGCCGCCCGCGGAACGTTCGGGCCGCTCCAAAAGGGTCCCCTGCACCAGCCGGAGGCTGCGGAGCGGGGATGTCCGGATACAGCCCTGGCCGCCCGGTGACCCGCCCCCCTACGATGCGACCGCTCCCGACCTTCACAACGTGTTCACAATCGCCTCCCGGGTCGGGGGCGCGATCGGTCTCGCATGGGCATGATTGTTGACATGTTCATGACTAAACCATCGTGGTTGCCACCCCCCTGACCGCATGTACAGAGACCTGTGCAGATAGGAGAACCATGGCTGCCGGCCTGCTCCTGAGCGGCGCGATCGGCGCGCTGCTCGCCACCGCGGTACCCGCACACGACCCGGGGTCCGGAATCGTCGACCCGCCCCCGGACCGCATCGTCATCAAGGTCGCCACGGTGAACGGCTCCGGCTGCCCGCAAGGCACAGCCGCCGTCGCCGTGTCGCCGGACAACACGGCCTTCACCGTGACCTACAGCGAGTACCTCGCCCAGGTCGGCGGCAGCTCCGACCCCACGGCGTTCCGCAAGAACTGCCAGCTCAACCTGATCGTCCACGTGCCGCAGGGCTTCACGTACGCCGTCGCCAGCGCCGACTACCGCGGCTTCGCGGCGCTCCAGTCCGGCGCGAGCGCCGTCCAGCGGGCCTCGTACTACTTCCAGGGCTCCTCGAACACGGAGTTCCGCAACCACCCGTTCCGCGGCCCCTACAACGACAACTGGCAGGCCACCGACACCACCGACTGGGCCCAGCTGGTCTGGGCGCCCTGCGGCGTCCAGCGCAACTTCAACATCAACACCGAGTTGCGGGTGAGCGCGGGCACCTCCGACCCGGCGAGGACCAGCTTCATGACGATGGACTCGACCGACGGGGACATCAGCACCATCTACCACCTGGCGTGGAAGGAGTGCCCCGACACCTGACACCGGCCCCGTGCCCCGCTCGCCGCGGACGCCCGGCGACCGGGGAACGGGTGCACCAGACCGCTCAACGGCCCGATACCGCACGGCTCTTGACGTCCCCAGCACCGCTGGTCATCCTCGTCGAGTATCGCGCCGGTCATGACAACCCGTCAGTAGCGCCCTCGCAAGGGCCCGGCTCGTCGACCGTGCCATCCCGCCGACCTAGGGACGTGGGTAACGACCATGGCTCCACGACGCCCGAACCGCCGCAGACACGTCACCGTCGTGTCGCTGCTCCTCCTCGTGCTCGCCACCGTCCTCGGCCCGTCGCCCAGCTCGGCGGCCGGAACCGACTGGTGGAACCCGGTCGCACGACCCGCCCCGGACTCGCAGATCAATGTCACGGGCGAGCCGTTCACCGGCACGAACGCCCAGGGCGAGGTGCGCGGCTTCGCCGACCTGCACAACCACCTGTTCTCCAACGAGGCGTTCGGCGGACGGCTCATCTGCGGCAGGACCTTCTCCGAGGCGGGCATCGCCGACGCGCTCAAGGACTGCCCCGAGCACTACCCCGACGGCTCACTCGCCGTCTTCGACTTCATCACCAACGGCGGTGACGGCCGCCACGACCCGGTCGGCTGGCCCACGTTCGAGGACTGGCCCGCCCATGACTCGCTGACCCACCAGCAGAACTACTACGCCTGGGTGGAGCGGGCCTGGCGCGGCGGCCAGCGCGTCCTCGTCAACGACCTCGTCACCAACGGCGTGATCTGCTCCGTCTACTTCTTCAAGGACCGCAGCTGCGACGAGATGACGTCGATCCGGCTGCAGGCCAAGCTGACGTACGACCTCCAGGACTACGTCGACCGGATGTACGGCGGCCCCGGCAAGGGCTGGTTCCGGATCGTCACCGACAGTGCGCAGGCCCGTCAGGTCATCGAGCAGGGCAAGCTGGCGGTGATCCTCGGCGTCGAGACCTCCGAACCGTTCGGGTGCAAGCAGATCCTGGACATCGCGCAGTGCAGCAAGGAGGACATCGACAAGGGACTGGACGAGTTGCACGCCCTCGGCGTGCGCAGCATGTTCCTGTGCCACAAGTTCGACAACGCGCTGTGCGGTGTCCGCTTCGACTCGGGCGCGCTCGGCACGGCGATCAACGTCGGGCAGTTCCTGTCGACCGGCACCTTCTGGAAGACGGAACCGTGCGCCGGACCGCAGCACGACAACCCCATCGGCGGCGCGGCGGCACCCGAGGCCGAGAAGGAACTCCCCGCCGGCGTGGAGGTCCCCTCGTACGGCGCGGACGCCCAGTGCAACGTGCGCGGACTCACCGAACTCGGCGAGTACGCCGTGCGCGGCATGATGAAGCGCAAGATGATGCTCGAGATCGACCACATGAGCGTCAAGGCCACCGGCCGGGTGCTCGACATCTTCGAGGCCGAGTCGTATCCGGGCGTGCTGTCCTCGCACAGCTGGATGGACCTCAACTGGACGGAGCGGGTCTACTCGCTCGGCGGCTTCATCGCCCAGTACATGCACGGCTCCGAGGAGTTCGGCGCCGAGGCGCGGCGCACCGACGCGCTGCGCGAGAAGTACGACGTGGGCTACGCCTACGGCACCGACATGAACGGCGTCGGCGGCTGGCCGGCCCCGCGCGGCGCGGACGCCCCGAACCCCGTGCGGTACCCCTTCCGCAGTGCCGACGGCGGCTCGGTCATCGACCGGCAGACCACCGGCCGGCGCACCTGGGACCTGAACACCGACGGCGCCGCGCACTACGGGCTCGTCCCGGACTGGATCGAGGACGTCCGGCTCGTCGGCGGTCAGGGCGTGGTGGACGACCTGTTCCGGGGCGCCGAGTCCTACCTGGACACCTGGGGAGCGTCCGAGCGGCACCAGGCCGGCGTCAACCTCGCCGCGGGCGGCTCCGCCACGGCCAGCTCGGCCGAGTGGAACCCGTTCACCAGCTACGCGCCGGGCCGGGCCGTGGACGGCGCGCCGGACACCCGCTGGGCCAGCGACTGGAGCGACGACCAGTGGCTGCGGATCGATCTCGGGTCGACGAACCTGGTCGGGCGCGTCACGCTCGACTGGGAGCGGGCGTACGGGAAGGCTTACCGCGTCGAGCTCTCCACCGACGGCGTGAACTGGCGGACCGCCTGGTCCACCACCGCCGGTGACGGCGGCCTGGACACCGCGCGGTTCACCCCGGCACCCGCCCGGTACGTCCGCGTCCAGGGCCTGGACCGGGGCACCGACTGGGGTTACTCGCTGTACGAGGTGGGTGTCCACAGCAGCTGACGGCCGCACGGCAGCGGGCGCCGCCGGTCGCGTACGGCGGGGCCCGCCGCCGTCCAAGTCGCTTTCCCTCCTCAGGTGTTCGGCCGAGGCCGGGGCACGGCGGCTCGGTCACGCGCACGTATGCGCGAGTTGCACGCATCTTGTGCGACGTTCCGGTGGTCTGATCGGATTCTCCTGTCCTTGCGGGTGGATATTTCTACGCGGTGGAAGGGGTGGCGGGGCCTGGCGAATTACCCTGGCGAACAGCGCCGCCGGGCGTGGGTGTCCCCGAAGTGCGCGAAAGGGGAGGACGGTTGGCAGGGATCACGGTCGCACGATGGCTGGTCCGTTTCCGTGTGCGGAAGAACCGGGGTATCCGGGTGGAGCCGCGCACTCCTTCGAGTGATCCTCTCGCCGCTCTGGTGAGGACCGCACAGCGGCTCGACTACGGCGCCGGCCGGGCCGGCGGGGCGATGGAGGGCGACCGGAAGCGGTAGGTGTGGCGGTGGGCGCACGGGGCCCGCACTCACAGCCGGTTCGGTGACCGCCGGGCCGTTCGGCGACCGGCCCCCCGCGGCGCACCACCAGGGAAGGGGCGGCCGGTCGGCCCTCGGCGACGCTGTGAGCCAGGACGGCTCGCTCGTCATGGCCGAGGCGCGGGCCGGATCGTGGCCATCGACGGCGGCGACCACCTCACCGTCGGCGCCGAAGGGCCTGGTCGTCCCGTCGACGCGGCCTTCGTGCGGCCGGGCGCTGCCATGGCGCGAAGACCGGTGGGCCGTGCTCCGTGTCGCGGAGGACGGGAGCACGGTGACCGTCGCGGACGGGCTCGGCGCGCCGCGGGGAATGGTGATCGTGGGTGACGAGGCGTTCACGCGGAGACGGCGCACCGCGGGCTCCGGGCGGTCTCCCTCACCACGGGAGAGCCGGACCCGCGTCGAGGGCCTGCCGGTCGGGCCGCCCCGGGCGTCGAGCACCGCGCGCGACCCGCCGTCTCCGTGGGCGCCATGTTCGGCTCACCTGCCCCTGCGCCGGGCCGGCCGTCGCGCTGCTGCTCGCGGCGACGGGGAGGCCTCGGTGCTGCGGCTGACCCCGTCGCGAAGGGCCGACCCGGACCAGCCGCCCCAGGACGGGTGGGGCCGGGCCCGGCCCGGACGTGCCCGGGTTTCTCCTCCCGACGGGGAATGGTCTGCGCCCCGCCGGGGTACGCGTCGAGGGCCGCACCGGGGACCGATCTTGGCCCGGGCGGGCCCCCCAACCCCACGATCAGGGAATCCGCCATGGAGACACCCGCGAACGACCCCACCCCCACACCGGCCCAGCGGGCGCTGGACGCGCTCGTCGTGAACACCGAGGACGAGGCGGCGCTGGACACGCTCGCGAGCAGCGAGGTGCTGATCCCCGTGCCGGACGACGCCGCCGACGAGGAGGCCGCCGACCCCACCGCGGTGGCGCTGCCGGTGCTGGAGGAGCCGGACGGGCGTCCGGTGGTGCCCGTGTTCACCTCCGAGCTGGAGATGGCCGAGCTGCTGCCGTTCGTTTCCCGCTATCGCCTCGTACCGCTCGGCGCCCTCGCCTCGCAGTGGCCGTCGGACGATCTCTCCCTCACCATCGACGGCAGTTCGTCGCACGGTCTGACGCTCACCTCGGACGGGGTGCGCACCCTGCTGGCCCGGCCGCAGCGCTGAGCCCGGGCGTTCACCTCGCCTGAACGCCCACGTCACGCGGGGGCCGCCCCTCCGACGGACGCCGAGGTCGACCGGAAATGTGCGGAACGTCGGGGGTCGTCTTGAGGGTCGTCCTGCTCGGCACCGCGGCCGGTGGCGGCTTCCCGCGGTGGAACTGCGGCTGCACGCCGTGCGCCGCCGCCCGTGACGGCAAACTGCCCTCCCGCACCCAGGAGGCGGCGGCCGTCACCGGCAACTCCCGCGACTGGTGGCTGCTCAACGCGTCGCCGGACATCCGCGCCCGGCTCACCGCCACCTCGGCACTGTGGCCGGGCCCCGGATCCCTGAGGACGCCGGTGCGGGGCGTGCTGCTCACCGACGCCGAGCCCGACCACGTGTCCGGGCTGACCGAGCTGCGCGGAGGTCCGGGCCTGAAGGTGTACGCCGCGCCGCCGGTCCTCGACGCGCTCGCGCCCGCACGCGCCATGGTCGACCGGTATGCGCCCTGGGAGTGGCACGACAAGCCTCACCGCGGGTGGTTTCGTGGTTTCCGGCGGCCTGGTCGTCACCGCGCTCCCCGTCGGGGCGTCGGCGCCCGCGTACCTGCGCCGGCGTCTGACGGACGGTGCGACGGACGGGTGCTGGGTGACGGCGTACCGCATCGAGGACCTGGCGACCGGCGGCGTCCTCGTCCACGCGCCCCGTCTTGCGGCCCGGGGCGCGGACCTGGACGAACTGCTGGCGGGCGCCGACTGCGCGGTGCTGGACGGCGGCGGTCGCCCTCCGGGGGCCACGGTCCCGGCCGCGACCGCCCCGGCCGGGACGTCCGGGCCGCGTCGCGTGCCCATCCGCCTCGACGACATGAGCCCCCTCCTCGATCCCGCCTCGGCCGCGCGCACGCGCGGCCGAGGCGGGCATCGAGGTGCTTGACGACGGGACCGAGTTCGTCCTGTGACGGCCGCCTCGCGTCACTCGGTGGTGAGTTCCAGGAGCTGGTCGGCGGCGGTGGTGCTGCCCGCGTCGGCGAGGCGGCGCAGCTCGTCCAGGTCGCCGCGCTCGGTGGCGGCTTCGACGAGCCGGTCGGTGGCGGCGCTGCTGCCCCGGTCGGCCAGGCGGCGCAGCTCGTCCACGTCACCCCGTTCGGCGGCGCGTTCGACCAGCTCGTCGATCGCGTCGGGGTCGCCGCTGTCGGCCCGCTCCCTCAGCAGGGTGAGCGCCATCTCGTCGGAGTCGGTCATGTCGGCACCTCTCGTGGGTCGGTAGCCCCGTCAGGGCAGCTTTCCCGAGGCTCGGAGTCCGTCACGACCGGGTACCCCGGCGGGTGGCCCGCCATCAGGGGGAAGTCGCCGGGCCTTCCAGCGTCCGGGCCAGCGCCGCCCGGTGCAGGGGCAGCACCTCCGCGTGCAGGGCGCGGCCCTTGCCCGTCAGGGCGACCCACACGCCCCGCCGGTCCTCCGCGCAGACCGACCGTTCGACCAGCCCGTCCTTCTCCAGTCGGCCGATGAGGCGGGACAGGGCGCTCTGGCTGAGGTGCACCCGGCCCACGAGGTTCTGCACCCGGCAGAGGTCGCCCTCCTCGGGCGCGGCGGTGGCCAGGATGTCCAGCACCTCGAAGTCGCTCGCACCGAGCCCGTGCGGATGGAGCACGCGGTCGATCTCGCACATCGTGCGCGCGTGCGCCGACAGGATGTCCCGCCACCGCTGCTCGAGACCGGTGCCGGCTGTTTTCGCTGCCATGTCCGCACGGTAACACCGATTCGACCAATTGTTGAGAGTGCAACTAGTGCGTACGCAAGAAGCCGAACTTCCGGGGACGGCGAGGGCTCAGGCGGTCGGGTCCTGGAGCAGGCCGACGAGGTTGCCGTCGGGGTCCTGCACCGAGGCGATCAGCCGGCCGGCGCCCACGTCCCGGACGTCCTGCAGGGTCTCGGCGCCCGCGGCCAGCAGCGCCGCGAGGGTGGCCCGGATGTCGGCCACGTGCCAGAACGGGACCGGACCGGTCAGGCCCTGCGCATGACCGTTCGGGTCGAGGCCGATCTCCTGCCCGGCGTACCGGAAACCCGCGTAGTAGGGCTGATCCGTGTGCGGCTCGACTCCCAGCAGCGCGCTGAACAGCGACTTCGCCTTCTCCAGGTCCTTGACGGGGTAGACGATCGTCTGCAGGCCGGCGGTCATTGGCGTACTCCTCGTGTGGCGTGGTCCGACGGCTGTTTCCGTCGGTGGCCTCACGCTAGGCCGGGGGAGCGGTGGACGGCTTCTTCGATCCTGACCAGTTGCCGCGCACGCTGCCGCGGCTCGCCGTCACGCGCCGGTCCCCGCTGCGTCGACGCCCGCTTCACCAGCTCCGTCGGCAGAATGACCGCCGCCGGATCCTCCCGCCGATCTGCGTGAGCAGCACCCGCACCATCTCCGCGCTGATCCGGTCCCACGGCTGCCGGATGGTCGTCAGCTGCCGGGCTCACGGCGACGACGGCGGGGGAGTCGTCGAAACCGCCGACCGCCACGTCCTGCGGCACCCGGCGCCCCGCCCGCCGCCGTGCGGTGAGCACGCCCTGCGCCATCAGGTCCGACGCGACGAACACCGCGTCCGTGCCGGGAGCCCGTGCGAGCAGCCGCTCGGCGCCCGCCTCGCCGCCGGCCCGGCTGTAGTCGCCGGAGACGATCAGGCGTTCGTCGACGGCGACGCCGGCCTCGGTGAGCACCTCCCGGTACCCGGCGAGCCGCTCCGCACCGCCGGGTGTGTCCGGCGGGCCGGTGACGACCCCGATCCGGCGCCGCCCCAGCGACAGCGGATGACGGACCATGTCCCGCGCGCCGTCCCGGTCGTCGGCGGCCACGTGACTCACCTTCGAGCCCGGCCCGATCGGCTTGCCGCACGCCCCCAGTGGCACCCCGGCCTCCCGCAGCTCCTGCGCCACCGGGTCCCCGGAGTGGCTGGAGACCGGCAGCACCCCGTCGACGTCACCAGCATCCTGGAGGCCGTCCCGAACCGCCGCGGCCTCGGCGTCTTCCCCTGGGCGGCCACCTGGACCGCGGTCCCCGGCAACGGCTGGGACCCGGCAGACGCCTCCTCCGGACAACGATGGGAGAATCAGGCGCTGTTCGGCTACGACGACCGGGCGCTGCCGGCGATGGCGTGGTTCGCCCACCGCCAGGGCGAGGGCCCTGTCGTGCCGAGCCGGACTGCCGAGGAGCCCGCCCCCGGCCGGGAGTGCGGTGACCTTCCGCGAGGCCTGGACAGGGTCCCCGCTCCGGGGAGCCGCGTACCGGTCCTCGGCGCATCCGGACGACCCGGTCGGGGAGGGCGCACCTCCGCGGCCGAGTGGTCGCGCTTCCGCGACATTGCGTCGAAGGCCCGTTCGATCCCGGTCAAGTGCGGCGGTGTGCCCGGCGGGGCCGCTTGCCCGGCGCCACAGTGGGAAAGCCGCTTGTGAGCGCCCGGACCGAGGGGGACGAGAATGCTGCAACCTCCCGCCAACGACACCCGCCTGCGCATCCTGGAGTGGCTGAAGGATCCGGTCGCCCACTTCCCACCCCGACGGCACACCGACCTCGTCGCGGACGGCGTGTGCGCCGACGCCGTCGCCGCGAAGCTCGGTGTGCGCCGCTCGGTGGCCCACACCCACCTCACCCTCCTGGCGGACCTCGGCATGCTGCGCGCCAAGCGGGTCCGGCGCCGTACGTACTACCGCCGCGACGAGGTGCGCATCGCCGAGGTGGCCCGGCTGTTCGAGAAGGGCTGGTAGGGGAGCGGCCGCGACGGGCACCCGCCCGGGCGTCACGCCCCCGACCGCGAAGGGCAGCCGCCCGTGCCCGGTCCCCGCCCCTCGTGCCGCTGCGCCCAACGGCCCCGCCGCGCGCCCCGGTTCACGTCGACACCGGCGCGCGGGGCCCCGAGGTCGTCGTCGCCGACCCCGGGCCGCTTCCTGACCGGAGTCGAGGACGGCCGCATCCTGCGCGTCGACGGCCGGAGCGACCCGCGGCGACCCGTGTCGAGACCGTCGCCGAGACCGGGGGCCGCCCGCTCGGTCCCGAACTCCCGCCCCGCGACGCGCTGTTCGCACGGGTCGGCCGATGCGCCGGAGCCCGGCGTGACCGGCCCGAAGCGCTGCTGGACGGACTGCAGTTCGCGAGCGGCCTCGCGTCAGCCGGTACGGCTCGTTCCCGGTCGTCGCCGGGACCAGCGCCTGCCGCCTCCTTCCCCCCTCACCCACCGCCGCACCGGCTTCCGCATGGTCACCATCGTCCGCGAAGGGGGCGACCTGCCGGTCCCGGGCAGCGTCCGGGACCGCGGCGTCGAGGTGCGCACGGCACCGGAGCCGACGTGACGGGGCCGCGGACCCGGAGTTAACCTGGCGTGCGGCCGCGTACCCGCGCGGCGCGGCGGTGGGGCCCGCCGTACCCGAACCGCGGCGTCGGTGCCGCCACCGGTCCCTACTCGCGACGACAGGCGCCCGCGGTGAGGGCCCCGGCGAGTAGGAGACATGCCGTCATGACATCCCCGGAGACCGAGAGCCTCTCCGCGGGCACCCGTCGCCCGCGGCGGCGCGACTGGCGCGGCCAGGTTCCCGTCGTCGCGGTGGTGGCCGTCGGGGGAGCGATCGGCGCGACGGCCCGGTACGCGGCCGGCCTGTGGTGGCCCGAGCGGACCGGCGGGTTCCCCTGGGCGACCTTCTGGGTCAATGTCGTCGGCTGCGCCCTCATCGGCGTGCTCATGGTGCTCATCACCGACGTTCGGGTCGCCCACCGCCTCGTCCGCCCGTTCTTGGGCACGGGCGTCCTCGGTGGCTTCACGACCTTCTCGACGTACGCCGTCGACATCCAGCGGCTGGTCGACGGCGGCCACCCGCGCACCGCCCTGGCGTATCTGGCGGCGACCGTGTCGGCGGCGCTCGCCGCGGTGTGGCTCGGCGCGACCGCGACCCGCCGTTTCTTCACCTGGAGGCAGCGATGACCCGGCTGACCGGCAACGCCACGCGCGTGACCGTCTTCGTCGGAGAGAACGACACCTGGCACCACAGGCCCCTGTACTCCGAGATCGTGCACCGGGCCCGCGCCGCGGGGCTCGCCGGCGCCAGCGTCTTCGCGGGGGTCGAGGGCTTCGGTGCCTCGTCCCTGATCCACACCTCCCGGCTGCTGTCGCTGAGCGAGAACCTGCCGGTGGCCGTCGTCGTCGTCGACACCGAGGAGCGCGTCCGGGCCTTCCTGCCGCAGCTGGACGAGCTGGTCACCGAAGGGCTCGTGATCCTCGACGACTGCGAGGTCATCAGGTACGTCGGCCGGGAGGGCGGCCGGGGCGGAGCGGACACGGAGGAGGAGCCGTCGTGAACTGGCTGCTGGTCGTCGCGGGCGCCGTGATCGGCGCCCCGCTCCGCTACCTGACCGACCGGGCGGTGCAGTCCCGGCACGACTCCGTCTTCCCGTGGGGCACCTTCGTGGTCAACGTCGTCGGCTGCGCGGTCCTCGGCCTGCTGGCCGGTGCGGCAGCGGCGGGGGCGGCGGGCTCGCACCTCCAACTGCTGCTCGGCACCGGCCTGTGCGGGGCCCTGACGACGTACTCGACCTTCTCCTACGAGACCCTGCGGCTGGCCGAGACCGGGGCCGGTCTCTACGCCGCCGTCAACGTCGTGGGGAGCGTGGGCGCGGGCCTCGGCGCTGCCTTCGTGGGGGTGGCGACGGCCGAGGCCGTCTGGGCGTAGTGGAACCGCGTCGACTCAGTCGCCCGCGTCGCGTCGCAGCGGCTCCCCGACGCTCCGCAGGTGGCGCAGTGCCTCCCGGTGCGAGGCGAGCAGCCCGGTCCGGTGGTAGGGGATGCCCAGGTCGGCGCAGTACCGCTCGGTGATGACCTGGGCCCTGCCGAGTGCCGGCGCATGGACGAGTTATCCGTGAGCACCATGGGATTGGCCATGCGGTTCAGTATCGGAACCGCTTTCCGGCGGCGGAATGCCGTCCGCCCCCGGGGTGGGGGTGCCGCCCGCCCCCTGCCGGAGCGGGGTTTCCCGTACCTGGGCCGCCCCGGTCCGCTTGACACCTCCGTCCCGCCGGCCGGAATATCTCCCCGTGAACCTGTCAGACAGCCAGACAGGTGGAGCGGGCCCGCGGCGCGTCAGCGCGATGGAAGCGGTGCTGGCCCACCTCCGCGGCGCCATTGAGCGCGGCGACTACGCGATCGGCGACAAACTGCCCTCCGAGGCGGAGCTCTGCCGCACGCTCGAGGTCTCCCGGCCCGTGCTGCGGGAGGCCCTGCGCGCCCTGCAGACGATGGGGCTGACGGTGGCCAAGACCGGCAAAGGCACCTTCGTCGTCGCCAGCAGCGTCGAGGACCCCACCTTCGGCGACTACTCGGCCAGCGACCTGCTGGAGGTGCGCCGCCACGTCGAGATCCCGGTCGCGGGCTACGCGGCGCTGCGCCGCACCCCCGAGAACCTGGACCACCTCGCCCACCTGCTGGAGCGCATGGAACGGGAGACGGACACCACCGCGTGGGTCGCGATGGACACCCTCTTCCACCTGGCCGTGGCGGAGGCCGCCCAGAACCCGGTGTTCCGCCGGGTCATCGAGGAGATCCGGGACGCGCTGGCCCGCCAGTCGGCGTTCCTGAACGAGCTGGGCGGACGGCGTGAGCAGTCCAACCGGGAGCACCGCGCCATCGTCGAGGCGCTGATCGACGGGTCCGAGCGGGACGCGACCGAGGCCATGTCCCACCACCTCGACCGCGTCGAGACCAGCCTCACCGACATCGTGCGCCGCGCGCCCAGGGCCGACGCCGTCGACGGCGGACCGCAGACGTGAGCCGGCGGCCCTCCCACCCCACCGACCCCCGGACCCGACGCGTGACCCGCGCAGCGGTCCACCCCGACCCCTCAGCGAGCCAGGCAGTGATCCACAGCAGCTCCGTCGCGGACGCACCCCCCGTCCGTGAGCCCCTCCACGCCCCCGTGGCCCACCTGATACGCGCCGGGATCGTCGAAGGCGTCCACTACGGCTCCGTCGTCGTCCTCGACGCGGACGGCGAGGTCGCCTTCCAGCTCGGCGACATCGAGGCGGCGTTCTACCCGCGCTCGGCGCTCAAGCCGCTGCAGGCCGTGGCCATGGTGCGCGCCGGGCTGGCGCTCGACGGCGAGCTGCTGTCCCTCGCCGCCGCCAGCCACTCCGGCGAGGAACGCCACCTCGCCGGCACCCGCCGCATCCTCGAGATCGCCGGGCTCTCCGAGAGCGACCTGCGCAATGTCCCCGACCTGCCGCTCGACCCGGTCGTCCGGGACGCCTGGGTGCGCGAGGGCCGGACGCCCTCCCGGCCGGCGCAGAACTGCTCCGGCAAGCACGCCGCCATGCTCTGCACGGCCAAGCTCAACGGCTGGTCCCTCGACGACCACCTCGACCCGGCGCACCCCCTCCAGCAGGCGATCGCCGAGGCCGTCGAGGACCTCACCGGGCAGCGCGTCGCCCACGTGACCGTCGACGGCTGCGGCGCGCCGCTGTTCTCCGTCTCCCTGCACGGCCTCGCCCGCGCCACTGCCCGGATCGTCACCGCCGCGCCCGGCACCCCCGAGGCGCGCGTCGCCGACGCGATGCGGGAGCACGCCGAGATGGCCTCCGGGTCGGGCCGGGACGTGGCCGCGCTGATGCGGGCCGTGCCGGGGCTGCTCGCCAAGGACGGCTTCGAGGGCGTTCAGGTCGCCGCGCTGCCCGACGGCCGGGCGATCGCCGTGAAGATCGCCGACGGGGCGAGTCGGGCTCGCGTCCCGGTCGCCGCCGCCGCGCTGGCCCGCGCCGGGGTCGACCCGGCGCTGCTCACCGCGTTCGCGGGCGAGCCGCTGCTCGGCGGCGGACGGCCGGTGGGGTGCGTGCGGGCGGTTCGGGCGCTGGACCCGGTTCCTCTGCTGTCCTGCGTGTAGCGCGCAGCCGATGGCCGGTCCGAAGGGCGCGCGCCGGGACCGGACCGGAGGCACACTGGTGATCATGACGTCGTCGCTGAGCTTCCAACCGGTCCTGGAGCGCATCGCCGAGGTAGTCGAGCACACCCCCGGCCGAGGACGCCCCGCCGACCACATCCCGGCACTGGCCGCCTGCGACCCGCGCCGCTTCGGCATGGCCGTCGCGGAACTCGACGGCACGGTGTACGGGGTGGGGGAGTGGCGCGAGCCGTTCTCCACCCAGTCCGTCACCAAGGTCTTCACCCTCGCCCTCGACCTGGCCCGCGAGGGCGACGAGCTCTGGGAGCACGTCGGCCGCGAGCCCTCCGGCAACCCCTTCAACTCCCTGGTGCAGCTGGAGTACGAGAACGGCATTCCGCGCAATCCGTTCATCAACGCCGGTGCGCTGGTCGTCACCGACCGCCTCCAGACCCGTACCGGCGACGCGGCGGGCACACTGCTGCGGTTCCTGCGCGACGAGAGCGGCAACCCCGAGGTGGACCTCGACCCCGAGGTCGCCGCATCCGAAGCGGCGCACGGCGACCGCAACGCCGCACTGGCCCACTTCATGGCCTCCTACGGCAACATCGACAACCCGGTGCCGCTGCTGCTCGACCAGTACTTCCGGCAGTGCTCGATCCGGGCGTCCTGCGCCGATCTCGCCCTGGCCACCGCCTTCCTGGCCCGGCACGGCGTGCGCGCCGACGGTTCCCGGCTGCTCAGCCGCAGCCAGGCCAAGCAGGTCAACGCCGTGATGCTGACCTGCGGCACGTACGACGCGGCGGGCGACTTCGCCTATCGGGTGGGCCTGCCCGGCAAGAGCGGGGTGGGCGGAGGAATCGTCGCCGTGGTGCCGGGACGCTGCACGTTGTGCGTGTGGAGCCCGGGACTCGACGAACGCGGCAACTCGGTGGCCGGGGTCGCCGCCCTGGACCGTTTCACGACGCTCACCGGACTGTCGGTGTTCTGATCACACGGAGGTCAGACGCAGGTCAACCCCCGGAGGGTGGCGCGTCGCCTTCCGGCCACCCGGCGTTGACACGCTGACCGAGTGTTGGCCATGGCTTCCTCCGTCGATCTCCGCCGCTGCCAGATGCTCGGTCTGGCCGGTACCGCCTTCCTGGCGCTGGGTGGTGAGACGGCCGGAGCCCTCCCGGTCCGGGAGTTGCTGTCGCCGTCCTCGGCCGGCGCCGCGCTCGGACTGGTCGGCGTCTACTTCGGCGTCGTCCTGCTGATAGCCGCCTGGGCGCTGCTCGGCCGGCTGCTGCGCGGCCCCGAACCGCCCGCGCCGCGCGCCCTGTTGCTGGTCCTCGCCTTGTGGGCGGCCCCGCTGCTGCTGGCCCCGCCGCTGTTCAGCCGGGACGTCTACAGCTATCTCGCGCAGGGCGCCATGGTCGACGCGCGGATCGACGTGTACACGCACGGCCCGTCCCGGCTCGGCGGCCCCCTCGCCGAGGAGGTGTCCCCGGTGTGGCAGCACACGGCCGCCCCCTACGGGCCGGTGTTCCTCGCCGCCGCCTCCGCGCTGTCCGGCCTGACCCGGGGCGACCTGCCCGCCGGCCTCATGGGCATGCGGCTGCTGGCGCTGCTGGGCGTCGCCCTGATGGCGGCCGCGCTGCCCCGCCTGGCCCGGCACAGCGGCGCCGACCCGGCTGCCGCCCTGTGGCTCGGCGCCCTCAACCCGCTGGTGCTGCTTCACCTGGTGGCCGGCGCGCACAACGACGCCATGATGCTCGGCCTGCTGGGCGTCGGCCTGGTCGCGGCGCTGGGCCGTTGGCCGGTTCTCGGCGCCGTCCTCGTCACGCTCGCCGCGCTCGTCAAGGCGCCCGCCGCGCTCGGTCTCGCCGCGCTCGTCGTCCTGCAGATGCGCGCGGGCCGCAGCGCGGCGCGGGCAGTGCTGACGACCGTCGCCGCGTCGGCCGCCACGACCGTGGCCGCGACGGCCGTCGCCGGCACGGGATACGGATGGATCGCCGCTCTGAACACTCCCGTCTCACCGCACAACTGGGCGCTCACCAGCCTGCTCGGCCGCGCCACCGCCGCGTTGCTGGAGCGGCTCGGCAGCGACCTGGCCCCGCTCGCCGTGCCGGTCTGGCACATGATCGGCCTGGTGATCACCGCCGTGGCGCTGCTCGTCATATGGGCGCGGCTGCGCCGGCGCCCGGTGTACGCCCTCGGCCTCAGCCTGGCGGCGGTGGCCGCCTTCGGCCCGGCCATCCGGCCCTGGTACGCGCTGTGGGGCCTGTTCCTCATCGCCGCCGCCGCACCGAACACCTCGGTGCGGTACCGGGTGGCGGCGGTCACCTGTGTGCTCGCGCTCGGTGTCCTGCCCAGCGGGGGCCCGGCCGGCCTCGGGCAGCTGGTGCTGGCGGTCTCCGGCGGCGTCCTCGCCGTCGTCGTGCTGTGGCAGGCCCACCAGGCCGCGCAGGCTCCGGTCCTGGGGCGCACGGCATGAGAACACCCCGCACCGACCGCGGGCGGCTGCTGGCCGTCCTGGCCCTCGCCGTCGCCGTGACCGTCTTCACCGCGACCGTGCCGCTCCTGCGCGACTGGTTCGACCTGCGCGTCTACCACGGCACCATCCACAGCTGGATCCACGACGGCGGCCGGATCTACGACTACCGGGTGCCGGGCACGATGTACGGCTTCACCTACCCGCCGTTCGCCGCCGTCGCCATGCTGCCGATGGCCCTGGTCGGGATCGGGGCCGCGATCGTGATCGCGCTGCTGCTCAACCTGGCCGCGCTGGCCGTGTCGATGCGCGTGCTGACCGGCCGGGCCTGGCGCCGCCACGGCTGGTACGGCTGCGCCCTGGCCGCCGGTGCCCTCGCGCTGTACGAACCGCTGCGCGACACGTTCAGCTTCGGGCAGGTCAACGTCCTGCTGCTGGCCCTGGTGCTGGTGGACGCCTGGCTGCTCGCCACCGGGCGGGGCCGCTGGGCCGGCATCGGCATCGGTCTCGCGGCGGCCGTCAAGCTCACGCCCGCCCTCTTCATCGGCCTGCTGCTGCTCGCCCGGCGCCGGCGGGCCGCCGGCGTCGCGACGGGCGTGGCCGTCGGGGCGACGGGCCTGGCGGCCGTGGTGGTACCGGAGGCGTCGCGCTTCTACTGGACGCACGCCATGTGGGACACCACCCGCGTCGGCCGGCTGGACTACGTCTCCAACCAGTCCCTGCAGGGCATCCTGGCCCGGCTGGACGTCGAGAGCCGCGCGGTCTGGGCGGTCACGGTGCTGCTGGTGCTCGGGGTGTGGGCGTGGCGCGCCCGCAGGGCCGTGGCGGCCGGCGACTGGTACGCCGCGTTCGCCCTCACCGGTCTGACGGCGTGTCTGGTCAGCCCGATCACCTGGGTGCACCACCTGGTGTGGCTGCTGCCGGCCTTCGTGCTGCTGGTCCGCGCCGGTCAGCAGCGGGTCGCGGCCCTGCTGTACGCGGTGATGTGCACCAGCGTGGTGTGGCTCTGGTTCGACGACGCGTCCGGCGTCGACGGCTTCCTCGGCAGCAACACCTACGCCTGGATCACCCTCGGGCTGCTGCTGGGGACGCCGGTCGGTCAGTCCTCGATGTGGAAGGGTTCCAGCCGCAGGACCAGCGCGACGGCCGCCGCGCCCAGACAGGCGGCCGCCGTGATCGCCGCCGTCTCCGGCCAGCCTGGCTCGGGCTCCGGCGCGACCGCCGCGGTCACTCGCGCGGGCACGGCCTCCGGGCCCGGGCGGGGCCTGCTGCGCAGGGCCTCCAGCGAGCCGACCGGGTCGACCTGGCCGGCGGCGCCGAAGCCCCAGTCGAGCAGCGACCGGGCCTCCTCGTAGACGTCGAACGGGCCGCCCGACTGAGGGTTCATCACCGACACCACCAGCGTGCGCCCGTCGCGTCGGGCCGCGGCGATGAGGGTGTGCCCGGCGTCGCTGGTGTAGCCGTTCTTGACGCCGATCAGGCCGGGGTAGCGGTCCACGCCGTCGTCGCCGGTCAGCAGCCGGTTGGTGTTGCGGATGTCCCAGCCCCAGTCGCCGTCCCCGGGGAACCTGGCCTCCAGGGTGGCGCAGTACCGTGCGAACTCGGCGTTGCGCAGTCCCTCCCGGCCGAAGACGGCCAGGTCGTACGCCGACGACACCTGGCCCTGCGCGTCGTATCCGTCGGGCGACTTCACCCGCGTGTCGCGGGCTCCCAGCTCGCGGGCCTTGGCCTCCATCTGCCGCGCCGTGACCTCCCAGCCGCCGTTGAGCCGGGCCAGCACGCGCACGGCGTCGTTGCCCGAGTTGAGGAAGACCCCGCGCCACAGGTCCGAGACGCGGTACGCGTCGCCCTCGGTGACGCCGACCAGGCTGCTGCCCTCGCCGACCTCCGACAACTCGCCGTAGGTGACCCGGTGCCGGATGCCGCTGGGCAGCCCGGGCAGCACCGTGAGGGCGAACAGCGCCTTGAGGGTGCTGGCGGGCGGCAGCCTGCGGTGCGCGTCGTGCGCGGCGAGCACCTCGCCGGTGCGGGCGTCGGCCACCAGCCAGGACAGGGCGGAGACGTCCGGGACGTCCGGCGCCCCGGGGCGTGGCCGCACGTGCGTGCCGGCGCGATACAGCACGGCCGGTACGGGTGCCGTTCCCCGCGGCCCGCCCGGTGCGCCGGGGTCGGACCCGGTCGGGGCGGCCGTCGCGACGGGCGCGAACGCGAGGGCACCGGCCATGCAGAGGCCACAGGTCGACACAGCCACCCGGCAAGAGAATCCGATCGTCATATCGTCAACCTAGGAACGGACCTGCCTCGCCCGCGCGCTGCCCGGGCCAACCGGGAGCCGCGTGCACCCGGATGCCGCACGCGCCCCGGCGCGTCGCACCGGACACACCGCGCCTGACACCTGCGCGAGCCCCGGCGCCGCCTGTCCGACCGGCAGGACGCCTGCGCGAGCCCCGGCGCCGCCCTATCCGGTCGGCAGTGTGGGCTGGATGCGGCGCAGGAAGGCGGCGTTGTCGGGGGTCTGCCGCATCCGCTCCAGCAGCGTCTCCAGACCGGACTCGCCGTCGCGGGTCCGCAGCGCCCGCCGCAGTCCCCGTACGGCGGTCGACTCGGCCGGCGTCAGGAGCAGTTCCTCGCGGCGGGTGCCGGAGCCGGCGATGTCGACGGCCGGGAAGACGCGGCGGGAGGCGAGTTCGCGGCTGAGGCGGAGTTCCATGTTGCCGGTGCTCTTGAGCTCCTCGAAGAAGAAGTCGTCGGCCCGGGAGCCGGTCTCCACCAGGGCGGTGGCGAGGATCGTCAGCGAACCGCCCTCCTCGGCCAGGCGCGCGGCGCCGAAGAACCGCTTGGGTCCCTGCAGCGCGGCGGCGTCGACGCCGCCGGTGAGCGTACGGCCGCCGGCGCCCGCCGCGTTGTTGTGGGCCCGGCACAGCCGGGTCAGCGAGTCGAGCAGGATCACGACGTCCTCGCCGGCCTCGACGAGCCGTTTGGCCCGCTCGACGACCAGTTCGGCGAGCGCGATGTGCTGCTTGGGCGTCCGGTCGAAGGTGGAGGCGTACACCTCGCCCCGCACCGAGCGTCGCATGTCGGTGACCTCCTCGGGGCGCTCGTCGAGCAGCACGACCATCAGCCGGCACTCGGGGTGGTTGCCGGCGACGGCGGCGGCGATCTGCTGGAGCAGTACGGTCTTGCCGGTCTTCGGCGGGGCCACGATCAGCCCGCGCTGCCCCTTGCCGACCGGGGAGATCAGGTCGGCGACGCGTCCGGTGAGTCCGGCCGCCGGGTGTTCGAGGCGGAGCCGCTCGCGGGGGTGGAGGGGCGTGAGCTCGTGGAAGGCGCGCCGGCCGCGGAGCTGCCCGGGCGCACGGCCGTCCACGCGCTCGACCTCGCTCACGCTGTGACGGGGGCCGCGCACGGCTTCGACGAGGTCGCCCCTGCGTAGTCCGTACCGGCGGATCAGGGCGGCCGGCAGCTGCGGGTCGGCGGGCGAGGGCAGGCAGTCGGTGCCGCGCAGATGTCCCTTGCCGCCCGCGTCGATGTCGAGGACGCCCATGACGGCCTGGACGGCCACGGCCTGCTGCGGGACGGGAGGGTGTTCGAGAGTGGTGGTCATGGGGGTCGGTCCTTTCACGGACGCGGAGGGCCTGCGGTGCGGGCGGGCGGAAGGAGGAGAAAAGGGGGGAGAGCCGCGGACGAGGCCTGCGTACGTGCCTCCGGACGGCGGGAACAGCACCTCGGCGACGGGCGGACGGGCCCGTGGGCGAGGTGGTGCCGGGAAGCCGCCGCACCGGCCGGAGAACGGCGGGTGTCCGACGGACTGAGGAAGGAAATGCACCGGCGCCACAAGAGGGCGTACACAAGTGCTGACGGCACCTTACCACGTGACGTGCACCTGCCGCTGTGACGTGGCTCTCAGTAGTGCGCGGACGGTCGGGTTCGGGCTGTCACCTGTCTGGCCGCCTGGCATCCGGTGCTCGCCACCCGCCGGCTGGAGCAGGCCCCGCGCACGCGCCGCGGTCGCGCTCGCCGGGCCGCCGACGCCGGCGACTCCGCCGCCGACCTGCCGGGACTAAGCTGAGGTCGATGTTCAGGCCTCGAGGTCCCAGCCTGCGTGAACTCGCCGTCCAGGTGCTGTCGTCGGTCGAGCGCGGCTACGACCTGCTCGCACCCAAGTTCGACCACACGCCCTTCCGCACGCCGGACTCGGTGCTCGACGCCGTCACCGCTGCGCTGCGGCGGATCGGGCCGTTCGAGGACGGGCTCGACGTGTGCTGCGGTACCGGCGCGGGCGTCGGCGTGCTGCGCCAGGTGTGCCGGGGGAGCGTCACGGGTGTCGACTTCAGCGCGGGCATGCTCGCCGTCGCGCGGGAGCGCGTCCTCTCAGGCCCGCCCCGGGTGTCGTGGGTGCGGGCGGACGCCCGGGCCCTGCCGTTCCGCCCCGCGTTCGACCTCGCGGTGAGTTTCGGGGCGTTCGGGCACTTCCTGCCGCGCGAGCTGCCGGGACTGTTCGCGCAGGTGCGTTCGGTGCTGCGGCCGGGCGGGTGCTTCGCGTTCCCGGTCGTCGCCCCGCCCCGGACGGGCTCCCTCGTCTACTGCATGCTGCTCGGCTTCGACCTGGCGATGCGGGTGCGCAACGCCGTGTGGCGGCCGCCGTTCGTCATGTACTACCGGTCCGTGCGGTTCGGTGATCTCGTGCGGGACCTCGAAGGCGCCGGGTTCCGGGTGGATCTCCACCCGCTGGCCGAGTTCGGGCACCGGCGGGACGGCAGCCCGCGGGTACGGATGGTCGTGGCCCGGCGCCCTCCGTAGGAATCGCGGTCCGGGGTTCGGTCAGACAGCCGCCGGGAGTGTGAACTCGTAAACCAGGGCGTCCCGGCGGGTGTCGACGACGAGTTCCGTGAACTCCAGTGGCCGCTCGTGCTGGTCGTGTACAAGGCGGGTCACCCGAACCGAAGGGCTGTCCGGGAGGCGGGTGATCGCGTCGCGGTGGCGCAGGGTCAGCCCCGCCCTGCGCATCCAGTCGTAGGCGCGGCGCAGTTGGGCCGCGGCGGTGCCGTCGGCGCGGTCGCGGTAACGGCCCAGCTCCTCGACCTCGGCCAGGGCCACGGCCGAGAAGGAGGTGACGGCCCTGCGCAGGCCGCGGCCGTCGGCGGAGGCGGACTCGTAGCGGTGCATCAGGGTGGGCCGGTGCGGGGCCAGACCGAGGGCCGCCGCGTGCTCGGGCGGGGGCGTCTCCCAGGTGACGGTGGCCCGGTCGACGGCGCGCGGGTCGGCGGCGGGCCGGGCGCCGATCGGGAAGGCCAGTGAGGTCTGGGGCTCGACCGGCGGACCGGACAGGGTGGCGTGGCTGCCGCGCCGGTCGGTGGCGACCAGTCCGTCCCGGCGCAGCACCTCCAGCGCCTGTCGTACGGTCTCCCTGCTGACCCCGAAGTGTTCGGCCAGCTGCCGCTCGCCCGGCAGCCGTTCGCCGGGCGGGACCGTGCCGTCGCGTAGTTCGCCGAGCAACTCCGTCGCGATCCGCCAGTACAGGGGCTGTGCGTCGGTGTGCGGGCGGTCGTGCGGGGTGGTGCGGGCCATGCCGCGCCCTCCTGTGGGTGACGTGCGGTAGCCGTGCGGGCTCATTGCGCCACCACATCTAGCATTGGTCTAAACCACCAGGGAAGAGCGGCCCGGCGGTTCGGCCGAAAGAGACGGGGCGGCGCGGCGTCGCGGGAGGGCGCGCCCGGCCGTCACAGGGCGCCGTAGACGGCGTCCACCAGCGCCATCTTCCGGGGGTCGTCGGCGATGTGCGGCCCCATGCTGTTCATCACGTACCCGAGCGACACGCCCGCCTCGGGGTCGGCGAGCCCGCAGGAGCCGCCGAATCCGTCGTGCCCGAAGGCCCGGGGGTTGGGTCCGTACGAACCGTTCGGCCCGCTCAGCCACAGCCCGAGGCCGATCTCCGTCTCCCCTGGGAGCCCGGCGCCCAGCACCAGGTCCCGGCAGCTGCCCTGACCCTCGCGCACCCGCTCGGCCGCCTCGGGGGAGAGGACGCGACGGCCGTCGTAGGTTCCCCGACCCGCGAAGACGCCGTACAGGGCGGCCACCGCCCGCGCGGTGCCGTGGCCGTTGGCCGCGGGGATCTCGGCGGCCCGCCACTGGGGCGTGTTGGCCTCGGCCGCGCCCACGGCGGGATTGGTCAGCGCGGCGAGCGCGGCGGGCGACAACTGGGCGAAGACCGTGGCCTGTTCGGTGCTCGCCGCGACCCGCCGGTGCGTCAGCTCGGCCGCCCGCCCGGCGTCCTTCTCCGGCAGCCCGATGGTGAAGTCGACGCCGAGCGGTCCGGTCACCTCCCGCTCGAGGAACGCCCCGGGCAGCAGCCCCGAGACCCGCCGGACGACCTCCCCGACCAGATGGCCGTACGTCAGCGCGTGGTACCCCGACACCGTCCCCGGCTCCCACCAGGGCTCCATGGCCGCGAGCCGGCGGGTCGTCAGCTCCCAGTCGCACAGCTCCGCGAACGAGTGCGGTTCGCGCGGCCCGGACAGCCCGGCACGGTGGGACAGCAGATGCCGGACAAGCACCTTCTCCTTGCCCGCCGCGGCGAACTCCGGCCAGTACGTCGCCACCGGCGCGTCCAGGTCCAGCAGGTCCCGGTCGGCGAGGACGTGCGCGCACAGCGCCACCGGGCCCTTGGACGTCGACCACACGTTGACCAGGGTGTCGCGCTCCCAGCGCCGGGTGCGCGCCGGGTCGGCCCAGCCGCCCCACAGGTCGACCGCGGTCACCCCGTCGACCATGACGGTGACGGCCGCGCCGAGTTCCTCGCGCTCCCGGAAGTTCTCCTCGAACGCCGATCGCACCGCCGCGAAGCGGGCGTCGCAGTGGCCGTGGATCTGTGGCTCGCGCTCGGACATGCACCCTCCGTCGTCCGTGGGAAACCCGGTCCACGACCCTGCGGACCGGGCTCCCCGAACGTACCGACTGGTCGGACAGTGCGGAAGGTCAGGAGAGGAACAGCGTGCCCGACGGCTCCCGGTGGCCGTCGGCGGTGTGCCAGTAGTCCCGTGTCTCGACCGCCAGCCCGTCGGCGTCGAACCGGACGAAGACGCACCCGGCGAGGGTGGCCGGTTCGCCGTCCTCCTCCGACAGCACCCGGAACTCGGCCACCACCACCCCGTTTTGGCCCACGACCGGCGCCGAGAAGCGCACGTCGGTCACCCGCTCACCGGCGAACGACCAGCGCAGATACGCGCCGAGTCCGGCGTGGCCGCGGTGCGGCTCGCGGAACGGCATCGAGCGGTGGACGCACTCCTCGGCGTACAGCGCCAGCAGCGCCTCCACGTCGTGCTCGGCCCAGCCCCGCTGCCACACGCGCACGAACCGCTCGGCCGCCTCCCGTGTGTCCACGACGCGCCCCTCTCAGGCGTGGGAGCGCAGCCAGCGCATCTTGGCGGCCTCCTGGAACGGGCCGCCGCCCTCGTGGTCGTTGAAGTCGTACACCTCGATCGCCTTCTCCTCGTGCGCCCAGGCGTTGAACGCGGCGAAGACGGTGGACGGCGGGCACGTCTGGTCCTCCAGCGCCGCCGAGAACAGCGCCGGGGCCCGGCCGCGCGCGGCGAAGTGCACGGCGTCGAAATAGGACAGCGTGCGCAGCGCCTCCTCGCCTCGGCCCCGGTGCGTCTTGAGGTAGAGGCCGATCTCCCGGTAGGGGTGGCGGTCGGTCAGCGTCGCGGCACGCGGGTAGTCGCACAGGAACGGCACGTCGGGCGCGACCGCCGCCAGGTCCGGGACGAGGCCGCCGACGGCGATGGTGATGCCGCCGCCCTGACTGGCGCCGAGCGCGACCGTGCGGGACGGATCGGCGAGCGGGTGCGAGCGGGCGGCCTCGACGGCGCGGACCGCGTCCGTGAACACCCGGCGGTAGTAGTAGTTCTCGGGCGCGTCGATACCCCGGGTCAGGAAACCGGGGTACGCGGGAGCGCCGCCGACCGGGTCCGGGGTGCCGCCACCGCCGCCCCACGCGCTGCCCTGGCCGCGGGTGTCCATCACGAAGTGGGCGCGGCCCGCGGACGCCCACAGCAGGTGCTCGTGCGGCAGCCCGCGCCCGCCCCCGTACCCGACGAACTCGACGACCAGCGGCAGCGGCTCGGCCGCGGCGGCGGGCAGCGTCAGCCAGCCCTTCACCGGGTGCCCGCCGAACCCGGCGAACGTCACGTCGAACACCTGAACGGTGGTCAGGTCCGTGTCGACCGGCTCGAACCGGGCGTCCAGGTCGTGCTCACGGGCCTCCTGAAGGGTCTTCGACCAGAAGGCGTCGAAGTCCTCGGGTTCGGCGCTGGAGCTGCGGTACTCGCGGAGTTCGTCGAGGGGGAGGTCGAACAGTGCCATGCAGGACCACCTTGGGTGCCGACGACGATGATGATCACACCGTACGCGGGTGGTCGGACCACTCGCCAGAGCCCGCGCCGCGTCGGTCAGGCGTTCACGGCGGGGTCGTGGACCCGGCGCCGGAACAGCTCCCGCGGTGTCGGTCCGCCGGCCGGGCACCACAGGGCGATGACCGGGTCGCAGATCGCACAGCCGAGGGAGGAGTCGTGGGCGAAGGGGATGATCGGACTGCCCTTGAGGTGGTGGACGACGTCGCAGGCGGTGTGCAGCAGCCAGGGGACGCCGATCCAGGTCCACGACTCCCGGCCGCGGTGGGCGACGTAGGCGACGAGCGCGGTGAACGCGAACTCCCAGCCGCCCAGGCCGCTGCCGCTGGGGTAGGCGGCTCCGGCACCGGTGACCTCCCCCAGTCTCGGCTCCGCTCGACCGGGCGGTGCCCCCGTCCGCGTGGAAGCGGCGGCGGTGCGGTTCGCGAACGAGGGACATGAGGAGCGCGTGGAGGACGCCGATGGCGATCGGCACGACGTAGGTCATGGGGGTGCTTCCCGGGAAGGCGACGGTTCGGCGTCCGCGCGCGTGGACGCAGCACCCGCTGGATCCGCCCCCGGCGCCCCCACAGGGGCATTACCGACAGGTTCCGACGGATTGCGGCCAGGGGCCGCGCGTCAGGCCCACCGACGGGTCCACTCCGGTTCCGTACGGGCCCAGGCGCGCTCCCACTCCGCCATCCGGCGCCGGCCGGCCGCACGGCGTACGGCCGCGTGCCCGAGCAGCACCAGGGCGGCCGTCCCGGCCGTGGTGCACACCCCGAGTGTCAGGCTGTGCTGCCAGATCGTCGTCTCGGCGGGCGGCGGCGGCACGCTGCGGCCCCGCCCGTCGAACCACACGTCGACCGTCTCCCCGGACCGGGTCCCCGCCGGAACCCGCGCCGTGCCCGTCCTGGCACCCTCGCCGGGCTCCGTCCAGCGCACCGTCGCGCGGTACGTGTACTCCCGGCCGGCCTGCACCGCCGGCAGCGAGTCCGGAGTCCTGCCGACGACCTCGGCCCGCACGAGCCGCCGGTCCTCCCACTGGGCCGCCGCGGTCCGCCGTGCCTCGCCGTGGGCCCACCAGCCGGTCAGCGCCCCGGCCAGCGGCGCCCCCAGGAACAGCAGCACCGCCACGGCCAGGACCGTCCACGCCTCGACGACGTCCGACCTGCGCCGCAACGGATTGCGCCGCCAGCGCCAGCCGCGCACCCGGGTTCGCATCTCCGCCTCCTCGCCGTCACCGGAGCCGGGGGAGCCGTACCGGCGCCCCTCGGGCCCATGTACGCGTGCGAGTGCCACATGCATCTCGTACCCCGTCCCGCGGACTTCGCGCACCGCACCGGGGCGGCGAGAGAGCGGGCGGTCAGCCGAAGCGTTCGACGCGGATCCGGTGCACCGGCTGTCCCGCCGCCACGAGCAGGCGCGAGGCGTGCTCGGCGAAGGCGTTGGAACCGCACACATAAGCCTCCCACCCACCGGCGGGCGCCGCCTCCAGGAGCGGGTCCAGATGTGCCGCGGTCATCCGTCCCACCGGGACGCCGGGCGGAGCCGCGCGGGTGAAGACGGGCGTCGTCTCGGCGCCGTACTCCCGCGCGTAGATCAGCTCCTCGGGACTCCGCGCGGACACCAGCAGCCGCAGCGGTACGGACAGGCCGCGGGCCCGGTGGTGCCGCACCATGGACATCAGCGGGACGACGCCGGATCCGGCGCCGATCAGCAGTGCGGCCCGGTCGCCCGGCCAGGCGAAGAAGCCGCTCAGCGGGCCGCGCACCTCGACGCGGTCACCGGGCCGGGCCTCGGTGTGGAACCAGCCGGAGACCTCGCCGTCCTCGGCGTGGTCCAGGGTCAGCTCCACGTGCCCGGAGTCGTCCGGCGCGGACGCGATCGAGTAGTGGCGCTGGGCGGTGTAGCCGTCCGCGGCGGTCAGTCGCAGCCGGAGGTGCTGGCCGGGCAGATGGCCCACCCAGGCGGGCACCGCGAACCGGAACGTGGCCGCCCGCGGTGTCTCGCGGCGGATCTCGGTGAGGGTGGCGGTCTGCCAGTGGCCGGCGGTGCCGTTGCTCACGGCGATCCGGCCGGGCACGGCGAACCGGGTCGGGGGAGTGAAGGTCTCAGTCACCGGAGTACCGCTGCTCCTCCCAGGGGTTGCCCCGCGCGTGGTAGCCGTTGCGTTCCCAGAAACCCGGCTCGTCGTGGTCGAGCAGGTGGATGCCCGCGATCCACTTGGCGCTCTTCCAGAAGTACAGGTGCGGCACCAGCAGCCGCGCCGGTCCGCCGTGCTCCGCCGGGAGCGGCCGGCCGTCGTACTCCCAGGCGATCCAGGCCCGGCCGCCGGTGAGGTCGGCGAGCGGGAGGCTCGCGGTGTACCCGGTGTGCGAGTAGGCGACGGCGTGCGTCGCGGCCGGCAGCGGTCGCACCCGCTCCAGGAAGGCGTCGAGCGAAACGCCCCCGAAGCGCACCCCGAACTTCGACCAGCTCGTCACGCAGTGGATGTCGCCCTCGTACGCCGAGGCGGGCAGCGCGTGCGCCTGCGCCCAGTCCCAGGTGCGGGGCGCCTCCACCAGGCCGTCGATGCGGAAGGTCCAGTCGGCGGGGGCGAGGTCGGGCGTGACCTCGGCGGACAGGACGGGCCAGTCGTCGCCCGCGTCGTACTGCCCGGGCGGCAGCCCGTGGTTGTCGACGCGTGGGCGCCCGGTGAAGCCTCGGGTGACGTTCATGCGGGTGGTGCCTCCAGACCGCCGGTGCGACGGCCCGCGGGTAGTACCTGATCAGTGCGTGCGCCTACCACCGTACGTGGTGCGCGGCCGTGCCCCTGTCCGGCCGTGGGGTAGGGTGGCCGTCCGGCTGAGGGCGGTCCCAGCCGTGCGTGACCGGGGAGGTGAGACCCATTACCGCTGTGTCAGCTCGGGTGCTCTCCCCTCACGCCGGCGCGGAACGCCGGCAGTAGGCGACCGCGAGAGCGCCCTTCGGCTTCCGAAAGGCCCTCACCTCCATGCCTCTGCCGCTTTCCCCCTCCCGTTCCTCCGTGGTCGCCGCCCTGTGTGCGGCGGGCTGTGTCTTCGCCGAGGACGAGGCGGAACTGATCCTCGGCGCCGCCCGCACCCCGGACGAGCTCGCCGCCATGGTCGACCGCCGCGCGAGCGGACTGCCGCTCGAACTCGTCGTCGGCTGGGCCGGGTTCGCGGGGCTGCGGATCGCCGTGGAACCCGGTGTCTTCGTCCCCCGCCGCCGTACCGAGTTCCTCGTCGAGCAGGCCCTGGCCGCCGCCCCGGACGCCTCGGTCGTCGTCGACCTGTGCTGCGGTTCGGGCGCGGTGGGCGCCGCCCTGGCCGCCGCCCTGCGCCCGGTCGAACTGCACGCCGCCGACATCGATCCGGCCGCGGCGCACTGCGCCCGGCGCAATGTCGCCGGGTACGGCGGCCGGGTCCACACGGGCGACCTGTACGCGGCGCTCCCCGGTGAACTGCGGGGCCGCGTCGGCATCCTCGCCGCCAACGTCCCCTACGTCCCCACCGCCGAACTCGCGCTGCTGCCCGCCGAGGCACGTGACCACGAACCGCCGGTCGCCCTCGACGGCGGCGCCGACGGACTGGACGTGCTGCGCCGGGTCGCCGGCGGTGCGCGGGAGTGGCTGGCGCCCGGCGGCTGCCTGCTGACCGAGACCAGCGAACGCCAGGCACCGGCGGCCGTCGACGCCTTCACCCGCGCGGGACTGACGACCCGTCTGGCGGTCTCGGAGGAGCTGTACGCCCACGTGGTGATCGGAACGGCCTGACCCGGCCGCAGGGGCCGGCCCTTCCACCGACGCGATCAGGAGCGTCCGGGCCCCCTGTCGCCGGGAGACCGTCCGGACTCCGGCGCCGGGAGACCGTCCGGACCCCGGCGCCGGGAGACGGTCCGGACCCCGGCGCAGGAAGACCGTCCGAACCCCGGTCTCAGGGGGACGGGCGGTCTGCCGGCGCGACCGTCAGTTCTCCGGCCGGGCGCGGGCGATGAGCACGGCCACGTCGTCGTGGTTGTCGGGGTGGTGCAGGGTGCGGACGAGGAGGTCGCAGACCTCCTCCAGGGGGCGGCCCGGGTCGTCGAGGAGGCCCAGCAGGGTGTCCAGGCGTTCGTCGAGGGAGTGACTGCGGGTCTCCACCAGGCCGTCGGTGTAGAAAACGAGTTCCTCGCCCGGGCCCAGCTCGAAGACCGTGCTGGTGAACTCGACGCCGCCCACGCCCAGCGGCGCCCCGGTCGGCAGGTCGAGCAGCTCCGAAGTCCCGTCGACGCGGACGTGGACGGGCGGCAGATGGCCCGCGTTGGCGATCCGGCAGCACCGCTGACGCGGGTCGTGGACGGCGTAGAGGCAGGTGGCGATGGAGTGGTCCAGGTCCTCGGTGATCCGGTCCAGGTGCTCCAGGAGCACGGCGGGGTCGAGGCCGAGGGACGCCAGGGTGTTGGTGGCGGTGCGCAGCCGGCCCATCGTCGCCGCGGCGGTGATGCCGCTGCCCATCACGTCGCCCACGACGAGCGCGGTCCTGCCGCCGTCCAGGGGGATGACGTCGAACCAGTCGCCCCCGACCTCGGTGGCCGCGCCGGCCGGCTGGTAGCGCGAGGCGACTTCGAGGCCGCCGGTGACGGGCGGGTGGCTGGGCAGCAGGCTGCGCTGGAGAGTGAGGGCGGTGTCGCGGGCGTTCTGGTACCAGCGTGCGTTGTCGATCTGCACCGCCGCGCGGGCCGCCAGTTCACGGGCGAGCAGCAGGTCGTCCTCGCTGAACGGCCTCGGGTGGTGGATGCGTTTGAGGTCGAGGGCGCCCAGCACCTCACCGCGTGCGATGAGGGGGACGGCCAGGTAGGAGTGGACGCCCGCGCTGCCCAGCAGGGCGGACGCCTCGGGGGACCGGGCGATGCGCGGCAGGTCCTCGTCCTTCACCCGCGGGATCATCACCGGCCGGGCCGAGCGCACGCACTCGGTGACCAGACGGTCGGGTCCGTAACGGGCCACCTGTCCGGGCGGGTCGGCCGCCCGCAGGGCCTCCGGGGCGTTCTCCGCCTTGACGGCCAGGGCCCGGATCACGGCCGGTTCGCACGGGTCGGCGCTGCTGCGCCGGCCGCCCATGACCGAGTCCAGCAGGTCCACGGCGGCGACGTCCGCCAGTTCCGGCACCGCGACGTCGGCCAGTTCGCTCGCGGTGCGCTCCAGTTCCAGCGTGGTGCCGATCCGTGCCGAGGCGTCGGCGATCAGCGCCAGCCGCCGCCGCGCCGTCTCCGTCTCGACGCCCGCCCGGTACTGCTGGGTGACGTCCACCACGGACAGGGCGACGCCGAGCACCGTGCCGCGGACGTCCTCCAGCCGGTACAGCGAGACCGACCAGGCGCGGTCCTCGTGCGGGTCGGCGGGAGTGCGGCCGACGACGGGATGGTCGACCAGCGGCTGCCCGGCGTCCAGGACGTGCCGCAACGCGAACTCCAGGGACGCCCTTTCCAGCATCGGCAGCACCTCGCCGATCGTCCGGCCGACGTGCTCGTCGGCCGGGACGCCGTTGATCCGCTCCATGGCGGCGTTCACGGACACGTAGCGCAGTCCGGTGTCCAGGACGGCCAGGCCGACCGGCGACTGCGCGATCACCCGCGTGGACAGCGCGACGTCCTGCTCCAGCCGGCGCACGGTCGACTGGTCCGCGGCGAGCCCCAGGGCGTAGACATCGCCCTGGTCGTCCATCAGGCGCATGTTGCGGAACTCCACCAGGCGCGTGCTGCCGTCCTTGCGGCGTACCGGGAAGGCGCCGGCCCAGCCCCGGCCGGTGGCCATGACGTCGGCGAAGAGCTTCTTGACCAGGTCGAAGTGATCCTCGTGCACCATCACCCGGGCGGCGTAGCGGCCCAGCGCCTCCTGTGCGGGGTAGCCGAACAGCTCCTCGGCCTGTGGACTCCACAGAACGATGCGGCCCTGGTCGTCCAGTACCACCGAGGCCACCCCCAGCACGTCGAGCAGGCCGCTGGGCCGCCCCGGTCCGCTGCCCGGTTCGGTCTCGTCGGCCACCGGTGGCCCGGTTGCACCCATCGCACGCACCGCCTTCCGCACAGCACGCCTTCCGCACGGCACGCCGTCCCGTGCCGACTCCCCGAGCCGTAGCGCGCTCAACCATCTCTTACGCCACCACCGCCCTACTCCACCATCCCTCAACATGACTGGGGCTGTCTGGCGATGACGGGGGGACGGGTCGGTGGAGGGGAGGGCGATCGGACGGCGGGCGAGGCGTCCGGGACGGGCCGGGTGGGACGGGCCGCCGGGTGGCGGCGGTCGCCCTGACGACAACCGCCGTTCTCCTTTTGGTCTGCACATGACCATACCGTGCCCGTCACGCTGATGCGCCGATTGCGCCCCACCCCCACCCGAGGAGTCGCCCCATGCGCTCCGTCGACTGCGGCAACGTTGTCAGACCCTCCTGGCCGGCCTTGCCGCCCGTGCCCTCACCGTGCTCGCCGCCCCCTCCGCCACCGCCGCCGGCGCCTGGACCGAGATCGGCTCGGACCGGGCCGATCCGCTCGCCGAGAGCCAAGGCCCGACGTCGGTCGAGGTCCCCGCCGGCAGCTCCAACCG
Organism: Streptomyces chromofuscus; assembly: GCF_015160875.1. NCBI lineage: Bacteria > Bacillati > Actinomycetota > Actinomycetes > Kitasatosporales > Streptomycetaceae > Streptomyces > Streptomyces chromofuscus. The sequence goes on along the minus strand of NZ_CP063374.1, from coordinate 802,065 downwards.
CTACCCCGGCATCGGCACCGTTCCCGCCTCCGTCAGCAGCCGCGGCTGGAACCACGTCCAGCAGCCGCGGCTGGAACCACGTCGGCGACCCCGACGCCTCCTGCGACGGCCACTGCACCAAGACGTTCCGGGTGCAGTCGCCGGGCGGCGCCCCCGGTCGGAGTTCGTGCACACTTTCGGCCCCGGAGAGGGTCTGAACAACTCCTGGGTGGCGATCTCCCCGGGCGGACCGTGGACGCTCGCGGGCGGGTACGGCACCGTCCACCTCGACCACGCCGTCCGTGACGTGCGGGGCTGCGACGTCACCGGCCCGACCACCCTGCTGTGCTCCTCCGACGACCCGGCCGGCAGGCTCTTCGGCATCACCAGGCCACTGCTCCGGATCGACCTGTCCGCCGCGCCCGACGGCACCTCCGACGTCTCCGGCCGCGTCACCGCGCTGCGACAGCTGCCCCTGCGCGGCGGCTGCTCCGGCACCTACGAGGCGGAGGGCATCGACTACGACCGCCGCACCGGCACCCTGCGCGTGATCGTCCTGTCCCCGGGCTTCTGCATCCTGACCGACAGCAAGACGTACCGCTTCACGGAAAGCTGAGTCGGCGCTCCTCTCGGGGCTGTACATCCCGGAATGTGGTGGTTTTCTGGGAGTGCGGCACGGCGTCGTGGGGGAACCCGCTGCCGTACCGCAGTGCGGCCACGAGAGGAGCCACCACGATGGACAGTGAGCGAACGCACCCGGAATCCGTCTCCCTGGAGATCAGTGGATGCAGCAAGGAGGATGCCCGGATCGTGTTCGACACCCTGTGCGCGTACTTCGACTCGGACCGGTGCTCCGACGACGTACCGCGCGACTGGGACGAGGTCCGGCCGACGGTGTGGCTGGGCACCTTCGAGGTCTCCGCACCGCACGAGGCCCCGCGCCCCGCCACCCCCCGGCTCTCCGCCTCGGTCGAGGCCGACGCGCACGGCGGGTACTGGGCGATCGACCGCTTCCGCAACACCCTGCACGACCTGTTCAGGGTCCACGACCTCAGCACGGCCTCCGGCGACCAGGAGCGGGAACTGCACGTACGGCTCGAGAGCCGCTGACCCGTCGCCGAGCCGCGGCCGGCCCTTGTTGTGCAACTAGTTGCATAAACCGTGCGCGGTCCTCTACAACAGAGGCACGTCACCGCGCACGGAGGGGCCATGAGCCGTTACCCACACCTGCTGAGCCCGCTGGACCTGGGCTTCACCACCCTGCCCAACCGGGTCCTCATGGGCTCCATGCACGTCGGTCTGGAGGAGGCCGAGCGCGGCTTCGAGCGCATGGCGGAGTTCTACGCCGCCCGCGCGCGCGGGGGCGTGGGGCTGATCGTCACCGGCGGCATCGCGCCCAACGACGAGGGCCGGCCGTACGAGGGCGGCGCCAAGCTCACCACCGAGGCGGAGGCCGAACAGCACCGGCACATCACCGAGGCGGTGCACCGCGAGGGCGGCCGGATCGCGCTGCAGATCCTGCACTTCGGCCGGTACGCCTACCACCAGGACCTGGTCGCCCCCAGCCCTCTCCAGGCCCCGATCAGCCCCTTCACGCCCCGCGAGCTCACCGACGCCGACGTCGAGCGGACCGTCGACGACTACGCCCGCGCCGCCCGCCTCGCCCGGCGGGCCGGGTACGACGGCGTGGAGATCATGGGCTCCGAGGGCTACCTCATCAACGAGTTCATCGCCGCGCAGACCAACCGGCGCACGGACCGCTGGGGCGGCCCGTACGACAACCGCATGCGCTTCCCCGTCGAGATCGTCCGGCGCGTCCGCGAGGCGGTCGGCGAGGACTTCATCCTGATCTACCGGCTGTCGATGCTGGACCTCGTGCCGGGCGGCTCCACCCTCGACGAGGTGGTCACCCTTGCCAAGGCGGTCGAGGCCGCCGGCGCGACCATCATCAACACCGGCATCGGCTGGCACGAGGCGCGCATCCCCACCATCGCCACCTCCGTGCCGCGCGGCGCCTACACCTGGGTCACCAAGCGCCTGATGGGCGAGGTGTCGATCCCGCTCGTCACCACCAACCGCATCAACACCCCCGAACTGGCCGAGGACTTGCTGGCCGACGGGTGCGCGGACATGGTGTCCGTGGCCCGCCCGATGCTGGCCGATCCCGACTTCGTCGCCAAGGCCGCCGCCGGGCGACCGGAAGCCATCAACACGTGCATCGGCTGCAACCAGGCCTGCCTCGACCACACCTTCAGCGGGCAGATCACCTCCTGCCTGGTCAACCCGCGCGCCTGCCACGAGACCGAGCTGGTCCTGTCCCCGACGCGGCGGCGCAAGCGCGTCGCCGTGGTCGGCGCCGGCCCGGCGGGCCTCGCCTGCGCCGTGAGCGCCGCCGAACGCGGCCACCAGGTCACGCTGTTCGACGCCGCGAGCGAGATCGGCGGCCAGCTCAACGTGGCCCGCAAGGTCCCCGGCAAGCAGGAGTTCGACGAGACGCTGCGCTACTTCCGCCACCAGCTCGACGCCAACGGCGTCGACGTCCGCCTGAACACATTCGTCGCCGCCGCCGACGTGACCGGTTACGACGAGGTCGTCGTCGCCACCGGCGTCACCCCGCGCACCCCCGACATCCCCGGCGTCGACCACCCGAAGGTCCTCGGCTACCTCGACGTGCTGCGCGACGGCGCCCCCGTCGGCGACCGCGTCGCCATCCTCGGCGCCGGCGGCATCGGCTTCGACGTCGCCGAGTACCTCACCGACGCCGGCGACAAGGCGCACGAGGACCCGGCGACGTACTTCCGCCACTGGGGCGTCGACCTGGCCTACGGGCAGCCGGGCGGTCTCACCGCCCCCGAGCGCCCCGCGCCGCCGCGCACCGTCCACCTGCTCCAGCGCAAGACCTCCAAGGTCGGCGCCGGCCTCGGCAAGACCACCGGCTGGATCCACCGCACCGAGCTGAAGCACCGCGGCGTCACCATGGTCCCGGGCGTGCGCTACGACCGCATCGACGACGCCGGACTGCACGTCACCGTCGGCGAGACCAGCACCGTCCTGGAGGTCGACACCGTCGTGCTGTGCACCGGGCAGGAGCCGCGCCGGGACCTGTACGAGGAACTGGTCGCCGCCGGGCACAGCGCGCACCTCATCGGCGGTGCCGACGTGGCCGCCGAGCTGGACGCCAAGCGCGCCATCAAGCAGGGCACCGAACTGGCGGCCGCTCTGTAGGCACAGGGGCCGTCCCTAGGATGGCCCCCATGTCACTCCCGCACGCGATCCTCACCGCCCTGCTCGAAAAGCCGTCCTCGGGGCTGGAGCTGACCCGCCGCTTCGACAAGTCGATCGGCTACTTCTGGTCGGCGACACATCAGCAGATCTATCGGGAGCTGGGAAAGCTGGAGGCCGAGGGGCTGATCCGGGCCCTGCCGGCCGAGCAGCCGGCGCGCGGGCAGAAGAAGAGCTACGAGGTGCTGCCCGCGGGCCGCGCCGAACTGGCCCGGTGGACCGCCGCCGCACAGGAGCCCAAGCCGCTGCGCGACACGCTGCTGCTGCGGCTGCGCGCGGCGGCCGTGGTCGGCACGGCAGGTCTCCAGGCCGATCTGAGCCGCCATCTCCAGCTGCACCGGCGGCAGTTGGCGGAGTACGAGGAGATCGAGCGGCGCGACTTCCCGCCGGGCAAGGACAGCCCGCAGGACCGGCTGCAGCATCTGGTGCTGCGGGCCGGCATCGACCTGGAGACCTTCTGGACCCGCTGGCTGGAGCACGCGCTGGCGGAGTTCGCCGAACTGCCCGCGGAGCGGAGCCAGTAGGCGGCGGCTTCAGAGCCGGTACGGCTTGGAGCGCTTGCGCAGGTACCAGGCCGCGGCGATCACTCCGGTGCCCACCAGCGCGCCGCCCGCCACCAGCGTCAGCGTGCCGTAGTCCCGGCTGCCGCCGCCGACACCGCCGACCACGCCGCGCGTCGGTGAGGGCGTGGTGGTGGCCGAGATGGTCGGCGTGGACGGGGCCGAGACGATCACGGACTGGGTGCCGGCGGTGTTGCCGTTCGCGCACATGACGACGACGGTGTACGTGCCCGGAGTGACGTTCGTCCAGGCGGCGTTCTGCAGGGCACTGGAACCGGTCACCGGCACCCGCCGGCCCTGGGCGAAGGTGGCCTGGCCGCTGCTGAGGAGCGAGGCGGTGCCCCAGCTGCCGTTCAGCTGGGTGCAGGCGCTGGTGGTCACCGAGACGGTGGAGCCGCTGGTGCTCACCGAGATCCCGGAGTTCGCGGCGGCCGGCCCGGCGACCAGGGCCAGCGGCAGCGCGGCGGCTGTCACGGCCGCCCCGAGGAGAGGCTGAGAAGTACGCATGGGACTGCCCTCCGGCGGCACGGTTGGCGGTACATCCCTTGCGCCGCCGAGGTCGGGGAACGCCCGTGCTGCCTCAGTGGCAGCCAACGTGCCCTCGGCTCCCGCCGCATGCGGGCCGCACCCGCCCAGGTGACGGACTGCGTCCTCCGGGGGACTCCCGGAGCCTCAGGACCCTCCGCCGGTCGTGACCGTCCGCTCCGCCGAGAACCCGCCCCAGGTGCCGTCCGGCAGCCTGGGGCGGATCCGCACCCGATGGCTCACCCCGGCCTCCTGCCCGATGTAGAAGCTGTACTCCGCCCTGTCCCGGGGCGCGGTCCCGCCGAAGACCAAAGAGGTGGCCGGACGGCCGTCGAGCTGGACCTGGTACTCGGTGATCACCCCGTCCACCTGGGGCGGCACCCAGGACAGGTCGATGTGGTACGCCCCGTCGGCGCGCCGGGTCGTCGCGCGGAAGCCGGTCGGCGCGGTGTCCCGCCCGTCCCCCGGGCCCGGCGCGGTGGTGACCCGGACGGCGGCACTGGGGGCGGAGACGTTGTCCGCCGTGTCGCGCGCCCGGACGGTGAAGGTGTAGCGGGTGCCGGGCCGCAGCCCCGTCACCACGGTCGCGGTCTGCGTGCCGCGCACGCTGTGGATCTTCGTGTCGCCCTGGTGGACGTCGTACGACGCCACGCCCCCGTCGTCCGTCGACGCGGCCCACGACAACTGCACCGCCCGGCTCCCGGCGGCTCGCCCTCGCGCCCGGCCCGGCCGCGAGGGGGCGGAGGTGTCGGCCGCGACGGTGGCGGGCGTCCTGGCCCGCACCGCGCGGCTCGGCGGTCCGAGCCGCCCCTCGGTGTCGCGGGCCCGGACGGTGAAGACGTAGGTCGTCGACGGCCTGAGCCGGGTGACGTCCACCATGTGCGTCGAACCGGGGACTTCCCTCACCCGGGTGGCGTCGCGGTACACCTCGTAGCCGCCGAGGCCGTCCGAGGACACCGCGTTCCACATGACATGGACGCTGGTCGCGCTGCCCGCCGCCGCGGTGACCCCTGTCGGCGCGGCGGGCAGCCGCCCCTCGTCGCCGTCGGCGGTGCCTCCCCAGCCGCAGGACGGGACGAGCAGCAGCACGCCGAGGGCCAGGGCGGCGGGGACGGAAGGGCGTCGCACGACACGGCCTCCAGGGACGGCACGTCGGCAATGGTCCGGACCAATATGACGTGACTGGCGCGGCCACATCAAGGGGGCGGGGCCCGGAGCACCCGCCGCGCTTACGTATGCTGAAGTGAGCACGGCCGAACTCCTCACCCGCACAGGGGAGTTCGTGTCCATGGCGCGGACCGCTGTCGTCGCCGTCCCGCGCCGGCCGGGGCTGCCGGGAGGCCGGAGCCGACACGGGCTCGGGCCCCCGGCCCCTGGTGGGGGGCGTGGCGTGCACCGTCCGGACCCCCCGGGTGGCCCCATGATCGGGAACGGCATCAGATGGTGCTGAGAGTGACCGTCAGCGTCCCCGGCAGAGAGTTTCCTATCGTGCGTGCCCAGTCCCTCGTGCTGGCCGCGGCAAGTGCCGCCCTGCTCGCCCCGGCGACATCCTCGACCGCCCACCCGCCCAAGGAGCCCCGCACGCGGAACGAAAGACCCGCCCAGGTCCCCGTCCGCGCGGCCGACCTGCTGGCGAAGGTACGGCAGTGCGACCCCGTCTCCCGGGGCCGTTACCGCACCGACGCGGACAGACCCGCGACCGTTCCCGTCTGCGGCACCCGGGACGCCGTCTTCTGGACGGCCGACATGGACATCGACTGCGACGGCCGCCCCGGGCGCCGCTGCAACGGCCGCGCCGACCCGCACTTCTCCGCCGGTACGGCCTTCCAGGCCTCCGACGGCCGCCACCTGAACGCCGAACACCTGCCCTTCGTCGTGGTGCCCGGCCCGAGCCGCGTCTGGGACTACCGCGAGCACGGCGTGCGGGGCGGATCGGTGGTGGCCGTCGTCCACCGCGGCCGGGTGCGGTACGCGGTCGTCGGGGACACCGGGCCGCGCGAGGTCATCGGCGAGGCGTCGTACGCCGCCGCCCAGGCCCTCGACATCCCGCCCGACCCCCACGGCGGGGGAACGGACGGCCGTGTCACCTACGTCGTGTTCAAGGGCTCGCAGGTCTCACCCATCGAGAGCCACGCCGCCGCCGTGACGCTGGGGGAGCGGCTGGCGCGGCGGTTCGTCGAGGGACGCTGAGCGGCTCGGACAGCCGCGGGCGGCGGCCACGCGGCCGAACCGGTGCGGGCCCGCGCCCGCGCCGAGCGGGCCGGGCGGCCGGCGGACGATCCGCCGTCCGCCGGCCGCCGCCGCTGGAGAGGACGGCCCGGGGTGCGGGCCTCCCGGTGACCGCCGGGGCTCAGACCTTGCGGTAGCTGTACGCCTCGGCGGCCGCCGCCGCCACCGCGTCCAGGTCGGCTCCCGTGGCCGCCGTGACGACCGCGGCGACGGCGCCCTCGACGAACGGACAGTCCACCAGGCGGCTGTGCGGGGGCAGTTCGTCACCCTCGGCCAGCAGCGCCTTCACGGTGAGGACGGCGCTGCCGAGGTCGGTGAGGACGGCGACCCCCGCGCCGCGGTCCACGGACGCCGCCGCCGCGGCGATCAGCTCCGCGCTCGTCCCCAGTCCGCCGCCCTCGGTGCCGCCCGCCGGCGCGACGGGCACCGCCGTGGCGCCGCCCGCGAGCCCTTTCGCCAGCTCGGCCACGGACGCGGCCACCTGCGCGCTGTGCGACACCAGCACGATCCCGACCAGCTTCTCGTCACTCACCGGCGGCCTCCACGAGTCCCGCGACCAGCAGCGCCGACGACGTGGCGCCCGGGTCCTGGTGACCGATGCTGCGCTCGCCCAGATAGCTGGCCCGGCCCTTGCGGGCCTGCAACGGCGTCGTGGCCAGCGCGCCCTGCTCGGCGGCGTCGCGGGCCGCGCCGAAGGAGACGCCGAGCGCGTCCACCCCCGGCACCAGCGCGTCGATCATCGTCTTGTCGCCGGGCGCGGCGCCGCCGAGCGTCATCACGGCGTCCACGCCCGCCCGCAGCGCCTCGGCGAGCTGGGCCCGGTCGACCTCGGCGGCGTCGCCGAGCGCCTTGCCGGTGCGGCGCAGCAGCGTGCCGTAGAGCGGACCGGAGGCCCCGCCGACCGTCGAGATCAGCTGCCGCCCCGCCAGGATCAGGATCGCGCCGGGCGTCGAGGGCGTCTCCTTCTCCAGCGCCGCCGTCACCGCGGTGAACCCGCGTTGCAGATTGCTGCCGTGGTCGGCGTCCCCGATGGGGGAGTCGAGAGCCGTGAGCCGTTCCGCCTCGCGGTCCACGGACGCGGCGGTCGCCGTCATCCAACGGCGGAAGAAGTCGGCGTCGAGCACTGGGTCTCCTTGCGTGGTAGGTGCGTTGATCGTCGTGTCGCCGTCACATGCCCCAGCGCAGCCCCGGCGTCCGCACCGGCGCGTCCCACAGCCGCAGCAACTCCTCGTCGACCTGACACAGGGTCACCGAGGCGCCGGCCATGTCGAGGGAGGTCACGTAGTTGCCGACGAGGGTGCGGGCGACGGCCACGCCCCGCTCGGCGAGCACCCGCTGCACCTCGGCGTTGAAGCCGTACAGCTCCAGCAGCGGCGTCGCGCCCATGCCGTTGACCAGGACCAGGACGGGGTTGCGCGGGTTCAGGTCCTCCAGCACCGCGTGCACCGAGAAGTCGGCGATCTCGCGCGAGGTCATCATCGCGCGCCGCTCCCGTCCGGGCTCGCCGTGGATGCCGATGCCCAACTCCAGCTCGCCGGGCGGCAGATCGAAGGTCGGACTGCCCTTGGCGGGCGTGGTGCACGCGCTCAGCGCCACACCGAAACTGCGCGCGTTCTCGTTGACCTGCCGGGCGATCGCCTCCACCCGCTCCAGCGGCTGCCCCTCGTCGGCGGCGGCCCCGGCGATCTTCTCCACGAACAGCGTGGCGCCGGTACCCCGCCGCCCCGCCGTGTAGAGGCTGTCGGTGACGGCCACGTCGTCGTTGACCAGCACCTTGGCGATCTGGATGCCCTCGTCCTCGGCGAGCTCGGCCGCCATGTCGAAGTTGAGCACGTCACCGGTGTAGTTCTTCACGACGAACAGCACCCCGGCCCCGCTGTCCACGGCCGCGGCCGCCCGCACCATCTGGTCCGGCACGGGGGAGGTGAAGACCTCGCCGGGGCAGGCGGCCGACAGCATCCCCGGCCCCACGAACCCGCCGTGCAACGGCTCGTGCCCCGAGCCCCCGCCGGAGACGAGCGCGACCTTCCCCTCGACGGGCGCGTCCCGCCGTACGATCACCCGGTTCTCCACATCGACGGTCAGCTCCGGATGCGCCGCCGCCATCCCCCGCAGCGCGTCCGCGACGACGGTCTCCGGAACGTTGATGAGCATCTTCATGGGTGCCTCCTGGTGAAATTCTCCGCTGGAGCACTGTTGTCGGCAGTATCGACCTTGCGGCAGCGAAGGTCACGTGCGGGGACTCACGGGCGCGGCCCGGCCACGCGCCGTGGCGCCGCGCACACGTTCCGTACGGGTCGGGCACCCGCGCCCGGGTACGGCGCCCTCCCGCGGTGGCGGCCGTGACCGGCCGCGGACTACGCTCGCGAGCGTGGCGCGTGGGCCACGACGCGCACCGTCGCCACGACCTGGTGACCCAGCTGTCCCCGGAGGCAGACATGACGGTGAGCCGAATCGGACTGGTCGTGCACGGCGGACGCCCGGAGGCCGTGGCGGCGGCCGGTGTGGTCCGCGCCTGGTGCGAGGAGCACGCCGTGCGGTGCACGGACATCGACGTGTGGGACGACGGCGGGCGGCGCACCGCCCGGGAGGAGGTCGAGGCCGCGGGCGACCCCGATCTCATCGTCACCCTGGGCGGCGACGGCACCTTCCTGCGCGGCGCGCGGCTGGCGGCCCAGAACGACGCCCTGGTGCTGGGCGTCGACCTGGGGCGGGTGGGTTTCCTTACGGAGGTGTCGGCCGACGGCGTGCGTGCGGCGCTGGACGACGTGCGCGAGGACCGGCTCAGGATCGACAGCCGCATGCTGCTCGCCCTGCGCGCCTCCCGCCGCCTCGAAGTGCCGCCGCCCATGGAGGACTGGGTCTGCTACGGTCGCGGGCCGCTCCTGCCGCCGCCCCCGGTCCGCGGCGAGTGCGAGGTCGACGACGACTGGGGCATCGCGCTCGACGTCACCGCGCTCAACGACGTCGTCCTGGAGAAGCTGGCCCGGGACCGGCAGGTGTCGGTGGGGGTCTACGTCTCCGGGCGGCTCCTGGCGTCCTATTCCGCCGACGCGCTGCTGGTGGCCACCCCGACCGGCTCGACCGCCTACAGCTTCGCCGCCGGCGGGCCCGTGGTCTCGCCGCGCGCCGAGGCCCTCGTCTTCACGCCGGTCGCCCCGCACATGGCGTTCAACCGCTCGGTCGTCACGGCCCCCGACGAGCCCGTCGGCCTGCGCGTCCTCGAACGGTCGGGACCGGCCGCGGTCAGCATCGACGGCCAGGTCCGGGGCGTTCTGAACCCGGGGGACTGGATCGGCGTGTACGCGGCCCCCCGGCGGCTGCGGGCCGTACGGCTGGGGCCGATGGACTTCTACGGCCGGCTGCGGGAGCGCATGAACCTGACCGACGCCCCGGCCGCGGTCGCCGACGGGTCGCCCGCGCCCCTGTGGTCGGTGACGACTCCGCCGCCCGGAGATCTCGCCCATCTGGCGCTGCTGACAGTCACGGACGGCTCGTCACCGCTTCTGTGACCGCAGCGGAGACCCCGCGGACCCCGGCGGGTCAGGGACGGACGAGGACCTTGAGCGCCTCGCGCCGGTCCATGGCGCGGTACCCCTCCGGCACCTCGTCGAGGCCGACCGTCCGGTCGAACACGCGCCCGGGCTCGACCGTGCCGTCGAGGACGCCGGGCAGCAGTTCCTCGATGTAGGCGCGGACCGGCGCGGGCCCGCCGGTGAGGGTGACGTTCGGGCCGAACAGGCTGCTGAAGCCGACCGGCGCCTCCTCGTACTGAGGGACGCCGACGCGGCTGATGACACCGCCGGGTCGGACCGTGCCGACCGCCATCTCGTAGGCGCTCATGTAGCCGACGCACTCCAGCACGGCGTGGGTGCCGTCGCCGCCCGTCAGCTCCCGTACGCGCTCGACGCCCTCCTCACCGCGCTCGGGGACGACGTCGGTGGCGCCGAACTCACGGCCGAGCTCGGTGCGGACCTCGTGCCGGCCCATGAGGATGATCCGCTCGGCGCCGAGCCGCCTGGCCGACAGCACCGCCAGCAGGCCGACCGCGCCGTCGCCGATCACGGTCACGGTGCTGCCCGGACCGACGCGGGCCTGCTTGGCGGCGTGGTGGCCGGTGCCGTACACGTCGGACAGGGTCAGCAGCGACGGCAGCAGCTCGGAGTCCTCGCCGACCGGCAGCCTGACCAGCGTGCCCTGCGCCTGCGGTACGCGGACCGCCTCCGCCTGACCGCCGCCGACCCCCGAGGCGAAGAAGCCGCCGTTGGGGCAGGACGTGTGCAGTCCCTCGCGGCAGAACGCGCACGTGTTGTCGGCGTAGGCGAACGGGGCCACCACGAGGTCGCCGCGCTTCAGTCCGGCGACCTCGGAGCCGAGTTCCTCCACCACACCCAGGAACTCGTGACCCATCGGCGTGCCCTCGTCGGAGGCCGGCATGGTGTGGTACGGGTGCAGGTCGCTGCCGCAGACGCAGGCGCGCACGACGCGTACCACGGCGTCGGTGGGCCGCTCCAGCACCGGGTCGGGCGCCTGCTCGACGCGCACGTCGCCGGCACCGTACATGAACGTTGCTCGCATGGAGTGTCGCCTCTCGGTTCGGCCGGTCTCCGGCACGGGTGCGCATTCCATGAGATCAGCGCTCCCACGCCGGTGCACGCGCGCGTCCGGTGCACGCGCGCGTCCGGTGCACGCGCGCGTCCGGTGCACGCGCGCACGGAGGCAGGCCCCCTCCGGGGCGGGAGCCCCGCCAGGTGCGCACGCGGTGGGCCGTCCGGGCACGGCGTGGAGTGACCCGGCCCGTCACGGGTACTCCGCGAGCAGGAGGAGGGCACGCACCCACGGTGCTTTCGAGGTGTCCTCCGGCTCCGTCGAAGGACGGGCGACCATGCCTCGGACCCCGGACGACCCCGCTGACGGCGCGATCGATCTCCACTTCATCGGCAACGCGACCGTACTTCTGCGCTACGGGCGGCTCACCCTGCTCACCGACCCGAACTTCCTGCACCGCGGGCAGTACGCCTACCTCGGGTACGGGCTGCTGAGCCGGCGGCTGACCGAACCGGCCGTCGACGTGACCGAGCTGCCCGCGCTCGACGGGGTCGTGCTGTCGCATCTGCACGGGGACCACTGGGACCGCCGGGCCACCCGGCACCTGGACCGCACGGTGCCCGTCCTGACCACACCGCACGCCGCGCGCCGTCTGAAGGTCGTGCACGGATTCCGGCGCACCGCGGGGCTGCGCACCTGGCGGGCGCTGACTTTTCGGCACGGCGGGCAGCAGGTCAGGGTCACGGCCCTGCCGGGACGGCACGCCGGCCACCCGCTGCTGCGCGGCCTGCTGCCACCGGTGATGGGCAGCATGCTGGAGTTCGGCCCCGTCGGCGCACCGGCGCGCACGCGGCTGTACGTCTCCGGCGACACGCTGGTCTACGACGGCCTCGACGAGATCGCCCGCCGCTTCCCGGCCGCCGACCTGGCCCTCCTCCACCTGGGCGGCACCCTGCTGCCCGGCGGGTTCCTCGTCACGATGGACGGGGCGCAGGGAGCGGAACTCGCCCGGCGGCTCGATCCCCGGCGTGTCCTGCCCGTGCACTACGGCGACTACACGGTGATGCGTTCGCCGCTGGCCGCGTTCCTCGCCGAGGCGGAGCGGATCGGGTTCGGCGACCGGATCGTTCACTGCGGCCACGGTGACTGGGCCCGTGTGACCTGCGAGCCCGGCGCTGCCCCGACGGTCGTGTGATCCCTCCCCGGTCAGTCGGTCCCGGTGTCCACCGCCACCGTCGTGGTGACGCGCACGACGCACGGCTTCCGGGGCGTCGAGCCGAACCCGAACCGTACGGGTGGTTCCACCCGGGCCGGACAGCCGAGGTCCTCGCCCTCGTAGGTGCCGACGGCGGTGGTGATCGGGTGCAGGTCCCGCGCGCCGTACCACTCGCGCCGACCTGCGCGGGCGCTGCCGCGGGTGCGCACGCCCAGGAGACGGGCGAGTGGTGAGACGGCCGTGGCCCAGGCCGGGCGGGCGGCGAGGGCTGGGGGAACGGCGCGGAGCAGCCTCCCCAGAGGACTCCGCCGGCCGGTGACGAAGCGCAGCTCCAGCGAGGCCGCGGTCACCGTCCAGACGTCCCCGCCGGTCCTGACGCTCACCGGTACGACCAGGACCTCGTCGAAGACGTAGGTGGCGGCGACGAACCCGGCCACCTCCGCGGAGGGAGCCATCAGCAGCCGATGTCCGTCCGCCCGTTCGAGCATCACGTCGCTGATCGGCCCGAACGGGGAGCGGGGCCAGTGCCCGAGCACCACACGGGTGCCGGAGGAGGTCCCGATCCCCGCGATCCAGCCGTCGAAGCGCAGCCGTGTCCGCCGGGCGGGCCCGGCTGCCGGGTGGGCCGGAGCCGCCCTGACCCACGTCCGTCTCATCGGTCCTCCGTGCGGTGGTCGGCCTGTGTGCGGTGGTCGGCCTGTGTGCGGTGGTCGTGGCCTGCGTGCGGTGGTCGTGGCCTGCGTGAGGTGGTCGGCCTGCGTGAGGTGGTCGGTCCTGGGTGAGGTGCGCGGTCCGGTACGAGGTGGCCGCCGGGGCGCCGCCACGGGGCCGTGCCCGCCGTCCGGCACCGGCGCGCCGAGTACCCCGAGCCGCCCTCGGTCATCGTGGCCGCGCGCGCGAAGGTTTGAAACGGCGCGTTCGCGGCACTTGCTGGTGGCACCCTCCAGCAGACGGGACGGCGCGGGCGCGGCTTCCACCGGCGCCCGCGCGGGCGCGCCCGTTTCCCGCCGGGGCGGTGCGCGGCGGGAGAGGAAAGGGGCGTCGATGGCGACGGTCGGTGTCGAAGAGGAGTTTCTGCTGGTCGATCCGGTCACGGGCCGACTGGCTCCGTACGCGGAGAAGGTGAGGGCCTCGGCCGGCCTGGAGCCGTTCGTCGCCTCCCGGGAGATCCAGCCGGAGCTCCTGCAGGCGCAGGTCGAGGTGGCCACGCCCGTGTGCGACTCGCTGGAGGAGGTCGGCGGACACCTGCTGCGGCTGCGGCACGCCGTGGCCGGGGCGGCGGAGACGCACGGCTGCCGGATCCTGGCCAGCGGCACGCCCCTGCTCCGGGAGGACACGCCCGTGCCGGTCACCGCGCAGACCCGCTACAAGGCGATGCAGCGGCAGGCGCCCCAATTGGTGGCGGAGCAGATGGTCAACGGCATGCACGTGCACGTCGCCGTCCCCGGCCGCCGGGTCGGGGTGGAGGTGCTGAACCGGATCCGTCTGTGGCTGCCGACGCTGACCGCGATGGCGGCGAACTCCCCGCTGTGGGAGGGACACGACACCGGCTTCGCCAGCTGGCGCACCGTCGTCTTCGACCGCTGGCCGGTCAGCGGCGTCCCGCCGCGCTTCCTGGACGACCAGGACTACGACACACGGGTGCGGCGCCTGGTCGACACCGGTGTGATCAGTGACGCCGGACAGCTCTACTGGCAGATCCGGCTGTCCGAGCGTTGTCCCACGGTCGAGGTGCGCTGCCTGGACGTGCAGCTGCGTACGGACGACGCCGTGATGTTCGCCGGTCTGGTGCGGGCGCTGGTCGACACCGCCGTGTGCGAGGTGACAGCCGGGCGTCCGTCGGCGGAGCCGGGCCAGGAGCTGCTGCGGGCGGCGATGTGGCAGGCGGCCCGGCACGGTCTGAGCGAGGACCTGATCGATTCGGCGGGCAGCCGTCGCCGCGCGGGCGACGTGGTGTGCCGGCTGCTGGAGTACGTCTCTCCGGCGCTTCAGGCGTCCGGTGACAGCCGTGAGGTGACCTCGCTGGTCCACCGGCTGCTGCGCCAGGGCACCGGCGCGGACCGGCAACGCCATGCCCTGGCCGAGGGCGGCATCGACGGAGTCACCGCGATGGTCACCGAAGCCGGCGGCAACCCTTGAGACAGGGCTCGATCAGTAGTTCTGCCACTCGTGCCGCGTGTACTCCAGCACCGCGGGATCCATGAGGGTGCTCGCCCGGACGTCCTGGGGGCGGCGGTCGACCGGGAAGACGGAGGCCGCCCGAAGCACGGCGTCGTCCAGGAACCGCAGGGACGGGGCGTCCTCGGCCAGCCGCAGTGCGGGCGCCGGTCCGTCGGCGCCGGGTACGGCGAGGACGAAGCCCCAGTTGCCGAAGCTGGGGACGTCCACCTGGTACGCGGTCGTGCGGTAGCCGGCCTCGGCGATCGTCGTGGCGATGGACCAGTACGACTTGGGGGCGAAGAACGGAGAGCCGGCCTGCACCACCACCCGGCTGTCGGGGTGCAGGGCGTGCCGCAGCAGATGGTAGAACTCCACGCTGTAGAGCTTGGCCAGCGCGGCGGTGTCCGGGTCGGGGAAGTCGATGACGACCGTGTCGTGGCGCCGGTCGGCGTCGCGCAGCCAGTTGAAGGCGTCGGCGTGGACGACGCGCACCCTGGGGTCGCCGAACGCGTCGTCGTTGAGGTCGGCCAACGGGCCGAAGGTACGGGCGAGCCGGGTCATCGCCGGGTCGAGATCGACCAGCGTGACCCGCTCGACGTCGTCGTACCGCAGCACCTCCCGCAGGGCCAGTCCGTCGCCGCCGCCCAGGATCAGAACCGAGGTGCGTTTGCCCGACAGCGCCGGATGCACGAGGGCCTCGTGGTAGCGGTACTCGTCGACGGACGAGAACTGCAGGTCCCCGTTGAGGAACAACCGCATGTCCGGGGTGCCCGTGAACGCGGTCGACCGGGTGACGACGATGTCCTGGTACACCGTGGTCTCGGCGTGGACGATCGGGTCCCGGTACAGCTTCTGCCGGGCCGTCACCTCGATGTCGTCCGCCAGGACGTACACCGTGCCGAGCACGGCGAGTACGGCGGCGCCCCCGGCCAGGAGCGCCAGGCGTACGGCACGCCGGGTCTCCCGGCGGAAGATCCACAGGACGACGACGACCCCGGCCACGGCGTTGACCGCGCCCACCACCAGCGCTCCCCGTAGCTGTCCGAAGGTGGGCAGGAGCAGCAGCGGGAAGCACAGCCCGCCGACCAGGGCCCCGACGTAGTCCACGGCGAACATGTCGGCGACCGCGCTGCCCGCCTCCTGCCGCCGGATCCGCTGAAGCAGCGTCATCAGCAGCGGGATCTCGGCGCCGATGAGGAGGCCGACGAGGAACGACACGGCCACCATGGCCGGCATGTAGATCCGCAGCCAGGCGAACGTGATGTACAGGACGAGCACCGACAGGCCGCCGACGAGCGCCAGCGCCCCTTCCAGCAGGGCGAAGGCGCCGACCGCGCGCCGCTGCATCGGCTTCGCGGCCAAGGAGCCGATGCCCATGGCGAAGACCATGACGGAGATGACCACGGAGGTCTGCGTCACGGAGTTGCCGATGAGGTAACTGCCCAGCGCGGTCAGCGCCAGCTCGTAGACCAGACCGCAGGCGGCACAGACGAACACCGCGAGAAGGAGCAGGAAACGCGCCGCCCGCGAGTGCGTCACGGGCGGCCGTACGACAGTCGGATCGGTGCTGCGGTCCGGGGCGGTGGTAGTCACGGTGACGGGTTCAGGAGACGGCGGCGCCGACCATGAAGGCCGTACCGAGGTAGATGGCCGCCTGCACCCAGGCGGCGGGATGGGGCCTGCCGTCCTGGTCGTCGAGCACGGCGTGGCCGAGGCGGCCGGGGGTCAGCAGTCCCACGACGCACGCGATCAGGGTCATCACCACGACCCCGGCCAGGCCGTACAGCAGGGTGCTCAACAGGCCGTAGCCGAGGCCCAGTTCGGATTCGCTGGCCCGGATGGACTGGTCGATGACGAGACCGATCGCGATCGTCTGGCCGGCGAGCAGGACGGCCGCGCCCCGGTTGCGCTCCGTCCACACCACATGGACCAGCTTGCCGGGGGTGACGAGGTCGAGGGCGATGAACCCGACCGCCATCACCACGAAGCCGACCAGGCCGTAGAGCAGCGCAGTGCCTGCGGACTCGAAGATCTCTGCCACGGGGTGCCTTTCGGGGACTACGGATGGGTGTACTCGGTGGGCCGGGAAGCGTCGGGCGGCGGTGGCTCACTTGCCGGAGCCGGGGCCACCGCCGCGGAAGGAGTCGCTGTCGGGATCCGGCCACACCGAGCTCAGATGCGGCCGCCAGCGGTGGTAGCCGCCGCGGTAGTCGTCGATCTCGATCCGGCTGCCGCCCAGGTAGGGGCTGACCGCGACGATGTCGTCCCGGTAGCGGAGGAAGACCATGCGGCCGCTGCTGGTGCGGTCCTGGGGCGCGGTGTGCTTCTCTATCTCGCTCGCGACCGTGGTCACCGGGTCGCTCCGGTCCAGGTAGGATCCGCCGCCGGCCCGGTACTCCTGGCGTATCCAGCCGGACGGGACGGCGTTGCCGCCGGAGTCACCGGAGCAGGCGGCGAGCGCCGCCGTGGTGAGGAACAGGACGCCGATGCGTCGGGCGGTCTTCAACGGACCTCCAGCCGGGTGTGCGTCGCCACGATCGCGCGGCTCTGCGGATACGTGTGCCAGGTACGCCAGCTCGGTCCGGTGTCGCACGACTCGACGGTCAGCGCGGTCACCGCGTCCGGGGAGCCGGGGAAGATACCGCACAGCGCGTGGGGGTGCGCCTCGGCCTGCGCGCGTATGCTCGCCACCCGCGCGCCGAACTCGCCCGCGGACAACCGCAGGACGCGGGCGTCGAAGTGGTACGCCCAGCCGTCGAACTGACGCTCCGCCGTGTCCGGCAGGCCTCCCTCGACGCCGGGCAGACAGGCCACGGTCTCCGCCACCGGTCCCGCGAAGACCTGGTGCGAGGCGCCCAGGAGCCTGAGCTGTACGTCGAGCCCACCGACCGTCAGGTTCCGTACGGCCAGCGCGGTGTACGGAGGGTGGCCGAGCGCGAAGGAGAGCTGGTCGGCGTCGGTGTCGAGGTACGGCGCGGCGAGTGCTGTGCCGCTCATCCGGGACGGCCCCAGTACGACACCCGCGCCCCCGTGACGGAGCGCGCCAAGCGCAGCTTCACCGAACATCCCCCGAACTGGACCATGCAGAATCGCGCCGAGTATGACACACCGTTCACCCGGTCGGCCCCGTCGCGCGAGTACGTCGAGGCCGAGTTCGCCGCCCGGAAGGCGGCGGGTTCCCTGTGTCGCTCACGTACGACACGCCCGGTGCGACCGGCAGTGCACGAGGGGGTTCCCGGCGCCGTGCCCGCCGCCGACGACGAGACGGGTAGGCGTACCGCGCCGGCGACGCTCGCCCGGCTGCTGGAGCCGGGCGAGTCCGGTACGGGCTGACAGGTCCGTTCGCTGTCCGGCCCGACCTCAGCGGGCTCCGGTCCAGTTGTGCGCGACGTCCACGACGACGCGGTCGGTCAGCACCAGTACCCGGAAGGGCAGCCGTGCCCGTACTCCCAGTCCGACCTGCGTCTCGCCCTCGAAGCTGCCGGCGAAGCGGGCGTCGCGGAAGGTGCGGTACCCGGTGAGGTCGACGCCCGGCAGCGGGCGGCCCGCCCGGGCGGGGTACGTCGGCGCGCCGGTGTCCGGGTCGTAGGCGGGTGCCGTCACCCTTACCTCCAGGACGGCTCCGCCGCCGACCGGTATGGGGCGACCCGATCCGTCCTGGCGCAGCTTGGCGACGTACCTGACCGAGTAGCCGAGTCCGGCGGTTCCCGCGCCCGGGACGTCGACGACCATCCGGTCGTAGCAGGCGTGGCGGCCGGTCCTGATGTTCGTCACCGGCTCCGTCGTGCCGGCGGTCCGGGTCTTGGCCGTACTGCCCCAGCCGGTCGGACACGCCGTCGCCGTAGCGGCGGCGACGGAGGCGGTCCGGGCCGGAGCGGCTTGGCCGGCGGCGGCCTGTGCCGGGGCGGCCGCCGCAGACGTGGCGCCCATGAGCGCCAGCGCCATCCACACCGTCCCTCTCACTGTCCCTGTTCGTGTCATTGCGTCCCCCAAAGTGTGGCTGTTGGTGATATCTGCTAGGACAGTCGGGATGGCCGAAAGGTTGCACGGCGCGATCACGTACTGTCACGCCTCGGCTAGGGGCGGCGCCTGGGCAAGGGCAGACCCCCGTGCGGGGGTCGCACGGGGGTCGGGGTGGGTGGTCGTCGCCTCAGGACGGTCCGGGCTTGATGCGTCCGCGCCAGCCTCCGGTCTCGGTCCCGCGGTGCTCGACGTAGTCCTTGAAGCGCCGCATGTCGCCCTTGACGCGCCGGTCGATGACGCCTGCCATGTCCCCGGCCTTCTCCACGGCGCCGGAGGGTTCGACGTCCATGACCAGTTCCACGCGGGTGTGCGTGTCGTCCACGCGCTGGAAGCGGACGGAGCCCCTCTGCCGGGTGTCACCCGAAGTGGTGCGCCAGGTGATCCGCTCGTCGGGGAGCTGGTCGACGATCTCGGTGTCGAACTCGCGACGTACTCCGCCGATCTTGGTGGTCCAGTGGTTGTGCCGGTCGTCGACCTGCCTGACCTCCTCGACGCCCTCCATGAAGTTCGGGAACTCCTCGAACTGCGTCCACTGGTTGTAGGCGGTGTGGACGGGGACCTCGACCTCGACTGTTTCCTTGACCGTGCTCATGTCCGACCTCCTCGGAGTCGTGTACGGCGGACCGCGGGCCCGCCGCGCGGATCTCTCACAGTGCAGCGAGTACCCGAGGAGCGCGGGTTAACAGCAGGCCCGGGGCATTTCAGAACGGCAGCCGCCCTCGTGCGCGGCGGCCGGCGGAGCCGCTGCGGCCGAGCGCTCGGGAACTGGACCGGAACGGCTTGCTGAAGAGCCGGCCCAGGGGCCCCGGTGCCTTGGAGCCGGCGCGGGAGCCGAAGCCGAGGGTGCGCTGTGCGCCGTTCTGCGGATGCCTGGACAGGCGGGGGAGGAGAAAGGCGAGGACGGCGAGCACGACGCAGGCGACTATCACGCCGGCGATCATCATGGGGGCCTCCGATCTCACGGTCGCTGGTACGGACCGACTTCCCCGGTTCCCCCCGATCACGCACCGTGTCCGTCGGCGCGGTCGCCCGAGGGCCCGCGGGCCGTGGTTTGGCCCGGTGAGCCGGTGTGTACGAGGCTGTGTCCGTGAGCGCACCGCGCCGCTCGCCGCCGAAAGGCGCCGCTCCGGGGAGGAACGACCGCATGATCATCTTCGGCACCAAGGGATACCTGTACCAGATCGCCGTGCTCACGCTGCTGTGCGGCCAGTGCGGCAATCCCGCCGCCCACACGCTCAGGAAGCGCGTCACCAAGTTCACGCTGTTCTTCGTGCCGTTGTTCCCGTTCTCGACCAAGTACGCGACCCAGTGCACGTTCTGCGGCGCCGAACAGAGGGTGACCAAGGAGCAGGCCGAGCAGTTGCAGGCGCAGGCGGCGGGTGGGCAGGGCGGCATGCCGTACGGGCAGCCGCAGCAGCAGCCGTACCAGTCCTGAGGGCGACCTCCTTCCTCGGACGCCCCGACCCGGGCCGTCGGTGCCCGGGTCAGGTCCCGGCGGCCTCCCGGGCGACGGCGTCGAAGCGGGCGCCCATCTGCTCGGCCAGGGCCTTCGCGGCCGACAACGGGCGGACCATGACCATGAGTTCCGCGATCCTGCCGTCGTCGTCCATGCGCAGGAAGTCGCAGCCCTGGAGCTGCTTGCCGGCGACCGTCGCGGTGAAGACGAGGGCGTGGTCGCGGGCGTCGGGGGCGCCGATCTCCCGCTCGTAGGCGAAGTCCTCGAAGACCTCGAAGACGGCGCGCAGGATCGCGGCGGTGATGGCCTTGCCGGTGTACGGCTTGAAGACGACGGGGCTGGTGAAGACGACGTCGTCGGCCAGCAGGGCCTCCACGGCGCCGAGGTCCGCGGCTTCGACCGCCTGGCGGAAGGGATGCATCTCGCCCACCTCTGATAGTCAACGAGTTGAATAGGTGGCTGCGAGGCTACGGGGCGTGGTGTCCGGCTGTCCAGGGTCCGGATACTCAACTCGTTGACTGATCAACGCGGTGCTAACGTGGCGCGATGGCATTGCGCAACGCGGTGATGGCCGCACTGCTGGAGGGCGAGGCGTCCGGGTACGACCTCGCGAAGGGGTTCGACGCCTCCGTCGCCAACTTCTGGACGGCCACCCCTCAGCAGCTGTACCGCGAGCTGGAACGCATGGAGCGCGACGGCCTCGTCGCCGCCCGCGTGGTCGAGCAGGAGCGCCGGCCCAACAAGCGGCTGTTCTCCCTCACCGAGGCCGGTCTCGCCGCCGTACGGGCCTACGTCGCCGAGCCGCCCGCCCGGCCGACCGCGATCCGCGACGAGCTGATGGTCAAGGTGCAGTGTGCGGACGTCGGTGACGTCGAGGCCGTGCGCGCGGCGATCGCGCAGCGCGGGGAGTGGGCCGCCGCCAAGCTCGCCCGGTACGAGCGGACCAGGGAGCGGATGCTGGGCGGGTGTACGGAGGACGAGTACTTGGCGCAGGCCGAGCGGATCGGGCCGTATCTCACGCTGCTGCGGGGGATGGCCTTCGAGCGGGAGAACCTGCGGTGGTGCGAACTGGCAGTGCGGCGCCTGGAACAGCGGGCGACGGCCCGCTGAGCCCGGGTCCCGGCCCGAGGGCGCCCGCGCCGGCCATGGGCTCCGGGGATCGGCCGAGGCCGGCGATGCGCGTCCGTGCCGTGACGGTTCGCGGTGTGGTCCGTGGGGTTCGACTCGGGCAGTGACGAGGAGTCGCCCCGGGCCGGTGATCAGCGGTGTGCGCCGTGGTCCGCCCGACTCCGCTCGGGCCGGTGACGCGGGCGCGTGCCGTGGCGTCGAGGTTCGGTGGGGCCGGCTTGGGCACTCGGCACCGGCAGATGGCGTCGAGGGCTCCGGCCGGGCGGTGAGGGAACACGATGGGACGGCGCGTGGACCGGATCGCCGATCCATGGGGCAGCCGTACGCCGTACGGGCGCGGCGGCGACTGGCCGGTGCGCGTGGACGCGCGGCTGGCCGAGGGCGTCGCGCCGCAGGACGTCGAGCGCTGGGTGCGCTCGGCGTCGGTGCTGCACTCCAACGGGGACGCGCTCGACATCGCCGTCCGGGACGGGCGGATCGTCGGGGTGCGGGGCCGGGCCGAGGACCGCGTCAACCGGGGCCGGCTGGACCCCAAGGACCTGTACGGCTGGGAGGCGAGCGCCTCGCCGGACCGGCTGACCCGGTCCCTGGTCCGGCGGGACGGACGCCTGGTGGAGACCGACTGGGACACCGCGCTCGACCTCGTCGTGGCCCGCACCCGGGAACTGCTCGACGAGCAGGGGCCGGGCGCGATCGGCTTCTGCACCACCGGGCAGCTGTTCCTGGAGGAGTACTACACGCTCGGTCCGATCGCCCGCGGCGGCATCGGCACCCATCACCTCGACGGCAACACCCGGCTGTGGACGGTCACGGCGGCCACCGCGCTGAAGGAGAGCTTCGGCTGCGACGGCCAGCCCGGCTCGTACGCCGACATCGACCACGCCGACGCCATCGCCCTGTTCGGGCACCCGCCGCCGCCGGGCTGCGCCGCCTCGGCCCGGCGGACGGCCGGCCCGCGCCGGCCCCGACGGCCACGGCCTCCGCGCCGCTCGACGAGGCCGTTCCCCCCACGCGCGGCGGCGCGGCAGCGGCGGCCGACGAGGACGTACGACGGGAAGGGACGGAAGACCACTGATGAAGATCGGCCTGGCACTTCGCGAACTGCACGACGCCGAGGTGGAGTTGGTACGCACCCTGCTGCGCACGGCGGACCACCACAGGTCCGCGCACGACGTCCACCACCTTGCCCTGGACCTGGCCGCCTGGTCCCGCCGCCATCTGCGCGAACTGGCCGCCATCGGCGGGCGCTACGGTGTCGACCTCGTCCAGGACCCCGCGCCCGCGCACGGAAAGCACGCCCAGGACGGTGAGCCGGACGAGGGCCTGCTCCTGCTGCGCGACCTGCGCGAGGTGCACGTCAGGGCGTCGGAGGTCTCCCTGGACTGGGAACTGGTGGCCCAGGCGGCCCAGGCGACCGCCGACGAACGGCTCCTGGACCTCGTACGCCAGTGCCACCCCGACACCCTGCGCCAGCTGTGCTGGGCGAACGCCCACCTGAAGGACACGCGCCGCAGGTGCTGACAAGTTGACGAGGTGAGCGCCGGCGGCGCAGGAACCGCGCACCGGGACCGGCGCCGCCCCGCGGCCGGGGCGTCCCTCACGCCGTGCCGGCGTCCTTCCGTCGGCGCCTCGCCGCGCTGCGAGGCGGCCGGCATCGCGTTTCTGCCGTGGCGGCCGGTCGCGCACGGCACGCTTGTCCGCCACGCCGCGATCGCCCGGCGTGGCGGACGAGCTGGGCAGCCGGCTGCCACACCGGCCCAGGCAGCCCTCGCCCGGCTGCTCGCCCACTCACCGGCGATCGGCCCCGTCCCGGCACCGCCCGCACCGACCACCTGGAGGAGAACGTCGCCGCGGCCTGCCCGGAGCTGTCGCCGCCCAGCTCGCCCGTCCCGGCTGGACGGTCCGAGCGAGCAGCCCTGAGCGAGCCGGGACGGCTGTCTGCCCCCCGGCCGACTGCCCAGGCCAGGCCGGATCGCCCCGCCGCGCGAGGACGAGGGCGGGACGCGCGCGGCGGGGCGGACAACGGAGCACCGGGACACCCGGTCTCCGGCGGGGCCGAACGGCCCGCCGGCGCGGCCCATCCGGCCCTGCCGGAAATGCCCCGCATGCCCGGCGGGCGCGGCCCATTCGGCCCTGCCCGGGCATGCGGGTACGCGCGAACGCTGGGATCCTGTATCTGGCAGTGCTGCCCACGACCGCCCGATCGAACGACGGTGGTGATCGCCCTTGACGGTGAGTCACTCCGGGGCTCGACGGTGAGCCCCGACGACGACCGGCATCCGGCGTGTACGGGCGTGGACCCCGCGGGAGTCCCGTTCCTGCGCACCCGGCTGGCCCTGCCGACGAGGCCCGCCACGTTCCTGCGTCGGGAGCGGCTGGTCCAGCGCCTCGACCAGACGCCGCCGCTGCCGTTGACCATGGTCAACGGCACGGCCGGTGCGGGCAAGACCCTCCTGGTCGCCGACTGGGCCGCCGGCCTTGAGCTGCCGCTCGCCTGGCTGACCTGCGACGCCGCCGACCGGGCCCCCGGGGTGTTCTGGGCGTACGTCCTGGAGGCGCTGCACGGTGCCGGCGTGCCGGTGCCGGCGGGGATCGGCGGCCCCGCCGAGGCGAGCCGTGTGGACCCCGGGCTGCCGGCCCGCCTCGCGGCCGGCCTCGACGAACTGGACCGGCCCGTGGTCCTCGTCCTCGACGAGTACGACCGCGTCACCACCCCCGAGGTCGCGGAGCAACTGCGTTTCGTCCTCGACCACGCCGGCCGCGGACTGCGGCTGGTGCTCGTCACCCGCACCGAGCCGCTGCTGCCGCTGCACCGGTACCGGGCGGCGGGCCTGATGACGGAGATCCGCAACGCGGACCTCGCCTTCACCCCCGAGGAGGCCGCGGAGCTCTTGACGCTGCACGGTCTGTCCCTGCCCGCGGAGTCCGTGCGGGGGTTGGTGCGGCGCACCCAGGGCTGGGCCGCGGGGCTGCGGCTGTGCGCCCTGGCCGCCCGGCAGAGCCCGGATCCGGAGACGTACCTCAAGGAGTTCGAGGCCTGCCGCAGCACGGTGGCGGACTTCCTGCTGGCCGAGGTGCTCGGCACGCAGGCGCCGGAGCGACAGGACCTGCTGCTGCGGGCCAGCGTCCTGGACCGGTTCTGCCCCGACTTGGTGAACGCGCTGACGCTGCGGTCCGACGCGGAGCCGACACTGGCGGCACTGCACCGCGAGAACGCGTTCCTCCAGCAGCTGGGCCACTCCTGGTACTGCCTGCACCCGCTGTGCGCGGAGATCCTCCGGGCTCACCTGCGCGAGCGCGCGCCCGGGCTGGAACCGGAACTGCGCCGCCGGGCCGCGCGGTGGCTGCGCCGGTACGGGGCCCTTCCCGAAGCCCTCGCCCAGGGCGCCGCCGCGGACGACTGGGAGTTCGCCGCCCGGACCTTCGTCGACGACCTGGCGATCGGGCAGCTCTTCACCGGCCTGCGCTCCCAGGACCTCTCCGACCTGTTCGGGCGGATGAGCCCCGAGGCGACCGGACCGGCCGCGCACCTGGTCCGCGCGGCCCGTGAACTGGCCCACCACGACCTCCAGCACGCTCTGGCCCATCTGGACCGTGCCCGGGAAGGCCTCGACGGGGACGGGCTCGACCCGGGCCCGGCCCGGCTCAGCCGGGCCCTGCTGGAGGCACTGGCCGCACGAATGACGGGTGCGCCGGACCGGGCGGAACAGGCGGCGCGGGCGGCGGAGGAGGCCCGACCGGACATTCCCGCGCATCTGTTGGACGCGCACCCGGAATGCACCGCCCTGTTGCTGACGCACCTGGGCGTCGCCCGGCTGTGGGCCGGACGGTTCGACGCGGCGCGCGCGGCACTGAACGCCGTCCCGGGGTGCGGGGGCGGAGCGGCGACAGCCCTGCCCCGGCTGGAGTCCCTCGGCCACCTGGCCCTGATCGACTACCTGACCGGCTGGCACGGCCGGGCGGAACGCAAGGCGCAGGCGGCGGCGGCCGAAGCGGAACGCCACGGCCTGCCCCAGCAGGCCGCCTCCGGCATCGGCCGGCTGGTCCTGGCCGCCGTGGCCGTCGACCGCGACGAACTGCGCAGGGCCGAGGAGCTGCTGAAGGAGGTCAGCGACTCCCACGACGGAACACCGGACCCGGTGACGCGGGCGGTGCTGGCCCTCACCACGAGTCGCCTGCTGCTGGCCCGGGGGGACGCGCGGGCGGCCCTGGAGACGGCGGACCCCGCCGTCCCCGCCGCCGTGGCCTCCCCCTGGGTCACGGAGCAGACCGCCCTGATCGCGGCCGCCGCCCACCTCGCGCACGGCCGCCCCGAGTCGGCGCTGAGGGACCTGCGGCGCGCCCCGGATCACCGGACGGCGGGCGCCGTGGAGCGGGCACGCGCCCGGCTCGCGGCCGGGCGGCTGGACGAGGCCCGCGACCTCATCGACCACCTGCCCGGCGAGGACCGGCCCGGTCCGGCGGTGACCGTACGGGCCACCCTGGTGCGGGCCCAGGCCGCCCACCAGGCGGGAGACCCGGGCACCGCCCGGCGCCTCGTCGCGCGGGCCCTCCTCGACGCCCGGCGCGAACACCTGCGCAGGCCGTTCCTGGAGGCCGGCCCCTGGATCCGTCCCCTGCTGGCCTCGGACCCGCTGCGGGAGCTGACGCACGGCTGGCTCACGCCGGGCCCCGGCCCCCGCGTCGACCGCGACGCGTCCACGGCCAGGGCCTCCACCGCGCTCGTCGTGGAACCGCTGAGCGCCCGCGAACGCGACGTGCTGCGACGGCTGGCCCGGATGATGTCGACGGAGGAGATCGCCGCGGACCTGCAGGTGTCCGTGAACACCGTGAAGACACACCTCAAGAGCGCCTACCGCAAGCTCGGCGTCAGCCGGCGGGGCGAGGCGGTGCGCCGCGCACGCGACCTGCGGCTGCTGTGAACCACGAGGACGACGCCCGCCGACCCCGGCCGCATCGCCCCCGGAGGGTGAGGCGGCCTGGGACGTCGGCTGGTGCGATGGTCCCGTGAAGCACTGGCGCCCTCTGATCGTCCTCGGTACGGCACAGTTCCTGATGGTGCTGGACACCTCGGTGATGAACGTGTCCATCAGCCAACTGGTCGACGACTTCGACACCGAGGTCACCGCCATCCAGGCCGTCATCACGCTGTACGCCCTGGTGATGGCGGCCTTCATGCTCATCGGCGGGCGGCTCGGCGACATCCTGGGCCGTCGTCGTGTCTTCCTCCTCGGAATGGTCGTCTACGGCACCGGGTCGGCCGTGACCGCCGTGGCACCCACCCTGGGGGTCCTCGCACTGGGCTGGTCCGTGGTCGAAGGGCTCGGCGCGGCCATGGTGCTGCCGTCCATGGCGGCCCTGGTCGCCGAGTCCTACCGGGGACGGGATCGGCCCATCGCCTACGGCGTCGTCGGCGGCCTGGCCGGCGCGGGTATCGCCGTGGGGCCGCTGCTGGGCGGCTGGGTCACGACGTACCTCACCTGGCGCCTGGTCTTCGTCGGCGAGGTCGTGGTGGTCCTCGCCGTGCTGCTCTGCCACCGGGCGATCCCCCGGGAGGCACCGGGCGGTCGCCGGCCGCGGATGGACGCCGTCGGGGCGGTGCTGTCGGCGGCCGGGCTCGGGATGGGTGTGCTCGCGGTGCTGCAGAGCGGCACCTGGGGATGGGTGCAGCCCCGCAATCCGCCGTTCACGGTGCTGGGCTTCGCACCCACGCTGTTCCTGATCGCGGCCGGCGCGGTCGTGCTCGGCCTCTTCCGTGCCTGGGAGCGACGCCGGGAGGAGCGTGGGGAGTATCCCCTGGTGCACCTGGATCTGCTCGGCCGGCCGCGGCTCCGCTCCGGACTGCTGGCCCTGCTGAGCCAGAACCTGATCCTCCTCGGCCTGTTCTTCGCCATCCCGCTGTACCTGCAGGTCGTGCAGGGCTTCGACGCCTTCGAGACCGGCCTGCGGCTGCTCCCGGTCTCGGTCACCATGCTGGTGACCTCGCTGGGGGCGGCCCGGCTCGCCCGCAGCATGGGACCCCGCACGGTGGTCAGGCTGGCTCTGGTGACGCTGCTGGTGGCCGTGGTGTGGCTGCTGGCCACCATCGACCCGGTCATCGACGACGCCCAGTTCTTCGGCGCCATGGCGGTCCTCGGCGTCGGCATGGGCCTGCTCGCCTCGCAGCTCGGCAACGTCGTGCAGTCCAGTGCCGGGGAGGAGGAGCGCAGCGAGGTCGGAGGGCTGCAGTTCACCGCCCAGAACCTGGGCTCGGCGCTGGGCACCGCCCTCATCGGCTCCCTCCTCGTCGGGGCCCTGGCCCACGCCTTCTCCACCCAGGTCGAGGACGACCCCCGCCTGTCCGACCAGGCACGCCAGGAATCGGGCGTCGCCCTGGAGGCCGGGGTCAGTTTCGTGCCCACCGCTCAGGTGCGCTCGGCAGCCGAACGGGCGGGACTGCCCCCGTCCGAGGTGGACGCCCTCACCGATTCCTACGCGCAGGCGCAACTGGACGGCCTGAGGGCGGCCATCCTGGCGGCCGGCGGCATCGCACTGGCGAGTTTCCCGGCCACCCGGCACCTGCCGACGGGCCGAACCGCCCGCGACGAGGAGCCCCCGACGGTGGGCGACAGCACAGGACGGGAGGACAGGGCGTGATGTCCGGGATGGAACGCGCGTCGGCCCGGACGGCGGAACGCCGTGCGCACGCCGACTACACCGGCGGTGTCTACGGATCGCTGCTCGCCGCCTCCGTCGTGGCCGGTGCCGGCACCCTCGGCTCGTTCCCGCGCGTGGAGCTGGTGGTGCTCCTGCTGCTCACGGGTGGGGTGTTCTGGGTCGCGCACGTGTACGCCCACCTGTTCGGGGCGCGGCTGGCGCAGCAGCCCCTGGGCCGCCGCGTGGTGCGGCAGGTGTGCCGTGACGAGTGGCCGATCGTGAAGGCCGCCGTACCGCCCGCCGTGGCGGTCGCGGTCAGTCCGCTGCTGGGCCTCGACGTGCAGGGGGCCGGGTGGCTGGCGCTCGGCGTCGCCGTGGCCGGACAGGTGGGCTGGTCGGTGGCCGCGGCGCGCCGGGCGGGCGCGAGCCCGCGCCAGATGGCCACCGCCGCGGCGGTGAACCTGGTGATCGGCCTGCTGATCGTCGTGTTCAAACTCGCCGTCACGCACTGACCCGGCGGTCCGCCGGGTCACCTGTCCGGGGTGAGGCCGCTCGTGCCACAGGGGCGGAGGATCGCAGGGTGGCCGCAGTCGGCCCGGTGGAAGTCGCCCGCGGGAGAGCAACCCATGCGCTATGAGATCCGCGTCGACGGGCAGGTGTCGGAGACGCTGACCGAGTCCTTCCCCGAAATGGAGCACGTGGTGATGTCCGGTCAGACGGTCTTCTACGGCCCGGTCGTGGACGAGGCGCACCTGTACGGACTGCTGGCCCGCTTCCAGGCCGTGGGGCTGACCGTGGTGGAGATGCGCCGCATCCCGGAGTGACGGCGGGTCACTGCCCTCCCGCGTCCTTGGTCCCGCGGCGCTGACGCTGCCGCAGCCCCGCCTGCACCGCGCCCGCCAGCACACGCACCGCGACACTCACCAGCAGCAGTCCGCCGGCCATCTGCAGCATGGTGAGGACACGGCCGGCCTGGGAGCGGGCGGTGATGTCGCCGTATCCCACGGTGCTGAAGGTGGTGAGGGCGAAGTACAGTGCGTCCGTCCTGGTCAGCGGCTCGCTGAAGGTGCCCGGGAAGGACCGGCCCACCAGGTAGTAGGTGCTGGCGAAGAGCAGCAGGAACAGCGGCACGGTGGCGGCGAGCGCCTCCACGGCCTTCAACCGCGGATAGGGCGAGCGGGAGATCATGCGGACCTCCCAGGCGAAGACCACCATGACCGCCAGCAGACCGCACACGAGCCATGCCAGGGTGTCCGCCGCCATGCTCCCGTCCAGGGGCAGTGCGTAGTACGCGGTCACCAGTCCGGCCGCGATGACGGTCCCGCGCACGAACACGAAGGCCGCTCCCCACCTGCCCGGACGCGACGCCACCTTCATCTCCGCTCCGTTCCGCCGGGACCGGTGCACCGGTCAAGGACCACCTCAGCGCCACGGCGACGTCCGCGGATCACCCGTCGTGGGTGAGCCGGTGCCCGGCGGCGGCTCCGACACTGGCCGGGTGGGCGCCCCAGGTGGGCATCGCGCACCGTTGCGCGGGCGGTTCGCAAGGCGCCCCGGCCTGACCGCGCGAGGAGGAGCCATGACCGTTCCGCGTGGTCCGGCACCGCAGGCCGGACCAGAACCCCCGGCCGACGGCCCGGGTACCGCCCCGGGAAGTGACCCGGCCGAACTGCTGGGACGGCTGGGCGGCTCGTGGACGTGGCTGCTGGGCTCGGCCGTCGCGACGCTGGTGCCCGGGATCATCGTGCTGGCCTGGCCGAACGGGACGCTGCACGTGCTGGCCGTGCTCATCGGGCTGTATCTGCTCGTGACCGGGGGCTTCCGGTTCGTCGCCGTCTTCGGCCAGGAGCACGGCCGGCGACTGCCCGGGCTGCTGCTCGCCGTGCTGTACGTGCTGGCCGGGGTGCTGTGCCTGAGGAACCCGCTGCAGACGATCGCCGCGCTCTCGCTGATCGTCGGGATCGTCTGGCTCGTCACCGGAATGCTCACCACCTACGCGGCCCTCGCCGCCGAGGCGCTGCCCCACCGCGGTGTCGTCTTCTGTGCCGGCGTGCTCGCCGCGGTCGCGGGCATCGTCGTGCTGGCCCTGCCGGCCGAGTCGGCCGTCGCCCTGACCCGGCTGCTCGGGCTGTGGCTCGTGCTGCTCGGTCTGGTCGAGCTCGCGGTGGCCCTCGCCCTGCGGGCCGCGCTGCGCAGGGCCCGTACCGAGCGCCGGACAAGTACCCCGACGGCGGCGTGAGGTCCGGGAGCCCGCACGTGGAGCCCGTTGCCCGTCAGGCGGCCGTCAACGACCGAGGAGACCCCCATGGGCCCGTCGCAGATCCCCCCACCACCGTCCGGCGGCGACGCGGGAGACCGGGTCGTCGTGACCGCCGAGGAGCACGCCGAGTACCGACGGCTGCGCCACGCCGCCGACGTCCGCCACCGCAGAGCGCGGCACATCGGCGCGTCGGTCCTGCTCCTGATCACCCTGCTGCTCGCCCCGCTCGCCGTGGTCGCCGCCTGGGTGGACAGCGAGGTCAGCGACACCGACCGGTACGTGCAGACGGTGGCGCCGCTGGGCACGGACCCGGCGGTGCAGTCGGCGGTCACCGACCGGCTGACCAACCGTGTCGTGGCCGAAGTGAACGTCGAGGCGGTGACGCAGTGGCTGGGCGAGGCACTCGCCGACGCCGGGGCGCCGCCGGCCGTCGTGGACCGGACCGGGGCCCTCGCCGGGCCGCTGCGCGCCGCTGTGACCAGTGCCGTGCACCGGGTCGTGAACCGCGTGGTCACGAGCGACACCTTCGCGCAGGCGTGGGACGCCGCCAACCGGCGCGCCCACGCGGCGGTGGTGAACGTGCTCACCGGCAGCCGGAGCGGAGCCGTGCGCGCCGAGGGGGACAAGGTCGTCCTGGACCTCGGGACCGTGGTCGACGAGGTCAAGAAGCGGCTGGTCGACGCGGGCTTCGAGAAGGCCTCGGCCATCCCCGCGCCGGACCGGCAGATCACCCTGTTCGAGAGCGAGGAACTGTCCCGGGCGCAGGCGGGCATGCGGCTGCTGGACATCCTCGGCGTGTGGCTGCCGGTGCTCACCGTCGTACTCGCCGCCCTGACCGTGTGGACCGCCCCGGCGCACCGTGTGATGCTGTTGATCACCGCCGCGGGCATCGTCGTGATGATGGTGGTGCTCCTCGTCGCGCTGGCCGTCGTGCGCCGCGTCTACCTGGACGCCGTGCCCGCGTCGACGCTCCCTCCCGACGCCGCCCAGGCGATCTTCGACACCTTCGTGCGCTTCCTGCGCGACAGCACGCGCACCCTGTTGGTCGTCGCCGTGATCACCGCGCTGGCCGCCTACCTGTACGGCCCGGGGCGCGTGGCCCGCGGTGTGCGCACCCTGTCGGCGCGCGGCACCACCGCGGCCGGCCACGGGCTGCGCCGCGTGGGGCTGCGTACCGGTGCGGCCGGGCAGTGGCTGGACGCGCACCGCTCGTGGACCACCGGCGTCGTCGTCGCGGGCGGGGTGCTGGCCCTCGTGCTGTGGAACTACCCCACGGTCGGTGCCGTGGCCCTGGTGCTGGGCCTGGTCCTGCTGGTCCTCGTTCTCCTGGCGGTCCTGGCGGCGGCAGGAGGGCCGGCGACCGCGGCCGGAGAACCGGGCGGGGCACGCCCGTGAGCCGTGAACCGGGGACCGGCGGCCGGTCTCACCCCCGACGGGTGAGGTCGTCGCGCGGTTGCCTGCGCAGGCTGAGATCAGCGGGTGATGCCCGTCGGATCCTGTCACGAACGGAGACGACAGATGAGCACTGAGATGTACCTCGCCTACGACTATCCGCTGCTGAGCATGTTCTGGACCCTGCTCTGGTTCTTCCTGTGGATCATGTGGTTCATCCTGCTCTTCCGCATCATCGGCGACATCTTCCGCGACGACAGCCTCGGCGGCTGGGGCAAGACCGGCTGGCTGGTGCTCGTCCTCGTGCTGCCCTTCCTCGGTGTCTTCATCTACCTCCTCGCCCGCGGCAAGGAGATGGGCCGCAGGGAGGTGTCCCACGCCCGGGCGCAGCAGGAGGCCTTCGACTCCTACGTCCGCCAGACGGCGGGCGGCGGCCGTTCCAGCAGCGCCGACGAACTCGCCAAGCTGTCCGAGATCCGCGCCCGCGGTGACATCACGGACGAGGAGTTCCGGCGGGCCAAGGAACTGGTCCTGAGCGACTACGGCCCGTCGGGCCGGACCGGCGCCGTCGGCTGACCCCCTCACGCCATCGAGCACACGACAAGGAACGAGGCAGAACATGACCGCCACTCAGCCAGGCACGCGCACAGCAGGACGCGAGTGGGCCGCGGGCTTGATGGTCTTCGGTGCCATCATGCTCATGCTCGCGGGCATACTCGCCATCTTCCGCGGCATCTCCGCGATCGCCCAGGACGACGTGTTCGTCACGACCCCCAACTACGTCTTCCAGTTCGACCTCACCGGCTGGGGCTGGATCCACCTGATTCTCGGAGCGGTCGCCGTCATCGTCAGCTTCGGGCTGTTCCAGGCGGCGACATGGGCGCGAGTCGGCGGCGTCACCATCGCCGGGCTCATCATCATCGCCAACTTCCTCTCCCTGCCGTACTACCCGGTGTGGTCGGTGCTGATGATCGCCTTCTCCGGGTTCATCATCTGGGCGCTGTGCGTCGCCCGGAAGGAAGACATCGACGAACCGCTCGGCCGCATGCCGCGTGACGTGTGAGGCGCACCGGCCCCTTCCACAACCGGACATCGACCTGCGGCGGTCGGCGCAGCGCGTCGTGGACGGGCTTCCCGCGCGGGGGGCCGGTCCACGACGCCGTTCGGCGGTCCGCAAGGCGCACGCGAGGGGGCGGACGGCGCAGAGGCGGGAGCAGGCGGCGGGCACGTGTGCGCCCTGTTACGGCGTTCCTCCCTGCGCCTACAGTGTGGCGCCCCGGTCCGCTCCGGGCGTTCGTCATGCGGAGCCCGCAGTGAAGGGCGCCGACGACCGCCCGCGCGACCGGCACCACCCCGTGAGTTCGCTCGGGCCCGCGACCGAGTGTGCGCGGCACCCGTGCGCGTCGAGCACCGCTGGAGGTCGCCGTGTCCCGCCCGTGCATCGCCCTGATCACCGACCCCACCTCGCCCGAGGGCTGCGCCGAGTTCCTCGCCCTGGCGGTGGAACTGCTCACCGGTGCCGCGCCCGTCCCCATCGACGCCCGGCACTTCGCGACCGGCGGCACCGGGCGCGGTGTCCCGGCCGGCGACGGCTTACGGCTCCACGTCCCCGACGAGCAACTGGACCTCGTACCGGACGTCGTCCTGCTCTACGAGATCCTCCCGCACCGCCGCCACGAACTCGCCGCCTTCCAGCGCCTCCTCGAACACCACGACGTGGTGACCCTCGGCACCGGCGTCGCGGCGTGGCGCACCGCCACCGAGAAGGACCTCACCGTCGAGCGCTTCCGGCGGGACGGCATCGCCCACATGGAGACCGTCGTGCTGTCCCGGCCCGGCGTGGCCGAGGCGCTGGCCGCCTTCGACAAACTGGGCCGGGACACCTGGGCCAGGCCCGTCGTAGGCACCGGCGGTGGTGACACCTTCCACCTCACCACCGAGGCCGGAGTGGAGCGGGCCACCGCCTTCTACGCCGACCGCGGCACCGACTGGCTGCTGTCGCGGGACGCGGGCAACTTCACCGCCGACGGCGCACGCCACCAGTTCCGCGTGTTCGTCCTCGGCGGCCGGGTCGTCCACGCTCGTGAACACCTCCAGCCCAGGCCCGACACCCCCTGCAACACCTGCCAGGGCGCGACCCCCGTGCCCATCGCGCCGGACGACCTCCCGCCGCGCCTCGCCCAGCTGGCGGTCGCGGCCACCGCCTCGGTCGGGCTGCCCTTCGCGGGTGTCGACCTCGCCATCGAGAACGGCGGGGTCGTCTTCGAGGTGAACGTGCAGCCCGCCTTCGTCGACGGCGAGGTCGAGACGGTCGCCGTGCCCTACGTGCAGGCCCACCTCAACGCCCTGGCGGCGGCGCGCAGGGCGCGTCCGGCACGGCGGTTGCCCGCATGATGATCCTCACGCCTGGGTTACGAAACATTCAACCACTGGTATCCGTGGGGTGATGCGGTGACGATGGAGACATGACTCTGGCCCAGCGCGCCCTGGAGCAACTGCAAGCCTGGCCCGACCTCACGGCGGGACCGGCGAGTTGTGGCACAGGGCGGGCAGTTCGCTCCGTCCGCAGTGAGATCGCCCACTTCCACACGGCCCACGACGTGGACCTGCACCTGACCGGCCGGGCCATCCGGCGGATCGCCCAGGACCTCAGTGTCTCCACGGCGATCCGGCTGGTGCCCGGCTCCCGGTGGGTGACCGTGCACCTCGACTGCGACACGGACGTCGACCTGCTGATGAGCCTGGTGAGCGTCGCCCTGCACGCCCACCAGGAGCGGTTCCCGGCCGAGCCCGCCGCGCCCGCCGGGTGCAACTTCCACCGGGTCACGGTGCTGCGCCGCGACCCGGCCGGCATGGCACCGCCGACCCCGTAGGAGGCCGGCCGGGCCACCGCCGCACGCGTCCCGGCCCACAGCCCGGACCCGGGCGCCCTTCCCGCTCGTCACCGGCGTGGGCCGCGCCCCGCGGCAGGACGTCGGGGAGACACTGCTTACGCACGGGTGCCGAGAGAGCCGTAACCGGTCTCGGCGAGCCGCCCGCTGCGGGAGGAGCACCGAGGTGACGGGCTGGACCTGGGAGTACGAGGGCTACGAGCCGGCCGACGAGCGGCTGCGGGAGTCGCTGTGCACGCTCGGCAACGGCTACTTCGCCACCCGCGGCGCCCTGCCGGAGTGCTCCGCGGACGATGTGCACTACCCGGGGACCTACGTGGCCGGCTGCTACAACCGGCTCACCTCCGACGTGGCCGGACGCAGGGTCGAGAACGAGGACATGGTCAACCTGCCCAACTGGCTGCCGCTGCGGTTCCGGCTGCGCGGCCGCCCCTGGCTCACCCCGGACACCGCGACCGTCCTCGAGCACCGCCTGGTGCTGCACCTGTCGTCGGGCGTGCTGGAACGGCTGACCCACTACGGCCTGGGCAACGGGCGGGCGCTCACGGTGCGCCAGGAGCGGCTGGTGCACATGGCCGATCCGCATCTGGCCGCGTTGCGCACCGAGTTCACCGCCGACGGCTTCTCCGGCGAACTGCACGTGGAGGCCGCGCTCGACGGCGGTGTCACCAACGCCGGAGTGGCGCGCTACCGGGATCTGGACGGCCTGCACCTCACCCACGAGCACGCGGGCACCGCCGAGCACGACACGGTCTGGTTGCGCTGCCGCACCCGCACCTCCGACATCCGCATCGGCATGGCGTCCCGCCTCACCGCCGACGCTCCCGTCACCGTCCGGCACGCCCGTCCGCGCACCACCCAGCGGACCCGGTTGCAGCTGGTGCCGGGCCGCGCCGCCATCGTCGACAAGATCGTCGCCCTGCACACCTCCCGCGACCCCGCGATCAGCGACCCGATGCACGCCGCCGTCGCGCGGGTCGGCCGCGCGCCCGGCTTCGACGAGCTGCTGCGCGGTCACCGCACCGCCTGGGCCCAGCTGTGGCGCCGCGCCGACCTCGACGTCGCCGGTGAGGCCGGCCGCATCCTGCGGCTGCACCTGTTCCACGTGCTGCAGACGCTCTCCCCGCACACCGCCGACCTCGACGTCGGCGTGCCCGCCCGAGGGCTGCACGGCGAGGCCTACCGCGGCCATGTCTTCTGGGACGAGCTGTTCGTGCTGCCCTTCCTCAACCTGCACTTCCCCGAGGTCTCGCGGGCCCTGCTGCGCTATCGCCACCGCCGCCTCGAGCAGGCCTGCACCGCCGCGCTGCACGCCGGCCGCCGGGGCGCGATGTACCCCTGGCAGAGCGGCAGCGACGGACGCGAGGAAACCCAGCAGGTGCACCTCAACCCGCGCTCGGGCCGCTGGCTGCCGGACCACTCCCACCTCCAGCACCACGTCGGCTCGGCCATCGCGTACAACGTGTGGCAGTACTGCGAGGCCAGTGGCGACGCCGAGTTCCGGCACACCAAGGCCGCCGAGATGATGCTCCAGATCGCCCGCTTCTGGGCCGACGCCGCACGGTATGACAAGGCGCTCGGGCGCTACCGCATCCGTGGCGTGGTCGGCCCCGACGAGTACCACGACGCCTACCCCGGCGCCCCGCAGCCCGGTCTGAACGACAACGCCTACACCAATGTCACTGCCTCCTGGGTGCTCACCCGCGCGCTGGAGCTGCTGCACGGCCTGCCCGAGCCACGGCGCCGGGAACTCGCCGAGCGCACCGGCCTCGACGACGACGAACTCGACCAGTGGGAGGAGGTCTCCCGGACTCTGCACGTGCCCTTCCACAAGGGGGTCATCAGCCAGTTCGACGGCTACGGCGAGCTCGCCGAACTCGACTGGCACCGCTACCGGCAGGAGTACGGCGACATCCGCCGCCTGGACCGGATCCTGGAGGCCGAGGGCGACACCGTCAACCGCTACCAGGCCTCCAAGCAGGCCGACGTGCTGATGCTCGGCTACCTGTTCTCACCGGCCGAACTCCGAGGCCTGTTCGCCCGGTTGGGGCTGCGGCTGGACGAGGAGACCTGGCAGCGCACCGTCGACTACTACCTGCATCGCACCAGCCACGGCTCCACCCTCAGCGGCCTGGTGCACGGCTGGATCCTCACCCGGGCGCGGCGCGCCGAGGCCTGGCAGTTCGTGCAGGAGGCGCTGCGCGGCGACATCGCCGACGTGCAGGGCGGCACCACCGGCGAGGGCATCCACCTCGGCGCGATGGCCGGCACCCTCGACCTCGTCCAGCGCGGCCTGACCGGCCTGGAGACCCGCGAGGGCGCCCTGTGGCTGGACCCGGTCCCCCTGCCGGAGCTGTCCTCGTACGGCTTCTCGCTGCGCTACCAGAACAACTGGGGTGTCCGTCTCCGCCTGCGCCACGGCCGCCTGGAGATCACCGTCCCGTCGTCCGACGAAACCCCCATCGACGTGCGCCTGCCGGACCGGGCGGTGCGTCTGGAGCCCGGGGAGCTGGGGCGGTTGGTGCTGCCCGAGTGAACGGCGAGCGCCCCGGCGCGCGTGACGCCACCGAGCAGTGGCATCGTCGAAGGCAACGGTCCGAGCAGTGCAGCGATCACCGTACCGACCAGGAAGTGGACGCATGACCGACACACTCACCGTGGGTGTTCTGGGCACCGGCATCATGGGCGCCGCGATGGCCCGCAACCTCACCAGGGCCGGACACACCGTCCGCGCCTGGAACCGCAGCCGCGACAAGGCGGAACCGCTCGCCGCCGACGGCGCGCACGTCGCCGACACGCCGGCGGAAGCCGTCGAAGGCGCCGACGCCGTCCTCACCATGCTGTACGACGGCGACACCGTACGGGACGTCATGCACCGGGCCGCGCCCGCCCTGCGCCCCGGCACCGTCTGGGCGCAGTCGACCACCGCGGGCCTGGACTCCGTCGCCGAACTGGCCGCCTTCGCCGAGGAGCACGGCCTGGTCTTCTACGACGCTCCCGTGCTCGGCACCCGCCAGCCCGCAGAGGCCGGCCAACTGCTCGTGCTCGCCGCCGGCCCAAGCCGGGGCCGCGAGAAGGTCACCCCCGTCTTCGACGCGGTCGGCACACGTACCGTGTGGACCGGCGAGGACGGCGCGGCCGGCAGCGCGACCCGGCTGAAGCTGGTCGCCAACAGCTGGGTGCTCGCCGCCAACAACGCGGCCGGCGAGGCCCTCGCCCTGGCCCGCGCGCTCGGCGTCGACCCGCAGAACTTCTTCGACGCCATCGCGGGCGGCGCGCTCGACATGGGGTACCTGCACGCCAAGAGCGGGCTCATCCTCGACGGCCGGCTGACCCCGCCCCAGTTCGCGGTGACCACGGCCGCCAAGGACGCCCGGCTGATCGTCGAGGCGGGGGAGCGGCACGGCGTACGGCTCGACGTCGCCGCCGCGGGCGCGCAGCGGCTGGCCCGCGCGGCGGCCCAGGGCCACGGCGACGAGGACATGGCCGCCGCCTACTTCGCCAGCTTCGACGACACGCCCTCCGAGTGACCCCCACTTCACCTTTCGACCTGGAGAAAGCACATGTCCAAGCCCCCGCTGCCGCCCGAGGCGGAAGCCCTGCTGGCCCGCCCCAACCCCTGCGTGATGGCGACCCTGCGTTCCGACGGCACCCCGGTCTCCACGCCCACCTGGTACCTGTGGGAGGACGGGCGGGTACTGATCAACCTGGACCAGGGGCGGGTCCGGCTGCGGCATCTTCAGCGCGACCCGCGCGTCACCCTGACCGTCCTCGACGCGGACGACTGGTACACCCACGTCACCCTCATCGGGCGCGTCGCGCGGACGTACGACGACGAGCAGCTGGCCGACATCGACCGGCTCTCCCGGCAGTACACCGGCGAGCCGTACCCCGCCCGGGCACGCGCCCGGGTCAGCGCGTGGATCCAGGTGGAGCGCTGGCACGGCTGGGGCGCCCTGAAGGACAGCGACCAGGCCGCCACCTGAGCCGGTCCTGACGTAGGCTCCGAGGCATGCGCATCTCCGTCTCCTCGGACATGGACGAACCCGTCGCCCGTCTGCTCGTCACGGAACTGCGCGACCGTGGCCACGAGGTGCTCACCCACGGCGCGCTGCGCGCCGGCGACGACCCGCAGTGGGCGGCGTGCTCGTCGGCGGCCGCCCGGGACGTGGCCGACGGGACGTCGGCGATGGCGGTGGTGTGCTGCTGGACGGGCACCGGTGCGTCGATCGCCGCGAACAAGGTGCCGGGCGTGCGGGCGGCCCTGTGCGCCGACGCCTACACGGCCGACGGCGCCCGCCGCTGGAACGACGCCAACGTGCTCGCGCTGAGCCTGCGGCTGACCTCCGAGCCGGTCCTGAAGGAGATCCTGGACGCCTGGTTCGCCGGCGAGGCCGGCGAGGACGCCGAGGACCGGGGCAACCTGGCCCGCATCGAACAACTGGACGACGCCCGCGCCATGCCGTGACACGCCGCGGCGGCTGGGGCCCGAAGCCGCGGCGGAGACCGGCGGAAGGCCGGCGCACCTCGGGTCCCGCAGGGCCTGACCGGGCACCACGGCCGCGAGTGCCGTTTCATGCCTCAGCGGCCGAGGGGTCAGGAGCCCCCAGCCGCTGAGCATGCCACGGGCGGGTCGGCCGCCGGTGGTCCATAAGCGGTCGCCCTTCGGCTTCCCGCGCTGGTCCGGCGTCCCGTGCGGCGGCGGGCCGCCCGGCTGCGGCGATGTCGCGGGCGACACCGGGGAGCCCGCCCGTCCGGCCGCGCCCTGCTCGGGGCGCACCGCCGACGGGTCGCCGGAGGTCGGCTCCGCGCCCGCCTTCAGCTGCTCCAGCCGTGCCGTGAGCAGCTCGGTGGCCGGCAGCCGGTCGGCGTGCGTCCGCTCGTTGCGCGAGGAGCTCCTCGACCTCCTCGGCGGTCAGCGACCGCACGCGTGCCTCCAGGCCCCGAGCGGCAGATGCTCGTAGTCGGGCAGTGGCAGGGCGCTGCGGCCGGCGTCGGCCATGATCGTGCCTTCCCTCCGGCGGTGCTCCGCGTCCGTGCTGCCGGGGGCGGTGCTCAGTGCGCGCCGAGCCCGCCGCCGCCGAACGAACCCGTGGTGCCCTTGCTCCAGCGGGGCCGGTCCTTCGACGCGCTGGGCCGGGTCCGCATGTTGGTCAGCTCGTACGGTGTGAGCGGACGGCCGCCCTTGGGGGTCCGCGGCACCTCGTCCGGCTCCCGGTTCTGTCGGACCTCGTGCACCGGCCCTTCCGGCGGCAGGTGCGGCTGCTCGTCGGGCCGCGGACGCGGCGGCTCGTTCAGCTTGATGCGGTTGCCGAGCCAGAAGCTGCCCGCCAGCATCGCGACAACGGCGATGGCGACGACGAACAGCGCGAGAGCGAGCAGTCCGCTCGGCGCGGCCAGCTGCATGGATGCGATGTTCATATCGGACGAATACCCCCTAAACCGGCAGTGAACCGGGTCACTGCGCTCGGGCGGCGCGCGTCCTGGAGCGGTTCGCCTTGCGGATCGAGTCGAGCAGTTCCGTCTTGGACATCCGGGACCGTCCGTCGATCCCGAGCCGCTTGGCGATGTCGTACAGATGCTGCTTGGAGGCGTTCTCGTCGACACCCTCGCCGCTGCGCCCGCCCTGCCCGCGCGGCCTGGCCGACCGCGGGTCCGAGGGGCCCTTGCCCGCCCTCCTTGCGCTCCCAGTGGTCGCCGACCTTCTCGTGGGTGTGCTTCAGCGCCCCGTAGGCGACGCGGTGGGCGCGCTCGCCCTCGCCGTACTGCTCGACGGCCGAGTCGTGCGCCTTGATCCACGTCCGCTGGGCCTCCGGGGAGGAGCGCTCCAGGGTGGAGGGGAGTTCCTCTCGTCCGGGCATGCCTTCCACCTCCCTCGTTCGTCGGGTGTTTCCGGGTGCCCGCGAGCGTCGGCGGAAAAACGGCCCTACCCTTCGTCCCGCACGGGTTTGGCCGGGCCTGCCATGGCTACCCGCGCGGTGTGACTTCGACTTCGACGACTTCGCAGCAGGAGGTCATCCGGTTCCTGGAAGACCGGTTCGCCTGTGCGCAGGCGTGCACGGAGTGTGCGCGGGCGTGCGCGTTGCGCGCGAGCCTGGTGGATCCGGACGGGACCGAGGACCAGGAGCTCCTGCGCCGCAAGGGGATCATGTGCGCGGAGGTCTGCGACGCGACCTGCCGGATGCTGTCCGAGCAGACCCTCGTCGACGAGGACGGCCTGCGCGTGCAGCTGGAGTGGTGCCGCACCGTGTGCCTGGAGTCCGCGCACGTCTTCGACGGCCACCCCGCCGCCGAGGACACCGCGGCGGCCTGCCGCGCCTCGGCCCGGGCCTGCACGGAGTTCCTCGGCACACTGAGCTGACCCGGCCGCCCCCAGCCCGACCCGCGTGCCGCGGGCCGCATGGGCGAGCGTGCCGACCCTCGCCGGGCCGGCCCGGCCTCCCGGACCGCCGTGCCCTCAGGACCAGGGCCGACCGCGGGTCACCCACCGCTCTGCGGCGACCTTCACCTACGACGGTGGCA
Organism: Streptomyces chromofuscus; assembly: GCF_015160875.1. Taxonomy (NCBI): domain Bacteria; kingdom Bacillati; phylum Actinomycetota; class Actinomycetes; order Kitasatosporales; family Streptomycetaceae; genus Streptomyces; species Streptomyces chromofuscus. The sequence goes on along the minus strand of NZ_CP063374.1, from coordinate 761,258 downwards.
CGAGGAGGTCCAGCGCGAGATCATCTCGGGATCGGCCTGTGCATGCTCCGGGTACGGCGTTAGCCTGCCCGCATGGCGGGTGATCCGGGGCTGTTCACCCCACGGTCCGTGACCTGGCAGATGCACGGCGACCCGATGATGTGGGTCGCCGGCATCCGCGCGCTCCACCTCCAGGCGCTGCACCCGCGCGCGGTGCGCGGCGTGCTGCAGAACAGCGACTTCCGGCGCGACGCCTGGGGTCGGCTGATGCGCACCGCGAACTTCGTCGGCACCACCACCTACGGCACCACCGAGGCCGCCGAGCGGGCGGGCGCCCGCGTCCGCAAGATCCACAGCATGCTGCGCGCCACCGACCCGGACACCGGCGAGCAGTACCGGATCGACGACCCCGACCTGCTGCTGTGGGTGCACTGCGCCGAGATCGACTCCTATCTGCACGTGCTGCGCCGCTCCGGCTACCCGCTCAGCGACGCCCAGGCCGACCGCTACATACGCGAACAGCGTGCCGGTGCCCGCCTGGTCGGGCTCGACCCGGACGCCGTACCGGCCGACCGTTCCGAGCTGGCCGCCTACTTCGACCGGGTCCGGCCCGAACTCGCCGCCGGGGCCGGGGCCAGGGAGGTCGACGCGTTCCTGCGCCGCCCGCCGGTGCCCCGGGTGCTCGTACCCCTGCGCGGACTGCTGTGGCGCCGGGTCGCCGGGCTGGCGTACGCCTCCCTGCCGCCGTACGCCCACGAGCTGTACGGCCGTCCCGCCCCCGCACCCGACGTCGTCACCCGCCGCCTGCGCCGCACCGGCGCCCTGCTGCGCGCCGTCCCCGCACGCGTGCGCTGGCAGCTGCCGCCGAAGCACATCCTGCGCGCCATGGCCCGGCTCGGCCCGGCCGCCCGCCCGGCACCGTTCAAACTCGAACGACAGGTCGCCATACTGGACGGGCCAGGGGAGGGCGACGAGCACAGTGACGGGGGCGACGGCACGCGATGGGGGAGACGAGACTGATCCAGGGCCGGTACCGGCTGCTGGAGGTGATCGGGCGCGGGGGCATGGGTGAGGTGTGGCGGGCGCGCGACGAGTCGCTCGGTCGGCACGTCGCCGTCAAGTGTCTCAGACCCCTCGGCCCGCACCACGACCAGTCCTTCACGCGCGTGCTGCGCGAGAGGTTCCGCCGCGAGGCCCGGGTGGCCGCCGCGCTGCAGCACCGCGGGGTGACCGTCGTGCACGACTTCGGTGAGGCGGACGGTGCGCTGTTCCTGGTGATGGAGCTGCTCCAGGGCCGAAACCTCAGCCAGGTCCTGGAGGACAACAAGCAGCATCCGCTGCCGGTCCCGGACATCGTCGACATCGCCGAGCAGGTCTCCGCGGCCCTCGCCTACACCCACCGGCAGGGCATCGTGCACCGGGACCTGAAGCCGGCCAACATCGTGCGGCTGACCGAGGGCACGGTGAAGATCTGCGACTTCGGCATCGCCCGCCTCGGCGCCGACGTCGGCTTCACCTCCCGGCTCACGGGCACCGGCGTCGCCATGGGCACCCCGCACTACATGTCGCCGGAGCAGATAGGCGGGGACGAGGTCGACCAGCGCAGCGACCTGTACTCGCTGGGCTGCGTGCTGTACGAACTCGCCACCGGCGTGCCGCCGTTCGACCTGGGCGACGCGTGGGCGATCCTCGTCGGCCACCGCGACACCCCGCCCGAGCCGCCGCGCACCCACCGGGCCGACCTGCCCGCCCACCTGGAGCAGATCATCCTGGACCTGCTCGCCAAGCTCCCCGAACAACGGCCGCGCGACGCCGCCGAGGTGGGCCGCAGGATCGGCGCGGCCCGGATCGTCCCGGCGTACGTGCCCACCGTCATCGGCGCCGAGCCGGCCGCCCGTGAGGCGCGGCTGCCGTCCTGGACCCACGGCATCACCACCGGCCACAAGGCGGCCGGCGCCGCGCTGCGCACCCCGCCGCCGGACGCCGGCGCCGGACTGACCGGCGAGTGGATCGCCCGCCCCGCCACCGGCCCCACCCCCCGGCCGGCGCCGGAGACCCCGCAGGACCCGCCCGAGGAGGCGCTCGCCGCCCTCGCCGGACGCCACGACGCGGGCCTCAGCCTGGGGCGGCTCGGCCGCTGGGCCGAGGCGGGGGAGGTGCACCGCGCGGTCACCGCCGAACGCGAGCACCTCCTCGGCCCGGACCACCCCGACACCCTCGCCAGCCGCTACGAGGTCGCCTTCACCCTCAGCCGCTCCGGCCGCGCGGCCGACGCGCTGCGTGAGTACACGCACGTCGCGCGGGTCCGCGAGCGGGTGCTCGGCGCCGAGCACCCGGACACGCTCGCCGCCCGGCAGGAGACGGCCTACGTGCTCGGCCGGCTGGGGCGGCCCCTGGAGGCCCACCGGGTGTACACGTCGGTGCTCGCCGTGCGGGAGCGCATCCTGGGCGCCGACCACCCCGACACCCTGCGCTGCCGCCACAACCTCGCCTTCAACCTCAGCAGACTCGGCCGCCTGGAGGACTCCTACCGCGCGGCCCGCGACGTGGCCGAGGCCCGCGCCCGGGTGCTCGGGCCCAGCCATCCCGACACCCTGGTCACCCGCTATGAAGTCGCCTACGTCCTGGGTCAGTTGGGCCGCTGGCCGGAGGCGCTGGACTGCTACCGCCGGGTCGCCGAGGCCCGCACCCGTGCGCTCGGCCCCGACCACCCGGACACGCTCGCCGCCCGCTACGAGATCGGCATCAGCCTCGGGCGGCTCGGCCGCAGCGCGGAGGCGCTCGAGGTGTACCGCGACCTGATCGAGGACCGCACCCGCGTCGACGGGCCCGACCACCCCGAGACCCTGCGCGCCCGGCACGGCCTCGGTGTCAACCTCGGCCGCCTCGGCCGCTGGGAGGAAGCCCTCGCCGAGTCCCAGGACGTGTGCGCCGTCCGGGAACGCGCCCTCGGCCCCGACCACCCCGACACCCTGGTCAGCCGCCGCGAGGTCGCCGTTGGCCTCGGCCGGCTCGGCCGCTGGGCCGACGCGCTCACCGAGCACCGGGCGGTCGCCGACGCCCGCGAACGCGTCCTGGGCGCCGACCACCCCGACACCCTCGCCGGTCGCAGCGACGAGGCGCACTGCCTGGAGCAACTCGGCCGGGGCCGGGAGGCGGTGGAGCTCTACCGCAGGGTGGCCGAGTTGCGCGGGCGGCGCGAATCCCACGGCACCTGACCGGGGCCGTCGCGCTCTGGCCTACCCGCGACGACGCGTGTTACCAAGAACCATGCCTGCACACGAGGGATCACGCGCGTACGACGCCGTCATCGTCGGCGGCGGCCACAACGGCCTGGTCGCCGCTGCTTATCTGGCTCGCGCCGGACGGTCCGTCCTGGTGCTGGAACGGCTGGACCACACCGGCGGCGCCGCCGTCTCCTCCCGCCCTTCCCCGGCGTCGACGCCCGCCTCTCGCGCTACTCCTACCTGGTCAGCCTGCTCCCGCGGAAGATCGTGCGCGACCTCGGCCTGGACTTCCGGCTGCGCACCCGCACCATCTCGTCGTACACCCCCGCCGAACGCGACGGCCGGCCGACCGGACTGCTCGTCGGCGGGGGCGAGCGCCGCACCCGGGAGGCCTTCGCCCGGCTGACCGGCGGGGAGCGCGAGTACGAGGCCTGGCAGCGCTTCTACGGCATGACCGGCCGCGTCGCCCGGCGGGTGTTCCCCACGCTGACCGAACCGCTGCCCACACGCGACGAGCTGCGTCGGCGCGTCGACGACGAGGACGCCTGGCGGATGCTCTTCGAGGAGCCGATCGGCGTCGCCGTCGAGGACCACTTCGCCGACGACCTGGTCCGCGGCGTCGTCCTGACCGACGCGCTGATCGGCACGTTCGCCGACGCCCACGACACGGAGCTGCGCCAGAACCGGTGCTTCCTGTACCACGTCATCGGCGGCGGCACCGGTGACTGGGACGTCCCCGTGGGTGGCATGGGCGCCCTGACCGGCGCCCTCGCCGCCGCCGCTCGCGACGCGGGGGCCGTCATCGCCACCGGCCACGAGGCCCTGCGGATCCACACCGACGGCCGCGCCGCCGAGGTCACCTACCGCACGCACGACGGCGAGGGCGTCGCCGTCGCCCGGCACGTCCTGGTGGGGGCCTCCCCGCAGGAGCTCGCCGCCCTCACCGGCGACACACCGCCCGCGCCCGCCGAGGGCGCCCAGCTGAAGGTCAACATGCTGCTGAAGCGGCTGCCGCGACTGCGCGACCCCTCCGTCGACCCGCGTGAGGCGTTCGCCGGCACCTTCCACATCGCCGAGGGCTACGAGCAGCTGGCCACCGCCCACGCCCAGGCCGCCGCAGGCGAGCCGCCCGCCGCCCCGCCGTCCGAGATCTACTGCCACTCCCTGACCGACCCGTCGATCCTCGCCCCGGAACTGGCCGAGCGGGGCTACCAGACCCTCACCCTGTTCGGGCTGCACACTCCCGCCCGGCTCTTCGCCCGGGACAACGACGCCGTCCGCGACGCCCTGATGAAGGCCGCCCTCGCCCAGCTCGACGCCCACCTGGCCGAACCCCTCGCCGACTGCCTGGCCACCGATGCCGAGGGACGGCCCTGCATCGAGGCGAAGGCGCCGCTGGACCTGGAGCGCGACCTGCGGCTGCCCGGCGGCAACATCTTCCACCGCGAACTGTCCTGGCCCCACGCCCAGGAGGGCACCGGCCGCTGGGGCGTGGAGACCCGGCACGCCAACGTGCTGCTGTGCGGGGCGGGCGCCGTGCGCGGCGGCGGGGTCAGCGGGGTGCCGGGGCACAACGCGGCCATGGCGGTGCTGGAGGGCGACGCGGGCCCGTCGCGGTGACCGCCCGGCCGGAGCGGCCCGCCGGGACTCCGCTTGATGGCACCCGCCGCGCGCGCGATGCTCGTACACATGGTGACGTCGCCTCTCGATGACGCGAGGCGAGCCGGCGCGGCCGGGGACGCCGTGGTGGTGCTCGACTCGCGCGGCATCGTCACGGGCTGGAGCGAGGGCGCGCGCGAGCTCACGGGCCACGTGGCCGAGGAGGTGACGGGCCGCCCGGCCGCCGGCCTCGTGGACGGCGACGCCGGCACCGCCTGGCACGCCCTGCGGGCGACGGGCGCCGCCGTCGTGCCCGTACGGCGCCGGGACGGGCGCCGTACGGACCTGGCGTTGCGCGCCTGCCCGCTGGCGGGCGCCGACGGCCGGGCCCATGCCTACGTGGTCACCGCGAGCCACGGCGAGCGGGCCCGGATGCTGGGCGAGCTCGCGTTCCAGCAGGCGTCCATGTCGATGTCCGTCTTCGACACCGGGCAGTGCTGTCTGCGCGTGAACGAGGCGGGCTGCCGTACCAGGGGCCGGCCCGAGGCGGAACTCCTGCACCGCGGGATACCGGACACCGGTGCGGACGACGAGCACAGCCGCGGCTTCACGCACCATCTGCGCAAGGTCGTGGAGACCGGGTGCCCGGTCCGTTACGAGAGCCGGATCCGGCCTCCGGCCGGCCGGCGCACGCACGCGTTGCACGTCGAGATGTGGCCGGTGCGGGACGACTCCGGCGAGCTGATCGGCACCGCGCTCGCCACGCTGGACAGCAGCGAGCAGCACTGGGCCCAGCAGCGGCTGGCGATGCTGAACGAGGCCGCCGAGGGCATCGGCACCAGACTCGACGTGGTGCACACCGCCCGTGAACTGGTCGGCCTGGTGGTGCCCCGCCTCGCGGACTTCGCCGCCGTGGACCTGCTGGACTCGGTCCTCATGGGCGAGGAACCGGCCGTCGGCGCGGTGGACACGGACGTGACGCTGCGCCGGGCCGCCCACCGCTCGCTCACCCCCGGGGTGCCGGAAGCCGCGATCGAGCCGGGCACGGCGGACGTCTACCCGCCCCGGTCGCCGCCCGCCCGCGCCCTGGCCACCGGCACGCCCGTGCTCACCCGGACCGGCGAGGCCGGCCTCGACGCCTGGCTCGGTGGGCACGAGGCCCGCACCGCCGCGCTGGACCGGGCCGAACGGCCGGAGTTCTCGCTGATGGCCGTCCCCCTGATCGCCCGCGGCAGGACGCTGGGCGTGGCCGTCCTCGCGCGCGTCCTCACCCCCGAGTCCCCCGACGTCTTCGACGCCGACGACGTCACCCTGGTCCAGGAGCTGGCCCGCCGTGCGGCCATCTGCGTCGACAACGCCCGCCGCTACACCCGCGAGCGGACCACGGCCCTCGCCCTGCAACGCAGCCTGCTGCCGCAGGCGGTGAGCGGACAGGCCGCGGTCGAGTGCGCCTCCCGCTATCTTCCGGCGCTCTCCCAGGCGGGCGTCGGCGGCGACTGGTTCGACGTGATCCCGCTGTCCGGGACGCGGGTGGCGCTGGTCGTCGGGGACGTCGTCGGCCACGGCATCCACGCTTCCGTGACCATGGGACGGCTCCGGACGGCGGTGTGGACGCTGGCCGACGTCGACCTGCCGCCCGACGAACTCCTCACCCACCTCGACGACCTGGTCGGCCATCTCGCCGGCGACGAGTACGAGGCGGCCGGGGAGTTCGGCGCGACCTGCCTGTACGCGGTGTACGACCCGGTGTCGCGGCGGTGCTCGGTCGCCGCCGCGGGGCATCCGCCGCCCGCCGTGCTGCTGCCGGACGGAACGGTCGAGGCGGTCAAGATGGCGCCCGGACCGATGCTCGGCGTCGGCGGGCTGCCGTTCGAGTCCACCGAACTGGAGCTGCCGGAGGGGGCCGTGCTGGCCCTCTACACGGACGGCCTCCTCGGGGCCCGCGACCTCGACGTGGACGCGGGCACGGAGGCCCTGCGCTGCGCGCTCGCCGCGCCCGCCGAGAGCCTGGAGGACATCTGCGACACCGTCCTGAAGTCCCTCCTGCCGGACAACCCGGCCGACGACGTGGCCCTGCTGATCGCCCGCACCCGCGCCCTGGACGCCGGCCAGGTGGCCGTGTGGGACCTGTCCGCCGACCCGGCAGAGGTCGCCACCGCGCGCCGCCACACCACCGATCAGCTGACCCGCTGGGGGCTCGACGAGGCCGCGTTCGTCACGGAACTCGTGGTGAGCGAACTGGTCACCAACGCCATCCGCTACGGCGGCGCCCCCATCCAGCTCCGGCTCATCCGTGACCGCACCCTCATCTGCGAGGTGTCCGACGCCAGCAGCACCTCACCCCATCTGCGCCGGGCCCGCACCTACGACGAGGGCGGCCGTGGCCTGCTGCTGGTGGCCCAGTTGACGCAACGGTGGGGGACGCGGCCGAGCGGGGCGGGCAAGACGATCTGGGCGGAGCAGGAGCTGCCGACGACCTGAGGCGGGGCCGCCGGTCGCTCTGCCGACGGGCGGCCGGCCAGTGACGCGGGCTGCCGGTCGCTGTGCGGGCGAACTGAGGCGGGCTGCCGGCCGTGTCGACGGCGAGCCGAGGCGGGCGTCGGTGGCTCGACGGACGGCGCCGTCGGCCGGTCAGTCGGCGGAGGCCGTCCACCCCGCCGCCGTGATCCGCGCCGCGTCGGCGGGCCGCGCCTCGTCGAAGAGGGCGGTGCCCGCCGCCTCGACGCGCAGGCCGTCGACGTACGCCCCACGGCCCACGTACAGCCGGTCAGTGGTGTACCGCCAGCGCAGGGTGAGCGCCGGGTCCGCCGGGAGAGGCGCCGTGAGCCGGTGCCAGGTGCGGCCCGACCAGCCGGTGACGCGGCCGGACGGGTGCTCCTCGGGCTGCTCGCCGGGCCGGGCGGTGGTGAACGGGACCGGCTGCCAGGTCGCGCCGCCGTCCGTCGACGACTCGAGGACCAGGCCGTCGGCCGCCGGTTCGGTGTCCCACCACAGCGCGCAGCGCAGCCGCGCCGCGCCCGGCGTCGTGTCCAGGGCGGGCAGCGCGAGCGTCGCCTCGGTGGAGTTGGCCGTCCCGGAGAACCAGGCGGTGCGACCGCGCGCCGGGCGGACGGGTACGGCACGCGCCAGGTGGTTCGCCGCGGCCACCCGGGGAGCCGATCCGGAGCGCCAACTGCGCACCGGGTGGACCGAGTTGCCGAGCACGACGAGGAAGGAGTCGGTCGTCGGGTCGAGCACGAGACAGGTGCCGGTGAAGCCGGTGTGCCCGGCGGTGCGGGGGGTGGCCATCGCGCCCATGTACCAGTGCTGGTACAGCTCGAAGCCGAGGCCGTGCTCGTCGCCGGGGAAGGCGGTGTTGAAGTCGGTGAACATCAGCTCCACCGACTCCGGCCGCAGGATGCGCGCCCGGCCGTAGGCGCCGCCGTTGAGCAGGGTCCGGCCGAGCACGGCGAGGTCCCACGCACAGGAGAAGACACCGGCGTGTCCCGCGACCCCGCCGAGGCTGTAGGCGTTCTCGTCGTGCACCTCGCCCCACACCAGCCCCCGGTCCAGCCCGGACCACGGCTTGCGGGCGTCCTCGGTGGCGGCGATCCGCGGTCTCCAGGAGTCCGGCGGATTGAAACGTGTGCGGTGCATCCCGAGCGGATCGGTGATCTCCGTGCGGAGCAGCACGTCCAGGCTCTGATCGGTGATCCTTTCCAGCACCAGCTGAAGCGAGATCAGGTTGAGGTCCGAGTACAGGTACCTGGTGCCCGGCGCGCTGACGGGGGCCTCGTTCCAGATGAGCCGCAGTTTCTCCTCGTACGTCGGCGCGTTGTACAGCGGGATCCACGCCCGGAACCCCGAGGTGTGCGTCAGCAGCTGCCGCACCGTGACGTCCTGCTTGCCCGCGGCCCCGAACTCCGGCAGGTACGAGGCGACCGGCGCCTCCAGTTCCAGTGCCCCGCGCTCGATCTGCTGCACGGCCAGGATCGAGGTGAACAGCTTGGACACCGAGGCCAGGTCGAAGACGGTGTCCTCGGCCATCGGTATCTGCTGCCCGGCGGGCAGTTCGACACCGGTGTCGGTCTTCTCGTCGTACGCCGAGTACCGCACCGCCGTCCCGATCGGCTCGTGCAGCGCCACGGTCCCGCCCCGCCCGGCGAGCAGCACGGCTCCCGCGTACCACGGGTGCTTGGGGGAGGGGCCGAGGAAGGCCCGGGCGTCGGTGACGAGTCGGCGCAGGTGCGAGCCGAGCAGCCCGGCGTGCTCGGCCGAGCCGTGCCGCAACGTCTGGTGACCGGACCGGGACGGCGCGGCGGCCGCGGCGGGTCCCGCCGGGAAGGGCGTGAGGGCGAGCGCCCCGCCCAATGCCAGTGCGCCGAGACCCAGTTGACGGCGGCTGAGACCGCTCGCCAGCTCTTCGCCCATCGAGGACCCTCCCGTACCCGACTGAAAGTATCTTTCGAGGACCGCCGTGCGGAGTGAAACTTTCCTGTCGGGTGCGGGGGTGTGTCAATGGGGCGTGCGTGCGGCGAGGGGTGGACTTTTATCTGACGGGACGTCAGAAGTCTGGGTGCCGGCCCGATCGGGGACGGCACCCCGCCGGCACGGTCAGCTGCGCTCGCGCACCACGACCACCCGGAGCGCGGGCGAGGCGCGGATGTCCTTCTCGCAGAACCGGGACGTCACCCACCTCTCGGCGGAGAACAGCCGGGTCTGGTCGGCGAAGTGGGCCGAGTGCGGGTTGGAGGACTGGGAGTACGACAGCAGGGTGCGGGCCACCGGGCAGGGACCGCCGTCCCAGCCCACGGCCTGGATGTAGCTGGACCCGGTCGACACCTCCGTGTACCCGCCGTTCACCGGGTCCCACACCGGCTCGATCTTGTTCCACACGCCGAGCGACTCGGTGCCGCCGGGCACCGGGATCCGCTGTCCGTTCCGTACGACGACCTGGTGCTCACCGAGCCGGGAGTCCGGTGCGATGCCCGCCGCCCGCAGTTCGGCGACGGCGTCCGCGAGGGCGGTCGCGAAGCCGGGGGCCGACGTGTCGAGGGTGTTGGGCGTGTGCACCGGGTCGGAGGCGGAGAACGGCACCTTCCACAGGCGGGCCGCCGGGACCCTGGCCGTGAGCTTCCGCCAGAACCGGTCGAACAGCAGCGCGCCCCGGCCGGCGGTGTCCATCGTGCGGTCCCAGTCGGCCAGCACCCGGCACGCCTCCGTGACGTCGACGGCCTTGCCGTCGCTGCCGGTCGCCGTGCCACCGGGCAGCGCGGCACAGGCCTTCGCCGCGTCGGCCGCGGCCAGGTCCCCGGCGGGCACCCGGTCGGCGAACTGCTGCGCCTGCAGGTCCCGCACCGTCAGACCGCCGCGCCCGGCCATCGCCGCCACGTCCTGCAGCGCGCCGCGCGTGCGCAGGCTGCGGACCGTGCCGATGGTGCCGAAGACGCGCTCGTACCCCGTCAGCGGCCGCTCGGCATGGGTCAGCCAGGCGCTGTCGTTGGAGTTCTCCGCGTAGGGCGCGTCCTCGAGCACCGGCATCCTCGCCGGGCCGAAGATCCCCGGCTGCACGGCGGCGGCGTCCCGGCCGAGCGCGCAGTCGCCGCGCGATCCGTCCAGCACGGCCAGCCCGGACGAGGGGTAGGTGACCTGGCCGAGCGGGGTGGAGCAGCGCGCGGCCAGCTCGTCGGTGACCCGTGGGAGCACCTGGGACTGCGTGAACAGCGTGTGGCCCGCGGAGTCGGCGGCGATCGTGTTCACCCACGGCAGGCCCTGGGTGCGCCGCAGGGTGGCGAGGACGTCGTCCGTGCTGCGGGCCCGGCTGAAGCCGAGGGCGGTGTCGGAGGCGCGCAGATTGGCCGCGTTGGGGTCGTTGAGCGCGTACGCCGTCGTGGTCGTCCACGGCAGCGGCACCGAGGCGCCGAGCGAGGTGACCACCGGGCCGTACCGGGTCCACCACTGGGTCCGCGTCACCGGCGGCCCGTCCTTCACGGCCACGGTGACATGACGTTCCGTCATCCGCTCGGGCCTGCCGTCGACGACGTAGACGGTCGGGTCGGCCGGGTCCAGGGTGAGCTGGTGCAGGTTGAGGGTGACGCCGGTGGCCACGGTGTGGCTCCAGGCCACCCGCGCGTTGTGACCTATGGAGACGGTCGCCGTGCCGAGCAGCGATCCGCCGGAGACGTTCAGCCGGCCGGGGATGGTCTGCTGCGACTGCCAGAACCGGCGGCCGCCCTGCCACGGGTAGTGCGGGTTGCCGAGCAGCAGCCCACGGCCATTGGCCGTCGTGGCGCCGCTGAAGGCGACCGCATTGGAGCCCATGTCCGCGCTCTCGGCCGCGAACAGCTCGCGGGCGGCCCGCGCCGTGCCGTCGGCGTCGGGCGCGGCCGTCGTCGGTCGGTCGGCCGTCGGCGGTTGCGCGGCTGTAATGCCGTCCACGCCGCGGCCCTGGCCGCCGAGCACCGCGAGGGCGTAGCCGCGGGCGGCGACGTCCAGGGTGGTGACCGGCCGCACCCAGGCGGCGTCCCGGCACGCCGGGTCGGTGATCCGGTTCTGCTCCAGCCAGGCGTTGTAGCCGGCCGCGAACCCCCGCATGAGGTCCTTCGCGGCCCTGCTCGGCCCGGCCGGCGCCGGAGCGGCGAGCAGCCGTTCCACCGTGCCGGCCTGGCGCACTCCGCGGAAGTACAGGTCACTGGAGAGGTTGCGGGTCGCCGAGGACAGCGCCGGGTCGGACGGCGCGTCGGCGCCGAAGTACCGCGAGCGCTCACCGCGTACGGTCAGGAAGCCGTCGGCCAGCGTGCACACCTGGTCGGCGGCCTGTGCCCAGCCCGTGCCGAAGCCGAGGCCGGCGTGGCTGCGCGCGAGGACGTGCGGAATGCCGAACTCGGTGTAGCGGACGACGGCCGACAGGCCGCCGCGCGAGGGGTGTTGTTCCTGGCGGTCCTGCGCGGGCGCCGCCGTGGCCGGCAGCGCGGTGGCGGCGGTGAGCAGGGCGACGGCCGTGAGCGTGAACCGTCTCAGGCGGGTGCGCATCGTGCCTCCCAACGTCATCGGGGGAAGGAGCGGTTGAGCGTACCAACGGGTATGTCCGCCGCGGCCCTGTCTCTTGACCTCGTCCGCACACGCACCGAGGATCCTCAGTCATGACGCCCGGACACGGCAGCACCGTCGACGGGGTGCTGCGGCGCAGCGCCCGCCGCACCCCGGCGCGCGTCGCGGTGGAGTACCGCGACCGCCGCTGGACGTACGAGGAACTCGACGACGCCGTCTCCCGGGCGGCGAACCTGCTGCTGGGCGAGGGCCTCGCCCCCGGCGAGCGGGTCGGCGCCTACGGCCACAACTCCGACGCCTACCTCATCGGCTTCCTCGCCTGCGCCCGCGCGGGCCTGGTGCACGTGCCCGTCAACCAGAACCTGACGGGCGACGACCTGACGTACATCGTCGGGCAGTCGGGCAGCCGGCTGGTCCTCGCCGACCCGGACCTGGCCGGCCGACTGCCCGACGGGGTGCGGGTGCTGCCGCTGCGGGACGCCGACGGCTCGCTGCTCGCCCGGCTGCCGTCCGCGGCCCCCCACGACGGTCCTGAGGCCCGCGCCGAGGACCTGGCACAGCTGCTCTACACCTCGGGCACCACGGCCCTGCCCAAAGGTGCGATGATGACGCACCGCGCGCTGGTGCACGAGTACCTCAGCGCGATCACCGCCCTCGGCCTCGGCGCGGGCGACCGGCCGGTGCACGCGCTGCCCCTGTACCACTCGGCGCAGATGCACGTGTTCCTGCTGCCCTACCTCGCGGTCGGGGCGACGAACATCGTCCTGGACGCGCCGGACGGCGACCGGCTGTTCGACCTGATCGAGAACGGGCGCGCGGACAGCGTGTTCGCACCGCCGACCGTGTGGATCGGCCTGGCCAACCGGACCGACTTCGCGACCCGCGACCTCGGCGGCCTGCGCAAGGCGTACTACGGGGCGTCGATCATGCCGGTGCCGGTCCTGGAGCGGTTGCGGGAGCGGCTGCCGCACCTGGCGTTCTACAACTGCTTCGGCCAGAGCGAGATCGGCCCCCTGGCCACGGTCCTCGGGCCCGACGAGCACCAGGACCGGCCGGCCTCCTGCGGCCGTCCGGTGCTCTTCGTGGACGCCCGGGTCGTCGACGAGGACGGCAAGGAGGCGCCGGAGGGCACGCCCGGCGAGATCGTCTACCGCTCCCCGCAGCTGTGCGAGGGCTACTGGGACAAGCCGGAGGAGACCGCCGAGGCCTTCCGGGACGGCTGGTTCCACTCCGGCGACCTCGCGGTGCGGGACGCCGAGGGCTACTTCACGATCGTCGACCGGGTGAAGGACGTCATCAACTCCGGGGGCGTGCTCGTCGCCTCACGGCAGGTCGAGGACGCCCTGTACACCCATGACGCGGTCGCCGAGGCCGCCGTGGTCGGCCTGCCCGACGAGAAGTGGATCGAGGCGATCACCGCCTTCGTCGTGCCGCGCGGCGAGGTGACGGAGGCGGAGCTGATCGCGCACGCGCGCCGGAACCTGCCGCACTTCAAGGCACCGAAGCGGGTCGTCCTCGTGGACGCGCTGCCCCGCAACGCCAGCGGCAAGATCCTCAAGCGGGAGCTGCGGGACCGGTTCGGCGACGGCGGCGTCACCTCGGGCGCAGGTCCACGATCCGCCTGATCTTCCCCACGGACCGCTCCAGCGACTCCGGTTCGACGATCTCCACCGTCACCGACACGCCGATGCCGTCCTTCACGGCCGCGGCGATGGCCCGCGCCGCGTCCTCGCGTGTCCCGGCGGGCGCGTCGGGGCGGGCCTCCGCCCGGACGGTGAGCGCGTCGAGCCGGCCCTCGCGGGTCAGGCGCAGCTGGAAGTGCGGGGCCACGCCCGGGGTGCGGAGCACGATCTCCTCGATCTGGGTGGGGAACAGGTTCACCCCGCGCAGGATCACCATGTCGTCGCTGCGGCCGGTGACCTTCTCCATCCGGCGGAACGTACGGGCCGTGCCCGGCAGCAGCCGCGTCAGGTCCCGGGTCCGGTACCGGATGACGGGCATGGCCTCCTTGGTGAGCGAGGTGAAGACCAGTTCGCCCCGCTCGCCGTCGGGCAGCACCTCACCGGTGACCGGGTCCACGACCTCCGGGTAGAAGTGGTCCTCGTGCACGTGCAGGCCGTCCTTGGTCTCCACGCACTCCTGCGCGACCCCCGGGCCGATCACTTCCGACAGCCCGTATATGTCCACCGCGTCGATCGCGAACCGCTCCTCGATCTCCCGCCGCATCCCCTCCGTCCACGGCTCGGCCCCGAAGATCCCCACCCGCAGGGAGGTGCTCCTCGGATCGACGCCCTGCCGCTCGAACTCGTCCAGCAGTGTCAGCATGTACGACGGCGTCACCATGATCACGCCGGGCTTCAGGTCCTGGATCAACTGCACCTGACGAGCCGTCATGCCGCCGGACGCGGGGACGACCGTACAGCCGAGCCGCTCGGCGCCGTAGTGCGCGCCCAGTCCGCCGGTGAACAGCCCGTACCCGTACGCCACGTGCACCGTGTCACCGGGCCGCCCGCCCGCCGCCCGGATCGAACGGGCCACCATGTCGGCCCACATCGACAGGTCGTTGTCCGTGTACCCGACGACCGTGGGGCGGCCCGTGGTGCCGCTCGACGCGTGGATCCGGCGGACGCGTTCCCGTGGCACGGCGAACATCCCGTACGGGTAGTGCTCGCGCAGGTCGGCCTTGGTCGTGAAGGGAAAGCGGGCCAGATCGGCGAGGGAGCGGCAGTCGTCCGGGTGAACGCCCGCCTTGTCGAACGACTCCCGGTAGAAGGGCACGTGGGCGTAGGCGTGCCGCAGCTGTGCCCGCAGCCGCTCCAGTTGCACCTCCCGCAGCTCCTCCGCGTCCAGCCGTTCGCCCGCGTCCAGCAGCTCCGTCGTCTCCGTCATGGGACCTCCCCTTGCCCACCGCGCAATCCGGGCGACCGATCATTCGGTCGAGGTGTTGTGGATCAGTAATCCAGTCCGGCGCGGCTCGGACAAGTGCTCGGCCCGCACTTTCTCCCGCCGACGTAAGTCTGTTGCGCGGGGTCCTCCCGCGAGCCGAGGATGACCGCCATGCCCACCTTCAGCGCCCCCGACGGAACCCGGCTCGCCCACCACCTGCGCGGCGACGGCGCCCCCCTGGTCGTCCTGCCCGGCGGCCCCATGCGGCCCTCCGGCTACCTCGGCGACCTGGGCGGACTCGCCGCCCACCGCCGGCTGGTCCTGCTCGACCTGCGCGGCACCGGCGACTCGGAGGCGCCGGCGGACCCGGCGACGTACCGCTGCGACCGGCTCGTGGCCGACGTGGAGGCGCTGCGGGTCCACCTGGGGCTGGACCGGATGGACCTGCTCGGTCACTCGGCGGGTGGCAGCCTGGCCATGCTGTACGCCGCCCGGCACCCCGACCGGGTCGCACGGCTCGCGCTGATCACCGCGACGCCCTGGGCGCTGGGCATGCCGGCGACGACCGAGGACCGGCTGGCCGCCGCACGGCTTCGCACGGGCGAGCCGTGGTTCGCAGCGGCGTATCCGGCGTTCGAGAGGTGGCTGCTCCAGGGCGGCGACTTCGACCCGGCGTTCATCCCGTTCTTCTACGGGCGCTGGGACGAGGCGGCCGCCGCGCATGCCCGGCGGGACGAGGAGGAGAGCAACGAGGAGGCCGCGGACCGGTACGGCGCCGAGGGCGCCTACGACCCGCCCGCGACCCGCGCCGCGCTCGCCACGCTGACCGCCCCGGTCCTCGTGTACGCCGGCGAACTCGACGGCGGCCCGCGCCCCGGACTCGCCCGCCGCACCGCCGAGGTCTTCCCGAACGCCGAGGTCGCCGTGCAGCCCGGCGCCGGGCACTATCCGTGGGTGGACGACCCGGCGTGGTTCGCGGGGCGCACCGCCGACTTCTTCGCCGCGAACGAAAAGGGCGCGTAGCCGACCGCCTGCTGGGCCGGTCCGGGAGGCCCACGTCGCCGGTGCCGGCGTCGGCGATCCCGTGCGGGCCCACCTGCGCTCGTCGGGCACCGCTTCCCGGCCCCCGCCCGGTCCGCCGGACCGTGTCCGACCCGCGCCGGGACGTCGACGCCGCCGAACCCACCGAATCCGTCGTGACCGAGCCGGACGGGGACCTGCCGGTCACCGTGTCGGGGGTGGTGTGCTCTCCACCGACCCCATTGGCGCAACCGCCGTGATCCGCTTCGCGGAGGCCGCTTCCAGGTGCGCCGACAGGCGGGAGAGAACCAGGTGGACGGCGCCCGGACGGCGCTCGGGCACGCCTACGGAGGCGGATCCCGGTTCTTCTCCATGTGGCTCGTGGGAGCGCAGCCACCGGACGCCTGAAAGGGTCCCCCCCACGTGGCCTGTTGACTCCGGGGACCGATCGCTAGGCTGGCCGCGGACGACGAGTCGGGAGGAGCACGGACGTGGCCGAGACCACCACCCAGCAGCAGCCGCTCATGGGCTGGGACAAGCCGGAACTGGACCTGAGCAACGCCCAGTGGCAGTCCAGCAGCCGCGGCGTGGGGGATGTGCAGATCGCCTTTGTCGAGGGTTTCATCGCCATGCGCAACAGCGGCCGCCCGGAGAGCCCCTCCCTGATCTTCACCCCCGCCGAATGGGGCGCGTTCGTGTCGGGTGCGCGGGAGGGCGAGTTCGACCTGACCTGACCCCACCGGCGCGCACCGGGGGGACGGGCCGGTCCGGGGGGTGTTCCCCACCCTTTTCGTGGACACGCGATCCAGTGAGCCCTCCCGGGGCCGAGGCCTGAGCGAGGCCGGCCCCGGGGAGTGGTGGGTCGCCACTGCGGAGGTGAGGAACCATGAGCACCCTGCCGGTCATCGCGGCGTTCGACGGTTCGCCCGACAGCCTGCGGGCCCTGGACTGGGCCTTCGACGCCGCCCGCGGACGCGCCGCGCCGCTGCGGGTGGTGCACGTCCGCCAGTACGCCGTCCGGGTGCCCGCCGACGTCGCGGTCGCCCGGCTGCCGGAGCCGGCGGACGATCCGGTCCTCGCCCGGGCCCGCGCCCACGTCGCCCAGCGGGCCGACGCACCGGCCGTGGAGTACCTCGGCCCCGAGGGCACCCCCGCCGTGGTACTCCCCGACCTGGGCGCCGAGGCCCAGGTGCTCGTGCTCGGCTCCCGGGGCCGGGGCGGCTTCGCGAGGCTCCTGCTCGGCTCCAACGGCCTCGCGGCCGCCCGGGACGCCGAGTGCCCGGTCGTCGTCGTGCCCCGGCCCGGCCGCGAGGTGGACGACGCCCCGCCGCAGGAACCGGGGCCCCGCGTCGTCGTCGGGCTCAACGTGGACGGCCCGGACGACGCCGCCCTCGCCTTCGCCTTCCAGGAGGCCGCGCTGCGCCGCGCCCGCCTCCAGGCGGTCGCCGCCTACCCGTGGCCGGTGCAGCTCTGGGCGGGCGCCGCCGGTGAACTGCTGCCGACCGGCATCGACCAGGACGCCGTGGAGAACGAGGCGCGGGCCCTCGCGGAGGGCTTCCTCACCCCGCACCGCCGGCGCCACCCCGGCGTCCGGGCGGAAGCACGCGTGGTCCCCGGCGACGCCGCCGCGAACCTCGTCGCGTACTCGCTGGACGCCGAGCTGGTCGTCGTGGGCCGGCACCGCCGCCGCCTGCTCGCCCCCGCCCGCCTGATGGGCTCCGTCACGCACGCCGTCCTGCTGCACGCGGCGAGCCCGGTCGCGGTGGTGCCGCCCGCGCCGCCGGAGGAGTGACGCCGGACCCGTGCTCATGGAGGGCCGGGCTCGTGGATGACCGTGCCAGTCGGCAACCGTGCTCATGGGTGGCCGTGCCAATGGATGACCGGCCACCCCTTCCCTCAGCTGCATGCGGGACTCGGACCCGGCCAGCAGGGACGCCCGGCTCGCGCCGGACCTCGCCCTGACCGTCCGGCACGACGGACGCGGCGGCGGCGTCGCCGACGACCCGGCCGACCCCGACGTGCTCACCGCGTGGGTCCGCTCCCACCCCGACGCCTGCCCGCCTCACCGCCGCGGCGGCCCGTACTCCCACCGTCCCCGTCGACAGGTCCGCCCGAGCGCTCCGCGGAGGCGCCGCTCGACGCGCCGCGGTGTGCCGTCGACCGTCCGCGGGGCCGTCGTGGCTGGTCGCACCCGTTCCCCGCGCGGCTTCCAGGCGCTGCCCGAACGCCGCGGACTTCCGCCTCGCCCGCCCGACGCCGACGACCTGCGGGCACGTACCATGGCGGCATGTCGTTCCTCCGCCGCCGCAGCGCCACTCCCGCCGGCCCCGACTTCGACGTGCTGGCCATGGACCCGGGCGACTGGCCCGGCAACCTCGGCGCCGGCCTGCTGCCCGCCCCCGACGGCACCTGCCAGGGCGTCTTCCTGCGTTACGACCTGTTCGGCGGCCGCGGCCCCGCGATGATCATCGGCAACCTGCCCGAGGGCTCCCCGGCCCGCGAGGTCGCCGAGGGGCAGATCCCGTTCGAGGTGGCCCAGCTGCTGCTGGCCCTGGAGAACGACGAGGAGGTGACGGTCGTCGGCACCGAGGACGTGCCGGTGATGCAGGGCGACAACCTCCTCATCGTGCGCCGCCTGAAGCTCTCCGAGAGCCGGATCTCCTGCGTGCAGTTCGACCGCAGCGACAACGTCCTCGTCACCATCGCCGCCTGGGACCGCCCCATCACGGACGACCTGTACGCCCTGCTGAAGCCGCTCCCGGCGGAACTGTTCCAGCAGGGCTGATCCGCTACGACACCGGCCGCACGTCGGCCGCCCGGACGAACGCGACCCGGTGGCCGAACTGAATCTCGTAGTACAGGTCCTTGCCCACGACGACCCGGTGCGCGTCGGTGGCGAAGGTAACCGCGTAGTAGTACTCGCCGGGCACCTTGTCGCCGACGACGTACTTCTGGCCCTTGAGCAGCTGGTACGGCAGCGGGGACACCGACTGCGCCGGCACACCCGCCGGGTAGGCGGACGCCTCCGGATAGGCACGGCCGTACACCGGGACGCTGTCCAGGCCGTCCCTCGGCGTGACGACCCTGCCCTTCGCGGGGACCGCCGTCGGGGCCTGCACCGGGTTGCGGAACCAGGCCTTCTGGCCCAGGTACCAGATCGCCGTCCAGTCCCCCTGGCGTTCGGCCACCGCGTACTGCTGGCCGGTGGAGACCCGTGAGCCGATGTCGTTGACGTCGGTCGTCGAGTCCTCGCCGCCCGGACGCAGGCCGATGTCCTTGATCAGCGGGTAGGTCTCGCCGGGCCCGGAGTACAGCCGCACGGCGCTCGAGCCGTGCACCGCACACGGCTCGGCCTGGGCGGTGCAGCCCGTGTACACCGGCCGGTTGGCGGCGTAGTCCGGCAGGATCGTCACGATGTTCCCGCCCGCGCGGGCCGTGGGGCCGAAGGGGCGGCCGAGCAGGGTGAAGTAGTGCTGCCAGTCCCAGTACGGGCCCGGGTCCGTGTGCATGCCCCGGATCGTCGAGGTGGTCGGGCCGGGCACGTTGTCGTGGCCGAGGATGTGCTGCCGGTCCAGCGGGATGTCGTACTTCTCGGCGAGGTACTTCACCAGACGCGCCGACGAGCGGTACATCGCCTCCGTGTACCAGGCGTCCGGCGAGGCCAGGAAGCCCTCGTGCTCCAGACCGATCGACTTGGCGTTGACGTACCAGTTGCCGGCGTGCCAGGCCACGTCCTTCGCCTTGACGTGCTGGGCGATGTGGCCGTCCGTGGAGCGCAGCGAGTAGTTCCAGGACACATAGGCCGGGTCCTGCACCATGGCGAGGACGCCCTCCCAGGCGCCCTCCGTGTCGTGCACGACGATGTAGTCGATGTCCTGCGACGCCGGGCGCTCACCCAGGTCGTGGTTGCCGTAGTCGCCTTCGCCGAACTCCTCGTACGGCGCCGGGATCCACTCGCAGGAGACGGTCGCCGGGCACTCGGTGCCCTCGGCGGACGCCGGGCGCAGGCCGGTCCGCCGCAACTGGGAGGTGTCGGGGACGAGTTCGGGCTGTGCGGCCAGGGTGACCAGCTGACCGGCGTCCGTGCGCCGTTCCTGGCCGGCGCGCAGCACGTCGTACACGTCGCCCGCGTACGTCGCCGCCGTCGCGGTGTCGTCGGCGCCGGAGAACCGGGCCACCGCGCCGTACCAGTCCGCCGGGTCGTCGCTCGGCGGCGCGCCCAGCTCCCGCTGCGCGGCGGCGAGCAGCGCGGCCCCGCCCGCCACGTTGGCCGCCGGGTCGGTGCGCAGCCGCTCGGCGCTGATGCCGGTCAGCTCGGCCGCCTTGGACAACGTCGTCAGGCGGGCCGGGAGTTCGGTGGTCTGCGGCAGCTGTGCCTCGGGCAGCAGCGGCGGGCGGGCGTCGTCGCCGCGCGGGTCCTCCGCGCCCTCGCTGTGGTGCGGGGTGGTGGCCAGCGCCGTACGGGCGTCGGTGAGGTGCATCGGGCCGTAGCCGCCGGTGACGCTCGGCGCGCCGCCGTGCGCGTCCCAGCGGGACTGGAGATAGGCGACGCCGAGCAGCACGCTCCGCGGCACGTCGTACGCGACGGCCGCCTGCTCGAAGGCCTGTTGCAGCCGGCCGTCCGGCGGGCCGTCCGAGCGGGCGCCGGACGGGGCGGCGCCGAGCAGCGGCAGCAGCAGCGCGGCACAGGCCGCGGCGCCGACGGTGCGGTGTGCGCGTCTCGGCCCGGCGGCTCGTCGGGGGTCGGTGGGGGATCCTCGCAAAGCAGCCTCCTGGGACGGTTGAGCGCGATGAGCCGTGCGGGGCCGAGCGTGTCAGTGGTACCGGCTCTCCGACGATCCGTCAATCATGCGCCGCGGGAGGCGATGTCCCCGGTCAGGGCGGGGTGGGGGGAGTTTCGTGGCGCCGGCCGACGGGCCTGCGGGGCGTCAGTGGCGTACACCAATGGTCCGTCCGTGACGACCCGGACGAGATGGCTCCGGACCGACGATCCCCGGCCACGGGCGCCAGAGGCGACGGCCTTTGGACACGCCCCCGGACACAACGGCTGTGGGCGCGACGCCCTCGGCTACGGCAGCCCGGGGGTAGAGCACCGGAAGGCGACGGTTTTGGGCGCGACGAGGTCCGCGGTGCGCGTTGTCGCCGGCGCACCGCGGACCGTCATCCCCCTTCAGCGAGTACCGACCGCCGCGCGCACGGCCCGGCGGGCCAGCTGGCAGTCGTCGTGGAGCCGCCGCAGCAGCAGCCGCTGTTCCTCGCCGGACGGCGCAGCACCCTGGTGGGCCACTCCCGGTGCCGCCGGGGTCGCGTCGTGCATCGAACGCTGCACGGCCGTCTCGTACGTGCGGATCTCGCGGGTCAGTACGAGCATCAGATTCACCAGGAACGCGTCCCGTGAGGCCGGCCCCGCGGACTGGGCGATCTGGCTGATGTGCCGCCGCGCCGCCGGGGCGTCGGCGAGCACCGACCACAGGGTGGCCAGGTCGTACCCCGGCAGGTACCAGCCGGCGTGCTCCCAGTCCACCAGGACCGGTCCCGCGGGCGAGAGCAACATGTTCGACAGCAGCGCGTCGCCGTGGCAGAACTGGCCCATGCCCTGGCGCCCGGCGGCGAGCGCGATGCCGTGCAGCAGCTTCTGCAGGTCGCCCAGATCCCGGTCGGTGAGCAGTCCGAGCTCGTGGTACCGGGAGATCCGGGCCGCGTAGTCCAGCGGCGCGGCGAACGTGCCCGCGGGGGGCCGCCAGGCGTTCAGCCGGCAGATGGCGCTGAGCGCCTGCCGGATGTCCGCACGCGGCGGTGGCTCCGACGGGTGCCGCTGCAGCGCCGCGGCCCGTCCCGGCATCCGCTCGATGACCATGGTGCAGTTGTCCGGATCCGCCGCGATCAGCCGGGGCGCCCGCACAGGCGGGCGGTGCCGGACGAACGAGCGGTATGCCGCTATTTCGTGGCGGATCCGCTCCGCCCACGCGGGGGAGTGGTCCAGTAAGCACTTGGCGACGGCCGTACTGCGTCCTGTGGTGCCGACCAGCAGCACGGACCGTCCGCTTCGCCGCAGCACCTGCACGGGGGCGAACTCCGGGCAGATCCGGTGCACCGAGGCGATCGCCGTCCGCAGCTGGGCGCCCTGGGGGCCGGACAAGTCGAGTCTCCCGCTGAGCGGTTGGGTACCGAGCCCCGCGGGGCGCCGCGTGCGGCCCGCACCGAGCACGGGGGCCGTCGGGCGCGCGGGGGCGAGATAGGGGCCGCCGCCGCCCGGCAGCGAGGGCTCTCCCGGCCTCGGGGAGGCGGGAGCCGCGGGGCGCGGGCGCAGCGGCCGGGGCGGGGCGGACACGGAGGACGATGCTGCGTACATGGGCGAGACAGATCCCTTCGTGTGCCTGCGACGTCATTGCGCCACCCGAACCGACCGCCCGGGTGCACCCTGGGGAATGCACCGGCCGTAGGGCGACCGGGTCGGGGTGGCGCGTTCCTACCTGACACCCGATGCCCGGTGGCACACCATCTGGCGCACCCTGGCGAACCCTGGCGAATAGTCGCCCGGCAACTCGCCCCGGGCTACTGTCAACTCAGCCGAGTACCTGGGGGCTTGATGTGAGCGGACAACCCAACACCCGCCTTGCGGACCTGTTCGGCCTGGCCGGCTGGTCCAAGGGAGAGCTCGCGAGGCTGGTCAACAAGCAGGCGGCGGCCATGGGCCACCCCCAGCTGGCGACCGACACCTCACGGGTGCGGCGGTGGATCGACACGGGAGAGATCCCGCGCGATCCGGTGCCGCGGGTGCTGGCGGCTCTGTTCACCGAGCGTCTCGGCCGTGTCGTGACCATCGAGGACCTCGGTCTGGTCCGGCACGGGCGTGCGGGGAAGCGGCAGGGCGGCGGGAGCGTGGAGCATCCCGACGGTGTGCCGTGGGCGCCCGAACGGACCGCTGCGGTCCTCACCGAATTCACGGGAATGGACCTCATGCTCAACCGACGCGGCTTGGTGGGCGCGGGTGCCGTGCTCGCCGCGGGATCCGCACTCAGCAGTGCCATGTACGACTGGCTGCACACCGATCCGGCCCTGGCGGCCGACGCACCTCACCTCGACGACCCCCTGCACGCCGACCCCGCCGGGTACGACCGCTACGAGGCCGCCCCCATCGGGTCGCAGGAGATCGAGGAACTGGAGCGCTCGGTCGAGGTGTTCCGCGCCTGGGACGCGGCCCGCGGCGGCGGGCTCCAGCGCAAGGCGGTCGTGGGCCAGCTCAACGAGGTGGGCGGCATGCTCGCCTACCGCCATCCCCCCCATCTGCAGCGGCGCCTGTGGGGCGTCGCGGCCAACCTCGCCGTCCTCGCGGGCTGGATGTCGCACGACGTCGGCCTGGAGCCCACGGCCCAGAAGTACTTCGTCATCGCCGCCCATGCCGCGAGAGAGGGCGGCGACCGGCCCCGGGCCGGCGAGGCGCTCTCCCGGGCTGCCCGCCAGATGGTGCACCTGGGCCGGCCCGACGACGCGCTCGACCTGATGAAGCTCGCCCAGTCCGGCTCCGGTGAGGAGGTACTGCCCCGCACCCGGGCGATGTTCCACACCATCGAGGCCTGGGCGCAGGCGTCGATGGGCAAGAGCCAGGCGATGCGCCGCACCCTCGGTCAGGCGGAGGACCTGTTCGTCTCCGACAAGGGGGACGTACCGCCGCCCAGTTGGATGCAGTTGTTCAACGAGGCGGACCTGTACGGCATGCAGGCCCTGGCCTACCGCACGCTCGCGGAGTTCGAGCCGGGCGCGGCGGCGCACGCCCAGCACTACGCGGACAAGGCGCTGGCGCTGCGGGTGGAGGCACAACAGCGGTCGAAGATCTTCGACTTCCTGTCCATGGCCTCCGCCTGCTTCATCGCCGACGACCCCGAACAGGCGGACCGGTTCGCTCGCCTCGCCCTGATGTCGATGGGGCAGAACTCCTCCCGCCGCACCTGGGACCGGCTGCGCCAGATGTACCGGCTGACGGCCGAGTACGCCGAGTACCCGAGGATTCAGGAGCTGCGCGAGGAGATCAAGCTGGCGCTGCCCAAGCCGAAGGGGAGGGGCGGCAACAACTCACAGGTGTAGTGCGACTGTCCCCGTGTCGACCGACTGCCCCATATTCGACCGACTGCCCCCATGACCCCTATGACGTGACCCTGGCGATCAGCACGCAGGCTTCGTCCTGACGTTCGGTCCCGCCGAACTCCTCCACGACCGTCCGCACGCAGTCCTGTGCGGTGCGTGCTCCGGCGAAGAGCGGAGCCAGGTCGACGAGGCGGTGCGCGGCGGCCGTCCCGCTGTCCCCGGGCGCCAGCCCGTCGGTGTGCAGCAGGATCAGGTCGCCCTCCTGAAGGGTTTCCTCGGTCTCGCCGTAGGTGGCACCCGAGGTCGCGCCGAGCAGGACACCGTCCGGTGCGTTCAACCTGCGCCCCGTCCCGTTGCGGAACAGCAGCGGGGCGGGGTGCCCTGCTTGGGCCCACACCAGCGTGCGGGTCTCGGGCCGGTAGCGGCAGCAGACGGCGCTGCCGAGGGCCGGCTGGACGGTGGTGTCCAGCAGCTGGTTGAGCCAGGCCAGCAGCGTGCCGGGCCGGGTCCCCGCCATCGCCATGCCGCGTACCGCGCCGAGCAGCATGGCCATGCCCGATGTCACACCGACGCCGTGGCCGGTGAGGTCCCCGATGCTCAGGAGCGTCTCGCCGCCGGGGAGTTCCAGCGCGTCGTACCACTCGCCGCCGACCGGGGTGCCGGTGGAGGAGGGCAGGCAGCGGGCCGCCACGTCGAGGGTGTGCTCGCCCTGGCGCGGGAGCCGCAGGGTGCCGTGCCTCGGCGGCAGCACGGCCTCCTGCAGCTCGACCGCGAGCCGGTGCTCGGTCTGTGCGACGTGCCGCCGGCGCTGGAGCGAGTCACGGGTCTCGCTCACCGCCTGCTGACTGCGCCGCAGTTCGCTGACGTCCCGCAGCACGGCCCACATCGAGGCGGTGCTGCCGTCAGTGTCGAGCACGGGCTCGCCCATCATGTGCACGGTTCGCACCTCGCCGTCCGGCCGTACGATCCGGAACTCGCCGTCGATGCGCTTGGCGTCGACCAGGCAGTCCGTGACCATCGCGGTCAGCTTCGGCCGGTCCGCGTCCAGCACGAGCGAGGGCAGCTCGTCGAGGGTGAGCGGGGGCGCGGTGGGGGCGCGGCCGAGGATCTCGTACAGCTCGCCGGACCAACTGGCCTGATCGGTCTGCAGGTTCCACTCCGCGCTGCCGACCCGACTGAGCAGCGACTCGCTCCGGGCGGCGGGCGGTGCCGCCGGGGCCGGCTCGGCCTGTGGCGCCGGTGGCACCGGCGGAGGGCCGTCGCGCAGCTGGGCCAGGTGCTCGTCCAGATCGTTGAGTTGGTGCAGCGCGAGGTCGTAGAGTGCGCGCTGCCATCGATCCCGCGGGTCCGAACCGTCACTGTGCGCGTCCCGCCGTACGGCGTCCACCTCGCCCTTGAGCCGCCGCGCCTGCGATATCAGCGCGTCGACCGAGCCGGGTCCGGGTGGCTGGCCGGCTGGGCGGTCCGCGGAGAGATGGGACGGCATGACGCACTCCGATGCGGGGACGGTACGACCAAGGGTGACGGTGGGACCGTTACGACTGTTGCACAGCCCGCGGCGCCCTGTAAGAGATTTGGCAACACACGATACGGTGGTGCTTCTGGCATATGCCACAGTCTTCACGGAGCGCTTGTGACGTAGATGGCGCGTACGCCCGGCGGCAGACAAGTCGTAGGCGGTATACGCGAATTGGCGAGCCGTCGGGCCACTTGTGCGGCACTCACTCGAGTGTTCGACGCATGTGTGTTCCAGGTGTACGTCGGGCGCCTCGTCGGGGTCGTAAGAGAACCGGCACCGGACCGGCCGCCCTCTCGCCCGCAGTGGAGACCGCATGATGGACATCACCCTCCAGCAGCCCGCCCGTGCCCGGCTGATCACGGCGGAGCAGCGGGACGTTCCCGTCCCCGTCACCCTTCGCTACCTCTCCACCGACCCGCTGGCCGTGCACTTCGACTTCCCGCCCGAGGCGTGTCTGGACGGCGAGGCGCTCAGCTGGACCTTCGCGCGGGCCCTGCTGGAGGAAGGGGTGCGCGGCCCGGCCGGGAGCGGGGACGTGCACATCTGGCCGTGCGGACGCGCCCGTACGGTGCTGGAGTTCCACGCGCCGCCCGGGCTGGCGCTGCTCCGGTTCGACACCGCCGCCCTGCGCCGCTTCCTGCTGCGCACGTACGCGGTCGTCGCCGCCGGTCACGAGGACGTCGGCGACGCCGTCGACCGGGGGCTGAGCAGCCTCTTCGACGGGGTCTGACGCGGGACGGCCACTGGCCACGCCCCGCGTCAGCCGGCCGCCTGCGGGTAGAGCTCCGGGCACGGCGCGAACTCGACCGCGGTCCGGCCGCCGCTCTGCAGTGCCCGCACCCCGGCCTCGGCGACGGCGGAGGCCGCGTACCCGTCCCAGGCGCTCGGGCCGGTGACCCGGCCCCGCCGGGTGGCGTCGACCCAGGCCTGCACCTCGCGGTCGTAGGCGTCCGCGAACCGTACGAGGTAGTCCTGGGGCACCTCCTCGCGGGCGCCGCCCTCCGCCGTGACCACCATGGAGTGGGCCTCCCCGATGCGCGCGCTGCCCGCCTCGCAGACGGCCTCGCAGCGCACCTGGTAGCCGAAGCCGCAGTTGACGAAGACCTCCACGTCCACCAGGGCGCCGCCCCCTGTCTC
Source organism: Streptomyces chromofuscus (assembly GCF_015160875.1). Lineage (NCBI taxonomy): Bacteria > Bacillati > Actinomycetota > Actinomycetes > Kitasatosporales > Streptomycetaceae > Streptomyces > Streptomyces chromofuscus. Next base: position 734,777 of record NZ_CP063374.1, on the reverse strand, counting down.
GAACAGCACGAACTGCGGATCGAGCAGGCCCTCGGGGGCGTTGCCGGAGGGCCGGGGACGCAGCGCGGTCACGGCGGTCAGCTCCTGGCCGAGCAGCCAGCGGGCCGCGTCGATCTCGTGCGCGACCGAGCTGTTGACCAGCATCGCGCTGGTGAAGCCGGGCGGTGAGGAGACGTTGCGGTGGACGCAGTGCAGCATCAGCGGCCGTCCCAGACGGCCGCTGTCCAGCAGCGACTTGAGCCGCAGGTACTCGGCGTCGTACCGCCGCATGAAGCCGATCTGCGCCAGCCGCCGGCCGAGCCGTGCCTCGGCCTCCACGACGCGCAGCGCCCTCGCCGACTCCGGCACCATGGGCTTCTCGCACAGCACCGGAAGGCCGCGTGCGAACGCCGCGAGCAGCGCCTCCTCGTGCGCGGGACCCGGCGAGGCGATCAGGACCGCCTCGACACCGGGCGCGTCCAGCGCGGCCTCCGTCTCCGTGTGCACCGAGACGCCGTCGACACCGGCGACCGCTTCCTTCGCCCGTGCCGGGTCGGGGTCGCCCACGGCGGCGACCCTTGCGCCGCTCACCACCCGGTCGAGGCGCCGTATGTGGTCGGCTCCCATGTGTCCCGCGCCCAGCACCGCCACGCCCAGCAGCTCACCCACGTACGCCCTCCCTCGTCGCCGGCTGTCCCGGCGTAGCGTAGGCGCAGGTGCGCGGGCGGCGTCAGTAGCGCAGGACGCCCGCGATGCCGTTCGCGTCGGCCAGGGTGCCGTCGGGGACGAAGCGGACGTCGGCGCCGGTCTCCAGGCACTGCTCCACGATCTCGTCCACGATGTCCTCGCGGGCGTCGAGATCGTCGCTGGAGGCCGGCAACAGGTGATCGCCGTCGTCGCGCACGGTCACGCGGTAGTTCTCCTCGACGGCGAGCAGCCGCACCCGGGCCTCCCGGGCGTTCTGCCACACCTCGTCGACCCCGGCCGCGAACTCCTTGCGGCCGCGGGCCGATTCGAGCTCCTTGGTCACGGTGTCGACGGTCCTCATGTCCTCGGCCTCGACCACCGGCCGCACGGCCTGCCAGACGGCGTCCGGGGTGCCGTGCGCGAGGCCGCCGTGGGGGATGTGCAGGGCACGCCGGGTGACGTCCCCGATCTCGTCCAGGCAGGACAGCGCGGCCTGCTCGCCGGTCACGTAGAGCGGCCTGGGGCTGTCGCGCAGCACCGTGCCCACGGCCGCGTCGACCTCGCGCAGGAAGTGCCGGGTGCCCTCGTCGCGGAAGGTGCTCGGCATGTCACCGAACCGCTCCAGGCGCTCGGGGTCGAAGTTCTCGTTCCTGCGGGTGTAGGGGAAGCCGCCGGTGCGCTGCTCGGTGATCCGCCCGCCACCGCCGTTCCAGAGGGTGGCGCGGTCGGCCGAGACCGACAGCACCCAGAACGGCCGCTCGGACACCTGGGCGGAGACCAGGTTGCGGGTGAGGAAGGTGTCGGAGAGCACCACCCGCTCGGGCACGGTGCGGGCGAGCGACCACACCTGGTGCTCACCCGGGGCGGCGAAGATCACCAGGCCGTCCTCGGCGTACGTGAGGTCGACCTCGCCGAGCGCCTGGTCGAGCTGGGCCGCCACCTCGGCACGCCGTTCGCGGGTCACCGCGGGGTCGGCCTCCAGTTGCCTCTTGGCCTCGGACACCACATTGCGCAGCCGGACCCGGTCCTGCGCGTTGTACGGCTCCCTGCGGTGCGTCGGCGTGAGCACCGACACCGCGGGGTAGGGGCGAGGCCGGCGCAGCTCGGACAGGGTCGTGGGACTGAGTGCGTGCTCCATAGCAGCACCATAGGGCTGATTCACGTATCGGGCATTTGGGGCGCATTGATCGTCAGGGTGCCGCTTCCTCGCCGCTCCGGGAGCCGCACGAGCTGCCGTTCGGGGGCAGGGTGCCGTACAGCAGGAAGGCGTCGACCTTGCTGTGCACGCACTTCGACGATGCGTAGCCGGTGTGGCCGTCGCCCTTGTTGTCGAGCACCACGGCCGACGGTCCCAGCCGCTTCGCCGTCTGTGTGGTCCAGCGGTACGGCGTCGCCGGGTCGCCGCGGGTGCCGACCAGCAGCATCTTGGCCGTGTCGACGTTCTTGACCTTTTCGCGGATGAAGTCGGTGCCCTTGGGGCGGCCGTAGCAGAGCAGGACCTGGGTGAGGCGGAACGGGCCGAACACCGGCGACGCCTCCTCGTACGCGGCGCGCAGCCGGCCGAGGTTCGAGGTGATCTGCCGGGCGGACGGGCGGTCGGGGTCGTCGGCGCAGTTGATCGCCATCAGCGCGGCCGGAAGGTTGTCCAGGGGGACGTCGTCCTGGTCCACGAGTGCGCCGTCGGCCGACGGCGACCGTTGCTGCCGACCCTGTCCGAGGCCGGGGAGCGCGGAGCCGCCGGTGGCGAAGGCCTCCACCTCACTCGTGTCCCCGTCCTCGACCAGCGAGGCGAGCGCGTGCTGCAGCGAGGGCCACATCTGCCTGCTGTAGAGCGCCTGACTCAGGGCGCCGACCAGGTCCTGCCCGGTGAACTCGCCGCTGAACGCGGTCGGGACCGGGTCCTGGTCCATCGACCGGATCAGGCGTACGACGGCCTCCCGCGCCGTCCGGGCGTCCTGGCCGAACGGGCAGGCGACGTCCTTCACGCACCAGTCGAGGAAGTCCTCCAGCGCGGTCTGCTGCCCCTGGGCACCCGCCATGCCCTGCTGGGTGAGCGACTCCGTCAGCGTGTCCACCCCGTCGAGCGCCATCCGGCCCACCTTGTCCGGGAACTGGGCGGCGTACACCGCGCCGAGGCGCGTCCCGTACGAGAAACCGAGGTAGTTGAGCTTGTCGTCGCCGAGTGCCTGGCGGATGACGTCCAGGTCGCGGGAGGTGTTGACCGTGCCTATGTGCGGCAGTACGGGCCCCGAGTGCTTCGCGCACTCGCCGGCCGCCTTCTTCAACTGCCGCAGCACCGTGCCGGGATCGCGGAGCGTCTCGTCGGTCCCCGCCGTGATGACGGTGCCGCCGTACGGGTTGTCGCCGCAGCTGACCGGCGAGGACCGGCCGACGCCGCGCGGGTCGAAGCTCACCACGTCGTAGCCGTCGGTCAGGTCCATGAAGTCGTCGCCGCTGTGGGCGAGTTCGCTGACGCCGGGGCCGCCGGGACCGCCGAAGTTCAGCACCAGCGAGCCGCGCTTGTCGCCGCTCGCCCGGTATCTGGCCAGGGCCAGCTCCAGTGTCCCGGCGCCGGGACGGGCGTAGTCGAGGGGCACGGTCACCTTGCCGCACTGCAGATCGTCCGAGGTCGGCCCGCCGTCGCAGGTCTTCCACGCGACCTTCTGACGGTAGAACCGGGTCAGGTCCGGCTGTGGATCGTCCGCGGCCGTCGTCGGCAGGGCGGCGCCCAGCATCGCCAGGCCGACGGCTCCGGCGACCGCGTGGCGTCGCACCGCGCGCCGCGGTGACAGCTTGGCCAGCATCGATGCCTCCAGGGCGCCCCGCTGGGGACCGGTGGCGGCGCCCTCGCTCACGATAAGCGGCACTCGCGGGGGCCGCCTCCGGGCCGGCACGGCGGGGGTGGCGCTGCCGTGCGCCGCTCGCTCACTCGGTCGACAGGGGTGGTTACGGAGGGTGTGTGACGGTTCGGAGACTTTACGGCTAGTTCGACAACCGTGCCACTCGAAGGGGTGAAAGGCGGATAAGCCATAACTCGGATGGTTCACCCGCGTTTTATCCGGTGCGGGTGAACGCCCGTGACCACGTCTGGAAGGCAGGGACCCTATGAAACGGGTTACCCGAAACGGTGTGATCGCCGTCGCCGCCGCCTCGGGCGCGATGGCTGTGACGTTTCCGGCGCACGCCGACTCCGCGGCCGACGGAGCCGCGGTCGGCTCGCCAGGGCTGATCTCCGGCAACACCGTCCAGCTCCCGGTGCACGTCCCGGTGAACGTGTGCGGGAACACCGTGAACGTGGTGGGGCTCCTGAACCCCGCCGCGGGCAACCGCTGCGCCAACACCGGCGGCAGCGGCGACCGGCACCCCGCAGCGGGGTCCGCGTCGGGCGGGGGAGCGACCGCCGAGGGCGGTGGAAAGGATTCGCCGGGGGTGATCTCCGGCAACGGAGTGCAGCTTCCGGTGCATCTGCCGGTGAACGTCAGTGGCAACAGCGTGAACGTCGTCGGCATCGGCAACGGCGCCGTCGGCAACGAGTCCGTGAACACCCCAGGTGACCGTCCGGTGTCACCGCCGCCGACGGCCGAGCCATCCGTCCCGCCGAAGGCGCGCCCGGTGCCGAAGCCGGCGGCCCCGCGCACGGTGCCGCCCACCACGTCCGGCCTGGCGGACACGGGCGCGGACGCGACCCTGCCCACCGCGCTCGGCGCCACTGCGATGGTGCTCGGCGGGGCGGTCCTGTACCGGCGCTTCCGCCCCCGGGCGGTGCGCTGAGCCCACGCGGCACCGCGCATGCGCACGGGGGAGGCCCCATCGGGGGGTGATCACCGGTGGGGCCTGGGGCGTGGGCCCGAGGTCGAGGGCATGGGGCCGCGGTCGGGGCCCTGAGGCAGGGCCCGGGTGTCACCCGATGTGCCGGCGCCTTCGAGTGCCCGGAGCAGGTGGCGGTACCCGTCATGGGACCGGATCGGGCCTCGCGCCGCAGCGCGACTCGACCCCGCGTGCGGTTGATCGGTGTCGGGTCCGCTCTGTGGGGCGGGACTCGGCTTCGCGCCGTGGCCGGATTCGCCCGCGTGCGGTTGATCGGTGTCGGGTCCGCTCCGCAGGACGGCACTCGGCCTCGCGCCGTGGCCGGATTCGCCCGCGTGCGGTTGATCGGTGTCGGGTCCGCTCGGTGGGGCGGGACTCGGCCTCGTGCCGTGGCCGGATTCGCCCGCGTGCGGTTGATCGGTGTCGGGTCCGCTCGGTGGGGCGGGACTCGGCCCCCGTCGCAGTTCGGGACTCGGCCTCGTGCGCCGGAGGACGGCTGACGCGGACGGCACTCGGCCGGCCCCTCGTCGCAACGCCGGACTCAGCCCCGCGCGCCGCAGAAGCGGCGGTGCAGTTCCCGTATGTCTTTGGTGAGTTCGAGGACCGGCCCCGCCACGGCCACCCCCGGCGCGACCTCGTTGACCGGCAGTGTCCGCACCGGCGGCAGCGGTACGCCCCACTCCGTCAGCCATGACGCGAGTTGCTCGGACGAGGCCACGTACACGATGCGGCCCAGGCCCACCCAGGCGTGCGCGGCCGCGCACATCGGGCAGTGCTCGCCGGACGTGTACACGGTCGCCGCCGCCCGCTGCTCCGGGGACAGGTGCGCCGCCGCCCAGCGCGCCAACGCGAACTCCGGATGCCGGGTGCGGTCACCGGAGGCGACCCGGTTGTGGTCCTCGGCGAGCACCGAACCGTCCCCGCCCACCAGCACGGACCCGAACGGCTCGTCGCCGGCCTCCAACGCCTGGGCGGCCAGCTCGACGCACCGCCGCAGATGCGGCAGCTCGGCTTCGCTCACCATGGGCTACGGCCTCCCTCTCATCGCCGGTGGCGCCCGCCACTCGGGCGCGGCGGCGACACCCACAGGATCGCCCACCCGGCCCGCGTCAGGAAGGCGAACGCCTGCGGTCGACCCGCCCGACCTTGACATGCAGCCAATTAGCTGCATAACTTTGGGTGTGCAATCAGGAGACGACGACTTCCGGATGGACCAGGTCTTCAAGGCCCTGGCCGACGAGACCCGCCGACGCCTGCTGGACCGGCTCCACGAGGAGAACGGGCAGACGCTCGGTGAGCTCTGCGAGCAGATCGACATGACCCGTCAGTCGGTGACCCGGCACCTGGCCCTCCTGGAGGCCGCCAACCTGGTCAGCACGGTGCGACGGGGGCGGGAGAAGTTGCACTACCTCAACCCCGTGCCGCTCCACCGGATCCAGGAGCGGTGGATCGACAAGTTCGAGCGCCCGCGCCTGCGCGTGCTCGGCGCCGTGAAGCGACAAGCCGAGGAAGCCATGACCGACAAGCCCACCTTCGTGTACGTCACCTACATCGCGAGCACCCCCGAGAAGGTCTGGGACGCGCTCACCGACGCCGACCTCACCGCCGCCTACTGGGGTCACCGCAACGAGTCCGACTGGCGGCCGGGGTCCCGCTGGGCCCATGTCCGTACGGACGGCTCGGGCATCGCCGACGTGGTCGGCACCGTGACCGGGAGCGAGCGCCCGACGCGGCTGGTCACCACCTGGGGCGCGCCCGGGGAGGAGGGTGACGTCAGCGGCCATTCGCGCGTCACCTTCGACATCCGGCCGCACGGCGACATCGTCCGCCTCACCGTCACCCACGAGGACCTCGCGGACGAGGACGAGCGCGCCGACGCGGCGTCCGGCTGGGCCGCGGTGCTGTCCAACCTCAAGTCGTTGCTGGAGACCGGCCGTCCGCTGCCGCAGGAGCCGTGGCTGGTGCCCAGCGGCTGAGGCGCGCGAAGGGCCGGTCCGCCAGGAGCGGCGGGCCGGCCTGGGTGTTACTCATCGACTCCCTTCCTGTCGGGGACTCCTACGGCTTGGGGGCGCTCTTCGCCGCCGTACCGGCGCACACCAGGCCCAGGACCAGGGCGAGAGCGCCGATGATGACGTTGTTCCAGACGACGCCGGCGTCCGGGTTCGCGCCGACGATCCACGGGGAGATGATCATCCACACGCCGAGTGCGCACATGGCCCAGCTGAGGCCGTACATGCGCTCCGGGGCCCGTGTGAACCCGAGTGCCAGCAGTCCGATCGCTATCCCGACGATCAGGTTGTGGGTCGCGAGTGCGGGCTGACTGGCGGCGTAGTGGACCACCCAGGGGGACACGGCGCAGTACAGACCCAGCAGGAACACGGGTCCGTCCACGAGTGCCACATCACGGCCGCCGAGCATGCGGGCGTACCGGTCCCGCATCTCCAGGGCGTCGGGGTGGCTGGTGATGTCACCTCTGGTGTCACCTCTGGTGGGGTGGACATTGGCCATGGCTGTCTCCTTCGTGACGTCGCTGGCCAGACCACGTCTGGTGCGATATGCGGTAAGCGCCACTGATGTCCATTCTGCTCTTATTCGGCCTTTATGTGTAGAGGTCACTACTCTGATCATCGTGGAGACAGAAACGATCACTTACGTCGTGTCGGCGGGCGTCGGCCCCTCGAGGCGCCCGGCGGCGTCGACCTGCGCTTCCTCTCCTTGCAACTGCGCGGATGAACGGCGAGATCAACCGCCTGGTCCACGCTTTCGCGGGCGGGAACGGGCTGAACGCCACCGATGTCCAGGCGCTCGCGGCCATCCTGGACGCCGACGAGCCGATGACCCCGGGACGGTTGCGCGAGCGACTGGGGCTCACCTCCGGCTCCGTCACCGCCTGCGTGGAGCGGCTGGAGCGCGCCGGGCTCATCCGCCGCGTCCGGGGTGACCCCGACCGCCGGGTGGTCCATCTGCGCCCACGCCTCCGCCGCCGCCTCGACGGCCGGTTCGTACTACCGGCCGCTCCCCGAGGCCACCGCTGCCGCGCGGGCCCGCTTCTCCTAGGCGGAACTCGCGGTCGCGCTGCGCTTCCTGGCCGCGCTGACCGAGGAACTCTCCCTGCACCGGGCGTCCGACGACTGAGCGCGGGTTCTGCGCGGGGCGGGGCGGCAGGACGAGGCGGGGCGCCTGCTCGTCACCGCCTGTCGGCCCCCGCTCGCCCGCGTCACGCGGGCGTACATGATCGCGGGGATCGAGGGCAGGCGAATCGTACGGGAGTTGCCCGCACCCGTCGAGGGTTCGGAGCGTCGGACGTTGGAGGTGTCTGCGGCTATGAGTGCGAAGGTGATGGAGCGGTTTCCCGCCGGGGCTCCGCGAGGATCGTGGCCGGCGGAGGAGTACGCCGCCGCGCTGCGTGCCGAGGGTGAGCCGGCGACGGTCGTGATGGACCTGAAGTCGGACGCGTTCCTCGTGGTGGTGCCTGCGCGCGACGAGGACTGAACCACCGGCGGGTGAGCGAGCCACCGACCACCGGGCCCCGCGCACGACGGCTTCGCCGGGGCCCGCCCGATCCGCGGCCGCACAACGGCGCGATGTCGATGTCCAGTTGCGCCGCACGCGCTGGTCCGCAATGCGAGACCGGCCGGGTTCTCCTTGACGGCTGCCGCCCGCCCCGGTGCGGGTGGTGCCGGGGCGGGCGCGCGCCGTTCAGCCCGCCCCGGCCGATGTGCCGGACCTTCGGGCGGGCCGGGTGGTGCGGGGGTGTGGGTGCGAGCGTCGCGCCACAGCCGCCATGTCGTCGGCGCCGGCCACGGCACCCCGGCCACCGCCTCCGGCCGGGACCGGCCGCCGACGGTCGCCCGTCCGAGCCAGGTCGCCCGCGCCGCCGTGGACCCCGGTTTCGAGGGCGCGCTCACGCCGACCGGCGCCTGCTGCGAGGACACCTGGCCGACCACCGCGATGGCCGGCCGCACACCGAGCGGCTGATGTTCCTGGTCGCCGGACGCCCCTGGGCAGCGAGGAGTTCAGTCTCTCCGGCCGTCCGCACCTGGAGGAGGCGTACTGGTGCGGCGAGGCGTCCTGCCGCGCCTGGCCGCCCAGGGTCTGTGGCGGCATCCGGCGGCCGAGTGGCCGCCGTCCGCCGCGCCGCGAGTGCCGTTCACGTCATGAGGCCAGGGCGTCGAGGTGCGCTCGCCGTGACTCGGCGGTCTGCCCCTGGACGAGCAGGAACAGGGCCTCACGGGCGAGCCGCTGGGCCTTGCTGGACAGGACCATCGACCGGCCGCCGCCGGACACCACCGCCGCCGTGGTCGCCGCACTCAGCACCTCGTGCGACCGCAGCCTCAGCGCCAGCCGCTCGTCCAGGTGCTCGTGCGGTGCCGCCTCGTCGGCCAGCGCGTAGGCGTGGTCCCGGACGCCGGAGAGGCGGGTGCGCAGCGGGCCGGCGGTGTCGTCGTCCAGGAGGGCGAGGGCGGCCTCGGCGACACCGAAGACGGCGGGGGAGGCGGCAACCGTCTTGGGGCGGTCCTCGGCGGCCCACCGCTCGTACGGCGTCCGCAGCGCCACCGCCTCCTCGGGCAGCCACAGCCCGTCCAGCTCCAGCGACACCGTGCGCGCCGCGGTGAGCGCGGCGAGCCGGATCGGCGGCGAGGCGCGCAGCCCCGGCTGCTCGCGCGCCTCGGCGAACGCGAACACGGCCTCGCCGGCGCCGGTCACGCCGGCCAGCAGCATCACGTCGTTCAGGCCCCACCCGGTGTACCAGGGCACGGTCCCGTCGAACCGCCACCCGCCACGCTCCCGGACCACCCGCACCGGCCTGCGGGGGTACGTCCGCAGATGCGCGTACGCCACCCCGGACAGCAGCTCACCGCGGGCCAGCGGTCCCAGCAGCCGCTCCCGCACCGGCGCCGCGCCCTTCATCAGCGTCGCGACCGGCGTGTGGTGCTGGGTCTGCACGAACCAGGTCGAGCAGCACGCACCCGACAGGATCTCCGCGATCTCCCGGGCCACCGACGCGGGCGCGGCCGAACCGCCGTAGTCCTCGGGCGCGCCGATCCCCAGCAGCCCGGACCCTTTGATCGCCTCGATGTGGCCGGCGGGCACCTCCGTCCGGTCCACCGTCTCGGCGTTCGGGGTGAGGAGGCCGTCCGCCAGCTGCCGGGCGCGGGTGACGAGCGGGTGCGGTGTGGTGGTCATGGGAAAGATCCTCCGGCCGCGCGGCGCGCGTTGTCGATCCCGCGGGCCGTCATTCGTGCAGGCGGGCAGAGGTGTGAGAACTCTCGGCGCCCGGAGGACGCCATGACGTCCTACCTGCTCGGCGTGAGGCAACCGGTGGGCGAATCGCCCCCCCGAGGTCCTCGCCGAGATCGGGAGGAACCTCGACCGCTTCCACCAGGAGCTGCGGCAGGCCGGCGCCTGGGTGTTCGCCGGTGGACTCCACGGACCGGAGTCGTCCACCGTGCTGCGACCCCGCGACGGCGACGTCCTGATCAGCGACGGCCCGTACGCCCGGGGCGAGGAGCACCTCGGCGGGATCTGCCCCGTCCAGACGCCCGACCTCCAAACGGCCCTCACTGGGGCCGCACGGCCGCGCCGGAGACGACACTACCGATCGATTGCGCCCGTTCACGGGCGGGGCGGCCGGCCGATGACGGCGGACGTCACGGCGGTGTCCCGGGCCGCGTACGGCCGCGCGGTCGCCGTCATCGTCCGCTCACCCGGCGACGTCGACACCGCCGGGGAAGCCGTCCGGCGGCGTGCGCGGGTCATGCTTACGCTGGAGGCGTGGCTCGTTCCAACGATGAGGTCGCCGCGCTGTTCGCCGAGTACGCGGACCTGATCTCGATCACCGGGGGAGACGCGTTCCGGGCGCGGGTGTACGAGAAGGCCGCCCGGGCGATCGGCGGCCACCACGCGGACGTGTCAGGGCTCGACGTCAAGGGCCTCCAGGAAATCCCCAACGTCGGCAAGTCCATCGCGGAGAAGATCGTCGAGTACTTCGGCACCGGGCAGGTGTCCGCGGTCGAGGAGCTGCGGGCGCGCATCCCCGCGGGGGTCCGGCGGCTGACGGCCATCCCCACGCTCGGCCCGAAGAAGGCCATGGCGATCTACCAGGAACTGGGCATCTCCTCGATCGAGGAACTGGCCGACGCCATTCACGGGGAGCGGCTGCGGGACCTGAAGGGCTTCGGCCCCAAGACGGAGGAGAACATCCTGCACGGCATCGCCCTGCTGCAGTCCTCCGGGGACCGCGTCATGCTCGACGCCGCCACGGACGTCGCCGAGGGCATCGTCGCCCAGCTGTCGAACGTGACCGGCTGCCTGCGGTGCGCGTACGCCGGTTCGCTGCGCCGCGTCCGCGAGACGATCGGGGACGTCGACGTCCTCGCCGCCGCCGAGGACTCGGAGCCGCTGATGCGGGCCTTCACCGGCCTGCCGGAGACCGCCGAGGTCGTCGCGCACGGTACGACCAAGACGTCGATCCGCACCACCAAGGGCCTCGCCGTCGACCTGCGGGTCGTGCCGCCGGACTCGTGGGGAGCGGCACTGCAGTACTTCACCGGCTCCAAGGCGCACAACATCCGCACCCGGGAGCTGGCCGTGCACCGGGGGCTCAAGCTCTCCGAGTACGGGCTGTTCGACGTCGAGAGCGGAGAGAGGATCGTCTCCGCCACGGAGGAGGACGTCTACGCCCGGCTCGGTCTGCCCTGGATTCCGCCGACCCTGCGCGAGGACCGCGGAGAGGTGCAGGCCGGGCTGCGCGGCGAACTGCCCGAGCTGGTCCAGGAGTCCGACGTCCGGGGCGACCTGCACACCCACACCGACCTCACCGACGGTCTCGCCCCGCTGGAGGAGATGGTCGCTGCGGCCGCCGAACGCGGCCACGCCTACTACGCGATCACCGACCACGCGCCCAACTTGTCCATGCAGCGCATGACCGACGAGCGGATGCTGGCCCAGCGCGAGCGGGTACGGGAGCTGGACGAGGAGTACGGGCGGCGCGGCAGGCGGAGCGGGATGCGGCTGCTGCACGGCGTGGAGCTGAACATCGACCCGGACGGCGAAGTGGACTGGCCGGACGAGTTCCTGGCGGAGTTCGACCTGTGCGTGGCCTCGGTGCACTCGCACTTCAACCAGGCGCCCGACGCGATGACCCAGCGGTTCCTGCGGGCCTGCGAGAACCCGTACGTCAACATCATCGGCCACCCCACCACCCGCATCATCGGCAAGCGTCCCGGCGTCGACGCCGACCTCGACGCGGTCTTCGCCGCCTGCGCCCGCACCGGCACGGCCCTGGAGATCAACTCCCATCCCGACCGGCTCGACCTCAACGACGAGCACATCCTGCGGGCCAAGCGGCACGGGGCGAAGTTCGCCATCGACAGCGACGCCCACTCCACCCTCCACCTGGCGCACCTGCGCTACGGCGTGGGCACGGCGCAGCGCGGGTGGCTCACCACGGACGACGTGATCAACACCTGGCCGCTGACCCGCCTGCGGCGCTTCCTGCGCAAGGGCCGGACGGGCACGGTGTAGCCAACGCGGGCGCGGACCACGCGCCCGACGCTCAGGACCGCTGTCCGCCGGTCGGCGCCGCCCGGCGCAGCAGCCCGATGTCGCCGTGCCGGACCAGGTCCTCGGGCAGCCCGGCCAGTGCGGGCAGTTCGTCGATGTGGTGCACTCCGGCGGGAAACCCCCTCCCGTCGAGCAGAGCCCGCGCCGTGTGCGCCGCCACCAGGCCGGTGACCCGGCTCTGTTCCCGCCCCGTGAGCGCGTAGGCCGCGTGCCGTCCGCCGCTTCGGGCGTCCACGCGCACCACGAACCCGTCCCCGCCGAGATGCACGCCCGCCAGGGCGCGGGCCACCCTCCGCTGCGCCCGCGGCCGGCCGATCAGCCGGACCAGTCCCGTACGGCGCAGCGCGAACAGCGCGGCGGTCAGCGGGCGCGAGTCCAGGCACAGCCGGGTCGTCACGTCCGGGACGCCCAGGGTGTGGGGGAGTGTGTGCTGGTCGGAGAAGGGGAAGGGGTACGCCGTCCTGGTGCCGAACCCCGGAAGCGGAACCAGGCGGGGAGCGGCCCGCACCGGCTCGGCCAGACCGGCGATCGTCCAGCGCAGGGCGTCCGCGCCGTGCCGCTCGCCGGCGCCGAACAACAGCGTGATGTCCACGCTCCGCGCCCCGCCGACGTCCCGATGGGCGCGCCGGGCGAGCAGGTTCGTCAGCCCGGGGGCCACGCCCACGCTGAGCACCGCCGTGGCTCCCGTGGCCGCCGCGATCGGGCTCAACTCGGCCACGGCGTCCAGGAGTCGGGCGGTGGCGCCGACGTCGACGAGATGGATCCCGCGCTCCAGGCAGACCCGGGCGATCGACGCGTCGGGCGGCTCCACGCACAGCACCACCATGCCCACGTCGCCGAGTGCCGCCAGCTCCCGTCCGAACCCGTCCGGGTCGCTGACGTCCACCTGGACGCCGCCGAGTCGGCGCACCCGTTCCGCGTCCCGCCCGCCCGGCACCGCCCGGCCCGGGAACCACGCGTTGAGCGCCGAGGTGACGACGGCGCCGACGGCGCCGTAGCCACCGGCGACGAGAATGCGCCCGTCGAGGGGCGCCCGCGCAGACGTCTGCCTGGTCATGCCTCCTGGATACACCGTGCGCGCCCGGCCGTGCGGCAACTCGCCCGGCGTCCCGGGGCGGTTGACTGGTCTACACCCTTGACTGGTACAGACCAAGCCGGTTGAGTGTCGGTCCAACCCCCCACCACGGCCGCCCCCACCTCCAGTTCCCGGGAGCGGCCGTGCACCGCAAAGGAGCTGAACCTGTGTCGAGGCGTCGTGCTCGCATCTCCGCACTCCTGAGCTCACTCGCCCTGGCGGGCGCCGCCCTCGCCCTCCAGTCGGCCCCCACGGCGTCCGCCGCCGGATTCGTCGTCAGCGAGGCGCAGTTCAACCAGATGTTCCCGAACCGGAACTCCTTCTACACCTACAGCGGTCTCACCGCCGCGCTCGGCGCGTACCCCGGTTTCGCCGGCACGGGCAGCGACACCGTGAAGAAGCAGGAGGCAGCGGCCTTCCTCGCCAACGTCGGCCACGAGACCGGCGGCCTGGTGCACATCGTGGAGCAGAACCAGGCCAACTACCCGCACTACTGCGACGGGAGCCAGTGGTACGGCTGCCCGGCGGGCCAGGCCGCCTACTACGGCCGCGGCCCCATCCAGCTGAGCTGGAACTTCAACTACAAGGCCGCGGGCGACGCGCTCGGCCTGAACCTCCTCGACGACCCCTGGATGGTGCAGAACAACGCCTCGGTCGCGTGGAAGACGGGTCTGTGGTAAGGGAACACCCAGACCGGCCCCGGCACCATGACCGGCCATGACGCCATGGTGAACGGTGCCGGCTTCGGGCAGGCCGTCCGCAGCATCAACGGCGCCCTGGAGTGCGACGGCAAGAGCCCGGCGCAGGTGCGGAGCCGAGTGGCCAACTACCAGCGGTTCACGCAGATCCTCGGGGTTCCACCGGGCGGCAACCTCTCCTGCTGACACCCGTCCGCGGCGCATGGTGTCATGCACCTGACCATTACTCCCTGGAGGGCATCGTCATGCGTCGCACCCCCCACGCCCTGCTCGCCGCGACCGCCGCGCTGGCCGCCGCGGTCGTGGCGCCCTCGCCTCCGGCCGGGGCCGCGGCGGCGGCCCCGGCCTCCGCCGCCTACTACCTGCAGAGCGCCACCACCGGCCTCAACGCGGCCGATATCCAAGGCGCGGTCGAACAGCGCAGACCCAAGGGCGACGAGGACCGCCAGCAGTGGAACCTGCGGCCGAGCGGATCGTCGTACGTCCTCGAAAGCACGGACGCCACGGGCACCTGTCTCGGCCGCTCCGGCGACCGGGCGCGCACCGTCGCCTGCGCGAGCGCCGACGCGGCCTGGGACATCACGGCCACCGGCGCAGACGACCGGTACACGCTGAAGGTCCCCGGCACCGACCGCCACCTCACGCTCGCCCCCAAGCCCCCCGGCGCCAACTACCCGGCCCAGCTGGCGATCGGCGCGCCCGGCGCCCTCGCCTCCTGGTACCTCACTCCCGTCACCCCGGCCACCGGCCCCATGCCACCCGAGGACCGGCGCACCCTGGACCAGGTCACGTTCCTGACCGCGCACAACGCCTACGCCAACGGCGTCGACGGCGGCTTCGCCCCGCCCTTCGTGAACCTCGTCCCGAACCAGTCCCGCGGCATCACTCAGCAACTTGCCGACGGCGTACGGGGATTCATGCTCGACATCCACCAGACACCCGACGGCGCGATCCTCTGCCACAACAGCTGCACCCTGGTCGGCAGGCCGGTCGCCCTCTGGGTCGACCTGCAGCGGATCGTGGACTTCCTGAAGACCCGCCCGGACCAGTTCGTCACCGTCTTCCTGGAGGACTACGTCGACCCGGGCGTCCTGCGCGCCGAACTCGCCCGCGTGAACGGCCTGGACGACGTCCTGTACCGCCCCGACCGGACGGGCGTCCGCGAGAACGGCTGGCCCCGGCTCGCCGACCTGATCGCCGCCGACGACCGGCTGCTGATCTTCACCGACCACAGCCGCTCCGCCGACCAGTCCGCGGGGCTGACCCGGGACACCTTCGGCGTGATGTACCAGCGGGAGTGGACGGTGGAGAACCACTGGTCCATGGGCCCGGGCATCGGCTCCTCCGACTGGTCCTGCTACAGCCGCTGGTACGACGCGAACACCAACATCCCGCTGACCCGCACGGAGCCCGGCTTCCGCCCGCTGTTCGTGATGAACCACTTCCGTGACGTGCCGATCACCGCGACCGTCCGCACGGACAACGCCAAACTCGCCGACCGCGCCCGCCGGTTCTGCCTGCCGGCCGCCCGCAAGAAGCCCAACTTCCTCGCGGTGGACCACTACGACCTGGGCGACACCGGCTCCGCGGTGAACGCCCTGAACAGCCACACGTATCCGTGACGCCCGAGGGGTGGGCCCCGGCCGCCCGGGGCCCACTCGGCTCAGCTCACTACCCGGGCGTCGGGTAGTGGTCGGAGAGGTCGGTGTACGTGCAGTCGGTTCCCCGGCTCGTCACCGTCCAGGGTGCGCTCTGCTCCTCGACGACGTCTTCTGCCAGATCACCGGCCGCGCGTGCCCCGCCCGGTGGAGCACGTGGTCGAGGTCCTCCCGCGGGTCGTCGGGGTAGCGGTTGCGGGCGATGAAGTTCCCCGCGGTGTCGAAGGAGTTGCGCAACGGATGGAGGAGGGGCGTCCGCCGAGGGCCGTCGGCCGTCGTGGGGGCACAAAATGAGGTATGCCGGACATGGGCGTAACGTGGCTGCAGGGATTCGGCCATGGCCTGCGGCCGCGATTCCGCGCTTCCGTATGGCTGGGATCCGTCTGCCCTCGCCCCCGCGTCGGCGACCGCCGTACCGCCCAGCCGCCTCAGCCTTTCCAGCAAAGGATCAGCAATGGGCACGGTCACCACTTCCGACGGCACGACCATCTTCTACAAGGACTGGGGTCCGCGCGACGGGCAACCGATCGTCTTCCATCACGGCTGGCCGCTCAGTGCCGACGACTGGGACAACCAGATGGTGTTCTTCCTGGCCCAGGGCTTCCGTGTGATCGCCCACGACCGGCGCGGACACGGGCGCTCCGGCCAGCCCTCGGGCGGCCACGAGATGGACACCTACGCCGCGGACGTGGCGGCGCTGACCGACGCGCTCGACCTCAAGGACGCCGTGCACATCGGACACTCGACCGGCGGCGGCGAGGTCGCACGCTATGTGGCGCGGGCCAAGCCGGGCCGTGTCGCCAAGGCCGCGCTGGTCGGTGCGGTTCCGCCCGTCATGGTCAAGTCCGAGAGCAATCCGGGCGGTACGCCGATCGAGGTCTTCGACGAGTTCCGCGCCTCCCTCGCCGCCAACCGCGCCCAGTTCTACATCGACGTGCCGTCGGGGCCGTTCTACGGATTCAACCGGGAGGGCGCCAAGGTGTCGCAGGGCCTGATCGACAACTGGTGGCGACAGGGGATGATGGGCGCTGCCAACGCCCACTACGAGTGCATCAAGGCGTTCTCCGAGACCGACTTCACGGAGGACCTCAAGCAGATCGAGGTGCCGGTGCTCGTCGCGCACGGCACCGACGACCAGGTCGTGCCCTACGACGACTCCGCGCCGCTGTCGGTGGAACTCCTCAAGCACGGCACCCTGAAGTCGTACGAAGGGTTCCCGCACGGCATGCTCTCGACCCACCCGGAGGTCCTCAACCCCGACCTCCTGGAGTTCGTGCGGTCCTAGCGGCTCGAGCGGCTGCGGCGGAGCCCCGGGGCTGCGGGCGCGTCCGGTCCTCCGGGTACGGCCACGGCCGCGGGAGCCGGCTCGGCTGGGGTCACATCTTCCGGCGCGCGGGTGGCCGGGCCGTGCCGCCGGGGGCGTCGAACCACGCCTCCAGGCCGGTGGTGGTCGGCTTCGGGTGCGCCGAGCGGCCGTACGGCCTGACGCGCTCCTGCCAGGCGGCGCTCGCTCCGTCGAGGTCGTCCAGCGGTCCGGGCTGCGGGTGTCGGCGAAGCGGACACGGCGTGGCGGCGGTGGCTGTCGCTCCCGGGCTCGAGCCAGGTCCCCCCGGGTGACCGGGTAGGGCGGCTGCCCCGCTCGAGCCCGTGCGCCCGGCGCTCGAACTCCGGCTCCGTGCCCGGCACCACCTCCCACGTGTACCCCACGGTCATCGGCTCCTGGGTTTCCGGCACATGCGGACGAACAACGCACATCAAACTTTTGCGGGCATTCTGCGCCCGTATGAGAATTGACAGGCGTTTTCTCTGGAGGTGCGCCATGTCCACCATCGGCCCTGCCGTCACCGGAGCAGGCATCGCACGGGCGGAACGAGGCCCCGGCCCTGTGCAGGTCAGACTGTCGATCAACGGCACCGAGCACACCGTCGACATCGAGCCGCGCGTGAGCCTGCTGGACGCCCTCCGGGAGCGCCTCGACCTGACCGGCGCGAAAAAGGGCTGTGACCAGGGCACCTGCGGCGCCTGCACCGTGTGGGTCGACGGACGGCGCGTGCTGGCCTGCCTCACGCTGGCGATGACCTGCGAAGGCCGCGAGATCACCACCGTCGAAGGGCTCGCCCGGGACGGGGAGCCGCATCCGATGCAGCAGGCCTTCGTCGAGCAGGACGCCTTCCAGTGCGGTTACTGCACTCCCGGCCAGATCATGTCCGCCGTGGCACTGATCGCCGAAGGGCACGCCGGGGACGACGCCGAGATCAAGGAGTGGATGAGCGGCAACATCTGCCGCTGCGCCGCCTATCCGCACATCCGGGCTGCCATCCGTGCCGTCCGCGACCAGACGTAGGGAGGCGCCCCCGTGCGGCCCATCACCTACCTCCGCGCGACCGACACGGCGACCGCCGTAGCGGCCGTGAGCACGGACCCCACCAGTGACTTCCTCGCCGGGGGGACCACCGAGGTCGACCTGCTCCGCCAGAACGTGCTGAACCCCCGACGGCTCGTCGACATCAACGACCTCCCCCTCGCCGGCATCGAAGGCACCCCCGAAGGCGGGCTGCGCATCGGCGCGCTGGCGCGGATGAGCGACGTCGCGGCGGCGACCGTGGTCCGCGAGCGTTTTCCGCTGATCGCGCAGGCACTGGAGCTGGGAGCGTCCGCGCAACTGCGCAACATGGCGTCCATGGGAGGCAACCTGCTGCAACGCGTGCGCTGTTCGTACTTCCGTGACGCCGAGTCCCCCTGCAACAAACGTGACCCCGGCACCGGCTGCTCGGCCATCGAGGGCTTCAGTCGCGGTCACGCCGTACTCGGCACCAGCGAGCACTGCATCGCCACCCACCCCTCGGACGTCGCCGTGGCCCTGGCCGCGCTGGACGCGCGCGTGCACACCCTGGGCCCGAACGGCGAACGGGCCTACGCCTTCGACGACTTCTTCCTCCTCCCCGGTGACTCCCCGCACCGCGAGCACCCCATGGAACACGGTGAGCTGATCACCGCGATCGAGGTGCCCGCCGCACCCGTGGCACGCCACTCCCTGTACCTGAAGGTGCGGGACCGCGAGTCGTACGAGTTCGCGCTCGTCTCGGTCGCGGCGGCGCTGTCCGTGGTGGACGGCACGATCGCGGACGTGCGGATGGCGCTGGGCGGCGTGGCCACCAAGCCCTGGCGGGCCAGGCGTGCGGAGGACTTCCTCATCGGCGCGGCCCTGAACCGGGACAACCTCGCCCTCGCCGGGCGCGTCGAGATGGCCGACGCCCGGCCGACCTCCATGAACGCCTTCAAGGTCGAACTCGCCCAGCGCGCGATCGTCCGAGCCCTGGACACGCTCAGCGACGGAACGGGAACGGGGCTCGCGCCCCGGCCCGGGACCGGGAGCCCGTCATGACCGCGACCATCCCGCCCGCCATCGGCCAGCCCTTGAGCCGCGTCGACGGCCGCGCCAAGGTCAGTGGGACCGCGCGGTACGCGTCCGAGATCCCCGTCCCGGACATGGCCTACGCGTATGTGGTCGGCTCCCGCATCGCCGCCGGACGGGTCATCGCGATCGACACCAGTGCCGCTCTGGCCGAGGAGGGCGTGCTGGCGGTCCTCACCCACCAGACGCTGCCGAAGATCGCCGAGCAGCCGCCGCTCATTCCCTCGCTCGCCGGCACGGCGGCCCCCGGGCAGACGTTCTTCCCCCTGCAGGACGACACCGTGCACTACGCGGGTCAGCAGATCGCCCTCGTCGTCGCCGACACCTGGGAACGGGCCCAGTACGCGGCGCGCCTGCTGCGCGTCTCCTATGCGGAGACCCCTCCCGTGACCACCCTCGACCAGGGCCGTGGCCTGTCCTACGAACCCGAGCGGATCTTCGGCGGCTGGGTGCCGGGCCGCATCGAACGCGGGGACGTCGAGGCCGGGCTGCGCGAGGCGGACGTCCGGGTGGGGGGCACGTACACCTACGCGGCGAACCATCACCATCCGATCGAGCCGTCCTGCACCACGGCCCAGTGGGACGGCGACGACCTGCTGCTGTACGACGCCACCCAGGGCGTCAACGCCACACAGATGACCGTCTCCCGGCTGCTCGGCGTCCCGATGTCGAGGATCCGGGTCATCGGCCACTACGCGGGCGGCAGTTTCGGCTCCAAGGCGATGATCCACGCCCACCCGACGCTCGCCGCGATGGCGGCCCGCGCGGTCGGCAGGCCGGTCAAACTCGTCCTCACCCGCGAGCAGATGTTCACCTCGGTCGGTCACCGCGAGGAGCAGGAGCAGCACATCACGCTCGGGGCGACGCACGACGGCCGGCTGACGGCCGTACGGCACCACAAACTGTCCCCGACCTCCCACTTCGACGACTGGGCGGAACCGTCCGTCGGCACCTCCTCGCAGATCTACGCGTGCCCCCACTACGAGGGCGTCTACCGGTTGTTCCGCGCCAACACCATGACCCCCACCTTCATGCGCGCGCCGGGTGAGGCGAGCGGCATGGTCGCGCTCGAGTGCTCGCTGGACGAACTCGCCCACGAGCTCGGGTTGGACCCCATCGAGCTGCGCCTGCGCAACCACACCGACGTCGATGCGATGACGGGTCTGCCCTGGTCCAGCAGCGGCCTGCGGGAGTGCTACGAGCGCGGCGCCCAGCGCTTCGGCTGGGCCGGTCGCGATCCCCGGCCGGGGACGCGGCGGGACGGGAACTGGCTGATCGGCACCGGCATGGCCACCGCCTGCTACCCGGTCGCCCCCCTCGCCAACCCGCAGCGCGCCCGCGCACGCCTCTACGCCGACGGCACGGCGGTCGTCCAGGCCGCCACCCCCGACTTCGGTACGGGCGTCGCCACGGTGATGGCCCAGGTCGCCGCGGACGGTCTCGGGGTGAGCGTGGAGCGCTGCCGCTTCGAGAACGGTGACACCGATCTGCCCAACATCGCCGCCGCGGTGGGCTCGGCGGGGGCCGGCATGATCAGCGCGGCCGTGCACAGCGCGGCCAGCGCCCTGCGCCGGCAGCTCATCAGGAGCGCCGTCGGCGACCCCGGCTCACCGCTGCACGGCGCCGACCCGGTCGACGTCGTCGTGCACGACGGCGTGATCACCGCCGGGACCGCCTCCGAGTCGTACAGCGACCTGCTGCGGCGCACCTTCCGGCCGGACGCCGAGGCCGCGGGGCAGTGGAAGCCGCCCGCACACGACACCCCCTACGCGATGATGACCTTCGGCGCCCAGTTCGCCGAGGTCGCCGTGGACGCCGAGCTGGGCCTGGTCCGGGTGCGGCGGATGACCGGGGCCTTCGCGCCCGGCCGGGTGCTCAACCCGAAGACGGCCCGCAGCCAGCTGATGGGCGGCATGCTGTGGGGCCTTGGCCAGGCCCTCCTGGAGGCCAACCACATGCGGCCCGACACCGGCCGCTGGGTCAACTCGAGCCTCGGGGAGTACCTCGTCCCGGTCAACGCGGACGCCCCCGACGTCGACGTCGAGCTCATCGAGGTCGAGGACGACATCGTCAACCCCCTGGGCGTCAAGGGGGTCGGTGAGATCGGCCAGGTCGGTGCGGCGGCCGCGATCGCCAACGCCGTGCACCACGCCACCGGGCGGCGGGTGCGCAGACTGCCGATCATGATCGAGGACCTTCTCTGAGGGCACGCTCAGGGCAGGAGCAGACCGCGTCGGCGGCCGACCCCGACGACGTCACGGTGATCGCGACGGGCGGCCTGGCCCCCGTGTCGGCGAGGCGTTCGAGTCCGACGCAGAGGCACTGATCCGGGAAGCCGGGAAGGAGGCCGGAGCGGCGCTGCGCGTGACACTGACGGGCTCGGTGGCCGGAGTGACCCTCTGGGACACCGACCTGCGCTGCGTCCGGGTCAGCGACGGGCTCGTCGAGGAGCGCCTCCACGACGTCGACGTCGGTGTGCAACGCGTGGCGCGCGCCCCCGCCCGGAGCGCCACGTCCTGGAGGAGCTGTACACGGCGGTGCTCGGCACGCTGGCGAGCACGACCGCGGCCGACGACGTCACCCTGCTGCTCGCGCGCGCCCGGGGAGACGCCGGCGAGGCCCAGTATGAAACAGGCGATTCGGGCCGAAGCGCGTCGCGGGCCGGCACGGTCACGGACGCTGAGGGACCGATGGCCGACGAGGGCTGGCGTCCGTGACGTTTTACGTATAACCTCTCCCGTCAATGAGCCCTCCCGGAAGGTCCCGATGAGCCGCATCGCCCTGGTCACCCTCGTCGTCGACGACTACGACGAGGCGATCCGCTTCTACACCGAGGCCCTCGGCTTCCGGCTCTCCGAGGACGCGCCCCGCGAGGACGGTTCCCGCTGGGTCGTGGTCGAGCCCGGCGCGGAGGGCACCGGCACCGCCCTGCTGCTCGCCCGCGCCAAGGGTGCGGCGCAGCGAGCCCGGGTGGGCGACCAGACCGGCGGCCGCGTCGGATTCTTCCTGTACACGGACGACTTCGCCCGCGACCACGACCGGATGGTCGCCGCGGGCGTGACCTTCCTCGAGGCGCCGCGGCACGAGCCGTACGGCACGGTCGCCGTCTTCCAGGACCTGTACGGCAACCGCTGGGACCTGCTCCAGCCGGCCGGCTGACCCTCGCCCCCGGACGCCCGTCCGTCCCACAGCACCGCTCACTTCGCACGTTCCGCCCGAGAAAAGGCGCACCATGACCGCTACGCGCGTAGACACCGCGATCCTCCGCAGACTCCCCAAGGCCGTCCTGCACGACCACCTCGACGGCGGCCTGCGTCCCACCACCGTCGTCGAGCTCGCGGAGACGGTCGGCCACACCCTGCCCACCACCGACCCCGACGCGCTCGCCGCCTGGTACTACGACGCCGCCAACTCGGGCGACCTGGTCCGCTACATCGCCACCTTCGAGCACACCCTCGCCGTGATGCAGACCCGCGAGGGCCTGCTGCGCACGGCCGAGGAGTACGTCCTCGACCTCGCGGCGGACGGTGTCGTCTACGGCGAGGTCCGCTACGCGCCGGAGCTGATGGTCCAGGGCGGGCTGAGCCTGCCCGAGGTGGTCGAGACCGTGCAGGAGGGGCTCGCGGCGGGCATGGCCAAGGCGGCCGCCGCCGGCACGCCGGTCCGGGTCGGGACGCTGCTGTGCGGCATGCGGATGTTCGACCGCAGCCGGGAGATCGCCGACCTCGCGGTCGCCTTCCGGGACGCCGGTGTCGTCGGCTTCGACATCGCCGGTGCCGAGGACGGTTTCCCGCCCGCCGACCACCTGGCCGCCTTCGAGCACCTGCGCCGCGAGAACGTGCCGTTCACCATCCACGCCGGTGAGGCGCACGGCCTGCCCAGCATCCACCAGGCGCTCCAGGTCTGCGGCGCCCAGCGGATCGGCCACGGAGTGCGGATCACCGACGACATCGTGGACGGCAAGCTCGGCCGCCTCGCCGGGTGGGTGCGCGACCGGCGGATCGCGCTGGAGATGTGCCCGACGTCCAACCTGCAGACCGGTGCGGCCACCACCATCGCCGAGCACCCCATCACGGCACTGAAGGACCTCGGCTTCCGGGTCACCCTCAACACCGACAACCGCCTGGTCTCCGGTACGACCATGACCCGCGAGATGTCGCTGCTGGTCGAGGAGGCGGGCTGGACGCTGGACGATCTGCGCACGGTGACCGTGAACGCCGTCAAGAGCGCGTTCATCCCGTTCGACGAGCGCAACGCCCTCATACGGGACGTGGTCCTGCCGGGCTACGAGGCCTGAAGCAGACCGCGTACGTAGGCGGCCTGGCCGACGTGCTGGAGGTCGTCGGACAGCACGCTCACCAGCCTCACGCCGAGGCTGACCGGCGGGTCCCAGCGGTCGTCGACGATGTCGTCCAGTTCGGCGGAGGTCAGCCCGCGCACGAAGCCGAGCGTCTGCTGGTGCACGGCGTCGTAGTAGCCGGTCAGCAGGTCGGGGGAGTCGACCCGCACCTTGGCGACCTTCGCGGGGCCGTGCCCGTACCCGGTGTCGTGGCGCGGCAGCCCGAGCCCGAAGCGCTTCTCCCAGTCCTGCGCCAGCCAGACCTGGTCGAGTCCGGAGGCGTCGGAGACGTGGTCGTCCTGGACGCGGCTGAGATGCCAGATCAGCCAGGCGACGGAGTTGGCGGACGGACCGGGGCGGGCGTTGAGGTCGTCGGCCGTGAGGCCGTCGACGGCGGCGTGGACTTCTTCCTGAATGCGGCCGTAGCTGTCGATGAGGATGTCCTTGGCATGCATACGTCCCACGATGACGCATAGCCGGGAATCCCACGACGGCACGGCTCCGGCGCCGGCATCGGCGTGGCGCCGGCTCCGGCGGCGGCGGGCTTCGGGATCCGCGGTGGCACGCGGTGGGGGTTCGGGACGGTGCGGTGCCGGGACCGCGCGTCGGCGTGGCGCGGGATCCGTGGTGGCGTGCGGCCGGAATCCCGGACGGCGCGCTGCCCGGATTCGACGTCGGCCGTGCGCCGGGATCCGTGGTGGCGTGTGGCCGGAATCCCGGACGGCGCGCTGCCCGGATTCGACGTCGGCCGTGCGCCGGGATCCGTGGTGGCGTGTGGCTGGAATCCCGGACGGCGCGCTGCCCGGATTCGACGTCGGCCGTGCGCCGGGACCCGTGGTGGCGCGTGGCCCGAATCTCCGACGACGCGCCGGGATCCCGCGTCGGCGCGTCAAGAGAGCCCGTGACGGCGCGCCGCGGAGACGACGGCGCGCTGACCGGATTCCGCGTCGGCGCGCCCGCTGATCGCGCGACGGCGCGCCGCCGGGATTCATGTGTCGAGGAGCGCCATCAGGGCCCGCGCCGCGGGGCTCGTCGCCTCTGGGGGCGGGAGCAGGGCGACCGTTTCGTAGACCGCCTCGCCGATGCCCTTCAGGGGCAGCGCGGTGAGCGACGGCCGCTTGTGGCGGAAGTGGTGCGGTACGACGGCGACGCCCAGGTCCTCGTCCAGGAGGTCGAGCAGACTGTGCACGTCGTTCACCTCCATGTCCACGCTCCGCCGTACGCCCGCCCTGGCGAACGCGGCGTCGGTGGTCTGGCGCGGCCCCCAGTCGGGGTGAAAGTCCACGAACACCTCGCCGCCCAGCTCGTTCGGCGTGACGGCCGCGCCGGCCCCGGCGAGGCGGTGCGTGGGATGGCACAGCACCGTCATCGGCTCGCTGCTCAGCGGCACCGAGCGCAGCTGGTCGGTGTCCTCCTGCGTACGCACCGCGAAGGCCAGGTCAAGCCGCCCCGCCGCGACCTCCTCCGCCAGCGCGCCGGAGCCGGCCTGCCGCAGACAGATCTCCACGTGCGGGTGCCGGCGCCGGAACGCGGCGAGCAGCCGCGCCACGTTCACCCCGGCGACACACTGCTCGGTGCCGAGCGCGAGCATCCCGCGCAGCACGCCCTGCACCGCGGCCACCGCCTCGTGGGCCGACCGCACCTGCGCGAGGATCCGCTCCGCCTCGCCCAGCAGCGCCCGCCCGGCCGGGGTGAGCGTCACCCGGCGGGTGGTCCGCACGAACAACGGCGTCCGCAACTCCCGTTCCAGCGCGCGGATCGAGGCGGACAGGCCCGACTGGGACACCATCAGCCGCTCGGCCGCCCGGGTGAAGTGCTGGTCCTCGGCGACCGCGACGAAGTGCTGAAGATGGCGCAGTTCCATGACTGAGAAGCGTAGTCGCTGAATTCCATCGGATTCTTCTGTTGGACCACTGCCCGCAGGTCACGACAGAGTGAGGACCACACTGTCTCATCCGTGCCAACCCCTCTGGAGTCGCGTTGTACACGGCACACCCCGACCGCTACGCCGACATGCCCTACCGGCGCACCGGACGCAGCGGCCTGAAGCTGCCCGCCCTGTCGCTCGGCCTGTGGCACAACTTCGGCCCCGACCGACCGGTCGAGACCCAGCGCGCCATCCTGCGCCGCGCCTTCGACCTGGGCATCACCCACTTCGACCTGGCCAACAACTACGGTCCGCCGCCCGGCGCCGCCGAGTCCGCGTTCGGCGAAGCGCTCAAGGCCGACTTCGCGCCCTACCGCGACGAGCTGGTGATCTCCACCAAGGCCGGCTACCTGATGTGGCCCGGCCCGTACGGCGAGTGGGGCTCGCGCAAGTACATGCTGTCGTCCCTGGACCAGAGCCTGCAGCGGATGGGCCTGGACTACGTCGACATCTTCTACTCGCACCGCCCGGACCCCGAGACTCCGCTGGAGGAGACGATGGGCGCCCTGCACTCGGCGGTGCAGCAGGGCAAGGCGCTCTACGTCGGCGTCTCGAACTACTCCCCGGAGCAGACCCGTGAGGCCGCCCGCATCCTGGGCGAGCTGGGTACGCCCCTGCTGATCCACCAGCCGCGCTACTCGATGCTCTACCGCAGCCCCGAGGAAGGTCTGCTGGACGCGCTGGACGACCTGCAGGTCGGCTCCATCGCCTACTCGCCGCTGGACCAGGGCGTGCTCACCGGCCGCTACCTCGACGGCATCCCGGAGGACTCGCGGGCCGCGAGCGACAGCCCGTTCCTGAAGTCCGACGCGCTGACCGAGGACCTGGTGGGCCGCCTGCGGACCCTGGACGACATCGCCAAGTCGCGCGGTCAGACGCTGGCCCAGATGGCCCTCGCCTGGGTGCTGCGCGGCGGCCGGGTGACCTCCGCCCTGGTCGGCGCGAGCAGCCCGCAGCAGCTGGAGGACAGCGTCCGCGCGATCGGCAACCTCGACTTCGACGCGGACGAGCTGTCCCGCATCGACGCCGTGGCCCAGCCCTGACCCACCGAGCCGGCGGCCGCGCCCGCGGGCGCTGATGCACCTCCCGGGCGCGGCCGCCGCCTCGTTCTCAGGACGGCCGCCCGGACTGCGGGAGCACCCGCGCTTCGGGAGCCGAGCCACTCCTCAGGAGCCGAGGCGCTCCCGCAGGCGCACGGTCACCGTGTCGCCCTCCTCCTTGCCGATCGCCCTGCGCACATCGGCCCTGACGGGCAGCTTGTGGGTGCCGTCGCCCAGGGCCATGAAAGAGCCCTGGAAAGGGTGCCCGTCGATGGTGCCGCGGATCCTGACCAGTCCGCGGGTGCCGAAGAAGGCGACGGATTCGGGCCAGACGACATACGTCCAGCCGCCTTTGGCCGGGCTCCTGCGCAGGACGGCGGTGAATTCCGCGTCCACCTTTCCGGTCGTCCCCATGGCGTCCTCCGCTCCGGTGATCTCGAAATACTCAGTCTTCAGACCCGGTAAAAGGGAAGAACTCATCGCGGACGCCGTCACTCCGGTTCCGGCCCGAGATCCGCACCGTCCGGCCTGCGCACCTCACCCGTCGCATTCCAGCCATTACATGCGGTGAATATGCCAGGAGACTGGCCGGAAAGACATGGTGACAGTGATTCAAGAGTGAAGATACTCGAACCTCAGGGACTGTTTCACTGCACAGGAGCCGCACCGAAAGCGAGGCATCACCGGAAGCGGGCGACGCGACGGGGGAGGCGTACGTGCACGACGAATTCCTGTGCCATGTCACGGCCTACGGCATCTGCGACGGCCGGCGTATCGGCGTACCTCTCGGCACCTACCGGGCGCCCACTCTGGCTCTCGCCCTGTGGTGGCTGCGCGACCGCGCGACCTGGATCGCCGAGCGGCTCGATCCGCAGCCCGGCGACGCGCCGTACCCGCCGAACGCGCTGATCCCGGTCGGCGACTCGGTGGCCGACGTGCCGTCGGTGCTGCGCGCCTGGTGCGCGGACGTGGACCAGCAGGAGCTCATCGCCGACCAGCTGGCGGCCGGGCGGCTGGTCAGGATCGCCACCAGCGACGACACCACGGAGTACGAGCTGCTCGCCGAGTCCGTCGACGCCCTGCGGATGCAGCGCACCCTCCCGGCGCTCGTCGTTCCCGTCGCCTGACACGTGCCAGCCGGAGGTCGTCCTGGTTTGTCCCTGGTCGGCGTACATGTGAGCGAATCTGTAGAATTCTCACCATGGCGAAGCGGCTGGCCGCGTCGGCGGCGCCCGAACTCGTCGTGGAGACCGACACGGGCTCCACCGTGATGAGCCCCGATCGCGACTACCACGTCGGCCGCGATCCGCTCAGCGACATCGTCGTCGACGACCCCCGCGTCTCCTGGCACCACGCGGTGCTGCGTCCGGTGAACGGCCACTGGACGCTGGAGGACGAGCACAGCACCAACGGCACCTACGCCGACGGCCGGCGGGTCGACGAGCAGGACGTCGGTCCCGGCAGCGTCATCCGCTTCGGCAACCCCACCGACGGGCCCCGCGCCGTCCTGGTGGGTCTCGACGCCACCCCGGAGCGCCCCTCGGTGGTCTCCCGGCCCGCCCTCAGCCACACCTTCCGGTACCCCGCCTCGGTACGGCCGCTGCCCACCCGCACCGTCCGCATCGGTCGCGCCGAGGACAACGACCTGGTCGTCGACGACCTGATCGTCTCCCGCCGCCACGCCGAACTGCGCACGCACGCCGACGGGACGTACGAGATCGTCGACCTCGGCAGCGACAACGGCACCTACCTCAACGGCCAGCTCGTCACCAGCGCCCTGATCGGCCCCGGGGACGTCATCGGCATCGGCCACTCGGCGTTCTGCCTGGTCGGCGACACCTTGCAGGAGTACGTCGACACCGGCGAGGTCATCCTCGACGTCGAGGACCTCACCGTGGCCGTCGACCGCGGCCGCAAGACCCTGCTGGACGGCGTGTCGTTCCCGGTGGGGGAGAAGTGCCTGCTCGCGGTCGTCGGGCCGAGCGGCGCCGGAAAGTCCACCCTGCTCAACGCCCTGACCGGACAGCGTCCCGCGGACCACGGCACCGTCCTGTACGACGGCCGCGACCTCTACCACGACTACGCCGAGCTGCGCCAGCGCATCGGCCTGGTACCGCAGGAGGACATCCTGCACGCCCAGCTCACCGTCCGCGCCGCCCTGTCCTACGCCGCCGAACTGCGCTTCCCGCACGACACCGCCAAGGCGGAGCGGCGCGCCCGCGTCGACGAGGTGATCCGCGAACTGGGCCTGGAGCAACGCGCCGACCAGTCCGTGCACAGCCTCTCCGGCGGCCAGCGCAAACGGGTCAGTGTGGCCCTGGAGCTGCTGACCAAGCCGTCGCTGCTGTTCCTGGACGAGCCGACGTCCGGGCTCGACCCGGGCATGGACCGCTCCGTGATGCACATGCTGCGCGGTCTCGCCGACGACGGCCGGACCGTCATCGTCGTCACGCACAGCGTCCTCAGCCTCGACGTCTGCGACCGGCTGCTCGTCCTCGCCCCCGGCGGCAAGGTCGCCTACTACGGCCCGCCCGGCGACGCCCTCCCCTTCTTCGGCTTCCCCCAGTGGCCGGAGGCCTTCGAGGCCTTCGAACACGACCGGGACCGGGACTGGGCGGGCGAGTACCGTGACTCTCCCTTCCACCGGCAGTACGTCGCCGACGCCGGCGCCCAGCCGGAGCAGCCCGACGAGGAACCCGTCGCCGTGGTCCCGCCGCCCAGGCCCCGCGGCTGGGCCGCCCAGCTCGGGACGCTGATCCGCCGCTACACGGCCGTCCTCGGCGCCGACCGCACCTTCCTCGTCGTCATGATCGCGCTGCCCTTCGTCATGGGCGGCATGGCCCGCGCCCTCGCGGGCGGCGAGCTGGACCGCAGATCGGCGCTGAACACCCTGCTCGTCCTGTGCGTCGGCGGCGTGCTGACCGGCGCCGCCAACGCCGTGCGCGAGATCGTCAAGGAACGCGTGATCTACCGGCGGGAGCGGGCCGTGGGCCTGTCCAGATCGGCGTACCTGACCTCCAAGGTCGTCGTCCTCGGCACGGTCACCGTGCTGCAGGCCGTCGTGCTCACCCTGGTCGCCCTGTACGGCGTCGAGCTCAACGCACCGCAGGGACAAGGGGTGCTGATGCCGCCGCTGATCGAGATCGCGCTCGCCGTCGCCCTGCTCGCGTTCACCGCGATGATGTTCGGCCTGCTGGTCTCCGCGCTGGTGCGCAAGGAGGAGGTGACGATGCCGCTGCTGGTGCTGCTCGCCATCGTCCAGGTCGTCTTCTGCGGCGCCCTGCTGCAACTGGACGGCGTGCCCGGGCTGGAACAGCTGGCCTGGCTGGTGCCCGCGCGCTGGGCGTTCGCCGCGATGGCCGGCACCGTCGACCTGGGCCGGCTGTCGCCCGACGAGCTGAGTGGCGACCCGCTGTTCCAGCACACGGCCGGGGTGTGGCTGCTCGACGTCGGGATGCTCCTGGCCCTGTCGGTGGTGTCCGGGTACGTCGTCTACCGGCTGCTGCGCCGCCGCGAGCCCGCCGTGATGCGGAAGTAGGCGCCCGCCATGGCGACCCACGGCTTCCGGCCCACCCACGTCGTCCCCGCGCACGGAATGCCCGCATGGGAGGACCCCGACCCCGCCCGGCCCACCGTGCCCCTCGACCCGCTGCTGCCCGTGCGGCTCGTCGAGCGGCGCGGCGACTGGGCTCACATCCTGTGCGCCAACGGCTGGTCCGCCTGGGTCGACGGCCGCCGGCTGATCGCCGTACCGCAGGACCCGCCCACCGAGGACCACCCGCTCACGGCGGCCGCCGACCCGCGCCCGCTGCTCGCCCGCGCCGAGCAGGCCCTGGCCCGCTACCGGGCCGCCGTCGACGCGCTGCTGGCCGGCGGCCTCGACGGCGAGTCCTTCCGGGACCGTACGCGCGGACAGCGGATCGGCGTGGTCGTCGACGGGGAGTCCGTCTGGCTGTACGACGCGGAGACCGAGCGGTGGGCGTACAGCGACGGGAAGCGGCTGACCACCTACGCGGCGGACGAGGCGCCCCGCGCCACGCCCGAACCCGGCCACGCCCCCACACGCGTGGCGACCTTCGAGGGCGAGCCCTGATGGCGGGCGACACCGGCCTCTTCTCCGGCCGGCCCTCCGAGCTGGTCGGCCGGAGCGTCGCGGGCTACCGGATCGAGCAGGAACTGGGGCGCGGCGGCATGGCCGTCGTCTACCGCGCCCGCGACCTGCGCCTGGACCGCACGGTCGCGCTGAAGCTGCTCGCCCCGGAACTCGCCCGCAACGACACCTTCCGGCAGCGTTTCAGCCACGAGTCCCGGGTGGCCGCCGCGATCGACCATCCACACATCGTGCCGGTCTTCGAGGCGGGTGAGACGGACGGCCTGCTGTACATCGCCATGCGGTACGTCGCGGGCCGCGATCTGCGCAGGCTGCTCGACCGGCAGGGCCCGTTGCGCCCCGGGACGGCCCTGCGGATCGCGGGGCAGGTCGCCTCCGCGCTCGACGCCGCCCATGAGCACGGGCTGGTCCACCGGGACGTCAAACCCGGCAACATCCTGGTCGCGCGCGGCACCGACAGCGACCACCCCGAGCACGTCTACCTCACCGACTTCGGATTGACCAAGAAGTCGCTGTCCCTGACCGGCTTCACCGCGGTCGGCCAGTTCGTCGGCACCCTCGACTACGTCGCCCCCGAGCAGATCTCGGGCCGGCCGGTGGACAGCCGGTGCGACGTCTACGGCCTCGCGTGCGTGGTCTACGAGTGCCTGGCCGGGCACCCGCCGTTCCGGCGCGACGACGACCTGGCCCTGCTGTGGGCCCACCAGAACGACGAGCCGCCCCCGCTGACCGGGTCCCGCCCCGGCCTTCCGGCGGCCGTCGACGAGGTCTTCGCCCGGGCGCTGGCGAAGAACCCGGACGACCGCCCCGACTCCTGCCTCGCCTTCGTCGCCGCCCTGCGCACCGCCCTGACCGGCGCCCCCGCCGCCGGGCACCCGCCGACGCAGGTGGACCTGAGGGCCGTACCGCTGGGGCAGGGGGAACCCGAGCCGCCACCGCGATGGGCCGGACCGGTCTTCGGCCGGCGTACCTGACGCCGGGCAGGACCGGTCCTCGGGCACGGCACCTGACACCGGGCAGGACCGTCGCGCGCGCCGCCCCCGCACGGGGCCGTCCGGACGCGTCGCCCTGCCGGAAACCCGGCCGGGGGTCGCCGGGAAACTCGGGCTACGGCCTCGCGCCTCGCCGCCGTGTCCCCCTGGCCAGCAGTCCGCCGAGGAAACCGGTCACCAGCCCCCACAGCACGGCAAGCCCCAGCGCGGACCAGACGCGTGGTCGCAGGAACAGCTCCCCGGCGAGGTCGCCGCCCAGGTCGCCGATGCCGACGACCGACAGGCCGTACGACGCCGAGACGCCGCCGACCAGGCAGATCATGAGCACGGTGAGCGCCAGCGCGACGGCCGTGCGCACGGCGTGCTGCCAGAGCCGCACCCGCTCCGGGGAACGGGCAGCCATCACGAACGCCGCCGCGAGCACCAGCAGCACCGCGGCGACGACCAGCCACCACCACCGTGCGTCGTGCTCGGCGAGTACACCCACGTCGACGGCCTCGACGTCCTCGGAGCGCAGCACCTGGTCGAGCACGTGCGGCATCGGCAGGCCGAACGGCCCTTCCACCCGGCCGTCCCAGGTGGCGCCCATGCCGAGGGTGAGCGCGAGCCAGGCCAGATTCGGCAGCCCGAGCAGCAGCACGGCGAAGGTCTCGGCGGGATGCCCCCGGGTCGCCGCGACCACCAGGCCGATGACCAGACCCAGGACGACACAGGCGAGCAGCAGGGCGACCATCGCGTACGCGGCCGGGCGCACCGACTCCTGGAAGCGCAGCAGCCGGCCCGGCAGCGGGGCGCCGCGCGAGACCAGCAGGGCCAGCAGCAGGACGCCCGCCAGCCACAGCAGGCCGAAGAACAGCGACACAGGCACGTCCGTGGTGAAGCCGACCTCCGGCGTGAGGCCGAACAGGTCGCCGATCTCACTGATCGCGCCCTCGCCGAGCGGGATCCGGAAGGTCTGCCGGGCCCCGAGGGCAAGACCGAGCAACCCCAGCAGCCACAGGACGGCCACCTTCCCGGCCCACGCGCCCAGTTCCCCGGCCCCGGCCACCGCGCGGTGCCGCAGCGGGCGCAGGAAGGCCGCGGCGATCACCAGGGCGCCGACCAGCGTCACGGACAGCGGGATCACGGTCAGCCCGGCCGTCGTCTCGGCGAGGCCCCCGGCGTCTCCGGAGAACTCGACCGCACCGCCCACCGAGGTGACGACGGTCGCCGCGACCACCCGTGGGAACGCCCCGTCCGGCAGGTCCGCCGCCCCCGCCGCCCACAGTCCGAGTGCGGCGGTGACCCCCATGGCGACCAGCCCCGCCAGCACCGCGACCACGGCCCACACCCAGCCGGGGCGGGGCAGTGCCTGGTAGGGGAAGGGGCGCGCACTCACGTGGCCACGCTAAGCAGCACCGGCACCCGGCGCGCGCCGGGAGGTCCGTCCGGCGTCCGCTTGCGGGGCGTACGGAAACCGGGCACACAATGAGCGCATCAGGGAGAAACAGGACGTGAGGAACGAAGGGTGCATTCGAGGCGAGCGACTTCGGGGCCGGGGGATGCGACGCGTGCGCCCGGGGCCACTCCGGGAGGGGAGCGGGGCTCGTGAACACCGAACCGCCCCGGCCCGGCCGCCCCACCGGCCCGCCCTCGGGCCCCCTGTCGGGACCCACCCAGCCGCCCGCCGGCCCGCCTTCCGGCCCACCGTCCCAGCCGCCCGCCGGTCCGCCCTCCGAGCCGCCGACCGGCCCGCCGTCCCGTCCGCCGGGTGGCGGAGCCGGGCCGCCGTCGCCGCGCCGCCCGTGGTGGCGGCCCGTACCCCGCATCGCCGCGATCGCCGCGATCGTCGCGGCCGCGGTGGCCGTGGCCGTCGTCCTCACCCGGACCGGCGGCGACGGCACCTCCGACGCCGAGGGCGGCGAGGTCTTCCTCCAGGCCGCGAACGTGACCGGACCCAACCCCTTCAACGAGTCGACGGCGAGGGACAGCTCCGCCCCACCGGTCACCCCCACCCCGACGGGATCGGTGGCGCCGAACGAGGTCCGCGGCGTGAACGGCGGCACGCCCGGCCTCTACGGCGGCACGCGCAACGTCGCCGCCTGCGACGTGGAGAAGCAGATCCGCTTCCTGCAGGAGGACGGGGTGAAGAACCGTGCTTTCGGCTCCGTCGTCGGCGTCGAGCCGTCCGGTGTCCCCGCGTACCTCCGCTCCCTGACCCCCGTGCAGCTGCGCCTGGACACCCGGGTCACCAACCATGGCTTCCGCGACGGCGCCGCCACCCCTTACCAGGCCGTCCTCCAGGCCGGTACGGCCGTCCTGGTCGACGACCGCGGCGCGCCCCGCGTCCGCTGTGCCTGCGGCAACCCGCTGACCCCGCCGGTCGCCCAGCGCACTCCGCCCGAGCCGACCGGCGAAGCATGGCCCGGGTACCGCTCCTCGGCCGTGGTCGTGGTCACGGAGTCCCGGCGGGACGTGGACGCCTTCGTCCTCTACGACACGGACCGCGGCGAGTGGATCTCCCGGCCGCAGGGCGACACGGGAGCCAAGGACAAACCGACCGAACAGCCGAAGGCGCCGGTGTCCCCGGCCCCGGAAACGCCGTCGCCGGCGTCACCGCCGTCCCGCCCGCAGTCGCCCGGGCCCGAGTCGCCGCCGCCGGAACCGGACTCTCCGGACGCTCCGCAGTCACCCGACTCACCGAACTCACCGAATCCCGCGGACTCACCGACCAACCCGGACTCTCCGGACGCTCCGAACTCTCCCCATGCCCCGGACTCGCCGGATGCGCCGAATTCCCCGGAATCGCCTGACTCGCCGGGTTCGCCGCCCTCGCCGCAGTCCCCGGCCTCCCCACCTGGGTAACCACCGGCCCCACGGGACGCGCGCCGTTCGTCCCCCGCATACATCGTGCCCGAATCGGCCGCAAACGCTTCGGCGGTGTGACGACTCCGGCACTATGGACTGCGGCGCCCGGCTCTGGGTACGAGGACTGGTGCAGTAGCGTCCGGCTTGGCCGGCTTCGGAGAGAGACACGCATGATCGAGCACGGGGACGGGGCCGTCGTACCGACTGGTTTCGACGTGCCCGTGGAGCCGCTTCGGCGAGCGGCGCACTACACGGGCGAGCCGGGATGCATCGCCGAGGCGCGGTCCGTCGCCGCCCTCTTCGTCGAACAGCTCAGAAACGAGTGGTGCGCGGAGATCGACGACCGCGCCGAAGGAGCCGTGCTCCTCGTGGTGAGCGAACTGGTCACCAACGCGGACCGGCACAGCAACGGGCCGTACATCCTGGAACTGGAGGGGACGGACAGCGCACTGGCCGTCTCCGTCTACGACAGCAGCGCCGCCCTGCCCAGGCGGTTCCCGCGCGACCCGGCCCGCGTCGGCCGGCACGGCCTGGAGATCGTGCACGCGCTGGCGACGGAGGTGACCGTCGAGCGGGTGCCGGTGGGCAAGCGGGTGCGCGCGGTCATGCGGCTGGACGGCGCGTGAGTCCCCGGCGCGGTCGACGGCCGGGGACTCACTCGCGGAATCCGCAGGTCTTTCCCGGGTGGCGGCACGCCGTGCGGCGTGGCCGCCGTCAGGCGCAGCCCAGCTCTCCGAGCATGCCCCGGCGGAGCCGCACGATGATCCGCTTGAGCAGCCGGGACACGTGCATCTGGGAGCAGCCGAGGCGTTCGCCGATCTCGGCCTGGGTGGCCTCCTCGACGAACCTCATGTGCAGGATCTGCCGGTCGCGTTCGTCGAGTTCGGCCATGAGCGGCGCGAGCGACTGGAAGTCCTCGACGAGCCGCAGTCCGTGCTCCTCGACGCCGATGAAGTCGGCGAGGACGGCCTCGCCGTTCTCGGGGCCGTCGCCGGTCAGGGCGGCGTCCAGGGAGGCCGAGTTGTAGCCGTTGGCGGCGATCTGGGCCTCGACCACCTCGTTCTCGGAGATGTTCATCAGCGTGGCGAGTTCCGCGACCGTGGGGTCCCGGTCCAGCCGGCTGGCCAGCTCCTCGCGGGCCTTGGCCAGTTCGACGCGCAGTTCCTGAAGACGGCGGGGGACGTGCACGGCCCACGTGGTGTCGCGGAAGAAGCGCTTGATCTCACCCACGATGTAGGGGAGCGCGAACGACGTGAACTCGACCTCGCGCGAGAGTTCGAACCGGTCGATGGCCTTGATGAGGCCGATCATGCCGGTCTGGACGATGTCCTCCATGTCGTCACCGCGGTTGCGGAACCGGCCGGCGGCGAACCGCACCAGCGACATGTTCATCTCGATGAGGGTGTTGCGCGCGTACTGGTACTCGTGCGTGCCTTCCTCGAGTTCGGCCAGGCGCGCGAAGAACTGGCGGGACAGCTCACGCGCGTCGCGCGGAGCCACGGTCCGGGGGTCCACGACTTCCGGCGTTGGCCCCTCACCCGTCCTGGCCACGGGGCTGTCCTTGACGGCCTCTGCCTCCGACCGGGTCACGGCGGTGTCCATTACCTCTCCCACGAAAGTCATGGTGCGACGTCTGCCTCTTCGGCTTCGGTTGTGCTCGGTTGTGCCCGACGTCCCGTCCCGGTGAGCGACCGGGACCCGACGGCGTATCGGTGCGTGTACCCGGACTTCCGGAGCGCATGCCGCCCATGTGTGGCGGTGGCTCGAATATTTCCCGGGCCGGGCCGAACCCGTCGCAACAGACCTTCGTAATCCGGTGATCTGTATAACTAGAAACCGGTTGATGGTGTTTCATCCGATTCCACCGAGGGCGGAACGCCGAGGGCTTCCGCCACGGTTCGGCGAACCTAGGCTGAGAAGGTGAGCAACCAAGCGCCGAACCACCGGACGACCTCCGACGAGGCCCGTGTCATCCCGTTGCGCCCGCAGCCGGAGCGTCCCGGCGGCGTCCGCCCGGCCGGCCGGACCGATGGTGCGCTGCCCGGGCCGCCCGCGCCGCCCGCCGGGGGACCGGCCCGCACCGCCGGCAGGGAGCCGCTCTGGCGCGACCTCGTCGGTGACGTGCTGCGGCGGGAACGGCTGGCCCAGGAGCGGACGTTGAAGGACGTCGCCGACGCCGCGCGGATCTCGATGCCGTACCTGTCGGAGGTGGAGCGCGGCCGCAAGGAGGCCTCCTCGGAGGTGCTCGCGGCTGCCGCCCAGGCCCTGGGGCTCGGCCTGGGCGATCTGCTGGCGCGGGCGCACGGCGAACTCACCCGGCACACGCGGACGCGTGGCCGCGCCACGTCCACCGCACCCCGCAACGCACTCTGCCTGGCCGCCTGACGCCGCCTTGTCCGGCGCCTCGGACCCGCACGCCTCGGACCCGCACGGCTCAGACCCGCACGAGGCGCCGGCTCAGCACCTCGTCGGCCAGCCCGTACGCCACCGCCTCCCGCGCGGTGAACACCGTGTCGCGGTCCATGTCGGCGCGCAGGGTCGCGATGTCGTGGTGAGTGTGCCGGGCCAGCACCTCCTCGACCTGGGCGCGGATCCGCACCATCTCCTGGGCCTGGAGCGCCAGATCGGACACCGTGCCCTGCCGCCCGGCACTGGCCGGCTGCCCGAGCAGCACCCGCGCGTGCTCCAGCACGAACCGCCGCCCCGGATCCCCGCCGGCCAGCAGCACGGCCGCCGTGGAAGCCGCCTGCCCGACGCAGAACGTCGAGATGGGCGCCTGCACGAACGTCATCGTGTCGTAGATCGCCATCAGCGAGGTGTACGAGCCGCCGGGGGAGTTGATGTAGATCGCGATCTCGTTCTCCGGGGCCGCCGACTCCAGGTGCAGCAGTTGCGCGATGACGACGTTGGCCACGCCGTCGTCGATCTCGGTGCCGAGGAAGACGATCCGCTCCGACAGCAGCCGGCTGAACACGTCGTACGACCGCTCGCCCTGGGGGGTGCGCTCGACGACGTTCGGAATCGTGTACGTCCCCATGACTACAGCCCCGTCCGTCGTCGTGCGGCGGCCGGGCGGACGTCGGCAAAGGACTCCACGACCCGGTCGACCAAGCCGTACTCCCTGGCCTGCTCGGCCGTGAACCAGCGGTCGCGGTCGCCGTCCCGGGAGATGGTCTCCGGGCTCTGCCCGGTGTGCTCCGCGGTGATCCGCTCGATGGTCCGCTTGGTGAACTCCAGGTTCTCCGCCTGGATCTCGATGTCGGCGGTCGTGCCGCCGATCCCGGCCGACGGCTGGTGCATCATGATGCGGGCGTTGGGCAGCGCGTAGCGCTTGCCGGGCGCGCCCACGCTGAGCAGGAACTGCCCCATGCTGGCGGCGAACCCCATGGCGAGCGTGGAGACGTCGTTGGGGATCAGCCGCATGGTGTCGTAGATGGCGAGCCCCGCGTGCACCGAGCCGCCCGGGCTGTTGATGAACAGGCCGATGTCGGTGCGCGGGTCCTCCGCCGACAGCAGCAGCAGCTGGGCGCAGACCCGGTTGGCGGAGACCTCGTCCACCTGGGTGCCCAGCAGGACGATGCGCTGCCCGAGCAGCTGGGCGGCCAGGTGGTCGTCGAACCGGGTGGGCGGTGTGTCGCCCTCCTCGGCACGGGGCGGCGACAGGACAGTACGTGGAGACATGGGCGCTCCTCGGGTCGTGGGCGTTCGAGCGTGTGGTGCGATGCCCACTGTCGGCCCGGGACCCCGCCCGTGGCTGCTTTCTCTGCCCGCGGCAGATTCGCCACGGGCAGAGCGCTCATCCGCCCTGCTTCTCGCGCAGCTGCCGGAAGAACGCCCGCACGTCCCCCACCAGCAGGTCCGGCTCCTCCATCGCCGCGAAGTGCCCGCCCCGGTCGAACTCCGTCCAGCGCACGATGTTCTCCGTGCGGTCCGCCTTGTGCCGCAGGGGGACCTGCAGTTCGGCCGGGAACAGCGCGAGGGCGGTCGGCGCGGTCGACGGCTCCTGCGGCTCGGCCCTGCGGCCCTCGTGCGTGTGCGCCCGCTCGTAGTAGATCCGCGCGGACGAACCGGCCGTCCCGGTCAGCCAGTACAGCATCACGTTGGTGAGCAGCCGGTCCCGGTCGACGGCCTCCTCGGGCAGTTCCTCGGAGTCCGTCCACTCCCTGAACTTCTCGACGATCCAGGCGAGCTGACCGACGGGCGAGTCGGTCAGCGCGTACGCCAGCGTGTGCGGCCGGGTGGACTGCAGCACGGCGTACCCCGTGCCCTCCCGCGACCACGCGCTCCACCGGCGCCACGAGGCCAGCGTCCGTTCCCGGTCCTCGGTCCCGAGTCCCGCCAGTTCGTCACCGGTCGGCTCGGTGACCGCCTGCGCTCCCGGCAGCAGGTTCAGATGGACGCCGATCACCCGGCCGGGGTGGGCGCGGCCCAGCTCACGGGAGATCGCCGCGCCCCAGTCACCGCCCTGCGCCCCGAACCGCTCGTAGCCGAGCCGGCCCATCAGCTCGGCCCACGCGTCGGCGACCCGGCCCGCCTCCCAGCCGGAGTCCCGGGTCGGCCCGGACAGCCCGAAGCCGGGGATGCTCGGCAGGACGACGTGGAACGCGTCGGCCGGATCGCCGCCGTGCGCGGCCGGGTCGGTCAACGGGCCCACCACGTCCAGGAACTCCACGATCGAGCCCGGCCAGCCGTGCGTGACGATCAGCGGGGTGGCGTCCGGCTCGGGGGAGCGGACGTGCGCGAAGTGGACGTTCGCCCCGTCGATCGTGGTGGTGAACTGCGGCCACTCGTTGAGCCGCGCCTCGGCCGCACGCCAGTCGTACGTGTGCCGCCAGTACCGGACGAGCTCGCGCAGATAGCCGCCGGGCACGCCGTACGCCCAGCCGGCACCGGGCAGCTCGTCCGGCCAACGGGTGCGGTCGAGGCGCTCGTACAGGTCGTCGAGGTCGCGCTGCGGGATGTCGAGACGGAAGGGCCGGATGCCGTCGGGCGGCGAGGACGTCGTCATGGTCGCGATGCTAGTTCGGCGGGCCGCCGGGGCCGCCGGACGTCTCGCGGACGCGGCCGATGAGTTTCGTGGCCTTTCACCGGTCGATATGGATGACAACACTCCCCGCACAGGAGGTGCCCATGGCCACCGACGGTCTCACCACGTGTCTCTGGTTCGACGGCAAGGCCGAGGAAGCCGCACACCACTACGTCTCGATCTTCAAGAACTCCAGCATCGGCCGCGTCGCACGCTACGGCGAGGGCGCGTTCCAGCCCGCCGGTTCGGTGATGACGGTGGAGTTCACGGTCAACGGCCAGAACTTCGTCGCGCTCAACGGCGGACCGCAGTTCACGTTCAGCGAGGCGATCTCCTTCCAGATCTTCTGCGACGACCAGGAGGAGGTCGACTACTACTGGACCAGGCTCACCGAGGGCGGCGGCGAGCCCGGCCCCTGCGGCTGGCTGAAGGACAAGTACGGCGTGTCCTGGCAGGTCATCCCCGACGGGTTGATCGAGCTGGTCACCGACCCGGACCCGGAGAAGGCGCAGCGCGCCACGCAGGCGATGATGTCGATGGGCAAGCTCGACATCGCCGCCGTGCGCACGGCCCACGCGGGCGGGTGACCACGAGGCGGGGGAGGGGCCCGTCGCCACGCCGTCGCACGGACGCGGCCCGCTCCCGGCACGCCGCCGGGAGCCGGGGTCGTCTCCGTCCGCAGCGGTGGGCCGGGCCCCGTCCCGCGGGGAGGTCCCTTCACCCGCGCTCGGCCAGTACCTGACTGATCACGTGCCGTGAGTTCTCGGCGAGCGGCGGACGGGTGTCGTGCGTCATCCGGCGCCGGCCGCTTCGCCGACCACCCGCGTGATCTCCCGCGCGATGCGCAGGATCCCCGGCGAGCGCACCGGGCACGGCTTCGGGGTGGACGTCGTGGGCGCCAGACAGAAGTGCAGGTAGTCGTCGTCCCGGTGCAGCGCGGTACGGTCGCTGCCCGGCCGGGTGCAGTAGCCGGGGTGGGCCCGCTCGTACGCGGTGCAGGGCAGGTACTGCGTCCACGTGTAACGGGACCCGGCCGCACTCACCGCCCGGCCCGCGTCGGCGACCAGGTCGCCGGCGGCCGCGGACCGCTCCTCGTACACGGCGTTCACGCGCCGCACCCGGTCGGGCGTGATCGGGTCCGGTCCCTGCAGCACCCAGACGATCCGCGTCGGCCGGTCGCGGGCCGCCGCGTCGATCTGCTCGGCGAGCCGCCGCACGTCGGCGGCGTACCGCTCCAGGTAGCGCCCGCGTGCCGCGTCGTAGGTGATGCCGTCCATGCAGGGCGTGTAACCCCAGGCGTTGCCCCAGAACTGGAGCACCACGAAGTCCGGGCGCAGCGAGCGCACCAGCGCCGCCGCCTTGTCGGCGTCCGGAACGAGGGAGCGCTCGCCGGTGCCCTCCAGGTAGTCGCACGGGGTGGTCCCGGAGTAGGGCGCGCTCGTGTACGTGGCCTGCAGGTCCCGGCGGAGTTCCCGGCCGAGGACCTCCTGGTTCTCCATGGCCAGCGAGTCGCCGAGATACAGCACCCCGGGCGCCTCGGCGGGCGGGCGGGGGGCGCGCTGCCGGGTGGTGGCCGGCGCCCCGGACGCCTCGCGCTCAAAGGGCGCGGCGGGCGCGGGCGGCGCGGCCTCCGGCCGGGACGCCGGATCCCCGCAAGCGCCGAGCAACACGGCACCGGCCAGGAGACGGCAACTCCCGCCCCGCCACCGACAAGGCACCCCAGGCAAGCACAGCCCGCCGGGCGCGGGAAGGCATGCGTCGGACACGCCGCGGCCGACCCCGACCGCACGCGTGTCCGGTTTCGTCTTCCCGCGTTGGCGCACTGGTCATACGGTGTCTCTACGGTGCCCGCCATGAGAAGACCTTCGATCTTGCTCAGCGCCGCCGTTCTGACCGTGGCGCTGGCCTCTCCCGCGGTGGCCGGAAACGACTCCGCGAACGGCGACTTCGGGCGTGCCACGCTCACCGGGTTCGCCTCGCTGCCGGCCGAGACGTTCGTTCCGGACAGCGAGCCGTCCGGCGCGCTCATCGGCACCGGCCCCTTCAACGGCATCGCGGCACCCTTCGCCGACCAGCCCGTCCAGGGTTTCAGCGGCATCGTCGACCGGCACGACGGCACCTTCGACGTGCTGTCCGACAACGGTTACGGCAACAAGGCCAACAGCGCCGACTACCTGCTGCGCGTCCACCGCATCGAGCCGGACGTGAAGACGGGCACGGTCCGGGTGCTGGGCGGGTTCAACCTGAGCGACCCGTACCGCAAGGTGCCGTTCGCGCTCACCCGCGCCGACCGCGTGCTGACCGGCGCCGACTTCGACGTCGAGTCGCTCGTACGGGTCGCCGACGGCACGTACTGGACGGGTGACGAGTTCGGCCCGTTCCTGCTGCACTTCGACGCCAAGGGGCGGCTGCTCGACGCGCCCGTCGCGCTGGAGGGCGTCAAGGCTCCCGAGAACCCCTACCTGGGCGGGGCCCAGCCGACCATCGGCAGCAGCAAGGGCTTCGAGGGTCTGGTCCGCTCCGTCGACGGCCGCCGGCTTTACCCGCTGCTGGAAGGCACCGTCACCGGCGACACGCCCGGCGACCTGCGATTCAACGAGTTCGACCTGCGCACGCGTGCCTACACCGGCAAGCGGTTCGTCTACCGGCTGGAGTCGGCCGCGCACGCCATCGGTGACGCCGTCGCCGTCGACCGGCACCGCTTCCTGGTCATCGAGCGCGACGGCGGCCAGGGCGACGCGGCCCGGTTCAAGCGCATCTACCTCGCCGACACCCGCGACCGCGACGGCGACGGCGTGATGGACAAGACGCTGGTCGCCGACCTGCTGGACATCGCCAACCCCGAGGGACTCGGCGGCTTCGGCGAGACGTTCCGCTTCCCGTTCACCACGATCGAGGACGTCGTCCTGCTCGACGACCGGACGCTGGCCGTGCTGAACGACAACAACTTCCCGTTCTCGTCCGGCCGTACGCCGGGCAAGGCCGACAACAACGAGTTCATCACCATCCGGCTGACGGACCGCCTGCACGCCGACCGGCGCGCCTTCCGGTGAGGTACGCCTGATTCGGACCGGCTGCCCCGTGCGGCCGGTCCTCAGTCGTTCACCAGTACCGCCGCCCCGTCGAACCGCCCCGCCTTCAGGTCCGCCAGCGCCTGTGCCGCCCGGGCCATCGGATAGACGTGCGTCGTCGCCCGCACGTCGTGCCGCGCCGCCAGCGCCAGGAACTCGCGGGCGTCCTGGCGCGTGTTGGAGGTGACGCTGCGCACCTCCTTCTCGTAGAACAGCTCGCTCTCGTAGCGCAGCGGCGGGATGTCGCTGAGGTGGATGCCGGCGATGGACAGAACCCCGCCCCGGTCCAGCGCCCGCAGCGCCACCGGGACCAGCTCGCCGGCCGGGGCGAACAGGATCGCGCTGTCCAGCGGCTCCGGCGGCACATCGTGGGCGTCGCCCACCGAGGCCGCCCCCAGCTCGAGCGCCAGCCGCCGCGCCGCCGCGCCGCGGGTCAGGACGTGCACCCTGGCGCCTTCCGAGAGCGCCACCTGCGCGCACAGATGCGCGCTGCCCCCGAAGCCGTACAGACCGAGCCGTCCGCCCGGCGGCAGTGAGGCGCGCCTGAGGGCCCGGTACCCGATGATGCCGGCACACAGCAGCGGCGCCGCCGCCACGTCGTCGAGACCGGCCGGCAGCCGGTGCGCGAACGCCGCCGGCACGGTCGTGTACTCGGCGTATCCGCCGTCGGCGTCCCAGCCCGTGTACCGGGAGGCCGGGCAGAGGTTCTCGGCGCCGCGCGCACAGTGGGCGCAGCTGCCGTCCGTGCGGCGCAGCCACGCCACCCCCACCCGCTCCC
The DNA here is from genome assembly GCF_015160875.1 of Streptomyces chromofuscus. Taxonomy (NCBI): domain Bacteria; kingdom Bacillati; phylum Actinomycetota; class Actinomycetes; order Kitasatosporales; family Streptomycetaceae; genus Streptomyces; species Streptomyces chromofuscus. The sequence goes on along the minus strand of NZ_CP063374.1, from coordinate 691,761 downwards.
CGGTGACGAAACCGCGCACAGCCGCACCGGAGCCGGCCACCACACCCACCACCTCGTGCCCCGGCGTGACCCCCGGTCGGCGCACGGGCAGGTCGCCCTCGGTGACATGCAGATCGGTACGGCACACTCCGCACGCCCGTACCCGCACCAACAACTCGTCCTCTCCGGGCACCGGCACGGGCTTGACGACGGGCCGCAGGCCGCCCGCCTCCACCGGTCCCGGCACCACGACCGACCACGCCCGCATCGTCGCTCCGACCGGCACCGTCATCGCGCGCCCCGCTTTCCGGAAGAACCCCCCTGCCCGCGGTGTCCGGCCCCCTTCGACCGGATCCCTTCCCAGTCTGGGGCTGAAGGGCGCGTTCGGCGCGCGGGTCCCCCGGCCGGTGGCTAGCGTGAGGAATCGGACCACCCCACCCATCCGGAAGGGCCACGGCCATGGCGGTGCAACCAGAGGGAACTCCCATGTGGGCCGACGCGATGCACAGCGACGTCGAGGGAGCCAAGGCCTTCTACGGCGACGTCCTCGGCTGGACCTTCGGCGAGGTGGAGACGGACCTCGGCACCTACAGCCAGGCCTACGCCAACGGCAAGGCGGTCGCCGCCGTGGTACCGCCCATGCCCGGCCAGGAGAGCCAGGCGCAGTGGTGTCTGTACTTCGCGTCACGGGACGTCGTCGCCACGGCCGGCCGAATCCGTGACAGGGGCGGCCAGGTGCTGATGGAACCCGTGCGGGTGGGGGACGCCGGCAGCATGTGCCTGGCCGGTGACCCGACCGGTGTCGTCTTCGGCGTGTGGCAACCGGGCACCCACAAGGGGTTCGAGGCGCCCATGGAGCAGCCGGGCGCCTACTGCTGGGCGGAGGTCTTCACCCGTGAACCCGAGAAGTCCGACACCTTCTTCTGCGCGGTCTTCCCGTACACGGCGCAGCAGATGGAGGACGACGGCGTCGACTTCCGGATCTTCAACCTGGGGGGCAATCCCGTCCTGGGCCGGATGAAGATGACCGACGAGTTCCCGCCCGAGGCACCGCACTACATCAACGTCTACTTCACCGTCACCGACTGCGACGACGCCGTGGCGCGGGCGACGGAGCTGGGCGGCGTGCTGCGGTTCGGGCCGATGGACAGCCCGTTCGGGCGGTTCGCCGCGATCAGCGACCCGCAGGGCGCCAACTTCTCGGTGATCGACACCACGACCACCGTCGGGGAGATGCCGGACCTGAGCGACGCCTCCTGACCGGCCCGGCCCCCGCTCCGATCAGGGGCCTGGCCCGTTCATGGCATGATCGGACGCATGCGTGAACGAGTGGTGGCCGCGTGCGACGGGGCTTCGAAGGGAAACCCCGGACCGGCCGGCTGGGCCTGGGTCGTCGCGGACGAGGGCGAGACCCCCACCCGGTGGGAAGCCGGTCCGCTGGGCCGGGCCACGAACAACGTCGCCGAACTGACCGCGCTGGAGCGGTTGCTGACGGCGACGGACCCGGACGTCCCGCTGGAGATCCGGATGGACTCCCAGTACGCGATGAAGGCCGTCACCTCCTGGCTGCCCGGCTGGAAGCGCAACGGCTGGAAGACCTCCGCCGGCAAGCCGGTCGCCAACCAGGACCTGGTCGTCCGCATCGACGAGCTGCTCGACGGCCGCGCGGTGGAGTTCCGCTACGTCCCCGCCCACCAGGTCGACGGCGATCCGCTGAACGACTTCGCCGACCGTGCGGCCAGCCAGGCCGCCTCCGCGCAGCAGCCCGCGGGCAGCGGCCTGGGCTCACCGGAGCCGCCGTCCGCCCCGGACGTCCCGCCGACCGCCCCGCGGCGCAGGTCACCCACGGCCAGGACGACCCGCAAGGGCGGCGGTTCCGCCCGCACCCTCAAGGCCAAGTTCCCCGGCCGGTGCGTGTGCGGGCGCGCCTACGCGGCCGGCGAGCAGATCGCCAAGAACGCCCAGGGCTGGGGCCACCCGGAGTGCCGTACGGCCGACGGTCAGTGACCGGATCCGGGAACACGCACTGACCGCCTCGGCCCGCCGCGGCAGGGACGGGTCGACCGACGCTGAAACCCGCAATGCGCGGCCCCCGCAAGGGAGTCGCGCATCGCCTTGGTACCGCTGGGACAGCTGTCAGCGACCGCCGCCGCCGCCACCGCCGCCGCCGTGGCCATTGCCACCGCCGCCGCCGCCGTCGCCGTGGCCATTGCCACCGCCGCCGTCGTGGCCGCCGTTGCCGCCACGACCGTTGTCGCCACGACCGTCGTGACCGTTGTCGCCACGACCGTCGCGACCGTTGTCGCCACGACCGTCGTGACCGTTGTCGTCCCAATCGTCATCGTCGTCGTAGTCACGGTCCCAGCCGTCGTAATCGTCGTCGTCGTCGTCCCATGAGCCATGGTCGTCGTCGTACGACGAGTAGTTGTAGTCGTGGCCGGTCTCGACACCGGCCGAGGCCGTGCCCGCTGTGCCGATCGCTGCGCCGCCGGCCATCAGGACGGTGGTGGCAGACGCCGCGATGAGACGCCTCGCGCGATGTGATCGCATGGTTTTACCTTTCCTTCCATCGTCTCGCGCTGCTCCCACGCACGAGAGGAACGGCCGCGGCCATAGCTGATGTGGCGAGCGGCGCGGTCATGGGCGTCGCCGCAAAATGTGAGAAGCAACCTCTCGGCCGCCGACGCCGCCTATGGTTTCCGCGCCGTGTCACGCGTGCGGCGCTACGGTCGCGGTCCTCGCTGTGCAGGAACCTTGCCGGCCGGGGGCGAGCCCCCGTTTGCGGCTCTCACCCTTGACGTTAGCCCCGCACGCCGTGCGCGGCATCTTGAAACAGGCGAATTCTGGAATTCGTGAAAATTGGTTGAATAGACGTGCAGATGGCCGTATCGGGCTGCATGCGATCCATGTGTGTGAAGCTGCACAAAAGGCGGCTGCTCATGCCGCTGCCGCCCCGGGAACCAGTCCCGGGGCGGCAGCAGGTCGATTGCTTCAGCGGGCGGTGCCGAAGTCCTGTGTCCAGTAGTTGCCGGGCTGTGCGAGGCCGACGCCTATCTCCTTGAACGTGCAGTTCAGGATGTTCCGCTTGTGGCCGGGGCTGGACATCCAGCCCGCCATGACCTGCTCCGGGGTGCTGTATCCATATGCGACGTTCTCGCCGTACGTCTGCCAGGTGTACCCGGCGGCCGTGATCCGCCGGCCCGGGTCCGAGCCGTCGGAGCCCGTGTGCGACATGGTCCGGCGGCTCGCCATGTCGGCGCTGTGGTCCTGGGCGGCCTGCGTGAGCTTCGCGTTCACCTTCACGGCGGAGCAACCGGCCTTGGCGCGCTCACTGTTCACCAGCTCGACGACGCGCTGTGCGGCGCTGGACGCCGTGGCGGGCGCGCTGGGGGTGCTCGGGGCCGTGGTCGGCGCGCTGGGGGTGCTCGGCGCCGTGGTGGGCGCGCCGCTCCCGGCGCCGGCCGTCGAGTCCGGCACGCTGGTGCGCGGCGGCACGGTGGTCTGCCGGTAGTCGGACGCGTTCACCCAGTTCCGCCACTGGCCGTAGGGCCTGGCGGACTCGGTGGCCTCCGCGCTGCCGTCGTCCCAACAGGCCATGGCGGCGGACGGTACCGCCAGGGCGGTGAGGGCGACGGCGGCGACGGCTATGTGCCGGTGGCGCGTCTTCCTGCGGTGCTTCATGGGACCTCGCTCCATCGTCGCGGGTCGCCTCCGGGCCCGGCGCGGCCTGAAGCCGCGTCTGACCTGCGGTGACGCCTTCTGGGGCCGTCATTGTTAAGACGGGCGTGAGTAGGGGGCAACGAGGCCCACTACTACCCCGCGTCGTAGACCCCGATCGCCCTTGAACCGGGCGCGTGGGTGTGCTCACCCGGCTCGCCGGAACCGGAGCGGCGCCTGACGTGCCGTCAAGGCGTGGCGTGCGCCGGGTGGGTGGCGTGACGGGGCCCTGCCGGGCTCATCGTGGTGGGCCAGGCGCGCCGTTTGTCTGATTCAGTGCGGCAAGTCCCTCTATATCGCCCAGGTCCGTCGTACTACCGAGCCACGTTGATGCGCACAGGCCGCGTGAGGGATGTCACTGTGAGCGGTTGCAACCTTTTTCGTGCGGGGGTGTAGTCCGCACGGATGGAAGGCGCGCGCATATGAACCGATTTACGGACATCTTGCTGGCATAGTGCGCCCCATGACGATCACGACGGTCGGCTGCCGCGACCCCCGACGGTTGCTGCCGTGAACAGGCCGATGACCAGCTCCCCGGAGGAAGGGCCGGACGGGCAGCGGCGCCCCCGCCGCACGTCCCTCGCCCTCGCCCTGGCCGGCGCGGGCTGCATCACCTGCGTCGCCGTCCTCGTCGGCGTGCTTCCCTTCGGCGACCCCCGGACCACCGCACACCGCGGCGACCCCGTCCACGGTCCGTCCGGCGGCCCCTCCTCCGGCCCGGCCCCGACCCCCGGCGCGCCGGGCATCGGCGACCCGCTGATGCCGCTCGACGGCAACGGGGGCTACACGGTCCGCCGCTACACGCTCGACTTCGACTGGCGCGCCCCGCGCAAGCCCTTCGCCGCCCGCACCACCGTCAGTGCCACCGCCACCCAGGCGCTGTCCCGCTTCAACCTCGACTTCGCGGGCAACACGTTGCACACCGTCACGGTCGGCGGCGCACGGGCGACCGCCGTACGCGACGGCGACGAACTCGTCGTCACCCCCGCGCGGCCGATCCCCCGGGGCAAGGCCTTCACCGTGCGGGTCGCCTACACCGCCGACCCGACCCAGCAGCGGCAGCGCGGCGACGCGATCCAGGCCTACGGCTGGGTGCCCACGCCCGACGGCACCGTGGTGTGCGCGCAGCCCAACGGCGCCAAGATGATCTTCCCGGTGAACGACCACCCCAGCCTGCGGGCGCCGGTCACCTTCCGCATCACCACCCCGCCGGGCCTCAGCGCGGTGGCCAACGGGCGGCTCGTCGAGCGGGCCCGGCGACCGGACGGACGGGTCCGGTGGACGTACGACTCGGAGCATCCGGTCGCGGCGCAGCTGATGCAGCTGGCGATCGGGAGGTTCGCCTTCGTCGACCGCACCGGCCCGCGCGGTCTGCCCGTGCGGGACGTGGTCCCGCAGGGCCTGGTCACCGACACCGAGACGCACCGCTCCCTCACCTCGGAGCACCTGACCTGGCTGGAACGCAGGCTCGGCCCGTACCCCTTCCGCCGCTACGGCGTCCTGGTCGGGGACACCGACCTGCCGGTGGCGCTGGAGACGCAGGCGCTGTCCGTGCTGCCGCGGGGCGACCTGCTGTCCGACCGGGTCGACGCCGAACGCGACCTCGTGCACGAGCTGGCGCACCAGTGGACCGGCAACAGCGTCGCCATCCGCCGATGGTCCGACCTGTGGCTGAGCGAGGGACACGCCCGCTTCTACGAGCGGCTCTACTCCGACGCCCACGGCGGCGTGGACATCGAGGACGCGATGCGGTCGGCGTACGAGCAGCACGACCAGTGGCGCCATGACGCCGGGGCACCCGCGGAACCCACCGAGCCGACCCTGTTCAAGGTGATGCGGTACGACGGCTCGGCGCTCGTGCTGTACGCCCTCAGGGAGAAGGTCGGCGAAGAGACGTTCGACCGGATCGAGCGGTCGTGGGTGAAGAGGTACCGCGGCCGGGTGGCCGGCACCCGGGACTTCGTCAGGCTCGCGTCCGAGGTGGCCGGCGAGGACCTGACGCCGTTCCTGAACGCGTGGCTGTACGGGGAGCGGACCCCGCCGATGCCGGGCCGTCCCGACTGGGAGGTGGACCCGGTCCAGTACTGAACAGCGCGCCGACGGTGCCGGACCGTACCGATCGGTAAGGGGGCGCAGGGTCGTGCACGCCCGGGCGGACGTACTGCCGCTGACCGGGTGGCCTGTGGCGGGCGGCTGGTCCAGCCCGGTGACGGTTGGCGCGACGTGGCGCTGCGGGCACGGAAGCGTACGAGGGGTGACGTGGAGAGCATCTCCGCCGTCCTGGTCGCGTCGTCCATCGCAGGAGGCCCTTCGATGACAGAACCCGCCGCCCCCCGTGTCCCGGACGCCGCGCGCCGGCGTCGCCGCCGGGTCGTCTGCGTGACCGCGTCGATGGCACTCCAGGTCCCGCTGCTGGTCACGCTGCTGAGCGTGCCACCCGCCGGCAGCGGCGCGGCGGTCGGGAGCGGTGCGGCGGACGAGCGGCGTCTGCAGGACGTCTTCACGGCCGCCGCGGACGAGTACGGTGTGCCGCGCAGCGTGCTCATGGGCGTGTCGTACCAGCAGTCACGGTGGGACTCCCACCGGGGGGCGCCGAGCGTCGTCGGCGGCTACGGGCCGATGCACCTGGTGGACGTGCCCCACGTGCAGGGCGCGCTGCCGAAGGCGGGCACCCGGCCGCTCGCCGGTACGCAGACCTCGCCGCGCTGGACGGGCTCCCGCAACAGCCGCGCCGCCCAGCCCGCCGACCTGCAGCGCGCCGCCCGCCTCATCGGGGTCCCGGTTGAACGGCTGCGCACGGACCCCGCCGCCAACGTGCGCGGCGGCGCGGCACTCCTCGCGGCGACGCAACGCGAACTCGGCAAGCCGCTCAGCGCCGACCCGGCCGACTGGTGGGAGGCGGTGGCGCGCTTCCCCGGCGTGGGCGACTCCGTGTCGGCGAACACGTACGCGCACGACGTCTTCAGCGTGATCCGGCGCGGCGCGCGGCGCACCAATGACGCGGGGCAGCGCATCACCCTCCCCGCCAGCCCGGGCGTGCGGGCCCAGCCTTACGACCCGCGGCGGCCCAAGGACATCGAGTGCCCGCCGGAGCTGTCCTGCTCCTGGGTCAAGGCTCCGTACGTCGACATCGGTGACGGCTACTACGGCAACTACGACCCCGCGGACCGGCCCAACGACCAGAAGGTCGAGTACATCGTCATCCACGACACCGAGGGCCCGCTGCCGGCCATGCTCGAGACGGTCCAGGATCCCAACGAGGTGTCCTGGCACTACTCGGTCCGCTCCAGCGACGGCCATGTCATCCAGCACGTCAAGACCAAGGACGCGGCACGGCACTCCGGCAGCCAGTACATCAACGCCCGCTCGATCGGCATCGAGCACGAGGGCATCCTCGCCCAGCCCGACACCTGGTACACCGAGCAGATGTACCAGGCCTCGGCCCGCCTGGTGCGCTACCTGGCCAAGAAGTACGACGTCCCGCTCGACCGGCAGCACATCTTCGGCCACGACAACGTGCCGTCCCCGATGGGCGTGACCATCCCCAGCATGCACGACGACCCGGGGCCCTTCTGGGACTGGGAGCACTACTTCGACCTGCTCGGGGCGCCCCTGCGCGGCAGGGCCGGCCGGGACGGCGACATGGTGATGATGCTGCCGGAGTACACCACCCACAAGCCGCTGTTCACCGGGTGCAAGACCAGCGGTGTGCCGTGCGCCCCGCACGGCTCCAGCGCCGTCCGCCTGCACACCGAGCCCCGCGACGACGCGCCGCTGATCCAGGACCCGGGCCGCCGCCCGGAGGGCGACCCCTCCACGGAAGACGTCAACGACCTCGGGTCGAGGGTCTCCGCGGGCCAGACCTTCGCGGTCGCCGGACGCAACGGCGACTGGACGGCGATCTGGTACCAGGGCGGCAAGGCGTGGTTCAAGAACCCCAGGACGCGCCCGACGGCCGTCGCCGCGACCGGGCGGATGGTGACGCCGAAGGAGGGGCTGAGCGAGATCCCCGTGTACGGGCGGGCCCTGCCGGAGTCGGAGGCCTACCCGGACGACGTGCCGGTGAAGGAAGAGTCGCCGCTCCCGTACAGCCTCCTCACCGGCCAGCGCTATGTGACCCAGGACCGCGTCGCCGGCTCCCATGTCGACAAGGCGGACTCCGACGGCGAGTTCCTGGTGGTGCGGGGCGACGAGGAGTACTACGAGATCCAGTTCGGCCACCGGATCGCGTACGTCAAGGCGAGTGACGTGGACGTGGTGAACGGCCACACCGCGGCGGGATCACCGTCACGGCCGCGCAAGTGACCCGCGCCGCCCGGGCGTTCCGCGATCACCGGGGCGCCGGGCGTCCGTGTCGAACGTGTAGTGGGCGGTGTGGTCCAGCAGGTCCGCCGGAGTCACGTCGTTCCACGGCTTCATCGGCTCGTTCAGGTCGACCACGTCCGGCGTCCCCGCCGCCGGGACGTAGCCGGAGGCCGGATGCAGGCGCTGCCACTCGGCCCACAGCTTGTCGACGAAGGCGTGGTGCAGCCAGAACACCGGGTCGTTGGGGGAGACCCCGGTGGCCATCTGGCCGCCGACCCAGACGTGCACCCGGTTGTGCAGATTGACGCCGCGCCAGCCCTCCAGGTGATTGCGGAACCCGTCGGAGGCGCTGTTCCACGGCGCCATGTCGTACGTCGCCATGGAGAGGACCGAGTCCACCTCGGCCCGTGTCGGCAGCTCGCGCACGGCGGTGCCCAGCGACCGGCGCAGGAACGTTCGCCCGTCGACCCGTACGGTGATCGGCCAGTTGCCGCTCGCCCCGGAGAACGGCCCGTCCGTCACCCGCCCGTCCCGGGCCCGCCCGCTGCCGCCGAGGAAGTCCGGTCCCCACAGCGGGGACCGCACGGAACGGTCGGCGGTCCAGTCCCAGTAGGGCAGCGCCACCGACGCGTCCACCGACTGCAACGCCAGCTCGAAGTCCAGCAGGAATCTGCGGTGCCAGGGCAGGAAGGACGGTGAACGGTGCCCGGTGCGTTCGCCGTTGTCGGTGTCACCGAGGACGAAGGCGTTGTGGGTCGTGACGAACTCGTCGTAACGGCCGCTGCGCTTGAGCTCCAGGAGCGCGGCGACGAAACGCCGCCTCTCGTCGGTGATCAGGCTCGCCTGGTTCTTGCGGACGGTCATGTGCGGGGACTCCAGGTGCGGTGCGGCGGTGATCAGTTGGCGGGGAAGGGGACGAGGTCGGCGCCCTGGAGCTCGTCGACCGCGGCGCGCGCGGCGGCACGCGGGGTGGGCACCGGGTCGTAGTGGCTGACGACGCTGATCCAGGTGCCGTCGGCGTTCCGCATCACGTGCAGCTCCGTGCCGTCGACGAACACGGCGTATCCGCCGCCGTGATGCCGGTGGCCGCCCCCGGCGAGCGGCCGGCCCTGTATCCGGCGGCCCTTGTAGACCTCGTCGAAGGGCGCGGGGGAGGCGTGGCCGTGGTCGTGCCCGGTCGCCTCCGGCGCGGTGGCGGGGGCGGCGCCGGCCGCCGCTCCCGACGCGACGACGGATGCGGTGCCGGCGGTCGCGGCGAGGGCGGCCGCGGCGGTGAGCGCACGGCGACGGCTGAGTTCCGGCATGCGGACCTCCAGGGTTCAGTGGACGCTGCTTTCGGCAGGCCGTTCGATTGACGGCCCCGCATGCCTATCGGTGCGGCGAAGAGTGGGAGAAATCGCCCGCGACGGGTTGGCTCCGATCCGGACAAGTGCCCACATCCGATGCAAGGTTGAACCAGGACGATCTTGCCGACGCGACTGACCGGCGCACCCCGGAAGGGGGAATTCCTTCCCCCGGGAGCGGCCTTCCCGTCGATCCTTCGCCGGCCCCCGTGCCTGCCGTGGCCTGGCTCACTCCGGGAAACTGACGCGATCCGACAACCTGATCACGGCGGCCCCGGCCTGCTACTGTGCGTAGCCGAACCAGCGCCATGAGTGATCACCAGGAGGGTGCGTGAAGGTCGTCTGCGTCGGTGGCGGGCCCGCCGGCCTGTACCTCTCGATCCTGCTCAAGCGGCAGGACCCGGCCCATGACATCACCGTCCACGAACGCAACCCGCGGGGCTCGACCTACGGCTGGGGCGTCACCTACTGGCGCGGACTGCTCGACGAGCTGCACGCGCACGACCCCGAGTCGGCCCGCGCCCTCGACGCGCACTCCGTCCGCTGGGACGAGGGTGTCGCCCACGTCCGCGACCTGACCACCCGCCACCGCGGCGACCCGGGCTTCGGCATCGGCCGCCACCGGCTCCTGGAGATCCTCGCCGACCGGGCCCTCGCCCTCGGTGTCCGCGTGGAGTACGAGCACGAGGTCGGCCCCGACCGGCTGCCCGACGCCGACCTGGTGGTGGCCGCCGACGGCGTCCGCAGCGCCCTGCGCACCCGGTACGCCGACCACTTCGGCACGGAGGTCGCAGCAGGCCGCAACTTCTACGTCTGGCTCGGCACCACCAAGGTCTTCGACTCCTTCACCTTCGCCTTCGTCGAGACCGAGCACGGCTGGATCTGGTGCTACGGCTATCCCTTCGACGGCGAACGCAGCACCTGTGTCGTCGAGTGCGCCCCCGAGACCTGGACCGGCCTCGGCCTGGACCGCGCGGGGGAGGCCGACGGGCTGACCCTGCTGGAGCGGCTCTTCGCCGTCGCCCTGGACGGCCACCGGCTCATCGGCCGCTCGTCGGCCCGGGCCGGCGCCTCCTGGCTCAACTTCCGCACCGTCACCAACCGCACCTGGTACCGCGACAACCTCGTCCTCGTCGGCGACGCCGCCCACACCACGCACTACTCCATCGGCGCCGGCACCACGCTCGCCCTGCAGGACGCCATCGCGCTGGCGGCCGCCCTGCGCGAGCAGCCCACCCTCCCGCAGGCCCTCGCCCACTACGAGCGGGAACGCAGCTCCGCCCTGCTGCCCGCGCAGAGCGCCGCCCGCCACAGCGCCCAGTGGTACGAGAACCTGCCGCGCTACATCCACCTGCCGCCCGAGCGCATGTTCGCCCTGCTGGGCCAGCGGCACTCGCCCCTGCTGCCGTACGTACCGCCGCAGCTGTACTACCGGCTGGACCGCGCGGCCGGACAGGTCCAGGCGCTGCGCAGATTGAAGCGCTGGCTGGGCCCGAGGCTCGCTCGCACGGCACAGTCCCGGACACTGAAGTAGCCGCGCTCAGCCGCCCAGCAGCCCGCGCACGAAGGCGGTGCTGAACACGTGGTGCGGGTCGAGCCGGTCCGGAGCGCCGGCCGCCCGCCTCCACACGCCGTCCCCGAACGAGGCGGGCACCGCCGTGGCGAAGACGTCCTCGTCGAGCCGCGGCCGGTCCAGGGGCGCCGGGCTCGTCGGTCATCGCGTCGGTCACGCGCTCACGTCAGGGGCGGCTCGCCCGGATTCCGTCCGCCTGCCGCGGTCGCTCACTCGTGTGAGTGATGGATGCCCAGGGTCCGGTCCGTGGCGGCCGCTGCGGCGCACGCCGGTGACGGATGACAGACTGACGTCCATGGAAGAGCGTGAATTCGGCAGGTCGGGTCAGCATGCGTCGGTCGTCGGTCTCGGCACCTGGCAACTGGGCGCCGACTGGGGAGACGTGGACGACAAGGAAGCCCTCGCGGTACTGGAGGCGGCGGCCGAGTCGGGGGTGACCTTCTTCGACACCGCCGACGTCTACGGCGACGGGCGCAGCGAGCAGACCATCGCGACGTTCCTGAGCAGCCGGCCGGACCTGCATGTGCTGGTCGCCACCAAGATGGGCCGCCGGGTGGAGCAGATCCCCGCGAACTACGTCCTGGACAACTTCCGCGCCTGGAACGACCGGTCCCGGCGCAACCTCGGCGTGGACCGCATCGACCTGGTGCAGCTGCACTGCCCGCCGACGCCCGTGTACTCCTCCGACGAGGTCTTCGACGCCCTCGACACCCTCGTCGAGGAGGAGCGCATTGCCGCGTACGGCGTCAGCGTGGAGACCTGCGCGGAGGCGCTGACCGCGATCGCCCGGCCCAACGTGGCGAGCGTGCAGATCATCCTCAACCCGTTCCGGATGAAGCCGCTGCGCGAGGTGCTGCCCGCCGCCCGTGAGGCCGGCGTCGGCATCATCGCCCGGGTACCGCTGGCCTCGGGCCTGCTGTCCGGCAAGTACACCAAGGACACCGTCTTCCCTCAGAACGACCACCGCACCTACAACCGGCACGGCGAGGCGTTCGACCAGGGCGAGACCTTCTCCGGGGTCGACTACGCCACCGGCGTCGAGGCCGCCGCCGAGTTCTCCGCGCTCGCTCCCGAGGAGTACACCCCGGCTCAGCTCGCCCTGCGCTGGATCATCCAGCAGTCCGGCGTCACCACCGTGATCCCCGGCGCCCGCAACGCGGAGCAGGCCCGCGCCAACGCGGCCGCCGCCGCCCTGCCCGCCCTGCCCGGCGCCACGCTCGCCGCGATCCAGGACCTGTACACCACGCGGATCAAGGACCAGGTGGAGACGCGCTGGTAACAGCGCTGCTCGCGGGGAACCCGGTTGGGAAGAACGTTTTGGCCCTTCTCAACCGGGAGGAACCGTGTCGACCGCGGCAAGCAGTGTGCAAAGGCCCAGAGGGCGCAACGAGACCGAGGAGGAGCGGGCCGACCGCATGTGGGGCGAGCTCATCCAGGAGGTCCGTGTCGCGCAGATGGGCGTCCAGATCCTGTTCGGTTTCCTGCTGACCGTCGTCTTCACCCCCACCTTCTCGGACCTGTCGGACATGGACCGGCGGCTGTACATCGTGACCGTGGTCATCGGCGCCGCGGCCACCGGCGCGCTGATAGGGCCGGTGTCGCTGCACCGCCTGGTGTCCGGCCGCCGCGTGAAGCCGCAGGCGGTGACCTGGGCCTCCCGGCTCACCCTGGTGGGCCTGCTCCTGCTGCTCGCCACCATGATCTGCGCGCTGCTGCTGATCCTGCGCGTGGCGACCCACGACCCCTACGTGCCGTACATCGTGGCGGGGGTCGTCATCTGGTACGTACTGTGCTGGTTCGTGCTGCCGATATGGACCCGGCGTCGCTATACGAGTCAGTAGCGGGCCGGAGCGTCCAGCTGCCGGTCGTGGAACCGGCTGAGCAGGAGCAGCGAGGCGGTGGCGCCGATCAGGGCGCAGAACATGTCCCACTGCGTGTCCCACACGTCGCCCTGCGTGGCCAGGAAATCGTCCGCCGCCTCGCCTCCGATCACTGCCGCCGCCCACTCCAGCATCTCGAAGACCGCACTGAAGGCCAGGCACGCGCACACGGTCAGCGGCGCCAGCCAGCGGCTGCCGCGCAGCGGTGAGGTGCGCACGAGCAACTCCCGCACGAGGACGGCGGGGACGAAGCCCTGCACGAGGTGACCGAAGCGGTCGTAGGGATTGCGGTCCAGAGCGAAGGTGTCGCGCACCCAGTCGCCCAGGGGGACCTGCGCGTACGTGTAGTGACCGCCCACCACCAGGACCAGCGCGTGCGCGGCCAGCAGGCAGCACAGCAGGCCGGTCATCGGGAACCGCCGCCAGGTCAGGAACAGCAGGGGCAGTCCGACGATCACCCAGACCGTCTCCAGGAACCAGGTCGCCCGGTCGTGCGGTTCCCAGGCGGAGAGCGCCAGCGCCGCGACCACCAGCCCGGCGAGCAGCAGGGGCAGTAGCCGGCCGGAGCGGGCGACGGACGGTGGGACCGGTCGTGGGGCGGGGCCGACAGCGGACATGGGCGCACTCCTCTTCGTGGGAGCCCCATCGTGGCGGCGGCCGCGCGACCGGGACATGAGTACGGCTACTCAACTCCCGCCACGCGCACCGGGTATCCGTACGGCCGCGTGGCGCGCGGCGCCGGCTCAGCCCGCGTCGGAGATGACCTCGGCGAGGAAGTCGTCCACCTGGATCCGCTCCTGCCCCGGCGCCACGACGTCGTACGTCTGGCGCAGGAACGACTCGACGGCCGGGGCCCAGGCGTACACCACCGCATGATGGCGCTCCCCGTCGGACCGGGCGTCGCCGAAGAACTCCATGCGCAGCTCGTCCCACACGCCCGTCGACACGGGGCAGAACCGCACGTCACCCGTGCCCACCGGGCGCCGCAGGCCGTCGAGGATCATCTCGCGGTCCAGCCGCCACCGGGCCAGGACATGGCCGTCGTGGCTGAACACCGCGGTGACGGCGAACGGGTCGTCGGCCTCGTAGCTGAGGTGGGCGAGCACGGGGAAGCGGTCCGTGGCGCCCGCCTGGAGCTGCATGACCAAGGTCTTGTGCACATTGGCGTTCACGAGAGGGCCTCCGAGGAGAACGGTCGTAGAGACCTCTAGTACCCCCGTCGTGCGGGTGATGCTCAGTCCTTGGGGTGATTCTCCGGCGCCCCGGCCGGGTCCTGTTGTTCGACGCGTCAGCCGAAGGCGTCGCGCAGGGCCGGCAGCAGGGTCTTCGCCGACCAGTCCAGGTACTCCGGCTGCGCGTCGCCGCCGATCTGCACCAGGGCGATCTCCGTGAACCCGGCCTCGGCGTACGGGCGTACCGCGGCGACGAAGTCGTCCGGGTCGTCACCGCACGGGATCGACTCGGCGACGTCGTCCGGCGAGACGAACTGGGTGGCCGACTCGAAGGAATCCGGGTGCGGCAGCTCGGAGTTGACCTTCCAGCCGTTGCCGAACCAGCGGAACTGCGCGTGCGCCCGCTTCACCGCCGCGTCGCGGTCGGTGTCGTGGCAGACCGGCAACTGGCCCACGCGCGGCTTGCCCGCGCCGCCGTGCTGGTCGAAGGCTTCCAGCAGGCCCCGCTTCGGTTCGGTGGCGATGACGAGGTCGGCGAGCCGGCCGGCCAGCGCGCAGGAACGTTCGCCGGAGACGGCGATGCCGATCTGCGGCGGCTCGTCGGGCAGGTCCCACAGCCGGGCCGACTCCACGTCGAAGTGCGTGCCTCGGTGGTTCACATGACCGCCCGCGAACAGCGCCCGGATGATCTCGACCGCTTCCTCCAGCATCTCGTGCCGCACGTCGACGGACGGCCAGCCGCCGCCGACGACATGCTCGTTGAGGTTCTCGCCCGATCCCAGACCCAGCCGGAAGCGGCCCTGGGACAGCAGTTGCATGGTCGCCGCCTTCTGCGCCACCACCGCCGGGTGGTAGCGGAAGGTCGGGCAGGTCACGTAGGTCATCAGCGGGATGCGCTCCGTCGCCTGAGCCGCCGCCCCCAGCACACTCCACGCGTACGGCGAGTGACCCTGCGAACGCAGCCACGGAGAGTAGTGGTCCGAGGTCACGGAGAAGTCGAACCCCGCTTCCTCGGCCCGCACCACATGGTCCACCAGGTCGCGGGGCCCGGCCTGTTCGGTCATCATCGTGTATCCGATTCGCACCATAGGGGGCGAGTTTCCGGGAGGGGCGAGCGGAAACGGCACGGCTGCGGACGAGGGGATCGGCGGCCGCCCGGCCGTCAGCTGTCGGCCGGGCGGAAGGTGCGCAGGAAGACGTCCAGGGCCTCGCGGTTCGCCGGGACGTCCCATTCCGCGGCCGGGGTGGTCCAGCGCAGTGAGTAGCCGCGCCCACCGCCGATGAGAAAGCCCCGGCCCAGCGTGCGCACCTGGCTGCCGTCGACGTCGGCGACCCACTCCATGTCGGCGGCGGCGCGGCCCCGGAACGTCGTCGCGCGGATGTCGCCGAGCCGCCGGTAGCCGTCAGTGGCCTGCTTCAACCCCGGTTCCACGGTGTCGCGCCAGACGGTGACCGGATCGGACCCGACGCGCTCGCTGTACGTCACCGCCAGCGTGCGCGGGTCGCCGGGCGCCCCGAGCACCACGCGGTAGGCCTGGTCGGATGCCCGCCTGGTGCTCAAGGGCTCCCAGTCGGCGGGCAGGGCCACGGAGAAACCCTCGGCGGAGCGGAAGGTGCGGAAGCTCTCCGGCAGGGCGGGGACCGACGGGGACGGGGCGGCGCTGGTCGTCGGGTCGGCCGGGGTGGCCGGGGCCGCGCCGGCCGGCGGGCCGCCCGGGCTGCTCGGAGCCGGTGGTGGGGGAGTGGGCGCCGCAGTGGGCGGGCGGTCCGGATCCGGCGTGGCGGCGGAGGCCGACGGGCGGGGAGCGGCGCCGGACGCGGACGTGCTCGTACCGGGCAGCTCGCGGGTCACGGCGAGGACCGCGACCGCGACGGTGACCACCGCGAGCGACGTCCCCGCGATCACGGTTCGTCTGCTCCACCCCGGGTCGGTGGCGTGCAGGGCGGTGGCGTAGGCACGGCGCAGCCGGGGGGCCGGCGCCGCAGGCGGCGCCGCTCCGGGGTCCTCGCCGACCATCCGGGTGAGCGCCTCGCGCACCACGGGCCGGGTCAGCCGCTCCCGGCAGTCCTTGCGCAACAGGCCCTGGACGACCTGGGTGAGCGGCCCGGCCCGCACCGGGGTGCGCAGCGGAAGCCGGTCCACGCCCTTCAGGGTCGTCTCGGGCCGGTCCCGGTCGCGGAACGGCGGACGCCCCTCGACCAGGGTGTAGAGGATCGCGCCCAGCGCCCACAGATCGGCGGCGGGACCGATGCGCTCGTCCCGGGCCTGCTCGGGCGAGGCGAACGACAGGGCCGTGAGCCGGGGGGCCAGGGTCGCGCCCGCCAGACCGAAGCCCGCCACCACGGCGGGACCCTCCTCACGGACGAAGACCTGGCCGGGGCTCAGCTCGCCGTGCGTGATGCCCTCGCCGTGCGCGGCGTCGAGCACGTCGAGCAGCTCCAGCCCGATGCGGGCCGTCCGCACGTAGTTGAACGAGCCGTGCTCGGCAAGGACTTCCCCGAGCGGCGTGCCGCCGATCCACTCGGTGACCGTCCACAGCCCGCCCTCCTCCGCGATCGCGTCGACGACGATCGCGACCCTGCCGGGGCGCAGCCGAGCCATGGTCTCCGACGTGCGCACGACGCGGCCGACCGTCCGGCGTGCGGCGTCCCCGTCCGGCTCGCCCGGCAGCCCGACCCGGGTCAGCAGACAAGGGCGCCCGGACTCGACGTCCTCCCCGTACCAGCAGACGCGGTTCGTCTCGTGGTGGAGGGGCTGGAGGAGCCGGTACCGGCCGGCGACCCACCCGTGTGCGGAGACGTGCGTCTTGCTCATGGTCATCCCTCGCTGAACGCCTGGCTCTCACCTTTCCCAGAGGTACGCGGAGCGCCACGGAGTGTGTTCAACGAGGGCGCGCACATTCACACGGAATCCGCAGTTTTGACGTTCCGTCAGTGCGGCGCGCCGCGCGGATCACGTACGGCGTGCTCGGAGCGACGGCGTGCTCAGTGCTGCTGGGCCTTGTGCGGCGTCGCCTCGCTCGGCCGCACGACGACGTACCCCTGGCCCTGCAGCACGAGTTGCACGGCCTCGCCCGAACCGCCGCGCAGCATCGAGCCGATGGACTGCGAGCGGTGCAGCGACGTCTGCAGCGCGGCGGTCCAGCCGACCACCGCGTCCGTGTCGACGTACACCGGGTACTGCGGCGACACCGGGATCACCAGCGGGTTGCCTTCGCAGACCAGGCCGAGCCTGCCCTGGCCGCTGAAGACGCTGTTGAACAGTCCGCCGCCGGTGATGCCCGCGCCCTTCACCGTGGCGATGCGGTACGACAACGAGGCGTCGAAACACAGGACGTTGCGGCCGTTGACGGTGAACTCGTCGCCCGCCTCGACGTCGACGACGAAGCAGTTCTGCGCCTCGTGCGCGAACCAGGCCTCGCCCTGGCCGCGCACCGTCATGAGGGGCAGCCCCTCGCCGGTCACCGCGCGCTTGAGCATCCCGCCCACGCCCTGGCCCTTGCGCTCGAACGCGAGGTTGCCGCGGTAGGCGATCATCGCGCCCTGCCGGGCCAGCATCTCGCCGTTGACCGCGTACCTGATGCACTTGGCGTTCTCGACGGTCATGCCCGGCGCCTGCGCGGGCTGGACCATGTGCTCGCTGGAAAAGAGGTCACCCTTCATGCGGGCATCCTGTCCGGTGTATGCCGTTCTGCCAACATCGCCTGCCGAACTGCGGGCCGCGGGCCGCTTCGGCGCCGCTCATCCGCCGCCGAACAGCTGCGTCCAGTACGTTCCCGCCCGGCCGCCGCCGGTGAAGCCGATGCCGATGCGTGTGAAGCCGGGCTTGAGGATGTTGGCGCGATGGCCGGGGCTGTTCATCCAGCCGGTGACGACCTCGGCCGGGGAGCGCTGGCCGCAGGCGATGTTCTCGCCGATCGAGTGGTGGGTGGAGCCCGCGGCGGCGGCCCGGTCCCAGGGCCGGCTGCCGCCCGGCGCGGTGTGCGAGTAGAAGTCGCGGGCCACCATGTCGTCGCTGTGCGCCTGCGCGGCCCTGGTCAGCGCTGCGTCGGAGGCCAGGGGCGGCAGACCGGCGCGGGTGCGTTCGTGGTTGGTGAGCTCGATGACGTCGGCTGCGGTGCGGGTCAGTTCGGCCGGGGTGAGCGGTCTGGCCCACAGTGCGGTCCAGTACGTCTGGCCGGAGCGTCCGCCGCCCGCGTGGGCGAGTCCGGCGTGGGTGAAGGCGGGGTCGAGCACGGTGCGGCCCCTGCCGTCCGTGCGCAGGCAGTAGTCGATGAACTCGGCGGGCGTGCGCGGCCCGGAGACCAGGTGCTCGCCGATGGTGATGTACGCGTACCCGGCGGCGGTCACGCGCTGGTGGACGGAGACGCCGTCCCGGCCCTCCACGCCGAGCCGGCCCGCGGCGGCCATGGCGGAGGCGTGGCCCTGGGCGGCGCTGACGAGGCGGGCGTCCAGGGAGACGGGTGGGGAACCGGCGCGGGCGCGGGCCGAGTTGACGAGCGCGAGGTGGCCGTGGGGGTCGGGGACGGACACTGCGTGGGGCGGCGCGGTGGGGCGGGCGCGGTGCACCGGGCCGTTCGTGGTGGCGGGGCGCGCGGGGTGCACCGGGCCGTCGTTCGCAGTCGTCGGGGAGGCCGCCGGGGACGCCGGTCCGGTCCTGGCCGTGGGGGCGCCGCTCGCCGGGCCGGCGGGCCGCGTGCCGTCGTCCAGGACGTCCACGCCGAAGTCGCGGGCCACGCCCGCCAGTCCGTCGGCGTAGCCCTGCCCGAGGGCGCGCACCTTCCAGTCCGCGCCGCGCCGGTACAGCTCGGCGAGCAGCAGGACCGTCTCCTGCCCGGGGCGCGGGGGAGTGAAGCGGGCCAGGTGGCGACCGTCCGGACGGGTGACGAACAGCGTGGGGACGGGCAGCCGGCCCAGTGACGTGCCGGGGTCGGCGGAACTGACGACGACCGTGACGCGGGTGGCCCCGGCGCGCAGTCGCGGTGGGTCGACGGTGAGCGTGTCGCCGCGCAGCACGGCTCCCGGGGCGGACGGCTGGTTGTAGAACACGAAGTCGCCGTCGCCGCGGACCTTGCCGCTGTCGTCGGTGATCAACGCGGACACGTCATAGGGCCCCGGAACCCGCACGGTCACGGCGCCGCCCGGCAGCGCCAGATTGCCGCCGGGGACCAACTCGCCCATGGTGCCCCCCTGCTGGTGTCCGTCGCGGTCAGAGGTTCGGGGTGCTGACCTGACAACGCGCGCCGGCGCGCCCCGGTTCCCGGCGGCGTCCCCGCCATGAAGCCGCTCCGCGCCTCACGTCCACTGCTTCTCCACCTCGTCGGCAACCCTGAACACGGCGTCGCAGGAGGGGCAGCGCCCCTGGCCGAACACCAGCGTCAGCGCCGCGGCCACCGCGCTCTGACCGGCCTCGGCCGCTTCCCGGTACAGCCGCGCCCCGATCCCGTCGAGCTGCTCCGGGCGCGCGGGCGTCAGCTCGGCGCGTGCCTGCTCGCCCCGCGCGCCCGGGCCGGTCACGTAGTCACCCGCCGACACGAAGGTCCCGTGCGAGCCGAAGGCCGCGAACAGCCCGTCCTCGCACGCGGGGCAGTCCAGCTCGTACTCCTCCCCGCTGACCCCTTCCAACGCGTCCCACCACACCTCGACGCCCTCGAAGGCGAGGAGCGACTGCAACAGCTCGACGAACTCGTTCCGTTCGCGGTCCCGGACGTCCAGCATCGAGCGCGTGACACCGCGCAGCGCCTCGATCTCGAGGGCGTACCGTTCCCGGTGGTCCTCGTCCGCGTCGCCGACGATCGCCCCGGCCATGAGGACGGCCTGCCGGGGATCGCCCGCCGCCGCGCCCCGGGCGATGTCCGTGAGCCGGGGCAGGGCGGCCCAGCTCGCGCCGTAGACCGATCCCTGGTGGCACAGGGCCGACCACAACTCGTTCCACACCTGCTCGTCCTCGGGGCCGCCGAGCCGTGCGAACAGACCGGGAATGTCGGCGGCGCTGCCGTAGGCATGGGTCAGCTCGTGCCAGTCGATCGTCGTCATGACGACGATTGTGCCGTGCGGCACCGACAACGGGTGCGGCCGTCTCTCCGCATCCCGTGACGCCTTCGATCTGCCGCCAATTCTCACCCCGGTACGGGAATCGACGGCAGCGACAGAACCGGCCGGCGGACGATCAACCCCGCAGTGTCCGGGCCCAGTCGGCCGGCACCCGTCCGGTCGGCCCCGGCGACGGCTGGTCGGCCGGATGGCTCACCGGTGGCTCCAGCTCGGGTCCGGCCTCGTACATCTCGTTCGTGGCGAAGTTGTAGAACCACCGCTCACCCGGCTCGAAGCTCCGCATCACCGGATGCCCCGTGGCCTCGTAGTGCGCCGAGGCGTGCTTGGCGGGCGAGGAGTCGCAGCAGCCGATGTGCCCGCACTGGGCGCAGCGCCGCAGGTGGAACCACCACCCGCCGACGTCGTCGCACTCCACGCACCCGGTGCCGCTGGGCGGGACGCTCGGGTCGATGCCGCTGATGTCACTGGTCATGCCGACTCCTCGGGGGCCGTCTCGTCCTCGCCGGTGGTGAGTGGAAGGAGTACCTGGAAGCGGGTGTCGCCCGGCACGGACTCGACCTGGAGGCTCCCGTGGTGCTTGTTGACCACGATGCGCCAGGAGATGTCCAGGCCGAGCCCGGTGCCCTCGCCCACCGGCTTGGTGGTGAAGAAGGGGTCGAAGATACGGTCCCGGATCTCCGGCGCCACCCCGGGACCCGTGTCGCGGAACTCCACCAGCAGCCGGTCGTGGTCCAGACCCGTGCGCACGGTCAACGTCCCTTCGCCGCCGTCGCCGTTGATCGCGGAGACCGCGTTGTCGATCAGGTTGGTCCACACCTGGTTGAGCTCCGCCGGGTAGGCGGGGATCTTCGGGAGCGTGCGGTCGTAGTCCTTGACGACCTCGATCCGCCGCCCGATCTTGCCCGACAGCATCAGCAGGGTGCTGTCGAGCAGTTCGTGCACGTCGGCCATCCGGTAGGGGGCGCGGTCGAGCTGCGAGTACTGCTTCGCCGCGTCCACCAGCTGCGAGATCCGGGTCGTGGAGTCCTGGATCTCGTCCATCAGCAGCTCGGTCTCGACCGTGTAGTTGAGCCACCCGATCGCGCCCGGCAGCACCTCCTCGTCGACGGCCGCCGCGACCTGGTCCAGCCAGTCCAGGTCCAGCCCGGCCTGCACGAAGGTGGGCGCGAGCCGCCAGCCGTCGGGGATGCCGTGGTCGTCCAGCCAGTCGCTGACGGCGTCCTCGCGGTCCGAGGCCTCCAGCGGGCTCAGCGCGGGCGCCTTGGCGACGCGTTCGGCGGTGCGTTCCTGGATCTCGATCAGGCTGGCCAGCGCCTCGCGCGGATACGGGCCCGCGGAGATGACGCTGAGCTTGTGCCGCATCTTCGCCACCCGCTCACGCAGCGAGGACGTCGCCCGCACGGCCGCCGCCGCGGGGTTGTTCAGCTCGTGCGTGAGCCCGGCCGACAACGAGCCGAGCGCCAGCAGCCGCTCGCGCTGGCCGATCATCCGCTGGGTGTTCTTCGAACCGAAGAACAGCCCTTCCAGCAGGTGGACCGCCATCGGGAACCATTCCCGCATGATGCTCGCGAACGTGTCGGCGGGCACCACGAAGAAACGGGTCGGCTCGGTCACCCGCATCGAATTGGTGTAGACCTGCCGGACCCGGTCGCCGATGTACGCCTGCATGGCCCCGGCGTACACCCCGCGCTGCGAGGTCCTGGTGACCTCCACGTCGTCGGTGCCGACCCGCCGGTACAGCACGACCGTGCCGTCGAGCATCACGTAGAAGCAGGTGGCGGGATCGCCCTCGGTGTACACCGGACCGGGCTCGAACAGCTCCACCCGCCCTTCGGCGCACAGCCGGCCGAGTTGCTCGGGCGACAGCTTCTCGAACAGGAAGAGAGTGCCGATCTCCTCGGGGTCGCACTGCATCGGCCGACCGCTCATGACTGCTCCAGGTACCGGTGGACGAGCATGACGGCCATGGCTCCCTCGCCGACGGCGGACGCGACCCGCTTGGCGGACTCGGCGCGCGCGTCGCCCGCCACGAACACGCCAGGGACGTTGGTCTCCAGATGGTACGGCGGCCGGTCCAGCTCCCAGCCCGCGGGTGGCCGCCCGTCGGGCGTGAGGTCGGGCCCGGCCAGGATGAAACCGCGCTCGTCGCGCAGCACCGTGCCGTCCAGCCACTCGGTCAGCGGGGCCGCGCCGATGAACACGAACAGCCACTGCGCGTCAACGAGTTCGGTGTGGCCCGTCGCCGCGTCGCGCAGCGTCAGCTGCTCCAGGTGGTCGGAGCCGTGCGCGGCCTCGACGACCGTGCCGCAGCGCACCGAGATGTTCGGCGCCTGCTCGATCTGCTGGACGAGGTAGTACGACATCGACGCGGCCAGCGACGGGCCGCGCACCAGCAGCGTCACCGACTTGGCACCCCGGGCCAGGTACATCGCCGCCTGCCCCGCGGAGTTGGCGCCGCCCACGATGTACACGTCGTGGCCCTGGCAGGCCGACGCCTCGGTCAGCGACGAGCCGTAGTACACCCCGCAGCCGTTCAACTCGTCGCATCCCTGGGCCGCCAGCTGCCGGTACTGCACACCGGTCGCCAGGATCACGCTGTGCGCGGCGATCGCCGAGCCGTCCGAGAACCGTACGACCCGCGCCGCCCCGTTGATCTCCAGGCCCGTCACCTCGCGCGCGGTGAGGACCTCCGCGCCGAACTTCGTGGCCTGCCGTCGGGCCCGGTCCGTGAGCTGCGCGCCCGACACGCCGTCCGGGAAGCCCAGGTAGTTCTCGATCCGGGAGCTCTGCCCGGCCTGCCCGCCGGTCGCCGACCGCTCCACGAGCACCGTCCGCAGCCCCTCCGACGCCCCGTACACGGCGGCGCCGAGCCCGGCCGGGCCGCCACCGATGACGACCAGGTCGTAGAAGTCGGCGGTCGGCTGCGTCGCCAGCCCCACGTGGGCGGCGAGTTCGGGAGCGTCCGGTTCGACCAGGGGCGTCCCGTCCGGCGTGATCACCAGCGGCAGCCGCTGCCCGTCCGCCCCGGCGGCGTCCAGCAGCCGCCGGCCCTCGGGCTCGTCGGCCGAGTACCAGCGGTACGGCACCTGGTTGCGGGCCAGGAACTCCCGGACGTCGGTCGAGCGCGCCGACCAGCGGTGCCCGACGACCTTCGTGCTGGGCACGGGCCGGTAGTCGCTGCGCCGCCACGTGTCCAGCAGGTCGTCGAGGACCGGGTACAGCTTCTCCTCGGGCGGGTCCCAGGGCTTGAGGAGGTAGTGGTCGAGATCGACGACGTTGATCGCGTCGATCGCCGCGTTGGTGTCCGCGTAGGCGGTCAGCAGCACCCGTCGCGCGCCCGGATACACGTCCAGGGCCTGCTCCAGGAACTCGATGCCGTTCATCTGCGGCATGCGGTAGTCGGCGAGGATCACCGCCACCAGGTCGCCGCGCAGCTTCAGCTCGCGCAGCGCCTGCAGCGCGGACTCGCCGGACTCCGCGCGCACGACGCGGTACGACGCGCCGTAGCGCCGCCTGAGATCCCGTGCGACGGCACGGGAGACTCCGGGATCGTCGTCCACGGTCAAGATGACGGTCCGCGCCGAATCGGCGGCCTGTGCCATACCTCTCCCACCCCGAGTGGTTGTTGTCGCGGCCCGGCGGCCCCTCGTCACCGCGCCGACTGGGCCATCGTATGTTCGATCGCCGCTGCGCGCCCACGGAAGGCCCGGGCGCGGCCCGCTCACCTCGCCGAAGGGCGATACGCGGGCCGGCCCGCTCAGTGGCGGCGGGAGCGCAGGACGCAGAACTCGTTGCCCTCCGGATCCGCGAGCACCACCCACGTCTGCTCGCCCTGGCCGACGTCCGCGGACCGCGCCCCGAGGGCGAGGAGACGGGTCACCTCGGCCTCCTGGTCGTCGGGGCGGAAGTCCAGGTGGAGGCGGTTCTTCACGGACTTGCCCTCCGGCACCGGCGTGAACAGCAGTCCCGGCAGTCCGTCCGCCGCGGGCCGGATCTCGTACTCCTCGGCCGATTCGTTGATCACCACCCAGCCGAGCGCCTCCGCCCACCAGTTCCCGAGGGCGACCGGATCGGCGGCGTCCACCACTACTTGCTCCCATGTGAGGCTCATGCCCGCAGCGTAGGGAAGACTGAGCGTGACGGATGTGAACGCGACGCAAGGAGACAGCCGGATGACGCGCCCGATCACCGCAGGGGTGGACGGATCGGAGGAGAGCCTCGCGGCGCTGGCCTGGGCGGGGCGCGAGGCCGTCCGGCGCGGCCTGCCGCTGCACGCGGTGCACGCCTGGCGGTACGAGCCGCACGAGGCCGTCGAGGGCGATCGGGACACGCAGGCGGGGTGGGTGCGGGACGCCGTGGACGCCGGCGTGCGAACCGTCAGCGGGCGCCACGCGGGCCTGGAGGTCAGCACTGACGTCGTCGAGGGCGACGCCGTGGACGTCCTGGCCGCCGCGGCGGCCGAGTCGGACATGCTGGTGCTGGGCTCGCGCGGGCACGGCAGGGTCGTGGGCTTCCTGCTCGGCTCGGTGGGGCAGCAGGTGATCGCCGGGACGACGCGCCCGGTCGTCCTGGTGCGGTCCGGGGACCGCGCCACGGCCGAGGTGGACGGCCGCGAGATCGTCGTGGGCCAGGAGGGCAGCCCGGAGGACAGCGCCGCCGCGCTGGGGTTCGCGTTCGAGACGGCCGCCGCGCGCGGGGCGACGGTGCGGGCGGTACGGGCCTGGACGCTGCCGCCGGTGTTCGCCTACAGCCCCGGCTCGCTGAAGCTGCTCGACGAGGCGGGCGGGCCGGAGCCGTACGAGAACAAGGCGCTGGCCGAGGCGTTGCAGCCGTGGCGGGAGCGGTTCCCGGACGTGCCGGTGGTGGAGCACGTGGAGATGGGCAGCGCGGGACAGGTACTGCTGTCGGTGGCCCGGCGCGCCCAGCTGATGGTCGTCGGCCGCCGCGCGCGCCGTACGGCCGTGGGCGCGCGGATCGGCTCGGTGGCGCACGGCGTCCTGCACCACGCGGACTGCCCGGTGGCGGTCGTCCCGCCCGCCTGATCGACACGCGCGGGTGGGGAGGGCGGCGGGGGCGTCCGGGGTGAGCGGAGTGCCCGTGGTCGTCCGGCGGGCCCTGGTGGACCGTGCGGGTGGGGAGGGCGGCGGGGGCGTCCGGGGTGAGCGGAGTGCCCGTGGTCGTCCGGCGGGCCCTGGTGGACCGTGCGGGTGGGGAGGGCGGCGGGGGCGTCCGGGGTGAGCGGAGTGCCCGCGGTCGTCCGGCGGGCCCTGGTGGACCGTGCGGGTGGGGAGGGCGGCGGGGGCGTCCGGGGTGAGCGGAGTGCCCGCGGTCGTCCGGCGGGCCCTGGTGGACCGTGCGGGTGGGGAGGGCGGCGGGGGCGTCCGGGGTGAGCGGAGTGCCCGCGGTCGTCCGGCGGGCCCTGGTGGACCGTGCGGGTGGGGAGGGCGGCGGGGGCGTCCCGGGTGCGCGGAGTGCTCGGTGCCTGAGCTCACCCCCGCGGGCGCGGCCGGCGGCCGGGGCGTCGTGGGTCACTCCGGCGGCGGGGCCTCCATACTCTTCCGCGCCCGCGGAAGGATGTTCTCGACGTAGTCCTTGACGGCCGTGTCGAGGCCGATGTCGTGCTGGGCCCGCTCGGACAGGTACCAGCGGTGCTCGAGGAGCTGGTGGTAGATCTCGGCCGGGTCCATCGCGCCGCGCAGGTCGGGCGGCACGGCGCGCACGGTGGGGCGGAACACCTCCCGCACCCAGCGGTGGGCGAGGACCTCCGGGCGGGCGGTCAGGGGATCGCCCGGCGCGTAGTCGTCCTGGGTGGCCATCCAGCTCTCCAGGTCGTTCAGCAGCCGGCGGGCCTGGTTCTCCTCGGTGTCCAGCCCGGTCAGCCGCAGCAGCTGCCGCTGGTGGTGGCCCGCGTCGACCACCTTCGGCACGAAGGTGACCGTGTCGCCGTTCGAGGAGTGCTCGATCTGCATCTCGGCCACGTCGAAGCCGAGGTCGTTCAGGCGGCGTATCCGGCGCTCTATGTAGTGGTACTTGCCCGCCGGATAGACCGAGGTGCGGGTCAGCTCCTGCCACAGGGAGCGGTAGCGGGCGCAGATCTCCGTGCCGAACTCGATCGGGTCGACCGACGGGTGCAGCGCGCCGGACGCCTCCAGGTCGAGCAGCTCGCCGCTGATGTTGACGCGGGCCAGGTCGAGGTCGTAGTCGCGCTGGCCGTCGCTGAGCCTCGGGTGCAGCTCGCCGGTCTCCGCGTCGACGAGGTACGCGGCGTACGCGCCGGCGTCCCGGCGGAAGAGCGTGTTGGACAGCGAGCAGTCGCCCCACGCGAACCCGGTCAGGTGCAGCCGCACCAGCAGCACCGCCAGCGCGTCCATCAGTCGGTGCATGGTCGCCGGGCGCATGGTCGTCTCGAACATCGACCGGTACGGCATCGAGCCGCCCAGGTGCCGGGTGATCAGCACCGGCTCCAGCGGGTCGCCGTCCGCGTCGGTGCGGCCGGTGACCACGGCGAGGGCGTCCACCGCGGGGATGCCGAGCCGGTCCAGGTCGCGCAGCAGCTCGTACTCGCGCAGGGCGGGCCGCCGGGCGAGCTCCTTGACGGCCACGACCTCCTCCCCGGCGCGGGCGTAGCGCACGACGTGCCGGGAGATGCCGCGGGGCAGGGGCACCAGATGCTCCGGCGGCCACTCCTCGAGCGGCAGATGCCACGGCAGTTCCAGCAGCAGCGCGGGGTGTTCCGGGTTGGTGGCGTTGATCTGCAAGGACATGGCCGGAGCCTAATGGGCGCGTTCCCGTGCCCGGCGCGCGGCGTCCGGCACGGAACCCCGGTGGACCGGACCGTGCCCGGGCAGCAGCACGTCGGCCGACAGCCCTTCGATCAGCTCCAGCGAGGCCAGGGCCCGGGACCGCTCGCGGTG
Source organism: Streptomyces chromofuscus (assembly GCF_015160875.1). NCBI lineage: Bacteria > Bacillati > Actinomycetota > Actinomycetes > Kitasatosporales > Streptomycetaceae > Streptomyces > Streptomyces chromofuscus. The sequence continues at coordinate 664,824 of NZ_CP063374.1, read as the reverse complement.
GAACATGTCGGGCAGCAGCTGCGGTCCCTTGAGCCGCGAGGTCGCGTGCCCGCTGACCAGCGCGTCCCCGGAGATCACGATCCCGGCGTCGGGCAGATGGAACGCGCAGTGCCCGTCGGTGTGGCCGGGGGTGTGCACGGGCACCGGACGGCCCGGCAGGTCCAGTGGGCCCGCCGCCGGGAACGGTTCGGGCGAGACGACCGGGATGTGCGCGGTGCCGCCCGACCGGAGCGCGTGCACGGCCCACGGCAGTACACCGGGGCGCCAGCCGTTGCGCAGCACCCCGGCGACGGACACCTGGTGCAGGAACTCCCGTCGCGCGTGCGGCACCTCGGCCGCGTGCAGGTACACCGGCGTGCCGTAGGTGTGACGCAGGTACTCCGCCGAGCCGAGGTGGTCGTTGTGCGCGTGGGTGATCAGCACCGCGGCGACCGCCTCCGGGGCGCTGCCCGTCGCCGCGAGGGAGTCGAGGAGCCCTTGCCGGTCCCCGGGGTATCCGGTGTCGATCAGTGTGACGGCGTCCCCGTCCTTGAGGATCACCCAGTTGGTGTTGCTGCCGTGCACCAGATGGATGCCCTCGGCGACTTGTTGCACATCTGCCCGCATGTTCGTCCCGCTCGGTGAGGTCGGCCCCCGACGGACACAGCAAAGCAGGTCAGGGCACCGGCTTCGCCGGAGGGTCCGCGCGCGTGCCGAGCAGGGGTGGGCGGGGCGGCGGGGACACGGTTCCGCGGGACTGCGCACGCAGGGCGTCAGTTCACCCCGCGTGGGCGGAACTGGATGCTGATCCTCGGCCCGGTCGCCTTGGTGGACTTCGGCACGCAGTGCTCCCAGGTCCGCTGGCAGGAGCCGCCCATCACGATCAGGTCGCCGTGCCCGAGCGGCCGCCGGACGGTCCCGCCGCCCCCGTGCATCGGGCGCAGCAGCAGGTCGCGGGGCGCGCCGACGGAGAGGATCGCGACCATCGTGTCCTCGCGGGCGCCGCGCCCGATCCGGTCGCCGTGCCAGGCGACGCTGTCCCGGCCGTCGCGGTAGTGGCACAGGCCCGCCGTCGCGAACGGTTCGCCCAGTTCGTCGGCGTAGTGCGCGGACAAGGCGTCCCGTGCCTCGGTCAGCACCGGGTGCGGCAGCGGGTCGCCCGCGCCGTAGTACGCCAGCAGTCGCGGTACGTCGACGACGTGGTCGTACATCGTGCGGCGCTCCGCCCGCCACGGCGCCTCGGCCGCCAGGTGTTCGAACAGCGTGTCGGATCCGCTCAGCCATCCCGGCAGCACGTCGATCCAGGCGCCGGAGCCGAGCGGGGTGCGGCGCAACCCGTCGAGCGGGCCGAGCCGGACCTCGTCGGTCTGGTCGAAGAGCGAGCCCTGGAGGTGCATGGTCATGCCCTCAGCGTAACTCGCATTCGAATATGTGTTCCAAGTCGATGTCGGGAGCTCGCGTCCGGTGCGGCGGGATTCAACGGTGCACGACCCTTCTGGATGCATTCCTGTATCGGATACATTCCCGTATCGAACGGGGGTGTCGAACGGAGGGCCGGACATGGAGCGCTCGGCCGGGCGGGTGACCAGGCGCCGTGTCCGCACGCGCGCCAACCTCCTGGACGCCGCCTTCGAGGTGTTCGCGGCCAAGGGGTTCGGGCGCGTGTCGATCGAGGAGGTGTGCGAGGCCGCCGGTTACAGCCGGGGCGCCTTCTACTCGAACTTCGCCAGCCTGGACGAGCTGTTCTTCGCCCTCTACCGGCAGCGGGCCGACCTGATCGCCGAGCAGGTCTCCCGGGCGCTCGCCCAGGACGGACCGGACCTCGACGTGCCCGCCGCCGTCGACCGGGTCACCGAGGTGCTCCTGCTCGACCTCGACTGGCTGCTGGTCAAGACGGACTTCCTGGTGCACGCCGCGCGCCACGCGGCCGTGGCGCAGACCCTGCTGGCGCACCGGGCCCGGCTGCGCGGCGCGATCGCCGAACGGCTCGCCCGCGCGCGGGGCCACACCGCACTGCCCGCCGTGCTCGGCGACGTCGACGCCGCCGCCCACGCGGTCGTCGCCGCCTACGACGGAGTCACCACCCAACTGCTGCTGGACAAGGACGTCGAGCACGCCCGCGCGTGGCTCAAGCAGCTGCTCACCGCCCTGCTGACCGACGGCAGCGGCGCACACCGATGAGTCAGGAAGGGACGATCGCCATGGATGCCGACGTCATCGTCGTCGGAGCGGGCCTGGCCGGACTGGTCGCCGCGCACGAACTCACCAGCCGGGGCCGCCGCGTCGCGCTGGTCGACCAGGAGAACGCCGCCAACCTCGGCGGGCAGGCGTTCTGGTCCTTCGGCGGGCTCTTCCTCGTCGACTCGCCGGAGCAGCGGCGCCTCGGCGTGAAGGACTCCTTCGACCTCGCCTGGAACGACTGGCAGGGCAGCGCCGGGTTCGACCGGCTCGACGACGAGGACTCCTGGGCGGTGCGCTGGGCGCGGGCCTACGTCGAGTTCGCGGCGGGGGAGAAGCGCTCCTGGCTGCAGGGGCACGGCATCACGTTCCTGCCCACGGTCGGCTGGGCGGAGCGCGGCGACCTGCGCGCCCACGGACACGGCAACTCCGTGCCCCGATTCCACATCGCCTGGGGCACCGGCACCGGTGTGGTGGAGCCGTTCGCGCGGTACGCCCGGCAGGCCGCCCGCGACGGGCTGCTGACCTTCCACCACCGCCACCGGGTCGACCACCTCGTGGTCGAGGACGGCGCCGCACGCGGCGTGCGCGGCACGCTCCTGGCCGACGACGACTCCCCGCGCGGCGTCGCCTCCAACCGCGAAGCGGTTGGCGAGTTCGAACTCACCGCCCAGGCCGTGATCGTCACCACCGGCGGCATCGGCGCCAACCACGACATCGTCCGCCGTCACTGGCCCGAACGGCTCGGCACCCCGCCCGCGCAGATGGTCACCGGCGTCCCCGCCTACGTCGACGGCCGCATGCTGGACATCAGCGCCGAGTCCGGCGTACGGCTGGTCAACCGCGACCGCATGTGGCACTACACCGAGGGCCTGCGCAACTGGGACCCGATCTGGCCCGGCCACGGCATCCGCATCCTGCCCGGCCCGTCCTCGATGTGGTTCGACGCCCTCGGCCGCCGCCTGCCCGACCCCTGCCTGCCCGGCTACGACACCCGCAACACGCTGAAGTACCTGCGCACCACCGAGGACATCGCCGGGCACGACCACTCCTGGTTCGTCCTCACCCGGCGCATCGTCGAGAAGGAGTTCGCGCTGTCGGGTTCCGAGCAGAACCCCGACATCACGGCCAAGGACCGCAAGGCGTTCCTGCGTGAACGCGTCCTCGGCAAGGGCGCGCCCGCCCCGGTGGCGGCCTTCCTGCGCAACGGCGCCGACTTCGTGACCGCCCCCACCCTCGAACAACTCGTCGAGAAGATGAACGGCCTGACCGACAAGCCGCTCCTCGACGCCGAGATGATGCGCCGTCAGATCGAGGCGCGGGACGCCCAGATCGCGAACCCCTACAGCAAGGACGCCCAGGTGCAGGGCATCCGCAACGCCCGCCGCTACATCGGCGACCGCCTCGGCCGCGTCGCCACCCCGCACCGCATCCTCGACCCCGCGGCCGGCCCCCTGATCGGCGTCAAGCTGCACGTGCTGACCCGCAAGACGCTCGGCGGCATCCAGACCGACCTCGACTCCCGCGCCCTGGGCGCCGACGGCCGGCCCGTCGAGGGGTTGTACGCGGCGGGGGAGGTCGCCGGCTTCGGCGGGGGCGGCGTGCACGGCTACAACGCGCTGGAGGGCACCTTCCTCGGCGGCTGCCTCTTCTCGGGCCGTGCGGCGGGGCGGGCGGCCGCCCGCCAGACCGGCTGATCCGCACCGAGGGCCTTTCTCGTCAGGACCAGGACTCAGGACTCGGACCGCAGGAGGCGGGCCAGCACGGACGCGTGCCCCTGCTCCAGGTTCTTCGAGGCCGTCACCAGCGTCACCGGGCCCTTGGCCGCCAGCCCGCGCACCCGGTCGAGCAGTTCGGCCGCCTCGGGCTCGGCCAGCTCCGCCTCGTACCGGCGGGCGAACTCCTCGTACGACCCCTCGCCCGCGTGGTACCAGCGGCGCAGCTCGGCGGACGGCGTCAGTCCCTTGGGCCACTCGTCCACGCGGGCCTCGTCCTTCGCCAGGCCGCGCGGCCACAGCCGGTCGATCAGGACGCGCACCCCGTCCTCGGACTGCGGCGGTTCGTAGACTCGGCGGACACGGACACTCATGCGCGATGCCTTTCGGACGGGGGAGAGGTGTGACGGGAGCGTACGCCGGGCGGGTGCATGGAGCCGTGGAACCCGGCGGGTTCCGCGGCTGTGTCGGTCAAGGTCGGAGCATGACCAGACGTATCCGCCGGTTCCTGCTGCCCGCCGCCGCACTGCTGCTCACCGCGTGCGGGGCCGGGGGTTCGGACGCGGCGCCCGCGCACGGCCCCCTCGCCTCCGAGGCCAAGGCGCCCGGGCCCGCGGCCGAGCACTCCCTCGCCGGCGCCCCGGCGCTGCCCGGGCTCGGCCCCGTGACCCGGGCCCAGGTGCCCGCCGCCGCACGCCAGGCCGTCGTGGTGACCGGCCGCGACAGGAACTCCCCGGTCTCCGAGGCCGTCCTGTACGAGCGCAGTCCGGCGGGCTGGCAGGCGACCCGGAGCTGGCCCGCGCACAACGCGCTCAACGGCTGGACCGACGACCACAGCCTCGGCGATCTGCGCTCACCCGTCGGCGTCTACACCCTCACGGGCGCCGGCGGGCTGCTTCCCGACCCCGGTACCCGGCTGCCGTACGACCACTCGAGCATGTTCACGGCGACCGGTGCCGGCTTCGGCGGCGAGCCGCTGGCCGGCTCGTTCGACTACGTCGTCGCCATCGACTACAACCGCCGGCCCGGCACCTCGCCGCTCGACGGGCACCGGCCGCTCGGCTCCGAGCGCGGCGGCGGCATCTGGTTCCACGTCGACCACGGCGGGCCCACTCAGGCCTGTGTCACCGTCCGCAGGGCCCACATGAAGGAGCTGCTGCGGGCCCTGGACCCGGGCCGGTACCCGGTGGTCGTCATGGGCGACGCCGCCTCGCTGGCCCGCTGAAGGCCGTCGGACCGGCCCGGCCACGGGCAACCGGAGGTCACAGGTCCGATTCCGTTCGCCCCGTGCGGGTACTTCGGTCGCCGGGCGCCGAGCGGAGGGAGGCCCGCCATGAGCGCACCCGACGACCTTCCGGTCGTACGCACACTCGCCGAACTCGCCCGGCTGGTCGAACGGCACCAGAGCCTGTACGTCCGCTGGTCGCGCGGCCCGGAGACCGACCTCACCTCGGTCTCCAGCACCGACGAGCTGACCGGCGTACCGATGTCGGGCCTGTCGGCCAACCCGCTCGACGTCGAGGAGTGGTGGCAGGGCCGGCCGGTCGAGTTGTGGGTGGCCCGGCGGCTGTACGACTACGCCCATCTGCCGCACGACAAGGGGCCCGGAGTACGCCCTTGGGTCCTCAAGGGGCGGGAGCGGGGACGGGGACCGGACAACGAGCCGCTGGTGGCGGAGGTGCGCCCGATGCGCTGGGTGGACGACCGGGTGATCCAGGAGGCCCGCACGGAGGTGGAACGGCAGGAGAACGCCTGGGGGCCGCTGCGGCGGACGGGGCGGTGACGCCGCCGGGGGTTCAGGCCGGCCGCAGTGCCCGCGCGGCCGCCTCCGTCACAGCCCGCGCCACCGCCGCCAGCGCGGGCGAGTCCAGCTTCCACTGCTGCCAGTACAGCGGCACGTCCACGGTCCGGTCGGGCGCCAGGTGGACCAGGCGGCCCGAGGCCAGCAGCGGATCGGCCTGGGTCTCGGGGACGAGTCCCCAGCCGAGGCCCGCGGCGACGGCCTCGGCGAACCCGTCGGAGGTGGGCACGAAGTGCCGCACCGCGCTCGCGCCGCCCCCGCCGCGGCGCAGCCGGCGCACGAACGCGTCCTGGAGGTCGTCCCGGCGGTCGAAGACCACGACCGGCGCGTGCGGGAGGGTCTCGGGCAGCGGCCCGTCCAGATGCCGCTCGGCGAAGTCGGGGCGGGCCGCGGCGACGTACCGCATGATGCCGAGCGCCCGCACGGAGCAGCCCGGCACGGGCACCGACGACGACGTCACCGCCGCCATCACCAGGCCCTCGCGCAGCAGCGCCGCCGTGTGGTCCTGGTCCTCGCGGCGCAACTCGAAGCAGAGCCGCAGTTCCTCGGGGACGCCGGTGAGCGCCGGGAGGAACCAGGTCGCCAGCGAGTCCGCGTTCACCGCGACGGACACGCGGGTCGCGTCCCCGGCACCGCTCAGGCCCAGTTCGGCGCGAGCGTCCCGTTCCAGCCGGGCCAGCTGACGCGCCAGCCGCACCACGACCTCGCCCGACTCCGTCGGCCGTACCGGCTTGGTCCGCATCAGCAGGATGCGCCCGGTGCGCTGCTCCAGGGCCTTCACCCGCTGGCTCACCGCCGACGGCGTCACGTGCAGCGCGGCGGCGGCGGCCTCGAAGGTGCCCTCGTCCACGACCGCCAGCAGGGTCCGCACCTGGTCGAGTGGAAGCTCCGTCATCACCGCGCCCGTCTCGTCCTGCCGGCTCGCATCAGTCGTGCTAAGGGTACGTAAGAATCTTCAGCTGTACGCACAGTGATCGTTTCCGTAGCGTCGAGGGCATGTCCCCTGCTCTCTCCGCCGCGGCCGCCGGTTTCGGCACCGGTCTGTCGCTCATCGTCGCCATCGGCGCTCAGAACGCCTTCGTCCTGCGTCAGGGGGTCCGCCGCGAGGCGGTGCTCGCCGTGGTCGGCATCTGCGCGCTCTCCGACGCCGCCCTGATCGCCCTCGGCGTGGGCGGGATCGGCGCGGTGGTGGTGGCCTGGCCGGGCGCGCTGACCGTCGTCGGCTGGATCGGCGGTGCCTTCCTGCTCTGCTACGGCGCCCTGGCCGCCCGCCGGGTCGTCGACCCCCAGGGCGCGCTGCGGACGGAGGGAGACACCGCCGGGTCGGTCCGGCGGGCGGTGCTCACCTGCCTGGCGATGACCTGGCTCAACCCGCACGTCTACCTCGACACGGTCTTCCTGCTGGGCTCGCTCGCCGCCGACCAGGGCCCGCTGCGCTGGACGTTCGGGATCGGCGCGGCGACGGCCAGCCTGTGCTGGTTCGCCGCGCTCGGCTTCGGCGCCCGGCTGCTCGGCCGCTGGCTCACGAAGCCCGCCGCCTGGCGGGTGCTGGACGGACTGGTCGCCGTGACCATGATCGTCCTCGGTGTCACGCTCATCGCCGGGAGCTGAGCGGAGGTGCTCGGAACCGGGCTGCGATAGTGATCCGCGTTCCGAAAGATGTAGTGAGCAACCGGGAAGCGCGTGGACACCAGCGAGAGCAGCACCGAGCACCCCGTCGAGGACCCCGCACCCGCCGGGCCGCCGAGACGCGGCCGGCGGCGGTGGGCGATGGACACCCGCCCCCTGCGCCGCCCGGCCTACCGCCGCCTGTGGGCCTCGACCGTGGTCACGGCCGTCGGCAGTCAGCTGACCGCGGTCGCCGTGCCCAAGCAGATCTACGACATCACCGGCTCCTCCGCCTGGGTCGGCTACGCCGGCCTCGCGGGGCTGCTGCCGCTGGTGGTGTTCGCGCTGTGGGGCGGGGCGGTCGCCGACAGCATGGACCGCCGCAGACTGCTGCTGATCACCAACAGCGGCATAGCCGTCACCTCGGTGCTGTTCTGGCTCCAGGCCGCCACCGGCCTCGACTCGGTCGGCGTCCTGATGGTGCTGCTCGCCGTCCAGCAGGCCTTCTTCGGCCTCAACGCCCCGGCGCGCAGCGCCTCCGTCGCCCGCCTGGTCCCCGAACACGAACTGGCCGCCGCGAACGCCCTCGGCTCGACCGTGATGCAGACCGGCCTGGTCGCCGGGCCGCTGCTCGCCGGCGCCCTCATCCCGGTCGTCGGCCTGCCCGAGCTGTACCTGATCGACGCCCTGGCCCTGTGCGTCGCCGTCGGGGCGGTGCTGCGGCTGCCCTCGCTGCCGCCGCTCGCGGGCACGGCGGCCCGGCGCGCCGGGGTGCGGGAGATCGTGGCGGGCTTCCGCTACATCGCGCTGCACAAGGTGCTGCTGCTGTCCTTCCTCGCCGACATCGTCGCCATGGTCCTGGGCATGCCCCGCGCCCTGTTCCCGCAGCTCGCCGCGGAGACGTACGCCCCCTACGGCGAGGGCCTCGCCCTCGGCCTGCTGTTCGCGGCCATCCCGGTCGGCGCGGTGGCGGGCGGGCTGTTCTCCGGCACGTTCTCCCGGGCCCGGCGGCACGGCTGGATGGTGATCGGCGCGGTCGTCGCGTGGGGGGTGGCCGTCACCGGCTTCGGGTTGAGCGCGAGCCTCTGGATCGCGGTGGCGTTCCTGGCCGCCGCAGGGGTCGCCGACATGGTCTCGATGGTGTTCCGCGGCGCGATCCTGCTGTCCGCCGCGACCGACGAGATGCGCGGCCGGATGCAGGGCGTCTTTACGGTCGTCGTCGCGGGCGGCCCCCGGCTCGCCGACGTCCTGCACGGCACGGCCGGCTCGGCCTTCGGTGCGCGCACGGCCGTGGTGGGCGGCGGCGTGCTGGTCGTCGCCGTGATGCTCGCCCTGGCCGCGGCGGTGCCGGACCTGCGGCGCTACCGCGTCTGACGGGACCCGGGGCCTGTCGTCCGGATCAGGTCGCGGGGAGCCGACGGTGCCGATCGGCGCGTGTGCCGGGCCCCGCGTCTGCGGCGTGATCCGAGCGACCGGCCCTAGAGGCTGCCGGAGCGCCGGTGCAGGGCGTACTGCTCCATGAGCTGGCCGCGGGTCATCTCCAGGCGGTACGCGAGGATCTCCGCGACGATCCGTACCAGCGACATGCCGAGCTGCGGATCCTGCTCGCACAGCGCGAGCACGGGCCGCGCCTCGAACTCGTAGGCGCGCACCGGACTGAAGGCCTCCGCGCCGAAGTCCCACTGGTGCGGCGGGAACAGCCACGACCAGCCGAGCAGATCGCCCGCGCCGAGGCTGGCCACGGTCACCCGCTGGACGGACGTCACCTGCTGGTCGAGCGAGACCGCGCCCGAGCGGATCACCCAGAAGCGGTCGGCCGTGCCCCCCGCCTCGAAGATCCGGGTGTCCTCGGGGAAGGACACCTCGCGCGCGAGCGTCATCAGGCGCTGTCGCTGCGGCGGGGGCAGGGCGGTCAGCAGTTTCGTCGCTTTGGTCATGGCGCAGAGCTCCTCGCCGGCGAGAGGACCCGGTGCTGTTCCTATGCCCATTTCACCGGCTGCGGGCGCGCGGAGCACCTTGGCGCATGGAGAAGCCCTGGCTGGACGGGGGAAGCCAGCCAGGGCCGTAAGGGGTGGTGTCCGGAGGAGAAGACCTTCGACCCCGCCACCACGTATGAGTGAACGATAAACCATCTCGAGGGGTACTCCCCGCCGCAAGCGGGTCACGTGACCCGTTTCACTTTCCCCCGGGGCACGGCTGTGAGGTCATCGCTCCGCGACGACGCGGACGGTCTCCAGTCGCGCGTCGCTGGGGTCGGGGAGGTTCATGCCGGCGTCCAGGCCGGTGCGCAGATAGCGCAGCACCGGCTCGGCGAGCCGTTCGCCGGGCAGTACGGCCGGGATGCCGGGCGGGTACGGCGTGATCATCTCCGCGGCGACCCGCCCGGCGGCCTCGGACACCGGCGCGTCCTCCGTCGGGCCGAAGAACGCGTCACGGGGCAGGCGCACCTGCTCAAGGCGCAGCTCGGACGGGGACGGCAGGTCGACGCGCGAGGCCGGATCCAGGTCCGGTGCCGCGGCCGTCAGGTCCTTGAGCGCGGCGAGCAGTTCGCCGGTCGTCTCCTGGTCGTCGGCGTGGGTGAGCTGCGCGCCGATGCGCCGGTGGTCGGTCAGGTGCGCCTCGATGTCGCGGTGCTCGCGCAGCCAGTCGGCGGCCTGGAAACCGGTGATCCCCAGCCCGTCGACGTCGATGACGACCGGCAGCGGGTCGAAGTCGTCGGCCAGGCCCGGCCCGCAGAAGTCGGCGCGGTCGTTGACGTGCAGCCCGTCGATCTCCTCGATCGCCGCCCGCACGTCCGCCGCCAGATCCAGGGTGCCGCCCATGAGGTCCTGCCCGCGCAGCGCCATCTGGCGGCGCCAGCCGTCCAGCCCGGCGTAGATCAGCGCCGACGGGCTGGTCGTGCTGAGCAGATCGGCGCGCAGCTTCAGCAACTCCGGCGGGACCAGGTCGCCCCGGAGATGGAAGACGGAGCCCTGCTCCAGGCCGCTGCCCATCTTGTGGATGCTGGTCACGCAGATGTCGGCGCCCGCGTCCATCGCCCAGGACGGCAGATCCGGATGGAACGGCAGATGCGCGCCCCACGCCTCGTCCACGATCAGCGGCACCGACCGCCGGTGGCAGACCTCGGCGATCGCCCGCAGGTCGGCGCAACTGCCGTACGGCGTCGGGCTGGTGACCAGCGCGCCCTTGGCGTCCGCATGCTCCGCGAACGCACGGGCGAACTCCTCGGCGGACGGCGGGTGCGCCAGATGCCGCTCGGCGTCCCAGCGCGGCTCGACCCACACCGGCTCGATGCCCGACAGGATCAGGCCGGACACCACGGACTTGTGGGCGTCCCGTCCGATCAGCAGCTTCTCGTGCGGGCCGGCGACGGCCAGCATCGCCGCCTTCACGGACAGGGAACTCCCGCACGTGGTGAAGAAGGTGTGGTCGGCGTGGACCGCGTCGGCCATCAGCTGCTGGGCCCGCTCCAGCACCCGGCCCCGGCCGAGCCGGTCGTCGAGACCACCCGACGCCAGCACGTCCCCGAGGAAGACGGCGTCCCCCAGCACCTCCCGTACGGCCGGATCGGCGCCGCGGGCCTGCTTGTGCCCGGGCGGGGTGAACGACAACCGCCCCGCGCGGCGGTACTCGGCGAGGGCTTCCAGTACTGGTGCTCTGGTGTGATCAACGGACATGGGGGTCGGGTTCCCGGCGCCCCGGCCCCCAATCCGCCCGCCAGGGTGACCGGTCAGCCCACCTCGGCGTGCCGGCCGGGCGTCACGATCTCGTCCAGCACCCTGAGCACCGCCTCGTAGGCCAGCCGGCGCACCGCGGCCTCGCGGGCTCCGGCCGGGTCGGTCGGCTCCAGAGCCTCACTGCGCGCTCGCCACGCGCGTTCCTCCTGTTCCGCGCAGGCCCTGCCGCGCTGGATACGCCGCAACAGCTCGTCCGAGTCCACGACATCAGTCATGTTCTCCACCTACCCCCGCGTCCGGCATCGATGGCCCGGACGCGGGTTTGGTGTGCCCCAAGGGGGTGAGCCGACTTGAGAGGGCAGTGCCGGACAGACCTGTTTCTTTCGACTCAGTGGTTGCTTCACCAGCCGATCAGTCAGGGAGCCGACAAGTGAGCGCGCAGCAGTGGACCCAGCCCGCAGGCGAACCGGCCGACCAGGCCAGGCCCGGCCGAAGCGGCACCTGCCGTCCGGCGGATGTCCGCCGGGCCGTGCGGCACGCGGTGGCGTGCCGGTGCCGGGCCACCGGTACCCGGTGCGACGAGGAGGCGCTGTCGGACGCGCTCCTCGTCGCCTCTGAGCTGACCAGCAACGCCATCCTGCACGGCGGTGGCGTCACCGGCGTCGACGTCGACGTCGTCGGGCACGAGGTGCGGGTCTCCGTGTGCGACCGCAGCGACCGGCTGCCGGTGGCCGTGGCGCCGGTCGACGAGCAGGGGCGCCGGCGGGCCGGAGGGCGCGGCTGGCCGATCGTGTGCCGGCTGTCGTGCGACGTCCGGGTGGCCGATCTGCCCACCGGCGGCAAGCGCATCACGGCGGCGGTGCCGGTTTTCTGAGCGACCTCCGGATGCCCGGAGTTTGTTCCTCCGGGCCCAGGGCAGAAGCAGTTTCGTGCTTCGGACCGGAGGCGCGCTAGCGGGGAGCGGTATGCGCTCCGGGGCCTCCGGGTGACCGGAGCGGCACCCTTCCCGCGGACAGTCCCTGAAGTCCCTGAAAAGACCGTTCAGGAGCGATTCCGCATGCTCATCGACATGTCGACAAGCCGTCCCGGCACGCCCGACTCCTCCGCCGCCCCCGCCCGGCGGCGGCACGACGACGCTCCCGAGACCGCCGACCTCTTCGCCCGTCTCCACGATCTTGAGGACGGGCCCGAACGGGACGCCGTCCGGAACGAACTCGTCACCGCGTGGCTGCCCATGGCCCATCGCATCGCCGGCCGGTTCCGCGACCGCGGCGAGTCGCTGGAGGACCTCAAGCAGGTGGCGGCGCTCGGGCTGGTCAAGGCGATCGACCGGTACGACCCCTCCCGCGGCGCCTTCGAGAGCTACGCGGTGCCCACCATCACGGGGGAGGTCAAGCGTCACTTCCGGGACCGGATGTGGGCGCTGCGCGTGCCGCGGCGGGTGCAGGAACTGCGCAACAAGGTGCGGGTGGCCCGCCGGGAGCTGGCACAGACCCCGGGCGCGCCGGAACCCACGGCAGCCGACATCGCCGCCCACACGGGGCTGACCGAGGACGAGGTGGCCACGGGCGTGGAGGCCCTGGAGAGCTTCAGCACGCTCTCCCTCGACGCCGAGCTCTCCTCCGACGACGACGGCTACAGCCTCGCGGACACCCTGGGCGCGCCGGACGGCTCGTACGACGTGGTGGTCGACCGCGAGTCCGCCAAGCAGAGCCTGCGCAACCTGCCGGAGCGTGAGCGGGCCATCCTCTACATGCGCTTCTTCGAGGACATGACGCAGAGCCGCATCGCCGACCGGCTCGGCATCTCCCAGATGCACGTCTCCCGCCTCATCAGCCGCAGCTGCGCCCGCGTGCGGGACGAGGCCCTGGGCCACCGCCCGGCGCGCGCCGGGCGGAACGGCTCGACAGCGGCCTGACGGCCCCCTCCCACCGACCGGGCCGCGCGGAATCGTGGCCCGGTCGGTGTCAGCGGGGAGTCACCAACGCCGCGGCCCGACGAGCGATCGGCCGCGCCGAGCACATCCGTCGCGGAGCCTCAGCCCCCCGCGAGCCGACGGCCGTGGGACCCGGCCCGCCGGAGAGCGGCGCCGCGCGGCCGACCTGGAGGCGGGAGGTCACGGCGCGGGCTTCCGACCGCCGACGGCCCACCCGGCCGCGGGCGGTGCCGGCCGGCGGTTGCCTGCCGGACGGTCGCACGTCGGCGTCGGCCGGGGTGGCCTTTCACCACGCCGCTCGTGACTGCCCAGCGCCTGCGCGAGATCACGCCCGGGGTGGACGTGCCCCTTCGACGGGCGGTCGTCTGTGTGCCGCTTGCCAGAAGTGGGCGGCATCCACATGCGGGGGCCGGCGCACAGCACGCGATACGCCGGTGCCGGTCCGCAGACACGTTCCGGTCTCCCGCTGGGAGCGGTGTCCCGCCTCCGCCTGCCGGAGCGGACGCTCCACCGGCGTCCCCGCACCCCCCGAGCCGAGCGGTGCGCCCGCACGCCTTGGGCCGACTGCGGGCGCGTCCCTCCCACGCCGTGCGTCGGGCCGTGCCCCGTTCAGGGCCTGCCCGCACCGTTGACGGCGGGTGGCGGGCCCACGCCCATGCCCAGGCCCCTTGGGTCGACTCCTGCCGCTCCCTCGACACCGGGCGCCGGGCCCCGCCAGTCAGTTCTGTGTCGGGTTCACGCTCTCCACCCGGGCGCGGATCTGCTCCGGGGTCAGGTAGACGTTGGTGTACTCGAAGTCCTTCAGCTTCGCCGGGCGGCGAGCCTGGAATCCGGTGCGGACGAAGTCGTCGCCGGCGACCGCGTTGAGCAGCCAGTTGGTCATGACGCGGGTCTTGGCGACGTTCGTGCGCAGCGCCGACCAGTGGTAGCCGCGGGCGACGGCCTGGGCGATCGTGCCGCGCAGTTCCACACCCAGGGGCTTGGAGACCGCGTCGCGCCCGCCGAGGTCGACGACCAGCCCGAGGTCCGTGTGGACGTACGGCTGCATCGGCTGGTTCCGCAGCGTCGCGATGACGTTGTCGGCGACCTTCTTGCCCTGCCGCATCGCATGCTGCGCCGTCGGCGGGCAGATCGCCCCCTTCTCGCCCTTGGCCTCGTCCGGCACCGCCGCGGCGTCGCCCAGCGCGAACACCCCGTCGTGGCCCGGCACGCACATCTCGGCGGTGACCGCGAGCCGCCCCCGCACCGTCTCCGCGCCCAACGTGGCGATGAGCGGGCTGGCGACGACGCCCGCCGTCCAGATCAGCGTGCGCGTGGGCACCACCCGGCCGTCCGTGAAGGTCACCTCGTGCGGGCCCGCCTTCTCGATGGACACGCCGAGCGAGATCTCGATACCACGCCGGCGCAGCACCTCCTGGGCGCTGCGCCCCAGCTTCTCGCCCAGTTCGGGCATCAGCCTGGGCGCGATGTCGATCAGGTGCCACCTGATCAGCCGCGGGTCGAGCCGGGGGTAGCGCTTGACCGCGTTGCACGTGAGGCGGTGCAGACACGCCGCCGTCTCGGTGCCCGCGTAGCCGCCGCCCACCACCACGAACTGCAGCCGCGCGGCCCGCTCGGCCGGGTCGTGACTGGCGTCGGCGAGGTCCAGTTGCGAGATGACGTGGTCGCGGACATAGGCGGCCTCGGCCAGGCTCTTCATCCCGAAGGCGTTGTCGACGAGCCCCGGGATGTCGAAGGTGCGCGTGACGCTTCCCGGCGCCAGCACGATGTAGTCGTACGGCTCGTTGATGATCTCGTCGGTGATCGTCCGGATCACGCAGACCTTGGCCTTCAGGTCCACGCCGATCGCCCCGCCAGGGATGATCCGCGTGCGGTACTTGCGGCTGCGGCGCAGGGACACCGCGATCGACTGGGGCGTGAGCACCCCGGAGGCGACCTGGGGAAGCAACGGGAGATAGAGCTGGTAGGAGAACGGCGTCACCAGAGTGACCGCGGCCTCGTCGGGGGAGAGACGGCGCTCCAGGCGCCGTACGCACTCCACTCCCGCGAAGCCGGCGCCCACCACCAGGATCCTGGGTCGTGTCACGATGTCCATCCCTTCCACGGTTCCGGGCGGTTTGCCTCGACGTCTGGCGCGTGCCCCTGGATCGTGGCTTCGCACCTGTCGATCCCACCGTGCCCGGAGTCGCTGCGCCACTTGGACGCGGCAGGCAGACGAACGGCTCGAACACCAGCATGCGCCCCCCGGCCGCCATCCGCGCCGACCGGAGAGAAGGCGGGCCTCAGCCCTCCGCCGCCTGCGCCGCCACCTGCTCGTCGATCAGGGCCAGCGCCTCGTCGAAACTCCCGGACACCGGGACCGTGATGCTCACCCCGGTCAGGTCCAGGACCCGCTGGACGGGAGGGGTGGGGGACAGCACATGGACGCTGCCGCCGTTGCGACGGGTCTCCTGGTAGATACGCAGGATGATGTTCATACCGGACGAGTCCATGAACGGCACCTCGGAGACGTCCAGGACGAAGTGACGCCGACCGTGGTGCAACTGGTTGGCCAGGTGATGCTGGAACTCGGTCGCGGTGTCGACGTCCAGATAGCCTTCGACCCTCACCAGGGCGACGTCCTCGCGCGGCAGCGTGACCTCGACGGACAGCGGGTTCTGGGCAATTGTCACGAGTACCTCCAACAAGGTCGACGGCCGGGGCTGGTTACCCCGCGCGGCGCACTCGATGCACGCCCCTGCGTCAGTCAACTGCGCCGATCATCATGTTGATCGGCGCGCAGCGCGCGTACCCCCGCACGGGCCTTTCATGCAGCCCGCCGCCCACCGATTGCCCTCGGGGGTCGGGGGTAGTGGGAGCTGTGAAGCACAGGCGTGAAGGAGGAGGAATCAGCAGCGTGACCATCGACAGAATCTGGTCGTACGCACCGGGCACCGGCCACGTCGAGGGCCAGGACCTCACGGGGTTCACCGTCGACGGCACGGACGGCACGCTCGGCCACGTGGACCGGCTGGCCGACCCGCACGGCATGCGGCACCTGGTCGTCGACACCGGCGTCTGGGTGTTCGGCAGGAGCGTGCTGGTTCCGGTGGGCCTGGTCACGGGGATCGACACCGAGCACCGTCTGGTCTCGCTGGCCTGCACCCGGGCGGAGGTCAAGGAGGCTCCGCGCTTCCGCACCGACAGCGAAACCCTCGACCCGCACTATCTGGCGACGGTCGGCGACTACTACGGCAACCTGCCGCCGCGCGAGCCCACCACCGCCTGACCCGACCTGCAGGCCCCGGACGCGACGTCATCGATCTGCACCTGGTCGTCTCCGAGCCGGCCGGCAACGCCGTGCGGCACGGCGGCGGGCCGGCCGGCTTCGAGGCGGTGGCCACCCCGCAGGGCGTGCGCCTGGCCGTCCACGACCACGGCGACGTCGTTCCCGCCGCCGCGTTCGGGACCGGCGACCTGCCGCACGGCCGTCACGGCAGCGGCTCCGGCCGGCCCCTCGTCGTCCGCGTGGCGCGCGACATCGCCGTCGAGCCGCGGCCCGGGGGCTGCAAGACCATCCGTGTCCTGGTTCCGCTGCGGGCCGCGGAGGACCGGGCGCCCGAGTGACCCCGTTCATCACAGCGACCCCGTGCTCAGCGATCCCGTTCACCAGGGCAGGAACACGTGGATGTCCTTGCCGTGGTCGTCGCTGACCACGCTGACCTGGTCGCACAACGTCTGGATCAGATGCCACCCGATGCCGCCACCCCCGGTGCTCGGATGGAACGGGCGGGGCGACGGGGGCGTGCTGCTGGTGTCGTGCAAGGTGAGGTGCACCCCGTCGTAGGTCCGCCGGATCCGCAGGTGGAAGGGTCCGGGCGCGTACTGGACCGCGTTCGCGGCAAGCTCCGTGACGACCAGCAGGATGTCGTGCCACGACTCCGGGGTCGCGGGCGGTGCGGTGCGGGCCAGGTCGCGGAGGAAGCTCTCCGCCGCCAGGCGCGCACCGGTCACGTCCTGCGGATCACCCGGGAAGCCGGTCGTCCGGCTCGGGATTCCTTGGCCAGCCAGTGTTTCGTCCCAATGCGGCTCGGTTGCCATGTCGCCTTTCCAGCCTCTCGGTCGCAAGGCTGTGCTTCTGCCTCTCGGGTCGCACTCTGCGGGTTCCCGTACCCGTGGTACCTACGCGTCTCACCACACGGAAGCACCCGATTCGCCCGATGCGGGCCCTTGCCGGCGCGAACGCCGGACCGCCTGCCGGAGCAGGCGACGACTCCGGGAACGCAAAGAATATTCGCGTCCCAGAAAGTTTCCGCGAGGAACGCTTTCCCGTCCCGCCCGGCTGTCCTTGCGCGTAATCCAGCCCGAGGGAATGCGGGGCGAATTGCCGGGCACCCGGAATTTCGGAAAGGGCGGAAACATCCGTGATCCCGACCTCGAAGGAAAAGTGATGACCTACGGCAGTTCCCCCGCCGCGTCTCCCGGGTCGCGCACCAACGGCCTGGCCATCGCGAGCCTCACCTGTGGAATCATCGGCATATTCCTCTTCAATGTCATCCTCGGACCGATAGCGATCGTGCTCGGCGCCGTCGGAATGCGCCAGGCTCCCGTCAAGGGCGGCGGCGGAATGGCCAGGGCCGGAATCATCCTCGGCATCGTCGACCTGGTGCTCTTCGTGGCGCTGCTCGCCCTCGCCGCCTCCGACGGCGGATTCAGCTGGTACGTCGGCGGCTGACCGGGCGGCTCACCGGAACACACTGTCCGAGTCGTCCCAGCCGACCGGCTCCTGCGGTGCGGCGAGCCGTGGCGGGCGCGAGCGTGCCTGGTACATGGCGTCGATCTCCTCGGCGTAGTGCCGCACGATCGCGTCCCGCCGCAGCTTCATCGACGGGGTGAGCAGCCCGTTCGCCACGTCGAACGGCTCCGGCAGGATGCGGAACACCCTGATCGACTCGGAGCGCGACACCGCGCTGTTGGCCGCGGCGACCGCGCGCCCGACCTCCTCGCGCAGCGCGTTCTCCTCCCGGGCCTCCCGGACCGGCGCGTCGCCCTGCAGTGCCAGCGCCGCCCGCCAGTGCGCCAGGAAGTCCGGGTCCAGGGTGATCAGGGCACCCACGCAGGGCCGGTCGTCGCCCACCAGCACCGCCTGGTGGATCAGCGGATGCATCCGCAGCCGCTGCTCCAGCGCGGCCGGGGCGACGCTCTTGCCGCTGCTCGTGATGATGATGTCCTTCTTCCGGCCGGTGATCGTCAGATAGCCCTCGGAGTCCAGCCGCCCGAGGTCCCCGGTCGCCAGCCAGCCACCCCACAGCGCGGCCCGCGTCGCCCCCTCGTCGTGGACGTAGCCCTGGAACACCGAGGGGCCGCGCACCAGGATCTCCCCGTCGTCGGCGATACGGATCTCCATGCCGGGCAGGGCCCGCCCCACCGTCCCGGACTTCTCCCGGCCCAGCGGCTGCATCGTCACCCCGCCGGAGGTCTCGGTCAGGCCGTAGCCGTCGTGCACGTAGATGCCGACGCCCTCGTAAAAAAGGGACAGTTCGCGGTGGAGCGACGAGCCGCCCGACGTCCCCCGGCAGACCGCGCCGCCCAGCGCGGCCCGCAGCCGGCGGTACACCGTCCGCTCGTACAGCGCGTGCTGCAGCCGCAGCTCGAAGCCGGGCCCCGCTCCCCGGCCGAGCCGCTGCCGCTCGGTGGCCGCGGCGAAGGCCCGCGCGGTCTCCGCGGCCCGCTCGAACAGGGCGCCGCGGCCCGCCTGCTGGGCCGCGCGCAGGAAGTTCTTGTACAGCTTCTCGAAGACCGACGGCACGGCGTAGAAGTACGTCGGCCGGAACGAGCGCAGCGCCGACGCCAGCGTCTCCTGGTCGATGGCCGGCTCGTGCGCCATCAGTAGCCCGCCGCGCACGCACAGGCCTTGGATCATCAGCCCGTACACGTGCGAGAAGGGCAGAAAGGCCAGGACCCGGCCCTGCTCGCCCGGCGGCGCCGCCGTGTGGCCCCAGCCGGCGAGCAGGGTGTCGCACACGTTCGCCAGGCCCCGGTGGCTCAACGCGCACCCGAGGGGGCGGCCCGACGTGCCCGAGGTGTAGGCGATCACGGCGGTGGAGTCCGGCAGCACGATGCGCCGCAGCGAGTCGACCGTGAGCGCGGGGAGGAACGCGCCGCGATCGGTCAGCTCCTCCAGCGCGCCCGTGTCCAGCTGCCACACGTGGCGGAGCGCGGGCAGCCGCGCGCACACCGGGCCGATGGTCATCACGCCCTGCTCGTCCTCGACGACGACGGCCACGCAGCCCGAGTCCCGGAGGATCCACTCGACCTGGTCTTGCGACGACGTCGGATAGATCGGGACGACCTCCGCGCCCACCGCCCACAGCGCGTGGCTGAGGACGGTCCACTCGTAGCGGGTGCGGGCCATGATCGCCACGCGGTGACCCGGCGAGATGCCGGAGGCGACCAGTCCCCGGGCCAGATCGACCACCTCGTCCCGCAGTTCGATCGCCGTGACCTCCTCCCAGACGGTCGCGGAGGAGCCGGGGCGGCGGGCGATCAACGGCAGGGTCGGCTGGGTCGCCGCCCACTCGAAGAGACTGTCGGCGAGCCCGCCGGTCAGGGGCGGAACGGTGGGCGGAGCGAGTGCGACGTCGCGCATGCGCTGCTCCTGACGTGTACGGGCTGTGACCTCACCGACGAGAACCGTTATCGGCGGTGGTCGAATCTAGCCCAGGCCGGACCGTTTCGTGCCGGGAACGGAGAATCGGCCTCGCGCCCTGATGATCTCGGCGGCTTGGGGGGACTCGGACGGCATGAGTCACACCAATCCCGATCCCGAACCCGACCGCTCGACGGGCCTGGAACCGGGCGGCGGCGTACCCCCCGGGGAGACCCCGCCCGCGGAGAGCAGCATGTCCGGAGCCCTCCCCCGGGAGACCCACAACCCGACCAAGGGCTGGGCCAAGGCACCGCTGGCGCTGATCCTCGTGCTCGTCGTGCTGGTCGCCGCCTTCTTCCTGGCGTACAGCCTGATCCTGATGCTCTAGCGGCACAGAGCCCCGTGACGCCACCGCCCTCACGGCTCAGGTGTCACCCCCCGGCGCGCGGCCTCACCCTGGGTGTGCCGCGCGCACTCCAGGACGACGTCCCGCAGGCTCCCCGTCCGCTCCAGCAGCCCGCGCTGCACCTGCGCCCCGTTGCCACGCCGGAACAGCTCCGCGCAGGCCTCCTTCGCCCGGTCCAGGTCCCCGGTGTCCGCGAGCGCGTCGCCGAGGTGCTCCAACAGGGCCCGCACGACCGTCTCGGCGGGCGCCGGGCGCATCACCGCCGGGTGCAGCAGCTCTCCCGTGAGGCCGGAGCGGGCCGCCCGCCAGGCGGCGAGGCGCAGCACGCTCACGCTGTGCCCGGCCGGCTCGCGGCCCGCACGCCACTCGCGCGCCGCCGTCTCGACCAGCCCGCGGGCGAGGGTGGCGATCAGCACGGCGGTGTCCGCGTGCAGGCAGACGTCCGCGACCCGCAGCTCGACGGTCGGGTAGTTCCGGGACAGCCGGGCGTCGAAGTAGACCATCGCCTCGTCGAGGAGGGTCCCCGTCGCCATCATCTCCGCGACCCGCGCGCGGTACCGCTCGGCCGAGCCGAACAGCTCGGTCGGTCCGGCCGACGGCCAGCGCTGCCACACCCGGCTGCGGTAACTGCTGTAACTGGTGTCCTTGCCCTGCCAGAAGGGCGAGTTGGCGCTCAGCGCCGCCAGCACCGCGAGCCACGGCCGGACCCGGTCGACGACCGCGACACCCTCCTCGTCGGACTCGACAGCTACATGGACATGGCAACCCAGGACGAGCTGCTCCTGCGTGGCGATTCCGTACTCCACCGCCATCCACTGGTAGCGGCGGTGCGCGCCGACCGCGGGCTTGACCGGCAGCGGCGAGGTGGCGAGCGCCGCCACCGAGCAGCCGATCTCCCCGGCGTTGCGCGCCGCCTCCCGGCGGCAGCGCACGATCTCCGCGCCCAGGTCCGCCATGTCCGTCTGCGGGTGCGTGTTGAACTCCAGCATCTGGTCGTGGAGTTCCTTCTCGAAGACGAAACCGCCGGTGCCGTCGTGCTCGGCGCGCGCCAGCACGGCGGCCGACCGCGCACGCGGTTCCCCACTCTCCGGATCCACCAGGAGGAGCTCCTCCTCCACTCCGACGGTGCGCACCTCACACGGCCTTTCGTCGACGTTCCAGGACGGCGGGGCCCGCCGTACGTCTCCGAATGCCCATGGAGCGCCACTCGAATCCGGTGGAGGCCGCGGGCGGCCGCCGTCAGGCCGGGCGCAGCCAGACCGTGGCCAGGGGCGGCAGGGTCAGCTTGATGCTCGCGGGACGGCCGTGCGACTCCTGCGCCTCGGTCTTGACGGGGTCGGGGTGGACGACGTCGCTGCCGCCGTAGCGGGACGCGTCGGTGTTGAGGATTTCCTGCCAGGCCGGGACGTCGTCGGGGACGCCGAGCCGGTAGTCGTGCCGGACGGCCGGGGAGAAGTGCGAAATCGCCAGCAGGGGCGTGCCCTTCTCGTCGTAGCGCAGGAAGGCGAAGACGTTGTCGTCGGCCGCGTCGCACTCCACCCACTGGAAGCCGCCGGGGTCGGTGTCGCGCTGCCAGAGTGCCGGCGTGCCCAGGTAGTGGGCGTTGAGATCGCGGACCAGGTCCCGCACCCCGCGGTGGTCGCCCGCCGCGCAGTGGCCGGGGTCGAGCAGCCACCACTCGGGGCCGTGCTCCACGGACCACTCGCCGCCCTGCGCGAACTCCTGCCCCATGAACAGGAGCTGCTTGCCGGGATGGGCCCACATGAAGCCCAGGTACGCGCGGTGGTTGGCGCGCCTCTGCCACCAGTCGCCGGGCATCTTGCTGACCAGGGCCTGCTTGCCGTGGACGACTTCGTCGTGCGAGATGGGCAGCACGTAGTTCTCGCTGTACGCGTAGATCATCGAGAACGTCATCTCGTGGTGGTGGTACTTGCGGTGGATCGGCTCCTTGCTCATGTACTCGAGGGAGTCGTGCATCCAGCCCATGTTCCACTTCAGCCCGAAGCCCAGACCGCCGCTGTCGGTCGGCCGGGTCACCCCGCCCCAGGCCGTGGACTCCTCGGCGATCGTCACGACGCCGGGTGCGCGCCGGTAGACGGTCGCGTTCATCTCCTGCAGGAACGCGACCGCGTCGAGGTCCTCCCGTCCGCCGTGGGCGTTCGGGGTCCACTGGCCGGAGTCCCGCGAGTAGTCGAGGTAGAGCATCGAGGCGACGGCGTCCACGCGCAGCCCGTCGATGTGGAACTCCTCGCACCAGTACACGGCGTTGGCGACCAGGAAGTTGCGCACCTCGGTCCGCCCGAAGTCGAACTCGTAGGTCCCCCAGTCGGGATGCTCGGCGCGCTGCGCGTTCCCGGGTTCGTACAGCGGGTCCCCGTCGAACCGGGCCAGCGCCCAGTCGTCCTTGGGGAAGTGCGCCGGTACCCAGTCCATGATCACGCCGATGCCGGCCCGGTGGCAGGCGTCGACGAAGTACCGGAAGTCGTCGGGGGTGCCGAGGCGGGAGGTGGGCGCGTAGAAGCCGGTGACCTGGTAGCCCCAGGAGCCGCCGAAGGGGTGCTCGGCGACCGGCATCAGCTCCACGTGCGTGAAGCCGAGGTCCTTGACGTACCGCGGCAGCTCCTCCGCGAGTTGGCGGTAGGTCAGCCCCGGGCGCCAGGAGGGCAGGTGCACCTCGTACACCGAGAACGGCGCCCGGTGCACCGGCGTGTCGCCGCGGTGCGCCATCCACTCCTGGTCGCCCCACTCGTAGTGCGAGGCGGTCACGATCGAGGCGGTGTCCGGCGGCACCTCCGTGCGACGTGCCATCGGGTCGGCCTTCAGGAACCGGTGGCCGTACTGCGAGGTGATCTCGAACTTGTACCTGGTGCCCTCGCCGATGCCCGGCAGGAACAGCTCCCACACCCCACAGGCGCCCAGCGAGCGCATCGGGAAGGCGGTCCCGTCCCAGTAGCAGAAGTCTCCGGCGACCCGCACCCCGCGCGCGTTCGGCGCCCACACGGTGAACCGGGTGCCGGTCACGCCCTGGTGGGTCATCGGCTCGGCGCCCAGCGCCTGCCACAACTGCTCGTGCCGGCCCTCCTTGATCAGATGCAGGTCCAGCTCGCCGAGGGCGGGCAGGAAGCGGTACGGGTCGTGGACCTCGTACTCCTCCTGCTCGTAGGCCACCAGCAGCGTGTACGCCGGGATCGTCTGGTGCGGCAGTACGGCGGAGAAGAGGCCGTCGCCCTCCGACGTGAGCGCGACGCGCTCCCCGCCGACCAGCACGCTCACCGCGCGGGCGAACGGCCGCAGCGCCCGCACGGCGGTCCCGCCCGGCACCGGATGCGCGCCGAGCAGGGCGTGCGGGTCGTGGTGGGCGCCCGCCAGCAGGCGCTCCCGGTCGGCGGGATCCAGCGGGGGCGCGCCCCTGACGGACGTGCGAGCCGACGAGTGCGGGCCGGAGGCCTTCGGGGGTGAGATGTCGCGCAGCGCCACGGCTGTTCAGTCTCCTCTCACGGCGAGTCGTTCGATCGCCGCCATGGGTACGGGAAGCCAGTCCGGGCGGTGCCTGGCCTCGTACAGCACCTCGTAGACCGCCCGATCCGTCTCATAAGCACGCAGCAGGCCGTGCTTCTTACGGGGATCCCAGCCGGCCCGGGCCGCGTAGCCCGCGCAGTAGGCCTCCCGGCAGCGGCGCGCCCACTGCGGACGCCAGGGCCGGCGCTGCCGGGCCGCGTAGTCGAAGGAGCGCAGCATGCCCGCGATGTCCCGGACGGGGGACTGGGCGCTGCGCCGTTCGGCGAGCGGACGGGACGGCTCGCCCTCGAAGTCGATCACGAACCACTCACGGCCCGCCCGCAACACCTGCCCCAGATGCAGATCACCGTGGATGCGCTGGGCGGGCGGCCCGGCGTCGCACGTCAGCAGGGCGCTGAACGCCGACCGCAGCCCGGGCACGAACGACCGGAGCCCCGGAACGCTGTGCGCGGCGGCATCCAGGCGTTCCGTCATCGCCGCCGCCGTCCGCCCGTTCTCGCACCGCCCGCCGGCCGGGAACGCCGTGGCCAGCGCCAGATGCACCTCCGCCGTGGCCCGCCCCAGCTCGTGCGCCTCCGGCGTGAAGTCGCTGCCGGTGGCGAGCGCGTGCAGGGCGAGGGTCCAGCCGTCGGAGGCGTTGCGCAGGAAGGGCTGGAGCACGCCCAGCGTGGCCTCCTGCGGCTGGGTGGTACGGAACCAGGCCACGGGCGCGGGGACCCGCTCGCAGCCCTGCCCGACCAGCGCGCCCGGCACCTCCAGGTCGGGGTTGACGCCGGGCTGGATGCGCCGGAAGACCTTCAGGATGAACTCGTCGCCGTACACCAGTGAGGAGTTGGACTGCTCGGCGTCCAGCACCCGCGGCACCAGACCGGCCGGGACCGGCATGGCCGGGTCGGCCTCGAAGTGCAGCGGGCCCGCGCTGCCCGGGTGCCGCAGGCGCTCCAGCAGCAGTTGCGCCGAACGCAGGTCCTGCAGGGCGTCGTAGACCGTCATCCCCGCCAGCGGGCCGTCCTGGGCGAGACCGATCAGCGCCCGGCCCAGGCGCGGGGAGGGATGCTCCCGGACGCCGAGGAACAGCTGGTAACAGTCCCCGGGCGGGGGAGTGCCCCCGGGGGAGGGCACTCCGGCGAGGCCGCTGTGGCCGCCCACGTGGCCGGCGTGCACCAGAAGGTGCAGACACCCCGGGAACAGCTCCGTCAGCGACAGCAGGCGCAGATCCGTGACGGGCCGGTCCTTGCCGGCGAACCAGCGCTGCCGGGGCAGCCATTCGCGCAGCAGCCCGTTGAGCGAGGCCATGGACGCGGTGAGCCCACTGTCGCTCGGCCGGAGGGATGCGGTCTTCGTCATGGTGACGCCTCCTTTCGTCGGCGCACGCTCACAGTCGTCGGCCGATGCGAGATGCGACTCGGGCGAGCCGGAACCAGTAGAAGCCGTGGCCCCCCAGGGTCAGCAGGTAGGGAAGTTCACCGATGGCGGGGAAGCGCACTCCGCCGAACAGCTCCACCGGATACCGTCCGGCGAACTCGCGCAGGTCGAGTTCGGTCGGCTGGGCGAACCGGGCGAAGTTGCTGACGCACAGCACCAGGTCGTCCTCGTACTCGCGCAGGAAGGCGAGTACCGCGGGGTTCGACGACTGC
Organism: Streptomyces chromofuscus; assembly: GCF_015160875.1. Taxonomy (NCBI): domain Bacteria; kingdom Bacillati; phylum Actinomycetota; class Actinomycetes; order Kitasatosporales; family Streptomycetaceae; genus Streptomyces; species Streptomyces chromofuscus. Next base: position 639,740 of record NZ_CP063374.1, on the reverse strand, counting down.
AGTTCGGTGTAGGAGCCGAGTCCGAAGGCGGGGTTCTGCTTGCGGATCTCGATCATCCGGCGGGTCCAGTGCAGCAGCGACGAGGGCGACGCCATGGACGCCTCGACGTTGGTGACCTGGTAGCCGTAGACCGGGTCCATGATCGTCGGGAGGGTGAGCCGGCCGGGGTCGCAGGTGGAGAAGCCCGCGTTGCGGTCCGGCGTCCACTGCATCGGCGTGCGCACCGCGTCGCGGTCGCCGAGCCAGATGTTGTCGCCCATGCCGATCTCGTCGCCGTAGTAGAGGATCGGGCTGCCGGGCAGCGACAGCAGCAGGGCGGTGAACAGCTCGATCGTATGGCGGTCGTTGTCCAGCAGCGGGGCCAGCCGGCGCCTGATTCCGATGTTGGCGCGCATGCGCGGGTCCTTGGCGTACTCCGCGTACATGTAGTCGCGCTCTTCGTCGGTGACCATCTCGAGCGTGAGCTCGTCGTGGTTGCGCAGGAAGATGCCCCACTGACAGCCCGAGGGGATCGCCGGGGTCTTGGCGAGGATCTCCGAGACCGGGTAGCGGGATTCCCGCCGCACGGCCATGAAGATGCGCGGCATCACCGGGAAGTGGAACGCCATGTGGCATTCGTCGCCGCCGGAGGAGTAGTCGCCGAAGTAGTCGACGACGTCCTCGGGCCACTGGTTGGCCTCGGCGAGCAGCACCGTGTCCGGGTACAGCGCGTCGATCTCGCGGCGGACGCGTCTGAGGAACTCGTGGGTGGCCGGGAGGTTTTCGCAGTTGGTGCCCTCCTCGGCGTACAGGTAGGGCACGGCGTCCAGCCGGTAGCCGTCGATCCCGAGGTCCAGCCAGAACCGGAGGGCGGCCAGGATCTCCTCCTGCACGGCCGGGTTCTCGTAGTTGAGGTCGGGCTGGTGGGAGAAGAACCGGTGGAAGAAGTACTGCTTGCGGACCGGGTCGTAGGTCCAGTTGGAGACTTCCGTGTCGACGAAGATGATTCGGGCGTCCTGGTACTGCTTGTCGTCGTCGGCCCACATGTAGTAGTCGCCGTAGGGGCCGTCGGGGTCTCGTCTCGACTCCTGGAACCACGGGTGCTGGTCGCTGGTGTGGTTCATGACGAAGTCGATGATGACGCGCATGCCGCGCTGGTGGGCGGCGTCGACGAACTCCACGAAGTCGGCGAGGTCGCCGAACTCGGGCAGGACGGCGGTGTAGTCGGAGACGTCGTAGCCGCCGTCGCGCAGCGGGGACTTGAAGAAGGGCGGGAGCCAGAGGCAGTCGACGCCCAGCCACTGGAGGTAGTCGAGCTTGGCGGTCAGGCCCTTCAGGTCGCCGACGCCGTCGCCGTTGCTGTCCTGGAAGGAGCGGACGAGGACTTCGTAGAAGACGGCACGCTTGAACCAGTCGGGGTCGCGGTCCTTGGCGGGCGTGTCCTCGAAGGTGTCCTGCACGGGCTCGTTGACGGTCATGACGCTGCTGACCCTCCGTTCTGCGGCGAGACGGCCGGCGGCTGGACGTGGAGCACGTGGGCGGGGGCCCGGCCCGGTTCCAGGCGCACGTAGTTGGCCCTGCCCCAGTGATGGGTCTCGCCCGTCAGTTCGTCGTGCACGGGCACGCAGGTGTGCCAGTCCAGGCCGAGTTGCGGCATGTCCAACGAGACCGTGGCCTCCTGGGTGTGGTGCGGGTCGAGGTTGACGACCACCAGGACGGTGTCGGAGCCGGTGCGTTTGCTGTACGCGATCAGCGCGTCGTTGTCCGTGTGATGGAAGCGGAGGTTGCGCAGCCCGCGCAGCGCGGGGTGCTCGCGGCGGATCGCGTTCAGCCGTGTGATGAGGGGGGCGATGCTGTTCGGGTCGTCCCAGTCGCGGGGTTTGAGCTGGTACTTCTCCGAGTCGAGGTACTCCTCGCTGCCCTCCCTGAGGGGGGTGTTCTCGCACAGTTCGTAGCCGGAGTAGACGCCCCAGGCGGGGGAGAGGGTGGCGGCGAGGACGGCGCGGGCCTCGAAGGCGGGCCGGCCGCCGTGCTGGAGGTAGGCGTGCAGGATGTCGGGGGTGTTGACGAAGAAGTTCGGCCGCATGTAGCTCGCGGCCTCGCCCGACAGCTCGGTGAGGTACTCCGTCAGCTCCTGCTTGGTGTTGCGCCAGGTGAAGTACGTGTACGACTGCTGGAAGCCGATCTGCGCCAGGGTGTGCATCATCGCCGGGCGGGTGAACGCCTCGGCCAGGAAGACGACGTCCGGGTCGGTGCGGCCCACGTCGGCGATGACCCGCTCCCAGAACACGACCGGTTTGGTGTGCGGGTTGTCCACGCGGAAGATCCGCACGCCGTGGGCCATCCAGTGCCGCAGCACCCGCAGCGTCTCGGCGACCAGGCCGTCCATGTCCCGGTCGAAGGCGATGGGGTAGATGTCCTGGTACTTCTTCGGCGGGTTCTCCGCGTGGGCGACGGAGCCGTCGGGGCGGTGGTGGAACCACTGGGGGTGCTTGTCCACCCACGGGTGGTCCGGGGAGCATTGCAGGGCGAAGTCGAGCGCGATCTCCAGGCCGTTGTCGTGGGCGCGGGCGACGAACCAGTCGAAGTCCTCCAGGGTGCCCAGGTCGGGGTGGACGGTGTCGTGGCCGCCCTCGGGGGAGCCGATCGCCCAGGGCACGCCGACGTCGTCGGGGCCGGCGGACAGGGTGTTGTTGCGGCCCTTGCGGAAGGTGGTGCCGATCGGGTGGATCGGGGGCAGGTAGACGACGTCGAAGCCCATCGCCGCGATCGCCGGCAGCCGCCGGGCGGCGGTGCGGAACGTGCCGTGCGGGCGCTCGGGTGTGCCCTCCGAGCGGGGGAAGAACTCGTACCAGGAGCCGAACAGGGCCCGCTCCCGCTCCACCAGCAGTGGCAGCGGCTCGGACGCGGTCACCAACTCCCGCAGCGGACACCGCGACAGCACCGCGTCCACCTCCGGCGTCAACGCCGCCGCGAGGCGGGTGGCGACCGGCAGTGAGTCGTCCCGCAGGGTTCGCGCGGCGGCCAGCACGACCTCGCGGGCCGCCCGTTCGGGTACGTCGGCGGCGGCCCGCTCGTACAGTCCGGCGCCCTCTTCGAGGACCAGGCCGGTGTCGATCCCCGCCGGCACCTTGATCCGGGCGATGCGCCGCCAGGTCGTGACCGGGTCGCTCCACGCCTCGACGGAGTACGTCCACAGACCCACGGCGTCCGGTGTGACCTCGGCGCCCCAGCGGTCGGATCCCGGGGCGAGTTCGCGCATCGGCGTCCACGGGCCGGGACGGCCCTGCGGATCCCGTAGGACGACATTGGCGGCGACCGCGTCATGGCCCTCGCGGAACACGGTGGCCGAGACCTGGAACGTTTCTCCAGGGACGGCCTTCGCGGGGCGCCTGCCGCACTCCACCGCCGGATGGACGTCCCGGACCGGAATGCGGCCGATGGCCTCAGTCGTACTCATGGGTCTCACCTCCGTCGTACTCGAAGCCGGGCCCCTCGGCCCGGCTCGGGATCCTGCACCTGAAAGGGCTGGTGCCGCGGCAGGCAACGTGTGCCCGGCAAGGAGCGGCGTCCGGTGCGGCGAGAGGGCGTGCCGGGCGTCGCGACGGGGTGAACGTTGCCTGTCGCGGCACCTAGCGCCCCGCTCGGGAGCGCCGGCCCGCCGGGGGTCCCCGCCTGGGGACGCGGTTCGGACGCGGACGGCAGGTCTCGTCCCGCAGGTAGGTGGCCGGCGTGGTGCGCAGATAGCGTTCGGCCGCCTCGGCGGCCTCGCGTGCGCAGCGCTTCCCCATCAGCACGCAGAGGGTGTAGCCCGAGTCCTCGAAGCCGGTTCGCACCGCGCTGTCCGCGGGGGCCGCGAGCATCGCGCGCTCCCAGGCCCGGTACCGCCGCAGCTGCCGGGTGACTTCGGCTCTGGCTGGTAGCAGCATGGCGCCGTTCACCTTCCGGGCGCTCGATGGGCACGTTCCCGACGGTCGGGCCGGCGGCCGTGCGCACGAGGCGGCACGGGTCCGTTACGGCGATCGAGGCCTTCACTCATGGTGCACGGGTGACGACTCAGCGTCTTGTTGGATCTTCAACCAACTCGCCCGGCTGCTCGTGTTGCACGAATGGGCTAGCACCCGCACTGTTGAGGTGACTCGGAAGCGATCATCACTCACGCTTCGTGTTCGGGGGGTCGGCTTGCTAGGGCGAGGGAGCGAGAGCCTCACCGGTGAGGAGCCACGACGATGAAGACCGCAGTGCCCTGCTACTACCACCTCGATGTGGAAGTCAGTCCGGAACGCGTCGGACAGGTCAGCCGCATTCTGGAGGCCCACCTGAAGTACTGGGACCTCGAACCACTGGTCAAGCCCGTCTGCGGCAGCGCCGAGCTGCTGCTGAAGGCCATCGACGAGCACGCGACGGACAAGCACACGTCGATCGAGATGTGGTGGAACGGCCAGCACCTGATCACCGCCGTCGGTGACAACGACCAGGACCTCCGTCCCGATCAGGACCTGCGGGCGTGCCTGGAGCACATCGCCGCGATGAGCGACGGCTGGGGCTGCTGCGCCACCGACACCGGCAGCAAGGTCATCTGGTTCTCGCAGCGGGCCCGCGCCGGCCAGCGCGTGCCGCTGGTGCCCACGGCCCCCGCGCCCAGCCTGCGCGAGGTCCTCCAGGTGCCCCGCGAGACTCCGGTGACCACCCTGGCCACGCCGGCCGACCCGCCCGACGGTGCCCTGGAGGACGCGCGGTGACGAAGCAGTCGAACCGCAAGGACGGGGTGTCCGCGTGGAGTGGGCACCCCTACCCCTTGGGCGCCGCCTACGACGGCAAGGGCACGAACTTCGCGCTGTTCAGCGAGGTCGCCGAGCGCGTCGAACTCGTCCTGGTCGACGACCGAGGACACCACCGCAACGTCCCCCTGACCGAGGTGGACGGCTTCGTCTGGCACGGCTATCTGCCCGGTGTCGGGCCCGGCCAGCGGTACGGCTACCGGGTGCACGGACCGTGGCACCCGGCCGCCGGCCAGCGCTGCAACCCGGCGAAGCTGCTGCTCGACCCCTACGCCACCGCCGTGGACGGGCAGATCGACAACCACCCGTCCCTGTACGAGCGTTCCGCGTCCGGCCCCGACCCGGCCGACAGCGCCGGACACACCATGCTGGGCGTGGTGACCGACCCCGCGTTCGACTGGGGCGACGACCGCCCGCTCGGACGGCCCTATGCCGACACGGTGATCTACGAGGCGCACGTCCGCGGGCTCACCCGCACCCACCCCGACGTGCCGCCGGAACTGCGCGGCACCTACGCCGGACTCGCCCACCCCGCGGTCGTCGACCACCTCGCCTCGCTGGGCGTGACGGCGGTGGAGCTGATGCCGGTGCACCAGTTCGTGCAGGACGGTCATCTCCAGGACCGCGGCCTGTCCAACTACTGGGGCTACAACACGATCGGCTTCTTCGCGCCGCACAACGCCTACGCCGCGCACGGCACCCGTGGTCAGCAGGTCGCCGAGTTCAAGTCGATGGTCAAGGCGCTGCACGCGGCCGGACTCGAGGTGATCCTCGACGTGGTCTACAACCACACCGCCGAGGGCAACGAGAAGGGTCCCACGCTCTCCTTCCGGGGCATCGACAACTCCTCGTACTACCGACTGGTGGACGGCGACTTCAGGCACTACTACGACACCACCGGCACCGGCAACAGCCTGCTCATGCGGCACCCCTACGTGCTGCAGCTGATCATGGACTCGCTGCGGTACTGGGTCACCGAGATGCACGTCGACGGATTCCGCTTCGACCTCGCGGCCACGCTGGCGCGGCAGTTCCACGAGGTGGACCGGCTGTCGGCGTTCTTCGACCTGATCCAGCAGGACCCGGTGATCAGCAGGGTCAAGCTGATCGCCGAGCCCTGGGACGTGGGCGAGGGCGGCTACCAGGTGGGCAACTTCCCGCCGCTGTGGTCGGAGTGGAACGGCAAGTACCGGGACGCCGTACGGGACTTCTGGCGCGGTGAGGAACACACGCTCGGCGAGTTCGCGTCCCGGCTCACCGGCTCCTCCGACCTGTACCAGCACAGCCGGCGCCGTCCCCGCGCCAGCGTCAACTTCGTCACCGCGCACGACGGGTTCACGCTGCGCGACCTCGTGTCGTACAACGACAAGCACAACGAGGCCAACGGCGAGGGCAACCGGGACGGCGAGAGCGACAACCGGTCCTGGAACTGCGGCGCCGAGGGCGACACCGACGACCCGGCGGTGCTCCGGCTGCGCGCCCGCCAGCAGCGCAACTTCCTCGCCACCCTGCTGCTGTCCCAGGGCATCCCGATGCTCTGCCACGGCGACGAACTCGGACGCACGCAGGGCGGCAACAACAACGCCTACTGCCAGGACAACGAGGTCTCCTGGATCGACTGGCGGCCGACCGACGAACAGCGCGACCTGCGGGACTTCACGCGGTACGTCATCGCACTGCGCGCCGCCCACCCGGTGCTGCGCCGCCGGCGCTTCTTCCGGGGCGAGACGGTCACGCACGCCGGACAGCCGCTGCCCGACCTGGTGTGGCTGCAGCCGGACGCGACCGAGATGGCCGACGAGGACTGGCAGCGCTCCGACGCGCACTCCATGGGCGTCTTCCTCAACGGCGATGCCATCGCCGAGCCCGACGCCTACGGACGCCGGGTGACCGACGACTCGTTCCTGCTGCTGATCAACAGCTACTGGGAGCCGGTGGACTTCCGGCTGCCGGACAGCAGGTACGGCGAACGGTGGACGACCCTCATCGACACCGCCGACCCGCAGGGCCCGCCGGACGAGACCGAGCACAAGGCGGGGACCGGCCTCACCGTGGAGGCCCGCAGCCTCGTGCTGCTGTCCCGGCCGTCACGGAACGCGCCGCCCGCGTAGAAGGGGGACGATCAGAGCAGCACGGAACGCCGGTGGGTTGTCCCCACCGGCGTTCCGTGCCTCGGCCCGGCCCCGGCCGCGCCGAGGGCGTCAGCGTCTGCGGCCCGCCGTCACCGTGAACTGCGCCCCGTCGGGGTCGCGCAGCACCGCCTCCTCGGTGTCGAGACGCAGCACGCTGCCGCCGTGCTGTTCCGCCGCCCGGGCACAGGCCGCCACGTCACTCACGGCGAAGTGGATCTGCCAGTGCGGCCGGATGGTGGGGTCGGGGGCGGACTCCAGCGCGCCGGACTCGATACGGGCCACCACTTCGCCCTTGCTGCGCAGGACGACCTCCTCGGCCTCGTAGGTGACTTCGCAGCAGCCGGTGTCCGCCGAGGCCCATTCCAGGACCTCGCCGTAGAAGATCGCGGCGTCGAAGGCGTCACGCGTGTGCAGCCGGATGAAGGCCGGCGAGGCGCGCCGCCAGGTCTCCCAGTCGGTGACCAGCTCCCCCTCCCAGATGCCGAAGGTCGCCCCGTCCCGGTCGGCGAGCAGCGCCGCCCGGCCGGGCGGCAGGGAGATCGGCCCGACCGCCGTCGTGCCGCCGCGCTCCTGCGCCCGGCCCGCCGCCTTGTCCGCGCTGCGGACGGCGAAGTAGGGGGTCCAGGCGACCGCCATGTGCCACATGGCGGCGACCGCCGCGATCCCGGCGACCGGGGCGCCGTTCGCCAGGGCGATCCGGAAGTGGTCGCCGAGCTTGGCCTTCCGCCACTCCCAGCCCAGTACGGCCGTGTAGAACTCCTCGGTGGCCCGCACATCGCGGCTCGTGAGGCTCACCCAGCAGGGCGCCCCGAAGACGGTGTGCGTGGAGACGACGTCCGTCGTACGGGTCGTGGGTGTCGTGTCATGTTGCATGGCAGTCGTCCTGGTCTCGTCGACCGGCAGCCACCGGTTCGACACCAGTGTCCAACCGGAACCGGTCATGGCGCCTGCCGAGTACCCCGGTGGCAGGCGTCAGTCCCGGTGGGAGGATGGAGGGGTGGCAGGAGTACCGCACGACCCCACGGCGGACACCGACCGGGTCCGCGCGCTGGAGGACGAGATCGCCCAGCTCAAGGAGGCGGTCTGCTCGCATGCCGTGGTCGACCAGGCCATCGGGATGATGGTGGCGCTCGGCAGGGTGACGCCGGACGAGGGGTGGGCGGTGCTGAAGGAGGTCTCCCAGCACACGAACATCAAACTCCGCACGATCGCGGAGCTGGTCCTGGCCTGGGGCCGTGCCGGGGAGATGCCCCCGGAGATCCGCGCCGAACTGGAGGACGCCCTGGACCGGTACGGTCCGACGCAGATCCCCGGTGCTTCCTTGGAGTGACCCGATCGAGTGACCCGATTGCCGGAACCGGCCGTCAGCGGGGCGGCGGGCCGGCGAGCAGTTCCTCGCGCAGCCGGGCGAAGCAGGCGCTGAGCAGCCGGGAGACGTGCATCTGCGAGATGCCCAGCTGCTGTGCGATGCAGCTCTGGGTCATGCCCTGGAAGAAGCGCAGGTAGAGGATGGTCCGCTCGCGCTCCGGCAGGGCCTGCAGGCAGGGCGCCACGGCGACCCGGTCGACGACGACGTCGTAACGGGGGTCGAGCCCGCCTATCGCGTCCGCGAGGGCGTAGCCGTCCGTTCCGGGCATCTCGGCCTCCAGGGACAGCGCGGTGAAGCACTCCAGGGCCTCCATCCCCGTGCGCACCTCGCTCTCGGTGAGCTCCGCGTGCGCGGCGATCTCCGCGACGGTGGGGGGCCGTCCGGGGGTCGTCTGCGCGAGTTCCTTCGCGGCGCGCCGCACCCGGTTGCGCAGGTCCTGGACGCGACGGGGGACGTGCAGCGTCCACATGTGGTCGCGGAAGTGGCGCTTGATCTCGCCGGTGACCGTCGGCACGGCGTACGCCTCGAAGGCGCGGCCGCGCGCGGGGTCGTAGTGGTCGACGGCCTTGACCAGGCCGAGGGCGGCCACCTGGTACAGATCCTCCAGGGCCTCTCCGCGGCCCCGGAACCGCACGGCGATCCGCTCCGCCATGGGCAGCCAAGCCCGCACCAGCTCGTCACGCAGGGCTTTGCGCTCCGGGCCGTCGGGGAGCTGCCGCAGGCGTTCGAAGTCCGCGGCCGTGTCGGGGGCGTCGTCGTGGGGGTGCTGCTTCGTTCTGCTGGCGGTACGCATGCCGCGCGCCTCCCTCAGCAGGTGCCGGGTGGACAGACACCGTGGGGGCCGCGCCAGGACCGCTCGGAGGAGTCGTACGGGTCGGCGAGCCGGTTCCCACGGACGTGCCTCCTGTCCGAAGCACTTGTAGGAGGATTCCCGGGACAAATACGTACGAAACGCGCTTCAGGTGAGAATCCGAACCCCGCAGCGGACACGCAGCGAAGTGATCTGCCGACAGGGGGGTGTCACGGTGGCCGTTGCGCCCGGTGTCGCCGTCGCCTGCGCACCGCCGGGTCGGCCGGTGCGTCGTCCCGGATCCGGACGTGATGTGCGGCACGCTTGCGGAGCGGCCGGTGCGGATTCTCCCAGGGCACGGCTTGATCAGCGATCAAGTAGGGGGAAATCGCTGGCCACAGCCCATTCTGCTCATTTGACACTGTGCTGAGCCCACGGATAGGAAGCAGCTTCGAGAGTCGAGAGGTGGAGTGTGTACGAGCCGAACGTGGTCGGGGACTGGCAGGAGTACGACGAGCATGCCGGTCTGCGCGTTCGCGTCCACGGGCTTGAGCGGGCCGAACCGCCGCGCGGACGCGACGACGGCGCCGAGGGGCTGACGTACTTCCGGCTCCGGGTGACCGTCGAGAACCGCGGTGATCACCGCTTCGGCGTCCACCTGGAGGACGGCCAGATCGACGTGCGGATCGGCCCCGACGGGGAGAGCGTCTTCCTGGACTGGCGCAACTCGCAGTTCATCGAGGGCTACGACGTGTACCCGCTGCGCCGGGCGACCGCCGTGGTGTACGCGGCCGGACCGGAGGCGGCCCTGGGGCAGGTCGACGTCCAGATCCAGCTGCGGGTGGACGACGACTGGGCCGACCGCCGGCTGTGGACGGGCGGCATCGGACTGCACGACGCCACCGCCTGCGCCCCGGCCGGCGCCGGCCGGGAGAGCCTGGCCCACCAGGTGAGCAACTTCCTGCGCGACCAGGCCGAGGAGGGCACCGCCTGATCGTCGCGGTCAGTGCGGGATGCCGTCGATGATCTCGCGGGCGCCCTGCCGCAGCAGCGCCACGGCCACCGACGTGCCCAGGGTGGCCGCGTCGAGGCGCCCCGCCCACTCGTGGGCGTTGAGACGGGTCTTGCCGTCCGGGGTGAACACGCAAGCGCGCAGCGAGAGTTCTCCGTGGCTCACCCTCGCGAAACCGGCGATCGGGCTGTTGCAGTGACCTTGCAGCACGTGCAGGAACATCCGCTCCGCCGTCGCCTCCCGGTGCGTGTCCGGGTCGCCGAGCGCGCTGACGGCGTCGATGAGGTCGGTGTCGCCCTCGCGGCACTGCACGGCGAGGACGCCCGCGCCGATGGGCGGCATCATCACCTCGGGGGAGAGCACCTCGCTGATCACGTCCCGGCGGCCGATGCGCTCGAGACCGGAGACGGCCAGCAGCAGCGCGTCCGCCTCACCGGCGGCGAGCTTGGCCAGGCGCCGGTTGGCGTTCCCGCGGAACGGCACGCACTGAAGGTGCGGATGGGTGGCGGCCAGTTGGGCGACCCGGCGCACCGAGGAGGTGCCGATGCGGGTGCCGGCCGGGAGGTCGTCCAGGGTGAGCCCACCCGGATGCACCAGGGCGTCGCGGATGTCGTCCCGCTTCAGGAACGCGGCGAACACCGTCCCGGCGGGCAGCGGCCGGTCGGCGGGCACGTCCTTGACGCAGTGCACCGCGAGGTCGGCCGCACCGGCCAGCAGCGCCGCGTCCACCTCCTTGGTGAACGCGCCCTTGCCCTCCACCGCGGCGAGATCGCCCAGCCACTTGTCGCCGGTGGTCTTCACGGGGACCACCTCGGTTCTCACCTCGGGGTACAGGGCGGCCAACTCGGCCTGGACACGAGCCACCTGGGCGAGCGCCATGGGGGAGTCACGGGAGACGACGCGGATCACTGCGGGGACCGGCATGCGGACACGATAGTCCGCCGCCGGCCCCCGCCGCTCACGGGATGGCGGTTCAGGCGTTGGGGTCGAACGCGATGCCGGACGGCTTCGCCGAGGCGAGGTGGGAGCTGAAGCTGCCGTCCTTCAGGCCGAAGTGGGCGCTGCCGAAGTCGTACGACGTCAGCTTGTCACGCACGCCCGCGGGGTAGCCGTTCCAGCCGACCAGTGGCGGGTACTGCCAGGTCCCCTTGTGGTTCTCCGGCGGCTCGTCGTTGGAGTTGGCGGCACGGAAGCAGTGCGTGCTGATCCCGTCCTTGTGGTAGACGATCTTCGCGTGCGTGTCCTCGAAGCGGATCGTCGAGGCGTTGTGCACGGTGAACGAGCCGTGGTTGGAGGTCGAGACGTACCTGACCTGGTTGTCCTGCACCCACACGACGACATGCTCCCAGTCGTGCCGGTGCCCGCCGAGGCTGGTGCCCGGCAGCGCCTGGTCCTTCTCGAAGTACAGGCCGTACAGGATGCCGCACCAGCCGTTGTTGCACTTGTAGCGCGAGTAGCTGTTGGTGTTGTCGAGGTCCGAGGCGTCCCGGCAGTTGCCGTTCAGCGCCCCGGTCGGGGCCAGACCGCTGTTGACGGTGCCGTCGGCGCTGATGGCGGGCGTCGAGTAGCAGCCGTCCGTGTCGTAGTCGAAGGCCGGCTGGTACGTCCGCTCCAGGCTGTCCGCGTTGGCGGGCAGCGCCGGCGGCGGCGCGGCGAAGGCGGTGGCGGGGAAGGCGACGACGAGGGCCACGGCACCACCGAGTACGGTGAGCCATCTCCTGCGGTGTAGGGCGGACTTCTGCGACGACACTGCGTCCTCCTCCAGGTCCGGGCCAGCCCAACGGCTGTGGGGGGAAAGGCAGTTCAGCTTCCCGGCAATCCCCGTCCGCGCCAAGAGGTCACAGGCGTCCCGCTGGTGAAGGACAGCTCAACAATTGTCTGCCGACACGGCGTCAGGCCAGGTGGTCCGGCAGATCGGCCGTGGACTCCCCGGGCGTGAGGTCGGGTCGCAGCCGCAGCCAGGACGGCTGGCGCAGCAGTCCGGCCCGGGTGCGCGTGCTGTAGCGGACCTCGCCGACCAGCCGGGGCAGCACCCAGTGCGCGCCCGGCGCGGCCGGCGCCGGGACGAAGGGGCAGACGTCGCTGGCGTGCTCGCGCAGCAGCGCCGCGAGTTCCGTGCGCTCCGCCTCGCTCCAGCCGGTGCCCACGCTGCCGACGTACCGCAGCCGCCCGGCGGCGTCGCGCTGGCCGACCAGCACCGCGCCCGGCAGGCCGGTCAGCCGCCCCTTGCCGGGCTGCCAGCCGCCCACGACGACGTCCTCCCCATGCATGTTGCGGATCTTGATCCAGGCCCGGGAGCGCACCCCCGGCTCGTACACCGAGTCCAGCCGCTTGCAGACCAGGCCCTCCAGACCGTGTTCGCGGGTGGCCTGGAGGGCCTGCGCGCCATGACCGACCAGCGCGCCCGGCGTGGACCAGAAGGGACCGGCGAGACCCAGCTCCTCCAGCCGGGCGCGCCGGCGGGTGTAGGACTGCCCGATCAGGGAGTGCCCGGCCAGGTGCATCACGTCGAACAGCACCAGATGGACCGGCACCTGGGCCGCCCGCCGCGCCGCACGCGCCGGGGCGTGCGCGAGACCCATGCGGGACTGGAGCAACTGGAAGTCGGCGCGTCCCTGTTCGTCCAGGGCCAGCACCTCCCCGTCCAGCACCGCGGCCGTGCCGCCGAGTGCGGCTCCGATCGGCAGCAGTTCCGGGTAGGCGGCGGTGATCTCCTCACCGGACCTCGCGCGCAGCACCACGCTTCCGTCGCCGGGGAGATACACCACCACGCGCTGGCCGTCCTGCTTGGTCTCGTACGCCCACCGCGCGTCCTGCGCGGCGGGCGGCAGGGTGCCGGGCGTGGCGAGCATGGGGGCGATCAGCGGCAGGGTCACGGCTTGAGGTGTCGACGGGGCGGGGCGGCCGCACGCGCCCCGCGCGCAGGTTTCCCCTGAACGGCGGGTGGGGTCAGCGGGCCCCGGACCGCGGCGGTACGGCTCGCACCAACCCCGACTGGTGGGCGATGACGACCAGTTGGGCGCGGTCCCGGGCGCCCAGCTTCGTCATCGCCTGCCGGACGTGCGCGCGTACGTCCGACGGACCGACCAGGAGCTTCTCCGCGATCTCCGCGTTCGACTGCCCCTCGGCCACCCGGCCCAGCACCTCGCGTTCCTCGGCGGTCAGCGCGGCGAGGTCCTCGGGAGTCGCGAGCCGGTCCTCGGCGGAGGCGGCCAGGTAACGCGTGATCAGGGCGCGGGTGGCGAGCGGGGAGAGCAGGGACTCGCCGGACGCCACCGTCCGGATGCCGTCAAGCAGCGCGTCGGCGGTGGCCTCCCTGCCGAGGAAACCGCTCGCCCCGGCCCGCAGCGCCTCGGCGACCTCCTCGTCCATGTCGGAGGTGGCGAGGACCAGCACGCGCGTGGCGGACAGCTCCGGGTCGGCGCAGATCGCCGTCGTGGCGGCCAGGCCGTCGCTGCCGGGCAGGTGGATGTCCATCAGGACGAGGTCGGGCCGGTGGGTGCGGGCGAGCTCGATCGCCCGGGCACCGTCGGTGGCCTCGTCCACCACCTCCATGTCGTCGCAGGAGTCGATCAGGATCCGGATGGCGGCCCGGAGCAGGGCCTGGTCGTCGGCGAGCAGCACGCGGATGGTCATGAGGTGCGTTCTTCCCTTGCCTCAGGGGTGGGTACGGCGGCAGTCGGGTGGTGACCTCGCCGGTGAGGTGATCGCCAGCTGGTCGGGATCTCCGGTCGGGTCTGGTCCCATGGTGGGCGATCTTCACCGGGAAAGACGGGCGGTGGCCGCACGTGTCACGAGGCAGGTGCCGTCTCACTCGGACACGTCAGCCGTTTGACTCGACCGGCTTCCGGGGTTTGCCTGGTGGTGCAGCGAACGCCTGACCTCAGGAGGGCGCATGAGCCCCGGTGACCCCGAGCAGCCGCTGACGTATCCGATGTACGGCCGTACGGCCCTGGCCGCCCCCGAGGCCTGGGAGCGGCTGCGGCAGCGGTGCCCCGTCGCCCGCGTCACCCTGCCCAGCGGGGACGAGGCCACCCTGCTCACCCGCTACGACGACGTCCGCCAGGTCCTCGCCGACCCCCGGTTCGGCCGGCTGCCGACCGCGGACGGCGCCGCCCGGATCGCCGAGAACGAGTCCGGCGGCGTCTTCGGCGGCGAGATGGCCACGGCCGTCCCCCAGCGCGGTGAACGCCACCAGCGCTGGCGGCGGACGGTGGGCCGGTGGTTCACCGCCAGGCGCATGAACGCGCTGCGCCCCGGCATCGAGGCGATGGCGGGACGGCTCGTCGAGGAGATGCGCGAGCACGGCCACCCCGCCGACCTGAGGGCGCACCTCGCCTTCCCGCTGCCGGTCCGGGTGATCTGCAAGCTGCTCGGCGTCCCCGACGCCGACCGCGACCGCTTCGCCCACTGGTCGGACACCCTGCTCAACCTGACGCGCTACACGCAGGAGGAGATCGACACCGCGCAGGCCGACTTCACCGCGTACATGTCCGCGCACATCGCCGCCGAACGGCGGCGTCCCGGCGACGACCTGCTCGGTGAGCTCATCACCGCCGAGGACACCGACGGCCACCGCATGTCGGAGCGGGAGCTGGTCGCCACCGGCCAGGGGCTGCTGGTCGCCGGGCACGAGACCACCGCGAACATGATCGGCAAGATGGTGGCGATGCTGCTGGCCGACCGGCGGCGCTGGGAGCGCCTGCTCGCCGAACCGGCGCTGGCGCGCTCCGCCGTCGAGGAGGCGCTGCGCTTCGACGCCAACCCCGGCATCGGCATCCCCCGCTACCTCGACGCACCCGCCGAGGTGGGCGGCACCGTCCTGCCGCCCGGCACCACGGTCGTGTGCAGCATGGCCGCCGCCAACCGGGACGACAGCGCGTTCGAGGCGGCCGGTGAGATGGCACTCGACCGCAGCCCGAACCCCCATCTCGCCTTCGGCGCCGGCCCCCACGCATGCCTCGGCCAGGGACTCGCCCGCATCGAGCTGACCGTCGTCCTCGACATGCTGTTGCGCAGGCTGCCCACCCTGGAACTCGCCGTCCCGGCGGCGGACCTGCGGCCGCTCGAAGGGCTGGCCGTCGGAGGGCTGAGCGAGGTCCCCGTGCGGTGGTGATCACGGCGGGGCACCGTGCCGGTGGTGAGCGTCGGTGCCCCGCCGTCGCCGCTCAGTGCTTCAGGTCGATGCGCGTCAGCAGGTCCGCGCCGCCCTCGCCGGCACAGGACTTGTCGGCCACGTACGCGCGGCCGTCGGCGATCTCGACGTGGCGGGGGTCGACGTGCCGGCCCGGGGGTCGACGTGCCGGCCGCCACGCCATCGATCGGATCCGGGACGTCGGGGCACGCGGCATGCAGCTGGCGCTGGCGCACTGGTCGCCGAGGAACGGGGCGACTCGCGGCACTGTTCCACCGCATGGTCGACGACTCTCTTGCCGCGGCGAGCGACGACGACCCCGAACCGCGGACCACCGCCCGGGCGTGCACCTCCTGATCGCGCGGCCACGCACCGGGTGCCGCCCTCGCTCCACCGCCGAGTAGGATCACGCGGAAGGCGATCCGAGGAGGAACCGTGCCCCCGTCCCAGCCACAAGTCGGCGACGCGATCGAGGACTTCGAGCTGCCGGACGAGACGGGCACGCCCCGCCGGCTCACCGAACTGCTCGCCGACGGACCGGTCGTGCTGTTCTTCTACCCCGGCGCCCTCACCGCCGGCTGCACCGCCGAGGCCTGCCACTTCCGCGACCTGGCCGCGGAGTTCGCCGCGGTCGGCGCCCGGCCCGTCGGCGTCAGCGGTGATCCCGTCGAGCGACAGGCGGAGTTCGTCGGACGGCACACGCTCGGCATGCCGCTGCTGTCCGACACGGACGGCGCGATCCGCGAACGCTTCGGCGTGAAGCGAGGCTTCCAGCTGGCCCCCACCAAGCGGGTCACCTTCGTCATAGCCCAGGACCGCACCGTCCTGGAGGTCGTCCGCAGCGAACTGCGCATGAACGCCCACGCCGATCGGGCCCTCGCCGCCCTGCGCGCCCCGCGCACCCCGTGAGCCGCTGACCGACGCGGCCGCGTCCGCGATACTGACCCCATGCGGCTGCGAGGCAAGGCCTGCGTCACCGCCTCACTGGTACTGGCGGCCGCGCTCGGCTGCGCGAACGGCGACGGCGACGCCACCCCCACCGGCACACCTTCCCCGCCGTCCACCCGCGCCGAGCGCCCGAGCACGGCGGCCCCGACACCGAAACCGCCCGACCCCGTATCCATCCCGGGCCTCATCGCCCGCGAGCACCGGGGCGGCGACCTGCGCCTCGGCGCCGTACGCGCCCGGACCGACGCCTACACCCAGTACGCCGTCACCTACCGGGCGAACGGCCTCACCATCTCCGGTCTCATGAACGTGCCCGAGGGCGAAGGCCCCTTCCCGGCGCTGGTGCTCGCGCACGGCTACATCGACCCCGCCGTCTACACCACCGGCCGCGGACTCGCCCGCGAGCAGGACCTCCTCGCCCGCAACGGCTACGTCGTCCTGCACACCGACTACCGCAACCACGCCGGCTCCGACGACGACCCCGACAACGACGTCGGCCTCCGCCTCGGCTACACCGAGGACGTCATCGCCGCCGTCAAGGCCCTGCGCGGCTCCGGACGCCCGGAGATCGACGGCGACCGGATCGGCCTGCTGGGGCGCTCGATGGGCGGCGGCGTCGTGTACAACACGCTGGTGGTGGCACCGGGCCTGGTGGACGCCGCCGTGGTCTACGCGCCGGTCAGCTCGCGTCCCGAGGAGAACATCGACCGGTTCCAGCGGCCCCGCGGCGACCCGCTCGTCGCCGAGATCGAGGCCGAGCACGGCACACCCGAGGAGAACCCCGCCTTCTGGCGGGCGGTCTCACCGGTCACCTACGTCGACCGGGTGACCGAGCCGCTCCTCATCCAGCACGGCACCGCGGACGACACCTGCCCGCTGACGTGGTCCGAGCGGACCGCGGCCGCGTTCGAGGCGGCGGGCAAGGACGTCCGGCTGGTGAAGCAGCCGGGGGAGGGGCACACGTTCTCCACGCGGTGGCGGGCCTCCATGGACACCACCATGGACTTCTTCGACCGCCACCTGCGCTGACGACCGGCACGGCGTGCCGGTCCCGGCCGGGCGGGTCGGCGCCCTCGGCCGTCCGCGGCGACCTGGGCGAGTGTTCGGCCGCTGCGCACCGAGCGGGCCCGCCGTGGATCGGGCGTGCCGCGCCCCCGTCCGTGCCCGGCCCTCACCAGCAGCCAGGCCTCGGCCTCGCCCGGACCGCCGCGGAACCGGGTGAGCGCGTACTCGCCGCGCAGCGTCGACCCGTGGAGCCGGAACCTGGCGTGCCCCCGCTCCAGCGACTCCCCCAAGTCGACCGGCCGCCCGGCGCGGTCGTGGCTCAGCGGCTCGTACGTACCGCTGTCCCGGACGATCACGGTCCCACCGCCGTACTCGCCCGCCGGGATGACGCCCTCGAACTCCTCGTACTCCAGCGGATGGTCCTCCGTCGGCACGGCGAGGCGCTGGTCCCTCGGGTCGGCGGACGGCCCCTTCGGGACGGACCAGGACTTCAGGACGTCGTCGACCTGGAGCCGGAAGTCGAGGTGCAGGGTGCCCGCGTCGTGGATCTGCACCACGAACCGCGGCGCGCCGCCGGTGGCGTGCGCGCGTCCCTCGGGCTCGCCAGACCTGGACATCCCGTTTCGCGCGGTGGGTCCGCAGCCGGTCGACGTCTCCCACCTCGGGACTCCTTCCGTGCCGCCCCGGCCGCCGGGTGTCCCAGGGCTCCTGAGTCAGAACTCCTCGTGGACCGCGGGGTCCCCGCCGGTGCGCCGGGGATCGCGGTCGGCGAGGGCCTGCATCTGCGCGGGGCTCAGCGTGAACCCGAAGACGTCCAGGTTCTGCCGCTGCCGCTCGGCGTCGGCCGACTTGGGAATGGGCAGCGCGCCCAGCTGGGTGTGCCAGCGCAGCACGACCTGACCCGGCGTCACGCCGAGGGACTCGGCGACGGTCACGACGACGGGGTCCTGGAGCAGCCCGGTGCCCGGGCCCAGCGGGCTCCAGCTCTCGGTGACGATGTGCTTCTCGGCGTGGAACGCGCGCAGCTCCTCCTGCGGGAGGTACGGGTGCAGCTCGATCTGGTTCACCGCGGGCAGCACGCCCGTCTCCTTCTCCAGCCGCTCGATGTGCTCGACGGTGAAATTGGAGACGCCGATGGACCGGACGAGGCCGTCCTTGCGCAGTTTGATCATGGCTCGCCAGGAGTCGACGTACTTGCCGACGCGGGGGAGCGGCCAGTGGATCAGATAGAGGTCCACCTGCTCCAGCCCCAGCCGGCGCCGGGACTCCTCGAAGGAGGCGAGGGTCTCGGCATAGCCGTGGTGCCGTCCCGGCAGCTTCGTCGTCACCACGATCTCCTCGCGCGGGACACGGCTGCGGGCCACCGCGCGACCCACCCCCGTCTCGTTGCGGTAGTTCGTCGCCGTGTCGATCAGGCGGTAGCCCAGATCCAGGGCGGTGAGCACCGCCCGCTCGGCCTGGGCGTCGTCCAGCGGCCAGGTGCCCAGCCCGATCGCCGGGAGCGTCGTGCCGTCGTTGAGCGTGTGCGCCGGAATGCCGTTCACGGTCCACCCTTCAGCCGCGCTGTGCCGTACCGACAGTATGGGCGGGCCCGGCAGCGTTCGCCGCCGCGGTGCGAGCGCCCGTGTGCGCCGCACCGCCCCCGGCGGCCGGCACACCGCTCGCTGCGTCGGAACGCGTGCAGCGCGGACGAGGCGCTGTCGCCACGGCGGGAGATCGCTGCCACGATCGTCCGGAAGGCCTTTCCCGGTTCGGGACGGCGGCGGCGCGTCGCCGACGGCGGTGCCGGAACCTCACGGGCCTTGGGCTGAGCCGACCGGACGACCATCGGAGCGCGCATGACGACGGACGGGGCCATGGCGGGGGAGCGGGCCGCGGGGGTCGAGGTGAACCCCGTCGCCGGGCACATCGGAGCGGAGATCACGGGCGTCGACCTGGCCGGTGAGCTGGACGACGCCCACGTGGCCGCCGTCCGGGAGGCGGTGCTGCGCTGGAAGGTGGTGTTCTTCCGCGGGCAGCGGCTGGACCACGCCGCGCACGTGGCGTTCGCCCGGCGGTTCGGCGAGCCGGTGGCGCTGGGGCGGCGGGGCGGCGCCTCACCGGCCGGCTTCCCGGAGATCGAGACGACCGCCGACCGGCTGGAGTTGGGCGGGCGGTTCGGCATGGAGCACGACGAGTGGCTGCGGCGCCGCCGGCACACCCTGCTGCGCGGCTGGCACTGCGACCACGGCGCCCGCGTCGACCCGCCGGCCGCGACCATCCTGCGCGCGGAGACCGTCCCGCCGTACGGCGGCGACACCACCTGGTCGAATCTGGCCGCGGCGTACGCCGGACTGTCCGCGCCGGTGCGGGAGTTCGTGGACGGACTGCGCGCCGAGCACCGGCTCGGCGTCGGCTACCAGCCCCGGCCCGGCGACGACGCCTACCTCCGGCACCTGCTCGACCACCAGGTCGCCTCCGTGCACCCGCTGGTGCGTGTCCACCCGGAGACGGGCGAGCGGGTGCTGTACGTCAACGGCTACTACGTCGAGCAGATCACCGACGTCTCCCGCGCCGAGAGCCGGCTGCTGCTGGAGATGCTCTTGGAGCAGGCCGTGCGGCCCGAGTACACGGTCCGCTTCCGCTGGGAGCCGGGCAGCGTGGCCTTCTGGGACAACCGCGCCACCATCCACCTGGCGCCCAGCGACAACGCCCACCTCGGTCACCCCCGGATCATGCACCGGGTGATGCTCGCCGGTGACGTGCCCGTCGGAGTGGACGGCAAGCCGTCGCAGCCGATCACCGGCACGGAGCCGGGACGTTGGTGAACTCCGGTGCCCAAGCCACACGGACCTCGGGGGCGTCGAGGGCGCCCGGCTGACGGCCCTGCTCCACCGGGTGGGGATTTCCGGCTGGTTGGCGCAATGCGCGCCTGCCCGGCGTGCCGCCGCCCGCCCCCGGTGATTGTGTGCCGCTGAACCTCCGGGCCGCGGCCCGGCTGGTCCGCGCCACTCAGCCGAGGAGACAGCATCGTGAGTTCCCCCGAGGCCGCGTCCCCGGGCGTGCTCGCCGCACATCTGCTCAAGGGGCAGAAGGCGCTGGTCACGGGTGCCAACTCCGGCATCGGCAGGGCGACCGCCGTCGCCCTGGGCCGGGCCGGGGCCGACGTGGTCGTGAACTACGTGACCGGGCCCGAGGAGGCGGACCGGGTCGTCGAGGAGATCACCGCCTTCGGCGTGCGTGCGGCGGCCTACGAGGCGGACGTCTCCGACGAGGACCAGGTCGTCGCCATGACGGACCGGATGATCGAGGAGTTCGGCACCATCGACATCCTGGTCGCCAACGCCGGCCTGCAACGCGACGCCCCCTTCACCGAGATGACGCTCGCCCAGTGGCGGAAGGTCCTGGACGTCAACCTCACCGGGCAGTTCCTCTGTGCGCGCGAGGCGGCCAAGGAGTTCCTGCGGCGCGGGGTCGTCCCGGAGGTGTCCTGCGCGGCAGGCAAGATCATCTGTATGAGTTCCGTGCACCAGCTCATCCCGTGGGCGGGGCACGTCAACTACGCCGCGTCCAAGGGCGGCGTCCGGATGATGATGGAGACGCTGGCCCAGGAACTCGCGCCGCGGAAGATCCGGGTGAACGCGATCGCCCCCGGAGCCATCGGGACCGCCATCAACCGCGATGCCTGGGAGACCCCCGAGGCCCGGTCGGACCTTCTCCGGCTGATCCCCCGGGCGCGTCGGAGACCCCGAGGACATCGCCCGGGCGGCCGTCATCCTCGCCTCCGACCTGATGGACTACGTCGTGGGCACCACCCTCTACGTGGACGGCGGGATGACGCTCTTCCCCGGGTTCACCACCGGCGGCTGACTCACCTCGCCCGCGTCGGCCCCGAAGAGAAGGTTGCCATGCGCGACACGGCCCACTCGCCGGTGCACGCCCCGCCTCGATCGTGATGCGGGACGGTGTCGTCGGCCCGGTCCACCGGGGCGGCCCGTCCCCCGACAGCGAGGGCGTGGTCGCCCCGTACGCCGTCGGCGACACCGTCTTCGGACCGCATCTCGTCCGGCACGTCCTGGCGTCCCGCCCTGCGCGGGGCGCCGTGTTCCGCGTGCGGTCCGCCGCCCTTCCCCGTCCGCCGGGACACGAGGCGCTGTTCGTGGTCCGGGTGGACAGCCGGCTGGAGCCGGTCACCCGAGGCGGTTGTGGTCACCGCCGGAGAGGGTGACCTGGTGCCCCTGGGGCCCGCGCGGACGCCCGGCGCGATCCCGGCCGGGTGAACGGCCGCGGCCCAGGGCTGGGCGGGCGACGCGTTCAGGGTGGTCCCGCGTCGCGGCGAGTGCGAGAGCGGCGAACGCCTGCCGGGAGTCGCCCTCGACGGCACGCGGGGTCGGTCTCTCGGGCGAGGACGACTCGCCCGTCGTTCCCGGCGAGGTCGGGCTACCGGTCCGGCCCGGCCACCGACCGCAGGGCCGCTGCCAGAACCTCCCCCGGGCTGCCGGACGCGTCGACGGTCAGGCCCGGCTCGTCGGCCTGGAGCGGGTCGAGGATGGCGTACTGCGAATCGAGCAGCCGCGGGGGCATGAAGTGGCCCTTGCGGTGTGCGATGCGCTCCCGGGCCACCGCACGATCGAGGGCCAGGTGGACGAACCACACGTCGGCCCCCGTGCGCCGGAACTGGTCCCGGTACTCCCGCTTCAGCGCGGAACAGGCGGCGACACCGCCGCGCCCGCTCGCCGCCGCCGAGCTGATCCACTCGGTGAGAGATGCCAGCCACGGCCGGCGATCATCGTCGTCGAGGGGGTGCCCGGAGGCCATCTTGGCGAGGTTGGCCGCGGGGTGGAGCTCGTCGCCCTCCAGGAACGGCACGCCCAGGTGCTGCGCGAGCTGTGTTCCGACGGTGGACTTCCCGGGGGCCGACACACCCATGACGACCACCACCCGTGCCCCGTGATGGATGCCGGTCAACGATTCTCCCTCGAGCGGTGGTGGAGGACTGGTACCCGTCCACTATCGCCCGTCACGCCCCGGCACGCGGCGCGAGGCCGTCCGCAGCACACCCCGGCCGGCTCCGAGCCCTCACCGGGCGCATCCGCCCATCGGGCACGGACAGCGGAGCCAGGAGCTGCGAGGAGCACACGCTCGGCACGATCAAGTCGCGCGCCGGGGCGGGGTCTGTCGAGGGCCTGTCGGACCCGCCGGTCGACGAGTGGCATCGGCACGTCGGACGAGGCGGTCCGCGCAACCGGGCTGCGGCGCGGCTTCATCGTCGTCCACCGACGCTCCGGCCGCGCAGCACAGGGACACGCCGTTCGGTCCCGCACGCGGACGGTCCGCGTGCGGGAGCCGGAGTTCAGGTGAGCGGATCGAGCGTCAGATACGCCTGCTGCGGGTTCCCGTCGTGGACCAGGGACTCGTGGTGGCCGACGTCGTCGAAGGCGAAGGCGTACGCCTTTCCGTCGGCCGTCCGGTCATGGACGATCCGGGCGTAGTGGTTGGTCACCGCGTCCTGGTAGAAGTTCGCCGACGAGGTGTCCGGCTGGTTGGGGTTGGTGAGCAGCGTCGAGCGGTTGAAGCCCGCGCACAGGGTGCGGGATATGGGGCCGCGTACCTGGTCGTTGGGGGCGTCGAGAAGCCGGTGGCAGCCGAAGACGCTGCTCGCGTCGGGTTTCTGGAAGCTCGTGACGACCGCGCCGGAACCGTTGGTGAAGGTCATGACGCCACCCGAGACGCGCCCGAAGTACTTGGTGTCGGGCTGGTCCCCGAACGGTGTGACGGTGAGCGTCGTCGTGGCGTACTTCTGCCAGACCCGGTCGATGTAGTCGTTCATGACCGACGCCGGAAGGGCACCGGTCTCCACCCCGTACAGCGGCGACAAGGCGCGCAGCACCGTGCCGTCCGACCGCGTCTGGACCAGCCCGCCCCAGCCGCCCGGCTGGGCCCGCAGCGCGTTGAACACCCCGGTGTAGCCGCCCGGCTTCAGTCGGCCGGTGGTGCTCACGCTGCCGTCGGCGCGCTGCACCCCGACCGCGTAGGGCGCCGAGAACATGTCGACCTGCGTGCTGTTGAGCCACAGGCCGGAGTCGTTGAGGGTGTACTCGGACCAGTTGAAGAGGATGTTGCGGTTCGGGTCGCTCGGGTTCTGCACGGCCGGCTGGACCAGACCGCCCGTGGTGAGGCGGAAGTCGAGCTTCTGCCCGTACGAGAAGTAGATCCGGCCGGACAGCTTGGGGATGCGGACCGTCTTGGACTGCCCGGCGGCCGGGCCGGGGATCGACGCGTCCGGTGCCGGGATCGGCGGGTTGCCGCCGGCCGGCCACGCGTGGAAGACGCCGCTCGCGTCGGCCCAGCCCTGCTGCCCCGTCGTCAGCGAGGTGCCGAGCGTGTAGACGTACACCGGGTCGCCGCGGCCGGAGCTGTTGGTGATCTTCAACGGGATCGTCGCGGGCACCGCGGCGTCCGCGGCCGGCGCGGAGCCGAACGTGAGCAGGGCGCCGAGCAGCGCGGCCGCCGAGGCCGCCGTCAGGAGCCGGTGTTTGAGGCTGGTGAGCACTCGCCACCTCCGTGCGGTGTGGGGGGAGTTGGTTCGGTGGGTTGGTCCGTACCTGTGGGTGAGAGCGCTCTCAGATTCGCGCCAGGGCGCGTGCATGTCAATGCGTGTGATGGCTGTCCACGCGTGCGACAGGGGACAGGCGGTGCCCGCCTGATGCGGACACCGCCCGGGGGTCGTTGAGGAGGGGGCCGTCAGAAAGTGCGCTCCAGCAGGTCCAGCAGCGCGGCCCAGTGCCGCTTGTCGCCCTCCGCGTGGTACGAAGCGGTGTCCGCCTGCGTAAAACCGTGCGTCGCATGGGGGTAGACCTCGCAGCGGTGCCGTACGCCCGCCGACGTCAGCGCGTCCTCCAGGCGCCGGACCTGCTCCGGCGGCATGGACGGGTCCTGGTCGGCGTGACCGAAGTACACCTCCGCGGTGATCCGGTCCGCCAGCAGGTGCGGGCTGTCCGGCGTCTCGGTCGCCGGCTGGGCGCCGTGGAAACCGGCCGCCGCCGCGACGCGCTCCGGGTACGTCCCGGCGGTGAGCAGCGCCAGCCGCGCGCCGAAGCAGTAGCCGGTCACCGCGACCGGGCCGTCCGCCACCTCGGGAAGCTCCGCCAGCCAGCGCAGGTACGCGCCGGCGTCGCGCATCGCGAGCTCGGGGGTCAGCGCCTGCCCCATCGGCATGATCTGCCGGAGCAGCCCGCCGCGGGCCTCGGCGTCGATGAAGTCGGGCAACCCCACGACCGGGGCGCGCCCGTGACGGCAGAAGACGTTCGGCACCAGGACGGCGTACCCCGCCTCGGCCGGCCGGTCGGCCATCGACGTCAGCTGCGGCCGCAGGCCGAAGGCGTCCATGAAGAACAGGACCGCCGGACGCGGGCCGTCGTCGCCGGGGAGGGTCAGGCAGGCGTCGGTGGTGCCGTCCTCGGTGGGGATGTCCACGACTGTTCCCCGTACGGCTGTCATGGGTGGGTGCGCCTCTCCGCGGGGTCGACGACGAAGGCCCGCCGGTTCGGCGGGCCCGACGGCGGCCATCGTGACACGCGCGGGCAAGAACCCCGTCGCCCGCCCCGCCCGCCGCTTACCCGTACTGCTCGAAGCGGGTGATGTCGCCCGCCCCGCGCCGTACGATCTCGGCCTCCCCCTCGGAGAAGTCGATCACCGTCGTCGGTTCGGTGCCGCAGTCCCCGGAGTCGACCACCCCGTCCAGGACGTGGTCCAGCCGGTCCTTGATCTCCCAGCCCTGCGTCATCGGTTCGTCCTCGTCGGGCAGGAGCAGTGTGCTGGACAGCAGCGGCTCGCCGAGCTCCGTCAGCAGGGCCTGGGTGACGACGTGATCGGGGATGCGCACGCCGACCGTCTTCTTCTTGGGGTGCTGGAGCATGCGCGGCACCTCCTTCGTCGCGGGCAGGATGAACGTGTAGCTGCCCGGCGTGGAGGCCTTGATCGCGCGGAACACGTTGTTGTCGATCCGCACGAACTGGCCGAGCTGCGCGAAGTCCTGGCACACGAGGGTGAAGTGGTGCCGGTCGTCCAGCCGGCGGATGGACCGGATCCGGTCGATGCCGTCCTTGCTGCCCAGACGGCAGCCGAGCGCGTAGCAGGAGTCGGTGGGGTACGCGATGAGCGCCCCCGACCGGACACTGTCCGCGATCTGGGAGATGGTGCGCGGCTGGGGGTTGTCGGGGTGCACGTCGTAGTACTTCGCCATCTGCCGAGCTTATGCCGGGGAAGCGGGCCCGGCGGACATGCGGTGCGGGTCCGTGCCGCCGGCTGCCCAGGGCCGAGACCACCGCCGCTCCCACATGGCCACGTTGACATCCCGGGTCCGCCGGGGAATTCGTGTCCGCCCGCACGGCACGCGCCCTCGCCCGTCCCGAGCCCGGTCGTCCCGGGAATCGCCCTGCCCGTCCTCCGCGGCTTCTCACCCCCCGTCCGCGGTCCACCCCGCGAAAGTCCCAGGCCACGCAGTTGACCTTGAGGTAAGGTCCCCGACCAACGTGCCCGACGCGGGCGCGCCGTGACGTGGAAGGAGCGGGAGAGACGTGGCCGGCCGAGAGGGTGAGGGCCGTGGCCCCGACGGGGCGGACGGCGTGGACGCGACGTGGGCGCAGGAGTTGCTCGACCACCTGCGGCCGGCCGGACGCGATGTCCGCAAGGTCGTCGCCTGGCTCGCCGACGCCGCACGCGCGGACGTGGCGCTCCAGGACGACACCGGCACGCTCCTCGCCGGTACCCCCGCCCCGCTCGACGAGGCCCCGGTCGCCGACATCACCTCCGGCCGGCTGGCCTCCGCCGCACTCCAGGACCACGGGCGCCACCTGCGGCTGGTCAGGGTCGAACTCCCGCATTCCGCCGCGGCCGGCGTCCTCGCCGTCTCCCGCCCCGCCCCCTTCGACCGGCGTACCGCCGACATCGTCGCCCACACCGCCGGGGTGCTCGAGCTGCTGCTGCGCGCCCGCGAGAGTGCCGCGGCGGTGAACCGGCTGCGACGCGCCACGTCGGATCTGCGGCTGGCGATCCTGCAACTGCTCATGGTCGAGGACACCGTCTCCGCCCGCCGGGTCGCCGCCGGGCTGTGGCCCGGTCTCCTCGACACGGACACGGCGAGCGTCCACGTCGCCGAGAGCCGCCCCGAGGACCGCGACCGGCTCGCCGAGGAGTGCCTCACCGCCACCTCGGAGCGGGCTCTCGTCGTGCGCTGCCCGGCCATGGACGCGCACGTGATCGTGGTGACGCCCGGCGAGGCCGCCGCCGCGGAACTGCGCAGGCTGGTGAGCGGCCGGCCCGGCACCTTCCTCGGCGGCAGCGCCCGGCAGAGCCTCGCCCAGACGGCCACCGCGTACGGCCAGGCCGTCAGCGCCCTGGCCGTCGCGCACTTCCGCCCGGACAAGTCGGCGGTGTACGCCGAACGCACCCACCCCGAACGCCTCATGGACCCGGCCGCCCTGCGCGGCTGGGCGGCCCGCGTCCTGCGCCCCCTCGACACGCTGCCGCACCACACCCGCGCCGAACTCCTCGCCACGATGCGTCTGGGGCTGGAGTTCACCGCCGTCAACGCGGCCTTGGTGCTCGGCGTCAGCCGCAACACCGTCCGCGCCCGCATGGAACGCGTCGAGGGACTGCTGGGCGCCGACCTGTCCGACCTCACCGTCCGGGCCGCCGTCCACCTGGCCCTGAACACCCAGGCCGGCCTCGCCCAGCAGCCCGACGGCCAGGACGGCGCGGACACCCGGCTGGCCGATCTGCTGGACGGGCCCGCCCTGCACACCTGGGCCGGCGAGCTCCTGGGCCGCCTGGACAGCGACACCCGAAACCCGCGCCGCACCCTGCGCACCTGGATCGCGGCCGGCGGCAACGCGGAACGGGCCGCACAACTGCTGGGCGTCCACGCGCAGACCGTGCGCGAGCACGTGCGCAGTGCCGAACCCGTGCTCGAACGGCAGCTTCTGGCCGGGGGCAGTGACCTCTACGAGGTGGTGCTCGCCCACCTGGCGCTCGGCGACCTCGACCGGCCGGCCCTGTAGGGGCGAATTCGGGCCATCCGGACGCACCTGTGCACGGGTGAGTCCTCGCGGCGACCGATCGGGCATGGACGCGGTTCACAACGAGCCGACCCGGCACGTAGGTTCGAGACGGGCCGCAGGGGCACGACCGGAACGGGGGACCGGTCGCGCCCCGAGCGGCCCGGCCGCACGCCCCGCGCCCCGCCGCCGGCCGGCCCGAAGCGATGAGCGACGGCGCACCTTCCGTCGACCGGGGACGCCCGGAACACCTTCACCAGCAGTGAGTTGTCGTCCGACGCGGCCGTCAGCCCCCGCAGAGCGGCGCCAGCACCGACAGGCTGCCGTTGGCCTGACGCAGTGCCAGCTCCAGGGTGGTCGGCGAGTGCAGCTCGCCGGTGCCGTCGGGCGGGATCAGCCACTCCAGGAACCGGGTCGACCGGTACGGCGGCGGCACCGCCACCCAGGAGCCCTCGCCCGCGTGCCGCAGACCGGCGCCGATCCACTTGCTGTCCGGGTCCGGCGGCAGGAAGAAGCCGACCCGGTGGGCGGCCGTGTCCACCAGCGTCGGTCCCGGCACCGGCAGCGTGGGCCGCCACAGCAGGTCCAGGGTGAGCAGGCCCAGCTGGTCCGGAACGCTCAGCACGTCCCAGAAGCGGCCGGCCTCCAGCAGGGCTATGCCCTCGCCCCGGTCCCAGTCCCGTTTGCATGCCCTGGGGTCGGACGCGGCGGCGGCGAGCCACTCCACTCCGCGCGTCCAGACGAGATCGCTCATGTTCCGCTCCGGGGGATGTCCGCTCGACCCGGGTGCGGGCCGATCCGGCATATGCATGCTGGTAGATATTTCTATCCGGCGGAAGGGGTGGCGCGGCCTGGCGTTTGCGGCGGTTCTGTTCGAGGCCCGTTCCCCTGCTCGACGTACCGCGGGCCCGCCTGTGTGCCCGTCGGGCAGAGGGGTACCCGTGCCGCGCTGAGGGGTCCGCGCCCGAAGGATCCCGTCGAACCGGCGAAGGAGGAGGCCCGGATGACCAGTGGCACGGAGACCGGCGGCGTGACCGGCACGCCGGACAAGGACTACAACCTGATCTGGTACGTGGAGGCGTGTCTGAACAACGCGCTGCGCCTGGAGACGTACATCCAGGACGCGGAACGCGACAAGGACTCCGAGGTCGCGGAACTGTTCCGCAAGGCCCAGGCGGACAGCCGCAAGGGGGCCGAAATGGGCAAGGCCCTCCTGCGCTCCCGGCTCGCCGGCGGCTGATCCGGCCCGCCGGACGGCCGGGGCCCGGGCACCGACGCGCGACGCCGGTGTCCGGGCCCGCGTGCGTGTGGGGCGAGCCGTCGGCCGACGGGGTGGCTTTTTGTCGGCCGACGGACGGCTGTCGCCGTGCACCTTGACGGCCAGTGGCGTGTTGCCCCGCCGGATCCGGGGCTCGGCGCGCCCTCCTCCCCCGCGTCACCTCACGGCAGCGGCTGTTCCGCCCAGATCACCTTGCCGCCGGGCAGGTAGCGTGTGCCCCAGCGTTCGGCGAGCTGTGCGACCAGGAACAGGCCGCGCCCGCCCTCGTCGGTCATCGCCGCGTACCGCAGGTGCGGGGCGGTGCTGCTGCCGTCGAAGACCTCGCAGATCAGGCTCCGGTCGCGCAGCACCCGCACCCGGATCGGCGTGCCGCCGTAGCGGATGGCGTTGGTGACCAGCTCGCTGAGGATCAGTTCGGTGGTGAACGTCAGCTCCTCGAGGCCCCACTCGGTCAGGCGTCGCGTCACCGAGGCGCGTACCTCGGCGACGGCCGCCGGATCGGACGGCACGTCCCAGGCGGCCACCCGATCCGGACCCAGGGCCTGGGTACGGGCGACGAGCAGGGCGATGTCGTCGCTCGGCCGGTCCGCCGGCCGTGAGGCCAGCACTGCCCGGCAGGTGTCCTCCGGTGACGGGCCCGCCTGTTCCAGGGCGGTGCGCAGCAGGTCGAGGCCCACGTCGATGTCCCGTTGCCGGTCCTCCACCAGCCCATCGGTGTACAGGACGAGCCGGGTGCCCTCCCCCACCTCCACCTCGGCCGTCTCGAACGGCAGACCGCCCAGGCCCAGCGGGGGACCGGCGGGCACGTCGGGGAACTCCACGCTGCCGTCGGGCTTCACCAGCGCCGGCGGCGGGTGCCCGGCCCGGGCGATCGAGCAGCGTCCCACCACCGGGTCGTAGATCGCGTACAGACAGGTGGCGCCCGTGACGGGCGCGCTGCCGCCTTCGGCCTCCTCGTCCTGGTCGATCCGGGCGACCAGTTCGTCGAGCAGTCCGAGCAGCTCGTCGGGCGCGGGGTCCAGGGAGGAGAAGTTGTGCACCGCCGTGCGCAGCCGGCCCATCGTGGCCGCGGCGTGCAGGCCGTGCCCCACCACGTCCCCCACGACCAGGGCGACCCGGGCGCCGGACAGCGGCAGTACGTCGAACCAGTCGCCGCCGACCCCGGCCTGCGCCGGCAGATACCGGTACGCGATCTCCAGGGCGCTCTGCTCGGGCAGCCTGCGCGGCAGCAGACTGCGCTGCAGCGTCACCGCCATGGTGTGCTCGCGTGTGTAGCGGCGGGAGTTGTCGATGGACACGGCGGCCCGCGCGACCAGTTCCTCGGCCAGTGCCAGGTCCTCCGTGTCGAAGGGCTCGGCGTTGTCGGAACGCCAGAAGGTGACCATCCCGAGGATCAGGGAGCCCGCCCGCAGGGGAGCGGTGATCAGCGAGTGGATCCCGTAGTCCAGGGCCTGCGAGGTGAGGTCGACGTCCTGCGCCTGCCAGCCCGGCGCGTCCCGCAGGCGGGGCTCGAGGGTCGCCCGCCCGGCGAGCAGGCTGCGGGCCTGCGGCGAGGTGTTGACGAACCGGATCCGCCGGCCCACCGGATACAGCGGCGGGTCCTTGTGCACGCCCGCCAGGGCCGTGCGGCGCAGATCGGTCCGGGACTCCGGCTGCTCGCCGCTCAGCACGGCCTCGAACAGGTCCACGGTCACGAAGTCCGCGAACCGGGGCACCGCCAGCTCCGCCAGTTCCTCGGCGGTACGGGTCACGTCCAGGCTGGTGCCGATGCCCGCGCCGGCCGCGTACAGCATGTCGAGGCGTTCCCGCGCCACCTCGGCCCGGCCGGACAGGGCCCGCAGTTCGGTCGAGTCGCGCAGGGTCGCCACGCTGCCGTGCGGGCCGCCGCGCAGATGGGTGCGCCGCTGGTTGACCGCCAGCAGCCGGTCCTTGACCAGTCGCACCTCGTCCGTGACGACCCGCCCGGAGCTCAGCAGCTCTGCGGTGTCCGCCGGCAGTCCGAGGTCGTCGACGCGGCGGCCCTCGGCGTCGTCCGGCAGGCCGAGCAGCCGGCGGGCCTCGTCGTTGGCGAGCAGCAGGTCGCCGTCGGCGCCGACGATGAGCACGCCCTCCCGAACGGCGTGCAGCACCGCGTCGTGGTGCTCGTACATCCGGGTCATCTCACGCGGCCCGAGGCCCCGGGTCTGGCGCAGCAGCCGTCGGCTCACCAGCGCCGTGCCCGCCGTGGCCAGGACCAGCGCGCCCGCCGCGGTGAACAGCACCAGCGGCATCTGCCGGTTGGCCGCGCCGCCCACGTGCTCGGTGGTGATGCCGGCCGACACCAGGCCGACCACCCTGCCGTCGGGCGCCTTGACCGGCACCACGGCCTGCACCAGCTGCCCGATCGTCCCCTCGATCTCCTCGACGACGCTGCTGCCGGCCAGCGCGGGCCCCAGCGAGCCGACGAACTGCTTGCCGATCCGGTCCGGGATGGGGTGCGTGTACCGGATGCCGTCGGTGTTCATCACGACGATGAAGTCGACCTTCGCCGCCTTCCGGGCCGCCTCGGCCCGTGGCTGGAGGATGGCCGTGGGGTCGGGCGCGGCCAGTGCCGCCCGGGTGCCCGGCGCGTTGGCGAACGTCTCGGCGACCGCCAGGGACCGGTTGCGGGCCTCCATCGTGCTGTCGTAGCGGCTCTGCAGGACCAGGGCGACCACGGCCACCACGACCAGCAGGAGGACGATCACGACCTGGAAGACGAACACCTGCCCGGCCACGCTGCGCCCGCTGAGCGCGGAGCGCACCGCCGCGGCGGGATTTCGCCACGGCCGGTCACCCCGCCGTCCGTCCGGCCCACCGCCTGCGGCCGACCGCGACCGTTGCGTGCTCAGCCCGGGGGCAGGCGTGCCTGCGGCGGGCGCTGGAGCGGGGGGACGGGTGGGCCGAGTCCGGGATCGGCCCAATTGCCGGACCATGTGCCCTGTCTACACTGCCGAGCCCGGGGAGGCGAGGGAAGTCACGCCCTGCGGTGTGGCGGGCGCGACCTGTGAGGGCGCCGGCGCACGGTGCTCAGCCCACCGTTGCGGTCCGGCGGGCGGCGAGGAGCAGCGCGATGTCGTCGGGCCGGTTCGAGGCGCGCCGGGCGGTCGCCGTCAGCCGGTCGGCCACGGTCAGCAGGGAGCGGCCGCCCGGTAGGCCCGACGTGGCACCGGCCTTGGCCAGCGCCGTCCGCAGCGCGCTGATCCCCTCGTCGATGTCGCAGCCGGCCCGCTCGACGAGCCCGTCCGTGTACAGCGCCAGCACGGCACCGGGGTCCATCACCAACTGGCTCACCGGGTACTGGGCGAGCGGATCGACCCCGAGCACCACGCCGCCGGGAAGGTCCAGCACGAGCGTGCGGCCGCCGGGCCGGCGCAGCAGCGGCGGCGGATGCCCCGCGCGGGCCACCATGGCCAGCCCGGTGACCGGGTCGAGACGGACGTAGCAGCAGGTCGCGAACTGGCCGGGGTCGAGATCGATGAGCAGGTGGTTGGTGCCGCTCATCACCTCGTCCGGCGGCCGGTCGTCGAGCGCGAACGCGCGGACCGCGCTGCGCAGCTGACCCATGGTGGCCGCGGCCTGCACCCCGTGCCCCTGCACGTCGCCGATCACCAGGGCGAGCCCGTCCCCGGCCTCGACGACGTCGTACCAGTCGCCCCCGACGTCCATGCCCTGCGTTCCCGGCAGGTACCGGCCCGCCGTCTCCACCCGGGGATGGACCGGCAGCCGCCGGGGGAGCAGCGCACGTTGCAGACCGCGGGCGAGCGCCGCCTCGGTCTCGTAGCGCTGTGCCTTCTCCATGGCGTGCGCGACCAGCCCGGCGAGCGCGGTGAGGACTGTGCGTTCCTCGGTGCTGAAGCTGCGGGGGCGGTCGAAGCCGAGGATGCAGGAACCGATCGGGCGCCCGGACGCGATCAGCGGCAGGAAGGCGCGGGCGCCCTCGACGGCGTCCAGCGGGATGCCGGGGTAGGTGTCCGCCAGCTGCCGCATCGAGTCGAAGAACAGCGGACGGCCGGTGGTCAGCGTCTCCACACCGGGTAGCCGGGCGTCGAGGCCCACGCCTTCGAAGGGTGCGAGGAACCCCGGTGGGAAGCCGGTCTCCCAGGCCAGGTACAGGTGCCGCTCCTGGAGCAGGTAGATGGCGAGGCGGCGGCCGCCGAACGCGGGCAGCACTTCCTGCATCACCACGGCGGAGACCTGCCGGGCCGTGGTCGCCTCGGTCAGCGCGATGGCGAGGGCGATCGGCCGGTGCACCAGTGACCTCGCCGCCACGTCGTCAGCGGCGGCGTCGGCCGCCGGCTCGGGTGCGACCGGGTCCCGCGAGCCGCGCGGGGCAGGGGCGATGACGCAGGTCAGCAGGTCGGGGCCGGGGTGGACGGAGAGGGACAGCCAGTCACCGTCGTACGGCTCCACGTCCCGGGTCTCGCAGGCCCGTTCGCCCGGCGGTGGCCGTCGGACGCGGAAGTGCACGGGCTCGGGCGACAGCAGCGCCGCCCGCAGATGGTCCTCGCACGCCGGCTGGCCCAGCCACGGCACGCCCTCCCACAGCGCCTGCCCGAGGAACCGCGCCCGAGGCTCGGCCAGCAGTTCGGCGGCGCGCTGATTGGCGTACACGATCAGGCCCAGCCGGTCCAGGCAGAACACTCCCTGGGGCAACTGGTCGGCGGCCGCGCCGGCCACCGAGCCCGTGTCCAGCACGATCCCGCCGACCGGTTGGTCCGGATCGGGGAAGGCGGCCTGCGGACACCACAGCTCCACCAGCCGGGGCGCGCCCTCGGCGGTCCGCAGGTGCAACGGCCCGGACGGCTGTTTGCCCCGGGCCGCCTCCTGCAGCAGTTCCACGAGCCGGTCCGCGTCCTCGGCGGCCACGGCCCGGACCAGCGCGTCCGCACTGCACGGCTGTTCCCCGGCGGTCAGCCGCATCAAAACGCGCGCGCTGTCGTCCACCGTGACGACGTCGGTCGCCGGGTGCCAGTCGAAACGGCCGATCCCTCCCGCCGTCGGACGCGTCCCGGGCGGACGCAGGCACAGCGGCTCGTCGTCCCAGGCGAGCGGCACTCCCGCGGCGTCCAGCCGCCGCATGGCGACCCCCAGCTCATCGGCGATGGCGGCCAGCCGGTCCTTCTGGGTCAGCAGTTCGCCGACGTCGCACACCGGCGGCACCAGCACGGTCAGGACGCCGCACGGCGCGGACTTCCCCATGACGGGCACGTTGATCGTTCCCACGGCGTACGGCAGCGCGGCCGCGAACTGCGGATAGCGGCGCATGCTCTCGGTGGTGTTCGGCAGCATCACCGTCACGCCGAGCCGGTAGGCGTCCGAGACCGGGAACCGGCGGTCCGCGTGCAGCCGCCACCAGGGCCGGTACAGTCGAACGGGCAGGCCCACGAGGACGGCCAGGCGCAGCACACCGGGAGAGCCGGAGGGGAGATAGACGCCCGCGGCGCGGCCGTCGGCGGCGCGGACCGCTCGGCCCGCGGCGTCGGCCAGCAGCGCTGCCGGCCCGCCGGGTGTCGCGTTACCGCCCTCGGCGCTCCCAGTCATCGGCCCTACCTCGTCCCTGCGCGCGTGGCGCAGGCGACACAGCAAGGATGCGCCTCGACGGCCCTCGGGCGCACCCGGGCGGGCATGAGTCCGGGGCCGCACGCGAGGGTCCGGCGCGGAGGAGCGGCCCGGACAGCGCGGGTCCGCCGGACGGTGGACCGGATTCCGAGCGGCTGCCCGGAGCGCCTCAGGACGTCCGCAACGTGCGTTTCGCGAGCTCGTACGCCGGAAGCATCGCCTGGTGCTCCGCCGTGTCCAGCCCGCCGAGGTGCAGGACGACCGGGCCGTCCGGCGTGGTCACCGCGAGGGCGCGCTCCGTCTTGGTCCCGTCCGTCAGCTCGCTGTCGTACAGGTACTCGACCTCGGTGCCGTGGAGGTCACCCGTCGCGAACGGCTGGTACGTCTCCTCGCCGACGCCCTTGTCGGCGGCCAGGAACGCCTCCAGTACGGCACGCGTGTCGGTGTCGCCCGGCTCGCCCGTGAAGACCCGCAGGAAGCCGATGTGGCCGGCGGGCTTGGCGTCCACCTCGCAGGCCGCGGTCACCGGTCCCTGCCGCCACACCAGGTCGGCGAGCTCCTTCGGCGCGTCCTGCGCGACGGCGACCGACTCCGCCTCCCAGCGCGCGGCGATGTCGAAGGTGACGGGCAGCTCGCAGGCCGATCCCACCGTCCCGATCGTGCCGCCGCTCTCGGCCTCGCCGGACGCCGGGGTCGCGGTCGCCGGGTCCGCGGCGGCCGATGTGCTCGCCGCCGCCTCGGCGTCGCCCTCCGCCGGCCCGCCCCCACATCCCGTCAGCAGCCCTGCCACCACCGCCGCGTGGACCAGCCCCCGCCACGCGTTCCCCGCCCCCACCAGCACCGCCGTGTCTCCTCCCGGTCGAGGCGGGCACTGTATCCCGGGCGCCGCCCGGGACAGCCCGCGGGCCCGTGACTCAGCGGGCCAGCGCCGCCCGCGCCGCCCCGACCGCCTGCTCGGCGTAGGACCGGCCGAACAGCACGGCGTGCACGAGCAGCGGGAAGAGCTGGTGCAGCGGGACCCGTTCGCGCCAGCCGTCGGCGAGCGGGGCGGCCTCCTGGTAGCCGTCGAGCACCTCGTCCAGGTGGGGACAGCCGAACAGACGCAGCATGGCGAGGTCGGTCTCGCGGTGCCCGCCGTGCGCGGCCGGGTCGATGAGCCAGGCGTGCCCGTCGGCGCCCCACAGCACGTTGCCGTTCCACAGGTCGCCGTGCAGCCGGGCGGGCGGCTCGGGGGGCCCGGCGAGCTCCGGGAGCCGCTCGCAGACCCGCTCGACGACGCTCGCCTCCCCGGCGCGGAGCGTGCCGTCGTCCACGGCGGCGCGCAGGTACGGCAGCACGCGGTGCTCGGCGTACCAGCCGGGCCAGTCGGTGCCGGGCACGTTGCGCAGGGGAGCGAGCCCGATCGAGGCGTCGCGCGGTCCGCCCGGCGGCGCGGCCCCGAACGCCTCGGCCCCGCAGGCGTGCAGCGCGGCCAGGTCCCGCCCGAACCGCGAGGCCGTGCGTCCGTCGGGCCGGCCCTCCGGCACCCGGTCGGTCACCAGCCAGCGCCCGTCATGGCCGTGCACGGCCGGAACCCGCACCGTGCCCGCGGCACCGAGCCACCGCAGGCCCGCCGCCTCTGCCCCCACCCCGCCCGGCGCGTCATGGCGTTTCACCATCACCACCCGGCCGTCGTCGAGGATCGCCTCGACGAGCGTGCCGGACAGCGGCCGCAGGCCGGTCACCGCCCGCCCGGTGAAGCGGGCCGCCGCGCCCTCGGGCCCCTGGTCGCTTCCGTGCACGGCCCCACCGTACGACAGCGCGGAACCGCCGACTTGCGGTATCGGCAAAGGCATTTGTCCTGGAGTCCCGGCCGGGTGAGGCTCGGTCCCAGGACGCCGCACCGGCCCCGACAGCGCCCGAGGAGAGGCCATGACCGAACTTCCCGCACCCACCGAGCCCGCCGCCTTCTGGGAGGCCCGCTACCGCGACACCGACCGTGTGTGGAGCGGCCGCCCCAACGCCCTGCTCGTACGCGAGGCGGCCGACCTGGAGCCCGGTACCGCCCTCGACCTCGGCTGCGGGGAGGGTGCCGACGCGGTGTGGCTGGCGTCCCGGGGCTGGCGGGTCACCGGTGTCGACATCTCGTCCACCGCGCTGGAACGGGCCGCGCTGCACGCCGCCGACGCCGGGGTCGGCGACCGCACCGCCTGGGAACGGCACGAGCTCGGCCGCACCTTCCCCAAGGGCGCCTTCGACCTGGTGAACGCCCAGTACCTGCAGTCCCCGGTGGGCCTCGACCAGCAGGGGGTGCTGCGACGCGCCGCCGAGGCCGTCGCCGACCACGGCACGCTGCTGATCGTGATGCACGCCGGCTGGCCGTCGTGGCAGACGGAGCCGCCCTTCG
Organism: Streptomyces chromofuscus; assembly: GCF_015160875.1. Lineage (NCBI taxonomy): Bacteria > Bacillati > Actinomycetota > Actinomycetes > Kitasatosporales > Streptomycetaceae > Streptomyces > Streptomyces chromofuscus. The sequence goes on along the minus strand of NZ_CP063374.1, from coordinate 603,308 downwards.
AGGCCGTCTTCCCGACCCGGGAGAGCGTCCTGGCCGAACTGGCGCTGCCCGAGGGTAGCTGGACCGTGAAGACGGCGGAGACCGTACGGCGGACGAGCGTCTCACCCGAGGGGGTGGAAGGGTTCCGGGAGGACAACGTGTGGCGGCTGCGGCGCCTGTGAGGAGTCACGGCGGGAAGCCCGCGGGAAACCCCGCGAGTCCCTGAACTGCGCGAACCGGCACCGGCGGCCCGCCCCGAGGAGGCACCGGCACCTCACACGGACAGCTCCGTGTGACCGGCAACCGCCACGGGAACTCGTCGGCCATGACCGAGCAGGCAGCACTCCACGCGTCGTACTGGCTCGACACCCTCCCGCCCGGTGACCCGGCACCGCCGCCCGCCGACGACGTCACGGTCGACGTCGCCGTCGTCGGCGGCGGCATGGCCGGGCTCAGCACGGCATGGGAACTGACCCGGCGCGGACACGGAGTCGCCGTGCTGGAGGCCGACCGGATCGCCGCCGGCGTCACCGGCCACACCACCGCCAAGATCAGCGCTCAGCACACCCTCATCTACGACCGGCTGCGCCGCACGCGCGGCAAGGACGGGGCGCGCCTGTACGCGCGCTCGCAGACGGAGGCCATCCACCACGCCGCCGAGATCGTCCACGAGCTGGGCATCGACTGCGAATGGGAGGACACCGCCTCCTACACGTTCGCGCTGGGCCGCCGCCGCATCCCCGAACTGCGGGCCGAGGCGGAGGCCGCCAAGGAGGCGGGCCTGACCGCCGAGTTCCTCACGGAGACGGACCTGCCGTTCCCCGTGGCGGGGGCGGTCCGGGTCGCGGACCAGGCCCAGTTCCACCCGCGCAAGTACCTGCTGGCGCTGGCCGACGCGATCCGCGCCGGGGGAGGGCACCTGTACGAGGGGACGCGCGTCGTCGGGCTCACCGAGGGCGAGCCGTGCGTGCTGACCACGGAGGAGGGCACCCGGGTGACCGCCCGGGCGGTCGTCGTCGCCACGCACTACCCGGTCTTCGACCGCGCCCTGCTCTTCACCCGCCTCTCGCCCCGCCGGGAGCTGGTGATCGCCGCTCCCGTCGACGCCGTCAAGGCGCCCCAGGGTATGTACATCACGCCCGAGCACAACACCCGCTCGGTGCGCACGGCACCGTACGCCGACGGGAAACGGCTGCTCATCATCACCGGCGAGCACTTCACTCCCGGCAGCGGCGAGGACACCGAGGAGCTCTTCGCGACGCTCACCAGCTGGGCCGAACGCCACTTCGGCCCGCTGCGCCTGAGCCACCAGTGGGCCACCCAGGACAACGAATCCACCGACCACGTGCCGCTGGTCGGCCCGCTGCACCCCGGGAGCCGTCACACCTACGTCGCCACCGGCTTCGGCGGCTGGGGCATGAGCGGCAGCATCATGGCCGGCCGGCTGCTCTGCGACGAGATCACCGGGCGCGAGGCGCCGCCGTGGAGCGAGTTGTACGACCCGCGCCGCATCGCGCCCGTGGTGCGCGAGGGCGGCCAGTTCATCCGTCACCAGGCCAAGGTCGCACGGCACTTCATCGGCGACCGGCTGCCGGGCCTGACCCGACCGGGTCCGGACGACCTCGCCCCCGGCGACGGCGCCGTCATGCACGTCGATGGCCGGCGCTGCGCGGTTCACCGCGACGAGGACGGTCGCCTGCACGCGGTGTCCGCGCGCTGCACCCATCTGGGCTGCCTGGTGTCGTTCAACCGTGCCGAGCAGGCCTGGGAGTGCCCCTGCCACGGCTCCCGCTTCGCCCCCGACGGCGAGGTCGTCCAGGGCCCGGCGGTACGGCCGCTGGAACAGCGGGACATCTGAGACGCGGCAGCCCGCCGGAGACCGCCGACAGCGCCCGGGCGGGGCCCGGAAACGCCGCCGAGGGCGTTCTCGTCGCCTCGCGCGCAGGTGCGGGCGACATGATCTGCACGCGACCGGCATCCGGAGGGCCACGCACGCCATCGGTGACGCGGCGGTACGCCACGTCCTCGACGTGGTCGCGGCCCTGGGCCCCGGAAGCCCGCGGGGCGCATCGCGTGGAGCACATCGAGACGGCGGGACGACCTGCGCCGCGCTTCGCCGAGCCGGGCGTGGCGGCGTCCTGCAGCCGCCGCACACCGCCTGCACCCGCCCCGACGGCACCGACGAGTGGGGTCCCCCGCCGCCGGGGCTCCGGGAGGCCGCGCACGCCTGGCGGCTGCGCGACCTGCGCGACGCGGGCGCCATGGTCGCCCGCGGGTCGGGCGGGGTGAGCGGCCGGGCGTTTGGGCCGCGCCCCGGGGGCCACCCGGACAGTGACAGCGAACTCCGCCGACGGCTTGGAGAACATCGTGGCGCGAGAGAAGAAGGCCAAGGCCAAGATGGAACAGGCCAAGGGGAAGGCCAAGGAGGCGGCCGGCCGCGCGGTCGGCAACGAGCGGATGACCGCCGAGGGCAGGATGGAGCAGTCCAAGGGCGATGCTCGTCAGGCCAAGGAGAAGACCAAGGACACGTTCAAGCACTGATCGGGTGAACGACGAGGAGCGGGTCTCCGGCGGGTGCCGGGGACCCGCTCCACGTGTGCGCGGCGACTCGGATTCCGCACGGAGGACACGGACCAGAACTGGCTCGCGCGATGGTCGACGTGCGTATGGTCGCCGTGTCCGGGACAGTCCGGGCCGGGGCTGCGCCCCGAAGGCCGTGGTCGCGGCCCGCCCGGCCGGCGTGCACGGGGAGTCCCGGCCCCAGGGCGGGACCGTACCCGTGCCTGCTCAACTCTTCCTCCACCTTCGCGGTCGACCGGCCATCGGCATGACCACTGATCAGCAACGGGGAGCGCACGCGAACCCTTCCCCTCGGACGAGCCCGGCGTTCGACCGTCGATACGAGCGTTTCCGGCCGAATTCACCGCGTGACTGGGCAGACACGTGCCGTGCGGACGGCGCGAGTCGTCCGCACCGACCTGTTCCTGCCCGAGATGTTCGAGGCCCCCGGCTACACCTCCCCAACGACGCCGCGCAAAGGCGGTGAAGAACCTCAGGGGCGTGCGCGTGAAGGTCCGCGACACCCCGGCGATCCCATGCGCCGGTCTGCGCGTCCCGCAACCGGGGCCACGCCGCGGTCTCCCCCGCGACCGCCGAAGGAGCCGCCGCATGACCACCGCCATCGACACCGCCGGCGCCACGGACCCGCTCGTGTGGCGTGCGGGCTTCATGAAGCGCGTCCCCCGAGCGGTTGCCGGTGGCCCGGTGGCACGGCGACGTCCCCGTCCCGCCGGCGCGGGGGACGGGGACGTCCGTTCGTCATTCTCGGTCCTGGGCGACCAGCGCCGGCGTCGACGGCGTCAGCACCTCACCGCGGAAGAAGGCCGGGCTGCGCCACCGCATCACGGTCATGATCACCAGGCCCAGGGCCAGCAGCCCCACGCCGATCACGAACACCGAGCCCACACCCAGCACGGACGAGCCGCTGCCGTACGCCGGGTCCCACATGTCGATCAGCGTCTTGGCGAACACCGCCGCCAGCAGCACGCCGCCGAGCACCGGGAACAGCCCCTTGAACACCAGGTCGCGGCCGGAGCGCAGCAGTTCGCCACGGAAGTACCAGGCGCACGCGAAGGCCGTCAGAGCGTAGTAGAAGCAGATCATCAGGCCGAGCGCGTAGATGGTGTCGACCAGCACGTGCTCGCTGACCAGCGTCATCACCGCGTAGAACACGCCGGTCGCGACGCCCGCGGTCACGGTGGCCCGCCCCGGCGTCTTGAAGCGGGGGTGCACCCGGGCGTACGACGCCGGCAGGGCCTCGTACGTCGACATCGCCAGCACCGTACGGGCCACCGGGATGAACGTGGTCTGCAGGCTGGCCGCGGCCGACGCGAGCACCGCGACGAAGAGCAGGATGCCGAGCGCGGGGCCCATCACCGGGCCGGCCAGCGCGGCGAAGACGTTGTCGGAGGTCTCCGGGTTGGCGAGGCCGAGCCCCTGGTCACCGGAGCCGACGACCATCTGCGCCGCCACACCGGTGGCGAGGTACGAGCCGACCAGCACCACCATGGCGACCAGCGCCGCGCGGCCGGGGGTACGGGTGCTGCCGCTGGTCTCCTCGTTCGCGGTCAGGCAGGCGTCCCAGCCCCAGTACATGAAGATTGACAGCGACAGGCCCGCGGTGAACGCGCCGAACGACTGCACGGCGAACGGATTCAGCCACGACCACGAGAACTCCGCCGACGTCGGGAACTCGGCGCTTCCCGCCTTCCCGAAGGCCATCGCCACGAAGACGGCCAACACCAGCAGCTGCAACGCCACCAGCGCGTACTGCACGCCCTTGGTCGCGGTCATCCCGCGGTAGCTGATCAGTGTCGCGACCGCGATCAGCGCGAGACAGGTGACGATGTGGACGGCCTTGTTCCCGTCCAGCGCGGCGACGGACTCACTGCCCGTGATCTCGCCCGCCAGCAACCAGAAGTACGAGGTGGCCACGCCGGCCAGGTTCGACAGGACGATGATCGTGGCGATCACCAGGCCCCAGCCGCACATCCAGCCCAGGCGCGGCCCGAACGCCTTCACCGTCCAGGTGAAGGAGGTGCCGCAGTCGGGCATCGCCTTGTTCAGCTCGCGGTAGGCGAAGGCCACCAGCAGCATCGGCAGGAAGCCCGCGAGGAAGACGGCGGGCATCTGCACGCCCACCTCGCCGGCCGTGGAGCCGAGCGTCGAGGTCAGGCAGTACACCGGGGCCACGGTCGACACACCGATGACCGCGCTGCCCAGCAGGCCGACGGAGTTCCCGCTCAGGCCTTTGGCGCGCATCCCCTCGGTGGGGGGCGCGCCCTTGTCTCCGGCCGGGGGCCGTACGTCCAGCTGAGTCATGAGCAGGACGTTAATTCCTGCGGTTTTCGTGCCAACTCCTCGTGACGCCGACCTCGACGGCCTCGAGAGAATCGACTATTCATTGGTGGACATCGCATTTGACCTGGGATTGGAAGGCTCGCCGTCCACTCGGTGCGCCACTTCCCAAGCCGACGTCTGGGTGTCCGATATTCGGTAATCGCAGCGAGGCCCGATGCGGAGGGTTCCAGTTCTTCCCTGTGATCCGCGCCACGTCGGGCCTCACCCTCGTTCACACGCGTGCGGCGAACCGCTGCCAGACCCGGTGACTCTTCAGCAGCCCCGTGACCTCCTCGAGCGCCCCGGTGCCCTCCTCGCCGGTCACCACGCCGGGGGCGTCGGTGGGGACGCCGGCGGGTAGGGGTCGCGCTGGGCCCGCGGCTGCGGGTCGGCCCCGGTCGGGGCGCCGGTGGGGCTCACCGTCGCGGGAGCGGCCTGATCGGGCTAGGGGGGCCAACAAGGTAATGGGGGAGCGGCCCGCTGGGCTCGGTGGGCTCGTGCACGGTCGGTGACTCGGCTCCGGGCCGGCCCGGCACCCCCTCCGCGGGCCCGTCGTCGCCCAGGGCGGCCGCGGCCTTCTCGGCCACGGCCCTTGATGCACCCGCCGCTTCCGCGCCGGGGATCCGTTCGTGGCCGCCGCGTACGCACTGCTCGCCGAGGAGTGGCGCGGGGCACGCCGCCCCGTGCGAGGCGCCACCGGGCGCGACAACGCCCCGCGTCCGGTGCCACCAGTCCCCGATCCCCCGAGACGTGCCGGTACGACCGTCACATGCGCTGCCACAGCGCCGGCGTCCCGGCCGGCGTCCAGGCACCCTGCGCCTGGTGGGCCTGCAGGCACTGGTAGACGACGCCGTCGTGCGTCACCGTGGCCCCGACCGGGTAGACGCGCCCGGCGGCCCATCCGTCGCTCCCGCCGCCCTGCGGGTCCGGCGTCGCCGCACCGGTGGACGCCGTCTTCAGCGTGAGCCCGAAGTCGCTGAGGACCGGGTTGATCGGCTGGTAGAACGTGGTGCCGCCGCTCGTGCAGTCACCGGTGCCGCCGGAGGTCATGCCCTGCGCCTGCGCGCCCGCGATGAACGGGCCACCGGAGTCGCCCGGTTCGGCGCACACCGTCGTCCGGGTCAGCCCGTCGACGACGCCCTCCGCGTAGCTGACGCTCGTGCCGTGCTGCTCGACCTTGCCGCAGTGCCAGCCCGTGGTGGAGCCGGACCGGCACACCGACGCGCCGACGAGCGCCTCGACCGAACCGCCGACCTGCACGGTCTCGCCGCCCTCGCCCTTCACGTCGGCCGTCGCGGTCCAGTCGTTGTTCACGCCGACCCACGCCATGTCCTTGCGGGGGAAGGTGGAGGCCTGGAAGGTGCCCTGTTCGGCCTCGTTGTGGCCGGTGGTCCGGTCGCCGGGGTCGCCGCAGTGGCCGGCGGTGGCGAAGCCGCGCTGCGCGCCCTTGCTCACCGAGAAGCCGACCGAGCAGCGGGCCGCGTCGTTGATGTAGTAGGCGTCGCCGCCGGTGATGTTCTCCAGCAGTCGCGGCCGCTTCGTCGTCACCCGGACGTCCACCTGCTCGGCGTCGAGGCGGGCCGCCGCGGCGAAGGTGGCCGCGGTCGTCCTGCTCGCCGCCTCGATCACGACCCGGTTCTTCGGCATGTCGACGTACCACTGCGGCGTGTAGCGCGTGCTGACGCGGGTCGCGGCCTTGTCCAGCCGTTCCTTGACGGCCGTGAGATCGCTCAGGGACGCCTTCACCACGGCGGCCTTCGCGCCCTGCCCCTGGATGGTGGTCACGTCCGCCTTGCTGGTGGTCGCCACGGTGAGCGTGCTCGAGGTGGCGCCGGTCACCCACGCGCCGGCGAAGCGCTCGCCCAGCGCGAGCCGGAGCCGGCCCGCACGGGTGCCCGCCTCCGCCTCGTTCACCAGCCGCGTCGCCGCCTGCTGCGCGGTCAGGCCCAGGTCACGCTCCAGGGCACGCAGCACCTGTGCCGACGGTCTGTCGGCCCCGAGCGTCTGCGTCGCCGAGGGCGGCGGACCCGCCGCGGGCGGTGGCTCGGCGGCCGCGGTCGAACCGATTCCGCTGAGCACCAACGTGCCGACCGCGACCAGCACCGTACGGCGCCCGGTCGCGGCATGTCTGTGCAGCATGCGCATGGTCTCCTTCCAGTCAGGTACGGGGAGAATCCGTCCCGAAGCCCTAGGGCTTGCCTGGAAGGGGCCGCGCGATGTCCTTCGCGCGGCGGTTTCGCGCTTTGGTGACGGGCAGGAGCGCCAAGTGCAGTACGGCGCGCCCGGGCGTGGCGTCCGTCCACCCGCGGTTACGGCACGCGCGCGTTCACCGGTACGTGGTAGACGTGGAAGGCGCGGCCGATCACCGGCTGCGCGACATTGCGGACGCGAACGCCGCCGCTGGTCATGCCGTGCTCGGTGCCGGCGTGTGCGTGCCCGTGCACCGCGAGGTCGGCGCCCGCGGTGTCGATCGCCTCGGCCAGCAGATAGCTGCCCAGGAACGGATAGATCTCCAGCGGCTCGCCGGCCAGCGTCTCCGGCACGGGGGAGAAGTGCGTCAACGCGACCCGCACGTCGCAGGTTTCGCCGGCCAGCTGCTCCAGCGCCGTGCGCAGTCCGTCGGCGCACCGGCGCGAGTACCGCACGAACTCCTTCATCAGCGGCTCGCCGAACTCACCGGCGTTGCGCCCCACGAAGCCGCCGCCGAAGCCCTTGGTGCCGGCCACCCCGATGCGCATCCCGCCGGCGGTCACGACCGTGGCCCGTCCCTCCAGCACATCGGCACCGGCGTCCTCCAGGATGGCCGTGACCTCTTCGGGGCGCTCGTCGTGGTGGTCGTGGTTGCCCAGCACGGCGACGACGGGCACGCCGAGGTCCGTGATCTCCCGGGCCACCACGCGGGCCTCGTCCGGCGTTCCGTGCCGGGTGAGGTCCCCGGCGAGCAGCAGCACGTCGGCACAGTCGGGCAGCGTTTCGAACGCAGGGCGCAGCGCGCCCTGGCTGTCGGGACCCATGTGGATGTCCCCGACGGCGGCGATCCGGATCATGCGATGTCCTCCGCGTGATCGGGCGACGAGCAGTCGGTCACCACGAGGTCGTCGTGCACCGGCAGCCCGGTGAGCTCCTCCTGGGCGATGCGGCGCACCTCGTCACGGCACTGGGCGGAGGGCACGGTGCCGGTGAGCAGCACCGCCTCGCCGCGTACCTCGATGCGCACGCCCAGCTCACCGAGGTCCCCGGCGGCGAGCCGGTCACGGAGGTGGGCGACGCGGTACTCCAGGTGCTCCGGGCCCGCGGCGGCGGGCGCGCGCTGTGCGTCGGGGCCGGTCATGGCTGCTCCTCCCGAGGAGTGATCACGTTCAGGCGTTCGAGCAGGAACAGGAAGGCGGCGGCCATCGCTTCGTCCCCGACGTCCCCGCGGATCCGCTCCCAGTCGACCTTCTCGCGCAGCGCACGGGCGATCGGCAGCACCGCGCCGAAGTCGCAGTGGTGCTCCGAGAAGGCGGCGAGCAGGCTGGACAGCAGGTCGGTCGGCGCCAGCACCGGCATCCGCACCGAGTCCACCGGGATCTCCTCCGACCGTTGCAGCATGCCCGTCGACACGGGCCGGTGCGCCAGCTCGAAGATGATGTCGATGTCCTGCCCGAAGCACGTCGACTTCAGCAGCCAGTCCTCCGGCGGCGTGCGCACCGGCAGCCCGGCGTCGCGCAGCGTGGCCGCGACCGCGTCGGCGTCCTCCGGCCTGATGCAGAAATCGGCGTCGTGCTGCAGGTTCTCGCTGGCCCCGTGCGCATAGGCGGCCACACTGCCCGCCAGCGCGAACTCGTGCCCGCCCCGCTTCAACAGCGTGCCGACCTGCTTGGCGGCTTCGAGGATCGCCTGGTTGCGATCTCGCGGCAGTTCGTGCGTCTCCTCCGGTCCCGGCTGCTCGACGGGCGGCTGTGCCGCCAGCCGGAGACCGGCCCCCTCGGCACGTGGGGCGAGCGTCGCGTCGTCGCCGTTCTGCACCATCCCGATCACTCCCTCCGCGCAGCCCTGTGTACCCGCCCCGCACGGTTCGACACAGCCCCGTACGGGCGCACTCACTGTCTGCTCTGGGCATGGACACAGCAGGCCGGGACGCCCGTGGGACGCTCGTCGCCCTGTGGCGGGCCGCCGAACGGTTGCGGGCCATGGCGTACGACGTCTTCCTGGCGCACCAGCCCGCCGTCGCCTGGAGCGAGTTCGCCCCCTGCGGAGCCACGCCCGGCATGCAGGCAGTGGGCGTCGTCGTCGACCTGCGGGACGGCCGCGAGATCTTCTTGGACCTGACCGTCTCTCCGGCGGACGAGGCCTTCTTCGTCGAGGCGGACATCGGCCTGTACGGCCTGGACGACGAGGAGAACGGCGGCTACCGCTGTCTGCTGGAGATCCCCGACGCGCGGGCCGACTCGCTCGACGACCTCGTGGCGACGATCGAGGACCGTGTCGGACGGCTGATCGAGGCGGGGCCGGACGCGGTGCGCGGGGTCGGGGCCTTCTCGCGAGATGCCTTCCGCGTGTTCGGTCAGGGGCGGACGGGTACGGGGCGGGCCGCCCCGCGCGTCGGTAGCGTGCCGGTATGGACTGGATGCGCTGGGCCGACCGCAGCTGGCCGCTGCTGGCTCGGGTGACGCGTGCGCACGTGGCGGTCTACCGGGCGACGCGGGGCGTCGTCGGGCACCGGTTCCCGGGCGGGCCGCCCATGCTGCTCCTGGAGCACCGGGGTGCGCGGACGGGGCGTCTGCGTACGGTGCCGCTGGTGTACGGCGTCGTCGGGCGTGACCTGGTCGTGGTGGCGTCCAAGGCCGGCTACCCCCGGCACCCGGCGTGGTTCCACAACCTGCGGGCCTGCCCCGAGACTCACGTGCAGGTCGGGGCGCGACGCCTCCCTGTGCGTGCCCGTGTCGCCGATCCGGCGGAGCACGAGCGTCTGTGGCCGGTGATGGTCGGTCTCTACCGGCCCTTCGAGACCTACCGGCGGCGGGCGGGGCGCGAGCTTCCCGTCCTGGTACTCGAACCGAGGCCGTGAGCGCCCCGGCACCCGGGCGGCCGGCCGTTCGTGCGGCCGCGCGGCGCGGGCGTCCGCCTGACGACCGGCCCCGCCGGGTCGGGGCGATGGTGTGTTCCCGCGTGTGGCGGCGAGCGTTGTCGATGTGCGGCGCGGTCCGCTCGGCCACGTCCTGGGCGAGGCAGGCTTCCGCCTTCCGGCGCAAGGCGCCGACAGCTGATGTGCGCCGCCATCGCCGTGTCCTGGCCGGCGGCCGGCTACGACGACGCGACATCGGCGGTGACGCTGCTGATCGCCGGGCCTTGTCGGGATGCGGGACGCCGCCGACTCGCGCAGCGTGGAAGGAGGAACGCCCGAGAGCCCGGCCCGGGTGCCCGCCTTCACGAGGAGAACCGCATGGCGAAGGACAAGAAGCGGGACGAGAACCTCAAGAAGGGCGACGAGGTCGCCTGGAGCAGCCACGGCAGCGAGGCGGAGGGGAGGGTCGAGAAGAAGATCACCAAGCGGACGAAGGCCGCCGGCCGGACCGTGGACGCCTCGCCCGAGGAGCCGCAGTACGAGGTGCGCAGCGACAAGTCCGGGAAGTCGGCGGTGCACAAGCCGTCGGCCCTGCGGAAGAAGAAGTGACGCGGCGTGCGCGACGAGGACAAGCGTGAGACGTGGGAAGCGTTCAGCGAGTTGGTCAACATGACGCCGTCGGCGCTCGGTGACTGGCTCGACTCGGACGCCTCCCACCAGGCGGGCCAGCACAAGGACGGTGGTGAGTCCACCGGGCACGCGTCCGGGCGCCGCATTCTCGACATCCTGCGCAGCACGAAGGGCGACCTGTCGGACGACGACTACCAGCACATGCGCAAGGTGGTCGGCTACATCCGCCGCCACCTCGCCCAGCGTCCCTCGGGAGACGTGAGCGATTCCCGTTGGCGCCACTCGCTCATGAACTGGGGCCACGACCCCCTCGCCTGAGCGGGCCGCGCGAGCGAGGGCGAAACACCCGGAGCTGCGGAAAAGGTCGTCGTGGCCCCCGCCGGCAGCGGGTGAGCACCGGGCCGCGCGGCGCTTGCCTCCCGCGCGTCCGGCCGAGCCCCCGCCTGCATCAGGCGCGCCGCTGCCTCGCGGAGGTGGCGCCGAGGTGCGCCGTTCACTCCGTTGATCCGCAAGCTCGGGCGTCCGGGCGGCGACGCGGGCGGATCCGAGGGCGGGGACATCTCATGCCCGTACCACGGGCCGGCCACGGGGCCACGCGGGCGCCCCCGGATTCCCTCGAAGGCACCCGCCGACGACCGCAGGGCGGCCGACCATGGTGCCGTACCGGTTCCACGCCTGCGCGCCGCCGCCGTGCCCCGCCTGGAGCACGCCCGCTCAGCCGACGCCCGCCGGCGGGGCTAGCGTGTTTTTCAAGGATGGGTCAGCCGAGGACGGGGACGCAGACCATGGCCACTGACGACCGGCACGACGCCACCCGCTCCACCGCACCGGCCGGCCGGCTCCCCGACGATCACGTCATCGTCATCTGCGGGGCGACCGGCGACCTGGCGCGTCGCAAGCTGCTGCCCGGCCTGTTCCATCTGGCGAACGCGGGCCTGCTGCCCACCCGGTACCGCATCGTCGGCACGGCCCCCGCCGCCGACGCCCTCGGCGACGAGGAGTTCCGCGAGCACGCCCGGCAGGCCGTCGCCGAGTTCGGGCGGGCGGCCCCCGAAGGTCCCTCGTGGCGGTCGTTCGTGGAGACGCTGTCCTTCGGGGCCGCCGACCCCGGCGACCCGGCACCGCTGCTGGCCGCCGTGCAGGAGGCCGAGCGCGCCGTCGGCGGCAGCACGCGGCGGCTGTTCCATCTCGCCGTACCGCCGGTGGCGTTCGGCTCCGTCGTGACGATGCTCGGCGCGACCGGGCTGTCCGACGGCGCCCGGGTGATCGTGGAGAAGCCCTTCGGCACGGACCTCGCCTCCGCCCGCGCGCTCAACGACACCCTGCACGCCGTCTTCGACGAGTCCCGCGTCTTCCGCATCGACCACTTCCTCGGCAAGGAGTCCGTCGACAACATCCTCGCGCTGCGTTTCGCCAACGGACTGTTCGAGCCGGTGTGGAACCGCGACCACATCAGCCATGTCCAGATCGACGTGCCGGAGAGCATCGACATCCAGGGCCGTGCCCGCTTCTTCGAGGGCACCGGCACCTTCCGGGACATGATCGTCACCCATCTCTTCCAGTTGCTCGGCTTCGTGGCGATGGAGCCGCCGCCGAGGCTCGACGCGCGTTCCCTGCGGGAGGAGAAGACCAAGGTCTTCCGCAGCCTGCGGACCCTGGACCCGGCGAACGTGGTGCGTGGCCAGTACGAGGGCTACCGCGACGAGCCGGGTGTCGCCCCCGGCTCCGACACCGAGACCTTCGCCGCGCTGCGCGTCGAGATCGACAACTGGCGCTGGGCCGGCGTGCCCTTCCACCTGCGCTCCGGCAAGGCACTGGCCGAGGGACGCCACATGGTCACCCTCACCTTCCGCCAGCCACCCCTGCGCATGTTCCCGGCGACCGCGCCCGACGGCACGACCCCCCGCCCCGGCACGCTCGCCATCGACTTCGACGACCCCGGCCGGATCACCGTCCGCTTCCTGGCGAAGGAACCCGGCCCCGACATGCGGCTGGGCCGGGCCGAGATGGTCTTCGACTACGCAGGCTCCTTCGCGCAGGAGCATACCCTGGAGGCCTACGAGCACCTGATCCTGGAAGCCATGCTGGGCGACCAGTCCCTGTTCACCAGCGCCGAGGGCATCGACCGCCTGTGGGAGGTCTCCGAGCCCCTGCTGAAGGACCCGCCGCCGGTCGAGCCGTACCCGAAGGGCTCCTGGGGGCCGGACAGCATCCACCGGCTCGTGCGGCCCCACCACTGGTACCTGCCGGACGGGAGGTGAGCCGTGCTGGGCCTGCCCGATCACATCCGTGCCTGTCTGTTCGACCTCGACGGTGTCCTGACGCAGACCGCGAAGGTCCACGCCGCCGCCTGGAAGGAGACCTTCGACGCCTATCTCCGGCAGCGCGCCGAACAGGAGGGCGGCCCCTTCGTGCCCTTCGACTCGGGCGAGGACTACGACGCCTACGTGGACGGCCGGCCCCGCGAGGACGGCGTGCGCACCTTCCTCGCATCGCGCCGCATCGAGCTGCCCGACGGAACGCCCGACGACGGGCCGGACCAGGAGACCGTGCGCGGTCTGGGCAACCGCAAGAACCACCTGGTGCTGCGCATGATCCGCGAGCGGGGCGTGGAGCCGTACCAGGGATCGGTGGCCTTCGTCCGGGCGGCCCGGGACGCCGGTCTGCGGCGCGCCGTCGTCTCCTCCAGCGCCAACTGCCGCGACGTGCTGGTCGCGGCCGGGATCGAGGACCTCTTCGAGGAACGCGTGGACGGCATCACCACGCGCGAGCAGGGCCTGCACGGCAAACCCGCGCCCGACACCTACCTCGCGGGCGCCCGTCTCCTCGGCGTCGAGCCCGCCGCCGCGGCCGTGTTCGAGGACGCCCTGGCCGGTGTGGAGGCCGGGCGGGCCGGCAACTTCGGTGTCGTCGTCGGCGTCGACCGGGTCGGCCAGGCGGCCGAGCTGCGCCGGCACGGGGCGGACCTCGTCGTGACCGACCTCGCCCAGTTGCTGGAGGGCGCAAGGTGATCACCCATCCGTCCTTCGCGTGCGAGCCCTGGAGTCTGCGCGAGACCGAGTTGAGCCTCGACGTCCTCGCCCAGAGCGAGTCCGTGTTCGCGCTGGCCAACGGGCACGTCGGCTGGCGCGGCAACCTCGACGAGGGCGAACCGCACGGGCTGCCCGGCGCGTACCTCAACGGCGTCCACGAGGTGCATCCGCTGCCGTACGCGGAGGCGGGCTACGGCTACCCGGAGTCCGGTGAGACGGCCATCAACGTCACCGACGGCAAGGTCATCCGGCTGCTGGTCGACGACGAACCGTTCGACCTGCGCTACGGCCGGCTCGTCGCGCACGAGCGCCTGCTGGACTTCCGCACCGGTGTGCTGAGCAGGACCGTCGACTGGGTCAGCCCGGCCGGGACCGGGGTCCGCGTCGTCTCCCGCCGCCTGGTGTCCTTCACCCAGCGGGCGATCGCCGCCGTGGAATACCAGGTGGAGGCGCTCGACACCCCGGTCACCGTGGCCGTCCAGTCGGAGCTGGTCGCCAACGAGCAGCTGCCCCGCACGTCCGGCGACCCCCGGGTCTCCGCCGTGATCGACGCGCCGCTGCGGGCGGAGGAGCACTTCGCCCAGGACACCCGGCTGCGCCTGCTGCACTGCACCGGCCACAGCGGCCAGCGGGTGGGTGCCGCGGCCGACCACCTCGTGGAGGGGCCCGACGGGACCTCCTGGTCGGCCGAGAGTGAACCCGACGTCAGCCGCCTCACCATCACCGCCACCCTGGCCCCCGGCGAGCGGCTGAGGCTGGTGAAGTTCGTGGGCCACGGCTGGTCGGCCCAGCGGTCGCTGCCCGCGATCCGGGACCAGGTGGAGGGGGCGGTCGCGGCCGCCCGCAGTTCCGGCTGGGAGGGTCTGCTCGCCGAGCAGCGGGCCTACCTCGACGACTTCTGGTCGCGGGCGGACGTCGAGGTGGACGGCGACGAGGAGATCCAGCAGGCCGTCCGCTTCTGCCTGTTCCACGTGCTGCAGGCGGCCGCCCGGGCCGAGGGCCGCGCCGTACCGGCCAAGGGCCTGACCGGCACCGGCTATGACGGCCACGCGTTCTGGGACTCCGAGTCCTTCGTGCTGGCCGTCCTCACCTTCACCGCTCCGGACACCGTCGCCCCGGCCCTGTGCTGGCGGCACGAGACGCTGCCCGCGGCGCTGGGGCGGGCCCGCCAGCTCGGCCTGTCCGGAGCCGCCTTCCCCTGGCGGACCATCAGCGGCGCGGAGTGCTCCGGCTACTGGCCCGCCGGTACGGCCGCCTTCCACGTCAACGCGGACATCGCCGACGCGGTCGTACGCTACGTGGCCGCCACGGGCGACGAGCGGTTCGAGCGAGGGCCGGGCCTGGAACTGCTGGTGCACACCGCCCGGCTGTGGCGGTCACTGGGCAGTGCGGACGCCGAGGGCCGCTTTCACATCGACGGTGTCACGGGGCCGGACGAGTACAGCGCCGTCGCCCGCGACAACCTGTACACCAACCTGATGGCCCGCCAGAACCTGCGGGCGGCCGCGGCCTGGGTGCTCCTGCATCCCGACGAGGCGGCGGCGCTGGGGGTCACGCCGGAGGAGGCCGCCGCCTGGCAGGGCGCCGCGGCCCGCATGGTCGTGCCGTACAACGACAGGCTCGGCGTGCACGAGCAGTCGGCGGGCTTCACCACCCTCAAGAGGTGGGACTTCGACCGGACGGCACCGGAGCAGTACCCGCTGCTGCTGCACTTCCCGTACTTCGACCTCTACCGCAAGCAGGTCGTCAAGCAGGCCGATCTCGTCCTGGCCATGCTGACCTGCCCCGACGCCTTCACTGACGAGGAGAAGGCCAGGAACTTCGCCTACTACGAGGCCCTCACCGTCCGCGACTCCTCCCTGTCCGCCTGCTGCCAGGCCGTCCTCGCCGCCGAGACCGGACATCTCCGGCTCGCCTGGGACTATCTGGGCGAGGCCGCCCTGGTGGACCTTGAGGACCTGGAGCACAACACGCGCGACGGACTGCACATCGCCTCCCTCGCGGGCACGTGGATCGCTCTCGTGGTGGGGCTGGGAGGCATGCGCCAGTACGGCGGCGCCGGTTCCGGCGAGCCGATGGTGGGGTTCGCGCCCCGCCTCCCCGAGCAGCTGGCCCGTCTGGCCTTCACCCTGCTGATCCGGGGCCGCAGGCTGCGGGTCGAGATCACCGACGGCACGGCACGCTACGTCCTTCTGGAGGGCGAGCCTCAGGACCTCTTCCACCACGGTGAACGCTTCACCGTCACCACCGGCGAACCGACCGGGCGGCCGATCCCGCCCGCCCCCGCCCGCCCGGAGCCCCGTCAGCCATGGGGACGTGCGCCCGAGCGGCGCGAGCCGGCCGGGCCACGGACCCTCCGGCTCCCCTGACTCGCTTGTCAACGCCCTCGCTCACCGGAGGCGGTCACGGAGCACGGACCGCTGCCGCCGCGCGCCGCCCGCGTAGCCGCCGGCCAGTACTTCGAGGCCACCGAGGACGGCGGTGCGTTCCTGTACCGCGTGACCGACGCAACGGCCCGGTTCGTCGCCCGCGCCGACGACATCGGCGGGAGGACCTGACGGGCCGAGCGGCACTCCGCCGGGCCGGCGGGCGAATCGTCCGAGCGCACGAAGCAGACACCGGGCCCGTGCCCGGTGAACAGTCCTCGGCTCGTGGATGACCGGTGGGTTGCCGCTCCGTATACTCCGCCCGAGCACCGCCCGTCCGAGCACCCGGCCAGAGAGTCCGCATCCCGTCATGAAGAACGCCCTGCCTCCGCTGTCGCCCAACTACGCAACGCGGAGAAACCGCGCCTACCAGGAAAGCGTGGAGGTGCACGGGAAGTGGCCGGTCGAGTTCCAGTTCCGCCCGGCTCAGGGCGACCACCGGCACCTGCTGGTGGTGTTCTCGTCCGTGGGCAGCAAGTACGGCTTCGGCAACGCCCTGGACAGCGTGAAGTGCAACGTCCTGCGGATCCGGGACCACTTCGACGGCGGGGCCTCCTACTACGTGGCCAGGAACATGGACTTCAGCGTCACGGACTCCATACAGGCCCTCATAGAGGCGCACATGCGGCGACTGCGGGTGACCAGGGACGAGGTGACTCTCCTCGGTGCTTCGAAGGGCGGCAGCGCCGCGCTCTACTACGGCCTGAAGTACGACTACAAGAACATCGTGGCCTCGACGCCGCAGTATTTCCTGGGCAGTTATTCGAAGGGCCACGGTCAGCTGGGGGACGCCGTCCTCGGCGAGGGGCAGTCCGACGAGAACGTGGCCGTCATGGACGCCGTCATGAAGGACCTCCTCGAGAAGGACGCGGACCTCAAGAGGAACATCTACGTGGTGTCCTCTCCCGGGGACTACCAGTACGAGCAGGAGGTGGAGCACTATCTCCCCGCGCTGCGGGAGTACGAGAACTTCAACTTCCTGTTCGTGGAATCCCCCACGGTGCGCCGGCACGACGAGGTGGTCCGGCAGGCGCTGCCCTCGATCCTCAGCATCGTGTACTCCCTGACGGAGGGTGCCGCGCCGCGATGGGGCGAGGTCCGGACGGGGACCGATGCCGAGGACCCCGAGGCGGCCACCGCGTACCTCGCCGAGCTGCGCAAGAGCGACACCGCCCTGGCCACGCTCACGCGCGCCGAGTTCACGGACGGGCAGCTCCAGTTGAAGGGTCACGCCTTCCTGCCGGGCGTGTCGCCCGACGGACCGACCGCCGAGACCAAGCGGCTCGTCCTGGAGAAGGACGGGAAGACCTGGGTGTACCCGCTGGAGACGACCAAGGAGATCAGGCTCTACCGGGACTACTTCGACGAGTACTTCTGCGAGTACGCCACGGGCGGGTTCGCCTCGCGGGCCGACCTGACGTTCACCGATCTCCCGCAGGGCACCTACGACGTCTCGGTCTGCGTCACGAGCGACGACGAGGGGATCGAGCGGCGCACCCGGCTGATCTCGCACAGCGCGGTCGACCGGCGCCAGGCCGGCGGTGACGCCGAGCTTCTCTTCCGGGGCGGCAAGGGCGGCCTCAAGCTGGTCAAGAGGAGCATCGTCGGCGTCGATTCCCCGGGCGTGTGCTTCACCGCCGTCAAGGCGGAGGAGCGCGACCGGAAGGTCCATGCCGAAGGCGTCTTCTTCCTGCCCGGAAGGAACGCCGACCGCGACGCGCACGCCTTCTACTACCTCGTGCTCCAGGGGAGGTCCGGATGCCACTCCTTCCCGCTGGGCGCGAGGAAGAACCCCGATGCCGTGCGGCCGCACAAACTGCCCGGAGACCTCGGCACCTACGACTTCGGGTACTTCACCACGGGGGCCGCAGGCGTCGACGTCTCCGGAGTTCCGGAAGGCAAGTACAACGTGCTCGTCTCCATGAGCGCCGGTGGTGCCCTGTTCACCAAGAAGGCCGGAAAGGTCACCCTGAAGAAGCCCCGCTGAACGAGCAGCAGACCATCTCATGATGAGACTGTTATGGTCGAACGCATGAGACGGACGTCGTTCGATGGCTGGCCCTGCTCCATCGCCCGCACGGTGGACATCCTGGGCGACGGCTGGACGCTGCTCGTGCTGCGCGAGGTCTTCTACGGCGAGTCACGCTTCGACGGTTTCATCGGCTCGCTGGGCATCGCCCGCAACACCCTCGCGGACCGGCTGCGGCGCCTGGAGGACGCGGGGCTGCTGCGGCGAAGCGTCTACCAGACCGAGCCGGTCCGGCACGAGTACCTGCCGACGGACAAGGGCCGCGACTTCTTCGGCGTCCTCGCCGCGATCAACGCCTGGGGCGACCGCTGGCTCGCCGCCGAGGAAGGCGTCCCCGTGGTCATGCGCCACACCACCTGCGGCCACGACACCCAGGCCAAGGTGGTGTGCTCGTCCTGCGGCGAGCCGCTGCGGCACGGGGACGTGGCCCTGCGCACCGGGCCCGGTTACCCGGCGCGCCTGCTGAAGCGCCCCGACGTGCAGGCTCGCTTCGGCACCGGCCCGGGCCCGCAGGAGGTCGCCGACGGACGCACAGGTTCGTGAGTCGGCCCGTCGCCTCGCGTTCGTGCGGGGCGACGGGACCGTCAACCGGTCCGCGGCGGGGCCAGGATCACGCCTCCCCGTCGACCTCCCGAACCAGCTCGATCGCCCTGCCCAGCGTGTCCAGCCGGGCCTGGAGGCTCTCGCCCGCCGGATACATGCGCACGGTGTCCACCCCGGCGTCGCGCCACACCCGCAGCCGCCGCCGGACCATCTCCTCCGTGCCGATCAGCGTGGTCGCCAGCACCATCTCGTCGGTCACGAGGGCGGCCGCGCCGTCGCGGTCACCCGCCTGCCACCGCTGCCGCACCTCCGCCGCGACCTCGGCCCACCCCTGGCGGCCGTAGGCCCGGTTGTAGAAGTTGGTCGAGGCGGAACCCATACCGCCCAGGCTGAAGGCGAGTTCCTTCTTGCGGCCGGCGACCAGGGCGCCGAGCGCCTCCTCGTCCGGCGCGAAGGCCACCTCCGCGCCCTGGCAGACGTCGAAGCCGGCACGACGGCGGCCCGCCGCGGCCAGGCCCCGACGCAGGGGGGCGAAGTAGGCCTCCGCGGCGCCCTCGGGCACGAAGCTGGTGCCGAGCCAGCCGTCCGCGACCTGCCCGGTGAGCTCGAGCATGGCCGGTGACAGTGCGGCCAGGTAGAGCGGGACGGGATGCTCGGCGCGCAGGGAGAGCCGCATGGGGACGGCGTCCCCGCCGGGCAGCGGAATCCGGAACTCCGAGCCCGCGTAGGAGATCTTGCCGCCCGCGACCGCCTGCCGGACGATCTCCACGGTCTCGCGGACACGCGCCAGGGGGCGGGCGAACGGCACGCCGTGCAGGCCCTCCATCACCTGGGGGCCGGAGGGACCGAGGCCCAGCAGGAAGCGTCCGCCGGACAGGTTGGACAGGGTGATCGCCGTCTGGGCCAGGGCGACCGGGGTGCGCGTGCCGACCTGCATGATCCCGGAGCCGAGCAGCATCCGTTCGGTGCGGGCCGCGTAGAACCCCAGGGCGGACGGGGCGTCGGAGCCCCAGGCCTCGGCCACCCAGCAGACGTCGAGCCCGAGTTTCTCCGCCTCGACGACGAAGTCGGCCTGCCCGGACCAGGTGCCGAAGCCCGACGCCTCGACCGTCGTCGCCGTGCGCATCACGCCTCCGCCCACGTCTTGATGTGCCGGAGCGTGGCCGTCATGTTGCGCTCGAACTCGCGCATGCGCACGAACACGATCTTCTGCTCCTTGTCCGGCATGGCCGCGATCGCGAAGGACAGCCCGGAGGGGGCGGGTCCCAGTTGCATCCACTGCGAGAGTTCGGTCCCGCCGTCCCTGGGCGCCAGCCGGAACCGCCAGACGGCCGAGGGGTTCTCCGGGTCGACGACCGCCCAGGCGAAGACCTGCGGAGGCTCGCACTCGACGACGGTCGACACGGTCTCCCACTCGCCGAGGTCGGGGTGCGCGCTGCGGCCGACGAACCGGGCGCCCACGCACGGCCCGTCGGCTCCGTCGACCCATTCCACCGACCGCAGCTCCGTGCTGGTCCCCGGCATGCGCCGCACGTCCGAGACCAGCTCCCACACCCGCTCCGGCGGGGCGTCGACCCAGGTCGTCACCTCGACCGTCGGTGTGTCCGCATACCGCGCGCCCGTCCACTCCATCGTGTTGGCCTCCTCGTCGGCAGGGGTCGCTGCCGGTAGAGTTGCTTAATAAGACTTAGATGGTCAAGGGGTTGTGCAACGAGCGGACCAGCGTCCGGTCACCGCCTCACGCCTCCCGCACGCTCACGCCCGCGCCGGTAGGGGCCGCCGCAGCAGGTAGGCGGCCGCGGTCGAGGCGAGAACGGCCATGCACGCGATGAACACCAGTCCCGCGTCCGGCAGGCCGACCGGGCCGGTCAGCGCGCCGACGCCGATCACCGGAACCGAGATGCCCGCGTAGGCCACCACGAACAGCGTCGAGATGACCGCCGCGCGCCGATCGGCCGGTGACGCCTGTGCCACCGCGGTCAACGCAGCCCGGAACGCCAATCCCTGCCCGATTCCGCCGACGAGCGCGCTCAGCACCACCAGCGTCATCAGGTCCCAGTGCAGCGCCCCCGCCAGCAGCGCCAGCCCGGCGAGGAGCGCGGCGCAGCCGAGCGGCAGCGATCGCCGCGCGCCGACCCGGCCGACCGCCAGTTGCCCGGCGGTCGAGGCGAAGAAGGCCAGCGCGACGACCAGCCCGCTCACCGCGTGGCTGTCCACGTCGAGGGACTGCGCGAGGAACGCCGGGCTGACCGAGGTGAACACCCCGAACAGCGCGAAGCCCACGAACGAGGCGATCGCCGCGGGCGCGAACACCGCCCGCACCTGCGCCGGCAGAACGGGGCCGTGCGGCCGTACGGTGCTCAGCGGCCGGCGCTCGCGGACGGTCTCCGGAAGGCGCAGCAGGACGGCGGCCGAGCAGGCCACCAGGGCGAGGTGCACGACGAACGGCAGGTACAGCGGCCAGGGGGCGTACTGCGCCAGCACCCCGGCGAGCAGCGGACCGCAGCCCAGTCCGCCCATGTTGGCGGCCGTCGCCACGAACGTGGCCCGCGAGGAGCCGCCGTGCGGCGCCAGTTCCATCACGTACGCCGTGGCGGCCCCGGTGAACAGGCCGGCGGACAGCCCCGAGAACAGCCGCCCGGCGTACAGCCAGCCCAGCTCGGTGGCGCACAGGAAGCAGACGGCGCTCGCGGTCGCGCAGCCCAGGCCCCACAGCAGCACCGGGCGCCTGCCGACGGTGTCCGAGGCGTTGCCCACCAGCAGCAGCACGCCGATGACGGCGAAGGCGTACACGGCGTACACGACGGTGACGGTCAGCTCGGAGAACCCGAACTTCTCCCGGTAGAGGGGGTACAGGGGCGTCGGCAGCGTGGTGCCGGCCATGCACACGGCGAACACCGCGCCGCCGAGCGCGCAGGCGCGCCACCCTCGGCGGTCACCGTTCATGCCGCTGACGGCGACCCTGCGCGCGGTTCATGCACCGGACGCGCCCGGCGTGAACGTGACCGGCAGCCGCACCGGGCCGCGCAGACCGCCGGGCCGCCAGCTCAGCTCCGTCGGCGGCACGGCCAGGGCCAGGTCCGGGAGGCGGCGCAGCGCCGTGCCGATGGCGATCTGGCCCTCCAGCCGGGCGAGCGGCGCGCCCAGGCAGTAGTGGATGCCGTGCCCGAACGCCAGGTGGCCGTTGTCCTGCCGGGTGACGTCCAGCCGGTCGGGGTCGGCGAACCGTGCCGGATCGCGGTCGGCGATGGCGGAGGCGATCAGTACCGTCGCGCCGCGCGGAACGGCCACGCCCGCGATCTCGACGTCCTCCCGGGCGAACCGGGCGATGCCCGGGCTGACCGGGCCGTCGTAGCGGAGGAACTCCTCGATCGCGCCGGGCAGCAGCTCGGGATCGTCGCGCAGCAGCCGCAGCTGGTCGGGGTGGGCGAGGAGCGCGGCGATGCCGCCGCCGATCAGGTTGACCGTCGTGATGTAACCGGCCACCAGCAGCAGGAACGTCATGGCGATGAGCTCGTCCTCGTTCAGCCGCTGCTCCTCGTCGCGGGCGGTGATCAGCGCGCTGAGGAGGTCGTCGGCGGGCCGGGCGCGCTTGGCCTCCAGGAGCTTGGTCAGATACGCGCGCATCCGCTGCCACGTCTCGTTCACGACCACCGGGTCCGGCATCTTTTCCCCGCGCAGCAGCAGGTCGTCGGTCCACCGCTGGAAGTCGTACCGGTCGTCCACCGGTACGCCGAGCAGTTCGCTGATGACCGTGACCGGCAGCGGCAGCGCGAAGTCCGCGACCAGTTCCGCCCGGCCCGCCGGAACCACCGCGTCGAGCAGCCGGTCGGCGATCTCCTGGACCCGGGGCCGCAGCTCCGCGACCCTGCGCGCGGTGAACGCCTTGGAGACCAGGCGGCGCAGCCGGGTGTGGTCGGGCGGGTCGGAGCGCAGCATGTTGCTCATCATCGACTCGCGCTCGAACTCGGGCAGCTGCTCCATCAGCCGGGTGTCCGACGCGTCGCGGACGTCGCTGCTCAGCCTCGGGTCGGACAGGGCCGCGAGACCGTCCTCGTAGCGCGTGACCACCCAGGCGTCCAGGCCGCCCGCGATGATCGCGCGCCGGACCGGGCCGTCCTCGCGCAGCTGCCGGTAGAGCGGGAAGGGATCCGCCACGAAGGCCGGATCGGAGTAGGGGAGAAGGACCGGCTGCTGGGTCATCACGCCTCCCGGGCACGCACCGCCGATGCGGGGCGATTTGCTGCTACTTGTGGGTATGCGTACCAGTGTGACCGATCGGTGGCGCCGACGGAGGGACGGAAACGCGATGGACGGGACCAACTCCTTGGAAGCCGCGGAGCGGACCACCTGCTGCGTGGTGGGGGGCGGGCCCGCCGGCATGGTGCTCGCCCTGCTCCTGGCCCGGGCCGGGGTGGAGGTGACGGTCCTGGAGAAGCACGGCGACTTCCTGCGCGACTTCCGCGGCGACACCGTCCATCCGACCACCCTGTCGCTTCTGGACGAGCTCGGTCTCGGGGAGCGGTTCGCCCGGCTGCCGCAGCGCCGGGTCACGACCATCCAGCTGCCCCTGGGCAGGGACGGGACGCTGGTCACCGTCGGGAACATCGCCGCGCTGCGGCGCCGGTACAACTACATCGCGATGGTGCCCCAGTGGGACCTGCTCGACCTCCTCGCCGACGAGGCCGGCCGCGAGCCGGCCTTCACCCTGCGCATGGACACCGAGGCGACCTCCTTCCTCGTGGAGCGGGGGCGCGTCACCGGGGTGGCGTACCGCACGTCCGACGGCCGCACCGGCGAGCTGCGGGCCACCCTCACGGTGGCCTGCGACGGCCGCGGCTCGCTGGCCCGCTCGCTGCCCGAACTGGGGCTGCGCCGGTTCCGCTGCCCGATGGACGCCTGGTGGTTCCGGCTGCCCCGGCACGACGGCGATCCGCACGGGCTGGTCGGAGGCGCGGGCGACCGGTTCATCAGCGCCATGATCGACCGCGGGGACTACTGGCAGTGCGCCGCGCTGATCCCCAAGGGCAGCGACGCCACGCTCCGCGCAGCGGGTCTCGAACGGTTCAGGGACACGTACGGGGCCGCCGTCACGTGGGTCGCGGACCGGATGGACACCCTCACCTCGTGGGACGAGGTGAAGCTGCTCGACGTACGGCTGGACCGGCTCCGGCACTGGCACCGGCCGGGGCTGCTGTGCATCGGGGACGCGGCGCACGCGATGTCGCCGGTCTTCGGCATCGGCATCAATCTCGCCGTCCAGGACGCGGTCGCCGCCGCCCGCCACCTCGTCGGACCGCTGAGCGGCAAAGCGGCCGGCCTGCCGGCGGCCGTGCGCCGCGTCCAGCGCCGCCGCCGGCCCACCACGGCCCTCACCCAGGGCCTGCAACGCCTCGCCCACGCCCGCGTCATCGAGCCGGTCCTGGCGGGCCGGCCGCCCCTCGGCCGGCCGCAGCGCGCCAAGCGCGTGGCCGAGCTGGTCACCACCTCGCGCCGGCTGAACCGGGTGCCGGCCTACTTCCTGGCCTACGGCGCCCTGCGAGAACGCCCTCCCGCGGCGTCCGTCCGACGAGACTCCCGTCCCGAAGGGGCGGGCTCACCGTCCTCCCGGTCGGACCCCGGCCACACGTAGGGCAGATCGTCCGGTACGCCGGGGAACGCCTCCGCGTAGGCCTGTGGGTCCTTGCGGACGAGGGCCGAGCGGTGACTGCGGTGGAAGGCCTCGTCGCCGAGCCACGGCGGCAGCTCCCCGGCGGCCGCGAGGGCGGACTGGTCCCGCACGGGAGCGCCGGGACGGCTCGCGCCGAACCCGGCGACCAGGGAGGCGGCACAGCTGTCCTGATGTCCCTGCTCGCGCCACACCCGGCAGACCTCCAGCCCGTACCGGACCAGGGCCTCCTCGTACCCGCTCCACATGCGCACGGCCGGATGTCTGCGCCACCCGTAGCCCGGCACGGTCAGGCCCCGCAGGACCTGCAGCGCCTCGACCCGCTGCTTGCCCAGACGGCGACGGTCGAGGAGCAGGGCGGAACGCCGGAAGTCCGGATCGGGCAGGAACGTCTGCATCATCGCCGTCCTGACGTCGGGGGAGCGGGGAGGGCGGGCGCCCACCCGGGAGCGGCCCGATCGGCCGTGCGACCGGGCACTCAGGGGGCGTGGTCCGCCGCCGCGCGGTCGGCCTCGCCGCCCGCGCCGAGCAGTCCGGTCGCGTGGAAGGGCTCCTCCGCCTCCAGACGGGGCAGGCGCCTACGGGACACGCGCAGCACCAGCGGAGGCAGGGCGGCACGCACCGGCTGCACCAGCCGCAGCCAGGACGGCGCGTACACCGCCGTGCGTCGGCGTTCCAGGCCGCGCACGATCCGTTCGGCGACCTCCTCCGCGCCGTACACGCGCCGGGCGGGCGGCGGCATGTGGAGCCGCAGCTGCCGCAGGACGGCGTACCGGTCGGCGTCGCGCACCATGTCGGTGTCGATCCAGTTCAGGTAGGCGATGCCCACGCTGACGCCGTGGTGCGCCACCTCCGCCCGCAGGCTGTGGGCGAAGGCCTCGACGCCGGCCTTGGAGGCGCAGTAGGCGCTCATCAGGGGGGCCGCCCCGAGGGAGGCCAGTGACGCCACCTGCAGATAGTGGCCCGCCGTGGTGATCAGGTCGGGCAGGAAGGCGCGGGCGGTGTGCGCGCTGCCGGCGAGGTTCACGTCGATCACCCGCTGCCAGGTGGCCGGGTCCGAGGTGAGGAAGGGGCCTCCCTCGGCGATGCCGGCGTTCGCGATCACCACGGAGGGGGGACCCAGGCGGGCGCGTACGGTGCGGGCGGCGCCGGCGAGGGCGGCCGGATCGGTGATGTCGACCTCCAGGGCCACCGTCGCGGTGGGCAGAGCGGTCGCGACCGCCTCCAGCTCGGGCCCCTCGTGGCCGAGCAGGGCCACGCGTGCGCCTCGCCCGGCTACCGCGCGGGCCAGCGCCGCGCCCAGTCCCCGGGCGGCTCCGGTCACCACGACCGTCCGGTTGCCCAGCGGGCTGCTGTGCATCGGTGGTCCCTCCTCACCGGCTCGACACAGGTCCCTGGATGCCTTCCCGTCCCGGGGCGTGGCCGGATGCGCCGGGAACGGCTCATGTCTCCGGCACGGGCGGCACGGCGGTGTGGTCCGGGTGCCCGATCGTGCGGCGGGCCTCCTTCATCTCCGCCTCGTACAGGTGGTCGCGGCCCTGCGCCAGCTCCCGCACCGCGCTCGACTCCAGGTCGTGGAAGGGGCGGTAGTAGGTGGCGTCGTAGGCCTCGACGATCTGGAACGTCCAGTGCCCGGGAATGACGTTGCGCCCCAGGATCTCCGTGCGGACGCGCTGCGCCCACTGCGGGTGACCCGCCTCGTGCAGCAGCTCCACCGCGCGATCCAGTTCCAGATCGGCGGTGCCGGTCAGCTGGTGGAAGTCGTACAGCCGTCCTCTGGCCCGTTCCGTCGTCTCCAGAGCCTTGGACAGCGCGCCGAGCGCTTCGACGGTCTTGTCGCCGACGCCTTCGGGGCGCCGGTGCCGACGGTCGGGGCCGTCCGCTTGTTCGTTCATGGGTTCTCCTTCACAGAGTGGTGCGGCCGGTGCGCCGCCGAGCGGAGCTTCGCGGGCGCTCAGCGTTTCGCCCCGGTGCGGTCGCGCCGGGCGAGCAGCCTCTGGGCGTCGGCCAGACCGGGCGGCCGACGCCGGTGCAGCGCGGCGCGGGCGGCGTTGGCTCCCGGGGCGCCGTGCACGCCACCGCCCGGGTGCGCCCCGGACGAGGCCAGATAGAGCCCCGGAACGGGGGTCTCGGGGCGCCCCGTGCCGGGCGTCGGCCGGAAGACGAGTTGCTGGTGCAGAGCCGTCGTGCCGCCGTTGATGGCGCCGTTGATCAGGTTGCCGTCGAGCGCCTCGAGCGTCGGGGGCGCGAGGATGCGCCGGGCGCGGATCAGCGCACGGAATCCCGGGGCGAAGCGCTCCACCTGCCGTTCGACCCGGTCGGCCATGCGCTCCTGGTCCTCGGTGTCCCACCGCCCGGTGACGCCCTCGTCGGCGGCGTCGGCACGGACCTCGTGGGGCACGTGCGTGTACGCCCACGCGGACTCGGTGCCGGCCGGGGAACGGACGGGATCGGACGTGGTCATCTGGCCGAAGAGCAGGAAGGGCCGGTCCGGCACCTGCCGCATGGCGATCTGCGCGGCGAAACGGGTCAGCTCGTCCACCCCGTCCGACAGGTGCACCGTCCCGGCCCCGCGCGCCTGCTCCGCCCGCCAGGGCACCGGACCGTCCAGCGCCCAGTCCATCTTGAAGGTGGCGAAGTCCCACTGGAAGCGGCGCAGGTCGGCCAGCACCTGCGCGGGCACGTGCTCGGCGGCCACCAGTTCGCCGTACAGGGCGGGCACCGACACGTCCGCCAGGACCGCCCGCCGCGCGGCCACCGACCGTCCGCCCGCCGTGCGCACGCCGACGGCCCGCCCGCCCCGCACGACGATCCGCTCGACACGCTCCCCGCAGCTCAGCCGGGCGCCGCGCGAGCGCAGCCGTCGCACGAGAGCCTCGGTCAGCGCACCGGAGCCGCCGACGGGAACCGGGAAGCCGTGCGTCTGGCCCAGCATCGCCATCAGCCAGCCGAACCCTCCGCTCCCCGCCGCCTCGGGGGCCAGATCGGCGTGCAGCGCGTTGCCCGCCAGCAGCAGACGGCCGCCCTCGCCGCGGAACTCCTCCTCGCCCAGCCGGCGCACCGGCAGCACCAGGGAGCGGGCCGTGCGCAGCCCGCCCGCGGTCCGGAGCCGGACGGCCAGCCGGGCCGTCGCACGGACCGGGGGAAAAGGCGTGAACAGGGCGTTGAGCAGATCGGGCTCCAGGAGCTGCCACAGCTCGTGCAGCCGGCGCCAGGCAGCCCCGTCGCCCTCGGCGAAGGCGTCCAGTGACGCGGCCGTGACGTCGACGTTCCGGTTCAGCACGGCGCAGCTGCCGTCGCTGAGCGGGTGGGCCAGCACGCTGGGCGCGTGGCTCCAGCGCAGCCCGTGGTCCTCCAGCCGCAGCCCGGCGAGGACGGGGGAGGCCGCGGCCAGCGGGTAGAAGGAGCTGAAGAGATCACTGACGAAGGCCGGATCGACGCCCCGGTCGTGACGCACCGCGCCTCCCGGTTCCGGTTGCTCCTCCACGACCTCCACGCTCCACCCGGCGTCCGCCAGCAGGTTGGCGGCCACCAGCCCGTTGGGCCCGGCTCCGATCACGACGGCATCAGGCACGGCCGGCCCCGCCCGTGCCCGGGGCGGCCGCGCCGGCGGCGGCCGTACGGGCCGCACCTCCGCGGGCCTCCTCCTCGCACAGCCGGGCGAGACGTCTGAGCATGGCGCGGTGCCGCAGCTGGATCAGCACCTCGAAGCCCGCGTTGTGCAGCGTGCCGCCCGCTCCCTGGAGCGGGTGCTCGTCCACGAGTACGAGGCAGTGTTCGCCCCACGGCCGCAGTTCGATGTCGATCCGCGCCGTGCCCAGCGGGCCGGCGTGGGCCTCCAGTTCCAGACCGACGCCCTCCTCGCAGCGGCGCACGACCGTCTCGTTGGACAGCCGAAGCGGCCCCACCGGGATCTCGTAGCGGATCGCGGCGTCCTTCTGCGGCCACTGGCCGCGCACCGGCTCGGCCCCCGAGGGCCCCACCACCCATCGCGGGTAACTGTCCGCGTCGGCCAGAACGGCCCACACCTCGGCCGGACGGGCTTTGATCAGACGATGACGTACGGCCACGTGTCCCTCCGTGCTGTGCGGGAAACCGGCTGCCCGGCCGGCCATCGCCGAGTGCCCTGCGCGGCAGCGGTCCAACCAGCACCAGGTGAATCGGCTGCGGCGGCACGCGCAGGGGCGGCGCGCGTACCCGATCCGATCGGGCACAGGACGTCGGGTGGCCGCTCCCTGGCGTGGTGAGCGCGAAAGAGGAAGGAGGCCCGGAGTGCCGGAACGTCTCAACGAGGCCCTGGATCACACCGAGTGCCACCGCGACCAGCAGGTCGACGTGGCCGAGCGGCGCGGATCGCGGCGACCTCGGAGTACCACCTGCGCCGGACGTTCTCCGCGCTCGCGGGCGTGCCGCTGTCGGAGTTCGTGCCGCGTGGCCCTCGGCGGACCTCGGCCGGCAGCCCGGCCTCGATACGGGCGAACTGGGCGGTCAGGCCGCGCAGCCACATGTCGAGGTCGACCAGCGCGGGCAGCGGCGGCCCGGCGGGCTGCGAGGAGGTCGGCGGCGGGGGCATCGACGGCACGGCCGCGCCCGGCGGCCAGGGCGTCGGTGGCACATCGCCGGTTTCCGAGGCCGTCCGCCGCGCCCCGTCCGCGCCCGAGGGCCGCCCCGGACGCGCCCCGAGTGACGGCGACGGCACTGCCTGCTCTCCGTCCGGCCGGGTGGGCGCCCCCTGGTTCTTGTCCGGTGGGGTGGGCACCGCGTGCTTTTCCTCTGGCCGGGTGGGCACCGCGTGCTTTTCGTCCGGTGGGGTGGGCACCACGTGCTTTTCCTCTGGCCGGGTTGGAGCCCGCTGGTTCTCGTCCGGTGGGGTGGGCGCCGCGTGCTTTTCCTCTGGTCGGGCTGGCGGCCCCTGCTTTTCGTCCGGTGGGGTGGGCGCCGCGCGCCTCCCCTCCGGCGGCGGCCGGTCGTCCGCGCACAGGGCGGCGACGCGCTCCATGGTCTCGGCCAGCGTTCGGGCGCCGGCGCGTGCCCAGGCGGCGGCGTCCGGGGACAGAGCGCAAGCCGGCAGGTCGAAACGGGGCAGCCACTGGGCGCCGAGCAGGACGTGGTTCGCCGTGATGAGCACGGCTTGCCAGTCGGCCCGGGCGGGTACGCTGCCCGCCGGTTCGCTGCGGAACTGGGCGTAGGCGGACTCGGCGAGGCGCAGCCGGTGCAGTGCGGGGAACGTCGGCGGGGGAGCGGCCGAGCCCGGCGGCACGGCCGTCAGCACCGCGACGGTGCCCTTGATCAGCGAGGCGCACTCCCGCAGCAGCCCCGCCATGGTCCTGCGCACCTCCCGCCGGGCGCCGGCCGGCCAGGCGAGCATCGCGCACAGCAGACCGATGGCGCTGCCGGTCAGCACGTCCACGATCCGCGCCCCGGCCAGGTGCCAGGACGCCGGCGCGATCTGGGCGAACGCGGTGGCCACCACCAGCGTGAACAGTCCCTGCGCCCAGGCGATGCCGAGCAGCGGCCCCAGCGCGAAGGCGATCAGCATGCCGGGCGCGAGGATCGCGGCGTACGCCTCGGGGTGCGCGCCGAGACCGATGAGCAGTGCACCCGCCACGACGGCGCCCACGAGGTTCCCGGCGACGGCCCGGCGGATGGCCGTCCAGGTCGCCCCCACGGTCGTCCGGCTCAGCGTCAGCACCGCCAGCAGGACCCAGAAGCCGTGGGTCAGGTCGAGCGAACCGGCGACGAACCGCGCGGTCGCGAGCGCGACGGCGGTCCGCAGGGCGTTCTGGAACTGCACCGAGCGCACCGTCATGTTGCCGGTGATCCGGCGCACCCACAGGTACGGCGTCGACGCCTCCGTGTACCAGAAGAGCTCCCGCGGCTCGATCGGCGGCGTGCGCCGTCCGTCGAGCCCGACCCGTACGGAGATCTCCAGGATGCGCACCGACTCGGCGACCGCCAGCAGCGCCGCCTGCCGACGCAGCACCGGCACCGGCGGAACCTCGTCGGCGGGCCCCGTGACCTGCCGCATGCGCACCTGCTGGAAGCGGAGGATCGCGTCGTCCATCCGCTGCGGTCCGGGCGAGGGCCGACCCTCCCGCAGGGCCGCGGCGGTCCGGTGGCACAAGGACGCCACCTGCGGCAGCAGCGATCCGGACGCCGTGTCGGGGCGGGCCGTGCCGTCTTCGCCGTCCCCGGAGCCGCCCCGGACGAGCTCGCGCAGTTCGCCGGTGTCGGTCAGATGTGCCAGCTGTTCGAGCAGCCGGCGCGCGGCGGACCCCGCCTGGGACAGGCCGCGGTCGGCGCGGCCGGGTCCCGCGGGGCGCTCGGCGGGCGGGACCTCGGACAGGCGCAGGCGCTCGCCGGCCGCCCGCAGCGCGCCGGGGGAGAGGTCGCTCCGGCCGGCGATGGTGTCGCCCGCCGTCGCCAGCGCCTTCGCGAGGCTCGTCCGGTACGCCGGTCCCGGCGGCTGCGGCAGCAGGAACCGCTCGCACAGCGCCAGCACCACCACGCCGTAGGTGAGCCCGGCCAGCCGCAGCCACAGGGTCTGGGGCTCGTACGGCGGGAAGCAGGCCAGGATGTAGAACAGCTGGAGTCCCGGCGCCGCCCCGGCCGGCCGTGGCCCCGCGATCGCCGCGAAGGCGAGGAGGAAGCCCACGACGAGCATCCCGAGCACCGCCGCCCAGGTCGCCACCGCCAGCACGGTCCCCAGCGCCACCAGCACCAAGGCCACCGGCAGTGCCTTCAGCATCACCTCGGCGCGCTGCCGCCCGGACCCGGGGATCGAGGACAGCATGCCGAGGGAGATCGGCGCGAACAGCGCGTACAGCGCCGGCACCGGCTCCTGGAGCCCGTACAGGAAGGGGTAGAAGCCCGCGGACGCGGAGAGCGTCACCCGCACCGACCGGTGCACGACTTCCGTCCGTCGCGATCCGCCCTTCACGGCACACGCTCACCGCGGGACGCGCCGAGTATCGGCGCCCGGCCGAGGACCACGAGCCGGTGACGTACCGCCAGGAGGACGGAGGAGCCCGCCAGGATCACCGCCCCGCCGCACCGCAGGTCCGGGTCGTACGCCGTCCGCGGCCCTCGCCGCGGTGTCCTCGCCGTGACCGCGGCGGCGGCCCCCGCGGGCGCGCCGCCCAGGATGACCGGGGACATCGACTGGACGCCCGACGCCGCGCAGGCCCGCTCGGGCACCACGAGCCGCACGGCCAGGACCGGCACGGCCAGGTTGAGCGCGGAGATGTCGAACTGGACGCAGAACAGGGCGACCGCGACCGCGATGAACGCCCCCCTCCGCGCGGCCGGCGAAGCCTCAGCGCGCATGTGCACGCTCCTCTCGGGCGGCGCCGCGGTGTCGTGGGCGGGGCGGACGTGCGACCCACTGCCCATTGTCGACCGGCCCCGACGGGACCGCAGCCCGGACAATCCCGTCCCCTGCGGGCCTGTGCCGGGCCGACCACGAGGGCGGAACGGCGACTGCCGCGCCGGCCCCGCGCCCCGCCTCCCCGGGTCCCGGCGCGCGGCCGGGACCGGGACCGGAGGCCGGGATCCCCGGCGCTCATGTCCCGTGCACGGGCGCCGGCCTCGTCACGTCCGGTAGCCGAGGATGGTCATCATCCCGGACTCCGAGTGGTACTGGTTGTGGCAATGCAGCATCCACAGGCCCGGGTTGTCGGCGTAGAAGTCGATGACGAGTTTGCGGTGGGGCAGCACGTGGGCGGTGTCCTTGCGGGCTCCGACCGCGTCGATGCCGGTGAGGGCGAACGTGTGGCCGTGCAGGTGCACGGGGTGCCACATGTCGGTGGCGTTGATGAGGGAGATGCGGACTCGTTCGCCCTCCCGGATGGGGATGCGTTTCTCGATGGAGTAGGGCTCGTGGTCGAAGCCCCAGTCGAAGTTCTCCATGCCGCCGGTCAGCTTGAGGCGCATCTCGCGGTCCGGGTCGTCGTCGTTGAAGGCGACCGACTCGTGCGGCACGAGCCGTCTGGCGGGCACGAGCCGGCCGTCGAGCTCGTCCGGGTGCGCGGTCGGCCCGGGGACCCCGCCGCTGCTGGTGCGCAGGACCGCAAGGGCCCTCGCGCCCTTGCCCTCCGCGATCGCGACCAGCGGGAACACCCCGTCCTTGGCGGTGACCAGCACGTCGTAGCGTTCGGCCATGCCGAGCAGCAGCGCGTCCGTCGTCGTGTGCTCGACCGGGTAACCGTCCGTGTGCGTCACCGTCATCTCGTGACCGCCGAGCGCCACCCGGAACGCCGTGTCGCCCCCGGCGTTGATGATCCGCAGCCGGATGCGGTCCCCCGGCCGGGCCCGGAAGACCGAGGGGGCCCGCGGGAGACGGCCGTTGACGAGGTAGTGCGGATAGTCGACGTTGCCGCCCACGCTCTGCAGGATGCGGCTGCTGGAGTTGTGCAGAACGCGTGAGGGGCCCGCGGCCCGGGCGGAGGTCGACTCGTGCTCGCCCGCGGACTCGTCGCTGCCCGGACCGTGCTGTCCGTCGCCCTCACCCATGTCCATCGGCGCGGCATGGCCGCCCCGCAGCTGCGCGAGCACGCCGTCCGGGGTGGAGCCGGACACGCCGTCCACCCAGTCGTCCAGCATGACGACCCACTCCTTGTCGTAGGACAAGGGCTCCCTGGGATCCTCGACGATCAGGGGGGCGTACAGGCCGCGGTCGAGCTGCATGCCCGAGTGCGAGTGCAACCAGTAGGTGCCGGGGTGCGGGACGGCGAAGCGGTAGGTGAAGTCCGCGCCGGGCTTGATGGACTGCTGGGTCAGGCCCGGTACGCCGTCCATGTCGCAGCGCATCCGCACACCGTGCGAGTGCAGCGTCGTCGCTTCGCGCAGATGGTTGGCAAGGGTGAGATCGAGGACGTCGCCCGCGTTGATCCGGATCTCCTTGCCGGGCAGCGTGTCGCCGTACGCCCACGACCTGACGGTACGTCCGCCCAGATCGAGGGACGTCTCGATGGCGGTGAGCGTGAACGTGCGGACAGGACCGGTTCCGCGTCTCCTCTCGGCGGCGAGGACCTCGGGGCCGGACGGGTTGACATACCCCTTGGGCCCCTTGGGGACGAAGCCGCCGCCGCTGTGCCTGCCGCCCCTGTGGCCGGTGGGCCCGGCCTCGGGCGGTGCGTCGGATCCGGAGCAGGCGGTCAGAGCTCCCGAACCGGCGGCCACGATCGATGCACCGAGCAAGGTGCGCCGCGTATATTTCTGCATGTATGAATAAGACCTGTTTTGTGCCCTTATATGTGAGAACCGAAGCGGCGCGTCTCGCGAATCGCCGACACCGCCCGAGGGGAGCATCGTCGGCTGCGCCGCCGAGCAGCCGCCGGCCACGCGGTGCGGCCTGACGGGCCGGCACCCGTGCGCGGGAACACTATGAACACAAAAGATCAGGCCATGGCTCCGCGTCCTGCCCGTTCCTAGCATCGCTGCGCCGGTGCAAGGGATGCGCCGGCGGAGGCAGGGAGCAGAACCTTGATCAGACGCACCCAAGCGGCCCGTCGTCTCCCCGGAAAGCTGCGCACGGCGCTGGCCGTCGGCGCGGCGGGCGTCCTCGTCGGCACGCTCACCGGCGCGACGCCCGCCGCCACGGACGCCCCGCGCCCCGCTGCGACCGTCTGTCCGGACGGCCTTGCCGGAAAGGCCACGTGCTACACCGGGCAGGACGCGAGCGGCGCCCACTACGCGATCGCCGTGCCCGAACGGTGGAACGGGTCGCTCGTCGTGCACGCCCACGGCGGCCCGGATCTGGGCGACGCCTCCGACCCCCAGCGCAGCCTTGACGACCTGGGGCGATGGTCCGTCATGGTGGACCAGGGATACGCCTGGGCCGGTTCGTCGTACCGCCGCGGGGGCTACGGCACGCGGATGGCCGCGGCCGACACCGAGAACGTACGGCGGCTGTTCGTGTCCGAGTTCGGCCGACCGGACCGGACGTACGTGCACGGCCAGTCATGGGGCGGGAACGTCGCGGCGAAGGTCGTGGAACTCCACGGCGGGAAGAACGGCCCCTACGACGGGGCGCTGCTCACCAACGGCGTCCTGGCCGGCGGCTCCCGCGGCTACGACTACCGCGTAGACCTGCGGGTGGTCCACCAGTACTACTGCGGCAACCACCCCCGGCCCGGCGAACCGCAGTACCCGCTGTGGCAGGGACTGCGTGCCGACTCCACCATGACGGCGGCCGGCCTGCGCGCCCGCCTTGAGGAATGCACCGGCTACGCCTCCGCCCCGCAGGACCGCACCGCGCTGCAGCAGCGCAACCTCGACGACATCCTTGCCGTGACGCGGATCCCCGAACGCACGCTGGAGTCCCATCTGCGATTCGCCACCTTCACGTTCCGCGACATCGTGCACGCGCGCCTCGGCGGCCGGAACCCGTTCGGCAACGAGGGCGTGCGGTACTCCGGATCGCACGACGACGCGGCACTCAACGCCGGAGTCGAGCGGTTCGCCGCCGACCCGGCCGCCGTCCGGGACCTGTCCTGGGACAGCGACCTGACGGGCCGGGTCGCGGTTCCCGTCCTCACCCTCCACGCGATCGACGACCCCACGGCGTTCGTCGAGCACGAGGCGGCCTACCGTGCCACTCTGGAGGGCGCCCACCGCGACCGTCACCTCGTCCAGACGTTCACCGACGAGCACGAACACAGCGAGCTGAGCAACGCGGAGTACGCCACCTCCCTGGCCGCGCTGGACACCTGGGTGCGCACCGGAAGGAAGCCGACCCCGCGATCGATCGCGGCGTCCTGCGCGACGTTCGACCGCGCCTACGGCACCGGCTGCTTCTACCGCCCCGACTTCCGTCCGGCTCCCTACGCCTCCCGGGTCACTCCGCGCCCCGGAGGCACGCACTGGCCCGCCATGACCGCGAGGCAGGAGAAGGCCTGGAGCCGGGTCGAGGGCGTCGGCATAGCGCCGTAGCGCATCCGCCCCGGTGACGCCGGCCGGCCCCGGCCTCCCCGGCCGTGCGGACCGCGCCGCTCGTCAGCCCGCGATCGAGTCGAGCTGTTCGGCGGCCGGCCGCACCGGCCACAGGTTTCCTCCCGGCGGTGCCTCCAGCCACGGGACGGCTCGCCTCGCCGCCGTGTCGCCTGCGTCCGCGGCCGCGCGGGCGACGTCTCCGGCCGCGTACCGGTGGAACTCCAGCTCCGGATGCGGCCAGTCGGCCGCGCCGGTCGCGGCGGGCAGCAGATACCGCACGGCCGCCGCCAGGTTCTGGCCGTCGGGGCCGCGGTGGGCCCACAGGTCCACGCCGACATGGCGGCCGACCGCGGCCAGTCGGGTGTGGGCGACGAGGGCGAACGCCGAGTAGTGCCAGCTCCTGGTGCGTGCCAGTTCCAGGGGCTGGCTGCCGTCGGCCGCGATCTGGGTGTCGATCCGCTTGCCGGCCGCCGCCCGCACAGTCGTGCGGGCCAGCGCCTCGTCGCCGGTCGAGAAGGCGAGGGCGGCGACCAGCAGGTCGTAGAAGGTGCCGTGGTTGTTGGCGGCCGCGGCCTCCTGCGCGCCGAACGCGCTGGTCGTCAGCCAGGTGAGGAAGGCGGTGTTCCACCGCCGCATGCCGTCGCGGTCGCCCCGGGTCCAGCCGGGAGCGCCGGTGTCGAGGATGGCGAGGGCGTCGACGACACTCGTGTACGACTGGGAGAAGTCGATGATGCCGATGGCCCGCCCGTCGAACCTGCACGGAATGAACTGGGCGTGGTCGAGGTGCGGGTTCATCCGCGTGGCCGGGTCGAGGAACCAGGTGCGCAGGATCTGCGCGGCCTTCTGCGCATACCGCCGGTGACCGGTGTAGTACCAGGCGAGCGCGAGGTCGTAGGTGGAGTCGAAGACCTTCTCGACGTCCTGACGGTCGGTGCCCGAGTCGACCTCGGGGTTGCGTTCCCCGTCCCGCTGCACGTACGGACAGCCCCATGGGTTGTCGGGCGCGGGGGTCGTGGTAGGCCACCAGTAGGGCGCCTGGCTCAGGTAGTCGTGCACGTCGCCGCTCGGCGCGGGACGCGGTTTGTCCACGACCGTCCACGGCCCCTGATCCAGCCACCCGTCGGCGCGCCGCGTCAAGGCCGACACGGCGCGCCGGAGTTCGGGATCGCCGCGCCGAAGGTCGGCCTTCGCCTGCCGGAGCCGGAAGCCGTCGAGAACCGCCGTCCTCGGCGTGGCGGGCGCCGCGTGCGCGGAGGCCGAGGGGACGACCGCGGCCAGGAGAGCCGTGATCAGCGCCAGGACCACGGCCCGCGCAGACCTTCCAGCCATCGCACCCCCATTCATATGAGTGAACAGAATTCACGTTCAAGGTCGTGCGAGCGTAGGCGTGCCGAGCGTGCGGGGCAACAGGTCGCACAGGAGAGGCGCATCTGAGCCAGGGTTTGTCTGCGGGGTTGACGTGGCAGAGGTGGCGGTCCACGTTATAGCTCGCTCGTCGGTAAAGTTTCCCAACCTTCGACTCGACGCATCTCGATGTTCATGTGGGTGAATGGCGGAGTCGCGGTACGGAGTCGCTCGTGCGGGACCCCGCAGGAGCCGAGGACGCGAAGGGAGTCGGCCCGTGACGGCAGACCAGCGCCGGGGCAGCGGCACAGCCCCCGTCGGAGGGATCACCAGACGGGGGCTGCTCGCCGGGGCGGCGCTCGTGGCGGCCGGCGGCACGGCCGAGGCCGCCACCCGCGAACCGGGGCAAGTCCCCACCATCTGGCGGGAGTTCCTGAGCGATCCCTACACCCACCCGCAGATCCCCTTCGTGGGCCGCGCGGGCTGCCGCGGAGGCGCCGTGCGCCTGCCCCGCCGTCCGGTGGTGGCCGACGTGTGCGACCACGGAGCCGTGACGGACGGCAGGACCGACTCCGCTCCCGCCATCAACCGTGCCATCGCCGCTGCCGCACGGGCCGGCGGCGGCACGGTCGCCATTCCGCCCGGCACCTACCGCATCGACGACGTCATCCGCATCGGCCACTCGAACGTCGTGCTGCGGGGCGCCGGCAGCGGCCGGACCACCCTCCTCGCGACCCGGCACCTCACCGAACTGATCGGCGCCTACGGCTCCCGGTACGGCGGCGACAAGTCGTCCTGGTCCTGGGCGGGCGGCCTCATCTGGCTGGCGCCCGAGGCCCGTTGGACCTCGCTGGTGGCGGCGATCAGGGCACGGGAGTGGCCCTTCGAGGGCTGGACCGGCAACCGGCGGGACGAGTGGCGCCCCCTCACCGCGGTCGAGCCCGCACGGCAGGGCTCCCGGACCGTGCGCGTCGCCGACCCGTCACCGCTCCGCCCCGGCGCTCTGGTCCTGCTCCGCCTCACCGACGACGCCGACCACACACTGCTGGAACACATGGCGGGCGACGGGCCCGGCCCGCAGGCGTACTTCTGGGACGACAAGACGAAACTGACCTCGTACGTGCCCTACGAGTGGCCGGTCCGCATCACCCGCGTCCGCGGCCGGGACGTCACCCTCGAGCGTCCCCTTCCGCTCGACGTACGCCCCGAGTGGCAGCCGTGGCTGACCACGTCGGTCACGCCGCTCACGGGGGCGGGCGTCGAGGGCCTGACCCTGGAGGCCGTGGAAACCCCCCAGTCCCCGCATCTGCTCGACAAGGGCTACAACGGCGTCGTCCTCCAGTGCGCCTACGACTGCTGGGTCGACGACGTGACGGTACGGCACGTCGACAACGGATTCGGCCTGGTCGCCGCCTCGGCCTGCACGGTGCGGCGCACGCGGGTGGCCGGACGCGGCACCCACCACCCGTACTTCTGCCGGGAGGGCTCGCACGACAACCTCGTCGAGGACTTCACGATCGAGCAGCGCACCACTCCCGCACCGTCCAACACGCAACTGCACGGCATCAACGTCGAGGGCCTGTCCTCCTGCAACGTGTGGTCGCGCGGCGTCATGGAGATGGGCACCTTCGACAGCCACCGGGGCATGCCCTTCGCCAACGTCCGCACCGACATCACCGTCAACAACAACGGCCGCCACGGCGGCGACGCGAGCGCCGGCCCGCTGTTCGGCGCACGCTTCACCCACTGGAACATCCGCGTCACCAACGGCCGCGCGGGACTGATGAAGATCGACGGCCTGGCGCCCTGTTCCGCCACGGTCGGCATCAACCAGGTGCGGGAGTTCGACCAGATCGACGTCCCCGACTTCACGGGCGACCTGAACTCCCGCCTGGAGCTGTACGGCACCACGGACGCGGTGCGCCCACGCAACCTGTACCGCGCACAGCGGGACCTGCCCGACGTCTGACACGCGACCGCCCCGAGCCTGCGGGTGCGCTCCGCGAGGCACCCGGAACACCCCTCCCCATCCCCCACTTGACGGAGTAGGCAGCCATGAGTCTTACCCGGCGTAATGTCCTTGCCACGGCGGTCGGCACCGCCGCCGCGGTCGGTGCCGCGGCCCCACCGGCCGGCGCCGTCGAGGCCCGGTCGCAGGCGTCGACCGAGAGCGAACTGCGCGCGGCCGCCGACTACGCGGTGGAGAAGATCTCCTCGGTCGCGCCGGGCGTGCGGGCCTTCCCCGTCGGGACCAGGTTCGAGAAGTGGGTGTACTCCCAGAACGGCGACTGGGTGGGCGGGTTCTGGCCGGGCACCCTGTGGATGGCGCACCTGCACAGCGGAGACGACGCACTGCGCACCCTGGCGCTCGACTCGGCACGGCGGCTCGCTCCCCGCCAGTACGACACCACCACCCACGACCTCGGCTTCCTCTTCTACCCGTCCTGGGTCACCACCTGGCGTCTGACGGGCGACGACAGCTGGCGCGCGGGCGCCGTCAGAGCCGCCGACTCCCTCGTCCAGCGGTACAACCCGCAAGGGCGGTTCATCCGCGCCTGGGGGGCGCTCGACGATCCGAACAACGCCGGGCGCGTCATCATCGACACGATGATGAACCTGGATCTCCTCGCCTTCGCCAGTCGGCAGACGGGCGACGAGAAGTACCTCGACATCGCCGTGCAGCACGCCACCACGGCCCAGCGCGTCTTCCCGCGACCGGACGGCTCGACCCCGCACGTCTTCGACTTCGACCCGGGCACCGGCGCACCGATCGGCCCGAACACCGTGCAGGGCTACAGCGCCACGTCGTGCTGGGCGCGCGGACAGGCATGGGGCCTCTACGGGTTCACCACCATGTACCGGCGCACCGGCAACGCACAGTTCCTCGCCACCGCACGCAGACTCGCCGACTTCGCGATCGGGGCGCTGAGCGCGGACCACGTGCCCGTCTGGGACTACCGCGCACCCCAGCAGCCGAACGACATCAAGGACGCGTCGGCCGGCGCGATCACGGCCTGCGGCCTGCTCGACCTGGCCGCCGCGACGGGCCGTACCCACTACCGGGACGTGGCCCTGCGGCTGCTCACCGCACTGGCGCGGACCTGCCTGACCCGGAAGTCCCCCCGGGCCGAGGCGGTGGTGGCGCGCTGCACCCGCAACCGGCCGGCCGAGGACGGGATCGAGATCTCGCTGCCCTACGCCGACTACTATCTGCTGGAGGGCATCCTGCGCGTCCTCCGCCCTCAGGACGTCGACCGCGCGATCGACCTGTCGACCGTCTGACGCGGACGACGGCCTCGCCGGTCGGCGGTGCGCGCAACCCCCACCGCCGACCGGTGACGCCGCCGGGGCACCTCAGGTTCGATCTGGCGGAAATTTCCGGCATACCCCTGCCACATACATCCCCAACCGGGCATTCTGTAGAGCCGTTCCGGCCTTGTTCCACAGGGGGGTCCGTCATGGCTGGTGGAAATCGTGGCGCGCTGGGGCAGTTGGTCAGAACCCTGAGCCTGGCGACCCTGGCGACCGTCTACGTCGGCAGCCTGCTGATCACCTACCGGCAGCTCCACGCGAAGCCCGTACTGGAAGAGGTCATAGGTGCCCCCGACTGGACCCGCGCGGTCCTGGTCATGGGCCTGGTGGTGGGCGGCGGCCTGGGCACGGCGGCCGCGATCGTCGACGGCCGCCGCGAGTTCTCCTCCTGGTTCCTGACGGCCGTCGGGGTGGCCGCGGCCCTCGCCTGGAGCCTGTGGGCCTCGCACAGTTCGGGAGAGGCCGACGTGCATCTGCTGTTCGCGGCGGCCGCACCCGTGACCAGCCTGCTGGTGTGGGCGGAGCTGATGAGGCAGTTCCGCAACCGGCGCACGCAAGCCGCGCCGGTGTAGCGGGAGATCAGCCCACCGGCGACGGACGTCGGCCGAGGGTGTCCACGTGCGTCGCCCCGGTGAACTGCCCGGTGTCAGCGCTGCAGACGGACGGTGAAGTGCCGCTCGGTCTCGCCGGCGGGAACGGTGCGGACATGGCCCCGCGCGGTGCTGTAGTCGCCGGACCCGCCGGTGATGCCGACGTCGACGGACGACGGGGCGGGCAGGTGCAGCAACGACTGGGCGGTGAACTGCCCCTCGGGGAGCGCGAAGGTGCCCAGGCACTGCAGGGCGGCGGGACTGACCTGGGTGTAGGTGCAGACGGCGCTGTGATCGCCCACCTTCCTGCCGTCACGGTAGAGATCCTCGTGCACGATCCGCTGGTCCCCCACGCTGACTCCGGGCTCTCCCACGTCGACCTCTCCGGACGAGGTCTGCTTGCCGACCAGCCGGAAGGTCTCCACCCGGTGGTTCTCGGCGGGCGCGTCGGCCGCCGCCGAGGGCGCGAACGCCGCACCGCCGACGAGGGCCGCGGCCGCGGCGACCACTGCGCCCAGGGAGCGCAGCCTTCTTGTCCCGGTGATGTTCGGCATCTGACTGCTCCGTTCACCTGTTTGCGTGCAGATGTGCGGACGTGCGGACGCGGGGATGACGAGGTTGGCCTGAACAGTCTGTGTCACCAGCATAGGCGTGCCGCACGCCCGTTGGCGGGTGGGGCCGGCGGCGCCGGGCGGCGTCGACGCAGGTGCGGCGGGGTGCGCCGCCCCGGATCGCCCCGAAGGCGTCGCCCCGTCATCCTGGAACGGTAAGGGCTCGCCTCGCTGTCGGAGGGAGGGGCGATGAAGGCCGTACGAACGCACGAGCGCGATGCCGGTGTGGACGGCCTGGTCGTGGAGGAGGCACCGTACCCGTACGCCGGTGAGGGCGACGTCATCGTGAGGGTGCGCGCGGCCTGTTTCACCCCGGACGAACTGAACTGGCCGGCCACCTGGGTCGACCGGGGCGGCAGGGCCCGGGCGCCCGTCATCCCGGGACACGAGGTGTCCGGTGAGGTCGCCGAGGTGGCGGTCGGCACGACCGGGCTGTCGGCCGGTCAACGGGTCGTGGGGCTGACCGACTGGAACCGGGACGGCACGCTCGCCGAGTACGTGGCGGTGGAGGCGCGCAATCTTGCGCCGCTGCCCGCCGGGATCGACCACGTGGAGGCGGCGGCGCTGCCCATGCCGGGCCTGACCGCCTGGCAGGGCCTGTTCGTCCACGGAGGGCTGGAGGCCGGGCAGAGTGTGCTGGTGCACGGGGCGGGCGGGGGAGTGGGCATGGCCGTGACCCAGCTGGCCCGCGATGTCGGGGCGCGCGTGATCGGGACCGGGCGGGCGAGGAGCCGGGACCTGGTCCTCGAGCTCGGCGCGGAGGTGTTCCTCGACCTGGAGCATCCGGCGTGGGAGGAGGCCGTGGGCCGCGTCGACCTCGTCTTCGACGCCGTCGGCGGGGACGTGCTCGACCGCTCGGCCGCCCTGCTCCGGCCCGGGGGCACGCTGGTGAGCATCGCCCAGCCGCCGACCGTGCGGCCCGAGGACGGTCGGGCCATGTACTTCATCGTGGAACCCGACCGCGACCACCTCCGGGAGATCGTCGGCAGGCACCGTCAGGACCGGCTGCGCCCGTTGGTGGGCGCCGTCCACCCGCTCGACCGTGCCCCGGAGGCGTTCCGCGCGAAGAAGGGAACGGCCGGCAAGACGGTCATCCGAATCGAGTGAGCTCGGCCAGGTCTCCGTCAGTCGCCGGGGCCTTCCGGACGCACACCCTCGACGAAGGCCGCCTCGACCTGGGCGACGCGGTCGGCCTCCTCGAACACGCTGAGGACCTGGGCGGCGGGGACGACGAGAGCGCCGGACGCGTCCGCGAACACGTAGTCACCCGGGCGGACGGTCACGCCGCACACGACGACCGGCCGGTTGGCCTCGAACGGCGTGACGACGTCACCGCCCCACTTGCTCGTCTGCCCCCGGCAGTAGACGGCCAAGTCGTACGTCGCGATCTCGGGGAAGTCCCGGATGCGCCCGTCCGCCAGGACGCCCGCGAGATCCTGCGCCGCCACCAGCGCCAGCTTCGACCCGCCGCCCAGGGACACGTCGGGATGCCCGTTGCCGGCCAGGACCAGCACGCGGCCCCGCGCGCCCTCTCGGACGGCGTCCCGGAACAGCCGGGAGAAGCTGTACTGCTCGGGCGGCAGGATCTCCTGGCAGGAGGGGAGGAAGGAGATCGTCACGGCGGGGCCCAGGAGGACACGCCCCGGCGTCGGGCTCACCAGGCCGTCGATGTGACACCGGTGGCGGTGCATGCGTCCCATGGCATCGACGACGTCTGGGGTCCGCACGCGCGCGGCGAGCTCCCGCACGCGGTCGTTCCTGTCTGGCATGAGGTCTCCCGAGCCTGCGTACGGCCGGTGCGTGGGCGGTGGGAACGAATTCGGAGCGGCGGGCCGTGGCGGTGCACTCCGCGTCAGGCCGGTACCGGCATCTGGACGTACGCCAGTCCGCCGGCGTCGAGCCACATCTGGGAGGGGGAGCGGACCAGGCGCATGAGAACGCCCTCGCAGCCGGGACACCGCAGCACCATGCCGGGACCGCCGAGGTACGCGTGCGCCTGGGCAAGCACCATCTCCTCGTCGCAGCCGCGGCACCGTCCGGAGGCCATGGTCATGTCCGTCCCGAACACGGACTGCAGCTCTCCGGCGGCGGCGTTGCCGTCGAGAAAGTCAGGCGTCTGGCTCATGGGGATCACCTCCCTCCCGGGCTTGCGTACTGCTCATCGACTATTGACTGGGCCCGAAACGCTCGGTCCGGATGCGCGCG
This sequence comes from Streptomyces chromofuscus, assembly GCF_015160875.1. NCBI lineage: Bacteria > Bacillati > Actinomycetota > Actinomycetes > Kitasatosporales > Streptomycetaceae > Streptomyces > Streptomyces chromofuscus. The sequence goes on along the minus strand of NZ_CP063374.1, from coordinate 560,061 downwards.
GGGTGGTGACCGAGGGCCACGAGCAGGCCGGCGGCCGTTTCGACGAAGCCCGTCGAACCGCAGACGTAGCAAGTGGGTTCGAAGTCCGGCGGCCACCCGGCGCTCGACAGGTCGGAGGCGGTGAACCGCCCGGGAGGACGCGGCCACTGCGGTGGGGTAGAGCGGCTGTAGAGGTACGTCTTGTCCAGACCCGGGTCGTCCAGTCGCAACTCCGACACGAACAACTGGTGCTCGGGGCTGCGCACGGAGTACACCAACCGGAACGGCGTACGACTGCCGACCGCGCGACGCATGCGGATCATCGCCATCAGGGGCACCAGCCCGGATCCGCCGCCCACGAGCAGGATCGGCTCCTTCTGCTCGGGACGCCACACGAACCAGCCGCCGACCGGGCCGCGCAGCTCCACCACGTCACCCACGGCGAGATCTTCCGTCAGGTACGGGGAGACTTCACCGTCGTCGACGCGCTGCACGGTCAGCTCGACGTGCTCGCCATCGGCTGCTGATGCCAGTGAGTAGCTGCGCTGTGTGCTGTAGCCGTCTTCCGCGGTGAGCCGGACATCGACGTGCTGCCCGGCCAGATGGCCCGGCCAGTCCGGCACCTCGAACACGAGGGTGCGTGCGACCTGGGACTCGACGCGCCGATCGGTCAGACGGGCGGGCTTCCAGCGCAGCCGGCCCCCTAGTCGCCTTGGTACCGCTGCTCGCGCCATGGGTCCCCATAATTGTGGTAGCCGACGTTCTCCCAGAAGCCCCGCTCGTCCTCGTCGAGCAACTGAATGCCGCGCACCCACTTCGCGGACTTCCAGAAGTACAGGTGCGGAACCAGCAGTCTGGCGGGGCCGCCGTGCTCCGGATCGAGTTCCTCGCCGTCGAAGCGGTACGCGATCCACGCCTGTCCGTCGAGAAGGTCCTCCAGGGGCAGGTTGGTGGTGTAGTCGCCGTAGGAGTGAACGAGCGCGTACTCGGCGCCGGTCTCGACGTCCTCGAAGAGGACGTCCAGGGACACTCCCTGCCACTCCGTGTCGAACTTCGACCACTTGGTGACACAGTGCAGGTCGACGGTCGGTGTCTGGCTGGGCAACGCCATGAGCTCGGCCCAGTTCCAGATGTGCCGATCGCCCGTCTCCGTGCGAATGGTGAACTCCCATTCGTCCAGGTCCACTCTTGGTGTGGGTCCGGCGGACAGGACGGGGAATCCCGCCGTCTCGTACTGCCCAGGAGGAAGTTTGTGCCGCGCATCCCGCTCTCGGCCGTGAAATCCGCGTGAAATGATGGGCATGTCGTGCCCCCATTCTCAGAACCGGGCCTTCTCCATTCTCCCGGACGGCGCCCGGCTCAGCATCTCGCGGGCCGAGGTCCGTCGCAGAGCGGCCTGGTCACCGGTGACGCTGCGAGGTGGAGCGGGCACGGAACGGGCGCATGGCGGATGTGCGCCGGCTCGGCGGATACGGGTGACGACGGACGCTGCCCCGTTCCGCTGTGCTGTGGGCCGTTGATCGTCCTAGGCTGATGGCACGAACTCCTCCTACCGGGCCGCCACGAGGCACGCGGCGTTCCGGACCTGAACGCCCGCTGCGTCCAGGGCCGCACTCAGCCAAGGAGATCGATCGATGGCCGCCAGCAATCTGGTTCTTCTCGGCAACGCCGGCGGCGTGGGCCGCACGGTATTGCGGCAACTGCGGGAGCACGGCGTGCCGGTGCGCGCGATGGTGCGCCGCGACGACGACCGTGCGGCCGAGCTGCGCGGGCTCGGCGCGGAGGTCGTCGTCGGCGATCTGACGCGGCCCGAGACGGTTGCCGCGGCGCTGGACGGCGTCGGCAGGATGTACTTCGCCATGCCCGTCTCACCGGACCATCTGCTGGCCGCGACCGTGGTGGCCAGCGTGGCACGCGAGCACGGAGACCTGGACGCACTGGTGGGCATGTCGCAGATGACGGTGTCCCAGATGACCGCCACCAGCACCGCCGAGTCGCGCCAGCAGCGCCTGCACTGGCTGGCGGAGCAGGTGCTGAACTGGTCGGGGCTGCCGGTGGTGCACATCAGGCCGACGTCGTTCCTGGACAATCCGCTGTTCACCGTGTTGCCGGCGCGCACGATCCGGGAGAACGGCACGATCGCGCTGCCGTTCGGCACCGGGCGCACCTCGCCGGTCGCCGTCGAGGACGTCGCCCGAGTCGTCACGACCGTGCTGCGCGACCCGGGCCCGCACATCGGACACGTCTACGAGCTGACCGGCCCGCGCTCGGTGGACATGACGGAGATGGCCGAGGAGTTCTCCCGGGCGCTGGGGACTCCGGTGTCCTACGTGGACGTCCCGCCGGACCGGTGGCGGGCCGAGATCCTCGCGAAGGTGGGCCTGCCGGCGCACACCGAGGAGCACATCGTCACGATGGCCCGACTGCACCGGGAGAACCGCTACGACCGTGCCACGGACGACGTCCAGCAGCTCACGGGCGTGCCCGCGCGATCGGTCGAGGAGTTCGTGGCCGCTCGCAAGGACTTCTACCTGGGTTGAGCGCGGCAGGCGGCACGTTGTGCGACGCCTGTGCGTGGCTGATTCCGCACGTCGTGTGAAGAAGGTCGTCCTGGGACTACTGTCGGCAGCATGAGCGAGACAACCCAGCGTTCCGTCGTCGTCGAACGCACAGGCAACGGCCAATTCGTCGCGACCAACGCCCGCGGCGGAACGATCAGTTTCGGTACGGCGTCCGATGCCGGCGCGGACACCGGGTTCACCCCGGTCGAACTGTTCCTCGCCGCGCTCGGCGGCTGCACGGCCGCGGACGTCGACACGGCGACAAGTCGCCATGCGGAGCCGAGCGAGTTCTCCGTCGCGGTGACCGGAGACAAGAGCAGCGACGATCTCGGCAACCGCATGGTCGACCTCAGGATCACCTTCACCGTCGCCTTCCCGGACGGTGAGGGCGCGGATCGGGCCCGCGCCATTCTGCCCCGTGCGGTGAAGACCTCCCATGACCGTCTCTGCACGGTCAGCCGCACGGTCGAGACCGGCACGCCCGTGACCGCGACGATCAAGGACGCCTGAGGTCGGAAGACGCCTGAGGTCGGAGGACGCCTGAGGCCGTCGGCCGACCTGTTCTCCCGCCGGTCCCTGCCGACGGGATGCGCACGGATTCCCGCCGGTGCATGGTGGATTGGTCTGCTGCTGAGGCTGTGCCTGTGGCTGCCCGGCCGGCCTCGTCATTCTTCTCCAGGCCCAGGTAGGTGATCGACGTGGATGAGACTGCCCGGCAAGTGATCATCGTCGGCTCCGGTCCGGCCGGCTACACCGCCGCCCTCTACGCAGCCCGTGCTCTGCTGAGTCCGTTGGTGTTCGAGGGGTCCGTCGCCGCCGGCGGTGCGCTGATCAACACCACGGACGTGGAGAACTTCCCGGGTTTCCCGGAGGCGGTGCTGGGCCCGGATCTGATGGACAGGATGCGGACGCAGGCGCATCGCTTCGGCGCGGAGATGGTCCCCGAGGACATCGTGGAAGCCCGTCTGGACCAGGAGGTCAAGGAGGTCGTCGACAGCGCCGGAAGGACGCACCGGGCCAGGGCGGTCATCCTCGCGACCGGGTCCCGCTACCGCGAGCTGGGTCTGGAGAACGAGAAGCGGCTGTCCGGGCGCGGCGTGAGCTGGTGCGCCACCTGTGACGGCTTCTTCTTCCGCGACCAGGACGTCGTGGTCGTGGGCGGCGGCGACTCCGCTCTGGAGGAGGCCACCTTCCTCACGAAGTTCGCCCGCTCGGTCACCGTCGTGCACCGCCGGGACAGGCTTCGCGCCTCGAAGATCATGCAGGAGCGGGCAGGTCGCAACGACAGGATCCGTTTCCTGTGGAACCGAGAGGTGGTCGACGTGCTGGGGGAGGACAGAGCCACCGGCGTGCGCCTGCGTGACGTGAACACCGGGGAGGAGAGCGACCTGCCGGTGACCGGGGTCTTCATCGCCATCGGGCACGATCCGCGCGTCGAACTGGTCAAGGACCAGGTCTCTCTTGACCACGCCGGCTACGTCGCCGTCGAGGGCCACTCCACGCGCACGAACCTGAACGGCGTGTTCGCCTGCGGCGACGTCGTCGACCACGAGTACCGGCAGGCGATCACCGCCGCCGGGACCGGCTGCGCGGCGGCCCTGGACGCCGAGCGGTACCTCGCGGCGCTCGACGACTGCATGACCGCGGACGAGGCCCGCCTCGAGGCCGTGACCGTGGCCGAGCTCGTGCACTGAGACGGTCGCGGTCTTGGCGGGCGGCGAGGAACTCGACGACGCGGTCCTCGCACGCTCCGCTATTCAGGGGCGCGTGACATGGGTGACGTCACCCGCCCGTCGTTGATCAGGACGCCGCGCGCTTCGGCAGCCGCCAGTTCGGCCGCGGGAAGTGGCAGGTGTACCCCTCCGGGTACCGCTGCAGGTAATCCTGGTGCTCGGGCTCGGCCTCCCAGAACGGTCCCGCCGGCACGACCTCGGTGACCACCGTGCCCGGCCACAGGCCGGAGGCGTCCACATCGGCTATGGTCTCCTCGGCGATTCGCCGCTGCTCGTCATCCACATAGAAGATGGCGGAGCGGTAACTGGCGCCGATGTCGTTACCCTGCCGGTTCTTCGTCGTCGGGTCGTGAATCTGGAAGAAATACTCCAGAATCATTCGGTAGTCGGTTGCCGCGGGATCGAAAATGATCTCAATCGACTCGGCGTGGTTTCCGTGATTGCGGTATGTCGCATTGGGCACGTCGCCGCCGCTGTATCCCACCCGAGTGGTGAGTACGCCGGGAAGCGCTCGAATGAGATCCTGCATGCCCCAGAAGCAGCCGCCCGCAAGCAGCGCCTTCTGTTGTACGTTAGTCATGAACCGTTTCTTCCCTCTTCTGTCGGGGGACTGTCCTTCTTCCCCGTGTGGCTCAACCATGGCCTCGGGGGAGATATTCCTGGTGACGACGCTCACACACCCGCTTCTCAGCGCCCGCTTTCCACTTTGCCCTTCTCGCACCGGATGTTCCCGAAAAGGGTGGAAATCTGCGGCACCGAGCAGCGCGATCACCGCTTCGAGCCCGTCGTGCCCCCGAACGGGATCATCCGGGTTCGCTGGCGTATTTGTGGATCAATTGATTGACTCAATCCTCATTTTGATCGAATGTGCCTAGCTGTCCATTTTCGGCCGTTGATACTTTAAGCTTCCTTGCGTCACGCCAGGGAGCGCGCTGGGGGCGCGCGTCGCAGGGGGAGCTGGTTGTTGTGCGCCGTGGATCGCGTTGTGCGGCCCTGTTGGGCTGTACCGCCCTTTTCTTTTCGTCACTGCTGGTCGCGGTGCCCGCCCACGCCGCGGATCCGACCGCTCCGTACGCCGAACTCGCCCCGGATTCCGGCCGCCTGGTGCCCGGAGGGCAGCCGCTGAGGGTCGACGCCCTGTTCCACAACACGCTGGACGCCGACGTCACCGACAGCTTCATCGTCGCCGTGGGCGCCCGACTCGCCCCGCCGCCCTCGGCGCTGACGCCCGATCAGATCACCGTGGAGTGGTTCGACGCGGCCGCGTCCGTGTGGCGCTCGGTGGAACTGACGTCCGGCGACACCGCGCTCTCCGGCTACCTCAGCACCGACGACGGACTGCCGTCCGTGGGTTCCCTCCCGGCGGGCGAGACCGCCCGGATCGGCCTGCGCATCTCGCTCGCCCGCGCGGTACCCACCTCGACCACCCTCCAGTTCGTCGCCCAGGGCCTCGTCCAGCCCATCCCGGGGGTCGACCCGGTACCCCTGATGGACGGCAAGGCGTCCTACTCGGTCGTCGCCGAGGCGACCGCCACGCCGTCGCCCACCGCCACGGCCACCAGTTCGGTCAGCGCTTCACCCAGCGACTCCGCGAGCCCGAGCCGCAGTGTCTCCGCCTCCGCCACCACCTCGGTCTCCGCCACGCCGTCCACGCCTTCCACGTCCTCCGCGCCCCCCGCGCCGGCTCCGTCGTCGTTGTCCGGCGGCAGCGGAGGGGACCAGCTCGCTGACAGCGGCACGCCAGGACTGGCCCTGCTCGTCGGCACGGCCGCTGTCGTGTCCACGGGCGGTGTCGCTCTGGTCGTGACCCGGCGGCCGCGCCGGGACTGAGGCCGCGCGGCCTTCGGACGCGTACACGGCGCCGCCGGCGCACCCGGCGTCTCATATCGCGCGTCCCGGTCCTGGGCCCGATCCGCACGTCCTCGTCCCTTCACGTCTCACGGGAGATCCCCATGCACCAGCGCACGGGCCAGGACGTCCTGCGCGACGTGGTCCGCAGTGTCGTACCGGCCGAACTGGACAAGGTCGACGCGACCTGCCGGGCCTATGCGGCCAGGCCGTATCCGCCGCAACGCCTGCACCGGTCGGCCGGGGACCCGCTGGGCACCGGCATCGAGACCGCCGTTCTGCTGCCGGTGCTCGTGGCGGTGGTCGCGCAGGTCCTCGCCGACCTCGCCTCCGGGCGCATCCGGGCGGGCGGCGCCCGGGTCGCCCGGTGGTGGCGCAGGCGCCGGCAGCGCGAGGAGGCCGAGGGCCGGCGCGTGGCGCTGACCTCCGCCGTGCCGGGGCTGTCCGAGGTGACGAGGCAGGAACTCACGGAGTGGGCCCTGGCCCAGAGCCGTGCCGCCGGCCTGTCTCCTGCCGAGGCCGGGGAGTGCGCCCGGATCATCGTCATGGCCGTGGTCCGCTCCGACGCGCCCCCGCCGCCGGGCGGCGCCGAACCGGACGCTCCCGAAGACCCGGGCGCCGCGCAGTCACCGGCGACCGCACCGCCGTCATGACCACCGCGCGGGGCGCCGTCCGGCCGCCCACCGAGCCACGCGACGTCGCCCGCGCGCTCACGACCAGCCCGCTGCCGCTGCCGACCACCACACGCCTGGTCCTGCTGGGCCTGGTCGCGTGCGCCGGCGCCTCCTTCACCGCGTGGTGGTGGCTGGTCCTGCGCCGCGGCAACTGGCCCGGCGCCCAACTCGGCTGTCTGCCCGCCACACCGGACATCCCGGACGCGGTGCTCGCCCGCTTCACCGGCTGCGTGTACGACGTCCGGCTGGCCCAGTCGGCAGTGGTGCTGTGCGGCCCGCTCGCGCTGCTGCTCCTGGCCCTGCTCTGGCGGGCCGCCGGACGCCGGCTGAGCCTGTGGTGGTGGCGGGCGAAACCCGACGCGTCGGAACTGCGCGCACGCCTGGACGCCGTACTGCCCGACGGAGCCGGTCCCCGGCCGGCGCTGTGGGTGCGTGGTCGGCGCGTCGGCGTCCGGGCCCGGGCGTCGGGCACCCGCCGCGCCCCGTGGATCGTGGCCGACTCGAACGTCTTCAACCTCCCCGACGGGCGGGTGGAGGCGATGTTCCGGCACGAACTGGCCCATCTGCGGCTGCGGGACGTGGGCCGGGTACGGCTGGCCTCCGCGGCCTGGTGGATCCTGCTCGTCGGCTGCACCGCGCCGGTGAGCGCCGCTCTGACACGGGAGCCGGGCGCGCTCGGCACCGGTGTGCTGGTGCGGATGACGCTGGTCCTGGTGATCACGGGTCTCAGCCTGTGCGCGGTGCTGCGCGCCCGGGAGTACGACGCCGATCTCCGCGCGGAAGCCGACCCGCGCGCACCGCGCGGCGCGACCGCCGACTACATCGGCTCCGGCCGCTCGCCGACCCCTCGCGAACGCCTGCTGGCGCGGGCCGGACTCGCCAGCCATCCCACCCCCGCGAGCCGCCTGGACACACTCGCGGACCCGGTGCGGACCTGGGGACTGTCGCCCTTCGACTGCTTGGCCACCGGGCTCGCCGCAGGGCTGATCCTCACCGACCTCGCCCTGCTGGTCGCCGCCCTTACACCCGAACGGACCCAGCTCGCCTACACCGTGGCGGGCGCCCTGACCGGCTGGGCCGTCGCCGGTGTGGTGACGGTGGCGTGGTGGCGGGCTGTCGCCGTGGGCCACCGCGACGCGACCGGCCGGCGCGCGGCGACCGCCGGGGCCGCGCTCGGGTTCGGCGTGCTCGCCGGAAGCCAGCTGTCCGGGCGCGCGGCCGGCGCATGGGTACGGGACACCACGACCGCGGACGGACTGGCCACGGAGCTCTCCCTCATCGATGCCCCCTGGCCGCGGGCGACGGCCCTGGCGGCGGTGCTGGTCGCCGGCGGTGCACTGTACGCGGTCTGGACCACCTCCCTCGCCCGTGCGACGCGGGCCGCCGTGTCCGGGCCGCGCTCGGCACCCGCCTGTGCCGCGGCCGTCGTCCTCTCCGGGCTCCTGGTGGCCGTACCGCTGGGCAGCTGGTTCCTGTTCGCCCGGCTGACCGCCGCCGGGCAGGGACACGTGCGGTGGGGTGTGATCGACACGCCCTGGTGGGTGGCCGGGGTGGCGCTGAGCGTCGTCGGCGCGCTGCTTCCGCTGGTGGCCGCAGGGAACGTCCGGCAGGCAGCCGTACCGGACCCGGCCGCCGTACGACGGCCCCGACCCCCGGCCGTCCTCGCGGTCGCCGGAGCACTGGTCCTCACGGGAGCCGTGTGGGCGACGGTCGGCGGCGAGTTCGCCGAGGAGGCGGCGCCGCGGTCATCGCAGTCCGCGAGCTCCGTGGTCTCCGGGGCGCCCGGCGTCGGGCAGCCCTCCGAGCCCTCGGGCAAGAGCAGCGCTCCCTCCGGTTCCCCAGCCACCGGCGACGTCGATGCCGATGTCGACGAGTCAGTCCCGCTGGACCAACTCCCAGATCTCCCGCCCGAGCAGGAGCGCACGCCCGAGATGCGCGCCGACCCGGCGCTCGTGTGCCGTGCGCTCACCCTCGGCGGCACCGCCGTCTGGAGCGACCCGCGACATCGGCGCGACACCGCGGAACTGCTGGGCGGCGTCGACGACACCGTGCTGCGGTCCGCGTCGGCCGTGCTGCGGCGCGACCCTTCCGGCCCCGTCGACCGCGACGCAATGGTCGCCTCGCTCCTCCGCTGCGACCTGTACTTCCGCTACCACCGCTGATTCACGGCACCCGAAAGAACCGACCGGCCCCCGCAGGAGGTACGTGTGAGCAGAACCCCCGCCCGTCTCCGCCTCACCGCTGTGCCGGTCGTGGTGGCCGTACTGGCCGCGGTGCTCACGGCGTGCGGTGACGGCGACGACCGCGCGGACGGCGTCGTACCGACCGGGTCGTCGTTGACCGTCCCGTCCCACACCGCTGGGACGGCGACGAGTTCCGGCTCGCCGTCGCCGAAGCCGTCCACCGGCTCACATGCGCCCAGCCGGACCCCGGGCGAGTCGCGCACGACTGGTGACACGGCCGGCAACAGAGGTTCCGGAGGCGGTGGCGGTTCCGGAGCCTCGGGCGGACCCGGAGGCTCAGGTGGGTCTGGGGGACCGGCGGTCCCGGCAGGCTCCGGCGGCTCCGGTGGCTCCGGTGGATCGGGAGGCTCGGGCCGGCCACCCGCCAGGACGACCGCTCCCGCTCCCGACGGGCCTCCCGCCTCCGCCGCTCTGTCCGCCGCCCTCCTGACGACGGCCCAACTGCCCTCCGGCTATGTGAAGACCGTGCTGGAGAACGATCCCCCCACCCGCTCGGACCGCTCCGAGTGCGTCAACACGCTCAACGCCCTGGAGTCCTACCGCAGCACCCGCCCGGGCGCGGTCGAGAGCCGGGTGACCTTCGCCCAGAGCAAGAGCGGACCGTTCCTCCAGGAGGTGCTGCGCTGGTTGCCGGCTGCGGGAGCGCGTCAGGATCTCCAGCAGGCGGCGGACGTGCTGTCGGGATGCGGGAGGTTCAGCATCGGCTGGAGCGACGGCACCACCGGCACCGAGGGGGTGGTGGCGCACGGATCGGCGGGGATCGGTGACGCCTCGTGGCACGCCACGGTCACCGTCACCGCCGAGACGTTCACCGTGCAGGAGACGCTCGTCCTGGTGGTCGTGGGGAAGACGCTGGTCGTCCTCAGCGAGGCGGGCAGTCCCACGGCGCCCTCCCGTTCCCGCACACTGGGGCTTGCCCGTACAGCGGCGGCACGCGTTCCCTGACCGGGGTTCGGGGGCACGGCCGACCGAGTCGCACGGGCGCGGGCTGAAACGGCGGCGTCGAACGCCGCGCGCGGGCGGAACGCTCCGCGGTCACCCGCCGCGGCTGAACGCCGCGCGGTCGGGGAGGTGGCGGACGAGCAGCACCGTGTCCCACGCCTGCCCCTGCTCGGCGACCAGGGGAGTGCCGCCGTCGCCGGCGTACAGCAACTCGCCTGCGTACCGCTCGAGGAAAACGCCCGCCCGCCGCGAGTACTCGTCGTAGGAGGCGCGGCCGTCGGGAGCGAAGCGCAGCAGGTTGAGCATGACGACGGGGACCGACCGGGTCCTGCGCCATCAGCCGCGCGAGATCGGCTCCCTCGGGGGCGACGGCCAGGCGATCCCCTTGTGGGCGCGGCTGCTGCGGAGGCTCGGGCAGAGGCCTGGAGGCCGCGCACCCTCCCCGCACACCGTCTGGTCGGTCCGCCTTGCGGGGAGACTCGGCGGCCGCAAGGCCCTTTGGTCCGTGGGTAGTTGCCTGTGCGTGGCTCATGCCGGAGCACGGCGAAGGGTCCGGGCGCGCGGGTGCGCCCGGACCCGTGACTCACGCGGCGAGAGCGTGACCGGGGTGCAGTACCACCTTGGTATAGCCCTCGATGCGCTTGTCGAACTTCTCGTACGCCTGCGGAGCCTGATCCAGCGGCAGCTCGTGGGACACCACGAAACTGGGCTTGGCCCGCCCGGCGATGATCATGTCGCGCAGCTGGCGGTTGTACCGCTTGACGTTGCACTGGCCGGTGCCGACCTTCTGGCCCTTCTCGAACATCCTGCCGATCGAGACCAGGAGTTGGCCGTGCTTGGCGTGCTCGTCGGGTCCGCCCGGGTCGGACGGCACATACAGGCCCGGTACGCCGAGCCTGCCGGTCGCCCGCACCGTTTCGACCAGCTCGTTGAGGACGATCGCCGGTTCCTCGTGGCTGGCGTCGTGCGCCTGGGCCTGGTAACCCACGGCGTCCACGCCCTTGTCGGTTCCCTCTCCGTTCATCTGTTCCTTGATCTGCTCGGCCGGGTCTCCCTGGGTGAAGTCGATGGGGATGGCCCCGATCTCCTCCGCCTTGGCGAGCCGCTCGGGCACGCGGTCGACCGAGAACACCTTCGCCGCACCGCGCAGCAGCGCCGAGTAGGCCGCCATCAGGCCCACTGGTCCGGCGCCGTAGACGGCCACGGTCTCGCCGGGTGTGACCTGTGCGAGCTCACAACCGTGGTACCCGGTCGGGAAGATGTCGGCGAGCAGCACGAAGTCCGTCTCGAACTCCTCGCCCTGAGGCAGTTTCAGGCAGTTGAAGTCGGCGAACGGAACCCGCATCCGCTCCGCCTGACCGCCCTTGTACGGGCCCATGGCCACGTAACCGTAAGCGCCGCCGGCGAAGCCGGGGTTCACCGTCAGGCAGAATCCCGTCTCTCCGGCGAGGCAGTTCTTGCAGAATCCGCAGGCGACGTTGAAGGGCATCACGACGCGGTCACCCTCGGACAGGGAGGTCACGCCGCTGCCGACCTCCTCGATGACACCGAGGTTCTCGTGTCCGAAGACGATGCCCGGCTCGGCCGCGGTGCGGCCCTCGTACATGTGCAGGTCCGAACCGCAGATGGCGGTCGACGTGACCCGTACGAGCACGTCGTTGGGGTGCTGGATCTGCGGATCGTCGACGTCCTTCACCGTGACGCTGAAGGGCCTCTCGTAGACAACGGCTTTCACCCGTGTCACCTCCCGTCGAGCGCTGGAAGGCGGCTGCGAGGGGCCGCGGCCGGGGACGCACATCAGGCGTGGGCCCTGGATGTGCGCCGGGCTGTCGGGCCCGCCTCACCGCCGGTACTTCCAGGTAACGCCCGCGGGTCAGGGGGTGCAACCCGCCTCGGGGTCAAGGCCGGAACGGTGCGTCGAGCGGCGCTTCCGCCCAACGGCACGCGGGGCAGATGATCTGGGCGCCGCGTCCGTAGCGGTGCGTGAGCCCCTGACAGCGCGGGCAGTATCCGACCTCGTCAGGGGCGCAGCCCAACAGTCGCGCGGCGGCCGTCCGGTCTGTCGCGGGGTCGATGCGCTGGGGCATCTCGTCCATACGTCCGAAGGTACGTCCGGCTCGCACGCCGCGAGCGGTCCGGCGCCGTCGACTCCCCGGTGACGACGTGCTGCCAGTGATCGGCGACTGTACGAAGCGGAGGCGCGCCGAGTGCGGTCGGAGATCGGCTCCGGCTGCACTCCGAACGATCGGGCGGCCTCCCAGGGGCACCGGCGGTACGGGGAACGGGTCCCGGAGGGAGGCTCGGTCCACGGGATGGCCGGGCTCGACACGGCGGGCTTCGCTGAGCCGCAGCAGCGGTTCACCCGAACCCTCCCGCGCACCCCACTCGACCGGGTCCGGCACGACCCCGACGATGTCGCCCGCACCGGCGCGCCCCACACCCCGGCCGACGAACCACGCCTCGGTCTCCTCCAGCACGACGGCTCCGCCGTGCCCCTGTCGCCGGAAGGTGTTCACCGGCGAGCCGGCCCGACCTGCGCAGCGCTCGGTCTCGGTGCCGGCCCACACCGTGTCGGCGTCGGGCGGGCCCGCCGAAAGGCGTCAACGGGGTGGGATCGCCGCCTCGGCCGCCGCCTTGATCCGGGCGCCGAAACCGGCGGCGTCCTTGCGGAGAGTTGCTCGGTGACGCCGCTCGGCGGGATCTGCCTGTGCGTCGTCCACGACGGGACCGTGCGGGACCACAGCTTCCCAGGGATCGACGACGAGGCCTTCGGGCCCGGCGACGTGGTGCTGTTCGCGCCTCCCGACCCGCATGGCCGACGCCCTGTGGCAGATGGCCGGCCCCGGCCCGCGCCTGCGGGAGCTCTACGAGACCGACCCCCGGCTCGGCCACGCCGTCGTCGAGGTGGAACCCCGCCTGTGCCGCGTCCTCGCCGCCTTCCTCACCGGAATCGACGCCGGATGCCCCGCGACGGCCGGGGGAGCGGGTGAGGAGTGAGCGGATGGTGCGGATCACCTGAGTGCTTGTTTCTTGGGTGCTCGGTAGCTCTAACCTCGCGCTTTCACGAGGTGGGGTGTCCGAGGTTTGATCAAATAAGCGGAGAGTGCTCCTGACCTGCAACGATGGGACTTGTCTAGGGTCCTGTCGGCTGCACTGAAAGAAGCACTCTCCAGGTGAAGAAGCGTATCGGGTCCTACCCGCGTGTCCGCATCGAGGGCGGCGGCCGCCAGGTGGTCTCCCAGGCAGGGGGCGTGCTGCTGGTCGAGACCGTCCGCAAGGCCGGCTTGGACACCGCGATATCAGCGGCGCTGACGCCGTGGCGGAAGGCTCGTGCGGTGCACGATCCGGGCAAGATCCTGCTGGACGTGGCCCTGGCGATTGCGCTGGGCGGGGACTGCCTCGCGGATGTCGCCATGCTGCGGGCCGAGCCGGCAGTGTTCGGGCCGGTGGCCTCCGACCCGACGGTCTCCCGCCTCATCGACACCCTCGCAGCCTCCGGAGAGAAGGCCCTGCGGGCTATCCGGGCCGCGCGGGCCGAAGTCCGGCAACGTGTCTGGTGGTTGGCCGGCCGGGAAGCGCCTGATGCGGGCGGCACGGTGACCGTCGACCTCGACGGGGTGCTGGTGATCGCGCACTCGGACAAGGAGGACGCCGCACCCACGTGGAAGCGGACCTACGGGCACCACCCGCTGATGGGGTTCGTCGACCACGGACCAGGCGGCACCGGTGAACCGGTCACGGCCCTGCTCAGACCGGGCAACGCGGGCTCGAACACGGCCACCGACCACATCACCGCCACCCAACTGGCCTTGGCCCAGCTGCCGAAGAAGTACCGGCGCGGACGTCGGACCCTGATCCGCACCGACTCCGCGGGCGGCACCCACGACTTCGTCGCCTGGCTCGCCCAGCGGGGACGGTGGCTGTCCTACTCGGTCGGCATGGTGATCACCGAGGCGATCCACCAGCATGTGCTGAAGGTTCCGGCATCGGCCTGGACGGCAGCCGTCGAGGCGGACGGCGAGATCCGCGACGGCGCCTGGGTCGCTGAACTCACCGGCGACGTCCTGGACGGCTGGCCGGAGGGCATGCGGCTGATCGTCAGGAAGGAACGACCGCATCCTGGAGCCCAGTTGCGGCTCACGGATGCCGACGGCATGCGGCTGACCTGTTTCGCCACCAACACCTCGGGCCGGCCGATCGCCGCCCTCGAGCTCCGTCACCGGCTGCGGGCCCGGGCCGAGGACCGCATCCGCGCCGCCCGGGCCACCGGCCTGCGCAACCTGCCCCTCCACCGCACGGCCCAGAACCGGATCTGGCTGGAGATCGTGCAGATCGCTCTCGAGCTGCTGGCCTGGATGCCGATGCTCGCCCTGACCGGCAAGGCCCGCCTCTGGGAGCCCCGCCGACTACGGCTTTGCCTGTTCACCGCGGCCGGACAGCTCGTGACCACCGGCCGCCGGCGGATCCTCCGCCTGGCCGGGCACTGGCCCTGGACCAGCCACCTCACCGCCGCTCTCGAACGGCTCGCACTCCTGCCGAACCCCGGCTGACCAGCAAATTCCCCGTCCCTACTACAGCACCTCACCACCCGGAGCAGTGGAACCCGGCGCCCCCGAGACGACACTCGGGCCCTCAGCCTGCCCAGCCTCCGCCACCCGCAACAAGATGGTCCGCCGACTCCGTCAGCGGACCATCAAGAAAGATCGAGGCTAAGCTCTGCGGATGACCTTGGAATGGGAACAGGTAATCGTTCACTCGGAAGATCCGGCGGCCCTGGGCCAGTGGTGGGCCGAGGCTCTGGGGTGGGTCGTGGTCCAGTCCTCCGACGACGAGTTCGAGATCCGGCCGGAGCCGGATCGCCTGCCGGGGTTGGACTTCGTCCGTCTCGACGAGAGCAAGAAGTCCAAGAGCCGACTGCACCTGGACTTCAGGCCGGACGATCAGGAGGCCGAGGTGGCCCGTCTCGTGGCTCACGGTGCGAAGCGTGTCGACATTGGCCAGGGTGATCAATCGTGGGTCGTACTGGCAGACCCCGAAGGCAACGAGTTCTGCGTCCTGGGCCGGCGGCGTCAGTGAGGCTCATGCCTGGGCGCGGTCGACCGTGAAGCACCGGGGCAGGGTGGGTTGGTGCCTGATCCGGTCGCGGAGTGCTTCGAGGTTCGGACGGGCCCCACTGATCGAGCAGCACGCCCAAGCGGTCGGTTCGAACGGTTCAGCCGCACGGCGCGCGACCCGCGTCCGCGCCCACGGCGACGGCACCATGGCCACCCCCGAGGTGTTGAGGGCGGATGCGTCCCCTCGACCCTTATCGCCGTGGGCACCGGACCTGGCGGTTCGACGGTTCGCCGAAGCCGCACCTCCTCCCGCCCCCCGGACGGGAGGCCCCCGGAAAACGCGCGTGCGTTCGGAATCCGGCCCGTGCCAGGATGGCGCCGGGAAGCGAGGTGTCGTGGACGAGTTGAGGCGATTCCGCCAGGCACTGGTCGCCTGGGCGGCCGGTGGAACAGCGGCGGACGCGGCGGCCGCGGTGGCGCGGGAGCTGGCCGACGGCCGTGTGCGGACGGTCGTGCTCGTCGAGGGGACCAGTGATCAGGCCGCGCTCGAAGCGCTGGCCACGCGCTACGGTCGCGACCTCGGTGCGGAGGGCATCGCGGTGGTACCGCTCGGAGGGGCGACGAACATCGGGCGCTTCCTGGACGTGTGCGGTCCGTCGGGCCTCGGCCTCCCACTGGCCGGCCTGTGCGACATCGGCGAGGAGCGGCATTTCCGGCGCCATCTGGAGCGGGTGGGGCTCGGGACCGGCCTCACGCCCGTCGGACTGGAGGCGCTCGGGTTCCACGTGTGCGTCGCCGATCTGGAGGACGAGCTGATCCGCGCCCTCGGGCCCGAGGGAGTACGGCAGGTGATCGAGGCACAGGGCGAGACGCGTCCCTTCCGCACCTTCCAGGGCCAGCCCGCGCAACGGGAACGGCCCGTCGAGCACCAACTACGACGTTTCATGGGCACGCACAGCGGCCGCAAGGCACTGTACGCGCAGGCACTGGTGGCGCACCTGGACCTCCAGCACGTACCCCGCCCCCTGGACCGCCTCCTCACCCACGTGTGACCCGCCGTGCCCAGCACGGCGTGTTCTGTCTGCGCGCAAGCCGATGGCCGGGTCCCGAAGCGTCTACCGTCACCGATCAGGACCGGTCGTTGACGGGCGCGGCCGGAGGGCGGTGGGCCCGGACGAGGGTGCACCAGCGGTCACGTGATGGATATCAGGGACGGAACCGGCTGCGGAAGCGGGACCAGGAGGGCTCGGAGGAGTGCGTTGCGCGCGAGAGTGGTGCGGACGTCGCACCGTCGGGGCAATGGAACACCGGTGTGTGCGACGGCGACCCGAGCAGGGCGGGGGGACACCGCGCTGCCGGCAGCGACGCGACGAACCGTGTGTCGCCTGGAAGACGGACTCCGGCCGTTGGCACGGCCCCCACCAGACGGTCGGTTCCCACACCCCTGCGACGAGCGCGGCTGCCGGCATCGGAAGCATCCGGAGGCATCTGAGCAGCGGATGACGAGCGAGGCGGCCTGCCGGACGACTCGCGGGCGCCGGGCAGGCCCAACTCACTCACTGGAGCGTTACGAGAGTCACTGCATGATCGTCCGCGGTAGGTGGGAGGGCGTGCCGACGCAGTAGTAGACCTGCAGGGTGTAGCCGCGCCCGATGGTGACCATGGTGGGTTCGTGGGTGGTCCGGTACGGATGCCCGGTCGGCTTCTCGCCGTCCTCGCTGTCCTGCCCCTCCTCGACCGGACGCCAGCTGCCGGTCGCCCCGTCCCACTCGCTGCTGCCGATGGTGAGGAGGGCTTCCACGGGCCCGCCGCACTCGCCGCAGTGCAGTTCGTCGGAGTCCGCCGCATCGCGGAAGGTGAATGCGGCCGGCCATCCGCCTGCCTTCCAGCCGGGTGCGACGGACAGATCGTTCCCGTAGTCCACCGACTGCTCCTCGGACCACTTCAGCAGACGCGCCGCCCATTCCTCGTCGAGGAGGTGGGACGGGGGGAACTCGCGCACCGGTTCCGGATGCAGCAGGCACGGCTCCGGGACGTGGTCGCCGTCCTCGACGCAGGCCGGCTCGGGCGGAGCGGCCAGAACCTGCTCCACCTGTGAGGACAGCCGCCATCTCAGCTGCACGGCCGGGGAGCATCCCTCGATCTCGGCGGACGGCACCCACAGCACCTGCAGCAGGTCCGTCCCCTCGGGGAACGGAAGTCCGGGTACGTCACGGGCGTAGAACTGCGCGAGCGGAATCAGCGGCTGCGGCCCCGGCGGCAGTAGTTCCGCAGAGTGTCCCGCGTGTATCCGGTCCACGAGTTCCTGCTCCCGCTCGTTGAGCAGGTTCTGGCGAGGTCCCCGGGGCCGTGACCACGCCCGCGTGAGAACGGCCCGCAACGTGCGAACGTCCTCCAACGTGGTCAGTCGCCCGGAGTACCGGTACGTCGGCTCGTGCTCCGGCCAGGGCTCGTCCGCCGGCCACAGCAGCGGTCCGCCAACCGAACTGTCGTGGACGGTGGGTGCACCCGGGAGGGGGTGCAGCCGGACGGCCGTCCTCGCCAGGCTCGCCAGTTCCGGAAACGCGACGGTCACGTCCAGCGGGCGCGACGGTGTTGTACGTGTCATGTCATCCCTTCCCAACGCCGGTCCTGTATCCAAGCACGAGGCACGGACAGTCCGGTCGGGCGGCGTCAGCGTGCCCGCTGTGGCCGGCTGCTGTGGCTGCGGCCGAGCCCTGGTGCCGGGGAGCGCAGAGGGAGTTGCCCTTCCCCGAGCCCGTACGGCGTCGCCCTGCTGCCGTGCCCGGGGAGACCCCGAAGGCCGGACTCCTACGCCGACGTCAGTACGAGCGCTTACTCCCGCCGTCAGACGCTCCGTACCCCCGGTGCCCGGCACGGTGGTGCGTGTGAAACTCAGCCGCCCGGCACGCCGGGCCTCACTCGTCGTTCATGTCGTCGCCTCCGCGGGCTGGCTCGGGCTCACGTCCGGGTTGCTCGCACTCGCCGTCACCGCCTCCGCCACCGGATCCGCGGTGACGGTGGAGGCGTCCGTGCGGGCCATGAAGCTCTTCGCCGACTGGCTCCTGCTCCCCGTCGCGCTGCTCACGCTCCTCAGCGGCCTGCTGCTGTCCTTGGGAACACCGTGGGGGCTGGCGAGGCACCGATGGGTCTACACGAAGTTCTGGCTGACCCTGGCCACGATCACCGCCACGGCGTTCGCCCTGCGCCCCGGGGTGAACACCGCGGTCACCGCTGTGGCGGCCGGTGAGGGGCTGCCGGAGTCCGGGGACATCCTCATGGGACCGGTGGTGTCGCTGTCCGCCTACCTCTTCATGACGGCGATCTCGGTCCTCAAGCCCTGGGGACCGACCCGCCGGGGCCGCAGGCTGCGCCCCGCGGCGCGCGGTCCGGCGGCCGCCGGGCGCGCAGCGGAGACGGTGTGACCACCGGCTCCGCCGTGCCCCGTGAGGGATACGGCCGTACGGCGTCCCGGTGCTGGTGAGCAGTACGTTCTGCGGCGGCGTGCCACCAGCCGGGTGGAGACGGACCGACGACCGCGGAGGTGGGCTGGTCGGGATGGAGCCCGAGCCGTCGGAGCGCGTCAGGGGCGACGCGTACACCGAACCAGCCCTGCCAGTGGCCGTCCGGGCCGATGCCGCAGGTCAACTCCCACTGGATCTCGTCCGGGCCGAAGGGCATCCAGTCGATGCCGCGCTCGCGCAGTCAAGCGCCGGCGGCTGCCATCGGGTGGGGGCGGCCCGGCAGGTTCTCGTATGCGGCGATGGTGATCCACGCTTCGCTGGGTGTGTCCACGGCGTCCATGATGCCGGGCCTCCGGCCGTCCGTCCTCCCCATGCGTCGGGGACGACGATGGGGACAGCGGCCCCGTGGATCGTGCACCGGGAGAGGCTTTGACGGAGTGGGCCGCGATGAAGGAGCACGCGCAGGAGCAGAAGAAGGCAGCACGTCGCGGCTCACGTGCGGACAAGGCCGCGGAAGCGGAGCGGGACGTGCTCGCGAAGATCGCCGAGACGCCGGACTCCGACCGGATCCTGGCCGAGCGCGTCCATGCGATCATCACGGCCGACTCCACGTGACGGCGCAGGGGCCCTGAACCGACGGCTCAGGGCCCAGTGCCCCCAACGGACCGCTCAGCGTCTCCTACTGCCGACTCGACGCCGCCTCCGCATGCCTCGGTGCCGTCTCCCGGAGTGGTTCGGCGCAGGTCTGTCGTCCGTCACCACGCTCGCCCCGCGATCGGCGCGGATGAGTGCGATCACCGTGTCGGCAGTGCGGTCGAGGTGGCTTCGGCCGTCGGGCAACTGCGCCGCCGGGCTGATGTAGCTGCGCGGCCCGACGTGTGTGGCCGGGTCCAGCGGATGGTCGGTGATCTTCCCGGCACGCCAGGCCCGGTTCCACGCGCTGCCGCGGAACAGCCGCCAGCGCTGCGGGAACATCCAGGTACCGACCCGCTCGATCCGGTCGCTCGCGCTGGTCAGCCGATGCACGTGCTGGGCACGCGAGAGGTCGTTCGCGCCGTTGTGGAACCCACCGAGCATGATCAGCAACAGCGGGCAGCGCAACTGGGCGTGCAGTTCGTCCACGGCACCGCAAGCGACCTGGGCACCCCCGCTGTAGCTGAGCAGGACGACGGGGATGCCGCTGTCGGGCCGGTACCCGGCGAGCCGGAGCTGCGTGGCGATCTGCGAGCCGACGGCCCGGTTGTACAGGGGCCGGTACCGGTGGTCGGCGGCGACGAAGATCTGCATGACGTTGTGCAGGAACAGCAGCAGTCCGATGCGGCGCTGCAGCCACGCCCACACCGGCCGATCGGCCAGCGGGTCGGCCAGTGGCGAGTAGGGCTGCACCTGACCCAGCACCCGCAGTTCGGGCGCTCTGGCGAGCAGGGCCTTGACCAGCTGGCCGCCGTCCCGGCTGTCGCGGACGCGGCGCTTGCCGATGCCGTCGAGGTACACCAGGTAGGCACCTGGGGGACCGTCAGGGGCCGCGCCCCGGGCGTAGGGCACGCCCTTCGGGAGCACGGTGGTGGGGGACCGCCAGCCGGCGCCGTAGGCCAGCACCTCGTAGCGGGCCAGCAGAGCTTCGGCGAGCAGGGCCGGTCCGATTGCGAAGGCCCAGAGCACGAAACCGTTCATGCGATCGACTCCCTCGACTCCCTCGCCTCCATCGCGCTGAGCCCGACGACCAGACGCCGTACGGCCTCCACGGCGACACCGAGACCGGCGCCCGCGGCGGCCACGCAGCCGACGGCACTCCACCATCCCAGCCCGGTCGCGGCGGCGAGCGGGCCGGCCAGGCCGGCCCCGACCCCTACGAACAGGCAGAGGTGGAGGAAGGGTCCGAGCAGGGGAAACGCGAGGACGGCGGCGAGCACCAGCGGGGCGGCCAGGCCCGGCGTCCACACCAGCCCGTCGGCCGACGGGGGAGAGGACAGCACCAGTTCGGCCAGGGTCCACGCGGTCAGCGGCCACAGCGCGAACACCACGCTCTCGACGAGGCCGCCGGCCACCAGCAGCCCGGCCACGAGGGTGCGCGGCATGCCGGGTCGGCGGACCGCCAGGGGAAGGATGCGCCCGGCGGCCTCCGACACCCCGGCGAGGACCAGCAGGACGACAACGACGAGCGACATCACTCAGCCTCGCTGCGACGGATGGACGGCGTGCGGACACCGGACGAGCCGGCCGCGTGGATGTAGTGCTCGAGTTCGTCGGCGGCGCGCCGATATCCCCCGGCCTCCCGCTGGGCGATCCGCAGGGCGGCAGCGGCTGCCCGGAAGCGCGGGTCGTCGAGCAGCCGCCCGGCGAGGTCGCGCACGGAGGCCTCGGAGACCTTCGGGTTACGGATCGACAGGCCGGCGCCGAGCTCCACGACGCGACGGGCCACCATCGGCTGGTCGGCGCCCTGGGGGACCACCAGCATCGGCACCCCCGCGTACAGGGCCTCGTTGACGCTGTTCATCCCGCCGTGGGTGACGAACAACGCCGTACGGTCCAGTACTTCCGGTTGCGGGACGAAACGGCGGGCGAGCACGTTGGCCGGCAGGGGACCCAGCGCGGCGGGATCGGTGTGCCCGGTCGAGACGACCACGGTGCCGCCCAGCGGGGCGAGCGCCAGGGCGAAAGCGCGCAGCAGCTGCGGGTCGGTGTCGAACACCGTGCCCAGCGACGCGTACAGCACCGGGTCCCGCAGCTGGTCGGCCGGGAAGGAGGGGTCGTCCGGGCGGGCGCCGATGCTGGGCCCGACGAACCGGTAGGACTCGTCGAAATCCTCGGCGGCGGGCTGGAAGGCCCGAGAGGTGAAGACCAGGTTGAGCGGTTGGCGGATGTTGCCCAGGTCGAGCCAGGGCAGCCCGCGCGTGTCGAAGTCGTGGCGCAGGCCCCGGCGTGATCGCAGATAGCCCTGGAGGCTGCGTGGCCGGGCCGTCGCCGCGGCCAGCAGGGCCCACGAGCCGCGGGTCGGGCTGGGCACGCGCCGGTCGTACGCGAAGGTGGTGAACGACGACACGGCCGGCACCCCGAGTTCGTGGCCGGCGACGGCGCCCCATGGACAGGCGTTGTCGTGCACGATCAGGTCGGGCCCGATGCGGCGCAGATCGCTGAGCACCGTGGGCAGCAGGCGGACGGCAGTGCTCGCCAGCCCCGCGATCAAGGTCGCCGGTATCGGCGGGTCGGGCAGCGGCTGCTCGCCGCCGGGGTAGAGGTGCACCATCGCCCCCGCGGCGGCGATCTCCTCCCGGAACGAGGGTGTCGTGTGGTACGTGACGGTGTGGCCGCGTCGAACGAGTTCGGCCACGATCGGCAGCGTCGGGTTGACGTGCCCGCGCATGGCGATGTTGAGGAACGCGATGGTGCTCACTGGGCGACTCTCCACGGGGAGGAAGCCGATGCCCTGTCCGGGTCGGCCTGCGGGGTGAGAACGTCGTCGATGCGATACAGGCCCGGCCCGCTGACCCGCAGTCCGTCGAGGAAGTGTCCCGCGGTGCGGGAGGCGGTGCTGATCAGCCGCTGCGCATGGCCGAAGTCCCACGGGGCGGGCCAGGCCTCGACGCCGGTCGGCAGGACGACGGTCGGGATGTGTCCGGACACCTCGCGCAGATCACGCTCGATCCGGTGGTGCGCGAGCAGGAGCCGGGCCCTGGCGGCGATCGCGCCGGGACGGCGGCGCGGGACGGTCGGGCGCAACGGCGAGTTCTCCGGCCCGGTCGCCAGCACCACCACGCTGGCCGCCCCGGCCCGCAGAGCCGCGAGTACCGGAACGTGCGCGATCACGCCGCCGTCCACGAGGGTCCTGCCCTCCCGGTCCACCGGGGGCAGCATCCCGGGAATGGCGGCGCTGGCCAGCAGTGCGGACTCCAGGTCGCCGTGGTCGAGTGACACCGGGGCGCCGGTGCGCAGGTCCATGGCCACCGCGGTGAACGGGACGGCCAGTTCCTCGATCCGGGACGGCAACCCGGAACGGGCGATGAGCCGGCGCAGGCCGCGATCG
Organism: Streptomyces chromofuscus; assembly: GCF_015160875.1. Taxonomy (NCBI): domain Bacteria; kingdom Bacillati; phylum Actinomycetota; class Actinomycetes; order Kitasatosporales; family Streptomycetaceae; genus Streptomyces; species Streptomyces chromofuscus. The sequence continues at coordinate 537,539 of NZ_CP063374.1, read as the reverse complement.
GTGAAGATGCTGGTCCGTGACGGCAGGTAGCCGAGCGGATACACCTCACGGCGCCGCAACCGGCTCCACACGCCGTCCAGCCATGGCGCGGCCCCGGCGGGGTGGGCGGCCGCGATGGCCCCGACGAGGGCGCCCACCGAGCTTCCGATGATCATGTCGGGGACGAAGCCGCGCTCCTCCAGCGCGTACCCGCCGCCGACGTGCGCGGCTCCCAGCACGCCACCGGCGCTCACCACGACGGCCACGGGCCGGGGAAGGGCGTGCAGGCCCTCGGAGGACACGAGGCTCCCGGGCGGCGGGCTCGATGACAGGCCGAGCGTCCCTTCGACGCCGGTCGTGGCGCGACCGACGCCGGTCATGGTGCGACGTGTCCCCCGGTCACGGCCGGAGCCACGCGTCGAGTCGCCCCCGCCGAAGCCCGCGCGAGCCCATGGGACCGGTATCCGGCCACCAGCAAACATCTTCATCCACCTCTCTCACCACGGCACGGGATCGGAGTGCCGTGTCAGCCGCCTCCGGGCGGCAGCCCGACTTGCGACGCCAGCCGCCCGACGCGTCGGGCGAAGCCATCGCTGAGACGTGCGGCGACGCGCCGCAACGGTCCGGAGCGAGGCGCATGGCGTTTCGCGGGCGCCGTGGGCGTGGTTCCCGCACCGTGAAGCCTTGAGGTGGAGCCGGTCGCCGCCGTGCCCTCCGGCAGGGGGACTGGCTGTGCGGCGTCCACCGTGTCGACGAACGCGACCGTCTCGGCGAGGGGCGCCCGGCCCGTGCGGAAGCAGCGTGCCGTGTCGTCCTCGAATCCGATCGACATGCCGCAGAAGAGGATGAGCTGGTCCGGTGGTGACAGGATCTCCGCCACGGTCGTGTGGAACTTCGCCCAGGCCATCTGCGGGCAGCTGTGCAGCCCTTCCGCGCGGAGCAACAGCATGACGGTCTGCAGGTACATGCCGACGTCGGACCACTGGGCCGGGCCCATGTCGCGATCGACGTAGCAGAAAAGGGCGGCGGGCGCGCCGAAGCACTCCCAGTTCGCGGCAGCGGCCCGCTGGCGGGCCTCCAGATCCTCGCGCGCTATGCCGAGCGCGCCGTAGCGCTGCTCACCGAAGGCGGATCGGCGCTCGCGGTACGGGGACTTCAGGACGGGCGGGTACTGCTGGTACTCCGGCTCGTCCCAGGCGTCGCCCGCGGTCAGGCGCCTGCAGGTGCGCTTCTTGAGTTCGGCCAGCGCTCCGTCGGTCAGCACGTAGACGTGCCACGGCTGGAGGTTCGATGCGGAAGGCGTGCGGGTGGCGGCGGACAGTACGCGGTCCAGTGCTTCCCTCGGGACGGGCCGGTCGGAAAAGGCCCGCACGGCCCGTCGGCTGGTGACCGCCTCGTAGACATCCAACATCGCCCACCTCCGGGCTGCTCGATGTTCATCGTTCGTTACACCCGAGATAATATCATTCGTTACCATCTCAAGCGATACTTTCATTGTGCATGAATCAAGCCGGGTGTTAAAGGGGCGTGAGCGGCCCGACGGGCGATGTCCTGATGGTGGACAGCCCGCGCATCGATACGACGGCGACGGATGTCAGGGGTGAGGGCCGCGTACGCCGTCAGGGGTGCCCCGCGGCGCCGGGCAGGGGTCGCGCTGACGCGTGCTTACGCTTCTTCGCCCGCGGGATGGGCGAAGCGGGTCAGCAGATCCATCAGCTGCTGGGCCTCTCCGGGCTCCAGTTCGGCGACCAGGCGCTTGGTCAGGGGCTCCGCGGCCACGTGAGCCGCGTCGAAAATCTCTCCACCCTTGGGCGTGATCTCCACCGCGCGGGCTCGCCGGTCGCCCGGGACGGCCTTGCGCACGGCAAGCCCTTTGTGTTCCAGGTCGTCCACGACCCGCATGATCCCCGCCTTGTCCGTCCCCGTCGCCGCGGCCAGGTCCCGCTGCATCGTGGAACCGCGGTTCACCAGCACGACCAGGACGGCGAAGTGCCGCAGCTCGATGCCGAGCGGCCGAAGGGCCTCCGTCATGACCGCGGCGGCACGCCAGTGCGCCCGGCGCAGCAGCAGACCGAGGGCGAAGGGCGATGCGTCCCCGGGCCGGTCGGTCGCGCGCGGGACGGTGCTGTCATGAGGGGCGTCGGCGGTCATGGCCGCACAGTACCAGCCGTCTTTTCACTCGATACGGTATCGCTTGAAACCAAGCGCGACGGTTGTCCGTCTCCCCGTCGAAGGTCGGGGCGACGCGGAGACGGACAACGTGTCCGGCCGGGCCGGACGCGGCGGCTGGCTCAGCCGAACTGACCGGGCTGGTAGTCCCCGGCCGGCTGCTGGTTGATGACGTTGATGCGGTTGTAGGCGTTGATGATGGCGATGAGGGACAGCAGGGCGACGAGCTGGTCCTCGTCGTAGTACTTGGCGGCGTTCTGCCAGGCCTCGTCGGTGACCCCGCCGGCCGCGTCGGCGATCCGGGTGCCCTGCTCGGCCAGCTCCAGCGCGGCGCGCTCGGCGTCGGTGAAGACCTTGGCCTCCCGCCACGCGGCGACCATGTGGAGACGCTCGTGCGTCTCCCCGGCGTGGATCGCGTCCTTGGTGTGCATGTCGGTGCAGAAGCCGCAGCCGTTGATCTGGCTGGCGCGGATCTTGACCAGCTCCTGCGTCGCGATCGGCAGCCCCGACTCCGACACCACCTTGTTCGCCGAGTTGATGTGCCGGAGCACCTTGCCCGCGAGGGGGTTGCCGAAGAAGTTGAGACGCGGATCCATGTCGATCTCCTTGCTGGGTTGCGATGACACACTTCCGACCGGACAGCGCCGCGGTCTGTGACAGCGGTGTGTGTGGCGTGCGTCACCAGTGCGGCCCCGCCGGGCCACTCGTCACCCGCTGACTCGGGGTGCTGCCCGAACCGGGTGTCACGCGGATCCGCCAGGAGGGCACCCGAACGGAAGGCGCGGGGTCAGGCCGCGGCGGAGTGCTCTTCCGGCTCGGTCGCGTCGTTGCCGGTGGCCTTGCCGCCGGGGAGGAGACGCAGATGGCGGGGCCGGGCGTGCCGGGCGGGGTGCGGTTCCCGCTGGAGCGTGTCCTCGATACGGCTCATGACGACCAGCAGCAGGCTGAGTCCGGGCAGCAGCAGGACGGCGAGCGTGAGCATGGGCTTTCCCCTCCCTGTATGGCCGTGACAGGCGGGTGCCCGGGAAAGCCGCATTGATAGACGGCGCGACACGAAAAGCACGCGACTTCTCGGCGAGCCGCGCTCACGAGCTCACCGGAGGCACGCGCACGCAGCCGAGTTGGCGGAGGAGCAGACCCTCCACCAACTCACTGACGTACGCCTCACCAGGCGGGCGAGCTCAGTGCTGCTCCGGCAGGTCGCGCTCGGCCGGCACCGGAACCCGGTCGTCCGTGGGCGCGGTGGCGGAGCGCGCGGACGACGCGGGCGTCGGCTTCTTCCCGCAGAACGCGGCCTCCAGCGTGCCGCCGAGCGCCGTGTTGGCCTCGCCGCGATTGGAGGTGTTCGCCATCGCCGACAGGCTGCGACGGCCGTCGCGGGTCGAGAAGGCGTACGTGTAGTAGCCCTGGACCGTGCCGGTGTGGCCGTACACCTGCGTGCCGCACGACAGGTCGTAACGGCGCAGACCGAGCCCGTAGAAGCGGGTGTTGGTCGTGTCCGTCGGCGTCACGGTCGTCATGGCCCGAAGCATGGCGGGGGACAGCAGCCGACCGCTCATGAGTGCGCTGGTGAAGGTGTTCAGGTCGGCGGGGCTGGAGACGACGGCCCCCGCGGACTGCGCCCACGACACGGTCTGCTCGGTGGAGTCCACGAGCGGCGCGCCGGCCTCGTCGGAGTGCAGGTAGCCACGTACGTGCAGTCCCTTGATGCGTGTCTGCGGGTGGACGTACGAGGTGTGCCGCAGCCTCAGCGGCTTGATGATGCGGCGCTGGTAGGCGTCGGCCACCGGACGGCCCGTCAGCTTCTCGATGAGCATGCCGACCACCACGAAGTTGGTGTTCGAGTACTTGTACGCGGCGCCGGGTTCGGTGGTGGGGGGCTCGGCGAGGGACAGGTCGACGAGCTCCCGGTAGCTGAACACCCGGTTCCGCACGGCTTCGAAGCCGGGCACGGTCTGGTGGAACATCGCCTCGGTGTAGTCGGCCAGGCCGCTGCGGTGGGTGAGCAGGTGCCGGACGGTGATGCGGTCGTCGGGCAGCAGCCCCGGCAGGTACTGATTGACCGAACGGTCGAGCTCCAGCCATCCCTCCTGCACCAGTTGGAGCAGCACGACGCTGGAGAACGTCTTGCTGACGCTCCCGATCCGGAACCGCGCAAGCATGTTCATCGGCGCCCCGGAGGCCCTGTCGCGGACTCCGGCGGTACGGCTCCTGACGCCGTCCGGCGCGGTGTAGCGCGCCATGGCGCCCGGCGCGCCCTTGGTCATCGCGGCGTTCAGCGCGGCGACCACCCCGTCCATGTCGGGTGCGGGCGAAGCGGGCGCGTGGTCGACGGCGGCGGGGACGGCACGGGGCGCGGCTGGAGCGGCCGACGCGCTCGCCAGGGGAGCCACGCCCCCGGCGAGCGCGGCGATCACGGTGACGCTCACAGTCAGGCGTCGGTGCGGCGACAGGGGCACGATGACTCCTCGGTTGCTTCCTGGACACGTTCGACACGGCGCTTCGGCGATCGGCCCACGGCGGCGGCCGGCCGCGGACACCCATGGATCATGAGTGCCTGAACACCGCACTCGGTTGCCGACACGCGACGCGAATCGCAAGTCGCCGCGAGGGCGAAGGGGTTCGGTCGGACGCGGTCGTGCGCGATCAGAACGCGCTGACAACCGTCGAGGAGGTGCGCCGCACCGAACGCCCGAGACGAGGAGTCGTGCCCGGGCGGCTTCGGGGGCCGGTCCACGCATCCGGACGCTGCCGGTGACCGGCCGACGGGAGTGTGACGCGCGGGAGTTCACCGTCTCCCGCGCGTCACGGTCGGGTCAGATGCCGAACGCGGCGGCGTAGTGGACGGTGCCGCTCGGCAGCGGGTGGTCGTTGTCGAGGCTGAGTGCCATCACGGCCTCGTCGGGCACGTCGATGGTCAGGCCGATGCCGTGGTCACTGGCGCGGGTGAACCCGAACCGTGGGTAGTAGGTCGGATGCCCCAGGACGACCACATGGTGCTCGCCCTGTGCCCTTGCCGCGGCCAGGGCAGCGCGGACGGCCGCGCTGCCCGCACCGGTGCGCTGCCGCTCCGGGCGGACGGCGCACGGGGCCAGGCACAGGGCCGCTGTGGTGCCGATGTGGCAGCGGGTCAGCAGGGCGTGGCCCGCAGGGCGGCCGGTCTCGTCCGCCGCGACGAGGGAGAGGCCCTCGATCCAGGCGGTCGGGTCGGCGCGCAGGGCGTCGACGAGGTCGGCCTCGGCGGAGGTCGGGAAGGCGGTGAGGTTGATGTCGCGGATGGCGGGGATGTCGGCGCTGGTTTCGGCGCGCGTGATCCAGGTGTTGCCCATGACGGTGGAAGGTCCGTTCCAGAAGATGTCCGTGTGGTGGTGCCCCGCGAGCTCACGCTCTCAGCGAGGCGAGGCAGGAGTCAGGCCACGGCCCGGGACGTGAGGGAGACCCGGACACGACGCATGGTGGCCTTCAGCACGGTCATCAACCCCACCTCCCTCTTCCTCGGCTCCAGATCCGGCACGGGCACGGCAACCCTACACCGCTGAGACGGCCCTACCACCCGTCACGCCGTACGCTCACGGGTCTCCCCGTCGGGATCACCCGCCGACTGGGCGCGCAGTTCCAGGGCGACGTGCGGCGACAGCGCGCGGAGGAAGTCGGGCGCGTCGAAGATCTCGCCGGCCGAGGCGACGCCGGTCGCCCTGATCCGGCCCGTGAGGATGCGGTCGACCGCTTCCACCGCGAGCGGCGCGGTGACGGCGTAGATGTCCTGGCCCGTGGCCACCGCGCGCCGTTCGCTGTCGCCGGAGCGCACGACGGCGTCGACGAGGAAGGTCTGCGCGGACCGGCCGTGCTCGTCGGCCGCGGTGGGCGCCGGGGTGTCGGGGGCCGACAGCTCCCTGGCCGCCTCGACGGTCATGTAGGTGCGCACTTCGGGTATGGGCAGGTGGCTGGGCACGGTGACGACGTCGGCCATCGTGAACTCCCCGATGACGGCGCGGGGCCCCATCGGGTCGGGGAACGCCCATTCCACGGTCCGCAGGTCGTCCTGGTGGTACTCCAGCCGCCCGTTCCTGTAGCGGACCTTCCGTCCCCCGCGCCGCCGACCGGAGACCGCGCCCGCGGCACGCGTCCCGGCGGTGGGGTGCCAGCCGCTCAGCCCGTACGCGACGTGTGCCTCGTCCGCCTTCGTCCAGTCGCCCATCGCGGTGCTGATCAGCAAGTCGCCGAGGCCGCCGTAGAAGGCCATCGCGGGGACGACGACCGCTCCCTCGGCGCGGGCGCGGTCCGCGAAGTGCGTGAACGTGTCGACGTTGGCCTCGATCTCGGCCGCGACGTCCACGTACGGGATACCCGCGCGCAGGGCCGCCTCGATCACCGGCGCGGCCGTCGTGGCGAAGGGCCCGGCGCAGTTGATGACCGCTGCCGCACCGCCCAGTGCACGCTCGAGCGCGGCCGGGTCGTCGACCGACGCCGGACGGGCGTCCACACCGGCTCCGAACTCCTCCGCGAGCCTCGTGAGCCGGTCGGCGTCACGGCCGGAGAGGACCGGGACGAAACCGCGCTCCCGCAGGTGTGCCACCACGAAGCGCCCGGTGTGTCCGTACGCGCCGTACACCGCGACCTCGAGCCCCGCTGTCATGGGTGTTCCTTCCCTCGCACTGATCCGCGTTGTCGTGCCACGACCATGCTGTCGGGAACAGACGTCCCACACGAGTGTCCGGAACGCCATGACCCGTACAATTCCGGACGTGAAGAACACTGTCGCGCTGGCGCTCACGGACGGGATGCTCCCCTTCGAACTGGCGATGGCCCAGGAGGTGTTCGGCTCCGCCCCGGCCGAGGTGGCGGAGCCCTGGTACGACCTCGTGGTCTGCGGGCCGGGTCCCGTGCGGGTGGGCCGGTTCCTGCTGGAGCCCGACCACGGCCTCGACCGGCTCCCGCATGCCGGCACCGTGATCGTCCCGGGCTGGGCCGACGTCGACCAGGCGCCGCCCGCCGCCCTGGTAGACGCGGTGCGCGCCGCCCACGAGGCCGGCGCACGCGTGGCCTCCCTGTGCACCGGCGCGTTCGTGCTGGCGGCCGCCGGCCTGCTGGACGGGCTCCGCGCGACCACGCACTGGGCGCACACCCAGGTCCTGGCCGACCGCCACCCCCGAATCGAGGTCGACCCGGACGTGCTCTACGTCGACAACGGCCGCGTGCTCACCTCCGCCGGCAAGGCCGCGGCCATGGACCTGTGCCTGCACCTGGTCCGCCTCGACCGCGGTTCGTCGATCGCCAACACGGTCGCCCGCCGCCTTGTCGTCCCGCCGCACCGGGACGGCGGACAGGCCCAGTTCGTCACCACCCCGGTGCCCGCCCCGGACAACCACCCCCTGGCCGCGCTGCTGCCCTGGGCACTCGAACGACTCGACCAGCCGCTGACCGTGGAGGACCTGGCGCGCCGGGCGAGGATGAGCTCGCGCAACCTGGGCCGCCACTTCAGGGCCGCGACCGGCACCACCCCGCTGCAGTGGCTGCTGACCCAACGGATCCGCCACGCCCAGGCGTTGCTGGAGACCACCGACGACAGCGTCGACACCATCGCGGCGGCCACGGGGATGGGCACCGCCACGACACTGCGCAGGCACTTCCATCGCACGGTCGGCGTGCCTCCGGACACCTACCGCCGCACCTTCCGTGCGAGGAACCGGCCCGGGCCCCTGCCGCAGCAGACCAGCGCCTGACGCGCCCGCGACCCTGCCGCTCGGATGCGGCGGCCACCCGCACCTGGGTTCTGCCCCCGTGCACAGCGAAGGCCCGCTGCCGACCGCCCCCGGCGGCGACAGCGGGCCATTCCCGCTCGTGACGGTTCAGCGCGTCACGACGTGCCGCTCGTTGGGTACACAGTGGGTCATGGTCAGGCCCGTGACATCACGCGGCGGGTTCTTGCCCAGGTTGCCCAGCCGCTTGCGGTCCTCGTCCGTGAGGTCCTGGCCGGCCAGCGGCTCGAGACCGGCGACGTCCTCGGGGCCGATGCCGAGGCCCTCGCCGACGCGCAGGCCGAGGTCGTTCTCGACCAGCAGGAAGTGCCAGACCATGCGCTCCTGCACGGGGCGGTCGCACTGGGACAGCAGATCGGTGAAGTTCCGCACCAGGTCGTCGCGCTCCCACTCCTCCATGAGCAGGTAGCGCTGACCGGCCTGCATGTAGTCGTTGGTACGCGGGATCCGCTTGCGGGTGAGCCTGCCGTGGATCTCCGGGCCCTGCTCGTCGTGGGCCGGGTACTGCGCCTCGCGCAGACCGCCGGTGAGGGACGGCTCGTAGTTGACGTGCGGGTTCTCGCCCGCGCCGTCCACGTGGTACGTCATCAGGCCGTCACGCTGGTTGGTGCGCACATCGGCGTTCTTGGCCTGGTTGACGGGGAGTTGGAGATAGTTCGGGCCGACCCGGTAGCGCTGGGTGTCGCTGTAGGAAAAGGTCCGGCCCACCAGCATCTTGTCGTCCGAGAAGTCCAGGCCGTCGACGAGGACGCCGGTGCCGAAGGAGATCTGCTCGTTCTCGGCGAAGAAGTTGTCCGGCATCCGGTCGAGCACCATCCGGCCCACCGGCTTCGGCGGGAAGTCCTGCTCGGGCCAGGTCTTGGTGTCGTCGAGCGGGTCGAAGTCCAGCTCCGGGTGCTCGTGGTCCTCCATCATCTGGACCAGGAGCTCCCACGCGGGGTAGTCGCCGCGGGAGACCGCCTCGTACAGGTCCTTGGTGGCGTGACCCAGGGAGTCGGCCTGCACGTTGGCGGCGTCCTCCTCGGTCATGGAACGCACGCCCTGCTTGGGCATCCAGTGGTACTTGACGAGAACGGTGTTGCCCTCGGCGTTGACCCACTTGTACGTGTTCACGCCGAAGCCCTGCATGTGGCGGTAGTCCGCGGGGATGCCGCGCGGGCTGAACAGGTTGACGAGCATGTGCATCGACTCGGGCGTCTGCGACATGAAGTCGAAGATGCGGCGCGGCTGCTGCTCGAAGGTGACCGGGTCGGGCTTGAGGGCGTGGATGACGTCCGGGAACTTGATCGCGTCGCGGATGAAGAAGACGCCCAGGTTGTTGCCGACGAGGTCCCAGTTGCCGTCCTCGGTGTAGAACTTCACGGCGAAGCCGCGGGGGTCGCGGGCGGCCTCGGACGAGTCGCGTCCGCCGATGACGGTGGAGAAGCGGACGGCCAGGTCGGTGCGATTGCCGCGTTCCTGGAACAGTTTGGCCCGGGTGTAGCGGCTGATCGGCTCGTCACCCCAGCTGCCGTAGGCCTCGAAGAAGCCGTAGGCCGTGACGCCGCGGGCGTGCACGACGCGCTCGGGGATGCGCTCGCGGTCGAAGTGGCTGATCTTCTCCAGGAACTGGTAGTTCTCCAGGGTGGCGGGGCCGCGGGCGCCGACCGTGCGCTGGTTCTGGTTGTCGTAGACCGGGTGGCCCTGGCGATTGGTCAGCACCCTGCGGTCGTCACCCGGAGCGGGTCCGGTTCCGGATACGTCCGTCATGTTCTGGGGCTCCTTCGGCTTGTGGCAGGTGACAGGCCCCGGCGCGGCGACTCGGGCCGGTGGCGTCGGACCGGGCGGGTACCCGGCCGGTCGGCGACACTCACGCATCCGACCGCACATCAACGGGCGGCGCGACCGCTGACGGCCCATCGGGGGACGCGGTCCGGATCCGGCCTCGACCGCTCAGTGCGGGCCGGGTCAGTCACCGGTTCGACTCGTGATCGCGGTCGTCCGGGAGAGCGCGCGTGCTGCGGCGGGTGTGCCGCGTACGCCGCGGCGCCCGGTGCCGACGGGAAGGCCGCGACGGCACCCGACGTCTTGCCCGCCGACACGCGTGCTCCTCACCACCTGGAATCGGTGGCGCCGACGGTCACTCCCCAGGTGCTCGGGAGGAGGCGGATCGGCGTGTCGCTGGGACAGACGGGTGGCGCGATGACACGGCTGGACGGCTCGGATGGTGAGCGGTGGCGGCCTGGTTGACGGTGGTTCATGTCGAGGCCGGGTCTATTCGAGCTGATGCCCTGTCCGCTGCCCGGCCACGGCGGAAGGACACCGATATGCGTTCTGCCCGCATTCTTCTCGCCACGGCGGCCGCCTCCGCCGCCCTCGCCTTCGCCACGCCCGGCGCCGCTCTCGCCGCGCCGGCCGGCAGCGAAGGAGGGGACTCCTCGTACAGCAGCGACCACGACAAGGGCGACCACGACAAGGACAAGGACAGCGACTACGACAAGGACAACAACCACGACGAGGACTACGACAAGGACAACAACCACGACGAGGACTACGACAAGGACAACAACCACGACGAGGACTACGACAAGGACAACAACCACGACAAGGACCACGACAAGGACCACGACAAGGACTACAGCAAGGACTACGACAAGGACAGCAACCACGACGGGCCGCGCGGCGGAATGCACACGGGCGGCGGTGCCCTCGCCGCGGTGCGGGGCGACGACTGGAGCTCGGACCACGACGGCGGTAAGCACGACTCCTCCGACTCCTACAAGGACAAGGGCGGCAAGGAGGAGTGGGGCGGTGACGACCACGGCAAGCCGCGCGGCGGCATGCACACCGGTGGTGGCGCCCTCGCCTCGCCCGGGGTCACCGCGGGTGGACTGGCGATGGTCGCGGTAGGCGCCACCGGCCTGTACGCGGTGCGCCGTAGGAAGGCCACCGACCCGGCTTCCTGACCGGTCCTACGTACTCACCAGGGATGCGGCCGCCGCCGGCGCACACCGTGCTGGCGGCCCGCGCTCCCGAGCCCCGAAGCCCGTGCTGCCGTGCCCGAGTGAGGTGATGTCCGATGGCAGCAGATCCCTCCTCCACGCCCTCCGCTCAGCCTGCGGCGAACGGGCAGTATTCCGGCCAAGGCGGACGACTGACCCTGTGGGGCGTGGCGATCGTCATCATCGCCGCCAGTGTGTTCGGCGACCACCAAGGGCCCGGAACCGTCCCGGCGACCTCCGCCTCCGCACCCGCGACCGCCTCCATCTCTCCCGACGCCGACACGCGCCGGGCCGCGCGTCCACTGCCCCGTGCCACACCGATCCGGTTGCTCATCCCGAAGATCTCCGTGGACGCCCCCTTCACCCCCCTGGCCATCGGCGCCTCGGGGCAGCTCGAGCCTCCGTCCGCGACCGACACCAATCTCGTCGGCTGGTACGCCAAGGGCGCCTCGCCCGGCGAGCGGGGTACCTCGATCATCGCCGGGCATGTCGACACGGCCACCGCGCCCGCCGTCTTCGCCGGCCTCTACGAACTCCGGCGCGGCGACCGCTTCTCCGTCGACCGGTCCGACGGGCGCAAGGCGGACTTCGTCGTCGACCACGCCGAGACCTTCCCGAAGGACGACTTCCCCGACGAGCGCGTCTACGCCGACACCGCGCGCTCCGAGGTCCGGCTCATCACTTGCGCGGGGGACTACGACCACTCGGTGAAGGACTACACCGAGAATCTGGTGGTCTTCGGCCACCTTGTGTGATGTGGCTCGTGGCTGGTGCGCGTCCGGCGGCGGACTCCGCCGCCGGACGCGCACGCTCGCCCGGCGTGTCCGCGCGGTCCCGCGGCGGTCGCCGTCGAGCGGCCTGTCCCGGTCGACCGACGCCGACCGGGCGTCTCGGCCGGCAGGCCCGGCGCACCCGCCGTCAGAGCAGCGAGTCGGTGATCACGGCCGGCCGCCGCCGACATGCCACGTCGTAGGCCTCGGTGGCGGCCCGGGCTTCCCGCTGACCGTCGGAGTACCGTCCGGTGACCCCGGCCGGGTCGGGGGCGTCGACCGGACGGCGGGTGGCGATCACTCCCTGCTCGAGTGAGCCGACGACGTCGATACCGGTGTGCCGGGGCAGGCCTCCCTCGCCGCCGGTTCGGGGGTGACGGTGCTGCCGAGCTACCTGTGCGAGGACGATCCCGCGTCGGGGACACTCGTGGCCCTGCTGTCCCCGGAGGACCCGCCCATCAACTGCGACTGTTGCGGTTGCCCATCCGTCACGACGCCGACAGGGTCATGACGCCGGGACCGCCGAAGCGGACATCCGGCGCCGCCCGGCCCCGTCACGGGCGCCGACGGACACCTCGCGTCCCGGTTCGAGCAGCGTCACGGTGCGCGCGTGTGCAGCGCCGGCGGATGCCTTATCGCTCCCGCACCCGTGAGCCGTGGTGCGGGCGAGCGCCTCGCAGTCTCTCCCGCTGGGCGGCCACGCTGTCCAGGAGCATCTGCAAGGCGGTCGGGTACGCGCTGGTGATCATGCGGGAGGCCAGCAGGGGCGCCGCCTCGGCGATGCGGGGGTAGGTGTCGGCGGGCAGCGTCGCGTACGTCGAGCGCCACATGTCCTCGTCCGACCGCAGCGACTCCTTCGGCAGCGCCAGCGACGCGGCGTCGAGGGCGGCGAAGGCCAGCGTCTGGTCGATGAACGCGTGGTAGATGCGGACGGTGTCCTCCAGCGGGAAGCCGGCCGTGCGGAGGATGTCCAGGACCGCCTCGTCGGCGGCGAGTTCGTTGGCCCGCCCCGAGACCCGGCTGGAGGTCAGCTGGGCCGCCTGCGGATGGGCGACGTACGAGGCGTGGATGCGAAGGCCCACGCTGCCCAGGTCGGGCCGCCACTGTCCCGTGGGCTGCCAGCCCTCCAGCGCCTGCCCGATGAGCCGGTCGCCGATGGCCAGGATCAGGTCGTCCATGCCCCGGAAGTAGCGGTACAGGGTGCTGGGATCGCAGTCGAGGACCAGGCCCAGGCGGCGAGCGGTGAGCCCGGCGCTGCCATGTTCCCGCAACAGGCGCAGGGCCGCGTCGACGAACAGGTCGCCGGACAGCACGGTGCCGCTCCTGGTGGGGCGGCGCCGCCGCCGGTTTTCCTCGGGGACGACGGACTTCGGCAACTGCGGCTCCTCGGGCGGGGGCCTTATGCCAACGTCATTGACCTTAGACGGGCGCGGCGCCTTTGATTCCGGCAGGGGCCCCTGAGCTTCGACCGACACTCGACCGATGGGCGGAACTGATCATGCGCGTACTTCTCGTGGGAGCGGGTGGCGTGGGCACGGCGATCACCCGCATCGCGGCCCGCCGGCCGTTCCTCGACACCATGATCGTCACCGACTACGACCGGGCGCGGGCCGAGGCGGCCGTCGCGTCGCTGGGGGACCGTGGCGACCGCTTCCGGGCGGAGCGGGTGGACGCCGGGGACGAGGAGGCCGTCACGGCACTGCTGCGTCGCCACGCGTGCGACGTCCTGCTCAACGCCACCGACCCGCGCTTCGTGATGCCCCTGTTCCGGGCGGCGCGCGCCGCGGGCGTCACCTATCTGGACATGGCGATGTCGCTGTCCCGGCCGCATCCCGAACGCCCTTACGAGGAGTGCGGGGTGAAGCTCGGCGACGCGCAGTTCGCGCAGGCGGCCGAGTGGGAGGGCAGCGGCACCCTTGCACTGGTCGGCATGGGCGTCGAGCCGGGCCTGTCCGACGTCTTCGCACGTCATGCGGCCGACGAACTCTTCGACGAGATCGAGGAGATCGGCATTCGCGACGGCGCCGATCTCACCGTCGACGGCCTCGTCTTCGCACCGTCGTTCAGCATCTGGACGACGATCGAGGAATGCCTCAACCCGCCGGTGGTCTACGAGGCGGAGCGCGGCTGGTTCACCACCGAGCCGTTCAGCGAACCGGAGGTGTTCGACTTCCCCGAGGGCATCGGCCCGGTCGAGTGCGTGAACGTCGAGCACGAGGAGGTCCTCCTCGTGCCGCGGTGGATCGACGCGCGGCGCGTCACCTTCAAGTACGGCCTGGGCACGGAGTTCATCGACACCCTGAAGACCCTGCACCTGCTGGGACTCGACCGCACGGAACCCGTCACCGTCGCGGGCCCCGGCGGCCCGGTCGCCGTCTCGCCCCGCGACGTCGTCGCGGCGTGTCTGCCCGACCCGGCCGCACTGGGCGAGCGCATGCGGGGCAAGACCTGTGCCGGCACCCTGGTGCGCGGCCTCAAGGACGGGAAGCGGCGCGAGGTGTACCTCTACCACGTCGTCGACAACCAGTGGTCCATGGCGGAGTACGGCTGCCAGGCCGTGGTGTGGCAGACGGCGATCAACCCGGTCGTCGCCCTGGAACTCCTCGCGTCGGGCAACTGGACCGGCAAGGGCGTGCTCGGTCCGGAGGCCTTCCCGGCCCGCCCCTTCCTGAACCTGCTCACCGAGTACGGGTCCCCCTGGGGCATGCGGGAGCAGTGAGCGGAGCGAACGGCCGGCGCGGCATGAGGGCGTGCGCACGGCTGGAGGCGCGGACGGGGGCGCGGTGGCCGAGTGCGGTGAACGGACCCTCGGCGCTGGCGGATACGGGGGGCGGCCGGCGGAGCGGCCGCCCTCGGCCGCCCACCCTCGCGCGCCGGCGTCACCGGACGGTCGTGGCGCCCCACACGTGTCAACTCACCAGGTCACCCGCCCTGTCCGTGACGTCCGAGGTGTCCAGCCGTCCAGCACCCCCGTCGCCTGTCGCCCTTGCGACATGTCCCACCTGTGCCACGAGGAACCGGTGACACGGAGTTCGGCAGCGGCCGATTCTGTGCAGCACCAACTGTGCAGCACCAACGGCAGCGAACAGCCGTGTGGCCGGCAGGGGACCGCGGCGCCAACGCGTCGCATATACGACGGAAGGTACGCATCTGATGAGACGGATACGCCTCGCGGCCGCGGCGGCGGCGGGGTTGACGATGCTCGCCGGCGCGGTCTCGCCGGTCGCGGCGGGGGACTCGGACCCGAGGGCGGAGCAGGCCGCCGTCCCGACGACGGCCGACGGTGCTGCCGACGTGCGCCTGATCACCGGCGACCGTGTCACCGTCACCATGGGAGCCGACGGCCGCCGAACCGCATCGGTGCAGCCGGGGGAGGGCCGCGAGCGCATCCTCTTCCGCACCGTCGAGGAGGACGGGCGCCTGCTGGTCCTCCCGTCCGACGCGGCCGAACTGGTCGCGGCGGGACGCCTGGACCGCAAGCTCTTCGACGTCACCGCGCTGATCGCCCAGCGCTACGACGAGGCGCACACCGACACGCTGCCGCTGATCGTCGGGGACGCGGAGGGCGTGGCCGACGCGAGGCTGCGGAACGTGACCGCGCTGGCCGCGGAGGGGACACCCGCCCGACGACTGCGGAGCATCGACGCCCAGGCCGTGCGGGTACCGACCGAGCACCTCGGCTCCTTCTGGAAGCGTCTGCTCCCCGCCGGGGAGGGCGCCGCCCGTGCGGCCGGCACCCCGAAGGTGTGGCTGGACGGCCGGGTGCGTGCCTCCCTCGACCGGAGCACCGCGCAGATCGGCGCGCCGGAGGCGTGGAAGGCCGGCCTCAAGGGCGACGGCGTCAAGGTCGCCGTCCTGGACACCGGTGCGGACCCGACGCATCCCGACCTGGCCGGACGCATCAGCGAGGCACAGGACTTCTCCGGCAGTTCCGGCACCGGTGACGCCTTCGGGCACGGCACGCACGTCGCGTCCATCGTCGGCGGCTCCGGCGCGGCGTCCGACGGCAGCCGCAAGGGCGTGGCCCCCGGCGCCGACCTGCTGATCGGCAAGGTGCTGGGCGACGACGGCTACGGCAGCGCGTCGCAGGTCATCGCGGGCATGGAGTGGTCCGTCGCCCGGGGCGCCAAGGTCGTCAACATGTCGCTCGGCTCCAGTGAGCCCACCGACGGCACCGACCCGATGAGCCAGACCCTGAACGAACTCTCCGAGTCCACCGGCACGTTGTTCGTCGTCGCGGCGGGCAACTCGGGCCCCGCCCGGGGCACGATCGGTTCCCCCGGCGCCGCCGACGCGGCGCTGACCGTCGGCGCGGTGGACCGGGACGACTCCCTCGCCGACTTCTCCAGCCGTGGTCCCCGGGCCGGCGACGAAGCCGTCAAGCCCGAGGTGACCGCACCCGGCGTGGGCATCGTGGCCGCCCGGGCGACCGGCACCACCATGGGAGAGGTGGTCGACGGTTCCTACGTGGCCGCTTCCGGCACCTCGATGGCGACCCCGCACGTCGCGGGAGCGGCGGCACTGCTCGCCCAGCAGCACCCGGACTGGTCGGCGACCCGGCTCAAGGACGCGCTGACCAGCACGGCACGCACCATCGCCGGCCAGCAGGTCACCGAACAGGGCGGCGGCCGCATCGACCTCGCCGCGGCCACCCGGACTCCCGTCACCGCCACCGGCACCCTCGCCCTGGGCACCTACGGGTCCGACGAGAGCGGCACGCACACCCGCACCGTCCGCTACACCAACCACTCAGACAAGGCCGTCACCCTCGGCCTGCGCGCCGGGCTGGCGACCAGCAGCGGCCGCGAGGTCGGCTCCGGCGCCCTGCGCCTGGACGCGGCATCCCTGACCGTGCCGGCGGGCGCGACGGCCGAAATGCCGCTCACCGTGGACCCCTCCCGTGCCGTGAAGGGCGACTACTACGGATACCTGACGGCGTCCACCGCGGACGGCACCGTCACCGTGCACACGACGCTGAGCCTGATCGTGCGCGGCCCCGTGCACAAGCTCACGATCGTGTCCTACGACCGCGACGGCCGGCGCGTCCACGCGCTCCCGAACATCTGGGGGGCCGAGGGATTCGTGGGGTACACCGACCGTGACAACGCCGTAGCCGAGGTCGAAGAGGGCACGTACCAGGTGACCTCCGGAGGCATCGAGCAGGAGAACGGCAAGGAGGTGCTGCGGCACATCGTCCTGCCGGAGATCCGGGTCACCAAGGACACCACCGTCGTCGTCGACCCCCGCAGGACCACCAAGGTCGAGATCCGCACACCCAAGCCGGCCGAACAGAGCGGCATCCTGAGCTTCCAGACGTACCGGGAGATCGACGGGCACGGCTGGCTCGACGGCACCATGTACTTCGACGTCGCCGAAGAGCTCTACGTCAGCCCCACCGAGCAGGTCACCGACGGCACCTTCGAGTTCGCCTCCCGCTGGCAGATGGTCGCGCCCCTGCTCCAGACCGAGGTCGTCGGCGATCGCAAGGACCTCGACGCGTACTACATGCCGCAGTCGCCGCTCTTCGACCCGCGCGGCGCGAAGCTCACCGCCGTCGACGCCGGCACCGTGACCGAGCCCGACTTCCGCGACGTCCGCGGCAAGCTCGCCGTCCTCACCGACGAATCGGGGGTGGGCGGAGCCGAGTTGACGGAGCAGGCCGCTGCCGCCGGCGCCCGCGCCGTCATGGTGGTCCACTTCAGCGACATCGGCTGGACCCGGTGGACGCCCCACGGGGACCGCTGGAAGATCCCCACCGTCAGGGTCGGCGCCGGCACGGGAGCGGAGTTGCTGCGGCGGATCGCGCGGGGCACCACCACCATCGCCTTCAGCGGCACCGCGCGCAGCCCGTACCTCTACGACGTCATGCAGGTGGCCGAGCAGCGCATCCCCGAACGCGTCGTCCACACGGTCTCCGAGAGCAACAGCGCCGTGGTCCGCTCCACGTACGCGGACAACGGCGGTGAGCCGTGGGCGGCGGAGCAGCGCTTCGCCCGCCGGCCCTACCAGGAGTTCATCTGGCTGCAGTACACCCGGCACGCGCCGACCGCCTTCACCCGCACCGAGTACGTCACCTCGGGCGACACCGAGTGGCACCAGGTGGTCCACCACCACACCCTGGCGGACGTCGACACCCCGCTGAGCGCCGGCCTGCGCGAGGCGCCGCGTACCTACCGGGCGGGCGAGCAGGTGCGCAACACCTGGCAGGGAGCCGTCGTCCGGCCGTCCATCCCGCGCGGTGGAGAGCCCAGCACGCGCAGCGGGAACATGCTCCGGCTGCGGATCCCCGAGTTCACCGACTCCCAGTCCGGCCACTGGTCCCGTCTGATCCAGACCGGCGGCGGAGGCATCGGCACGCGGGAGGTGACGACGATCGACACGGCGAACGCGGAGCTGTTCCGCAACGGCGAGAAGGTGATCGATCTCGCGGACGCGTGGCGGAACGTCGAAGTGCCCTCCGGGGACGCCGCGTACCGGTTGCGCCTCGAGACGACCCGCGAGTCCGGCGACTGGGACTATGCCACCTCCACGGACACCTCCTGGTCGTTCCGCTCCGACTCGACCACGGAGGCGACGCGGCTGCCACTGCTCCAGGTCGACTACGACGTACCGGTCGACGCGCGCAACGCCGTGAGTCCCGGCCGCTCGTACTCGCTGGGCCTGACGGTGCGCAACCAGGACGGGCTCGACGCTCCGCGGGGCGTGCGCACGGTGGTCGAGGTCTCCTACGACGACGGTGAGCACTTCAGCAAGGTGCCGGTCGAGGCCCGGGGCGGGAACGTCTTCTCGGCCACCGTCGTCAAGCCGGCCTCCGTCCGGAGCGACGCCTTCGTGACGCTCCGCGTCACGGCCGAGGACGCGCAGGGCAACTCGATCCGGCAGACCGTGAACAGGGCGTACCTGCATCGCGGCTGACCTTGGATGAACGGGTGGCGGGTGAGAGGGGCAATGCGCCCTCTCACCTGCCACCATGGCGTAGTACGGTCCTCAACGATTGGAGTGAGTGAACATCATCCTGTCCCAGGAGGACGCTTTGACGCTGGAGGCCGCTGGAGTCACAGGCACCGAGGAGACCATCTACCGCCTTCTCGTGGACGTGGGCCGTGCCTCCGCACAGGATGTCGCCGACCGGTTGGGGCTCCAACCGGCAGAAACCCAGCGACTTCTGACCGCGCTGGCCTCCAAGGGCATGGTCAGCCAGAACGACGTACTGCCCCGCCAGTACGTCGCCACGCCCCCGGACGTGGCCCTCCTGCCCCGGCTCAAGCGCTCCGCCGAAGCCCTCGATCTCGCCCGCGCCGAGGCGGCCGGGCTCCTGGAGACCTACCGCGAGAACCTGCGCCGGCGGGACGCCGGTCATCTGATCGAGGTCATCACCGGAGCCGAGGCGCTGCGCCTGCACCTGCGGCAGATCCAGGACGGGGCGCGCGACGAGTTGCTCTGGTTCTGCAAGGCGCAGTACGTGGCGATGCCGTCCGGCACCAATCGGGCCGAGTTCGAGGCGCTGGCCCGCGGCGTGCGCTACCGGGTGCTGTACGAGAAGGCCTTCTTCGACGACGAGGGTGCCGTCGATAACGTTGTCGAGGGGGTGCGGGCGGGCGAGATCGCCCGATCGGTGCCCCATCTGCCGCTGCGGCTGGCCGTGGCCGACCGTGCCATCGCCGTCTGCCCGCTCGTGCCGGGCGGCCCCAACGGCAACCCGGACGAGCCCACTGCCGCGCTGGTGCGCGACAGCAATCTGCTCGCCGCCCTGATCGCGCTCTTCGAGCGCTACTGGGAGGACGCGGTGCCGCTGGTCGTGGACGACACCGGATCCGTCTCGGGCACCGACGGCGCCGGCGCGTCGGACCCCCTGTCCGCCACCGACCGGCGCCTGCTGTCACTGCTGGTGGCGGGAGTGGCCGACAAGGCGATCGCGACCCAGATGGGGCTCAGCCGGCGCACGGTGCAGCGGCACGTCCAGCACATGATGGAACTCGCCGGAGCCACGACGCGCATGCAACTCGCCTGGCAGGCGGCCCGGCGGGGCTGGTTGTAGCGGGGCCGGCCGCGCGGGACACGCATGGCCCCGGGACATGTCGAGGCACGATGCCGGACAGCGCGACCGGCGAACGGCCTTGACGGCGTGTCCCCGGCGGGACGGGGACACGCCGTGCGCCGCGCGGCAGGATCAGGGGGCGGAGAAAGAACCGGGGCGCGGTGTCGTCGCTCACGGAGGCGGCTTCACCGTCGTCCAGGGAGACGTCCTTGGTCTCCCTGCCGAGCAGGAGCGCGGTCGGCGTCAGCACCGCCATCGCGGAGAGGCAGGGGCCGACCAGCCACGGAGAGCCGTCACCGGCCTCCCGCAGCGCCACTCGCGACGGCGTTGGATCGGCGAGGGGCAGACCCATTGGCGGTCGGTCCGGTCGCACGTGATCAGCACCTGGCCGGATCGGCGTACGCTCTTCGGTCCGTGCACTGGTGGCAGGTGCTCTGGCGAGCCGAAATGGACACTCGGGTGTCGCCCGTCGGCCGTGGTGTGGGTCATGAGGTTGCTGTGAATCGGTGAGCCGGTTGAACACACCCGCTTCGGGGCGCGTATGGCACGCGGGGGAACTCATGCCCGGCCGACCAACGCGTAGGAGTACAAACCGTGAGACACAACACGCGCAGACGTCCAACCGGCGCGCGGCGCGCGACATTCGCCGCTGTCGCGCTGATGCTGGGCGGCGGAGGGCTCGTCGGTGTCAATGTGTACGCCTCTGCAACCGACGGCGGTTCGGGGGGCGACGTCGGTGACACCACGAGCGCGTGGGGTACTGCGACGATCGACTGCCCCGACGTCGGGGAACGGCTGACCGCGGTTCCCGACGCGGCGCGGGCGGAGGTCGACAAGGAACTCGCCCTGCTCGACCAGCAGATCGCCGACGCCTACCGGCAGTTGCAGCAGCAGTCGACCGGCTCCGCCGAGGAGGCGGTCGTGCAACCGCTGACGGAGCAACGCGCGGCGACGATCGAGCGCATCGCCCTCGCCCTGGACAACGCGGGCGAGCGGCCGGACGGGCTCGAGGCCCTGGCGGCCTGCACTTTGCAGGAGGTCGAGGGCGCGCAGGACCCCGAGGGTGAGGGCCAGGCCGGTGACGGCTCCGCCGGCGCGGAGGGGGACGGGCAGGCGGACGGGGGTGATCAGGCCGGCGACGGACAAGGGGGAATCGGCGGCCAGGCCGGCAACGGCCCCGTCGCCGCGGACTACGCGGACATCACCGGCGTCCAGCCCAACGTGCCCGCCCCGCAACAGACGGAGGGCGCTTCACGTGGCACCTTCACGACCAGCTGCGGTGTCAACGCCGAGGGCCTGTTCAACTCGGACAACGTGATCGTCGCCCCCGGCGTCACCAACGGAGCGCACCACTTCCACGACTACGTCGGCAACCAGGCGAACAACGCGTTCGCCGGCGACGAGGATCTCGCGGCCGCCGAGACCAGCTGCGTGGACCCGGGGGACAGGTCGTCGTACTACTGGCCCGTGCTGCGACTGCAGAACGGTACGCAGGAGCAGGACGCCCAGTCGCCCGGCGGCGGAGTGGAGGGCAACGCCGGTGAGATCGTGACGCCGAAGGAGGTCACGCTGACGTTCGTGGGCAACCCGCTCGGTGAGGTCACCGCGATGCCGCGGCTGCTGCGCATCATCACCGGCGACGCCAAGGCCTTCGTCAACGGCCCCGCCAACGCGAACGCCTCCTGGAGCTGCACCGGCTTCGAGGACCGCCAGCTGAAGGACAAGTACCCGCTCTGCCCGTCCGGCAGCGACGTGGTGCGCACGTTCCGCTTCCAGAGCTGCTGGGACGGCTCCAACATCGACAGCGCCAACCACCGCACGCACGTCGCGTTCGCCGACGCCTCCGGCAACTGCCCCGCCGGCTTCCGCGCGATCCCGCAGCTGGTGCAGCGGATCGTCTACGACGTCGACGCGCCGAGCCTGAACGACGGCGGCCGGA
This sequence comes from Streptomyces chromofuscus, assembly GCF_015160875.1. Taxonomy (NCBI): domain Bacteria; kingdom Bacillati; phylum Actinomycetota; class Actinomycetes; order Kitasatosporales; family Streptomycetaceae; genus Streptomyces; species Streptomyces chromofuscus. The sequence continues at coordinate 515,904 of NZ_CP063374.1, read as the reverse complement.
CGACGCCGCTGTTCGCGGTGGACTCCTTCCCGGAGCAGCTCCACAAGCCGGTCACCGACCACGGCGACTTCATCAACGTCTTCGACGAGGACCTGATGGCGGAGATGGTCGACTGCATCAACGGCGGGCGGCAGTGCCAGGCGGGCGCCGGAGACGGCGACGGCGACGGCGGAGGCCAGGACGAGCCGACGGATGCTCCTCAGGATCCGGGCGCCGGCGACGGCGGGGCGGAGCAGCCGGGTGACGGCGGCGCGGGGGAGCAGCCTGCTGAGCCGGGTGACGGCGGTGGCGAGCAGCCTGCCCAGCCGGGTGACGGTGGTGGGGACCGGCCAGGCGACGATGCAGGGGGTGAAGCCGGTGCTGGTGTCGAGCCCACCCAGGCACCGGACGACGAGGCTCCCGCCCCGTCGGACGGCACCCCGGAGACGACCGCACCGCGTCCCGTGGAGCCCAAGGCGGCGAGCACGTCGGCTGTTCCGTCACCGGCCGCCACGTCCCGGGCGCCCGCAGCCGCCGCTGGGACCGGCGGCTCCGTCACCGGGGCGTCGGCCGGACAGCAGGTCGCCGCTCCGCAGGGGGAGCAGGGCGGACTGGCCGAGACCGGCGCGAGTCTGTGGCCCGCCGCAGCCGGCTCCGCACTGCTGCTCGCAGGCGGCGTTCTCCTGATGCGAACCCGGCGCCGTCAGAGGTGACGACACCGGGCTGACCTCGACGTGCCCCCGGCGCCCGCAGCATCGGTGTCGGGGGCACGCGCGAGCGCGATGCCGAATCCGTCGCTTGAACCGCAAGGCGGCTCCCACCGGACAGCGGGCGAACATGACTCACTGTCGGTGCCGCATGCCACGATGGCGCACATGGGGATCTTCGAGTGGGAGCCACTGCTCGAGCGGTGGAGCGATGGGCGCCCGGAAGCGCTGGCCGCACGGGAGCCGGAGTCGCTCCAGGTACTGGACGAGGACATCGTTCGGCACCGTCGGCTGGGATTCGCCTCTGCCGATTCGTCTCGGACGACGGCCCTGGACGAGCGCGTCCTGGCGCTCGGGATGGAGCAGCCCCTGCCGCCGTCCCTCCGCTCCTTCCTCGAGACGGCGAACGGCCGGCGCGACGCGGGCCGGCTTCGTCCACCGGCTCGCGGGGGCGGAAAGCATCGAGCCGTACGGAGGTGCTCCTCGCCGGCATGTGGGGACGGGCCCTGCAGCTGGCGCTCGACTCGGACATGACGGATGTGCTGCTCGGCCCCGGCGATGTGGGTGCCGAGTGCCGTGCCCTGGGCGCCATCGCGGCGACGTTCGGTGTCTCGCTGCCCCGGTTCGCCCTGGACCACGGCGGACTGCCCACGCTTTCGACACGGCCGTGGATCGCGATGCCCGGTCCGGGGGAGTCGTGTGCGACGCTCACCGGGGTCAGGTACAGGTCCGGGCCGAGGTGAGGGAGCCGACCGATGTACCGGACGCCGGCGCATCACGTTTCCTTCAGCGGCGCGTCCGGCGCTTCGACCCCGGACCTCCTGAACGCAAGGAGGGGATGGGGGGCCATCAGGGTGGTCGCGAGCCGTGTCGGGTGTCTGCCGCGGGCACCGTTGGCCATGCTGGGCCACGAGTGGCGGCACCCCACCAGCGACAAGGAGCACGGCATGCCGACGGATGCGGTCGGACGATTCCTGACGGCTCTGGACCCGGATCACCGGGAGGCCGTCAGTGCCAAGCCCCGCGAGGAACAGGAGCGCCTCGCGGCAGCCTGGGAACGGGAACTGGAAGCGGACACCGAACTCGACACCCTCGACGAATTGTCACCGGCGGCGGCGGAAGCGGAGGCTGCCCGCCGTGTGATGGACCGCGACACCGACGGAAGCGTGTGACGGAGGGCCGTTGAGAGGCCCTCCGTCTTGTGTGCCAGGGCGTTCGAGCGAGCGCGGTCGATCGTCTACTGCGGCTTCGTCGCGATCTGGATCAGGTTGCCGCAGGTGTCGTCGAAGACGGCGGTGGTGACCGGTCCCATCTCCAGGGGCTCCTGGGTGAAGCGGACGCCGAGGTCGCGCAGGCGCTCGTACTCGGCGTTCACGTCCTCGACGGCGAACTGGGCGAGCGGGATGCCGTCTTCGACGAGCGTGTCGCGGTACGTCTTGACGGCCGGGTGGCCGGCGGGCTCCAGGAGGAGTTCCGTGCCGCCGGGTTCGTCGGGCGAGACCACGGTCAGCCACCGGTCCTTCTCCCCCACGGGGACGTCGTGCTTCTTCACGAAGCCGAGGATCTCGGTGTAGAAGCGCAGTGCCTTGGCCTGGTCGTCGACGAAGACGCTGGTCAGATGGATCTTCATGGGGCGCTCTCTTCCGGTTCGGATGCGTCGGGCACGAGCCACCGTTCGGTGATCTGCCGTAGCGGGGCCGTGTTGAGGTCGTGGAACTTGTAGCGGCCCTCCCGCCTGGTCTCGACGAGCCCGGCGGCTTCCAGCACGGCGAGGTGCTGGGAGACCGCCTGGCGTGAGATGCCGAGCTGATGCTTCATGCTCAGTCGCGCGCAGATCTCGAACAGTGTCTGTCCGGACTTCTCCGTGAGCTCGTCGAGGATGGTGCGGCGGGTGGGGTCGGCCAAGGCTCTGAACAGGTCGTCGGCCACGGCCACAGCATAGGCAAGTCGCCGCTTGCCTATCAAGTCGAGGTGCGCCGTGCTCCGGAGTCGGGCCGGGCTTCGCCAAGGGCCTTGCTGGTCGTTCGGTGCCGAACGCAACCGTGCCGTAGGCCTGCTGGTGGCGACAGCCGACGTCACCGCACGGTCGATGACGCGGTGGTGCCGGTGCCGACTCGGGGGAGTCGGCGCCTGGGAAGCACCCCAGCGGTTTCGGCCGTCGATCCTTGTTGATCCGCTGGGGAACCGAGTCGCGGATGCGGCGGGCGCAGAGAGCGGGTGCGGCGGAGCGCGGAGAGAATTCCAGATCCTCGTGCGGGACCTAACGGGCCGGGACGGGGAAGATCATGCAGCTGCTCGTGGCGTGGGCCAGGAGACGGTCCGTGCTGTCGAACAGTTCGGCTTGGGCAAGGGCGGTACGACGGCCCTGGCTGAGAACGGTGCCCACGGCGCGGACCTTGCCGGTGTCGACGGTGATCGGGCGCAGGAACTTCACGTTCAGGTCGAGCGAGGTGTAGCCCGTGCCGGCCGGCAGGGTGGACTGCACGGCGCAGCCGGCGGCGGAGTCGAGCAGGGTGGCGTAGACACCGCCGTGGACGCTGCCGATGGGGTTGTAGTGCTCCTCGCCCGGTTCCATCGTGAACACCGCGCGGCCCGACTCGACCTCGTGGAGCGTGAAGTTGAGGGTCGCGGCGATGGGCGGGGCGGGCAGGCGCCCGGCCAGCACGTCCCTGAGGAACTCCAGGCCGCTCGCTCGGCCGACCGCGGCCGCGGACACCTGGGGGTCCCCCCACTCGAACGTGCGTGACCTGGCCATGGGATTCCTCCTGCGTACTGACTTCGGCAGACGAAGCTAGCCAGTGAGAGATCTGGCTGTCAATGACGAAGTCAGCCTACGATGAGCGCATGACCTGGCTGGAGACCAGTACCGAGAACTGCACGGTGCAGCGCACTCTCGAGCTCGTCGGCGAGAAGTGGTCGCTGCTGGTGCTGCGCGACGCCATGAACGGCGTGCGCCGCTTCGACGACTTCCGCCGCCACATGGGGCTGTCCGAGGCGGTGCTGGCGGACCGGCTGCGCAAGCTCGTCAACGCCGGGATTCTGGAGACCGTTCCGTACCGCGAGCCCGGCAGCCGTACGCGGCACGAGTATCGGCTCACCCCCAAGGGCTGGGACCTGTGGCCCGCGATGGTCGCCCTCAAGCAGTGGGGCGACCGCTACACCGCCGACATCGAGGGCCCGCCCCTGGAGGTCCGCCACCGCGACTGCGGCGAAGTCGTCGAGGCCGTGATCGTCTGCGAGGGCGGCCACGGCGCGCTCACTCCCCGGCAGGCCTACACCTGCCCAGGAGCCGCAGCCCGCACTGCGCACTGACCGGGGGCGTCGGGCGAGGAGGCGTTGGTTCCAGCGGGTCCAGGTCACCGTGGCCCGTCACCGGTGTCTTCGGTGCTACTGGGTGCGGGGAGATCGGGCGCGGCCGCAGGGAGTCATGGGGACGACACCGGAGCCGGACAAGGCCCAGTGCGCAACGGGGTTGCGGGGAGGGCAGTCCAGTCCGGCGTCGTACCCCATGGACGAATCAGCTCTGGATCAGGCCCAGTTCGAAGAGGCTGTCGGCGGTGTCGGTGATCGTTGTCTCCACGTCGATCGACACCGGCGGGGCTTCTGTCATTGCCACGTCCTCAGTGTTCGGAACTTCAAGCGCTTCAAGCCGAGCGTGGGCCGTGACCTGCCCAGGATCACGTGGGGCGTGACGGAGTCGGATGGGTGCGACCGGCCGGCACCGCTCGGCAGACCCGCGGGTGGGACGGAGATATCGGTGCCCAGTGCCTTGACACCGGGCCGGAGGCCGGCGAGGGCGGCGCTGTCGCGTACGGCGCCGTGCAGGACGAGGCCGGCCCAACCGCATGATCGGCCCCATGGCCCTCACCAGCCTGTTCGTCATCGCCGTCGCCCACTGGCTCGGCCTGGGCGAACGCAGAAGATCGACACCGAGAAGCTCGCCGCCGTCGGACCGGTGTGTACGCGGGGCGGCCGGTGACCCGTGTCGAAGGACGAGGTCGGACGGGAAGGTTCCGGGGCAGACGGACTGCGAGCAGCCGTACGACAAGGAGTGTTCACACGATGGGTACCACCGTGCACGTCCCGCAGACCCGGGACATGATCGGGGAAGAACTCTCCGGAGACGAGGCGTTCGCCGCCCTGCGCCATTACGGGGGTCTGCGGCTGCTGGTCGACTCCTTCGCACGGTTCCGTTACGCGGACGGCTTCACCAACGCGCGGGCCCTCGCCTTCCAGGTGGTGCTCGGGCTGGTCCCGTGCACCGTGGCGCTCGTCGGCCTGGCCACGTCGGTGCACACGGAGGGCGTCGGCCGGATCATCGAGCTGACGCTCGGCCGGATCGTGCCGGGCGCCGGCGCGGAGATCGTCGAGGACGCCTTCGAAGGCACCCGGCGCACCGCTCACGGCGACATCTGGAGCACGCTCGCCCTGTGGCTCGGCCTGGGTTTCGCGCTGCTGAACCTCTCCTCGGCCATGGGCCAGATCGAGCGCGGCGCCAACCGTATCTACGGCATCGAGCGCGACCGTCCCTTCCCGCGCAAGTACGGGCGGGCGATCCTCCTCGCGCTCGCCGCCGGTCTGCCCCTGGTGCTGGGGTTCGTCGTGCTCGTCGCCGGTGAGGCCGTGGGCGACGCGGTGGCCGAGTCCGCCGGTTGGGAGGGCGGACCTCAATGGTGGGGTCTGGTCGACGTCCCCCTGGGGCTCGCGCTGGCCTGGATGGCCTCCGCCGTGATCTTCCGCTGGTCGCCCCGCCGCGACCAGCCCGGCTACACCTGGCTGGCCTTCGGCTCGGCCGTGCACCTCCTGCTGTGGGTGTCGGCCACATGCCTGCTCGGGCTGTACGTGGAGGAGAGCGGTGCCTTCGGCGCCGTGTACGGTCCGCTCACCGCCTTCATCGCCCTGCTGTTGTGGGCCAACCTCACGGCCGTCGCGCTCTTCCTCGGTATCGCGTTCGCCGCCCAGCTGGAAGCGGCCCGCGCCGGCATCGAGTCGGCTGTCCACCCGGACCCCGGTCCGGGTGCGTGAGGCCGGACGCCGGCTGAGGCCGCCGCCGCGTTGTCAGCCGCCCGCCGCCGCGGACACCGTCGCGGGGTCCACCCCGGTCAGCTCGACGATGCGGTGCGGTGGCACGCCGGCGGCCAGCGCGCGTCCGATCAGACCGTCCCGGCCGTCCGCGCAGTCGCGGTAGGCGAGCAGCTCCTCCTCGACCCGGGCGAGCGGCTTCGGCGCCATCCGGTGGCGGACCCCGCTCAGTTCCTCGTCGCTCAGCGGCACGGGCAGTCGCTCCGCCCCCTCGGGTACGGCCGCTGTCTCCTCCGGCGGCAGCAGGCGCAGGTGCGGGGAGGTCGGCGTGGTTCCCTGAGCGTCCAGCCACGCGCGTACCGCGGGAGTCTCCATGCACGCCAGATCACCGACGGCGGCGGGGGCCACACCGAGCGGCGCGGACGCGTCGTCGAGCAGGAACAGGTAGGCGTCGTCGGTCATCTTCGGCTCCTTCTCCAGGGGGCTGATCGACGTCCCATTACCCCGCCCCGCCCGGATGAGCGCCGGCCACCGAGCCGAGTCACTGATGGGGGGACATGGCCCCGCGCGCCGACGTCGTCGGCCGGCTCGCCGCAGCCGGCTCGAAGGCGACCGGCATCCCGTTGGGCGCCGCTGCGGTTCCGGTCGCGCCGTCGTCGCGCGGCATTACGATCGCGGACATGCCGAGGGGTGAGACGAGCGGGGAAGCGGCGGGCGGGAGCGCCGCCGCGTGGAGCGCCGACGTGGTGGACCACCGGCGAACGGTGGGGCGGCCGCCGTACGAGCCGGCCCGGTCCGCGCAGGAGCCGCTGGCGCGCCGGGGTGATGTGCGCATCCTCGGCACCGTCGGTGCGATCAGCTGCGTCGACTCCACCGGCCGCACCCGCTGGACGCACCGCTGCGCCACGCGGCCCAACGCCGCCCATCTGTCCGGCGACCGGGTGCTCGTCACCACGGACTCCCTCGAGTACACGCCCTGGGGCAACCTCGGGCCGGCGCTGCTCCTCGACCTCGCGGACGGGCGGCTCGTCGCCGAGTTGCGCGGGGAGCGCGCCGCCGCACGGGGTGGCGAGCGGTTCGTGCTCGGGCTGGAGGGCTACGACGTCTTCGACACCTGGGAGTACGACCGGGACGGCAACCGGACCGACGCCTGGCGTTCCTACGGCCACTACGTCGTCGGCACCGGTCTGCGCGTCGTCGAGGCCGATCGCCAGGTGCCGACCAACGGCCGGGTCGTCCGGCTGCTGCCCGGCGGTGTCGTGGAACGCGGCCCGCGCCTGACGGATCCGCTGCCGCCCGAGCCGCTGGTCCTGCGGGACGGGACGATCCTGGTGCTCGACGGGGGAGCGGTCCGCGCGGTGGGCCGCAGGCTGGACAGCATCGTCCTGGCGGAACTCGACGGTGTCGCCGGGGATGTGAGGGCGCGGTCGATGCGGGCACTGCGGTGGGACGGCGACCGGGTGATGGCGGTCGTCGCCGAGCAGCACGCGGACGAGCCCAGCCGCTGCACCGTGGACACCTGGACGCTCGCTCTCCGCCGTCGCGCTTGAGTCGACATCGATCCCGGGGCCCGGACCGTCTCGGCTCCGTTGGCCGGCAACCGCCAGGCAGTCCGCGTCGGTCGGGACCGACGACGACACGAAGCGGGAGATGATCCACCGGTTCAGCGAGCTCGGCCCGGCCTGCCCGGACCGTCGACGGGCGGGACGGGCACCGGCAGGCGGTTGCCGTCGGCAGAGGCACGTTCCGGGCCCGCTCGACGGAGGCGCACTCGTCACCGATGAGGCCTGCGGTTCAGGCGCGCGGCTGACGCGTGAACCCGCTCATCTCGGCGCAGTTGTCGGGGTCACCGACCCAGTAGTACAGCCGAGGCTCATTCCGGGTTCCGGTGACGTAGAAGTACGACCCGTACGTGCCCGGGCCGATGGCGTAGTCGCTGATCTCGTGAAAGGCGAGGCGAGCTCGATGTCGGCCCGGCCGCGTTCGCCGCCCTTGAGCTCCCACCGCGGCCGACGCATTGCGGTACGTCCCGGCCAGGTCCCGCACGGTCAGCCCAGCGGGCCGTCCGTCCTCGCCGGGACACGCTTCACAGCGAGCGAAGCAGCCCGTCACGGACAACAAAGCGATGACCAGCAACCCGCCAATCGGTGTCTCAGTGGGAGATCAGGGGCGGCGTTGGGGGTGGGCGTCGTGGAGGTGACGGGTGCGGTGCGGAAGCCGGTGCCTCCGCGCGTCGGTGCAGGTGGCCGGTCGGGTCGGCGGTGGCGTGCTCGTGTCCGTCGGCAGGCGGAGGGTGTACGCGGAACCGGTGATCCCCCCTGTTGCCGCCGACGTGTGCTAGTGTCGTGGAGTTGCAGTTGTGGTACCCATGAATCTATGTGCGCCTGACGGGAATGTTTCTCCTTCGGGCGCATTATTTGTTTTCCGGCGTCTCCGGATGGGGCCTCTGCCTACCGAAGGAAAAGAACATGGCACAGGGAACCGTTAAGTGGTTCAACGCCGAAAAGGGTTTCGGCTTCATCGAGCAGGACGGCGGCGGCCCCGACGTCTTCGCCCACTACTCGAACATCGCGACGCAGGGCTACCGTGAGCTCCTGGAGGGCCAGCGGGTCTCCTTCGACGTCACGCAGGGCCAGAAGGGCCCGCAGGCGGAGAACATCGTTCCCGCCTGATCGCCCGTCGCGCATCCCGCTCACCGGGGTTCGCACCTCATGGTGCGGACCCCGGTTTGTGCTGTTTCCGCTGTTTCCAGGAAGGCAGATAACTGCATGCCCCGCAGGCCCCAGAAGTCGAACCGACGCGCCTCGTCGCCCCGACCCCCCGCGTCGTCGCCGACGGATTTCCGGCTGCCGGAAAGCACGACACCTGCACTTCCCGCCGTCGCGGACTTCGCCGACCTGGACATGCCCGCGGGCCTGCTGAAGACACTCACCGCGCAGGGCGTGACCACCCCCTTCCCCATCCAGGCCGCCACGCTGCCCAACTCGCTCGCCGGCCGTGACCTGCTGGGACGGGGACGCACCGGCTCCGGCAAGACCCTCGCGTTCGGGCTGGCGATGCTCGCCCGCACGGCCGGACTGCGTGCCGAGCCCAAGGCACCCCTCGCTCTCGTCCTCGTCCCCACCCGGGAACTCGCCCAGCAGGTGACGGACGCGCTGACCCCCTACGCCACGGCGGTGAACCTCCGGCTGGCCACCGTGGTCGGCGGGCTGTCCATCACCAGGCAGGCCGCTGCCCTCCGGCGCGGTGTGGAGGTGGTGGTGGCCAGTCCCGGCAGGCTCAACGACCTGGTGGAACGCGGGGACTGCGTACTCGACCAGGTACGCATCACGGTGCTGGACGAAGCCGACCAGATGACCGACATGGGTTTCCTGCCGCAGATCACCAAGTTGATCGAGCGCGTACGGCCCGACGGTCAGCGCATGCTTTTCTCGGCGACCCTGGACCGCAACATCGACCGCCTGGTGCAGCGGTTCCTGACCGATCCCGTGGTGCACTCCGTGGACCCGTCCGCGGGAGCGGTGACCACCATGGAGCATCACGTGCTCCACGTTCAGGACGAGACCCAGAAGAAGGCCGTCACCACGCGCATCGCGGCGCGGGACGGCCGGGTCATCCTCTTCCTGGACACCAAGAGGTCCGCGGACCGGCTCGCGAAGCGGCTCCTGGCCGTGGGTGTCCGCGCGGCGGCACTGCACGGGGGCCGCTCCCAGCCGCAACGGACGCGCACCCTGGAGCAGTTCAAGAACGGTCAGGTCACCGCCCTGGTGGCGACGAACGTCGCGGCGCGCGGCATTCACATCGACGATCTCGACCTCGTCGTGAACGTCGATCCCCCCACCGACCACAAGGACTACCTCCACCGGGGCGGCCGCACGGCACGCGCCGGCGGCTCCGGCAGCGTGGTCACGCTGGTCCTGCCCGAGCAGAAGCGGGACGTCACCCGGCTCATGTCGGACGCGGGCATCCGTCCTCGGGCGGCCCGGTCGAGCGACGAGGAACTGGCCACCCTCACCGGCGCGCGTGAGCCGTCCGGCGTGGCCGTCACCATCGAGGTGCCCCAGCAGGTGACACCTACGGCGTCCCGCGCGGACCGGAATGACGGTGCCAAGCCCGGCAGGCGGTCCGGCCGGCGACGCCAGAACGGCGGTGAGGCCAAAGCGGCGACGACTGCCGCCACCAGGACGGGGAGCAAGGGCTCGGGCCGGCGTGCCGCGAGCGGGTCGACGGCGTCCGGTGGCACCTCCGCTGCCGCCACCAGGACGGGGAGCAAGGGCTCGGGCCGCCGGGCCGCGACCGGTGCGACAGCGTCCGGTGGCACCTCCGCGAACGGCAGGCGCGGTTCTGCCCGTCGGGCGGGTTCTGCCGGCTGATGTGCCCGTCGCCGCACCGACTGACGGCTCATCAGCGCACCGGTCCGGTACCCGGGGCTTCGCCGGAACCCGCGCGCAGTGCAGGGCGGGGACGGGTTCCGGTCCCACCCGCCAACTGGCTTCGCCAACGGGCTTGTCGGGCTGTCGGCCCGTCGGCACGGACGGATTGATTCCGGGCCAGACGTCTGGCGGGCCGCGCAGACGGCCGGAGCGTGTCGGCGCATAGGGTGATCGCATGTCTGCCTCTTTGAGCCCTGCGAGAACCCGTGCCGCACTCCGTGCGTCGGCGCGCATATCGGCGGAGCTGCTGCTGGTCCTCGTGGGGACCGCGGTGGTGCTCTGGCTTCTCGGCCGGATGTGGCCGATCGTCTGGCCCCTGGTCATCGGCTTGCTGCTCACCACACTGACCTGGCCCTTCGCCCGGTTCCTGCGCCGTCACTCATGGCCGCCCGCACTCGCCGCGTCGGCGGTGACCGTGCTGTTCCTCATGGTCGCCGCCGGCGCCGTGGCGCTCATCGCCGTCCCCGTGGCCTCGCAGTCCGGCGAGCTGACGGACGGAGTGGTGGAAGGCATACAGCGGGTACGGGAGTGGGCCGCGGGTCCGCCGCTGAACATCGGTGACGACCAGATCACCAGCGCCCTGGACACCGCGACCGACCGTCTCCAGAACAGCGTCGGCAGCATGCTCACCACCCTCGCCACCGGTGTGGGCACCGTCGTCAACGGAGTGGTGACGGCCGTCCTCGCCCTCTTCCTGATGTTCTTCTTCCTCAAGGACGGACCGCGCTTCCTGCCGTGGCTCGCTCGTCAGCTGCCCGGTCGCCTCGCGACCGACGTGCCTGCCGTGGCCGAGCGCGGCTGGGACACCCTCGGGGCCTTCGTGCGCTCCCAGGCGGCGGTCGGTCTGCTGGACGCCGTCCTCATCGGCATCGGACTCTGGGTCCTGGACGTTCCGCTGGTCCTCCCGCTGGCCGTGCTCACCTTCGTGTGCGCGTTCGTGCCGATCATCGGCGCCCTGTTCGCGGGATTCGTCGCCGTGCTCATCGCCCTGGTGTCGAACGGGCTGATGGACGCCTTGATCGTGCTGGCGATCATCGTCGTCGTCCAGCAGTTGGAGGGCAACGTCTTCCAGCCCATGATCCAGAGCCGGGGACTCGGCCTGCACGCGGCGGTCGTCCTGCTGGCGGTGACCCTGGGAGGCAGCCTGGCGGGCATCGTGGGCAGCTTGCTCGCCGTTCCGGCCGCCGCACTGATCGCCGTCGTCTGGAACTACGTGCGCGAGCAGTTGACCGAGCCGCCGCGGGAGCCGGACGGCGCTCCGGGTCCCGATCTCGGGAACGACCCGGAGCCCATGACGGCCCCGCTCGCCACCTGACGACGCGTCGGACGTCGCTTCCGTCGCCCACCACGTCGGCCGGCCGGGTGTCGCGGTGAGTCAACCGGCCGGCGCGGACGTAGTCAGTGGGGGAGGGGCTGGTCCCGCCCCGCCTGCGTCGCTCGGCGACGCACGTACTGGTTCGAGGAGTACTCACCCATGAGCACCGCAAGAATGAACGACCGACTGACCGGCTACCAGCCCCTCGTACTCGGCGCGTATCGGATCGTCCTTGGCCTGCTGTTCACCAGTGAGGGCGCCGCCACCGTCTTCGGTGTGCTGGGCCGCGAGGCGAGCCCGGTGGGTGACTGGCCGTTCTGGTACGCCGGGGTGATCGAGTTGGTGTGCGGTGTTCTTGTCCTGTTCGGGGTGGGCACGCGCAGCGCCGCCTTCGTCAGCTCGGGGATCATGGCGTTCGCCTACTTCACCGAGCACCAGAAGGACGGGCTGTTCCCTCTGCAGAACGGTGGTCTGTCGCCCGCGCTGTTCTGCTGGGGCTTCCTGCTGCTGGTCTTCTTCGGGCCGGGCGCCCTGTCGGTGACAGGACGGGCCCGTCGGGGCCGTACCGCCGCGGACGAGGTCCGCTTGTCCGGCCCGGCCGCATGACACGGCGCGCTCTGCGCATGTGAACCCGGGTGCCCGGTCGCGCCGTTCACTGCGCGTCGGGCATGGCGAACGTCGTGATGACCGCTGCGTGGTCGGACGGCCAGTCGTCGCCGGCCGGCCCGCGGGGTACCGGCCACGTACGTCCGCGCGTCGAGAACCCGCAGACCGCGGTGGAGGACGTAGTCGACGCGGTCCTGCGGTTCGGGGCGGCCGCCGCCGCCCTCGTGCAGGACGTGGACCGGTGACCAGGTGCGGCCCGGCCGGTGCGGCGAGAGGGCGTGCCGGTCGTCGCGACGGGGTGAATGCCTGCCGCGGCACTAGGGTGCTGTCATGCGCGACGACACCCCCGACGAAACGCGTCGTGTGCGGTTGAGTCGGACCTTCGACGAGGACGCCGAGCTGTACGACCGGGCCAGGCCCGGGTATCCGCCGGAGTTGTTCGACGACCTCACCGAGGTGGCGGGCATCGAACCCGGCTGTCATGTCCTCGAGGTGGGGCCGGGCACCGGCCAGGCGACCTTGCCGCTCGCCGAGCGCGGCTGCCGGATCACCGCCGTCGAACTGGGCGCGGACATGGCCGCCGTCGCGCGCCGCAACCTGGCCGGGTTCGCGGCGGTGGAGATCGTGACGGCGGACTTCGAGACCTGGCCCCTGCCGCAGGAGCCGTTCGACGCGGTCGTCTCGGCGACGGCGTTTCACTGGATCGACCCGGCGGTGCGGATGACGAAGGCCGCTGACGCGCTGCGGCCCGGTGGCGCCCTCGCCGTGGTCGCCACGCAGCATGTGGCGGGCGGCAGCGCGGAGTTCTTCGTCGAGGTTCAGGAGTGTTACGAGCGTTTCGATCCGGCCACCCCACCGGGGCTGCGGCTTCCCTCCCCGCAGGACGTCGACACCTCGGACCACGCGGATGAGGTCGCACGCAGCGGCCGGTTCGGTCCCGTCGTCTTCCGGCGCTACGCGTGGGATCTGACGTACAGCACGGCGGAGTACCTGGAGGTGCTGCGGACCTACTCCGGCCATCGGGCGCTGCCGCCGGAGGCCAGGGACGGACTGCTGGAGTGCATCGCCGGGCTGATCGACAGACGGTACGGAGGCCGGGTCACCAAGCGGTACCTCACGGAGCTGCGGGTCGCACGAGCGGCTCCCTCAGGGCGCCGTCGCCGTGCGCCTTGACGCGCGGTGGTGCCCGCCACGACCGGGGAGCGGGCTTCACGTGCTCGGCGGCGCGCTGCGGCTGAGCTCCGCGAGGTGGGCGTCCAGCGGCTGGAGCGCCCCCGGCAAGGACGCCCGGAGGTCCCACCACCGGACGGCCGCGATCTCGTCGTTGGGCTGGAACGACTGCGACACGTCGGCGCCCTGCCCCGTGAACAGCGCGCCGTACTCGGCCCGCTGGTCGGGCGCCAGAGTGAAGCGGGCGAAGCCGACGAAGCGGATCCGCCCTCCGGACACGTGTCCGGTCTCCTCCAGCAACTCCCGCGCGGCCGCTCGGCGAGGCGTCTCACCCGGGTCGATCAGACCGCCTGGCAGTTCCCAGGCCTGTCGGAACCGGTTGAAGGTCATCAGGACGCGGTCGCGGTGCCACAGGGCCATCAGTGCTAAGGGCAGGGGCGCGTCACCGGGCGGCTCGTCCTCCGCTCCCGGGACGAAGGAGACCAGGGCATTGCCGCGGTCGTCGACGGCGAGCGGCGGAGAGTGGGGAGCAGCCACGTCGACATGATGCCCGCCGTGGTCCGGCAGTAGCCCTACTCGTCACGCGGCCGGCGCGGCGCTCGTGATGCGGGGAGCGCCGCGGTCGGTTGCGGGGCCGTACGTCCGCGGGCCCGTGCGTGGAGGCGACGGGCCCGCGCACGGGTGCCTAGCGGTAGCGGATGTGCAGGTGATTGTCGTGGTTCGGGTAGCTCGTGGTCAGGCCTTCCGAGATCAGCTGCGGGTCGTTGAAGAAGATCAACTCGACATGGCCGGGGGCCTTCGCCCGGATCTCCTGCACGAGCCGGCGGGTGGCCGCGCGGTCGTACGTCGACGACTGCCAGGTGATGCGTCCGGCGGTGCACTGCGCCGAGTCGGTGCGGATCGGCCACACGTCGATGTCCAGCCCGACCTCATGGCTGGCGTGGCCGGGTATGTCCCCACCGTGCTCGAAGCTCGCGTCGCCGACCGGCAGTCTGCCGTTGCCCGTGCCGGCGAAGGTGGCGGCGGCGGCTTCGAGCTGCCCGACGGCGCCCGCTGTCGCCCAGTGGGCGTTCGCGTTGCCGTCGGGGCTCTGCGCGCACATCGTGCCCGGGCCGAAGTCGATGTTCTCGAAGTGCCACAGCAGGTTCTTCCACGTGGTCGGTCCGACGATGCCGTCCACGCCGATCCCGGCGTGCGACTGGAAGGTGCGGACCGCCGTGTACGTGGCGGGTCCGAAGGCTCCGTCCACCGAGAGGCCGGCGCCCCGCTTCGCGTTGAGCAGCGCCTGGACGGCCTTCACGGCGGGCCCGTTGTCACCCTGGCGCACGGTGATGGCGAGCGCGCCCCAGGTGGCGGGGCCGACGATGCCGTCCGCGGTCAGACCCTTGGACTGCTGGAAGCCGACGACGGCGCTGTGCGTGCCGGAGCCGAAGACGCCGTCCACGGCCACGGTGCGGCCGTGTGCGGCGAGCAGGTGCTGCAGCGCGACGACGTCGGTGCCCCGGTTGCCGTTGCTCGTCAGCGGGAACGCGGCCTGGGAGAAGGCCTGCGCGGGGATGCCCGCTCCGAGGAGCAGACCGGCCACCGCGGCGAACAGCGCGATGACGCGCCAGAGTTGTCTCATGAGCCCTTCCTCACTTTCCTGACTGGAGGGCGCCCCAGGTGGCGGGGCCGACGATGCCGTCGACGCCCAGCCCGCGCGAGGACTGGTAGTCGCGTACGGCCTGGGTGGTGCCCGAGCCGAAGATGCCGTCGATGGCGACGGTCCGGCCGAGCGCGGCGGTCAGGGAGCGCTGCAGACGGGTGACGGCCTCTCCCGTCGAGCCGTTCTGGAGGGTCGGGGTGGTTCCCCGGGACAGCAGCGCGGTCCAGGTCCTCGGGCCGACCACGCCGTCCGCCGAGAGCCCCCTGCTGGACTGGAAGTTCCTGGTGGCGGTGGCGGTGTCGGGGCCGAAGATCCCGTCCGGTGTGCCCGGGTCGTAGCCGGCGGCCTGCAACAGGCACTGGGCGGCCTTGACCAGGTCACCGGTCGAGCCGCTCTGGACGGTGGTGTACGCGGTGAAGTTGAGGTTCACGCCGGTGCAGCCGGGCGGCGGCGGGGTGCCGGTGCCCACGTCGAGGTAGTCGCGGTCGATGTTGATCGAGTAGCCGCCGTAGGACTCGGTGACCTCGCCGACGTACTGGTGGATGCGCTGGTGGTTGGACCAGTACGTGGACGGCACGTAGGTACCGGTGTTGGTGTCGGCGGCGCCGTTCCACCAGGCGTAGAAGATGTGGTCGACGCGCGTGTAGGCGGTGTTGTTGTACTCGCTGGCGGCGTCCCTGATGCCGGAGGCGGCGCTGGAGTAGAAGCCCGACAGGTAGCCGCTGCTGTGCAGCCGCTCGGTCCAGCCGGACAGGTACGACAGCACGGCCGCTTTGCAGGAAGTGGTCGAGGTGTACGCCTCGATATCGCTGTAGATCGCGCTGCCCGGCGGGATGCCGAGGCTCGACGCGGCGCTGACGGCGCCGGCGGCCGCGGTGACACCCTGGGACTTGGCCGTGGCCGGGTCGGTGGACATTTTCAGCGAGTAGCTGGTGCACGGCGCCTGACGGCCGACGTCGATGGGGATCAGGCGCCAGCCGTTGTTGGTCTGGTTGGTCACCCAGGTCGCGGTCAGATTCGGCTGGGCGCAGCCGCGGAAGGAACCGCTGATGTAGACGCCGACGGCGCTGTACGGCGAGCTGGACTGCCAGGCGTTCATGGCGGCTTGCGAGGGCGCGGTGCAGGCGTCGAAGCCCTTGCCCAGGTAGGAGCCCGGTTGCGGCCCGGCCGCGGCCAGCGGCGCGGCGTCGGAGCGTTGTCCGGAGTCGGGCAGCTCGGTGCGCTCGGCGCCGGCGGTGAGCTCGGCCGAGGCGAGAACCTCGCGCACCAGGCTCTCGGTGGCCGGGGTGTGGGCGGCGGTGACCAGGACCCCGGCGTCCTCGACCGCGATCTGGATGGTGTCGCTGCGGGACGCGGCGGACGGGGCGGTGGCCTTGCCGCGCGGTGCCCGCGCCGTCGCCGCCGTCGCCTGCCCGGCGGAGCGGGCGGTGATGGGCTCGACGACGATGCCCGCCGTACGGCCGACGACCCGTGCGGGGCAGTCGTTCTGGTCGGCGGGCCGACCCAGGTAGACGGCGGGTCTGTCGAGGCGGAGGCAGGCGCGCGGGTTCTCGGCCAGATCGACCACCTGCCAGTCGGTGGGCACGTCGACGCTGTAGCCGTGGTAGGTGACGGTCCGCCGGTTCTCGGGTGGGGAATCCGCCTGGGCGGTCGCGGGGGCGGCCAACGCGCCGATACCGGCGAGCACCGCGAGTAAGGCCGTTCCGGCGCGGACGCGCCGGCGGTTGCGGGACGACATCAGGGCACTCCTACTCGGTGCGGGGGAGAGCGAGGGGGAGCGGCACGACGCGTCTGCTCCGTGCCGGGCGAGCAACGTCCCGGCACGGTGGATCGCTTCGTGCCGGGACGCGCGGTGCGGGTGGGAGTGCGCTGGTCAGATGCCGCAGCTGGGTGCGGACCAGGAGCGGCTGGTGCGTCCGTCCACGTGGGTGTGGTCGTCGTGGCCGGGGTAGCCGGGGCCGAAGATGCCGCCGAAGCCGTGGTAGCGGGCCCGTTGCGCGAGCTGGCAGAACGACGGGCTGCCGACGAGATCGGCGGCGTCGCCGTACAGGTGCCGGCTGTTCGAGGCGCCGCCCACCGCGCTGTTGCAGGAGTACGAGCGGAAGCCGCTGGACACGACGATCGGCACGTCGCCCATGATGCGCCGCATGGCCTCCAGCTTCCACATGGTGCGCAGGGCGTTGGACTTGGCCGTCGCCGCGCTGACCGCACCACCGGACCAGTCGGAGTTGCACTTGTTCAGCTCGGCGTAGGTGAAGTGGATGGGCGTGCAGTCCGGGTCCTGGAGCGCGTAGATCTTGCTGAACGTCTGGCTGCCCGCGACGCCGTCCGCCGACAGCCCGTACGCCTGCTGGAACTTGGTGACCGCGGCCTTGGTCCGCGGGCCGAAGTTGCCGTCGATGGAGAGGATCTCGCCGTAGTCGACGTGCCCGGCCACCCGGATCTGCAGCTGGGTGACGTCGGAGCCCGACATGCCCTCGGACAGGGTGCGGTTCCAGGTGTAGCACTCGTCGGCCTGGGCCGGGCCGGCCGTGGCCAACACGCCGCCCAATGTGGCAGCCATGAGCATGACAAATGAGAGGAGCAGTCGGACCGTACGTCGTTGCATCGTGTCTCCGTCCTCGAATCCTGGCGACCCGCAAGGGGGTTGAGCAGAGTTTGACGCCGCAACCGTGGCGTGTCCACTCCGTCACCAGCTGCCACAGGACCAGACCACCGGCACAACCTGCGAGCAGGCAACAGCTGTTGTGCCATCCGGTGGGTGGCAGGTGTCGTCCCTCCGGTCCGTGGCAGCTCCAGCGCTCGTGACGCCGTCGGCCGCGGGACTACTGGAGTACCGCGCAGGCGGCAGCGCCGATCAGCGCGGAACACACGACGGTCATCCCGCTCAGCCGCCGTGCGAGCAGGTCGTCCCAGCGCTCCCCGTCGCCCGAGAGCCTGCGCAGCGACGGAGTGAGAGCCCGGCCCGCGCCGAAGCCGAGGCCGGCGGCGAGGGCGGGCGCCCAGGAGCCTCCCGACAGCAGCACGGCGACCGCCATCGCGTACGGCGCGCTCGCCGAGACGTAGGTACGCACCCCCGTGCCGAGCTCGAAACCGAACTGCAGCGCCCCACGCGCCAGATGGCGGCGCAGCACGTCCTGCGGTATCTGCCGGGCGTTCTGCGGCAGCCTCAGTGACAGCTTGCCCGCGTCGCGCAGCGCGGCGAGCAGCGCGGCGGCCACGATCAGCCCTTGCCGCCCGCCGGCCGGAACCGGAGTGAAGAGACCGGACAGGAGCCACAGCACCGCGGCCGTCAGCGCCCCGCCGACGAGCAGGCCGACGGTGAACACGCCGAGGACCACTGCCTGTCTGTACGTCGCTCGCCAACCTGGCGAGGCCAGCGCGAACGCGCTGTTGCGCGTTCAAACGGAGCCCGAGAGCGAGTAGCCGGCCAGACCTCCGGTGATCGCCCAGGTCAGTACGGGGGCGTGCAGGGCGGCGGCGACGGCCGCAGCCCCCAGGGCCACCACGGGCAGGGCCGGATCGGTGAGCCGCATCCGTACGGCAGTCCGGACGCCGCCCGGCCGGGCCACGGGACGGCCGGGGCCGCTCACCTACACCGTCCCGGTCAGTGTGCGCCAGGTGTTCTGGCCGACCACGCCGTCGGCGGTCAGGCCGTTCCGGGTCTGGAACGCGATGACGGCCTGCCGTGTCAGCGTGCCGAAGTTGCCGTCCACGTTGAGCGCGTAGCCGTGCTTGTTGAGCTGTCGCTGGGCGCCCCGGACGGCGTCGTTGACGTCTCCCTGCCGCACGGTGACGACCAGGACGGGCCAGGTGGCCGGGCCGACGCTGCCCGTGGGGCTCAGTCCGTTGGCCGACTGGAACTCCTCCACCTTCGCCTCGGTGTCCGGCCCGAAGATGCCGTCGACGTCCGTCGGATGGCCGTGGAAGGTGAGCAGGTGCTGCACGGTGTGGACGTCGGGCCCGGTGGCTCCGCGGCTCGTGGTCGGCCAGGTGACGGAGCCGGGGCAGCCGCACGAGGTGGTCCAGCGGCAGATGGACTTCACCCAGCCCGAGCCGGTGTTGCGGTACCCGTCGTGGCAGCGCCGCTCGATGCCGCAGCCGCACGTGCCGCAGGCCGAGCTGTAGGCCCAGAGCCAGCCGTCGTAGGTACCGGCGTAACACTGGTTGGGCCGCAGCGTCCAGGTGACACCGTCCGAGCGGTGGAAGCCGGTGTTCGTCCCCGACGTCACGCAGGCGTCGGCGTACACGGTGCTCGGCCCGCAGCCCGGGGAGCAGTTGTGGTCCGCGGCGTAACTCGGGCACGCACCGGTCCAGATGTCGTAGCCGTCTGCGTACGCCTTCCGGGCGGCGGGGAACACCCCCAGCGCGGCGAAGCCCACGGCGGTCGCCGCCTGCAGCACCGTACGCCTGCGTGGCGCGAAGGACGGCAGGACCGCGCGCCTGGTCCGGGAGCGCCCGCCGGTTCCCGACCGGCGCAGCGTGGGCACGTCGTCCAGCGATGTCATGGCAGGCTCCTCGGCGTCGCGGGGTGAAGGTCGTCGAGCAACCGCAGCAGTGCGGTGGGCGAGCCGAGCGGCTCCGAACGCGCGATCCGGCCTCCGACGTCGACGGCCACCGCGTAGGGGGTGGCGGGGATGTCGTACGCCGTGAACAGCTCGGCACGGTCCCCCAGCACCGGGACGGCGCCCTCGCCGGACCGCGGTGCGGGGCCCGCGTAGAGCCCGACCACCCGCGGGGCGACGTCACCGCCCTGGCGGGCGGTCCAGGCGCCGGCCTCGGCGAGCACCTGGACGCAGGTGCCGCAGTCGGCGGAGAGGAACAGCAGCAGCGTGGTGCGGTCCGCCGAGACGATGCCGTCGAGCCCGGGTGCGTCGAGCCCGGGCGCCGACGCGCCGGACGCGATGCCCACGCGCCCCGGCTGGTGCGGCTGCGCGCGCGACAACTGGTGCACCTGCCTGACCAGTCCCGAGACGACCAGCGCGAGCAGCGCGATCGCCGCCCACGAGACGATCACGGCGCTGGTGGTGAAGTCCATCGCGTCGGTACTCCTTCGGGGGTCTGGTGGGCGGGGGGTGCGGTGGGCTGGTGGGGGGGGGTGAGCAGTTGGTGGGCGGGTGCCGTGGGCGGATGGTGGGCGGTGGCTTCGGACGGCCGGTGAGCGGTCGCCGTGGTCGGGTGGTGAGCGGTTGCCGTGCTCGGATGGTGATGCGTTGCCGTGGGCGGACGGTGAACGGTGGCTGCGGTCGGCTCGTGCATGGCGGCGGGGAGGACCCACAGCAGGACGGTGCAGGCCGGGGCTGCGAGCAGGAGCGTGGTCAGCTCCGTCGCCGAGAGCTCCACCGGTCCGGAGGCGGCGAGGATCGCACCGGTCAGTGCGAGGCAGGCGAGAACCGCGGCCCGCCGGGTCACCCAGCGGCTCAGCGGAACATCCCTGTGCGAACAGCCGCAGGGACCCCCATGGCCGAGGGCGAGGACGTGCCGCGTGTAGCCGGCGTAGAGGGCGAAGAGAAGGGCCGCGGCGGCGAGTACGGCTTGCAGCCCCCGCTGGTGCCCCGCCAGCAGCGCGCCGGCACCGGCCGCCCCCAGGGCGCCCTCGGCGACCGGCAGGGCGACGGCCGCGCACCGCAGGAGCCGCGAGCTCAGCACCCCGTGTTCCCGCAGCGCCTCGCCCAGGGCGGCCGGACGGGCGGCATGGGCGCCCGCTCCCCAGAGCAGGACCAGCGTCACGATCGCGGCGGTCAGCCCGCCGTAGAAGTCGGTCACCGGCCGCTCACCCGGTGCGCCGCAGCGCGAGCCGCCCGACGAGCTCGGGCACCCGCTCGACGGATGTCGACGCCAACGGCACCAGCGTCGCCCAGATTTCGGGGGAGGAGAGCACGAAGAACGGGCTGCCGTCGAAGAGCGTGTCGCGGAACAGCTCACCGGACGCGACCGACACGCCCTTCCAGGGAGGAAGCTGGGCGGTGTGCTCCTTGGTCCGCCGGGACAGCTCCAGCAGCCCGAGGCCGGGTACCTCCTTGATCACCGTCGCGGGCCGTGCGAAGGCGCTGCCCGTCGACGGATCGGGCTGGAGGGTGACTCCGTACTCGGTCTCGGCGATACGCACCGACCGGAGGAGCCCGAGCACCTCGGCCTCGGTCATGCCGTAGAGCCGGGTCACGAGCGCGTGGCGCTCCCCGCGCCACACGACGAGCGACGGCCGCTCCACGAGCCCTGAGCGTGGTTCGCGTTCGACCGAGTGGTGGATGCGCAGCGTGCCCTTTTGGAAGGTGAGTTCGGAGTCCGGTGCGTCGATGCCGAGGGAAGCGGCGACATCGGTTCCCAGACTGGCAGGCCCCGCGGTGAACTCGACCAGCCGCCCGCCGACCACCACCTCGACGGCGGAGGTGCAGGGTGCATGGAGGTCGAGATCGCCCTCCATGCGATACGTCGCGCCGTCGAGGGCGCGGTGAGTGACGAACGGTGCGACCATGTTCATCCTCCCGGGGGTGCGGGCCTGAGCGACGCCGCGACCGGAGAGGAACCTAGGCAATGAACATGCACCTGTCAATTGCACGGGATCCGGATTCGCGGTCGACTGAGGCTTCGCGCGGTACTGTCCGGCCTGTGTGGCAGCGCTGGGATTGGGCGCGGACCCGGAAGGGACTCCGGGTCTGCGCCCGAGGCGGTCGTCAACCGTCCTGGTCGGCGTACCACATGTTGCTGCACTGCAGAGCGCCGCTGCGGCGCAGGCAGACACGGATCGCGTTCTGGTAACCCTCGATCTGCTGGGTGTAGTGCGTTCCGCTCGTGCTCGCGGTGATGCCGCAGTAGTCGTACCCGTTCAGCTCGTTCATGACCTGGGTGGTCGTCGACCACTTGCGGGTGGTCTGGTACTTGGAGCGGTCGAGGGTGAGGATGTCGCCGGCCCTCAGACTGGCCTTGGCGCGGGCGGATCCGTTCGGGCTGCCGCTCTGCAGGTAGACCGTGGTCCCGTGCAGCGTGACCGGGTAGTAGGTGCCGACGTCCCTGTAGGCGATCTCCCACGTGGTGTGGCAGATGGCGTCGGCCTGCGCGGGCTCGGTGGTGACCGCCACCGCGGAGGCGGCGAGGACTGCGGTGGTGATCGCGGAACAGAGACTTATGCGGTGCCCCTTGAGGTGCAATGCATCATCCTCTCGAACGGATCTTTCCTGTGAGTGAGCGAAGTTGGCTGATTCTGGACGTATGAATATGCTCATGTCAATCACTGGCGCACGGTGAACCACTGAGCGTCTTTTGGGCATCAGGTGTCTTGTGCCTGGGGTGGCAATCCCTGCGGTCAGAGGGTGTCCGAGCGGTGAACTGCGTCACGCTGTGCGGCAGTAGTGGTGGCTTCCCGTTGCAGGGTGGGCCGGTGGGTGGCGCGCCACTGGCCGGGTGGGAGGCCGTGCGCGCGGCGGAAGGCGGTGGCGAACGCGAACTCGTTGGTGTAGCCGACGTCGGCCGCGATGGCGGCCAGGGTCGCGTCGGTGCGCAGGAGCGCGTCCTCGGCGTGTCCCATCCGCAGTTGGGTCAGGTAGCTGCCGGGGCTCTGCCCGATGATCTCCTTGAAGGTGGCGGAGAAGCCGGCACGGGACATCTCCGCGGTGCGGGCCATGCTTTCCACCCTCCATGTCCGTTCGGGGTGTGCGTGGATCGCCTGGATCACCCGCGCGAGTCGGGGGTCGGTCAGTGCCCGGTACCAGCCGGGCGCCCGCTGGTGCTCCTGCTGCCACCAGGTGCGCAGCGCGTAGACCAGGTTGAGGTCCAGCAGCCGGTCGAGCAGTACCTGTTGCCCGGACCCCGTTCCTTCCGCCTCCGCGGCCAGCAGGCTGATCGCGTCACGATGCCGCGGGTTCTGCGCGTGCGCCGGTATGCGGGCGAATCGGGGCAGTGATTCCAGCAGACTCTTTCCGACGCTTCCCTCGACCACGTACGCGCCGCACACGATGTGGGACGCCTGTCCCGGCCCGTGGTCGCTGCCGCGGCGGCGGGCGTCAGTGATCGTCTCGATGTCCGCGCCGACCTCACTCACGATCTCGTACGGGTCTCCGGCGGTGGCGAGGACGACGTCGCCGGCGGCGAGCCGGACCGGCTCCTCCTGGCTCGGGGTGAGCCACCCCGCTCCGTCGAGGAGGATGTGCGCGGTCAGGGGCCGCCGCCCGGTGAATGCCAGCCCCCAGGGCGCGACGCGGCGCAGGGCGGAGAACACGGCGCCACGTGCCCGTGCACGGGTGAGCTGATAGCTGAGCACGTCCACTTCGCCAGCCTAGACGAACGCGAATGTTTTCTGGCTGATCGCCCATCCATCATCGTTGGGCAGCTCCGTAACGTCGACGGCATGGCGAATTTTGTTGTTCTTGGCGGAAGCGGAAAAGTCGGGCGGCGTCTCGGCGAGGTGCTGGAAGATCAAGGTCATCACGCGGTGGCGGCCAGCCGGAAGTCACCGGCCCGCTTCGACTGGCACGATACGTCCACCTGGCAGCCGGTGCTCGCGGGAGCGGACGGGGTCTTCATCGTCGGCCCCGGCTCCGCGCGGGACTGGAGCGGCCCGCTGACCTCCCTCCTGGAGGTCGCGGAAGGGGAGGGCGTGCAGCACGCCGTGCTGCTCTCGGCGCGCGCGGTGGAGTTCCTTCCGGGCGGTGCGGTGTATCTCGCCGAGCGGGCTCTTGCGGCGGGCCCGGTCCCGTGGACGGTGCTGCGTCCCAGCCACTTCGCGCAGAACTTCACCGAGGCGATGTTCGTGCCCGTCGACGGGCTGATCAGGCAGCCCGTGGGCGCGGGGGCCGAGCCGTTCGTCGACGTGCGGGACGTCGCCGAGACCGCCGCGAAGGTCCTCGTCGAGCGGACGTTCATCGGCGAGCGGATCTCCCTTTCCGGCCCTGCCGCGCTGACCTTCGAAGAGGCCGCGAAGACCCTTTCCGAGGCTTCCGGGACCACGGTCCGCTTCGCGCACGAGGACCCGGCAGACCACGAGGCCGGCCTGCGGGCGGCCGGCACACCGGAGGGGTACGTGCGGTGGCGGATGGCGATGCTGGAGGCGATCCGCACCGGAGCCGACGCGTATGTCTCCGACGGCGTCCAGCAGGTCCTGGGCCGCGCGGCCACGGGATTCGCGGACTGGGCCGCACGTGAGGTGCCGCGTGCGGCATGGGCCGTGGAGGGACGCGGGCAGCGCTGAGGCATGCGACACCGGCCACGACGTGCCGGCAGCGTGGAGCGGCCCGAGGCGAATGGGTCGAATCGGTGCGGGCGCCATGTCGAGCGCTGCGTCCGCGGCACCGGGCACGGTGACCGGCGGCTCGGTTCCGGCGTCCCGTCGGACGGCTCCGCGCCCGACCGGTGATCGACGAGGCGGCGGAGTGGGGCTGGGGCCTGCTGGAGCTGCCCGCCCGGCACACGCCGCGCACCGATCCGGAGGCGGTGCGGGCGGTGGCGACGGTGGTACGACGGCTGCTGGACCGGGGTGGGGCGGCCACGTCGGAGCGCTCACCCGACCCGACGCCGCTGACCGCCTGGGACGACGCCCAGACGCCGGAACACGGCCCCGACGCCCTCAGCTGTCAGGGCGACCTGTCGATTCCGCCCGGCCGGCGGGTCGCCGGCTTCCCCAGCTGGGCGCCGACGGGCCCGAGGAGCATCGACTGCGCGTCCTGCGCAGCCCCGATGCGGCTGCTGCTGACCGCGGGGGGCGACGAGATGGACGCCCGCCCGCACAGCTGGGTGCCCCTGGAGGACCGCGATCCGTCCCGGTCCGGGACGGCCTCGATCCGGGGCGGTCCGTCCATTGCCCAGCCCACGCGGCTCCGCTTCGGCCGGGACCACGACCTGCACGTCTTCACGTGCCCGGCCGGTCCCGGACACCCACCCCCATGGGTGCTCGCCTAGTGCCGCGACAGGCAACGTTGACCCCGTCCCGACGCCCGGCACGCCCGCTCGCCGCACCGGCCGGAAGCCCAAGTACATCCAGTACGAGGGCTTCCGGCCGGCACGTCGAGAGCACGCACCGGACGCCGCTCCTTGCCGGGCAAACGTTGCCTGCCGCGGCACTAGCATGTCCCAGGGGATGGAGTCGGGCCGAGGTACGTGCTCGGCAGCGCCAGGGGACCAGCCGCGGCGACCGACCGCGCGGCACGTGGTGGGCGAGGCGTCACCGGGGCGGTGCCACTGCCCAGGGGAGTCGGCCGCAGTCTGTTCCCCTCTGCCGCATCACCGCTCCCGATCAACAGCCGGTACGCGCCGGGCGACACCCCTACCCTCTTTCGGAACGCCCGGCTGAACTCGGACGCCCGGGGAAACCCCCACCGCGCCGATCGCATGCACCGGGACCGTGTGGAGTGCGGGGTCGGCCAGGTCGCGGCGGCAGTGCGCGAGGCGGCGTTCGCGGATGAACGACGACGGGGTCGTGCCCTGGTCCCGGAAGACCAGTTGCAGATAGCGCGGCGAGATGCCGTGCGCCCGGGCGACGACGCCGGGGGAGAGTTCCGGATGCCCGAGATGCCGCTCCACGAACGCCGCGCACTTGAGGTACAGGACGCGCTGCCGTGAATCGGGTGGCAGCAGCGCGTCCCGGTCGGTGAAGTGCCCCAGGACGGCCACTGTCAGGTCCATGACACCCTGGCCTGCCCGGACCAGGTCGTGCGGGGACAGTTCGGTGTACTCCTCCGCGATGCCCCGCAACAGCCCCACCAGCAGCTTCCCGACCCCCGTTGTCGTCGGCAGCGGCACTGCCAGCAACTCCTTCAACCGCGGCTCGGGAAGACGGATCAGCTGCTTCGGGATCTGCAGTATCAGCGCCCCCGACAGACCGGAGGTGACCGCGGCCCGCGCTGTGAGCGGCAGCGAGGAATCGTGGACGACCATCTCACCGGGTCGGACCAGCGCCCGTTCCCGTACCTGCTCGATGCCCTGGTCGCCGGTGACGACCACGGCGATCTCGTACACCTCCGGGTCGTCGCGCCGGATGAGCCGCGGGGTCCGTTCCGCCACCAGCGCGCTGTAACTCGCCTGCGCCAGTCGCACCCCGCCCAACGGCATGGACACCAGCCGGCCCCGGCAGTCGTCCGGGATCAGGAAGCGACACCTCATCGGCAGTGCTGCGCGGGCGATGACCTCTTCCCACGCGGACGTCCGGTCAGGGCATGAAACGTCCTCAAGATCGATCACGCTGCGCACAAGGCCCCCCTTGAATCCCCCGCCTACATGGTGGGACCCGACGTCACCGATACGACAGTGCGCCGTCGGCCAATCACCATGCGCGTCCAGCACATGCCCTTCTCCGGCCCCAGCCAGCAGAGTGGCTCCGCTCGCTCCGGCCGATCCGCCCCTTCACGCATGAGAGGGAGGCAAAGGCCGGTTATCTCCGACCCTTCCGTCACAGAACTGGAGACAGACATGCGCATACGCAGAAGGCTCGGCGTCCCCGCCGCCCTGGCCGCGATGGCCGCCGCGGCCGGACTGCTCGCCACCGCCGCCCCGGCCTCCGCCGGCCCGAACTGCGCCTCCGGGTACCACTGCGTCTTCTACCTGGGCATCAACGACTCGGCCCGCCACTCGTACTTCAACTCCGACAGCAACTTCTCGGGCGACACCTTCAACCAGCTCACCACCCGGTCGGGCGGCGGCCTGAGCGTGAACGACAACACGGTGTCCGCCAGCAACTCGAGCACGGGTGGCTACGAGAGCCACTACTACTACAACTCCGGTTACAGCGGCTTCCTGTTCTGCGTGAACCCGGGGTCCTACGTGGACTACCTGCCCAGCGCCCTGCAGAACCGGGCCAGCTCCCTCCAGCTGCGGGGCACCACCACCATCAGCTGCTACTGACAGGCCGGGCCGACGGAGCGGCGGCGGCAGGCCACCTTGCCGCCCCGCTCTGTCCGCCGCGCTCCCCCGGCACCCGGCCGCTCACGGACACCGCCAGCCCGAAGGACGCCATGCCACCGACGAGTTCACCCGACAGCCCTCCCGATCCGCCCGACCTCGGCCCGCGTACGGGTACGCGTCCCAGTCCGGGCCGGCGTTCGCGCCGAAAGGCCGGAACCGCCCTGTTCCTCCTCGCGCCGGTCGTGTTGGCGGCGACGATCGGCTGGTCCCTGCAGGACGACGACGCCGCCCCGCAGGACGAGCGCACGAGCAGCCTGGCCGCCCTGCGCACCGCGCTCCCGCTGCACCGGCTGCTCAACTCGTCGACGGAGACAGCCCGCCAGGTGCACCGGGCGGAACAGGCACTCATCGCCGGCTGCATGGCACGTCAGGGCTTCGCGTACGAACGGGTGCCCGACCCGGCGCCGGCAGGGTCGGAGACGGCCGGCACCGCCAAGTCCTACTTCGGCATCGAATCGGTGGACTCGAAGGCCTCGTCGGCCGAGGAGGGGGCGGCCCCCGGGCGACAGCCGGTCGAACGCAACCGGGGGCAGGCCTTCGACCGAGCTCTGTACGGCGACCCGGAACGCAGGATCTCCGCCCGGAACAAGGTCATCCGCGTCACCCGCCCCGCCACCGGCTGCCTCGCCGAGGCCCAGACCCGCCTCCTCGGCGAGGACGGACGCCAACGCGACCTCACCCTGCGCCTCGTTCTCGACCAGGGCGAACGCGACGCGGTGGAACGCCTGGCCGACGACGCCGCCTTCCGCGCCGCCGACACCGACTGGCTCACGTGCATGGCCGACGCGGGCATCGAGGCGTCCAATCCCCGCGACTTCGCCCAGGACCTCCCGAGGGACACGGACCTCGCCGACGACCCGTCGGTGGCCGCCGACCTCACGTGCAAGAAGCGCACCCGCTACCTGGAGCGCGCCTACGGCCGTCTCGCCGCCGTGCAGCAGGACTGGCTGTCCCGGCACGAGAAGGACGCGGCCGAATGGAGGTCCCTCCGCACCCACGAGGCCGGGAAGGCCGACGAGGTGCTGCGGGGCGCGGGACACGCGGCTGCTGAGGCCGCCCAGCCCAAGTGACGGCACGAACGAACGCGCCCGTGGTGAAGGACCGCGGGAGTGGCGCGTGGACTTCCACCACGGACCGTGACGCCCGTACGAATCGGTACGGGCGTGCGGCCGTCCCGAGCGAGCCCGGCGCACCGGCCTGTTTCCTGCGCGGCGATCGCCCCTGCACACCGCGCACCAGCACGCACCCGGCGCCCGCGCCGGACCCCTTGGCGGCCGGCGCAGGGCGCGGCGCTGGTGGACGTACAGGGCTGCCGGACCGTGCGCCCACCCCGGGCCGTGTGCGGCGGCCTGTGCCGTGATGTGGGAGGGGCACGGGAGACGAGGCAGGGGTTGGGGCGCGGGGGGCCAGGTGCCGTCGCCCTTGACACGCGCTTCAGCGCGAGGGGCCCGTCCGAATCCGCATCGTGATCCGGGTGATATCCCGCCGGGCTGGCACCGCGGGCCCGCCGGTGTGACGGTGACTGGCACTGTCCACCGATATGGAGGTCCCTCATGTTCGGCCTGGCCTTCGCCGCCCCCTGGCTGGTTCTCGCCTCCACGCTCTGGGCCATGCTGCCGCTCGTCTGCCCCGGGCGGCGACGGGCGGGCGTCGTCATCGCCCTGACGCACGTGGTCGTGACGCTGGCGATCACCCGGCCCTGGACCGAGGGCTGGTACTGGCGTGACGGGGCGTGGCTGATGCTGGTCTTCGGGCAGGGCGCCCTCGTCGCGCTGGGACGGCTGGCCTTCGAACTGAGCCCGCTCGGCGCCCGCCGTCGCGCGACGCCCCGCGGTTCATCGGCCGCCGGACTCAAGTCACCTGTGTGACGATCACAGAACTCGTCGTCCTGACCGCGCATTGATGAGCAAACTGGATCAAAATGGACGCATCACACGGTCAACCTGCGGAGGCGCGGCGATGCACGGCAACGCCGAGAACGACGAGGGCTCCATCGAAGAGCGTGACTGGTATGAACGTGACCGCTACGCAGACGAGGATGCGGCCACCGCCCGCAGGAGCCCCGTCGCCCCCGACCGTGAGACGGCCGGCGCGCGTGCGGCGGCGGCGGATGCGGACCCCGACGTCTTCCTCGACGTTCCCGTGCTGAAGGTCGACGAGATCGACCTGGACGTCGAGGACCTACGCGCGCACGTCTCGCTGCAGGCCGAGGTGCTGGATCTGCTGAAGCTGAACGTGGGAGCCGACGTCACGCTCGGGCGCGTGCACCTGGGTATCTCGGGCGTCGAGGCACAGGCCCAGCTCAGGGTACGTCTCGACAATGTCGCGACGATCATCAACCGGGTGCTCACCACCCTCGACCGCAACCCGGAGATCCTGCACGAGCTGGCGCGGGGGGTCGGGTCCGCCGTGCGGGACGTCGGCGGCGGGGCCGGTCAAGCCGTTGGCGAGCTGGGCACGGGTGCCGCGAGAGCCGTCGAGGAAGTCGGCCAGGGTGCCGGGACCGCCGTACAGGACGTGGGCCGTGGTGTCGGTTCGGTGGCGAAGGACGTGGGCCAGGGAGCCGGAAGGGCCGTTCAGGACGTGGGTCGTGGCGCCGGGCGTGCCGTGGAGGACCTCGGCGACGAGACGGGCCAGGCCGTCGCGAGGGTGGGCCGGGACGTCGGCGACACCACCCGAAGCGTGGGCGAGAAGGCGGCGGACCTGACGGAAGCGGCAGGCGAAACAGCGAGGGAGAGCGGACGCGCTCGTGCGGACGCGCCCGAGGCGGCGCCGGACCTCCCGGAGGAGCGGGGCGGCGTCGCACGCCGCACCGAGTCGGCCGAAGGGAGTACGGCGCGCGAGCCCGCGGAGGGAGACCGGGACCGGATCGACCGGAGGAGTGAGGGCGGCACGCGCGAGCGTCGAGTGCGTGCGGAGGACGGGAGACTGCCGCCGCGGCCCAAGCGCCGCCGCGCCGCCGAGGAGCGGGAGGAACCGCCCTGAACCTCAGGCGAGGGGGACAGGAGCGCGGTGTGGGACATCTCGTTCCGTTCCACGGTCCGCGCCGAACGGCTCCGCTTCACGGACGATCCCCGCACCGCCGTGCGTTTTTCCGGCACCGGTGAGCGGGAGTCGACCAGTCGCAGTGACCGGACCCACCTTCCCGACAGGATCGTCCCCGGTGAGGAGTACCACGACGTCGGCGTCGCCTACCGCCTCGTGACCCGGCTGACCGGAGAGCCGGACGACGATCCGGGCGGCGCCGACGGCACGGACGCGTGACCAGGTCCGGGTGAGACGGCGGGCCTCATGAGGTCGATCGCGGCCGGCTGATGCATCGAGGCGAGCGTCAGCCGCCGCCCTGTGCTGCCCGGCGTCGGCACGTATACGAACGTGGCGCCGACCGCGTCGCCGGCGCCGTCCTCCGCCCCACCGTCACCGCGACCGACGGCCGGCTGACCATCCGCCGCCCCGCCGCCCCGCCGCCCCGCCGTCGCCGCGATCGTCGCCGCGACCGACGGCTGGCTGACCATCCGCCGTCGCCCCGCCGTCGCCGCGACCGACCATCCGCCGCCGCCCCGCCGCCCCGCCGCCCCGCCGCCCCGCCGCCCCGCCGCCCCGCCGTCGCCGCGATCGTCGCCGCGACCGACGGCCGGCCGACCGGACACAGCGCGCCGAACGCCGGATGAGCCCCTCCCCGTACTCCTGCGCTCATGCGCCTTTCGTGCAACGGCACGCCCCGATCGTGCAGGAGTTAACCCGCGCGTAACCCGCACACTCGGTGGCCAGGCACAACCGCCAGGCGGCCCACACACACGGAGGCGATGGACCATGCGGACGTTCGTGCACACTTCCCATCCGGCACGGGTGCTCTTCGGCTCCGGCACTGTCGGCGACCTCGCCGAGGAGGTGCGGCGGCTCGGCGGTAGCCGGGTGCTGCTGCTGTCCAGCCCGCCGCTCGCGGAGGCGTCCGCGCGGGTCCGGGACGCCCTGGGCGGGCTGCTGGCGGCGGAGTTCGACGGTGCCGCCATGCACACGCCGACCGAGGTGACGGAAGCGGCGCTCGCCGTACTGAGGGAGGCGGACGCCGACTGCCTCGTGTCCGTCGGCGGCGGATCGACCACCGGCCTGTCCAAGGCGCTCGCGGTGCGCACGGACCTGCCCCAGGTGGTCGTACCCACCACGTACGCCGGATCCGAGGTGACCCCCGTGCTCGGGGAGACACGGGACGGACACAAGGTCACCCGGTCCTCGCCCGCGATCCTGCCGGAGACGGTCGTCTACGACGTCGACTTCACGCTGTCCCTGCCCCTGCCCATGTCGATCACCAGCGGTGTGAACGCCATGGCGCATGCCGTGGAGGCGCTGTACTCCGCCGACGCCGACCCGGTCACCGACCGCCGGGCCCTCGACGCGATCTCCCTCATCGGGCGGGCGCTGCCCCGGCTGGCCGCCGACCCCTCCGACCTGGTTGCGCGGGCCGACCTGCTGCAGGCCGCCTGGCTCGCCGGGACCTGCCTGGCCACCGTGGGCATGGGCCTGCACCACAAGCTCTGCCACACCCTGGGCGGCAGCTTCGGCCTGCCGCACGCCGAGACGCACACCGTGATCCTGCCGCACGCGATGGCCTACAACGCCCCCGCCGCCCCGGACGCCATGCGCCGCATCGCCCGGGCGCTGGACGTGCCCGACGCCCCGAGCGGGGTGTACGACCTGATCGCCACGCTGGGCGGGCCGACGTCGCTGAGCGCTCTGGGCATGCCCGAGGCGGAGCTGGGCCGGGCGGCCGAGCTGGCCGTGGCGACGCCGTACCCCAACCCCCGGGAACTGACCGCCCAGGGCATCGAGGGCCTGCTGGCCGACGCCTGGCACGGCCGCCGTCCCCAGGGGCCCGCAACCGCCGACTCCTTGACTGCCCGGCTCACCGAGCAGGTGGTGGCGAGCTTCGCGCACGCGCCCGACCCCCGTGTCCGCACCCTGCTGACCGCCCTCGTACGGCACCTGCACTCCTTCGTGGCCGAGCAGGACCTCACCGACGCGGAATGGCAGTACGCGATCGACTTCCTCACCCGGACAGGACAGTTGTGCGGCCCGACCCGGCAGGAGTTCGTGCTGCTGTCGGACGTGCTGGGCGTCTCGAGCGCCGTGGACCTGCTGACCAACTCCCGCACCCCGGACACCACACCGTCCGCCGTCCTCGGCCCCTTCTACGTGGAGGGACCGCCCGAGGCCCCCCACGGCAGCGACATCTCCGGCGGCCTGCCCGGCACGCCGCTGTGGGTGGACGTCCGGATCACCGACACGGCCGGCACGCCCGTCAAGGACGCCGTCGTCGACGTGTGGCAGTCCAACGAGGACGGCTTCTACGACGTTCAGCTGCCGGAGCTGGAGGGGCCCGTCCTGCGGGCCCGGCTGCGCAGCGACGCCGAAGGGCGGCTGACGTTCTGGTCGATCCTGCCCTCGGAGTACCCGATCCCGGAGGACGGCCCCGTGGGACGGATGCTCTCGGCGGTCGGCCGCCACCCGTACCGGGCGCCGCACCTGCACTTCATGATCGACGCGCCCGGCCACCGCCGGCTCGTCACGCAGCTGTTCGTGGCCGGCGGCTCGTACCTCGACAGCGACACCGTTTTCGGCGTGAAGGACGAGCTCGTCGTCGACTTCGCCCCGCAGACCGGTCCCACCCCGGACGGCCGGAGTGTCGACGGGGAGTGGCGCCGTCTGAACCACTCCTTCCGCATCGCCCCCCTGACCGACTGACCAGGAGAACGCCCTCATGACCCGCACGGACAGATACGACACCGACGTCCTCGTCGTCGGCAGCGGCCCCGCCGGGGGCTCGGCCGCCCTGCTGCTGGCCACCTACGGCATCCGAACCCTCCTCGTCACCAAGTACGGCTGGCTCGCCAACACCCCCCGAGCGCACATCACCAATCAGCGCACGATGGAGGTGCTGCGCGACCTCGGCGTCGAGGCCGAGGCGCTGGCGCACGGCAGCCCGTCCCACCTCATGGGTGACACGGTGCTGTGCACCTCGCTCACGGGCGACGAGATAGGCCGGATCCGCAGCTGGGGCACGGGACCCGGCTCCCTGACCGAGTACGCGTCGACCAGCCCCTGCGAGATGATCGACCTGCCGCAGACCTACCTGGAGCCGATCCTCACCACCAACGCGGCGGCCCGCGGCGCCAAGGTCCGCTTCGACACCGAGTTCCTGAGCCTCACCCAGGACGAGGACGGCGTCACGGCCCTGCTGCGCGACCGGGTCCGCGGCGACGAGTTCACCGTACGGGCCCGCTACGTGATCGGCGCCGACGGCGGACGCAGCACCGTCGCCGAGCAGATCGGCCTCCCCATGGACGGTCGCATGGGCAAGGCCGGCAGCATGAACATCGTCTTCAAGGCCGACCTCGCCCAGTACTGCGCCCACCGGCCCAGCGTCCTGTACTGGGTGCTGCGGCCGGGCGCCGCGACCGGCGGCATCGGCATGGGCCTGGTCCGCATGGTCCGGCCATGGAACGAGTGGCTGCTGGTATGGGGCTACGACATCGAGCAGCCGCCGCCCTCGGTCGACGAGGAGGAGGCGCGCCGGATCGTACGCGATCTCATCGGCGACCCGGACCTGCCCGTGGAGATCACGTCCACCTCCCTGTGGACCGTCAACCACACCTACGCCTCGGCCTACTCGTCCGGGCGGGTGTTCTGCATGGGCGACGCCGTGCACCGCCACCCGCCGTCCAACGGGCTCGGCTCCAACACCTCGGTGCAGGACGCGTACAACCTGGCCTGGAAGCTCGCCATGGTGATCCGCGGTGAGGCGGGTCCGGCACTGCTGGACAGCTACTCGGCCGAACGCGCCCCCGTGGGACGGCAGATCGTCGAGCGGGCGAACCTCAGCCGGGACCAGTTCGGACCGGTCTTCGAGACGCTCGGCGTCGGCGCGGACAGCGACGAGCGGGCCATCGCCGAGGGCATCGAGGCACTGCGGGCCGGCACCGCCGAGGGCGCCAAGCGGCGCCGGGCGCTGGAGGACGCGATCCAGCTCAAGAACTACGAGTTCAACGCGCACGGCGTCGAGATGAACCAGCGTTACGTCTCCGGCGCGGTCCTCGCCGACGACTGCCCCGCCGAGCACTGGGAGAACGATCCCGAGCTGGTGGCCCGTCCGACCACGCGGCCGGGCGCCAAGCTGCCCCACGCGTGGCTCGTGGACAGCGCGGGCGAGCGGGTCTCCACGCTCGACGTCGTCGGCAAGGGCGCCTTCACCGTGCTGACCGGGCTCTCGGGCGAGGTGTGGGACGCGGCGGCGGCCGCCTGCCGCGACGAGCTCGGCGTGTCACTGCCCTGCGTGCGCATCGGTGACGACGACTCCCGCGACGCCTACGGCGAATGGAGCAGGGTGAGCGGGATGGCCGAGGACGGGGTGCTGCTGGTGCGCCCGGACGGCTACGTGGCCTGGCGCCGCCGCACCGCTCCCGGGACAGCGGCGGAGGCCCGGGACGCGTTGCTCGCCGCCCTGCGCCTGGTTCTGGGGCGGTGACCGTGGACAAGCAGGTGGCCACGGCCGCGGAGGCCCTGGCGGACGTCACCGACGGACGGTCCTTCGCCGTCGGCGGGTTCGGACTGAGCGGCGTGCCCGAGGTGCTCATCGGCGCGCTGTACCAGTCCGGCGCGGCGGACCTCACCATCGTGTCGAACAACTGCGGCGTCGACGGGCGCGGACTCGGCGTGCTGCTGGCGGCGGGCCGCATCAGCCGGGTCACCGGCTCCTACATCGGTGACAACAAGGAGTTCGCCCGCCAGTACCTCGCGGGTGAACTGGAGGTCGAGCTGATCCCCCAGGGCACCCTCGCGGAGCGGCTGCGGGCGGGCGGCAGCGGCATCCCCGCGTTCTTCACACCGGCCGGTGTCGGCACCCCCGTCGCGGAGGGAGGCCTGCCGTGGCGGTACGCCGCCGACGGCTCGGTCGCGGTGGCCTCCCCGCCCAAGGAGACACGCGTGTTCGACGGAGTGGAGCACGTCCTGGAGCACGCCGTCAGGACGGACTACGCCCTCGTCAGGGCCGCTCGTGGCGACCGGCACGGCAACCTCGTCTTCCACCGGGCGGCGCGCAACTTCAATCCGCTCGCCGCCATGGCCGGCCGGATCACCGTGGCCGAGGTGGAGGAGCTGGTCGAGCCGGGTGAACTCGACCCCGACGAGGTGCACCTGCCGGGCGTGTTCGTCCAGCGGGTCGTGGCACTGACCCCGGAGCAGGCGGCCGACAAGGGCATCGAGAAGAGGACGGTACGCGAGCGATGAGCTGGAGCAGACAGGAGATGGCGGCACGTGCCGCGCGCGAACTGCGCGACGGCGACTACGTCAACCTCGGTATCGGGCTGCCCACGCTGGTGGCGGACTTCCTGCCGGAGGGCGTGGACGTCGTCCTGCACTCCGAGAACGGCCTTCTCGGCGTCGGACCGTACCCGGCGCCCGACGAGGTCGACGCCGACCTCATCAACGCGGGCAAGGAGACGGTGACGGTACGGCCGGGGGCGTCCTTCTTCGACTCCGCGCTGTCCTTCAGCATGATCCGCGGCGGCCACATCGACACCGCCGTCCTCGGAGCGCTGCAGGTCTCGGCACGCGGCGACCTGGCGAACTGGGCCGTCCCCGGAAAAATGATCAAAGGCATGGGCGGCGCCATGGACCTCGTGCACGGCGTGGGACGGGTCGTCGTGCTGATGGAGCACACCGCCAAGGACGGCAGCTCCAAGATCGTCGAGGAGTGCACGCTCCCGCTGACCGGGCGGGCCTGCGTCGACCGCGTCATCACCGACCTGTGCGTGCTCGACGTCACCCCGCAGGGACTCGCACTCGTCGAGACCGCGCCCGACGTGACCGCGGAGCAGGTGGCCGCCCTCACGCCCGTGTCTCTCATCATGAGGAGCCCCCGATGATCGAACGCCCGCGTGACGTGTACATCGTCGACGCCGTACGCACCCCCTTCGGCCGTTACGCCGGTGCGCTGTCCGGCGTACGCCCGGACGACCTGGCCGCCGGAGTGCTGCGCGCCCTCGTGGAGCGCAGTCCCGGCCTCGACCCGGCCCGCATCGACGACGTGCTGCTCGGCAACGCCAACGGAGCGGGGGAGGACAACCGGAACGTGGCGCGCATGGCCGTGCTGCTGGCCGGGCTGCCCGTCGGCGTGCCCGGGGCCACGGTCAACCGGCTGTGCGGCTCCGGCATGGAGGCCGTCGTCCAGGCGGCCCGCGCCATCGCCCTCGGCGACGCCTCCGTCGCGATCGCCGGCGGCGTGGAGTCCATGAGCCGCGCCCCGTGGGTGCTGCCGAAACCCGACCGGGCCTTCCCGGCGAGGGACCAGCAGCTCCACTCGACCACCCTGGGCTGGCGGATGGTCAACCCGAAGATGCCGCAGGAGTGGACGATCCCCCTCGGGGAGAGCGCGGAGCTGGTGGGCGCCAAGTACGGCGTGACGCGCGAGGAGCAGGACGCCTTCGCCCTGGCCAGCCACCGCAACGCCGCCGCGGCCTGGCGCGACGGCCTCTACGGCGGCGAGGTCGTCGCCGTCGACGGTGTGGACCTGCCGCGGGACGAGAACATCCGCGACACCACCTCCCTCGAGGCCCTGGCGAAGCTGAAGCCGGCGTTCGTGCCCGACGGCACCATCACGGCCGGCAACGCCTCACCGTTGAACGACGGGGCGTCCGCGCTGCTGCTCGCCGACGAGGAGGGGCTCGCGGCGATCGGCCGCGAACCGCTGGCCCGGGTGCGGGCGGCGGCGGTCACGGGCATCGAGCCGCAGTACTTCGGACTGGGCCCGGTCGACGCCATCCGCAAGGTCCTGGCCAAGGCCGGGGTCGACGCGGCCGACCTGCACACGATCGAGCTCAACGAGGCCTACGCCGCCCAGGTGCTGGCCTGTCTGGCGGCGCTCCCCGAGCTCGACCGGTCCCTCGTCAACCCGCGCGGTGGCGCCATCGCCATCGGACACCCACTGGGCGCGTCGGGCGCGCGCGTCGCGGGCGCGGTCGCCCACCAGCTGGCCGCCGCGGGCGGGGGCACGGGCCTGGCCGCGCTCTGCATCGGAGTGGGACAGGGGATGGCGCTGGTGCTGGAACGCTGACCTGGGACGGGGTGGCGCTGGAACGCTGATCGGGGGAGGGCGGGGGCGCTGGAGCGCTGACGGAGGCGCGGGGGCGCTGGAGCGCTGACGGAGGGGAGGGCGCCGGCGCTGGAACGCTGATCGGGGGAGGGCGCCGGCGCTGGAACGCTGATCGGGGGAGGGCGCCGGCGCTGGAACGCTGATCGGGGGAGGGCGCCGGCGCTGGAACGCTGTCCAGGGGCGGGCGCCGCCCTCTCACCCCTCGCGGCGCAGCACGGCCGGGGTGGTGCCCAGGCGGGCACGCATCACCCTGGTCAGGTGCTCCTGGTGGGAGAACCCGCACTCGACGGCCACCTGCCCGATCGGCGCGTCCCCGGTGCGCAGCAGCCGGCACGCGTGTTCCAGGCGCAGGCCCAGCAGGTACTGGTGCGGGGACTGGCCCGTGCTCGCACGGAACTGGCGTGTGAACTGACTGACGCTGAGCGAGGCGGCAGTCGCCAGGTCCGCGATCGGCAGCGGCTCGGCCAGGCGCTCCACGATGAGGGCCCGCACGGCGGCGAGCTGGCGGTCGGAGAGTCCGGAGCGCACGGGCGCCGGCCCGGCGGGGCGGGCCGCGTGCCGCCGGGCGAGCTGCGCGGCGAGCATGCCGGTCAGGTGGTCCACGTACGTGCGGGCGGACGGCTCCCAGCGGCGCACCGCGACGTCCAGCGCGATCATGAGCTGTTCGGCGAGCGGATCGGTGGCGCCCAGTTCTTCGGAGAGCTCGACGGGCCGCCCCTCGTTGGCCTCGCGCAGCGCCTGATCCGTGAGATACGCGTGCACCGTGTCCAGAGGGCCGCCCAGCTCGA
The DNA here is from genome assembly GCF_015160875.1 of Streptomyces chromofuscus. NCBI lineage: Bacteria > Bacillati > Actinomycetota > Actinomycetes > Kitasatosporales > Streptomycetaceae > Streptomyces > Streptomyces chromofuscus. The sequence goes on along the minus strand of NZ_CP063374.1, from coordinate 478,203 downwards.
CGCTGAGTTCCCGGCCCACCGGCTGCAGGAACAGGCCACCGGCCGGGATGGTCCTCGACCGCGCCCCGGTGCCCTCACCCCGGCGCACGGTGACCGGTCCGCTGAGGTGCAGGATGAGCAGATGGGTGGGGGCGGCATCGAACGTCGCCCGGTAGGACTGCTCCGTCTGGGCGGACAGGTAGAGGTGCTCCCATCCGAGCCCCGCGCTGGTGTACCTGGGCCGCACGTCGGGCCGGCGCAGAATTCCCACCGTGTCGGCCAGTCCGAGCTCTGCCACGGTGCGACCTCCTCGGACGCAGTCAGGCTAGTTGAATGCTCAATCATAGCGTCCGGGTCACACCACGTCCTGCGGCAGGGAGTCGGCCCCGGCCCGCAGACGCTGGTTCCCCCGTGCCGAGGTAGTGGCGGGCCGGCCGTAGTGCCGGGTGCGCACGCAGAAGATGAGCAGGGCCAGCAGGCTGGTGGCCACGAACCAGGGCAGGGCCAGGGCCGCGGTGGTGAGGGACGCCGCGTGGGTGAAGGAGGCGGCCAGGGCCGCCTGCGCGGGCCCGTACAACGGCAAGGCGCTCAGCCATGCCTGGTCTCCGGCCGGGTTCGAGACCGGACTTTGCATGCCGACGTCGATGAGCGTGGCCATCACCACGACGAAGAACCCCTCCAGTGCGCCGCGCAGCAGGTAGCCGGCCATGATGCCCAGCCCGCCGTAGGCCAGGACCGCTGCCGCCAGCGCGGCGGCGACCGCCCCGGGCTGGGTCTGCGGCCAGGACAGCCACAGCAGGCCGAGTGTGTAGCCGGTGAGCAGAGCCGTGATCGCGAGGAGGGCGACGATTTTGGCGGCCAGCAACTGCAGCCGCGGGTAGCCGGCCAGCACCAGACGCAGATCCATGTCCCGGGCGCTGAAGGTCGCCATGAACATCATGAAACCGGCGATCACCGTGACGGCGTGCAGGGCGCTGCACACCTGGATGCTCCGGTTCATCGACGCAGTCACGTCGACGCCGAGGGCGCTGATGCTGAAGGCGATGTCCTCGTTCAGAGCGGTGGCACGGACCAGATAGATCCAGGTCGGTATGAAGAAGGCGATCATGGTCATCGCGAGGCGGTTGCGCAGATGACCGGTGAGCGTGAAGCCGAGGGCCACCGTGAACGCGGTCCACTGGTGTTTCATCGCGACGCCTCCTCCACGTGCAGGCGGCCGTCGCGCAGATGGTGGACGGTGTCGAAGTGCTGCAGGTCGTGCAGCAGGTGGGACACCACGACCACCGAGCGCCCCCGGCTGCGCAGTCGGCCCGCCAGCTGCCAGAAGCGCTGGTGGGTGTCCCAGTCGAAACCCTGGTACGGCTCGTCGAGCACCAGCAGCGGCGGATCGTGCATCAGCGCGAGGACCAGGTTGAGCTTCTGCCGGGTGCCGCCACTCAGCTCTCCCACCCGCGTGCGCCGCTCGGCGCCGAAGCCGAGCAGGTCCACCAGTTCCCAGGCATGGTCCAGTCCCGGCAGTCGGTAGGCGACCTGGAACAGCCGCAGGTGCTGGGCGACCGTGAGCGTGTCGTTGACCACCGCCTGCTGCGGGCAGTACCCCAGCGCACTGACCCGCTGCACGGTGCCGCGGTCCGGCCTGAGCTGTCCCACCGCGATACGCAACAGCGTGCTCTTGCCCGAGCCGTTCTCGCCCACCACGCCCGCGAGCATGCCCGCCGACACCGTCAGATCGGCTCCGCGCAGCACCGCACGGCTGCCGTACGCCTTGTGTACGGCCCGCATGCGCAGCCGCGTCTCCGGTGCCATGTCGCGTGTTCCCTCGCTGCCCACCTCACGACCAACATACGCTCGGGCCGGCCGGAGCAGCCCTGCCCGGCCCGGTGCACGGGACGGGCAGCCGGTTCACCGTCGCGCTCAGATGCTGAGGTTGACCGGCGGGCTCAGCCCGGCCGACCGGGGGTGGTCGCCGAGCCCTTACTCCGGATGTCGGCGCTGGGTCGCGAGCCATGTGTCGAAGGTGGTCGGCGCGATGCGGGCGCCCTCGCCGGGCAGCATGACCTCACCGGCGGTCTCCGGGCCGAGCACCGACGACCATGTCGGCACCAGCTTGACCGTGCGCCCGCGCGCCTCGTTGGTGCGCCGGGCCATGTCCACCAGGTCCTGCGGATCCGGGCCCGCGACATCCCGGTAACGCCCCTGCGGGGCGCCCGTGGCGATCTCGGCGAGAACGTCGGCGACGTCCTCCGGAGCGATGGGTTGCACGAGCAGCGGTGGGATGGTCGCGACGCCGTCCTGCTCGGTCCACGCCGTCACCGTCGCGGCGAAGTCGTGGAACTGGGTGGCCCGCACGATCGTCCACGGCACCGGACCCTCCGTCACGAGGCGCTCCTGCTCCCGCTTGCCGGCATAGTGCGCGTTGCCCACCACGCGATCCACACCGACGATCGAGAGCAGCACATGGTGACGGACCCCTGCCCGGTGCTCGGCGGCGAGCAGGTTCCGCGTGGCGGTGCCGAAGTACGCGACGGCCGCGTCCCGGTCCGTGCCCGTGTAGCTGGTCGCGTCGACCACGGCCTCGACGCCGTCGAGGGCGGCATCGAGGCCGTCGCCGGTGGTCAGGTCCACGCCGAGCGAGCGGCTGATGCGGACGACGTCGTGTCCCCCCCGTTCCAGGGCGGCGACGGTGAGGGCCCCGATGTTCCCGGTCGCGCCGGCAATGGCGACTCGCATGGTGATCCGTCCTTCTGTCTCGTCCTGCCCCCGGGTACATAGTGGACTCAACGGACGTCACGGGGCACGCGCTGCGCACCCTGCCCCGGAGGAGCATCGGGCGCGCCGGCGCCTCGGCCGGCCCGTCCGCCGAATGCCCACGGCGGTTTGAGCGGTGCACGGACACGGTATGGACAGCACCACCGATCAACGCGAGGACGCATTCCCATGGATCTGAAGCTCGAAGTCATCGTGCTGCCCGTCTCCGACACGGACCGGGCCAAGGATTTCTACGACAAGCTGGGCTTCCGCCTGGACCTGGACACGGGTCCCAGCGAGGAGTTCCGATGTGTCCACTTCACACCGCCCGGCTCGGGGTGCTCGATCATGTTCGGCGAGGGGATGACCGCCGCCGCCCCCGGCTCGATGCAGGGCCTCTACCTCATCGTCAACGACATCGAGGCGGCCCGGACGGAGCTGGCCGACCGGGGCATCGGGGTGAGCGACGTGTTCCACGACGCCGGAGGAGTGCTGTTCCACGGCCACGAGAACGGAGACGTCACCCACCGTCTGCCGGGCCAGGAGCGCCTGGCGGGCCGGCACCCCGAGGGCAACACCTACTCCTCGTACCTCTCCTTCGCCGACCCGGACGGCAACGGCTGGGTCCTCCAGGAGATCACGGAGCGGTTCCCCGGCCGCTGAGCGTGTACGTCACCCTCCCGCAACTCCACGCCACGCAGAGCGCTCGTACGCTCTCGCGCCCGGGCCGGCATGACCGACATGACCGCAAGTCACGCACACCGCTCAGTGACGGTGGTCCAAGTGCGCTGTGCGACGCGCGGTTTGACGTCCTCGCCGTCCGGAAGGCACTCGCCGAGGCCCCGGCGCGGGCTGCCACACACGCGTCCGCTCACCGCGCGGGGTGCGTGCGGGGTGAGCGGACGGGCGGAGTGAGTGAGGGAAGCGGTCAGTGGTACGCGTGAACGACCGCGTGGCCCTTGCCGCGGCCGATCATCCACTTGTTGACCGGGGTGGTGATCAGGAAGGCGACGCCGAATCCGCCGAGCAGGGCCGACCAGAACAGCGCGTCGGACAGGTGCGCGTCCAAGGCGCCCGGGGTGAGGGCGATGATCGCGTTGTCGACGAACTCCATCACGGCGATGGAGACGGTGTCGGCGGCCAGGGCCACCTTGATGGCGGACGTGAGGTCGAGGCCGGCGCGTATCACGGCGAACAGGGTGAAGGAGTAGCCGAACAGGAACGCCAGACTGATCGCCAGGACCATGGTGGGCACGTTGCCCCAGCCCAGGGCTGTGCCGATGACCATGCCGAGGATCTCGCCGATGGCGCAGCCCGTCAGGCAGTGCAGCGTCGCCTTGACCGCGGTGGACCAGGACGCGCCGCCGTGTGCGTGTCCGCCGACGTGGCCGGAGTGAGCGACGTGGTCCTGGCCCTGGCCGAGCTCTGATGCGTTGGCGTGATGTGTGCTGTGGTCCATGGTGTCCCCTGTCCCGTCCTGGTGAGTCCGTTCCCGGCCCCACAGCACGAACATATACCCCTCGGGGGTATATGGCCAGAGGTTCTGTCGTCACTTTTCGGGGCTGCCGATGCAGCGACTGACAGGTGCGGCCCTGGGGGTGCCGGGGTGGGCGCGGGCCTGCGCCCACCCCGGGCCATGCGGGGCGGTTGAGATCCTCAGCTGTTGCCGAGGAACTGGTTCATCCGCTCGATCTCGGCGGTCTGGCTGCTGATGATGTCGGCGGCCATCCTCTTCGCCGGCGCGTACGCGCCGTCCGCCTGCTCCGTCTCGGCCATGGCGACCGCACCCTCATGGTGCTCGATCATCATTTCCATGAAGGCGGTGTCGAAGGCCCTGCCGGAGGCCTTCCCGAGGTCGTTCATGTCCTCGGCGCTCATCATGCCGCCCACGTCGCCGTGCAGGGAGTGGTCCATGGCGCCGTCGGCGGGGACCTCCTCGCCCCAGGACGTGAGCCACTCGGACAGGGTCCTGATCTCGGGGTCCTGGGCCTTCTTGATCTGTGCGGCAAGCTCCTTCACCGCGGTCGACTGTGCCCGGCCGGCTGCGAGCTCGGCCATCTCCACGGCCTGGCGGTGGTGGGGGATCATCCCCTGGGCGAAGCTGACGTCGGCCGCGTTGTGCCGTCCTTGCTCAGCAGAAGCAGAAGCAGAAGCAGAGGAAGCCGGGGCGGGAGTGGACGTGGAGCCGTTGCCGTGGCCGCCGTGGCCGGCGGAGTCGTCGCCGTTGCCGCCGCCGCAGGCGGCGAGGACGAGCGCGGCCGTCGCGGCGGTGGCGAGGGCAGTCGTGCGGCGGGCGAGGTGACGCGTGGGATGCATAAGGGCAACTCCTTGATGCGCAGGCCGTGTACGGCATGCGTCGATGTGGCGGATGAGGACCTCGGACGCGCAGCACCACGCGTCCGGCTCGCGCCGGAGGGGGCGTGGTGGCGCTGGGCGAAGCGCTCTATATGCGCAGGAGTTGCAGTTCGGACAGATCCGGTGGCGCCCCGTCGTGGTGGGCGCCGGCGGCCGAGCCCTTGAGGATGGCCGGGGCGGTGGCGTCGCGTGCCGGTACGGCGTCCGGCGCGGGCGGCGTGTAAGGGGAGCCGATGCCCGCTGCGGCGCAGGTCGCGTCGGCGTGGTCCAGGTGACCGACCCCGCCTGACAGGTGCGTACAGGGCGCAGCTGGCTCGTGGGCGACCGGCCGGTCGGCCGTCATCGTGTGCCCGGCCCCGCTGTGCGCGGTGGGCAGTCCTCCGCCGGGTGCCAGAGCGTGCATGCCGAGCAGGCCGGTCAGCACGGCGAGGACCAACAGCACCAGCACGTGCCCGCGCGGGCGCGTCTGGGAGGTCTCGGGGTCGCTGGGCACGGCCTCATCGTAGGGACACCCGCTGCGGTGCTCGCGTGCGGGTGCCTGTATGGCCCGCCGTGACCGCGCCGGGCGTCGCGTCGTCATCCGGGGCGCGGGTCGGCCCGGTCACGGCGGGTGTGAGGCATCGCGGTGGGCTGACGCGCGCCGGCAGCCCCGGTGTCAGGACGACGGGCCGGACTCAGGGACGGGTCGGCCGGGCGGGGTGAAAGCGGCGAGCACGGTGGCCGTGATGCAGTCGGCCGCCCGGTCCGGGGTGAGGTTGCCGGAGCGGATCTCGTCGGCGGCGCTGTGCATGACCGAGTGCATCACGTTGACGAGCCAGGGGATCGGCAGGTCGGTGCGGAAGACGCCGTCGGCGCGGCCGCGGGCGATGAGCGTCTCCACCCGGGCGGCCGGGCGGCTGTGCAGTTCGCGGATGCGGGCGGGCGACAGTTCCTTCTGGGCGGCGACGAGCAGGGAGCGGGCCCGGTCGACCAGGGTCCAACTGGCCTCGACGAGTCGTGCCAGGGCCTGGCGCGCGTCCCCGGACAGGTCGACGGACGCCAGCGCCTTGTCACCCTGGTCGATGGCGGAATTCATCGCCGCGTCGACCACCTCGGCGCGGGATGCGAAGTGTGCGTACAGCGTCACCCGCCCGACGCCGGCGGCGCGCGCGATCTCACTCAGGCTCGCCTCGGGATTGCGCCCGAGGCAGTCGGCCGCCGCCTGCACGATCGCCTCGATGCTGCGGAGCGCGTCCGCCCGCTTGGCGGTGCTTCTGGTGCTCATGACGCCACCTTACCCAGTAACCCGAACATTGCTGTTCGCGTTGACGCCCAGGGCGCGCTAACCTGAACATGGCTGTACGGTTTAGTGGAGGGGAAGCCACCATGAGTGAGATCAGGACCGCGGACACGCACGCACCGGGAGCACCGCATCCGCGACGCTGGACGGCCCTGGGCCTGCTGGGGCTGGCCCAGCTCATGCTGATCCTGGACATCACCGTGGTCGCCATCGCCCTGCCGCACATGGGAGCCGACCTGGAACTGGACCGGGCGGCGCTGACCTGGGTGGTCAGCGGCTACGCGCTCGCCTTCGGCAGCCTGATGCTGCTCGGCGGCCGAGCGGCGGACCTCTTCGGCGCCAAGCGGATGGTGCTGGCCGGGCTCGCCGTGTTCACGGCCGCGTCGCTGGCTGCCGGGCTGGCCCCCGGCGGGACCGTGCTGCTGACGGCCCGGATCGTCCAGGGGGCGGGCGCGGCGATGCTCTCGCCCGCCGCGCTGTCCGTGGTGGTGCGGTTGTTCGACGGGGAGGAGCGCAACCGGGCGCTGGGCATCTGGTCGGCGCTGGGCGGCGGCGGTGCCGCTCTCGGTGTGCTGCTGGGCGGTCTGATCACGGCCGGACCCGGCTGGGCGTGGGTGTTCTTCGTCAACGTTCCCGTCGGCGTCGGCGTTCTGGTGGCCCTGGCCCGGATTCTGCCCGACCTGCCCCGCGCGGCCTCCGGCTCCCTCGACGTGCTGGGCGCCGCTCTGGTCGCCGCTGCGACCGCATCCGTCATCTACGGGCTGATCCGCGCGGGCGACCACGGCTGGGGCAACGGAATCTCCGTCGGTACGTTCGCCTTCGCCGCGGTGGCCTACCTGGTCTTCGCCGCCTGGCAGCGCCGGGCCTCGGCGCCGCTGATGGATCTGTCCTTGCTCGGCCGACGCCCGGTGGTGGCGGGCGTCTTCGTCATCGCGGTGACCACGGCGCTGATGGTGGCGGTGTTCTTCCTCGGCTCCTTCTACCTGCAGAACCACCAGGGGCACGGCGCGCTCGTGACGGGCGCGTTGTTCCTGCCGGTCGCGCTGGTGACCATGGTCGCCGCCACCGGCGCCGGCCGGGTGCTCGGCCCGCTGGGAGCCCGGCCGCTGGCGGTGATGTCCCTGCTGGTGGTGGCGCTGGGGTTCCTGGCACCGGTGGTCTTCTCCGGCACCCTGGCCATGGTTGCCGGGGTGAGCGTGGCCTCGGCGGGGCTGGGCGGCCTGTTCGTGGTCGCCTCGGCCACCGCGCTGGGCAGTGTCGCCCCGCACGAGGCGGGCGTGACCTCCGGCATCGTCAGCACCTTCCACGAGTTCGGCGCCTCGGCCGGGGCCGCTGCGGTCTCCAGCGCCGCGGCCGCGAGTCTCACCAGCACGACGCTCACCTCGGGCTTCGACGACGCGTTCCTCGTGGCGACGGGCGTCGCCGTGGTGTCCGCGGCCGTCGCCACCTGGCTGATCCCGCCGAAGCGCCCCTGAGTCGAGGCAACAGGGGGACGGGACGGCGGGCCGTGCCCGTCGTCCCGCCGCAGACGGAAGACTGGGCGCGGCCCGCCGGGCGGCGGCGCCGCGCCTCGTCCGCAGACAGTAGGCACGGCATGGGTGTTGGGGCTGCCCCTTCGACCTGCAGGACGAGCCGGCCGGCACCTGGGTCGAGCACAGCGTCAGCAGACCCAGGGGCCCGGGAGGTCTTCACGGATGATGTCGAGATCGGCGATGGTGCGTCCGCGTGCGTGGATCCAGGACTGGTCCTGTACGCCGTCCCGGCGTACCAGTCGGCCGGGAGCGGAGTACCAGCGCACCGGCGAGTCGTCCTCGCTCGCCCACATCGGATGGCTGGGCAACTCGATCCGGGAGTAGCGAGCATGGAGGTTCGGCAACAGCGTGTCCGGCAGCTCGCAGGCGTCGTAGTGACTGTCCGTGCCGAAGAGCGACTCGCTCAGCACGAGCTCCACCCAGGCCAGGGACATCCGGTCGAGGAAGGGAATCCAGCCCTGAGGTGATTCCACCACCACCGGTGGGTCGTCCTGCTCGAGCTGAGTCAGGGGAATCCCCCAGGCGGCGCAGTCCTGATTCTCGCGGCGAAAGACCAGGACACCGTTCATGGCGTCGTCGACGTAGAGCCCGGCGGGGGGAACCAGGGGATCCTGCTGCCGGGTCAGGTCGTCCCGTCGGCCGAACAGCAGGTAGCCCTCACGTACGACGGCCGGCAGCTCGAAGCCCAGCTCAGCCTCCGCGGCCTTCAGCTCCGCCTCGGCACAGCCGTCCTCCGGCTGCAGAGGGCGATCGACCCATGCGTCGGCGAACCAGCGCACGACGTCCCAGGCCTGCGAGCGAGTCCGCACTCCGCCTCGCAGCACCACCGACACATCAGGACCGTCCAGCATGCCGGGGACGCCACCGGCTGACACGACAGCGCGAACCCCGATCCGTCGGGCCACTCAGTGCCCCGTCCGCAAGGGTGCGGACTGCGCGGCTCCGCGGTTGGCATGGCGGGCGGCCCGTGCGAAGCGACTACGTCGGCGGGATCCGGTACACGGAGACGTGAGAGCGGGACTCGGCGGTGAACTCGGTTCCGGTCCAGTCCGCATGCCTGCTCTCCAGTTCGAATCCCGCCAGCTGGGCCATCAGATCGAGTTCGGCCGGCCAGATGTAGCGATGCGGGCTGCGGAACAGCCGCGCCTGCTGGGTGTCGTCGAAGCGGAAGTGGTGCGACACCACGTGCTGATTCAGTACGTCGTAGGTGTCCAGGCCGATGTAGCCGGGATCGCACTGCCAGACGGTGGCCGCTTGGCCCGGTGGCAGCTTGCGCAACTCGGGTACCCACAGCTCGATCACGAACCGACCACCGGGCGCGAGGTGGCGGGCGGCGTTGCGGAAGCACTGGACCTGTTCGGCCTGTTCGAGCAGATTGGAGATCGTGTTGTAGACGAGATAGACCAGGGCGTACTCGCCGGGGGCGACCGTGGTCGCCATGTCACCGATGATCACCGGGATCGTTGATTCATCCGCCTTGGTCCGCAGTCGCTCCACCATCGGCAGTGACAACTCGATGCCGGTGACGGAGACTCCTCGGGCGGCGAGGGGTACGGCCACCCGGCCGGTCCCGATGGCGAACTCGAGCGCTGCTCCGTCCCCGGTGAGCTCGGCGAGGCGGTCCACGGCCGGCCCAAGGACCTCGGGCGCGAACATGCCCTGCCCGGGCGTGTCGTAGCGCTGGGCGGCATCGGCGTCCCAGATGTTCTCCTGCAGCATTCAGCCAACGCTCGCCGCTGCCCCATTCGTTGTCCAGCGAATTTCTCCCTGAAAACTCGGCCGGCGCGCGGGCAGCAGACCCGTGGGGCAGGACAACGCCGAGGCCGTGGACGAGGTGCGGGCCATGGCGGGGTTCGGCCTGAGGGCGCAAAGGACAAGGGCCGAACCTCACGGCCCGCCCCTTGTCCCGGTTCCGCACCCCGGCCCTCAGCCCGCCGTCCTGAAGCCGCGCAGCCGCAGGCTGTTGCCGACGACGAAGACCGACGAGAAGGCCATGGCCGCTCCGGCGATCATCGGGTTGAGCAGGCCCGCCGCGGCCAGCGGCAGGGTGGCGACGTTGTAGGCGAAGGCCCAGAACAGGTTGGACTTGATGGTGGTCAGCGTCCGGCGGGCCAGTCGGATCGCGTCGGCCGCGGCACGCAGGTCGCCCCTGACCAGGGTCAGGTCGCCCGCCTCGATGGCCGCGTCGGTGCCGGTGCCCAGGGCGAGGCCCAGATCGGCCTGGGCCAGCGCCGCCGCGTCGTTGACGCCGTCGCCGACCATCGCCACCGAACGGCCCTGGTCCTGCAGGCGTTTGACGACCGCCGCCTTGTCCTCGGGCATGACCTCGGCGATGACCTCGTCGATGCCGACCTCCGCGGCGACCGCCCGGGCAACGGCCTGGTTGTCCCCGGTCAGCAGGAGGGGAGTCAGTCCCAGGGCCCGCAGGCGGGCCACGGCCTCGGCGCTCGTGGCCTTGACCGCGTCGGCGACTTCCAGCACGGCCCGCGCTTCACCGTCCCAGGCGACCGCCACCGCCGTGCGGCCCGCGGCCTCGGCCTCCGCCTTGGCGCGCGCGAGAGCGGCGGGCAGTGTCATGGCCCATTCCTCGAGGAGCTTGTCGCGGCCCACGAGGACGGCGTGTCCCTCGACGACGCCCTGCACGCCCAGACCGGGGACGTTGGCGAAGTCCTCCGATACGGGCAGAGCGCCGGCACGCTCGGCGGCTGCGGCGGCCACCGCCTGGCCGATCGGGTGCTCGGAGGCGTGCTCCAACGCGCCGGCCAGGCGCAGCACGTCGCCTTCCTCGGTGCCGTCGGCGGTGTGCACGGCCAGCAGGGCCATGCGTCCGGTGGTGACGGTGCCCGTCTTGTCCAGCACGACGGTGTCGACCTTGCGCGTGCTCTCGAGTACCTCTGGTCCCTTGATGAGAATGCCGAGCTGGGCGCCGCGCCCGGTGCCGACCATGAGCGCGGTCGGGGTGGCCAGGCCCAGCGCGCACGGGCAGGCGATGATCAGAACGGCGACGGCGGCGGTGAACGCGGCCGTCAGGCCGGCGCCGTTGCCGAGCCAGAAGCCCAATGTGCCCAGCGCGAGCGCCATGACGACCGGGACGAAGATGCCGGAGATGCGGTCGGCAAGCCGCTGCGCCCGGGCCTTGCCGTTCTGCGCGTCCTCCACCAGCCGGGCCATCCGGGCGAGTTGGGTGTCGGAGCCGACCCGGGTGGCCTCGACGAGCAGGCGTCCGCCGGCGTTCACGGTAGCCCCGGTGACCGCGTCCCCGGCGGCGACCTCGACGGGCACGGACTCCCCGGTGAGCATCGACGCGTCCACCGCGGACGAGCCCTCGACCACCGTCCCGTCGGTGGCGATCTTCTCGCCGGGCCGGACCAGGAAGCGGTCACCGACCTTCAGCTCACCGACCGGTATCTGTTCCTCCCGCCCACCGCGCAGGACGGTGACGTCCTTCGCACCGAGTTCCAGCAGCGCCCGCAGTGCGGCGCCGGCCCTGCGCTTGGAGCGGGCCTCGAAGTAGCGGCCGGCCAGGATGAAGGCGGTGACACCGGCGGCTGCCTCCAGGTAGATGTTCCCGGCGCCGTCCGTGCGGGCGATGGTCAGCTCGAACGGATGCGTCATGCCGGGTGTGCCGGCGGTGCCGAAGAACAGCGCCCACAGCGACCACGCGAACGCCGCGGTCGTCCCGACCGATATCAGCGTGTCCATGGTGGCCGCACCGTGCCGGGCGTTGGTGAACGCGGCCCGGTGGAAGGGCCAGGCGGCGTAGGTGACGACGGGGGCGGCGAGCGTCAGGGACAGCCACTGCCAGTACGTGAACTGCAGCGCGGGAACCATCGCCATCGCTATCACCGGTGTCGCGAGCACCGCGGCGGTGACCAGCCGCCGGCGCAGCGACCGCAGCGCATCACCGCTCTCGTCGTTCGCCGGTTCGTCCGGGCCGGCGGTGGTCCCGGTCCGGGCGGCGGGCGGCAGTGGTTCCCGTGCGGTGTAGCCGGTGGCCTCGACGGTCGCGATCAGGTCCGCGACCCCGACCCCCGCTTCGAAGGAGACTTTCGCCTTCTCGGTGGCGTAGTTGACGGTGGCGGTGACGCCCTCCATGCGGTTGAGCTTCTTCTCGATCCTGGCGGCGCACGACGCGCAGGTCATGCCGCCGATGGCGAGTTCGACCTCGGCTGTGTCGGGGACCGTCGTGGTCATCACTGCTCCTCGGGCTGGGTGAGGAAGGGGAACGGGGGAGAAGAGGGCTGTGGGCCCCGCGGAGGCGGCGAGCTCAGGCGGTCCGGCCGGTGAGCTCGTAGCCGGCCTCGTCGACGGTCTTCGCGATGAGCGCGTCGTCGGCCTCGCCCGCCGTGGTGACGGCCACGCGGCCGGAGTCGAGATCGACGTCGACGGCGAGTACGCCGTCCAAGGCGCCGATCTCCCGCGTGAGAGTGGCCTTGCAGTGGCCGCAGGTCATCCCGGAGACGGTGTAGACGCTGGTGGTCCCGTCGTCGCCGGTCGGCGTGGCGGTAGCGGTGGAGCAGTTGCCGTCGGTGGAGCAGCAGGACATGGAAGTCTCCAGTGGGGGAGTAGGTACCCCTGGGGGGTATGGCTGGCGCTTCACAGGTATACCCCCTCCCGGTATCTTTCGGCAAACCTGCACCGGACTCTTATGTATACCCCCTAGGGGTATATTCTCGGGAGCGTCAGCGGCCCTCGCTCCACCTTCGAAAGGAACCACCATGAACACCGGCGTGAAGATCACCGCGTTCGCGGCCGCGGTCGCGGCCACCTTCGCCGCCAGCTACGGTCTCGGCGCGGCCCTCGACCCCGCCTCTCCCGCCCCGGCCCCGTCCGCGCACGCCGCCGGACACGACCGGGCGGACTCCGGGAGTCGAGGCGCTCACGGCGGCCACTCGGACGAGACGCCCGCCGGCCTCCAGATCTCCGAGGCGGGTTACCGCCTCGACCTGCGAACCGCCCGCATCCCGGCGGATGAGACGAGCGAGCTGCGCTTCGTCATCCGCGACCGTGACGGACGCCCGGTCGACGACTACCGAACCGAGCACGGCAAGGAACTGCACCTCATCCTCGCCTCACGCGACCTGGTCACCTACCGGCACCTGCACCCCACCCGAGCCGCCGACGGCACCTGGAGCACCCGGGTCTCCCTGCCTGCCGCCGGCACCTACCGGCTCTTCGCCGACTTCACGCCCGCCGCCGAGGACGCCACCGACCTCACCCTCGGCGCGGACCTGGCGGTCTCCGGCACCTACGCGGCGCCCGCGCTCCCCGAGCCCGCCGCCACGACCACCGTCGACGGCTACACCGTCACCCTGAGCGGCGGTCTGCGCCCCGGCAAGGCCGGCGAGCTGACCCTCACCGTCAGCCGCAACGGCCGGCCCGTCACCGACCTGGAGCCCTACCTGGGCGCCTACGGCCACCTCGTCGCCCTCCGCGCGGGCGACCTCGCCTACCTCCACGTCCACCCCAACGGCGAACCCGGCGACGGTAGGACGACGCCGGGCCCCGAGATCCGCTTCACCGCCACCGCGCCCACCGTCGGCACGTACCGCCTCTTCCTCGACTTCCAGCACGACGGCACGGTCCGGACCGCTGCGTTCACCGTCCGGAACGACGCGCCCGAGCCCGCGGCCACCCCGACCGCGCCGGACGGTACGGGGAAGGAACACGGCGGCGGCCACCAGCACTGACCCCGCCGCGACCGCGACCGACGGCCGCGGCGCACCGGCCCGCGGCACGGACTCGGGACACGGTCCGCGCAGCGTCGGTCACCTGGGTACTCGTGGTGGCGTCCCGAGCTCCCCCGGAGCTGTCGACCGTACGAAGGAAGGCACCACGATGACCACTTCCGTGAAGGACATGCTTGCCACGTACCCGGCCGATCTCGGCGACATCGACCGTGAGAAGCTGACCCGCTGCATCGAGGAGTGCGTCGCCTGTGCCCAGGCGTGCACCGCGTGCGCGGACGCCTGTCTGTCCGAGGGCATGGTCGGTGACCTGACCAAGTGCATCCGCACCGACATGGACTGCGCGGACATCTGCACCGCGACCGCCGCGGTCCTCTCCCGTCACACCGGTTACGACGCCAACGTCACGCGCGCCATCCTCACCGCGTGCGCCACCGTGTGCAAGGCGTGCGCCGACGAATGCGGCAGCCACGCCGACATGCACGCGCACTGCCGGATCTGCGCCGAAGCCTGCCGGAGCTGCGAGCAGGCCTGCAACGACCTGCTCAGCGCACTCGGTTGACCCCCGCCGGACCCTCACCGCTCAATAGGACGGCTGCCGGGGCGGCCGCGCCGGAATCGGTCGGGTGCGCTGCTCGGCAGCCTTGCGGTGCCCGTGGCGGGTACGGCCCTGCGGCTTGAACACCGACAGGGCCGTCGCCGCCAGGAGCACGACCAGCGCGGCGGCGGACTGCGCCGCCAACTGGACCCGAAGGGCCCGCAGGTGCTCACCGGACCAGGCGGCTGACGCGGCGGCGTCGGCAAGGGACTCCACCGGCTGCATGTGCGCCAGCAGCACCGCGGTCGCCAGGGCGGTGATCACCAGTTTCACCACGACCCAGTAGTGGCGGGCCAGGCCCCAGGTCGAGCCCACGGCGCAGACCACTCCGGTCAGCAGCGAGGCGAAGCACAGCGGTACGACGACGAACCAGCCGACCACCTCCAGTGCGACACACGCGGACCGCGCCGTCCGGTCGTCCTCGCTCAGCAGACCGGCCAGAGCCAGGGCCAGGAAGGCGGCGACCGCGCCGAGCCAGCCCACCGAGGCGGTGACGTGCGCGGTCAGAGCGGCCTTGCGTCCCCGCCGCGACAGGACCCTCACCCGTGGCCCCGCATGCCGCCGCCGGCCAGGTGCAGCACCACGAACGCCACGACCGCGACGACGGCGACCAGCACGGTGACCGTCACCCACCGCGGCCTGGTGTGCGGTACAGCGCCTTGCAGCGGCCGGGAACCCGTGGCGCCGGGGCGCGGCGAGGGAGAGGTTGTGCCGGTCATGGTGTCCTCCTGACATCCGCCGTGGGTCACCTGCCCCACGTTTTTCGAGACAAGTTGTCGCGAGGGTGCTCATCGTGTCATGGCCGTGGCGGCACGTATAGTCGGGGGGTGCCCAGGATCTGGAACGAGACGATCGAGGCTCATCGCCACGCGGTGCGCGACGCCGTCCTCGACGCCACGGCCGCGCTGGTGACCGAGCACGGGCTGCTCTCGGTGACCATGTCGCGCATCGCGCAGACATCGGGGATCGGTCGCGCGACGCTGTACAAGTACTTCCCGGACGTGGAAGCGGTCCTCACCGCGTGGCACGAGCGCCAGATCACCCGGCACCTCGACCACCTCACCGCCGTACGGGACCGCGCGGGCAGCCCCGGCGAGAGGCTGGAGGCGGTGCTCACGGCCTACGCGTTCCTGTCCCGGCAGCGGCACGAGCACCACGGCAGTGAACTCGCGGGACTGTTGCACCAGGGCCACCACGTGGCCCACGCCCACCGGCAGCTGACGGTCCTGCTCCGCGACCTGCTGACCGAGGGCGCCTCGCACGGCGAACTCCGCGACGACGTAGCCCCCGACGAACTCGCCGCCTACTGCCTCTGCGCCCTGGACGCCGCCGCCGGCCTGCCCTCCCAGGCAGCGGTCCACAGACTCGTCGCCGTCACCCTGTCAGGACTGCGCCCGCAGCCCGGCCCTGCCCCGGCGCGTAGTGACGAGGAGGCAACCGCCCCGCATCCCCGTCATCACCGCCCTCACTGAACCGTCTCCTGGGCGCGGTCACCGCGGCCGACGGACGGCCGACCTGCGTTTCGTCAGGGCCGCACCAGGCGGTGGAGAGCCAGCCGGGCGAGTGGGGCGTAGGCGGCCACCGCCGGCATCGGGCCGGAGATCGTGAGACCGGCCCGGCTGCCCCGCGCATGTGTGCTCACCGTGTGGTGCAGTCGGAGACGGACCGGTCCGAGACGTACGCGCCAGGTCCAGGTGCGCCGGTCGTGGTCGACCGTGTCGACGACGAAGGCGGCGCGGATGCCCAAGACCGCCTCGACCGTGCCGCTCAATCCGGGAGCAAGGTGGCGCCGGGCGGTGTGGACGGCCTTGATCTGCGGTGACCATGAGGCCCACTGGTCGACGTCGACGTAGCGCTGCCACGCAGTCTCGGGCCGGGCCGGACCCGTGGCGTGGAGGGTCAGCCGGCTCATGCCGTGTCGTGAGTCGGGCGTCGGCGGCGGCGGTGTCCGGTGCTCACCCGGTCTTGCCCTGGAGGTACTCGTCGAGGGCTTTGCCCGGCCGGAACGCTGCCGTGCCGTCGGTGGCCTGGAAGCTGCCGAAGCTGCCCAGGATGACCGTCTCCTTCGCCCTGAGTGCCTCGGCGATCGAACCGGGGTGCTCGACCGTACCGAAGAGGGCCTCGAGGACGCGGTTGATGTCCTCCGCGGCGAGAGGGCGGCCGTTCGTGTGTTCGGCAGCGCGGCGAGCGGTCACGTCGATGAGCTGCGTTCTGTCCATGTCGGGCCTCGTTGCGTCGCGGTGTGAGTGGTGCAGCCCTTCCACGGTCGTCGCAGGGTGCGCCGGGCGCATGTTCCGGGTGGCGCTCGGGTTACGGAAATGGCGGCCGGTGGTGGCCTGTGCTCCCTCCGCTCACGCGGGTCGGCGTCCGCGCCTGAGTCGAGCACATTCGGTCCGGCAGCAGCCCCTACAAGCAGTGATCGATCAGGCCCGGTTGGTTGCCGTCTCCAGGTCGGCGTGAACGAGCCCGACCTGGGAGCCACGCAGCCCTCTACGAGGGTGTGCCGACCGGCCGCTGAGCCGTTGATGCAGAGTCGGCGGCCGTCGACGCGCAGGTCGAGGAAGAACCAGAAGATCGCCGCCGCCTCCGGGATCACCCTCCTGGCCGCCGGCATCCTGGCCCCGGCGGTGCCCGGTGACTCGGTCGCCCTCCTCGCGCTCGCCCTCGCCCTGCTCGCCCTCGCCCTGCTCGCCCTCGCCCTGCTCGGGCTCGGATGGAACTTCGGCCTCGTCGCCGGCACCGCGATCACCGACACCGTCCCGCTCGCCACCCTAGCCACGACGCAAGGGCTGGTCGGCGTCTCCGTCGTCATCGCGGGCGCCACCGGCGGCATGGCCTTCGGCATCATGGTCGCCGCCACCGGCTACCCCGCCCTGGCCCTGACCGGCGGCGTCCTCTCTCTCCCTCCTGCCGGCCGTCGCCGCCACGGTCTATCGCCGATGAGCACCGCGAACGACGGGACGACGACGGCGGACCTCACCGTCGACGGCACCGACCCGGCCGCCCCGCTCGACCTGCCCGCCTGGTGCCCCATGACCGGCCACGCCTACCTCGGACCCGTGGCCCGCCACGCCCCTGACCAAGTCCGGGCCGTCCACGCCCTCGGCCTCGCGGCCCCGTCGACGCCGACCCGCACGGACGCTCCCTGGCTCCGGGCCGCGTCCGATGCGGGGCCCTGACGAGCGACGACGGGGCGGCCGAGCGGGGTCCGCGCTCGGTCGACGAGGATCCTCCGGCGCCGCCCGACGACGACCGCGTCCGGCCGTGCGCGAATCGGTCCCGGTCAGCCCGCCGGCACGGTGCGACGGGAGCGGATCAGCGCCCGGCGGCCGAGGAGCAGGCCGATCAGCCCCAGCGGGACGGCCACGACGGCTCCGACGAGCCCGTTGCCAGTACCGGGGCCACCGTCGGCGGTGGCCAGATGCAGCACTGCGAGGAGCATGCCGGTCAGCCCCGCCGCCATGGCCGACACACCGGCGGTGCGCGCACTGCCGGCGCGGACACGGCCGGCGGCGCGGGCGAGGGCCAGCCAGCCGAGGGCCGTACCGATCAGGCCCACCCCGAGGGCCAGGTTGGCTCCGGTCCTCCCGTCGCCGATGACTCCGCCCTCGGCGGCGGCCATCAGCACGTCTGATGCGCTCATGCCTGTCTCCTTCTTCTCGCGGACGATCCGCTTCCACCCGCGGGGCGATCCGCTTCACGCGCGAGGCGAGCCGCATGACTCGCGAGGCCATCCGCTTCGTCACGCGGGCCGACCCGCAGGTTCCCGTGGGCCTCGAGCATGGCCGTGGACCGCACTGCCGGTCGTCCCGCCGACGCAGGCACTTCGCGCTGCCGCCGACGTCGCAGGCTCCTGCTGCGGATGCGGCAGTGACCGGCCGGATACCGCGGACGCGGTAGCCGACCACTCGTCCACGAGGGCGACGTGCCCGCGTCGGCGCCCGGATAGGGTGCGCGCATGGACAAAGGACGGTTCGGCGTCCCGCCCGGTGCGAGGGACTGGGCGATCGCCCTCGGCGTGGCGGCCCTGCTGCTGGGCACCGGGCTGTCCGGGCAGCCGGCCGACACGCAACCCGGGTTGCCCGGGTACGCGGTGCTGGCGGCCGGAGGTCTCGCGCTGGCCGCGCGGCGCCGCGCTCCACTGGCCGTCCTGGCGGTCACCGGGCTGTGCGCGGTCGGCTACCAGATCGCCGGATTCGACGTGCTCGCCGTCTCGTACCTGGTCGCGGTGTACGGCGCGGTACGGGCCGGGTACCGCGCCCTCACGGTCGCGGCGTCCGTGACCCTGCTCGCCGTCCTGCACCTCACCGCTCTGGTCTTCCACGACGGGCCCGCGGGCGAAGCGCTGGCGCAGGCCCGACACGTCCTGGAGATCGCCTGGTTGATCGCCGCGTTCGCCGCGGGGGAGGCGCTGCGGCAGGCCGAGCGGCGGGCGGACGAGGCCGAGCGCACCCGGGAGGAGACCGCGCGGCGCCGCGCGGACGAGGAGCGGCTGCGCATCGCGCGCGAGTTGCACGATTCGCTCACGCACCAGATCTCCGTCATCAAGGTGCAGGCGGAAGTCGCCGTCCACGTGGCGCGCAGGCGGGGCGAACAGGTCCCCGAGCCGCTGCTCGCGATCCAGGAGGCCGGCCGGGAGGCTGCCCGGGAGCTGCGCGCCACCCTGGAGGCACTGCGTGACGACGACACCGCCCCGCCCCGTGGCCTCGACGACATCCCGGAGCTGGTGGAGCGGGCCGGCCGCGCCGGCCTCGAGGCGACGCTGACGATCGAGGGGCCGCGGCCCGATGTGCCGGCCGCCGTGGGCCGAACCGCCTACCGGATCGTGCAGGAGGCGCTGACCAACGTCGCCCGGCACGCCTGCGCCGCGACCGCGTCGGTCCGCATCGACTACCGGACCGATTCACTCGCCATCCGGATCGACGACGACGGCGCGGCAACGCCGGACACCGTGCCGACGCCGGGTCTGGGGCTGCTCGGCATGAGTGAACGCGTCACCGCCCTCGGCGGCCGGCTGCGGGCGCAGCCGCGCGACGAGCGCGGCTTCACCGTCCAGGCCGTACTCCCCGTGGAACGAGCGTCATGATCCGTGTCCTCCTCGTGGACGACCAACCGCTGATCCGCAGCGGATTCCGCGCACTCCTCGACCTGGAGGACGACATCGAGGTGGTGGGGGAGGCCGCCGACGGGGCGCAAGGCCTGACGCTCGCCGAGCGGCACCTGCCCGACGTCGTGCTGATCGACATCCAGATGCCGGTCGTCGACGGCATCGAGGCCACCCGGCGCATCGCGGCGGACCCGGGCCTGGCCGCAGTGCACGTCGTCGTCCTCACCAACTACGGCATGGACGAGTACGTCCTGGACGCGCTGCGTGCCGGCGCCGCCGGTTTCCTCGTCAAGGACATCGTGCCGGACGACCTCGTGCACGCCGTGCGCGTCGCCGCCCGAGGTGAGGCGCTGCTCGCGCCGACCATCACCCGCAAGCTGATCGACCGGTACGTCACCCAGCCGCCCGCCACCGTCCTCGACGCGGCGCTGGCCGAGCTGACCGGCCGCGAACGCGAGGCCGTCACGCTGGTCGCGCAGGGTCTGTCGAACGACCAGATCGCCGACCGCATGGTGATCAGTCCGCTGACCGCGAAGACCCACATCAATCGGGCCATGACCAAACTCCACGCCCGAGACCGCGCCCAGCTCGTCGTCCTCGCCTACGAATCCGGGCTGGTGACTCCGCGCAACCGCGGATAGCCGCCGATGACTTTCTCCGGTCCGGAGAGTCTCACCACCGTTGTCCGACTACCCTGGAGGAACTCATGGCTCAGCTCTTGCGGGTCCAGAACTTCACCATCTCGAGTGACGGAATCGGGGCCGGTGAGGACCAGTCCCTCGAGAACCCGTTCGGCCACGGCGTCGATCCCGCGAAGCTCTTCGCGTGGGCCGGCGCGACGGCGAGCTGGCCCATGCGCACGGATTCCGGCGGCAGCCGCGGCCTCGACGACTACTTCACGCGGGACTACGCGCGCAACATCGGTGCCGAGATCATGGGCCGCAACAAATTCGGGCCCCAGCGCGGGCCCTGGCACGACCACGAGTGGCGCGGCTGGTGGGGCGAAGAACCCCCTTTCCACACCCCGGTGTTCGTCATGACCCACCACAAACGTCCGTCGTTCACGCTCTCCGACACCACGTTCCACTTCGTCGACGGCTCCCCGGCCACGGTCCTCGAGCAGGCACGGGAAGCGGCTCGGGGCAAGGACGTCCGGCTCGGCGGCGGGGTGAGCACCATCCGGCAGTTCCTTGACGCCGACCTCGTCGACACCCTGCACGTGGTGGTCTCGCCGGTGAAGCTCGGTTCCGGACTACGACTCTGGGAGTCCCCCGACGAGCTGCTCGACCGGTTCCACATGGACGTCGTACCCAGCCCGAGCGGCGTGACGCACCACCTGTTCTGGCGGAAGTGACCGCTGCGCTCGCGGAAGCTGACGCGACATCGAGCAGCGGGACCAGCGAGTCTCCTGGGAAGTCTGACGGAATGGACGTCTCGACAGGACGGGGGATCAGTCGAGCATCCACGACACAGGGCGCAGCAGCAGTGATCCGCCGCGCCCCAGGTCCGCCTGCCGGCCCTTGGCGGTGCACTCGGCACGGTCGTGTCGGCGGCTTCACTGGCCGTGGGGCTCACCGGCGCCAACGACGCGCCCGGGCCGAACATCCCAACCTCCTTCGGGCTGTTCCCCACCAACTTCACCAGCGACTTCCCCACGAGCCTCCGGAGCTTGTCACTGCCTAGGGACCTGCCTACGGACCTGCCTACGGACCTGCCTACGGACCTGCCGACGTCTCTCCCCGGCATGCCGCCGGAGCTGACATGCCTGCCGGACCTGCCCGGAGGTGGCTCGTGAAAGGCGCACGCACCCCGCTGCTCCGGGACGACCCGCTGGTACGGACACGGGCGCTGCTGATCGCGCGCGTCGCGATCGCCGTCCATCTGGTCGAGCTGGTGCTCAACCTGACCCGGCCGCGCCTGCTGCCCGACGAGCCCGCTCTGTCGATCTTTTACGATCTGGGTCAACGTCGACCCGGACGAGCCGGATCGCATCATCGACGAGCGGCTCGGCAGGACGAACGCCGGACGCGCGCTGCTGGAGGCCGACTGGCGGATGAAGCAGACCGAGGGGCGGCTGCTGAACCCCAAGACCTCGTCGGCGCCGAGTACTGGCGCAGACTGGGCGACTCGGCGGGGGAGGACGCCCGCATTACGCGCTGCTGTTTCGCTGTGATGCACCGGGGAGACGCAACGTGAATACGGCCCCTGCACCGGGGGTGCTCCCGGCGGTCACGCTTCCGCCGTGTGCCTCGACGAACTGGCGGACGATGGACAGCCCGAGTCCGCTTCCGCCGGTGCGCCGGCTGCGTGACTTCTCGGCGCGCCAGAAGCGCTCGAAGACGTGGGGCAGGTCGTCGGGAGCGATGCCGTCGCCCGTGTCCCGGACCGTGAGGACCACCTGGTCACCGTCCGGCCGGGCGGTCAGTGTGACCCTGCCGTGCGCGGGGGTGTGCCGCAGGGCGTTGCAGACGAGGTTGCCCAGGACCTGGCGCATCCGCACGGGATCGGCGTCGAGCCAGAGATGGGGTTCGGCCCGAGGGACCAGATGGACGTCCGAGGCGTCGGCCGTGCCGCGATGGGCGGCCACGACCTGGGCGATCAGGTCGTCGGCGCGTACCGGCTCGCGGTGCAGTCTCAGGGTGCCCGCGTCGACGGCGGCCAGGTCCTGCAGGTCGTCGATGACGTGTTGCAGGAGCAGGGCCTCGTCGTGCAGGGAGCCGATGAGGCCGGGGTCGGGGTCGAGAAGTCCGTCGCGCGTGGCCTCGAGCCAGCCGCGGATGTTGGTCAGCGGGGTGCGCAGTTCGTGGGCGATGTCGCTGACCATGGCCCTGCGCTGGGCTTCGAGTTGCTCGCGGCGTGCGGTGAGTTCGTTGAACGCGGCGGCCAGGCTGCCGGTCTCGTCCTTGGTGGTGACGGGAACCCGTGTGTGTCGCTGGGGTGGCTGCAGGGCCGCGGCGGTCAGGGCGCGCAGGGGCCGCACGAGACGGATCGCGACGGCCGCGGTCAGCGCGAGGCTCAGCGCGAGAACCGCCCCGGTCACTCCGACGATCTTGGCTTTGTTGCCCGTGGAGAGGTCGAACACCGAGATGCGCTGGTCCCGGCTGCCGAGATGGAGAAGTGCGCGGGGGGCGACGTACGGGTCGAGTTGGGTGCGGCGTGCGCTGTCGACGCAGTCCTGCAGTCGCTGCTGACTCACGGCCGAGTCGGCACCGTGGCGGAACAGCCCTGTGCCACCGGTGATCACCTCGATCCCGACACCCGGCTTGAGCCTGGTCGGGCGTCGCTCGGCTGTGAGGCACTTGGCGAGCAGTTCGTTGAGCTCGGCCAGCGCCGCGGCCTCGGTCGGAGTGGGCGCGTTCAGTCTCCCGTCGGCACACTCCTCGGGCACGTTCGCGTCCCCGCCGTCGGCGATGATCACCGTGCGTCCGCCGGGGACCTGACGCAGGGTGCCGTCGCCGCCGTACCGCCGCATGCACGCCAGACGCACCTCGGCGAGCTTGCGTACGCGCCGTCGTTCGCCGCGATCCAGCCCGTACGGTCCCACCGCCCGCGGGTCGACACCGGCGAGCTGGGCGCCCGGTTCGGTGTAGGTGTCGGTGTGCAGCGGGTCGATGGTGGCCGAGGCCCGGTCGGGCAGTGCCACGCCCCCGGGGGCGGAGTCGGCGATGGCGCGGCCGGTCGCGGACGTCACGGCGATGCGCCGGCCCGTTGAGCGGGACAGTGCCTCGACGGTGGCCCGCACTCCGTCCCAGTCGGCGTGGGTGGCGGCGAAGCCGCTCAGCTGCCGCAGGATCTCGGTGTCGTCGGAGAGCAGCTGACCGCGTTCCTCCTGAACGGCGCGGGTAGTGGTCTCGACCGCCAGCCAGGCCGTGGCGCTGACGGAGAGTGCCGTGATCACCGTGGACGTGAGCAGCAGCCGCACCAGCAGGCTCCTGCGCAGCGGAACGTTCGGGCGCGGTCCGGCAGGGCCAGGTCCTGCCGTCGGAGTCGTACCGGCGTCGCCGTCGGCTGAAGGACGTGGCTTCCTCGAGCGAACACGCACCGGACGACCGGCCCTAAGCGTCATCGCGCCCGCCGCCGACGAGCTTGTAGCCGACGCCGAACACCGTCAGCAGCCGGACAGGTCTGCGTGGATCCGGCTCGAACTTCTTGCGCAGATTCATGATGTGCACGTCGATGGCACGCTCGGTGGACGCCCGGTCGAGGCCGCGGGTGTGGTGCAGCAGCTGCCGGCGTGTGAAGACCCGGCCGGGTTCCGCGGTCATCGCGTGAAGGATGGCGAACTCGCCGCGCGTGCAGGGGACGGGGGCGCCGTCGCACGTCGCCAGATGCCGGAGCGGATCGACGGCGATGGCGCCCGCGCGCAGCACGGGCGACGGTTCCGCAGGACGCAGAGTGCGGCGCAGCACCGCACGGACGCGGGCCATCAACTCACGGGGGCTGTACGGCTTCGTCATGTAGTCGTCCGCGCCGGTGTCGAGGCCGAGGAGCAGGTCGTCCTCGGTGGAGCGGGCGGTCAGCATGAGGATCGGTATCGGTTCGTCCTGGTCGTCGCGCAGCACGCGACAGACTCCGTAGCCGTCGATGCCGGGCAGCATGAGGTCCAGGACGACCAGATCGGGCCTGCGGCGGCGGGCCGCGTCGATCGCGGCTCGCCCGTCGGAGACCACCACGGCCTCGTGCCCTTCCCTCACCAGCAGCCGGCGTATCAGTTCCGCCTGCATGTCGTCGTCTTCCGCGACCAGGACATGTGCGCACACGCCGCTGACTCTATGCGTGCGGGCGTGCGGACAGGACGGGCGGTTGCGCTTCCCACATCCTGACAATTTCCTGACGAGTCTCAGGGCGTGCCCGCCGCACGGACATCCGGTCCGGCGAACTGACCACTTCCTCACATGTGCCGTCCAGCCTGATCGGTATGGCCGTACACACCCCTGTCACACCGACGAACCCGCACACCCCGCACCCGGAGTGGCGGACGCACGTCTCCCTGCCCCGCTCGCTCAGCCGCCTGACGGTGCCGGCCGTAGCGCTGGCCCTTGCGGCGTCTCTCAGCGCGTGCGGAAGCGGGGACGCCTCGACCACCGGCGGCCGGCCGGACAACGCCGTGGCGGCGCAGGCCCAGCGGAGCACTCCGCCCGACGGACGGGGCACGGCACAGGCCAAGTCCGTGCCGGGCGGCGGACGGGCCGAGAGCAACACCGCGGCCGTCCCCACGCCGCTGCCGGGCGTGGGCCCGCGGACGCTCGCCCGGATCCCGGGTAAGACGCGGCAGGTGGTCCTGGTCACCGGACGAGGCAAGAACTCCTCGGTCTCGGAGGCGGTCCTGTACCGGCGCACGGAGGCGGGCTGGGAGCCGGGGAAGACCTGGCCGGCCCACAACGCCGTCGAGGGATGGACCGACGACCACCGCCTCGGCGACCATCGCTCGCCCATCGGCGTCTTCACCCTCACCGACGCGGGCGGACTGCTGCCCGACCCCGGCACCAGGCTGCCGTACGACCAGTCGACCGGATTCACCATCAACGGCACGGGATCCCTGGGCGAGCCCCTCGCGGGCTCCTTCGACTACGTCATCGCCATCGACTACAACCGCAAGCCGGGTGTCTCGCCGCTGGACTGGACCCGTCCGCTCGGCGCCGAGAAGGGCGGCGGCATCTGGCTGCACGTCGACCACGAGGGACCCACACAGGGCTGCGTGAGTCTGCGGAAGCGGCACATGCGGGAACTGCTGCTCGCGCTCGACCCCGGGCAGCATCCTGTGATTGTCATGGGGGACGCGGAGTCGTTGCGCCGGTGAGACACGGGGGCACGCCGAGAACCTACTTGACCGTCGTGGTCATGGGCGTGTTGGGCTCGGCGGTGCCGACGAGGCACGAGGCGGCTTCGCCCGGGAGGGCATGCTCGCCGGCGCACGGATGTACCTGGAGGAGCCGCGCCTGGCCGCTGACGGCGTCCACACCTTCGGCCAGCCCTACACCTGCGACTCCACCCTGGCCAAGGCCTGCAACGAGAGCCTCAGCAAGCGCATGTACCGATGCGTCAACAACGACGACAGCGCGCCGCAGTTGCCTCCCGAGCCCTTCCACACCCATGTCGACGCCCTGCGGTACATTCGCAAGAACCTGGACCGAGCCGCCTGCCGAGCCGGTCGTTGCGCATGCTCGCCGTAGCCCGGTCTCATCTGCACTGTCCGAGCGGTGCGTTTCACTGTCCGGCATGGAACTGACGCAAGCGACCCTCAACGACCTGCTGGTTCAACTCCAACGGGGCGGAGGACACATGTACCTGCCCGACGAACTGGACTCGGAGCACCTGACCGACCTGCTGGCCGGCAGGTACGGCACCCCGCGCACCCTCGTCCTGGACGGCTTCACTGATCCGACAGTCGACGAGCCCAAGGGCGCGGCTCTCCTCGCCCCCTTCAAGAACCGTGCCGTGAGGATACGGGCATGGGCGTACGGGGATCAGTGGGTCGGCGCGGGTACGGCGAGGGACGCGGAGGGGGCGGAGCGGCCGGTCCTGGTGGTCGCGCACAGGGAGGTTCCCCAACTCCTGGCGGTCGCTCCGGGTGAGGACGTCGACTGGCTGGAGCGGCTCATACGCATCACCGGCTGGACACAGCCCGCCCAACGACCGGACCTGGACTGGGCGGAGGTGGAGTCGCGGCTGGGCACCCCGCTGCCGAGCGACTACAAACGCATGGTCGAGACGTTCGGCGAGGGCGCCTTCGACGGATACCTGAGGCTGAGCCAAGAGCCGTGGACGTATCTCAGGGAGGACGGTCTGCTCATGTGGGCGAGCACGGAGCATGAGGACTCGTACTGCTGGAAGGCCGATGGCGACGACCCCGATGGTTGGCCCGTCCTGGTCCAGTCCTTCGACGGCGAGGACGTCCTCTTCGACTGCCGGGCCACGGAGTTCGTCTGCCGCATCCTGACCGACCCGCACCACCGGTTCACGATGGCCCGCTACTTCGACACCCACTGGTTCATGAACTACCGGTAGATCGGCTGACCGAACCCACCGCCATGGGGCCGTTTCGCGGCGTAGTGGGGTCGCGGGAGCTTTTCCACGGCACGCAATCCGGTAGACGGAACAGCGTGTCGTGCCGCAGCAGGGGTATCGGCCCTCGCGGACCTATGCGTCGGGGTCACGGAGGCCGACTGCGTCATGCCGCCAGAACGGCTCGGCATAGACCAGCGTGCCCGTCATCCATGGCTCATACGCCGGGAGCCTGATGGCCTGGAAGGCACCGTCCGGGATACGCAGGGAGGGCTTCCGGAAGCCCAGGTCACCGCCGGCCGCGAAGCCGAAACGCGAGTAGTAGCCCGGATCGCCCTCCAGGAAGACGAGCGGAACAGCCCGCTCGGCGAGGGTCCCCAGGCCGTGTCGGACCAGGGCCGAGCCTATGCCGCGCCGATGGAACTCCGGCATCACGGCCAACGGGCTGAGCACTTGCACCTCAACCAGCCGCTGAGGGGCGTCGAGCAGGCTGCGGGTGAACATGACATGCCCGACGACCTGCCTGTCGTGCTCGGCGACCAACGAGAGACCGTCCTCGGGAGCGATGGTGCCCCGCAGGCTGTCGACCAGGTCGGCGACGACACTGCCGTGGTCGGCGAACGCCTGCAGGTGAACGTTCCGAACGGCCTGTCCGTCGCTCGGGAGTTCTTCGCGAAGATCCATGCCCGGAGGGTAGAGGCCCCTCCGGGCGGATCGCACACGGTTTTGGCATCGGAAGGACACGCAGCCAGTGACTGCCAAGAGCTGCTGACAGAGCGGTCAGCCGTTGCGGCAGGTTCCCGCGGCCCTGAGTGGCGAGTGCTGTGGTGCCGAGGCGTGGGTGCAGGTCAGGGTTCGATGACGAGGTCCTGGATGAGGCCGTCGCTGAGGGCGAACCGGTAGCGCAGGTCCACCACCCCGCCCGGGAAGTTCCCCTCGAGGTGGTGTGTGGCGATGTAGTGGTCCGTGTCGACCTTCTGTGCGCCGGTGAGCTCGATCGTGTACGTGTACTCGCCGGCGGCACGGGTCAGCCATGTTTCGATCGCCGGGGCTCCCCGGTGGGTCTTGCCTTCGTCGGTCACGGTGGCGTGCGAATGGAAGGTGCTGAGTGCGGTGGCGGTGTCATGCGCGCGGTGGGCGTCCAGATAGCGGTTGATCACCTCGGGCAGGGCGTCGGGGGCGAGGTCCTGGGGCTGGTAGCTGTTCATGGCGGTTCCTGACGGTGGAGGGGCTCACACGGTGGGGATGGTGCCGCCGTCGATGACGTGGTCGGCACCGACGACGGCGGAGGCGCGGTCGGATGCGAGGAAGGCGACGAGGTGGTCGGCGGCGGTGGTCTGGACGAAGCCGGGGGTGACGGTGTCGACGCGGACGCCGTGCGAGCCGACCTCGTCGGCCAGGTCCGCGGTGATCGTGTCTGGGGCCGCGACATCGTCCGGTCGGCCGCGCGCGGTCACCAGCACGGTGGCGCCGGCCTGGCCAGGCGTCGGGCGACGGCCGTACCGACCCCTTTCATGGCGCCGGTGACCAGGGCTCGCCGGCCCTTCAGGGATTCGCTGACTGCTCTGACGCGGGTGGTCATGGCGCGTTCCCCTCTCGGCTGGCTGCGGGCAGGCGGGAGCACCCGCCCCCTGTTACTACTAAAATAGAAGCTAGTAACTTTGACTTTAGCAGTAAGTCTTCGGTGTTTGGTCAACCTTGGCAAGTCGCCCCCATATTCTGCGGACCCGCCTGACAGCCTGCCGCTCAGCCGGCCGCATTCGCCGAGCGCGCCTGGCGACCGCCCGTCGGTCCAGGACCTCTCTGCGCTACGACGAGGGCCAGGTCGTCCCCCAGCCGGCCTCCGGTGTGTTGTCGGAGGTCTGCGGTGATCGCGTCGACCAGAGGTCCGGGTTCATGGTCCGCGCGCACCGCGACGCGTTCCGCGAGCGGATAGAACCGGCCGTCCGGATCACGGGCCTCGGTGACCCCGTCGGTGTAGAGGACCAGGCGGTCGCCCTCGCGGAAGGGGAAGGTGGCCGGTACGTACGTGCCGACCGACGGCCGGCCGACGGCCAGTCCGAGCGGCGGTGCGGGCTCCGCCACCTGGAGCGTCGTCACGGTCCCGCGGGAAGGGCGCACCAGCAGAGGCGGCGGATGCCCGCAGCTGACCAGGTGCACCACCGGCTCGTCGTCGGGGATGTCCACGATGACGGCCGTCACGAACCGTTCGGCGAGGTCCGCCTCGGAGGGAGAGAATTCGGCCAGTCCCCAGCGGACCGCGTCCTCCACGTAGGAGACCAGTTCCGGCAGTGGGATCTCACGGTGGGCGGCGGAGCGGAAGGCACCCAGCACGATCGCCGTGTCGCTGATCGAGGCGAGGCCCTTGCCGCGGACGTCGCCGATGATCAGCCGGGTGGAGTTGGGTGTGCGCGCGGAGGCGTACAGGTCACCGCCGACATGGGTGTCGGCGTCGGCGCTGCGGTACTCCGAGGCGAGCTGTACCGGTCCGGCCCGCTCCGGAAGCGGCCGCAGCACGACGCGCTGTGCCGTGTCGGAGACCGAGCGTGCCCGTAGCAGAGCTCGCTCGTGCCGGTCCCGCAGGTGGGCGAACAGCACCAGGATGACGGACACCGCGGCCAGCGCGCACCCCTCGACCACCACGCTCTCGCTCGTCAGGGTATGCCGCTCCAGGCCGGCCGCGGTCAGCGACAGAAGCGCGGCCAGACCCACCAGCGCCGTGGCTCGCCACCCGGCACCGACGGCGGTGACCGCAGTGGCGACGGTGAGCAGGTGGGCCAGGTGGATGTCGGGGGGCAGGAAGGCGTCGGCCACCGGAATGGCCACGATCATCAGCACGGGACCGAGCAGCCACGGGGGGTGCGGCATGACCCGGCGCAGGACGCGGAGCAGCGCGGCTGAGGACGTCGTGCTGGTGGCAGTACTCACTTGGCTGCTCCGGTGAGGGCCTGTGATGGAGCCTTGGCGTGGTGCTTTTTCCGTTGACACAGGTAAACCGTGAGGCGGACAGGAATTGTTCCACCGGCCGGGGAAGACGGTGGGCGACTGGAGCCGTCCGGCCGCCGGCACGAGGACCGAGTCCGGCCCTCCGCGGTCACGCTGTCACAGACGGGGCGAGCTCGCCGCGCGGCCCACTCCTGCGACGACCCCGCTGGCCCCTGAGGGGCGCGACACACCGGTGACCTACTTCGAAGGCGTCGCCGACATGCTGGAAGTCCCGGCCCTGGCGGTCCGGGACAAGCCCGGATGGATCGGCGGGCAGTTGGTGTGGGGCAGCATGATCGACCCCTCGCAGGAGGACAGGTGGCAGCCCTTGACCGGCTGACGAGAGGAAGGGTGCCGGCCCTGCAGGGCCGGCACTGAACGCCTGCCCATCTCAGGTACGCGCACCCGCCACTGCTCCGAGCGGGCCACCGATCAGGTCAACAGCTGCCGAAGCTTGCCGAGGTCGGCCTCGCTCAGAACGCGTCACTTGGCGCACTGGATGCAGGGCCGGTGGTCAGGCCGCTCGGTCGGTTGACGCGGAGGCGGCGGCCCTCGCGCTGATCACGGCGCGTCCGCGTTCCGATTCCGGGAAGCGGCTGAGCATCGCGCGCAGCTCTTCGGCGCCGACGTTCGCGCCGAAGGGCTCGGTGCCCGGTTCCAGTCGTACGCCGTCGGCGAGCGAACCCGCGGTGACGGGGTCGAAGCCGACCGCAGTGACGAAGCGGGCCACGGTGGCGAGGTCGTCCGGGTGGTCACCGGCGATCGCGATGGCCTTGCGTCCGGGCGTTCCTTCGGGTTGAGCGCCGTCCTCGAGGTCGTGGTACCCCATGTGGTTGAACGCCTTGACCACCCGCGCTTCGGACAGATACGCCTGCACGATCTCGCTCGACGAGGTCAGCGGGTCGGTGAGGTCGTCGCGGATGCCGTCGACCTCCCACCAGTAGTTCATGGCGTCGATGACGAGCTTGCCCCGCAGGCCCTGGGCCGGAATCGTGCGGTACTTGCCGAGCGGCAGCGCCAGGATGACGACGTCTGCCTCCGCGGCGGCCGACGCGGTGACCGGGACGGCGCCGGGGGCGAGGACCTCGACGGTGAGTGCGATCTTGGCGGGGTCGCCCGAGCCGGCGATGAGCACGTCACAGCCGGCTGCCAGGGCCAGGCGAGCCAGCACGGTGCCGACCTTCCCCGCGCCCAGGATGCCGACCGTGCCCACGGCAGCGGCGGTGGTGGTGTCCATGTCTGCTCCGTTCATGGCGTCAGCCTGCGAGGATGTCGCGGACCATCGGGAGCACCTTCGTGCCGTACAGCTCGACCGCCCGCAGGCGGGCGCTGATCGGCTGCGCCCCGGTGGTGTAGATGAGGTCGAAACGGCCCACGCCGAGCGTCTTGATGGCACGGGCCATCTTGCGGGCGACCGTCTCCGGCGAGCCGATGTACAGCGAGCCGTGCTCGATTTCGGCCTGGTACTCCTCCTTGCGCAGCGGCGGCCAGCCCCGCAGCGCGCCGATGCGGTCTCGGATGACCTTGTAGTGCGGCCAGTGCACCTCCCGGGCCTCCTCGTCCGTGTCGGCGATGAAGCCCGGCGAATGCATGCCGACAGGGTGAGCGGTGGTGCCGAACTGGTCGGTGGCCCGCTGGTAGAGGTCGATGTAGGGGGCGAAGCGCTCCGGGCTGCCGCCGATGATGGCGATCATGAGGGGGAACCCGTAGTGCGCGGTGCGAATGACCGACTGGGGTGAACCACCGACACCGACCCAGGTGCTCAGGTGCCCGGACTCGGTCTTGGGGAAGACGTCGGCGTCGTCGAGCGGGGCCCGCTTGGTGCCGCTCCAGGTGACGGGCTCCTCCTCCAGCAGCTTGGCGAACAGCTCGATCTTCTCCTCGAACAGCACGTCGTAGTCGGCCAGGTCGTATCCGAAGAGCGGGAACGACTCGGTGAAGGAGCCGCGCCCGAGGATGACCTCGGCCCGGCCGTTCGAGAGGGCGTCGACGGTCGAGAACCGCTGGAACACGCGGACCGGATCGTCCGAGCTGAGCACGGTCACGCCGGACGAGAGGCGGATACGGCTGGTACGTGTGGCGATGCCGGCGAGCACGGTCTCCGGGGAGGAGATGGCGTACTCCGGACGGTGGTGTTCGCCGAGCGCCAGGACGTCGACGCCGATTTCCTCCGCGAGTACGGCTTCGTCGAGGACCTGCCGGATGGCCCGCGCGTCGGACACCGGGGTTCCCGCGTCGTCCTCCGGCACATCGCCGAACGTGTCCAGGCCGAAAGCGATATCAGACATGGGCGGGCTCCTTTGCGAGAAGTTCCCTCACCCGCGGGGCGACTTCGCGGCCCAGCAGCTCGATCGTGCGCGCGCGGGCTTCGCGGGGGAGGTGCATGACGTCGTACTTGAGGTCGAAACGGCTGAGGTGCAGGGCGCGGGCCATCGTGGCGATCTTGCGTGCGACGGTCTCCGGAGAGCCGACGAAGAGCGCGCCCTTGTCGAGTTCCGACAGGTAGCGCTCGCGGGTGGGCTTGTAGAACCCGCGCTCCTCGGCCAGGGCGGCGACGACCGGTTGCCAGT
The DNA here is from genome assembly GCF_015160875.1 of Streptomyces chromofuscus. Taxonomy (NCBI): domain Bacteria; kingdom Bacillati; phylum Actinomycetota; class Actinomycetes; order Kitasatosporales; family Streptomycetaceae; genus Streptomyces; species Streptomyces chromofuscus. The sequence goes on along the minus strand of NZ_CP063374.1, from coordinate 446,358 downwards.
ACTGCCACCAGGTCTCGATCGCCTCCTCGTCGCTGTCGGCGATGAGCCCCAGCGAGTGCTGGGCGACGGGTTGCCTGGTGTGCCCGAACTGTTCGAGCGTCCGGTGGTAGAGCTCGACGTGGCCGGCGAAGCGCTGGGGGCGTCCACCGATGACGGCCAGCATGAGCGGCAGGCCGTACCGTGCCGCGCGCACCACGGAGTTCGGGCTGCCGCCCACGCCGATCCAGGTGGGTACGCCACCCGGCGGCATCCGGGGACGCAGTCGCTGCTCCACGAGCGGCGGGCGGAACCGGCCCGACCAGGTCACCGTCTCCTCGCGCTGGAGACGCATGAACAGATCGAGCTTCTCCTCGAACAACTCCTCGTAGTCGGCGAGGTCGTAGCCGAACAGCGGGAACGACTCCGTGGCCGACGCCCGCCCCAGTACCAGTTGGGCGCGGCCGTTCGAGGCGGCGTCCAGCGTGGAGAACTCGTGGTAGAGCCGCACGGGGTCGTTGGTGCTCAGCACGGTCACCGAGGTGCCGAGCCGGATGCGTTCCGTGGCGGTGGCGATCGCGGCGAGCAGTACCGGGGTGGCGCTGTCGTTGTGACCTGCGCGGTAGTGCTCGCCGACGCTGAACGTGTCGATTCCCACGGCTTCGGCGAGCTTGGCCTCCTCGATCAACAGGCGAACGGTCTCGGCGTCGCTCAGCGGCCGGCCGCCGTGGGTGGCGACCTCTCCGAACGAGTTCAGGCCCAGTTCGAACACTGTGGCCGTCATGGACTCCTCCTACTGGCACCGCGGGCACGCGGTGTCGCGCGGCAGGTCTTTGCTTGACGCGACAAATAATGCCCCAATGTGATTGATGTGTCAACGACAAGGGGTGGCGTCAGTGGGGGAACGGCGGAGGGTGCTGGCGGAGGGTGCTGTTCCAGCCGAGGAGCTGCGGATCCGGGCAGGACTTCATCGAGACGACGGAAGCGCTGCGCTTCGAAGTCTCGTCCCGTCTGTACAGCGAGTCCTCGTCGTCGCCGGGCGAGTACGGTGCGCTCCTGGCGCTGCGGGAAGGGGGCCGGCGGCTGCGCCCCTCCGAGCCGGCAGCCTGACGGAAGCCTGTCGGGGATCGCGCGTGAGGCCCTGGGCGGGGGAGTCCACGTAGTCGGGGTGGAACGGTTGAGAGGCGGGGGCAAGAGGCGGGTCCACCGGCTTTCACGTCGACGGATCACCTGCAGTAAGCGCGATCGTCCACAGCTGGACCGAGGCCGAGGACTTCCGGCCGGCTGCGGAAGGCCTCGACACGACCCACCCGTTCGCACCCGCCCTCCGCGCTGGTCCCCTTCCTGACCACTCAAGGAACGCGGCAGTCGCGGCCCCTTTTGGTGAGCGGTACCCGGCCTTGCCACGCCCCGGACTCAGTTCGGCATCGCTCGGCCACTTCATGCTCGCGATGCCGCCGTCATCGCAGGGAGTGCGATGGGTACGTACGGGAGCATCTGAGAATTTGGATACAGTCGTATAAGATTGTGGGTATGGATTTCGGGTTGCCGCCGCCCCCCGAAGTGCGGGACCGGCGCGTGCAGCGGTCACGGGCGGCGTTGTTGTCGGCGGCAGTGCGCCTGGTCGGCGAGCGGGGCACGACCGCTTTGTCGGCGACCGAACTGGCCGAGGCCGCGGACGTGAGCCGGCGCGTGCTCTATCTGCACTTCGGGGACCGTGACGGACTACTCATCGCGGCCGCGGTGGAGCTGGTCACGAGGGAACTGCTGCCGCAGTTGCCGCCGAACCTGGACGACACGCGGACCGCACTCGCGGTGTCCCGCCATTTCGCCGAGCGACGACCGTTCTACCGCCCGCTCCTGACCGGGTCTTGCGCGTACGCCGCGATCAGAACGGTGGTGAGCCTGTTCCGCCCCCACAGCCTCGCCGGCGCACGAGAGTTGTTCGGCGACCTCGACGACCGGGCCGTGGGCGAAGTGGCGGACTTCTTCACCGGCGCCATGGCGATGGCGTTGACCGAATGGCTGGTCGACGGGCCGACCCCGCCGGACCCGGACGGCTTCGCCGAGCGCCTGCTGCGGATCCAGTCCCTTCTCGCCGGTGCACGAGGCGGCCCGGGGCGCTCGCACACTGAGGACCCCGCATGAGAATGCCACCGTTGACCAGCATGCTTCTCCAGCGGATGCACGGACTGCCGGCCCCCGAAAGCCGGAACCTCACGGTCGAACGTGACCTTGAGGTTCCGATGAGGGACGGCACCGTGCTGCTGGCCGACCGATGGGCGCCCCGCGTCGGCGGCGAGCATCTGCCGACCGCGCTGATGCGCAGCCCGTACGGGCGTGGTGGCCCGTTCGCGTGGCACCTGGCCCGGCCGCTGGCCGAGCGCGGCTTTCAGGTGGTGCTGCTGAGCACGCGCGGCACGTCCGGCTCCGGCGGGGAATTCACCCCGCTGCGACACGAACGGCTCGACGGAATCGACACCGTCGACTGGGTGTGCAAGCAGCCGTGGTTCGACGGATCGCTGGTGCTGTGCGGCCCCAGTTATCTCGGTTACACCCAGTGGGCCATGGCCGACGAACTGCCGGCACAGGTCAAGGCGATGATCCCGGCGATGACCGAGTCGGCATTGGGCCTGGCGTTCCTGCGCAAGGACGCTTTCGCGCTGGAATCGGTACTCGGTTGGGGCCTGCTCATCGAGGCTCAGCGACGGCGCTGGGCGACGGCCAGGTTCCTGCTGGGGGCTCGCCGGCGCCGCCGCGCCGAGGCAGTGCTGCCGTTGTCCGAGGCCGACACCGCCGCCCTCGGCTATCAGTGCGCCGTCATCCAGAACTTCATCACCCACGACACCCACTCGCCGTTCTGGTCCGGAACCGACGCCAGTGACCGTGTCCCGGACGTCAGCGTCCCCGTCAGCCTCGTCGGCGGCTGGCACGACGTGTTCCTGCCTGGCCAGCTGCGCGACTACACCCGCCTGCAGGCCGCGGGCCGACACCCGCGCCTCACCATCGGCCCCTGGTCGCACAACTCCGGCTCGGTCGTGAAGGCCGTCCTGGACGAGACCCTGGAGTTCGGACTGGCCCACGCCCGCGGCGCCGCCCCTGCCGACCGGGCGCCGGTGCGGGTGTTCGTCATGGGCGCCCAGCAGTGGCGCGACCTGCCCTCCTGGCCTCCACCGGGATACGCACCGCAACACTTCCACCTGCACCCCGCTGGTCGGCTGGCCCTCGACCCGCCCCCGGACTCGGCGCCGGACTCCTACCGTTACGACCCTGCCGACCCCACCCCCGCCGTCGGCGGACTGCGCCTGCTGCCCGGCGTCAAGGCGGGCCGCGTCGACAACGCCGCGCTGGAAGCCCGCCCCGACGTCCTCACCTACACCAGCGACGTACTCACCGCGGACGTCGAGATGATCGGGGAGGTCGGCGCCGACATCTGGTTCCGCTCCAGCGTGCCCCACGCCGATGTGTTCGTCCGCGTCTGCGACGTCGACACTTCGGGCCGCTCGACGAACATCTGCGACGGCCTCAGCGGCGTCGCACACGCCGACGAGCTCTCACGGGTCACCGTCACCTTGTCACCCACCGCCTACCTTTTCCGGTCCGGCCACCGCATCCGCGTCCAGGTGTCCAGCGGCGCCTTCCCCCAGTACAACCGCAACCCGGGCACCGGCGAACATCGGCAGACGGCCACCCAGTTGAGAGCCGCGACCCAGCAGGTGTTCCACGACCCTCACCACGTCTCCACCGTCAGCCTGCCGATCCGAACCCGCTGACCGAACCACAACGCTGCCGCACCACCAACCTCTTGTCTGATGCGGCGCCGTCAGGAAAAGCGAACGACTTCGGTACGGGGCGCGATGGCGGAGGTGTGGACAAGGCAGGGTCGGTCGGCCCGCCCATCAAAGGCTTCGCGCCCGCAAGAGCACACCGCGGATCGCCCGCGAGGGCGTCGAGTCCTCGACCCGGCTGGGCCTGCACCGTTGGACGATCCGCGGCGACGAAGCCGTAAACCATTTCTCCAGCCAGTCGCCGTGGGAGAAACTCGCGGGTACCGAGAATGTCGGTTGTCGCATGTCCCGCACCGGCGGAGGGAGGAAGGCCATGGCGAGACCCGCGGTCGGGGCGTCTCCACGCCGCTGTGCGGAATGCGGCGGATACGAGTACGGCGGTGCGCCTGCCTGTACCTCCTGCCGCGAACTGGTGGACAGCATCGTGGAAGAGGAATGGTCCGCCTTTCTACGCCACTGGGACGTCGGCGGCGATCAGGAAGTCGCGCTCGCCGAGATGGTGGCGGCCGAACCCGACCGTCACGACTGGCGGGTGGTCGACGCCGCGCTCGACAGGCTTGTCTGCTCCGCATGTGGTGACCGGCTCAGCCGCGGCCCCGTCGGCTGCTCGGCCTGCGACCTGGCGCACGGCTTTCGCTATGCCGCTGTCGAGACGGACCGGCCGGGTGTCCCGCCGGGCAATGAACACGCCATCCGGGTCAACGTCTCCGTCGTGCGTCGGCCGCAGGGCATCTCCGAGAACGAAACCCTTGTCCGGCGCCTGCTGCTACCGGTGCTCCTGGTGGGTCTCCAGCCGACCACCGCAGAGGCTCAGCGGCTGAGCGCCCTGATCAAGAGGAGCTCCCGGACACAGAGGAGTTGTCTCATCGAGCAGGCCATCGAGGAAATGCTCCGGCACCCAGCCCAGAAGCGGCCCTTCCCCATGCGATGAGCGCGGAAGTCCGTGCCCGCAGGTGGTGCCGGCCCGGCCCCAGGGTCGCACTGGGACCGGGCCGGAGTCATTGCCCAACTCCTCCGGGAGTCATTGCCCAACTCCTCGGTGATACGAAGTCAGGGAACCGACGGATGGCAGGGGTCAGCAGACCAGAGGGATGTCCTCCGAGGGCAGACCGAGACGGGCGCGACCGACGCGGCGTGCGATCGGCTCGGACATGGTGGAGCAGACGTGCGTCCAGATGGTGGCGGCGTCCCGGAAATAGCGCTGCATGCGCTGACCGTCGCGCGCCTGCCGGGTGCCGGCCGTACGGAACAGGATGCCCTGCAACGCGTCCCAGGCCATGCGCCCGGCGGTGAGGTGGACGAGTGCGAACCGGTCGTCGTCGGCGGTGGTGAAGGGGGCACGGCCGGACACGTTGTCGGCACAGGCCTCCATCCATTGGTCGGCGGTGGCGCGCATCGCGGCGTCCGCCGTGTGGATCGCGGCCAGGGCCTCGCCGAGATGGCGCTGGTAGTCGTGCAGGTCGGCGCGGGTGCGGCTGGGGTCCTGGATGAGTCGCCGCTCGGAGATGATGCGGGCGTACTCGTCCGCGGCCGCGTATGCGGTTCCGATCATCAGCGCGGCCATTTCACCCTGGAAGAAGCTGCCCGGGCGCCCCGCGTACATCGCCCGGCCGTGCAACTTCGAGCCGACCGTTCCGCCTTCGACCGCCTGGTCGAGCAGGCTCCCCTCCACTGTGTGGTGGCTGGGGACAGAAGCCTTGTCGAACCGGAGGCTGTTGGAGCCACTGCCGCGCAGGCCGAGGGAGCCGTACCAGTCGTCCAGCAGCGTCCAGGAGGAGCGCGGTGCGACGAACAGTACGAGCGGTCCCGGACGGTCGTCCGGGTTCTCGGAAGCGCGGAACGTCTGCCCGAGATAGTGGGTGGAGTAGGGCGAGCCGGAGGAGTAGGACCAGGTGCCGTCCAGCACGAGGTGTCCTTCTCCGTCAGGCTGGGCGACTCCGACGGGGGCCACGGTGCTCGCGGCCCGGAAGTCGCCGTCTTCGCCGAAGACCTCGTTCTGAGTCTGCTCCTCGAAGAACGAGGCGACCTGCAGGACATGGGCGGCGGAGAGCGAGAAGGCCCAGCCGGTGGACGGGCAGCCTCGCGCGATCTCGGTCACGACGCGGTAGAACGTCGGGACGTCGAACTCGTAGCCGCCGTACCTGCGCGGTTGCAGGGTCCGATAGAACCCGGCTCTCAGGAAGTCCTCGTGCGTTTCCTTCGGGTAGACGGTCAACCGCTCGGTTTCCGACTGTCTCTCCAGCAGGGTCGGCCGCAGTGCCGCGGCCCTCTCGATCAATTCGCGTGGCGTGAGATCCGGTTCGGGTACGGCGATCACGAGGACTCCTCGCACGGTGCGGTGGGTGCGGTGTTCGGCAGACGGCATTGATAGCGAACGAAATAGTATCACTCGATACTATCTCCCCACTCCACACTGTTTTCCCACTGTTGTCAGCGGTACGACCTGCGCGGGCGCCTTGGGAGGGGAGCATGTTGTATGTGCGTACTGCACCGTCTGATACGTTCGCCGTGCATCGACTTCAGGTCGGGCGAACGGGACTTCACGGCGATTCAGACAGAGCCTCCCGCAACAGGCAGACGATGGAGCTCTGCCCGGCGGGCGACGGGAGCGGTGTCACCGTGGAGTGCACCACCGTGCGCCGGGCGTCGAACTTCGTCCGCCTGCGCATCGGGCCGCGTGCCGACGCTCCGCTCTTCGGTGAGCACGATCCACCCCGACGGCACCCCCGGCAGCGACCGGATCAGCGACTGGGGCAGCGCCGCCCAGGCTGGTCAGCAGTTCGTCGTGGCCGACAAGAAGGGGCCCTGGACCGCCATCTGGTACAGCGGCAGCAAGGTGTGGTTCCACAACCCGGACGGCCGCAACACCGTGCCCGCCCGCGACGTGACCATCGTCAAGCCGGCCGGCACCGAGGCACTGAAGGTCTACGGCACCAACTACCCGGACGCCGCGGAGGACCCTGCCGGTCTCTCGCCGTCGCCCCAGGCCCCGCCGGGCATGCAACCACTCCCTCCGGCCAGGCCTACGTGTCCACCGTGGCACCGGCGCCGACGGACGACTTCTTCCCCTCCAGCGGCAAGGTCGTCTTCGGCGCCAAGAGGATGCACACCATCCAGAACGGCCACGGGACCGCCCTGATCTACGCGACGACGTGATCGCCCAGGCCGGCCCTTCGCACTGACACGCAATCCTGGCAGAGCCCGGCGTAGACCCGGCGGCCGCCGCTGCCGGGCCTACGCCATCACAGCCTCGGTTCCGTGTGATCCGGCTCACTCGGCGGCGGGTTCAACGCTGATCAGCGTGCCCCTTGGTACACGTCGAGCCGCCCGCACATGCCGTGACGCCCGAACTCCGTCGGTGCGGGCATGTGGTGCAGCTCCGCGGTCCGAAGGTGCGGCGCGGTGCCGACGGCCAGGGCGTCGAGGGCGGCTCCCGTGTCGTCGGCGGCCCGGCGGGCCCCCTGCTCCCACCTGTGCCGCCACTCCGCGAGTTGAGGACGGACGATGGCGATCGCCGCCCGGTAGAACGCCTCCAGGGCGCTAGGCCCCACCGCGTCGTAGGTCGTGCGCAGCGCGGCGAAACCCTCCAGGGCCACGTCGCGGCGGCGCATCGCCGACCGTGTCCGGGCGTCCCCCTCTCCGGTGAGCACGGTGGCCTTCATATAGGTCTCACGGTCGGTCAGAAGCTCCGGCGGCACGGTGAGCACGGCGTCACCGGCCTCGGGCAGACCCGCGTTGGACATGAGTGTGAGGATGTCGAGCCCGCCACCGTTGATCAGGCGGTGGATCGTGCCCGGGTCGAACCAGACCACGGTGCCCGCTCGGAGAGGCGTCTCGGCGAACCCCGTCACCGAGAGAGTCTGCACGGCGCCGGACCCCGCGACCACGTAATACCCCTCGGAGCACGCGAGGTGGACGTGCGGGGTACCGCCGGCCACGCCGTCGGGGCCCTCGATGTCGTAGACCCTCAAGCGGGAGATTCCGATGCCGCCGGGCAGCGCGGGGGGTGGGTCGACCGGGCTCGCGCCGACCGGTTCACCGTCGTGAGTGCACATGGTGGGCCTCCTCTACGTGGGAGATCGACTTCTGACTTGGTGGTGCGGCGCCGGGCGCGGGCGGGTACGCACCCGGCGCCACGGCATCGTCCGGAACGCGACGGACCGTCACAGTGTTGACAGCCGCTGATCGACCGCGCCGGCGCTGAAGACCTGCTCGCGCACCATGGCGGTCGCCCCGGCGATGCCGACTCGATCACCGAGCTCACTCATGGTCACGATCAGACCCCGGGTGGCCAACGGCTGGGTCCTCGCCAGCAGCGCCTCGTGGACGCTGCGCAGGAAGTGCTCGCCGGTGTGCGCGAGGTCTCCACCGAGGATGAGCACCTGCGGGTTGACCAGGCTCACCACCGTCGCGAGGACTTCACCGAGGAGTGCCCCGGCGGAGCGGACGGCGGCGAGCGCCTGCTGGTTCCCCTGCCGGACGAGGGCGACGACGTCCCGGCTGGAGCCGGCGTCGATGCCGAGCGCGCGAAGGTCCCGGCAGATCGCCGAGCCGCTCGCGCCGGCGGCCAGGCAGCCCGTCGCGCCACACGCGCAGACGTCGGTGATGCCGCGAACGCGGACGTGCCCGATGTCGCCCTCCGCGCCGTCCACGCCGCGCAGCAGTCCGCCGCCCATGACGATCCCGGACCCCACCCCGGTGCCGACCTTCACGAAGATCAGCGAGGAGGCGTCCGATCTCGCTTGGTCGTACTCGCCGAGCGCCATCATGTTGGCGTCGTTGTCGAGCAGGACGGGCACGGGGAAGCGCCGCCTCACGAAGCCGCGGACGTCGAAGTCGTGCCAGCCCGGCATGACCGGTGGCCGGACCACCCGGCCGGCACGGAAGTCGACCGGCCCGGGTACACCGATGCCGATGCCGCAGATGCTCGCGGTGCTGCGCCCCGCCCGCTCCAGCAGGATCTCGAAGTCGTCGCAGACCCGTGACAGCGTGCGTCGCGGACCGGCGTCGATTCTGCTCTCGACGACGTGCTCCGCCAGGATCCGGCCGCTGGCGTCGGTGACCGCCACCCGGCCGTGGGTCGCACCGAGGTCGGCGGCGAGCACGGTCGGCGTCTCGTCGTCGAAGACCAGGGTCGTCGGCGGCCGTCCACCGGACGAGGACAGGGTTCCGCCCTCTCTTAAGTAGCCGGCCCTGATCAACTCGTCGACCCGTGCGGCCACGGTGCTGCGGGAGAGGTCGGTGACTTCGCCGAGCTCGCGGCGGGTGGACACCCGTCCCTGCCGGAACAGCTGAAGGAGGCGGCCGGAACTGGTCGTTGAGAGCGGTCGGCCCTTCCTCATCCTTTCTCCGCGCCCGAAGTGAGGCCTTCCACCAGAAGCCGTTCGCTGGTGAAGAACAGCACGACGATGGGCAGCGTCAGGACCACCGAGCCGGCCATCAGCACTGTCGTGGGAACCTCGATGCTCCCGGACAGCTGGGACAGGCCCAGCGAGACGGTCCACTGATCACGCCGCTCCACCAGGAACAACAGGGCGAACAGGAACTCGTTCCAGGCGATCATGAAGACGTACAGCGCGGTCGCCATCACCGACGGCTTCGCCAGGGGAAGGCTGATCCGGCGGATGACCTGCAGGCGGGTGCAGCCGTCGACCAGTGCGGCCTCCTCGAGACTGACCGGGATGGTCGCGAAGTAGCCGCGCAGCATGTAGATGGCGACCGGTGCCGTGTGCGCGACGTAGACGATCGCCAGCCCGATCAACGAACCGCGCAGTCCCAGGCGGGTGAAGATGACGAACAGGGGCACCGCCACGATGACGGAGGGGAACAGGTAGACGGCCAGGAACAGGGCGCTCACCTGCCGCCTCCCCCGAAAGGCGATGCGGCTGATCGCGTAGGCGCCCGGTATGGACGCGAGCAGCGTGATGACCACCGTGAGAGTGGCCACGATCAGGCTGTTGCCGATCAACGCCAGGAACCCCTGGCCGCCGGCGTCGACGGAGCTGAGGACACGGTCGTACGCGTCCAGGGAGACCGTCCGGATGTCGACCCACAGTGACGCGGGGTTGAGCAGGACCTCGTCGATGCTGCGCACCGACAGCAGGAGCATGTAGTAGAAGGGGAGCGCCGAGGCGAGGACGAAGCCGGCCATCGCGACCCACCGGAGGACGCGCAGTACTTCGGTCTCGATCCGTTCTCGCGTCCAGGGCCGGTCGGTCGGCCGTGGGGCGGACGCTCTCCGGTTCGCGGCCTTGCTCGCAGTGGTCGTCACAGTTCCCACCCGTTCTTTCGACGGCCGATCCACCACTGGAAGACCAGGTAGCCGGCCAGGACCAGAGCCAACACCGCCGCCTGCGCCGACGCCGCCCCGACGTCCTTGTGAGCGGTGAGGAAGTCGAACACCCGCACACTGACCACCTCGGTTCCGGCGCCGCCGCCGGTGAGCAGGTACACGTCGTCGAACTTGTTGAAGGTGAAGACGAACCGCAGGGCGAAGAGCACACCCATGGTGGGAAGCAGCTGGGGGAGGATGATGTGCCAGAAGACCTGCAAGGGGGTGGCCCCGTCCACCCGCGCGGCTTCCTCGATGGAGTCGGGCACCGCCTGGAGCCGGGCCATCATGAACAGGAACGCGAACGGGTAGTACCGCCAGATCTCGAAGGCGATGACGGTGAGCAGGGCGGTCGACGGCTGGGACAGGAAGGCGATCGGGTCGTCCCATCCCAGATAGCGGGTGCCCCACTCGTTGACGATGCCGAACTGCGGGTTGAGCATCACCGACCACACGAAGGTGACGGCGACGACCGGGGCCACGTACGGCAGCAGCATCAACGCCCGTACCAGGGACCGGCCCCGGAAGCCTCGCCGGACGACGAGCGCGGCGATCAGCCCCACGACGATGGAGCCGGCGGTCGACCCGAAGGTGTAGAGCAGGGTGGTCCACAGCGCAGAGTAGAAGCCGGGTGAGGTGAGAACGCCCTTGAAGTTGTCCAGCGTGAACGTACCGATGAAGCCCGCGTAACTGATGTTCAGCAGCGTGATGTGCTGGAACGCCAGGGACAGGGTCCAGGCCAGGGGGACGAGCACGACGAGCACGACCACGACGAGCGTCGGGGTGATGAGCGCTATGCCGGTTCTGGCGTCGCGTTGGCTCAGGCTTCCGCGACGGGCAGCCATGGTGTGGTCTCCTTTGGGCCGCGTCACTTCAGCGACTCGGCTATCTCGGTCACCGCGGCATCGGCCTGCTCCGCCGCCCTGTGCGGATCCGTCCCGTTGACCATGTCGTTGACGGCTCCCGCGACCGGGAGTTGACCGTTGGTGGCTCCGACCAGCGCGCCCTGTCCCTGGCTGAAGCCCCACGGGGCGACCTCGTCCGGGCCGTCGATCAACGTCTCGAGGACGTCGGCGGAGTAGAAGTCGGTGAGTGGGGCCTTCTTGTCGACGCCGGCCTTGAGCTCACTCCAGGCGTCGACGAACTTCCGGGGGTCGCCCGCGGTTCCCTTGCGCACCGGGACCTTGCCCTCCGGCGCGATGGCGAGCCAGTCGGTGTAGGCCTCGTCCATCATGTACTCGACGAACTGCTTCGAGGCAGCCGCGTTGCCGGCCTTGGTCAGCGCCCACGAGGTGACGCGGCCGTACTGCGCGGGCTTGCCCGACGGACCGCTGACCGGGCCGACGATGCCGGTGTTCTTCGCCAGGAACTCCGGGTCGCCCTTGCACTCGGGGCAGGTCGGGAGGGCGTCGTTGCGCAGACCGGCCAGTTCGTCCAGCAGGAAGGTGGACCAGATCACCATGGCGGCCTTGCCCGCGAAGTAGTTGGCGCGGGTGGTGTCGACGTCCTGGTTGCCGTCGGCGGAGTAGTTGCGGGCGAGGTCGCCGTAGAAGGAGAAGGCTTCCTTGCAGGCCGCGCTGTCCAGCGTCACGGTGCCGTCGCGGTCGACCATCTCGCAGCCGTTGCCCAGCGCGAGGTGTTCGAAGGACTGGTGGGTGAAGGGGTCGCCGGCCTTCGTCGACAGCGCGATGCCCCACTTTCCGCCGGAGGTCAGCTTCTTCGCGGCCGCCTCGATCTTCGCGTACGTGTTCGGCGTCCCCAGGCCGGCCTTGGCGAAGAGGTCCTTGCGGTAGAACAGCAACTGGGTCCAGGCGTCACTCGGAACCGCGACCTGTTCCTCGTTGTCACGGGTGAGGTTCAGCGCCGTCGGCGAGAAGGTGTCGCGACCGAGGGCGTCGACCACCTCGCCGGTGGACTTGGTGTCCAGCAGCCCGCTCACCGCCATGGACTGCACACCGGCCGGGCTGAGTGCGGCCACGACGTCAGGCAGAGTGCCGCCGGCGGCGGAGGTCGTGACGATCTTGTCGAACTGTGCCTCCGAGATGGCGACGAGATTGACCTTGATGCCGCTCTGCTCGGTGAACCCGGCGATGATCTTCTCGGTGGCGGTGATCCTGTCCTGCACGTCCTCCACCGTCCACACGGTGATCTCGTCGGCGACGCCGGAGTCGGCGGCCGAGTCGTCGGGCGGGGCGCCCGTGGTGCAGCCGACGGTCAGCGTGAGGAGAAGTCCCGCTGCGGTGAGGGACCTGATCTTCATGCGATGTGCTCCTGAAGGTGCGGAAAAACTGAACTGTGCTGGATGAGAAGGCTCAGTGGTCCGGCCGCCGGGCGGCCGTGACGGACCACGCACGGCACCGCCGCCGTCCTCGGGCGGGCCGACGTTCGTCGCTCTCAGGCGGACCAGTCGATGACCACGCCGAGGTGGTCGGCCGGTTCCTCGGCCAGGGCGCGGAACGCCTCACCGCCCTGCGACGGTGTCACCACGTCCGTGATGAGCGAGTCGACCTCCAGCGCCCCGTCGCGGATGAGGTCGAGGATCAGCCGGCGGTTGGCGGCCTCCGTCCACCTGTCGTGGACGGTCGCGGTCTTCGGCGCGGTCGAGACATGTGCCCCGATCACCCGCAGGCCCTTGAGGTGCAGTGACGCGTAGGGATCGAAGTTGTCCACGCGTCCACGGGTGCTGCCCAGCAGAACGACCCTGCCGCCGTGAGCGGCGAGTTCAAGCGCCGGTACGAACGCGGGCGCCGCGCCGGTGGCCTCGACGACCACGTCGAACCCGCCCGGCGCCAGCCCGCGAAGCTGCTCGTCCGACGCCGGGTCCGCCGGGTCCACGACGAGGTCGGCACCGGTGCTCCGCGCTGCCTCGCGCCGCTCCGCGAGCAACTCCACCACGGCCAGCCGGTGGGCGCCGTCGAGGCGGGCGAACCGTGCCGCCAGCAGGCCGACGAGTCCGGCGCCGACCACCGCGACGGTGTCCCCGAGCTGGATGGCGGCCGGTCGTACGGCGTTGAGAGCGATGCAGGCGAGCTGTGTCACGGCGGCCTGCCGCGAGGTGACGCCCTCAGGGACCCTGGTCATGCGCGCGAGGCGTTCCGGCCGGTCCTCGATCGCCCACGACGCGTGCGGCAGCGGCCCGCAGATCCGGTCGCCGGGCCGGAACCTGTCCATCCCGTCCCCGACGGCTTCCACCACTCCTGCGAACGAGTAACCGGGGTAGTAGGGCTCGGTGCTGGTGAGCGTGCGCTGGGTGGTGCGTCCGAGATAGTTCGCCACCTCGGTGCCCGGGCTGATCAGCGTGACGTCGGCCCGCACCAGGATGCCGCCCGGCGGCGGCTCACTGGGCAGTTCGTGGCGCTCCAGCTCCATCCGGGCCGGCTTGTGGGACACCAGCCTGCTGGCGTGTATCACGGTGCTACTCCTTGGTCGGGGTTGCGTTGGTGCGTGCGGCGCGCCTCTCGCAGCTGCGCAGGTAGGCGAGGCTCCTGCGGGCCACCGTGGTGGCGCCCGGGGTCCGGTCGAACGCCTCCACCGACACGTCCCCGTCGTACCCGACGGCGGCCAGGGCCTGGAACACGGGCACGAAGTCGGTGGTGCCGAAGCCGGGCCCGCCGCGGTTGGCGTCGTTCGCCTGGAAGTAGGTGAAGTACGGCGCGGCAAGCTCGATGAGCTGCGGAATCGGCCGCTGTTCGGCGCTCATGCTCTTCACGTCGAGCACCATCCGGACGGCGGGCGAGTCGATGGCCCGGACGACGTCGATGACCTCCTGGGTCGTGTTCAGCACGTCGGTCTCGGTGACCGGCAGCGACTCCAGGCAGACGGTGACACCGTGTTCCCGCGCGGTCTCGCCCCAGTCGGCGAACATGTCGACAGCGCGGGCGACGTTGTCCGCGCGGGAGACGCCGGGCGGCGTACTGCGCTGAGCGGGTGAGCCGAACACGAGGACCTGGCCGCCGAGGTCGGCGCACAGGCGCGTGAGCATCCTCAGATACTCCAGTGTGCGGTGCCGCCGCTCGGGCTCGGCCGCGCCGACGTGCAGGTCGCGGGTCCCGGTGAGGAGCCAGTGCAGGCCGGTGAACGCGAGGCCGTACCGGTCGGCTAGGCGCTTGACCTCCTTGAGTCGTTCCGGTGCCACCGTGCCGTCGGGTTCGGCGATCGTGTAGGGCGCCAACTCGACGGCCGCGTAGCCGGTCTCGGCGATGAACCGGAACGCCTCGTCCAGTGGCCGGTCGTCGAGGAGTTCGTTGCAGATCGCGAAGCGCATCTCTCAGCGGCTCCGTTCGGCGACGTACTCGGCGTAGTGGTCCGCGACGCGTCCGGCGGTCGCGTCACCGAGGTGCAGGAGCAGGCGGTACCGGAAGGTCACCGGCTCGTGCACACCGAGCCGGAGGCTGCCGTCCCGGTCCTGCCCCGGGAAGAAGTCGCGGTGGCCGAAGGGGTTCGCGGCCAGGAGGCCGTAGGCGCGTACGTGCCACGGCGTGGGGTGCCGGGGGTTGTCGGGATGGTCGAACACCGCGACACCCACGACCTCGCCGTCCACCTGGCCCGAGTAGTCGCACCATGCCGCGGGTCGGCCCCAGCAGTGCGCCTCGCCGACGTCGCCGCCCGAGTTCTCCACGCGGCCGCCGTTGTTCTCCTCCATCGACGGCGCGACGCGGAGCGCCACCATGCCGGCTTCTTTCGTGTCGCCGAGCCGGACCGGACCGTCGACGGGTGTGAGGCTGGTGCTGACGTCGATCAGCCGCGGTCCGTCCGGCATGGAGCCGTGGAAGCGCAGCGACCGGCGCTCGGTCAGGCGGAGTACGCCGTGGGCGTCCAGCCAGTCCAGGCTGTGGCTCACCCGTACCTCGCCGGGACCTTCGGTGAGCTCGTCGAGGGTTCGGTGTGCGATGCGGCCGTGTCCCGCGAACTCGGTCCAGAAGTCCGCCCCGTCGACGTCGCGATGGCCGGTCCAGACGCCGCGGTGGTGCGGGTGGTCGGCGCCTGCGCCCGCCGGGTGAGGCCGGGTGATCCGCCGACCGTGCGGCCCCATCACGTCGGACAGGTACGGACGCGGCTCCGACGGTCCCAAGTGGTAGGTCGCGAAGGGCGTCTCACCCAGCATCACGTGAATCGACGAGGCGTCCTGGCTGACGACGGCAGTCGGTGGATCGATCACTTCGGCTCCGATCGCGGGGTGGCAGAGCACAACATGTGTCTGGTGAGTGGGCAGAAGGAAACTACACGGAAAACCAAAGATTGGTAAGCGCTTTCTCGTACTGTTTGAGTGACACGCTGTGACATGGTGCCGTCGGGTGGTCGGTCGGCGGGGTCCGCCTGCGCTGCCGGGGCGCGGGCATGAGGGCGTTGCCGCAGAAGCGGCTCGGGCGTCACAAGGCGTCTTTGTGCGGCAGGCTCGCACCCCGGACGCCGACGAGTCGTGGCATCGCCGACGCCATGATCACCCGCCCGACAGTCATCTCACGTGCCGAGGCGGTCAGTCCCCGTTGATCCTGTGTGCTCGACCTGCCGGACAGGAAGGGCACATGGGGTTGACTCTCTTTCCGGGCGACGGGGACGACAGCGGTCCGGATGTCTCCTGGTCCTACAGCGGCTTTGCCGCGTTCCGGCGGCGCCTGGCCGAGGCAGAGGGGTTCGCGCTCCGCGACATGAAGGGCTTTGGCGGCGATCGGCCATGGAGCGAGGTGTCCACCGTGCTGGAGCCACTGCTCGATCGTCCTGATGACGGCGGTGACGACCTCTCGCCTGTCGAGTGCGCGGTGGTCCCTGCCCCGGTTGGTGGAAATCGTCGATGAGTGGGTACAGGACAGCGACCCCCCACTCCTCCAGCAGCACATCGACGCCGCCCGCCGGCCGGCCGGCGTCCTGCGGCTCTGCATCGAGAAGCGCGTCCCGCTCCTCTTCCTCTGAAGCCCGCGCCGACAGCGAAGGCGACTTACGGGACAGTCTCCGCGGTGGTCACCCCACCGGTCGACTCGCTTCGCACCCGGTCGGGGAGTAACGGCTCGAGCCGCGCTCAGTGCGCTTCTTCACGGCGCGTCCCGACCACCGGCGGGACGATGCGAACGTATCGGCCTAGCCGTTGAACCCGCTGCACTGGGTGAGTTCGCCGCCCTGCCGGAGGCTGTACTGGGCAGGCGGCACGTTCATGATCTGGAAGCCGCCGTTCTGGGCGATCTCGACCGTCCCGCCGAAGCCCGCCGACCCGTGCACATAGGCCGGGCCCGGCGTGAAGCCGCCGCCGGACAGGTGCACCTTGCCGTTGTCGAGGACGCCGGAGACGGAACAGGTCGCGGCCGGGACGGCGGCCTGCGGTGACTGGGGGACCGCCGCGAGGGCGGTGGGGGCAGCGGCGAGTGGGGCCGCCACGAGGGCGGTCAGGGCCAGGAGGCGTGTGTGCCGGTTCATGAGTCTTCCTTACCGGGAGGAATCGTGAAGCCGCGGACTGCACACCCGGCGCCGAGGGCAGGCCGGGCGAAAGCTGCCGGCGCCGTCCGACACCGATGTCCTTGGCCTCGCGCTGCGAGCGCGTTGGCCGTCCCCTCACGGGGGACCGAGGACCGGGCCGAACCGAGCGGGCCCGCCTTCCTATTGTCACTCCGGCCCTTCCTCGGTGCGACCGGGCACATGAGCACCCGCCACGACGACGTCCGTCCAGCACGGCTGACACCATGCGGTGCCGGCGGTCGTAGCCGCAGGTTGCTCGAACTTTCTTGTCATGGCTGCGCGTACTGCGTCGGCGAGCGGTGCCGCCGACCGTCGTCGCCGGGCGGAGAGCGAACAGTGCCCTCAACGAGCACAGGACCCTTGTCGGTCGCCCTTGGTCATCGCATCTGCGGTGTGTCCGGCGCCGTCGGGGGCGGGCCGGCTTCGACACGGGAGCGGACGAGGGCGATCACGGTGTCGGTGGTGCGGTCCAAATGGGTGCGGCCGTCGGGGAGTCGGGCCGTAGGGCTGATGTAGCTGAGCGGTCCGACGTGCGTCGCCGGGTCGAGCCGGTGCACGGTGATCTTTCCCGAGCGGACCGCGCGGTTCCATCCGCTGTTCCGCCACAGCCGCCGGCGTCGCGGGAAGATCCAGGTGCCGACTTGCTCGATGTGGTCGTTCGCGCTGGTCAGCTGGTGCAGGTGTTCGGCGTGCGCGAGGTCGTTGGCACCGTTGTGGAACCCGCCGAGTGTGATCAGCAGGAGCGGGGCCTGCAGTTGGGCGTGCAGTGCCTCGACGGCGCCGGTGGCGACCTGCGCACCGCCGCTGTAGCTGAGCAGCACCACGGGTATGCCGCTGCCGCGTCGGTAGCCGGCGAGCCGGAGCTGCGTGGCGATCTGACCGCCGATGGCGCGGTTGTACAGGGGCCGGTAACGGTGGTCCGCGGCGACGAAGATCTGCATCACGTTGTGCAGGAACAACAGCAGACCGACGTGGCGGCGCAGCCACGCCCACACCGGCCGGTCGACGAGCGCCCGGGCCAGCGGCGAGTACGGCTGGACCTGGCCGAGGACCCGCAGCTCGGGCGCCTTGGAGATCAGGGCCGCCACCAGCATGCCGCCGTCTCTGCTGTCGCGGACACGGCGTTTGCCGATGCCGTCCAGGTAGACCAGGTAGGCGCCCGGAGGGGTATGAGGGGCCGCGCCCCGGGCGTACGGAACGCCCTCCGGGAGCCGGCTGGTCGGCGTTCGCCACCCTGCGCCGTAGACCAGCACCTCGTAGCGCGCGACCAGCGCCTCGGCCAGCAGGACGGTTCCGAGGCCGGCCCCGACCCAGAGCAGGAGAACGTTCATCCGACCGGCTCCGGCGCTCGGGGCACGCTGAGCCGCACGACCAGTCGCCGGACGGCCTCCACGGCGACAGCGAGCCCCACCCCGGAGAGGGCGAGGCACCCGGCGGCGGTCCACCGGTCGACGCCGGTCGCCGCGGCGAAGGGGTCGGTCAGTGCCAGCCCGACCCCCACGAGAAGCAGCACGTGCAGCAGCGGCCCGAGCATCGGAAAGGCGAGGACGGCGGCGAACACCAGCGGAGCGACCAGGCCCGGGGTCCACAGCGGGTCGTATCCCGGCAGGGGCGAGGACAGCAGGAGGCCGGCCAGGGTCCACGCTGTCAGCGGCCACAGCCCGAACACCACGGCCTCGACGACCCCGCCCATGATCAGCAGCCTGATCAGGAGGGTCCGTGACACGCCGGGGCGGCGTACCGCCAGCGGCACGATGCGTCCGGCGGCCTCGGACACTCCGGCGAGCAACAGCAGGGTGATGACGGCGGGCGACATCGCTCAGCCTCGCGGTGACGGGTCGTGGAACGGCGGAGCCGGACCCGCACCCGGGCCCGGGCCCAAGGCCGGACCCGGGCTCGCACCCGCGCCCGTACCTGGCCCCGCGCCAGGACCCGGAGCCGCGCCCCGAGCGGGGGCCGGAGCCGGACGGTCGGTCGGGACGGAATCCCGCAGATAGCGTTCCAGTTCGTCCGCGGCGCGCCTGAAGCCGCCCGCGCCGCGCTGAGCCGCTGCGAGGGTGTTCGCGGCCGACCGGAACCGGGGGACTTCGAGCAGACTTCGGGCGAGGGCGCGTACGGCGTCCTCGGTGACGTCGCGGTTGCGCAGGGACAGCCCGGCGCCCAGCTCCGTGACACGGCGGGCCACCAGCGGCTGGTCGGCGCCCTGCGGGACCACGAGCATCGGGACACCGGCGTACAGCGCCTCGTTGACGCTGTTCATCCCGCCGTGGGTGATGAAGAGCGCCGCGCGCCCCAGCACCTGCAGCTGCGGCACGGAGTGGCGGGCGATCACCTGGGCCGGCAACGGGCCGAGCGCGGCGGGGTCGGTATGCCCGGTGGAGATGATCACGGTGCCGCCCAGCGGGGCGAGCGCGGTGGCGAAGGTGCGCAGCATCCTCGGGTCGGCGCTGAACAACGTGCCGAGCGACGCGTACATCACTGGGTCGCGCAGGGGCTCGACGGGCAGCGACGGGTCCACCGGGCGGGCGCCGATGCTCGGTCCTACGAAACGGTAGGAGGGGGCCAGGTCCTCGGCGCCGGGCTGGAACGTCCTCGACGTGTAGACCAGGTTGAGAGGCTGACGGATGTTTCCCAGGTCCAGCGGCGGCAGTCCCCGGGTGTCGTACCGGCGCCGTAGCTCCCGGCGCGCCCGCAGATAGCCCCTTGCATGGCGTGCGTGGGCAGCCGCCGAGGCGAGCAGCGCCCACGAGGCGCTGGTCGGGCTGGGCACGCTCCGGTTGTACGCGAACGTGGTGAACGAGGCCGCCGCCGGGACCGCCAGCTCCCGTGCCGCGATCGCCCCCCACAGGCAGGCGTTGTCATGGACGACGAGGTCCGGTGGGGTGCCTCGCAGGTCGGAGAGGACGGCGGGCAGCAGGCGTACGGTCGTGCGGGCGAGCTCCTCCATCAAGGTGACCGGCATCGGCGGATCGGGCGCCGGGAAGTCGCCCCCGGGGTGCAGGCGCACCACCGCGCCGGTGGCCTCGATCTCCTGACGGAACGCGGGCCAGGTGTGGTACGTGACGCGGTGGCCGCGCCGGACCAGTTCGGCGACGATCGGCAACGTCGGGTTGATGTGGCCGTGCATCGGGATGTTGAGGAAGGCGATCGTGCTCACGACCTGCCTCCCCGGACGAAGGGGCTCGGCGGCCGTTCCCGGCCGGCCGGGGCCGCGCCCGGAACGGCCGACGCCGTCACCGGGTCGTCGAGCCGGTACAGGCCCGGCCCGTCGACGCTGAGCGTGTCCAGGAAGCGCCCGGCCGTGCGGGCCGCGGTGCTGATCAGCCGATGGGAATGGCCGAAATCCCAAGGTGAGGGCCAGCTGTCGATGCCGGTCGGCAGCACCACGGTCGGGATGTGCCGGGACACCTCGCGAAGGTCACGCTGGATCTGATGGTGCAACAGCAGCATCCCGGCCCTGGCCGCGATGGCGCTTGCGCGCCGACGCGGGACGTCCGGGCTCAGTGGCGAACTCTCCGGCCCGGCCGACAGCACCACCACACTGGCCGCGCCGGCCTCCAGGGCCGCCAGTACCGGGACATAGGCGACCACCCCGCCGTCGACGAGCGTCCGGCCCTCGCGGACCACCGGCGGCAGCATCCCGGGAATCGCCGCGCTGGCCATCAGCGCGGACGTGAGATCCCCGTGGCCGAGCAGGGCCGGAGCACCGGTGACCAGGTCCGTGGCCACGGCGGTGAACGGGACCGCCAGCTCCTCGATCCGTGACGGCAGCCCGGCCCCGGCGATCAGCCGGTGCAGGCCCCGGTCGGTGAAGAGGCTGCCCCGTGACACGGAGTAGCCGAGCGGATACACGTCACGACGGCGCAGTTGCGTCCACACGTTGTCGAGCCACGGGGCGGCCGTGTCGGGGTGCGCGGCGGCGATGGCCCCGTTGAGAGCGCCCACCGAGGTCCCCACGATCATGTCCGGCGCGAAACCGCGCTGCTCCAGCGCGTATCCGACCCCCACGTGCGCCGCTCCGAGCACACCGCCGGCGCCCACGACCGCCGCGACCGGTCGCGGCAGGGAGTCGAGGCCCACCGACGCAGAGCCTCCCTCGGCGGGGCGAGCCGAAGCCGGACACGTCCCCTGGCGGTTCGCCGTGCCGCCCGTCAGGGCCGGACGCTTCTCGCCGGAGCCGCGGCGTATCCAAGTGGCCGGCCCCCGGTTCAACGGGACTTTCATGTCCACTCCACGCACATGTCGAATGCGAGCGCCGGCCACGACGGGGCAGCGCCTCGATCGCCGGACGTGCACGACACGACTTCGGCGGGTGGGCCTCCTCGGGGAGGCGCGCGTCATCTCTTCATCTGCCTCAAAGGGTATTGCTCCAGCGTGCGAGTGCGCTCGTCCGTGCCGGACTGCCCTGGTGGGGGAGCCGGAGAGCAAGATCCAGGAACGGATCGTCGGCGGGATCCGGTGGACGAGTTCAACCAACTCGTCCACCGTGATGTCCCCTGCCTCGGCGGAGAGGGCAGCGCTGCGCCCAGCGTGAAGCGACCGGCCGAGGGCGTCCTCAGGGGACGCAGCCGGCCCTCCGGTCACAGGCCGGGGGAGTCGTCCCTCCCGATGGACCGGATACCGGCCACCGTGTTCAGGTGCGACTGCGAGTCGCGTTCGGCCGGCAGCGGTCCCGAGACGGTGAAGTAGCGCCGGCCGGCCACCAGCAACTCCTCCGCGGGGAACTTCGTGATCACCTCGCACCCGTCCGCCGTCACCACGAGCTCTTCCTCGATGCGCGCCGCGCCCCAGCCGTCCTTGGACGGCCAGTAGGTCTCCAGCGCGAAGACCATGCCCTCTTCGAGCACCTCGGGGTGCTCGAGGGACACCAGCCGGGAGAACACCGGCTTCTCCCAGATCGACAACCCGACCCCATGACCGTACTGCAGCGCGAAGGCCGCTTCCTCGTCGGGGAAGCCGAACTCCTGCGCCGTCGGCCACACCGACACGATGTCGGCCGTCGTCGCTCCCGGGCGGACCAGGCTGATCGCTTCGTCCATGTACTCACGGCACCGCGTGTAGGCGTCGCGTTGGGCGGTCGAGGCGCTGCCGACGGCGAAGGTGCGGTAGTAGCAGGTGCGATATCCGTTGTAGCTGTGGAGGATGTCGAAGAAGGCCGGATCCCCGGGCCGCACGATGCGGTCCGAGAAGACGTGGGGGTGCGGTGCACACCGTTCGCCGGAGATCGCGTTGACACCTTCGACGAACTCGGAGCCGAGGTCGTAGAGGGACTTCGCCACGACACCCACGCACTCGTTCTCCCGCACACCCGGGCGCAGGAACTCGTAGAGGTTCTCGTAGGCGGCGTCGACCATCGAGCACGCGTGGGTGAGCAGGTGGATCTCGTCGCGTGTCTTGATGCGGCGGGCCTCCAGGAACACCTGCTGGCCGTCGACCACCGTGATGCCCGCGTTCTGCAGGGCCATCAGGACCGGGAGTTCGACGACGTCGACGCCGAGCGGCTCGCCCAGGAGGCCGTGGAGTTCGAGTTCGTGCTTGATCTTCCGGGCGACCGTGTCGGCCATGCCGACCAGGGGATTGATGGCGCCGCGCAGCGTCGAGATGCCGGCGCGGGCGCCGCTGGGGTTGCGGGCGTCGGCTCCGTGGTGGGCTCCGTGCGGATCTCCGTCGGCGTGGGCGTTCGAGTGGTCCAGCCACGGGTTGTACAGCTGGTGGTGCTTCGCGGCCGAGCCGAAGTCCCAGACGATCGGGTCACCTCCCCTGACCAGCAGGGAGAAGCGGATCATCTTGTCGATCGCCCAGGTGCCGATGTGGGTGGAGGTCATGTAGCGGATGTTGGCGAAGTCGAAGGCCAGGACCGCGCCCATGTCGGACCGCTCCAACGACGCGCGAAGGCGGTCCAGTCGCTCGTCGCGGAGCCTGTCCATGTCGATACGGGTCTCCCAGTCGACCGCGTTCGGTCCGAACGTCGGAATCGCCATCGCACGTCCTTTGCCAGGTGTGTAGTTGCGGGTAGGGGGGGGCACGCGCGCGAGGAGGGAAATGGGTGCGAACGCGCGCCGCGAGATGGTTCTGCAACAGCAGGGGGTGGGTGATCTCCGGGTGAGTCGAATGCGCCGTCAGGGTTCGGCAGGTGTCCGAGCGGCGTCGGTGAACGCCCTCTGCTCGAACGTCACTTCGACCGTGGAGCCGGTCGTCGCCGCCGCGCCGTCGACGGCGACCGTGCGGTCCCGGCACACGCGAAGCGCGCATCGGTGACCGTTCACGCGTCCCAGGTAGAGTCCGGGCGCCGGGCGCACGAACCTCGACGAGATGAGCAGTCGGCCGTCGTCGACAGTGACCGCCGGCAGGGTGAGTGAGGCGCCCAGCAGGTCGGCGGCGGACTCGACGTCGCCGTCCAGGATCAGGCGGCGGATGCGCGTCGAGGAGACCGGCTCACCGGCCGGGCCGCGCGTGACCAACGGGACCACCCGGGTGGTCAGTTCGGCGTAGTGTGCGAAGGTGGCCACCGTGCCCGCGCCGCCGGCGCCGAACCGGAAACCCTGCCCGACACTGACGAACTCCGCGCCGAGCCCGTCCAGGACTATGTCTTGGACGAAGTCCTCGGCCGGGACCTGCGACCAGGCGTGGTCGAACGGGACGATCGCCACCCGGCGGACTCCGAGCAGATCGAACTGGTGCAGTTTCCGCCGACGATCGCTCAGCAGGCACGGCGCGCCCCGGGGTGCGAGTACGTGCATGGGGTGCGGGTCGAAGGTGAGTACGGTGTCGCAACCACGGATGACCCGCCGGTGACCGCGGTGGACGCCGTCGAAAGTCCCTATGGCGACTTTGGCACCGGGCCGGACCCGACCGGCGAGGCCGCGACCACGGCGGCCCGGCCCTTCCCGGGGCGGGTCGAGCATGAGGATCTCCATGTTCCCTTCCTCCTTCCGGCTCGGAGCGAGCGGGTTGCGCACGGGTCAGTGTGTGCCCCGCGCCGTTAGTCGACGGGAAGGTGTGAGGCGGCCCGACGGTGCGGGTGTGAAGGCGGCGTTAGCCGCGTGCCGGGAGCGCTGAGGCGTCGTGCGCGGACGGCCGTCTCACCGGGAGGGGCCGACGTGGTCACAGCAGGATCCTGAGCGGGTGTTCCAGAACGTCGACGAAGACCCTCATCCACTCGGCCGCGGTGGCACCGTCCACCGACCGGTGGTCGACGGCGAGGGTCAGTCGCAGCACGGAGGCCACGGTGACCTCGCCTTCCTCGACGACCGCCTCCTGCCGCGCCGCTCCGACGGCCAGGATCGCGGCATGCGGCGGGTTGATGATCGCTGCGAAGTCTTCGGTGCCGTACATGCCGAGGTTGGTGATCGTGATCGTGCCGCCCTCCAGTTCCTCCTGCTGCAGCCGACGCTCCTTCGCACGGCCGATGAGGTCCCTGGTGGCCGTGGCCACACCGCTCATCGACAGGGAGTCCACCCCGCGGACCACAGGGGTGACCAGACCGCCTTCGGTGGCGACGGCCACGGCGATGTCGACGTCCGTGAACTGCCGGACGGCCGTGTCGCGCCACTGCACGTTCATCGAGGGAACGGTCCTGTGCGCGGACGCGATCGCCTTGACCAAGAGGTCGTTGACCGACACCTTCACGTCCTGGCCGGCGTTGATCTGCCCGCGCAACTCGAGCAACGCGTCGACATGTGCGCCGGCCCGCAGGTAGAAGTGCGGCGTGGTCTGCTTGCTCTCCGTCAGCCGACGGGCGATGGCCCGGCGCATCCGCGAGATGGGCACGTCCACGAACCGCGCCTCCTCGACAGCCGGGGACGCGGTCGCGCGGACGTCGTCCCGGGAGCTCTCCGGTACGTCCGGCGCCGGCTGCGCCGACCGGGCGGCAGCCGCTTCGACGTCGGACCGCCGGATCCGTCCGTGCGGGCCGCTCCCCACCACGCCGCGCAGATCGACGTCCAGCCGGCGTGCGAGTCGCCTCGCCAGCGGGCTCGCGAAGAGGCGTTCACCCTCGTCCGGCGACGGCGACGGCGACGGCGACGGTGACGGTGGCGATGCCGGTACCGGCTCGGAAGATGCTGCCACGGGCACCGTTCCGTTCCCCAACGAAGCCACCACGGCGGCTGCCGCCGACGCCGACTCGCCGGGCGCTCCCCACACCGCGATCGGTGTACCCACGGTCACCGTCGCACCGGCGTCCACCAGGAGTTGCAGGAGTACACCCTCGCTCTCGGCCTCCACCTCGACCACGGCCTTCTCGGTCTCCACCGTGACGATCGGATCCCCCGCGGCGTAGCGGGTGTGCAACTCGACGTTCCAGGACTGGAGGACGGCCTCTTCGGTGTTGGCCGCGACCTCGGGCATGCGCAGGAGTTCAGCCATCGTTGCGCTCCCCGGTGATCTCGCGGAGCTTGGTGACGACTTCCTCCGTGGAGGCGAACGCGGCGCGCTCCAGCACCTTGCTGATGCTCGGCGACGCCTCGCCCCCCGTCACCCGCTCGACGGGGGCGTCGAGCCAGTCGAACAGGCGGCGCTGGATCTCGTCCGCGAGCCAGCCGCCGTAGGAGGTGCCGAGCGCTCCCTGTTCGGCGATCAGCACGTTGTTGGTCTTCATCACCGATCGGGTGATCGTGTCCCAGTCCAGACTGGCCCGGTCCAGCCAGCGCAGGTCGATGACCTCGGCGTCCACACCCGTCTGCTCGACGGCGGCCAGTACGGCCGGTGTCATCGCCAGATAGGCGAGGATGGTCAGGGCCGCTCCCTCTCGGCGTACCGCGGCCTTGCCGACGGGTAGGAAGTGGTTGTAGTCGTCCGGCAGTCCGGGACCGGTGGAGTTGTACAGGTCCACGTGCTCCAGGACCACGACCGGGTCGTCGCAGGCCAATGCTGTGTTCATCAGGCCGACGTAGTCGAACGGCGTCGAGGGTGCGACGATGCGCCAGCCGGGCGCGGTCGCGAAGATGCCGGCCGGGTCCATCGAGTGCTGCGATCCGTAGCCGGTGCCCATGGCGACCTTGCTGCGCAGGACGAACGGCACTTTGCCCTCGCCGCCGAACATGTGGCGGGCCTTGCCGATCTGGTTGAACAGCTGGTCCGCCGCCACCCACATGAAGTCGGCGTACATGAACTCGACGATCGGGCGGTACCGGCCGTCCAGAGCCAGTCCGCCGCCGAGGCCGGCGAACGCGTTCTCGGAGATGGGCGTCCCGATCACCCGATCGGGGAACGCCTCGCTCAGGCCGCGGGTCGCGCCGTTGGTTCCGCCGTTGAGCTTGTGCACGTCCTCGCCCATCACCACGACGCGGGGATCGGTCTCCAGACAGCGTCCCAGCACACCGGCGACCGCACCGATGAACTTCACCTCGGTCAGCGCGTCGGCGTAGTCCTCCGTGTCGGTGAACTCGATCCCGGACAGTTCGGCGAGGTCGCCCCGGACGCCTTCGTCGACGAACGCCGGGTCCGGCCACTCCGAGGGCACGATGCGCCGCTCGCCCGGCTTGCCGCCCGGGCGCGGTTCCAGCAGGACGTCGCCGAGCTCGGACATCAGGGTCTTGGCTCGGTCGATCGCCTCCGCGGCAGCCTTCTTGGTGACGATCCTGCGCCGCACCAGGTGTCGTGCCGTGGTGTCGATCGGATCGCGGGCGCGCCACCGCGCTTCCTCTTCCTTGGTGCGGTACTTGAAGGCCGAGCCGGGGAAGGGCCCGTTCTGGTGGAAGTAGCGGTACACGTCGGCCTCGATCATCGCCGGGCCCTTGCCGCCGCGCATGTGTGCGAGGGCCTGCTGTGTCACGAGGTACACGGCCAGGGGATCCATGCCGTCGACCTTCCAGCTCCGGATGCCGAAGCCGGGGCCACGGCCGGACAGCCGTGGCTCGGCGGTCACTTCGGACACGTGGGTGGAGACGGCGTACAGGTTGTTCTCGACGAAGAAGCACAGGGGGAGCGACCACGCCGCCGCGAGGTTGAGGCTTTCCAGCGTGGACCCGATGTTGATCGCGCCGTCCCCGAAGAAGGTGAAGGTCACCGCGTCGGTGCCGGCCCTCCGGTGTGCCCAGGCCGATCCGGCCGCGAGCGGGACCCCGCCGCCGACGATGGCGTTGGTTCCGATGGCGCCCGCCTCGTGCCACTGAAGGTGCATGCTGCCGCCGCGACCGTGGCTGAAACCCCGGTCGAGTCCGCAGATCTCGCGCAAGGTGCGCAGGAGCAGGGCCCGCACGTCCTGCGGGAACGGCTTGGTCGGGTCGATGCCCTTGGGGTGCAGATGGGCCAGCGCCTTGGCGAGGAACTGGTGATGGCCGCGATGGGATCCGTTGACGGTGTCCTGCGAGGTCAGGGCGAAGCACGCACCGACGGCGCCGCCTTCCTGGCCGATGCTGGAGTGCGCGGGGCCGTGGATGAGCCCTTGCGCGGCGAGTTCGAGGACGTACTCCTCGAAGGCCCGGATCAGCACCAGCTGGCTGAACATGCCCGTCAGGAGGTCGGGGTCCGCGGTGTCCCAGTCGTCCTGGGTGGCGATGAACTCCGACCACGCGGCTTGGGCTTCGAGTGGGTGTTCGGCAGGCAACTGGAGCCTCCTTCAATCGACCGGAGTGCAACGACACTGGCACAAGATTGGATCCAATAACAAGAGCAGGGTCGACTGAACGTGCGACTGCGGGGCATCATGTGGGCATCTTTGGATCCAAGGAGGCATGTCATGGCTCTTCCCGGTGTCACCCGCCTGGACCACATCGGCTTCACGGTGCCGGACCTGGAGCAGGCGCACGCCTGGCTCGTGGACGTCCTGGGCTGTGAGTACCTGTACGCGATCGGACCGTTGAGCTCGGCGGACGACTGGATGTCCGTGCACCTGGGTGTGGACGCGCGGACGGTGCTGCGCCAACTGCGCTTCTACCGGTGCGGAGACCAAGCCGTGTTCGAAGTTTTCGAGTACCAGGCGGCCGGGCAACGGACGGTCGGACCGCGCAACAGCGACGTCGGCGGTCACCATGTGGCGCTTTACGTCGAGGACCTGGACGAGGCCGTGTCATGGCTGAGGGCGAGGGGCATACCCGTCCTGGGTGATCCGACCGTGAGTGCCGGCCCGTCCGAGGGGCAGCGGTGGGTCTACTTCCGCTCGCCGTGGGGGATGTACTTCGAGCTGGTGTCCTATCCTGACGGCAAGGCCTACGACCGCGACCCGTCGACGTTCCAGAGGTGACCGCACTTGAGTCCTGCGCACGCCCGTGATCCGCGAGGATCGGACAGCGTCAGGAGTCAGCGCATCGCGGGCATCCTCCGCGACGAGATCCTCGCCGGCGAACTGACGCCCGGCACATGGCTGCGCCAGGACGAGCTGGCCGCGCGCCTCGGCGCGAGCCGTATCCCGGTCCGCGAGGCGCTGAGGATCCTGGAGTCCGAAGGGCTCGCCGAGTCGTTCCCCAACCGGGGCGCGCGGGTCCCCGTGCTCAGTCTCGACGACGTCCACACGTACTACCGGATGCGCGAGCGACTCGAGCCGCTGACCCTTACGGAGAGCCTGACTCGTCTCACCGACCAGCACCTCGCTCGCCTCGAGCGCATCCAGGACGAGATCGAGAACCAGAGCGACATCAATCGGTTCCTCGTCCTCGACCGTGACTTCCACATGACCAGCTACTCGGGCTGCCCCAGCGGTCACCTGCTGGCCATGACGGAGCGGCTCTGGAACTCCACCCAGCACTACCGCCGTGCGTTCATGGTCCTCGCGGACCCCGACCGGGCGGCGATCGTCAACGCCGAACACCGGCTGATCCTCGACGCCGTACGGCGTCGCGATGCCGAGGACTGCGAGCGCTACCTCACCGGACACATCCGCCGTACCAGGGTCGAACTCACCGCCCACCCCGAACTCTTCGTCGACGGCGAGGGCGCGAGCGGGAGGAGTGGCACCTCCTGAGCGAACGAGGCGCACTCGTCAGGGGCAGTCACTCAAAATGTATCCAACTAGCGCTTCAGCTAGGGCGATTGTGGTCTAGAGGCACTGGTGTGCCTCTGATGTGAAACCTACGATGGATCCAATCGAGGCTCTTTGATGCACAAGCAATGAGGAGAGCGCCATGCCCATCGCCACCGTCAATCCCGCGACCGGCGAGCTCATCGAGGAGTTCGCCGCTCTCACGAAGGAACAGATCGACCAGCGACTGACACGAGCAGAGGCCGCGGCCGTCACGCTGCGGGCCACCGACTTCGGCACCCGTGCCCGGTGGATGCGAGCGGCCGCGGATCTCGTGGAGGCCGAAGCGGCCCACACGGCGCGAAGGCTCACCGTCGAGATGGGCAAGCCGATCGTGCAGGCCCGCGCCGAGGTTCTCAAGTGCGCGCACGCGATGCGCTTCTACGCCGACAACGCCGAGAGCCTGTTGGCCGACCAGGCACTCGCCGACCCGAGGACGGTCAACGCGTCCGTCGCCTACACCGCCTACCAGCCCCTTGGCGTCGTCCTCGCCGTGATGCCGTGGAACTACCCGATGTGGCAGGTGATCCGGTTCGCCGCGCCCGCGCTGATGGCCGGAAACGTCGGTCTGCTCAAGCACGCCTCGAACGTGCCGCAGACGGCGATGTACCTGGACACGCTCTTCGAGCGAGCGGGCTTCCCCGCCGGGTCGTTCCAGACCCTCCTCGTCGGAGCGGCCGACGTCGAAGCGGTTCTCCGCGACCGTCGCGTGGCCGCCGTGACACTGACGGGTTCCGAACCGGCAGGCCGTTCCGTCGCCGCGGTCGCCGGCTCCGAGGTGAAGAAGGTCGTGCTGGAGCTCGGCGGATCCGATCCGTTCGTCGTGCTGCCGTCCGCCGATGTGCACGCGGCCGCCCGCACCGCGGTGTCCGCTCGCACGATGAACAACGGCCAGTCCTGCATCGCGGCCAAACGCTTCATCGTCCACACGGAGGTCTACGAGGCGTTCGTCGAGGCGTTCGTCGCGGGCACGAAGGCCCTGACCGTCGGTGACCCGCTCGACGAGGGCACCGACGTAGGGCCGATCGCGACGGAGTCCGGCCGGCGTGAACTCGTCGACCTGGTCGACGACGCCGTCGCCAAGGGCGCTGTTCTGCGGTGCGGCGGTTCGGCCGCGGGCACGCGGGGGTGGTTCTTCGAGCCGGCGGTGCTGGAGGAGGTGACGCCCGCCATGCGGGTGTACCGGGAGGAGGCGTTCGGGCCGCTGGCGGTGATGCACCGGGTCGACGACATCGAGCAGGCTGTGACGCTCGCCAACGACACGGCCTTCGGCCTCAGTTCGTCGGTGTGGACCACCGACCCGGACGAGGAACGGCTGCTGATCAGCCGCATCGACGCCGGTGCCGTCTTCGTCAACGGCATGAGCGTCTCCTACCCCGAACTGCCCTTCGGCGGCGTGAAGGCCTCCGGCGTCGGCCGCGAGCTCGCCGCGGAAGGCATCCGGGAGTTCTGCAACCTCAAGACCATCTGGAAGAACTGAAACGCCTCACCGTTCCCTCCACCGGGCGCCGCGGGAGCCGATGAGCCCCGAGCGACCCGGGGCCGGCAGATCGTCAGGATCCCGATACGGCAAGGGCCCGCGCCGCCACCGGCGCGGGCCCTTGCCGTATCGGGTCGCTTCCTGTGTCAGAGGACCCGGAGGATGTCCTCGACGCGGTCCTTGGCGTCGCCGAACAGCATCGCGGAGTTCTCGCGGTAGAAGAGCGGGTTCTGAACACCGGCGTACCCGGAGGCCATGGAGCGCTTGAAGACGATGACGTTGTCGGCGTTCCAGACCTGGAGCACGGGCATGCCGGCGATCGGCGAGCCCGGGTCCTCGGCGGCGGCGGGGTTGACCGTGTCGTTGGCGCCGATGACGAGGACGACGGTGGTGCCGTCGAAGTCGTCGTTGATCTCGTCCATCTCCAGCACGATGTCGTAGGGCACCTTGGCCTCGGCGAGCAGGACGTTCATGTGCCCCGGCAGCCGGCCCGCGACCGGGTGGATCCCGAAGCGCACGTCGACGTCCAAGTCCCGGAGTCTGCGCGTCAACTCCGCGACGCCGTACTGGGCCTGGGCCACGGCCATGCCGTAGCCGGGCGTGATGATCACGGAGTCGGCCGTCCCCAGGAGCTCGGCGACGCCCTCGGCGGTGATCTCCCGGTGCTCGCCGTAGTCCGTGTCGTCGGCCGGGCCGGTCTCCAGGCCGAACCCGCCGGCGATCACGGAGACGAAGGACCGGTTCATCGCCTTGCACATGACGGAGGACAGATACGCGCCCGAGGCGCCGACCAGGGCGCCGGTGATGATCAGCAGGTCGTTCTCCAGGAGGAACCCGGACGCCGCGGCCGCCCAGCCGGAGTAGGAGTTCAGCATCGAGACGACGACCGGCATGTCACCGCCGCCGATGGAGGCGACCAGGTGCCAGCCCAGCGCCAGCGCGACGACCGTGACCGCGACCAGCAGCCACAACGCCGGGTCGATCACGAACCACGTGGTCAGCACGGCGCACACGGCCAGCGCGGCCAGATTGAGCCGGTTCCTGCCGGGCAGCATCAGCGGTGCCGACCTGATGCGCGCGGAGAGCTTCAGGAACGCCACGATCGAGCCGGTGAAGGTGACCGCGCCGATGAAGACGCCGATGAACACCTCGGCGGAGTGGATGCCCAGGAGTTCGCGGGCCTGAAGGGCGGCGGCCTGCCCACTCACCGGGCCGTGCAGGGTGGCTTCGACGTGCAGGTAGCCGTTCCAGCCCACCAGCACCGCGGCCAGACCCACGAAGGAGTGCAGCAGGGCGATCAGCTCCGGCATCCCGGTCATCGGGACGACCCGGGCTCGCCACAGCCCGATGGCGGCGCCGACGGCCATGGCGCCGATCATCAACGTCAGACCGGCTCCGGAGAGGTCACGGTGGACGGCCGCCGCGACGGTCGCGGCCAGTGCCACGGCCATGCCGGTGACGCCGAACGTCTGCCCGGCCCTGGCGGTCTCATGACGGGACAGTCCGGCCAGCGCCAGGATGAACAGGAGCGCGGCGACGATGTAGGCGGCGCCCGCAGTCGTCCCGACAGTGATCAGATCGGACATGACGGGCCCCTCAGCTTCTCGAGAACATGGAGAGCATCCGGCGGGTCACCGCGAAGCCGCCGACGACGTTGACCGAGGCCAACAGGATCGCCACCGTCGACAGCACGGTGACCAGGACGCCGTTCGGGGTCCCTTCGTGACCGATCTGCAGCAGGGCACCGACCGCGATGATCCCCGAGATCGCGTTGGTGACGCTCATCAGGGGCGTGTGCAGGGCGTGGTGCACCTGCCCGATCACGTAGTAGCCGATCACGACCGCCAGGGCGAACACCGTGAGGTGCCCCAGCAGGGCCGGCGGGGACACCGCTGCGAGCAGGAACAGCACCGCGGCGGCGGCCCCGGCCACGGCCAACCGTCGCCGGTCGGACACGGGAGCCTCGGGCCGGGAACCGGCGGCCGGCTTCACGGCCTTCTGCGCGGAGCCGGGGGAGGCCGCCGGAGCGGCGGACACCTCGACCGGCGGCGGGGGCCAGGTCAGCTCCCCGTCGCGCACCACGGTTATCGACCGCTGCACCACGTCGCCGAAGTCCAGCACGAGCCGGCCGTCCCTGCCGGGAGTCATCAGCTTGACCAGGTTGACGAGATTGGTGCCGTACAGCTGTGACGCCTGTGCCGGCAGCCGGCCGGGCAGGTCGGTGTAGCCGATGATCGTCACGCCGCCCGCCGTGACCACGGCCTCGTCCCTGACCGTGCCCTCGACGTTGCCGCCGGTCGCGGCGGCCATGTCGACGATGACGCTGCCGGACCGCATCGACGCCACCATCTCCGCGGTGATCAGCTTGGGCGCCGGCCGGCCCGGGACCTGCGCGGTCGTGATGACGATGTCCATCTCCGGGATGCGCTCCCGGTACAGCTCGGCGGCACGGGCGTTGTAGTCCCGCGACATCTCCTTGGCGTACCCCGTCGCCGACACGGCCGCCTCGTCGGCATCCCCGGTCGCGACCGTGAGGTACTCGCCGCCGAGCGATCCGACCTGATCGGCCACCTCGGGACGTGAGTCGGTGGCGTACACGACGGCACCGAGGCGGCCCGCCGCCGCGATCGCGGCCAGGCCGGCCACCCCCGCGCCGCACACCAGCACCCTGGCCGGCGGCACCTTGCCCGCGGCCGTCACCTGACCGGTGAAGAACCGGCCGAAGGCATGAGCGGCCTCCACCACGGCCCGGTACCCCGCGATGTTCGCCATCGACGACAGCACGTCGAGCGGCTGCGCCCGCGAGATGCGCGGCACCGCGTCCACGGCCAGGGCCGTGACGGGCCGCTTCGCCAGGTCCTCCACCAGCGCCGGACGCAACGCCGGGCTCATGATGCCCACCACCGTCGCACCGGGCGTCAACGCGTCCAGCTGCGCCGGCGACAGCGCGTCGACCCCGAGGACGACGTCCGCCGCGAGCGGATCACCGACTCTTGCACCGGCCTCGGCGTAGGCCTCGTCCGGGAAGCTCGACAGCGCACCGGCGCCCGGCTCCACCACGACGTCGTATCCCAGCTTCACCAACTGCACCACCGTGGTGGGCGTGGCGGCGACGCGCCGCTCACCAGGGTGGGTCTCCTTCACGATTCCGATCAGCATTCCCCACACTCCAGGGGTCGAGGACGCGGAGCATCTGGCGGATGCCCGTACGGGCAGAAGCAAGAGCGCCATCCAGGGCGCCCGCGGGCACTGGATGGCGCTTGCCTGGGCCTGCGATCAGGCGACGGGCTTTGTCATCCCGCCGTCGACGCGCAGCACCTGGCCGGTCACGTAGGAGGCGTCGTCGGACGCCAGGAACGCCGCCGCGGCACCGATCTCGGCGGGCTCGGCCCAGCGGTCGAGGCGAATGCCGAGCGCCTGGGCCATGCCGGCCCGGACCTCCTCGGGGGTCTTGCCCTGCTGCCGGCCCATGGCCTCGGTCCTGGTGAGCCAGCCCTCCGTCTTGGTCATCCCGGGCGAGATCGCGTTCACCCGGATGTTGGCGGGAGCCGCCTCCGCCGCCAGGTAGCTGGTGAGCGCCACCACGCCCGCGTTCACGATGCCCGTGGCACCGGCGTTGGGGATCAGCAGGTGGGCGGTCGCGCCGACCACGTTGACGATGCTGCCGCTGCCGGTGCGGCTCAGGAACGGCAGCGCGGCCCGCGAGACGCGCAGGTATCCGATCAGCTTCGTGTCGAAGGCCGACGCGACGGTCTCGTCCTCGACCTTGTCCAGCGGGGCCGGCGTCAGCTGCGGTCCCGCGTTGTTCACGACGACGTCGAGGGCGCCGTGCCACGCGTGCACCTCCGCCAGCACGCTGTCGACGGAGTCCGCGTCGGTGACGTCCGCGACGACGGGGAGGACGTTCCGCGCGTCGGACCCGGCCGTGAGACGACCGGCCGCGGCCTTCACCGCCGCCTCGTCCCTGGCCGCGATCGCCACCTTGGCTCCCCGTTCGAGCAGCGCCTGCGCGATGGCGAAGCCCAGACCTCGACTACCACCGGTCACGAAGGCCGTGCGGCCCTCCAAGTTCCCACCTGCCGCCATGTTGGCTCCTCCAGTCAGCGCTTCATTGCTTGCTGCGGAGAGTGGAGCCGAAGCGCTCACGCAGCGGCAACCGCCGCTAACGAAGGGTTCACACGCCGGCCGCCGGGCCCTCGCCCACCTTCCTGGCGGCTAACGGGGCGCGGCGCACACTGGCTCGCGCTCAGCCCGCTCCGAGGAAGAAGGAGGGACGGGGTGACGGACGTCTTCGACCACGAGGAACGGCAGGGGAGTTGTGGCTCTGTCGGTCT
The DNA here is from genome assembly GCF_015160875.1 of Streptomyces chromofuscus. Classification (NCBI taxonomy): domain Bacteria; kingdom Bacillati; phylum Actinomycetota; class Actinomycetes; order Kitasatosporales; family Streptomycetaceae; genus Streptomyces; species Streptomyces chromofuscus. The sequence goes on along the minus strand of NZ_CP063374.1, from coordinate 412,043 downwards.
CCAGCACACCATGGGCCGGCCCGAGCGGGCCGCCCGGGTGGAGACCGCTCCCGTCGCCTGGAGCGTGGCGGCGCGCGGTGCCGTCCGGGGCAGGTCACTGGCGCAGACGACCTTGGCCGCCCTGGCGGTCGGGTCGGTGCTGTTCCTGGTCAACCTGTATCCGCAGGTCCGGGAGGGACCCTTCACGTGGGCCCTCGCGGGTCGCATCGCTCTCACCTTCCTCGTGCCGTGGTGCAACGCGACCACGGGGATCGCCATCGGCCTGCGCAGACCCGGAGGTCCACCGCGTCCGCGGGCCCTGCCCGTGCACACCGCCTCTCCCGGCGGATCCGTTTCACCGTCAGCCCGAACCGGCTGCTCCCCGGCAGGATCCATCGAAAGGTAGCTCTCATGTCGCTGGTGCCGCTCCTCACGTCCGACGAGTTCTCGTCGATCGACCAACCCGCTCTCGCCCAGGGGATCAACGCCTACGGCGACGTGCTGAACACCTGGGCGGGCATCGGGAACAGCCCCGGCCTGCTCGCCACATACCTGCCCTTCCTGCGTCGGCTCAACGGCCCGGGCTCCTTGAAGGGGCGGGTGAAGGAACTGGTCGCCGTGCGCGTCGCGGTGCTCAATCACTGCCGCTACACCGCGAGTCACCGCTGCACGTCCGCGCTGGCCGCCGGCGTGGGGGCCGAGGAGCTGGCGGCCGTCGCGAGCGGCGCGCTGGAGGGCTTCGCCATGGAGGAGAGGCTGGCCCTGCAACTGGCCGAGGAGATGACGGTCTCGCTTCCGACGGTTTCCGCGCAAGACGGCCCGACCGGCGTGTCGAGCAGGGTCCGGGACGAGGTGGGGCGGGTGTTCGGGGCGGCCGAGCTGGTGGAGCTCGTCATGTGCATCAGCATGTGGAACGCCCTGTCGCGGTTCCACCGCGTCATGGCCTTCGAACTCGACATGCCGGCGCCGCCGGCACCGGTGGCGGCACGGCTCTGACACCGCCCGGCGAACCGGGCAGTGCGGCAAGCGACTTAACTGCTCATGGCGTCCGGTCACGATTAACAGCCCCACTAACAGCTGGTGGATACGCTCGCGGACATCGTCGGCCGAGCACGACCGCCACCGTGGGCACCATGCGCCTCGTCGATTCCCGTCGATTCCCGTCGAGCAGGGCGAGGGGCAGTCGATCGAGGCGCCGAACTTCCCGGCCCACAAGGCCTCGAAGGCAATCTCACCGACGGGTTCGCGGCCCTCTTTCCCCGTGATGTCCGCATCGCAAGGGAAGAGGACGGCGGCCCCACAGAAAACAGTGCCCGCGCAGGCGCGCGGGCGATGTGGAAAGGGTGGCATCTGATGCGGACCGGCGATCAGTATCTGGAGTCCCTCAGGGACGGGCGCGTCCTCTGGGTCGGAGGTGACCGGGTCGACGACGTCACCACGCACCCGAAGACCAGGGCGCAGGCCAAGCGCATAGCGAAGTTCTACGACCTGCACCACGACCCGAAGATGCAGGACGTCATGACCTTCGTCGACGACGACGGAGAACGTCGCTCGATGATGTGGTTCAAGCACACGGACGCCGAAGGGCTGCGGCGCAAGCGCGTCTACCTCGAGACCGTGGTCCGGGAACTCGACGGCGGGTCGACGGGACGAACCCCGTGCGCGAACAACTACGGCCTGGTCACCTACGAGGAGGACCCGGCGCCGTGGAGCGAGCAGTCCGTGGGCACCGACGGGCGTGACCTGACCGTCGGCATCCGGGAGTTCCTGGAACTGGTGAAGGAGGGTGACCTCAACTGCGCCTTCGCCTTCATCGACCCCCAGCTCGACCGGTCGAAGGAGTCCTCCGCCAAGAGCTCGCCCACGCTGCGCATCGTGGAGCGGCGCGAGGACGGCATCGTCGTGGCCGGCGTCAAGGCGGTGAGCACCGGCACCCCGTTCGCCGACTACATCCACCTCGGCGTCTTCTACCGCCCGGGCATCCAGAGCGAGCAGGTCATCTACGGCGCCGTGCCGGCCAACGCGCCGGGCGTCACGATGGTCTCGCGCGAGGCGACCGTGCGCGACGACCCCGACAACCACCCGCTGGCCTCGGCCGGTGACGAGCTGGAATGCACCGTCATCTTCGACAACGTGTTCATTCCGTGGGAACGGGTTTTCCACATCGGCAGCCCCGAGCACGCCTCGCTGTACCCGCAGCGCATCTTCGACTGGGTGCACTACGAGGCGCTGATCCGGACGATGGTGCGGGCCGAGCTCATGGTCGGGCTCGCGCTGCTGATGACCGAGCACATCGGCACCTTCCAGCTTCCGCCGGTCCAGGCTCGCGTGGCACGTCTCGTCGAGTTCTACCAGACGCTGCGCGCCCACGTGATCGCCTCCGAGACGGAAGGGTTCCTGTCCCCTGCCGGGCTCTTCAAGCCGAACGTCCTGCTCTTCGACTTCGGCCGGTCCTACTACCTGGAGCGGTACGCGGAGATGCGCAACGAGGTGGTCGACCTCGCCGGCCGCGCGTCGCTGCTGTTCCCCACCGAGGAGCAGTGGAACAACCCCGAGCTGCACGACTGGCTCGAACCGCTGCAGTCCGGTGCGGTCGGGGAACCCTACGACCGCATGCGCATCTCGCGGGTGATCCGCGACCTGTTCCTCACGGACTTCGGTGACCGCGTGAGCACCTTCGAACAGTTCAACGGCACCCCGATGCTCACCACGCGGATGCTCACCATGAAGCGCTCGGAGCTGTCGCCGTCCGGGCCGCTCACCGAACTCGCCCGGAGGGTCTGCGGCATCTCGGCGCCCGCCGCTCCCGAGGTGACGGCCTACACGGAGCAGGCCGAGTACGCCCGGCGCCTGGACGGCGCGCGGGCCCAAGGCTCACTGGTCCGCTGAGCCGGCGGCGCGGCGGGCGGTCCACGGCAGTCGCCGGCCATGGACCGCTCCGCCGCCCCCTTCGCAAGGCCCCGTCACGATCAGCAGCTACCAGGCGAGGGGTCCTGTCCGGACGTCTCGCCCGTGAAAGAAAGAGGTGGACATGGCTTACTACATCTCCCGCGCGTCGGAGCGGACGTTCGTCGACGTCCCGGGTGTTCCCGGCCTTCGGCAGGCGCTCCTGGTCGGGCACGAGCACGGTGCCGCTCACCTGGAGGTGAGCCTGTACGAGCTGTCTCCCGGGGCGACGACGGGCTGGACCCGCTGCCCGTTCGAGGAGTCGTGGTTCGTCACGGGCGGAACCGGCGAGGCCGCCTACGCCGGAGTGCGCTACGAACTCGGCTCCGGCGACTACGGCGTGGCTCCCGTCGGTGTCGCGCACGCACTGTCCGCCGCCGATGAGGGACTCACGTGGATCGGGGTGCGCGCGCCCAAGCCACCGACGTTCGACGGGGCTCGCAGCCGTGTCGGAGCCAAGGCCTCGCCGGGGGAGAACCTGGGCCGCCCGTCCGAGACGGACCCACGGCACCGGTTCGTCGGGCACTTCGCCGACTCCGACATGGCTCCGTACGCCCAGCTGTCGATGCCCGGTTACCACGGGCCCAACATCAAGAACATCAGTGTCAGGATGATGGTCGACCAGCTCCTCGGCGCACAACATCACACCGTCTTCGTGTGTGAGATCGCACCGAAGTCCGGCCCGGGCCGGGCGGCCAAGGTCCACTACCACCCGTTCGAGGAGATCTACTACTTCACCTCCGGCGGCATGCGCGGGACCCTCGACGGCAAGGACGAGGTCATCCACACCGGTGACCTGGTGTGGGTGGGTACGGACGGCACCCACGGGTTCGTCAACGAGCGTGATGAACCCGCGCGTTGGGTCGAGGTGCAGTCGCCGATCCCTCCGACGTCCGATGCGTTCTTCTTCCCGGACGACTGGCGTAAGCTCCCGGACGAGCACTGAGGATCACGGAGGCGCGAGATCGATGGGTGACTCCGTACCCGATCGACCACACGGCTCCACCACGCCCGGTCGAAAGCATCGCGCGATCATCAGGCGGAAGCTGGCGATGCCGGAACCGGCGAAGGACGTCGTCGTCCGCGACAGGCTCAGCCAACGGCTGAGGACACTGCTGGACCGTCACACCGTGGTGAACGTCTTCGCCACCGCCGGGGCCGGCAAGACGACCGCCGTGGCGCTGGCCGTGCGCGACCTCGACAGGCCCGTCGCCTGGTTGTCACTCGACGGTACCGAGCAGGCGGCGGGCCGCCTGCTCGTGTACCTGGAGGCGGCGGTCGAGGACGCCGTCCCCGGCGCCGCCGACGTCGCCTCCGACGCCCTGAGCAGCAGTCTCCACATCGGAGAGGCGGCCGGTCTGCTGGCCGAAAGCCTCCAGGGGAGCCGACTCGTCCTGGTGTGCGACAACGTGGAACGCATCAGCCCCGACGAGACCTGCGTCGCGGTGCTGTCGTCCTTCGCCCGCTACCTGCCGTCCGGTGTCAACCTCGTACTGGTCTCCCGTGTCGACGTCCGTCTCGACACGGGCTCGACCAGCGAGCGCGACCGGGTGGGCGAACTCGTCGAGAGCGACCTGTCCTTCGACGTCCAGGAAGCCGCGGCGGCACTGCGCAGCGTCGGCCGTGACGGCAGTCCGGTGCACGCGGTGGCGGCCACGGGGGGCTGGGTCACCGGTGTGCTGTTCGGGGGCTGGCGGCACGCCCGCTCGCACGATCTGCATCCCGACCTGCTGCGGTCCTACGTCGCGGCCAACGTCTTCAACTCGCTCTCCCCGGTGGAGAGAACCTTTCTCCTGCACACCAGTCTGCTGCAGGAGGTCACCGCGGAAGGCGCCCGGGCGCTGGGCCAGGAGAACGCGGCGCAGGTCATGGCGGACCTGCGGGCCCGGCACCTTCCGGTGGCATGGTCGTCGGACGGTACGCGCATGACGCCGCACCCGGTGTTCCGCGATTTCCTGCTGGAGGCTCTGGAACGGGAGGACGACAGGACGCTCGGCGCGGTACGCCGCCGGCACGCCGAGGTACTGATCGCCGGCGGCGCGCACGAGGAGGCCGTCGACGAGCTGCTCCGGCTCGGCGACCTGGAGGCGGCCGGTCGGCTGGCCGCCGTGGCCCTGCCCAGCCTCGTGGCACGGATGGACTTCGCGCCGGCGGCACGGTGGCTGGACGCCCTCGGTACGTCGGTCCGGGCACCGACCCCGGAGATCGGATCGGTCATTCTGCGGGTCGCGTTCGCACTGGAGCAGTGCACTCGGGGAGTGGAACTCGTCGACCGCTACGGATACGACTGGCTGCCCGCGCCGAAGACCGCCGACCTGGAAGAGGCCCACGTCCTGGCCTGCTGGTGCCTGTGGCACTCCGGGCGGATGGAGGAGGCGCGATCCGTCGCCGACCGGCTGCCGCACGGCCGGAACCGGCACATCGCGCAGACCCTGATCGCGTTGGGCACCGGCGAGGAACCGCCGCCCTTCCCCGACTACTCGACCACGCCGTCCGGCCCGCTCGACGGCCTGCTGATGCGGCTCGCCTTCCTGCGGGGCCGGCTCGAAGGACTCGACGACCCGGGCTCGTTCGACCCCTGGCGCACGACGGTCGGCGGCCCCTGGGTCGTCGCCGCCCTGCGGGTCACCGGGCGTCTGGACGCCGCGATGTCGATGTTCGAGCCGCGCCGGGGCTCGTCGCAGCCGGTCTGGCTGCATGCCGTGGACGCCGTCGACCTCATGCTCGACCTCGGCCGCGGGGAGGAGGCCTGCGCGTCCATCAGTCGCGGGAGGGAGCTGATCGAGGCAACCGGCTCGAGGGTGTACAAGAACCTGAGCCTGCTGGGCGAGGCCAAGCTGTGGCTGCGCCTGGAGGGCGACACCCGACGTGCCGACCGCGCGCTGGCGCAGGCGATGGCCAACGGTGCGTCGGAGTACGCCCTCACCCGCGAGGCATGGCAGATGTGGTCGGGTCTGTCGATGCTCCTGCAGAACCGGGACGCCGAGGCGCACGCGCACCTCGAGGAGTGCATCCGCAGCATGCAGAAGGGAGACCGCCGTCTCGATCTCCCGACGGCTGCCGTGTACCTGGCCGAAGCGCAGTGGCGCCTGGGGCAGGAGGACGAGTCCGACGCCACGGCCGACCTCGCGATGGTCTCCGCTTCGGCGCACGGCACCCAGCATCTGCTGCTGACGGCTCTGACGGATGTGCCGTCGGTCGCGGCCAGAGCCGCCGACGCCAGGTCCAGCCGAATGTCGCCCTGGCACGAGATCCTCACGGTCCTGTCCGGCCAGCATCCCGTGCGCGTGAGCGTGCGCACGCCCCGGCTCGTCCTGGAGGAGTTCGGCGAACCCGCCCTGAGCATCGACGGAACGGTGACGCAGCCACGGCTGACGAAGAGCGTGGAGCTCCTGAGCTACCTGCTGTGGGCACCCGACCGAAGGGCCACGCGCGACGAGCTTCTCGGGGCGCTGTTCGGCGGACGCAACGACGCGGCCGGCCGCAGCTATCTGCGGCAGGCCCTCTACCGCCTGCGCGAGGTACTGCCCGACGGCCTGGGGCCGGTACAGGACGGAGACGTCTTCCGCATGGTCGGCCCCGCGCTGGCCATGGGTTCCGCGCAACGGGCGGTCGACCTCGTCGCCCAGGCCGGCAGGCAGGACAAGGAGGTGCGCCTCCAGACGCTCTCGCGCGCCCTCACCAGTGCCGAGCGGGGGCCCTACCTCGCGACGGTGTCGGGGGAGTGGGTCGCTGAGCGCCGCGTGATCCTGGCCGAGACCTTCCTGTCGGCCCGGATGGACTCCGCCAGACTCGCCTACGGGATGAACCGCTACCGCGAGGCGAAAGGGCTGGTCGACGGCGTACTGCGGGAGGACCCGTACCGCGAGCAGGCCTGGCAGCTCGCCATCAGGCTGGCGCACGCCAGCGGCAGCGACGACGCCGTGTTGGCGCACTACCAGCGGTATGTCGCACGCATGCGGGACCTCGGGGTGCCGCCGTCCGACGAGGTGCGCCGGCTCGTCATGCAGCTGCGCCGGTAACGCCGCCAACGCCGGTTTCTCGTCGGTAAACAGGTCGCCCGGCACACTCGGGCGACCTGGTCAGCAGCAACACTCAAGCCAACTCGTGAGAGGCAACGGAGGGCAGCATGGGTGCATCGACCACGCAGGAGATGCGTGCTACGTATCGAGGAGCCATGGCACGGTTCACGACCGGTGTGACGATCGTGACCACCACGACTCCGAACGGGCCGGCCGGCATGACCGCCAGCGCCGTCGCGTCCGTTTCGCTGGACCCGCTCATGCTGCTGGTGTGCGTCGGAAACACCCTCGCGACGAGGGACGCGATCTCGGCGTCCGGTGTCTTCGCCGTGAGTGTGCTCTCCCGGGGGCAGGAGCATCACGCCCTTCGCTTCGCCAGCAGGTGTGACGACAAGTTCGCCGGCGTCGGGCTGCGGACCGACCACGACCTCCCCGTCATCGACGGCGCCGTCGCGCACTTCGCCTGTGAGGTGAAGGAGGAGTTCGCCGGGGGAGACCACACCATCTTCGTCGGTCAGGTGAACCGGTGCGGCTACGCCGTCGACTCCGATCCGCTCGTGTACTTCGGTGGGACGTTCGGCAGCCTCTGCGACCTCACCTCCCACGCGCGGCTCGCGTACGACTGGCAGCTCGCCGCGACCATGTAGGACGGCCCCGTCCCTTCGCCGGGCCGGCCCTGCGGATCGAGCGCGTGGCCGGGACCCGTGCGCCAACCCTCGCGCGGCTCACGCGCACATCCCCCGAGGAGATGAAGGTGGACGTATCAGTGCTGGGTCTCGGGCAGATGGGATCCGCCATCGCCGAACGACTCGTCGACGCCGGCCACGAGGTCGGTGTCTGGAATCGGTCGAAGGGCAGGGCGGACGACCTGGTGGCCCGCGGCGCGTACGAGCTGGACTCGCCGGCCGAGGCGTGGGAACGCTCCGACGTCTGCATCACCATGCTGGCGGACTCCCGCGCCCTGGCCGATGTGGCGCTGGCTGCGGACGGCGGGATGGTCCACGCCGCGTCCGCCAAGGGCAAGACGCTCATCGACATGAGCACCGTCTCGGTGGAGGTCTCGCGCGCCGTGTCCGCCGCGGCCGCGGCGGCAGGCGTCCGGTACCTCTGCGCTCCCGTCAGCGGCAACCCGGGTGTCGTCCGCGCCGGGAACCTGACCGTCATCGCTTCGGGGGAGGAGTCCGTCTTCAGCTCCGTCGAGAGCCTTCTCCGCGACATCGGCCCTCATGTGTTCCTCGCCGGTGAGGGGGACACCGCGCGCGTCATCAAGCTGGCCCTCAACCTCATGGTCGCCGGGACCGCCGAACTCCTCGCCGAATGCGTCGCCTTGGCGGAGGCCCACGACGTACGGCGGGAGAAGCTGCTGGAGATCGTCGGCGCGTCGGCGGTGGCGTCGCCGTTGGTGAAGTACAAGATCGGGCCCCTCCTCGCGGACGACTACACGTCGACGTTCAGCTCGCGGCTGATGCGCAAGGACCTGGACCTGGCTCTCGAGGCGGCGGCGGCGGGGGGAGTTCCGCTGCCGGTCACCGGTGTGGTGCAGCAGCTGCTCCAGGCCTGCATGTCGACCGGCTTGGGCGAGCTGGACTTCATGGCCCTGCTGGTCCGGCTCCAGCGCGAGGCCGGTCAGAGGTCTGCCTGATCGGCCGAGCGCCGCAGGGCGGGCACGTCGGTCAGGCCGCGCCCGGGCCGAGGCCCGGGCGGCGGTGCTCCGCGCCGATGTCGCGGCGGGCGACGGCGGCGAGCCCGGCCCGGGCGGCGAGCTCCGTCACGTCTCCTCGTCCCGGACGCCCGACCTGAGGGCGCGGCTCGGGCGCGGCATGGAGCAGGACGGCGTCGATGTCGTCGCGGTCGGCGGCGTTGACCTGCTCCAGCACCGGCCGGGCACGCCGCCGGCGCCCGCCTCGCCCAGCAGCGGATCCGTGCCCGGTTTTCGGGATCTGCCTGCACTGCGGGGCGGGCGGACGCGCCGTCGTCCCCCTGTACGTCACAGGCAGTCACCGTCGGGCAGCACCGTGCGCGCGATGCGCTCGGCGTGGGCCGGCCTTCGGCGAGGTCGAGTTCGCCGCCGGAGATCACCCACGGCAGCTGCAGGCCGTCGCTCACGGCGATGCACCGGCAAAGCGGACATGGAGGGGAGTTCAACGACGCGCTGAGCCCGGAACCGCACGGAAGCCTGATCCAAGGCATCCTGTCCATGTGGGGCCGCGCGCTCCCGGCAAGGCCTCGCCCACGGAAATACGGTCGGCCCGACGGGAGGATCGCACAGTGACCAGGAACCTCGACGGCGTGCCCGCCCAGGACGGTGCACCCGTGCCGCCCGAGCACATACCAGCCGCCGTCACCGCAGCAAAGCTCGTCTACAGCGACGGCGCGACGCAGACCTTCGACCCCGACGGGGCCACCGTCTACTTCGAGGCAGGACGCCGAACGGAGGGGACCTGGTCTGTGGACGGAAGCGGCCACTTCAGCTCCTTCTGGCCGCCCTCGTACCGGGCCTCCTACGATCTCCGGTGGGTGGTGGAGGAGGGCCGGATCGTCGGCCTGCAGTTCTTGGACCTCAGAAGCGGAGCTCGCTTCGACGGCCGCTACCAGTGACCAGACCGGGCACCCCTGAGGCCATGCGCATACCGAGGAAGATTCGCCTCCTTGTGTCACGGCTGATCCACAGGTATTGAGCATCGCTCCCGCCGTGGGCCAGGCTGTATCCGTCCAACGCGGGACTTGCTGAGGGAAGGGCCTGATGGCGGTGACCGGGGGCCGTGGTTACGGCAGTTGGGCCCTTCTTGTTGTCGGATTGCTGATGTTCGCCTGGGGTGTGTCGCCCTTTCTGACGAGCGACGTGGACTGCGGCGGACAGCGGATGACGGAGTCCGACACGTGCGTGAGCACGACCGTGAGCGCGAACGAGGTGCACAGCCGCACCTCCGACCTGACGCAACAGCGCAGCGAGAATCGGCGCGTGGGAGTGTTCGGCATGGTCGTCGGTGGGGCGACAGCCCTCGGCTCCGGTTACCTGATCCGCCTTCAGGCACGGGCTCGGCGCGAAGGGCGGCCTTTGCGGTTCGAAGTGGTCGGACGGCGCAGTCGTTTCGCACGACTGAGGCCGAGACGGTACGACGAACCACGGCACGTGCGCGGGGTGGTGCGGCTGAGCCCTGCCGACGCTGCGGCCGGCACCACCAAGACGGTGGAGTACCGGGCGAGGGTGCGCTGCGATCACTGCCACGGCACCGGAAAGGACGGCCGTAGACGCTGCCGTGACTGCCGGGGAAGCGGGCTGACCCGGCGCGTCCGGCAGTCGGTGACGATCCGGGTCCCCGCCGGAACGCGGGACAGGGGCGTCGTACGCGTACGAGGCCGGGGCGTACCGGGCCGCCATCCGAGGCCGTCGGGTGACCTCCTGCTGTCCGTCCGGCTGGTGTCCGAGGGAGGGGCGTCACCGCGGCCGGCGCCCGAACGGGAAGCGGCCGTGCGGGAGTCGACCGGCTCGGCGGCGCTTTCCGTCACCGTGACCGGCGACGGCGTCCGCTTCGTGGTCGGACCTACGGGGATCCTGGTGCAGCAGGAGCGCCGGTCGGCCACCGGGCGCCGGGACTGGGTCGACCATGTGGATCTCTCCTGGCCGGACATCACCGACCTGAGCTTCGACAGCGACCGGCACGACGCCGTCGTCGCCCTGTACGCGGTCCGCGCGGCCGGTGGTCGGCAGCATGTCGTGGATTCACGCGCCCTCAGCACGGTCCAGTGGCGGGACGTGGCCAAGGGCGTCGAGCGTCTCAGCGGAGGGCGGATCACTCTCGACCTCAGTCGGCGCGACCGCCCGGGCGGCCCGCGCGACTCCTGACCTCAGGCCAGGTGACAGGGTCGCACGGTGGCGGCTGTCCCTGATGTCCCCCGCGACTCCGCTGCCCCGCCCAGCGCTGGGGATGGTCTCGGCCCCGCGGGCGGCAGTACGCTCACGAACGTGTGTACGGGGGGACGTCCTCTGTACAGGCAGAATCGCATACAGCCGAATACATACAGCCGAATACAGGGGGGGGACCGTGCCCGCACGGAACCATCGGCCGAGGCGCCTGGGGAGCGCCGTCGCCACCGCGCTCGTCGTCACGACGGGCATGGCCATGCCGCCGCTGCTCTCGCCCGCCCACGCCGTTGCCGCGGGAGTGGCGATACCCGCGCCCGACGCCGACGTCGACCGCGGGGTCGAGGTGCTGGCGAGCACCCGCAACGGTGTGCTGTACCAGGAGGAAGGCACCGACGGCTATGTGTGGAGCGACACCGGACAGGCGGTGACGGCCCTCAACGGCGTCCCGGCGCAGTCCATTTTCCTCACGCACGACGACTACGACCGGGTCGCGTACTCCACCACCGGCGCCGACGGCAGCACCGGCATCGTCCTGCTCACCCTGAGCGAGGGCACCACACGCACCCTCACGCTGCCGAGCGGTTACGAGCACCCTCGGCTGAGCGGTGGTTCCGTACTGGTCTCGCGGCAGCTGGGCGACGGCTCGTACGAGTACAGGGTCCTCAGGCCGAACAGCACGGGCGGCTTCTACGACGTCCAGGTGCGGCTGCCCGCGGGCGCGACCGCCGAAGCCGAGCCCGAGATCCTTGCGAGCGACGGCGTGGAGTTCATCGTCCGGTACCAGAGGGACGGCCGGGCCGCGTACGGGATCGTCAGCGGCGTCTACGGCACCGTCACGGTGCTCCAGGTGACCGGAGCGGCGAGCAGTTTCCGGCTGACCGACGCGTGGGTGTCGTGGTACACCCGGGAGGGCGAGGACGGTATACGGATCAGGGCGCGCAGCAGCGCGGGTGGCACCCCCGGTGTCCGAACCGTACCGACGTCGTCCGAGGACAGCGAGGTCACCTCCTTCGTGGTGGGCGACAACCTGCTGTGGTACGAGGGTTCGGGCGGAGTGCTGCACACCCTGTCACTGGGCGGTGAGTCGGGGGTGGCCCTGGCCGATGTCGAATGGGCCGTGCAGACCGGTGAGTCGGTGAGTGTGGTCGGACGGGCCACCGCCGGCGGTACGCGTGCCATCCACCGGCTCACCCAGGACGGCAACGGCGCGGTCGCCGCCACCCCGCTGCACAGCGTGCCCCAGGTCCACCACGACGGCTCGGTCGGTGCGCTCAGCCTGGACCGGGGCACCGTACGCCTGCTCAACACCCTCCGGGACGAACGGACCCTCCACAGCCAGAACATCGGCACCGCGCTGGCCCCGACCGGCGGAGCCGCCCTCACCCCCACCGTCACATCCGCCACCACGGGCGCGGGCCGCTTCGCCGACGGCGGCGACGAGGGCCTCGCCCAGCTCACCACCGACGCGGCCACCGGCAGGGACGTCCTCACCACTGCCGACGACCCGAACGGGAACATCGCGCTGCCGGCCGCCGACGGCCGCATCCTCGACGTGTCCCCGCAGTACGTCCTGTACCAGGGCGGTGGTGACGCCGGACATCAGTACGTCGTGGACATCACCTCGGGCAAGGTCGTCCGCGAGCAGAACGCGCAGGCGGCCGCGCTCGACTACGCCACCCTGTGGACCCCGTCCACCACCGCCGGCACGGTGGTCGCCACCAGCCTGCGCACCGGCAGGACCGTGCGCACGGTCAACGTCGGCTCCGGCTGCACCCCCGACGACCTGCGGACCAACGGCACACTCCTCTACTGGAGTTGCCCCGCACAGAAGAAGGCAGGCATCAAGAATCTCTCCGCGCAGGGCCAGACGTACTACGCCCCTGTCGGGGATGTGCTCCTCGGCGACGGTTTCTACGGCTACCACGACGTCGCCGAGGGATCGATCCGGCTGACGCAGGTCGTCAACGACGTCACCGCCGACCTCGGGGAGATCACCGGCGTCGCGCCCTCGGCGGCCACCGACACCCGGGGCGTCACCTGGACCGTCGACCGACGCTCCAACAAGGTCGCCTACGTCGACGCGGGCAACACCGTTCACGTCGTCGGCGCGTACGACTACCACTGGCTCCCGGCCAAGCTCTCCGCACCCGACTCCACCGTCCCGACGTCCTTCGCGGCGGGCGGCGGCGCGGCGCGGTGGAACGGCCGCTGGTGGCTGTCCAAGCCCGCGGCGTCCTGGAAGGTGACCGTCAAGAGCACCACCACCGGGGCCGTACAGCGCACCTGGCAAGGCGGAGCGACCCGCAGCGTCGTGCAGGTCGCCTGGGACGCCAGGAACCAGACGGGCGCGCTGGTGCCCAACGGGTCCTCCACCTGGACTTTGACCGCCGTCCCGGCCGACGGCGCCGGCGCCACGCTGTCGACCTCCGGCACCGTCAAGGTGTCCGGCGCCGCGGCCGTGAGACGCGACCACGCCGGCTCCGACGGTATCGGCGATCTGCTGACGCTCAACTCCTCGGGCACCTTGAGCATCCAGAAGGGCAACGGAGCCGGCGGCTTCTCGGGCACGGTCTCCGCGTCCGGCTGGGCGACCTCCGTCAAGGCCGTCCCGTACGGCGACCTGAACGGCGACCGCTGCAATGACGTTCTGGTCCTCTTCAGCAGCGGCACGCTGCGTGGCTACCGGCCCGGCTGCGGGAAGGCTGTGACGACGTCGACCCCGTACACCTCGCTCGGCACCGGCTTCGGCCAGTACGACGTCCTCACCTCACCGGGTGACATCACCGCCGACGGGCGGGCGGACCTGATCGCGCGGAACTCGTCGACGGGCGCGGTGTACCTGTACAAGGCGACCAGCGCCGGAACGCTGTCGTCGCGGGTGAAGCTGTACACCAATTGGTCCGGCTACAAAAAGGTCATCGGCGTCGGTGACCTCAACGGTGACGGCCGCGGTGACCTGCTGGCCCAGGACAGGTCGAACGAGCTGTGGCGGTACGACGGGACCGCGTCGGGCACGTTCAAGTCCCGGGTCAAGGTCTTCGACGACTGGGGCTCCTCCTACAACGTCGTCGTCGGGGTCGGTGACATCAGCGGCGACGGCAAGGCCGACCTCGTCTCCCGCGACACCTCCGGCAACCTCTGGCGCAACACCGGCAACGGCAGGGGCTCCTTCGGCGGCCGTACGAAGATCGCCACGGGATGGAGCGCCTACAAGGGCGTCTTCTAGCCCCGTCCTGCCCACGGCCGCGGCCGACAGGTCCCTCCGGCACCTCCTCACGGGCGCCGGAGGGCAGCGGCAGACACGGTGCGGCGGCGCCTGTGTTGTGCCTGCGGGGTGCGCCGTGTCCTGAACCCCGAGGGCTGTCCTGACCGAACGGGTTCGCAGGCACCGTCAGCCCGAGCTTGACGCACTGGACGAGCGGTTCCGCGTGGCCACGGCACCGATCAAGCCGTTCCAGGAGAGCCGGCGCCCCACGGCAGAGCAAGCGCGGTGGTGGCGGTTCCGCTACCCGGTGCTGGTGACCGGGGATCCGGCTGAGCAACTGCCTGCGACGTGGTCACCGGTGCCCGTCCACATCGACTGACAGCGACCGTGGCCCACCGGGCCGCCCCACACTCCCGCCCCAGGGCACAAGCCAGGCCCCGAGAGCGGCCCCGGCGCCCGTACAACACTCCCTTCGGCCGGGCCGCGCGCGACACCCGAGGACCTCGCCATCACTCCTCCGCGCGCTCCACGGTTGCTGCGATCGGGCGACGCGCGGCATGGGGAGCGTCGGCTGTCAGAGCTCCGGCACCATGCTGAAGGGCATGTCTCAACAGCTGAGCAGGGTGTCGCTACGCCACCCTGGTTACCCGTTCCCGTCCATCCCGGCCGGTGGCCCGTCACACCGCCGGGCCCGGGTACCCGGCCGGTTCCTCGTCACCGCCCTCCTCGGCCTGTTCGTCTTCCTGGCCCCCGCCCTTCCCCCGGTCGGCTCCGCCGGCCGGGCGGCGCTCGGTACGTCGGCCGCCGCCGCGGTCACCGACGGCCATGACTCCGGCAGGGCACTGGCCGGGTTCAAGATCCAGTCAAGTGCTCGGGTGAAGGACCCGGCGGCCGAGGTGTCCAGCCCCGGCTATCCGGCGAAGGGCTGGTACCAGGCCGGCCCTCGCTCCACCGTCCTCGCAGCCCTGCTGGCGGCCGGCCTTTACCCCGACCCCTTCCACTCCACCAACCAGAAGCTGATCCCTGCCGCCGACTTCACGGTCCCGTGGTGGTACCGGTCCGACTTCTCGGTCGACGACAGCCGGTCACGTCGTACCTATCTCGACTTCAGCGGGGTGACCTCCGCCGCCGACGTCTACGTCAACGGCCGTCAGGTCTCGACGGCGAAGGACGTCGCGGGCACCTACACCCGACACGAGCTGGACATCACCGGTCTGGTCAGACCGGGTGCCAACACGGTCGCCTTCCGGGTCCAGCCCAACGACCCGCGCAAGCACCTCACCGTCGGCTGGCTCGACTGGCTGCAGCCCCCACCTGACAGGAACATGGGCATCCTCCGCGACGTCGTCGTCCGCCGCAGCGGCCCGGTGGTCCTCCGTGACGCGCATGTCGTCACCGACCTGGCTGTCCCGTCGCTGGCCTCCGCGGACCTGACCGTCAAGGCCCGCCTGCGCAACGACTCACCCGACACCGTCACGGCGGTCCTCTCCGGCACGGCCGGGCCCGCTGCCCTCAGCCGACGGGTGACGCTGGCGCCCGGGGAGAGCCGCACCGTGGTGTACTCCCCGGCCGACCACCCCGAACTCCATGTGCGGTCGCCCCGCGTATGGTGGCCCGCCGGGATGGGCGGGCAGCCCCTGTACGACCTCGACCTGGCCGTGACGGTCGACGGGGAAACCTCCGACACCGCCCACTCCACCTTCGGTATCCGCGACGTGCAAGCACCGATCAACGCCGACGGCGCGCGCCAGTACCGGATCAACGGCCGCCCACTGCTGATCAAGGGCGCGGGCTGGTCACCCGACGAGTTCCTGAGGTGGGATCCCGCCTACGCCGAGCACCGCATGCAGTACGTCCGCGACCTGGGCCTGAACACGCTGCGCCTGGAAGGCCACCTCGAGCCCGACGAGTTCTTCGACCTCGCCGACCGGTACGGGATCCTCACGATCGCCGGCTGGGAGTGCTGCAACAAGTGGGAAGGGGAGGTCAACCCCGCGGAGTCCGGGGAGAAGTGGCACGCCGCCGACCATGCGGTCGCCCGGGCGTCGATGGCCGCCGAGGCGGCCCGGCTGCGCAACCACCCCAGTGTGATCTCGTTCCTGATCGGCAGCGACGCGGCGCCCAACGCCAAGATCGAGTCGGGATACCTCCAGGCACTGCGGGCCGCCGACTGGAAGGTGCCCGTGATCCCCTCCGCCTCCGGGAAGTCGACACCCGTCATCGGTCGCTCCGGGATGCGGATGACCGGTCCCTACGACTGGGTGCCGCCCGGCTACTGGTACGACAAGCGTGAGGGAGGAGCCACCGGCTTCAACTCCGAGACCAGTGCCGGCCCGAGCATCCCCACGCTCGACACGCTGCGACGGATGATGACCCCGGCCGAGCTGGAGACCCTCTGGAAGAAGCCCTCCGCTCCCCAGTACCACCGCTCTCCCTCAGCCACCTTCTCGACGCTCAAGCTGTACAACGCCGCGCTCGCCGGCCGCTACGGACCCCCGACCGAACTCGGCGACTACGTGCGCAAGGCCCAGCTCGCCCAGTACGAGAGCGTCCGGGCGCAGTTCGAGGCGTACTCCCGCAACGCCAAGGACACCACCGCCCCCGCGACCGGCGTCATCTACTGGATGCTCAACAGTGGCTGGACCTCTCTCCACTGGCAGCTCATCGACCGCTATCTCGACCAGAACGGGTCCTACTTCGGCGCGAAGAAGGCCAACGAACCGCTCCACATCCAGTACGGCTACGACAACCGCACGGTGAGCATCGTCAACAACCGATCAGCCGGCGCCTCGGGGCTGAACGCCCGGGTCACACTGTTCAACACCGACGGGACCAAGAAGTACGACCGCACGGTGACCGGCGTCGACGTCGAAGCCCGCGGTGTGACCACCACCTCGCTGACCCTCCCCGCCAAGGTCCCCGGCCTGGGCAGGACGTACCTGGCCCGGCTGCTGCTCACCGACACCACCGGCCGGGAACTGAGCCGCAACGTCTACTGGCTCTCCACCCGCAACGACGTCCTCGACTACGCGAAGACCGACTGGTACTACACCCCCACCACCTCCTACGCCGACCTCACGGGACTGACCTCGATGCAGCAGGTCGCCTTGGACGTGACCGCCACGACGAAGGGGACCAGGGCCGGCACGTCGACGACGACCGTGACCCTCCGCCACCCGGGCACCACGAAGGCTCCCGTTCTGCTCACCGACGTCGACCTGGTCTCCGCGGACGGCAGGACTCCCACGTTGCCCGTCCACTGGAACGACAACCACGTCAGCCTGTGGCCGGGCGAGTCGGCGACTCTGGTGGCCTCCCATCGGACCGTCGATCCTGACCAGACCCCACGCGTACGCGTCTCCGGATGGAACGCCCGGGCCGTCACGGTCCCGTCCGGCTGACGACGCGGCAGCACACATCAGCCCACTTGGTAAAGGCATCCGTGGTCCGTGATCGTGCCTGGTGGCGGCGTTGCCAGTCGGACGGGGCGAAGCAAATTCCGACGGCCTCGACCTGCCACCCGGCGCCTTGGCTCCCTCGGGCTCAGACCAGGTGGTGGGTGGTCAGCTTCCCGCCCTTCGTCCCGGCGGCGAGGAGAGCGCTTCCGTCCGGCAGAGACACCGCGGAGACATAAGATCCGACGAACGTTTGCTTGAACGACTCGCCGGACAGCAGATCCCATTGGCGTACCACGTCCTGGTCTGCCGTGAACAGCCGCATCCGACCCCCAACGGTTGCCGTCGCGATCCTCACGAACTCCCCCCCAGCCGGAATCGGCGGCCCCACCTCCTTCCCCGTCGCGGCGTCCCAACGGCAGACGACCTCGCCCTCCTCAACCACACCGACAATCAGCGGTCGCCCGTCCTGGTCGTATGCCGTGATCAGCATGTCGATGTGAGGAGCCTTGATCTCCGCGCCGAACGACGACTCGCAGAGGTCGCCCTGCCAGCGCCGTACCCCTTCGTAGTCACCCGTCACGATCAATGAGGTGCCGCAGCGCAACTTCGCCAGGGTCACGGCGACCGCGTCTCCCACATGTTGCAGCGGAGGGACCAGGGACGCGCCTGTGACCGGATCCCACATGTGCAGCCCGTTGACCCCTGTGCCGACCAACTCAGCCCGCCCACCGCCCGTCAGTCCTCCGGCGACACGGAAGATCTGGTCGTCCCCGACCGCGTCGGCCAGAAGCCGTCCGCTCGCACCGTCCCACAGGAGGAGCCCCCATTCGTCCCCGGCCGCGATACGCACCTGCCCGTCCGGCAGCACGAGTGCTGTCAATTCGAACGTGCCGTTGGAAGCGTTCTGGGGCACCTGGAAGTTGCCCATCGGGCGGCCGGACTCGGCATCCCACCGCGTCAGCCGCCCGCGAGAGTCAGCGGCCACCAACTCCGTCCCACCCGCAGGTGACCGGTAGATCAACGGGGTTACCGGACCGTCGAGACTCGCAATCTCGATCCCTGGTCCAACGCTTCTCGGACGCATCGTTTCCTCTCCTGCCCGCACCCCATTCTTCATCTCTGGGCTGCGGCTCCTCGGCGGTAGTGGCTGGTCTGTGATCGTGCCTGGTGCTGGCGCCGCCAGTCGGACCAGCCAACCGGTGGGCCAGAATTTGCCCACAGTGTCCCGTGCGGGTCGTGCACTGTTCGAGGGCAGGATTCTGCGAACCCGCGCGTCTCCCGGCGAACACCGCCGAAGCTTCACCGGCGAGAGACGGGCACCACCCGCGTCACCCTGAGTCTGTGCCGCCATGCCTACCGCACGTTGCGGCGGCTGACCCCATCCCAAAGAGACCCGGCGCCCAGCCTGACCGTCTGTCAGTCGTCCGCGCCGCTCGGTCTTCCTGGAGGCCCGAGCCGGCGCCCGCCCCACTTGCCACCGAGAGGTTCACATGGGGCGGAAGCCGACCTCTCTCACTTGAGGCCGCTGAGCATCACGCCGCGGATGTAGTACTTCTGCAGCAGCAGGAAGGGGATCAGGACCGGCAGGACGCTCAGGACGAGACCGGCCATGACGATCGGCATCGTGCGGGTCGGGTCCACGTAGTCCTGCAGGAACTGGATGCCGACGGGCAGGGTCATCACGTCCGGGTTGGCGGTCGAGATGAGCAGCGCCCAAATGTACTCGTTCCACGCGTGGACGAAGGTCAGCAGAGCGAGCGTCAGCACGACCGGCCTCGTCTGCGGCACGACGATCCGCCACCACACGGCGAACTCGCCGGCACCGTCGATGCGTGCGGCCTCCAGGACCTCGTCCGGGATCGAGACCATGAACTGGCGCATCAGGAAGATGCCGAAGCCGTTGACGAGGAACGGCAGGGCGAGCGCCGCGATGCTGACGGTCAGGCCCGCGCCCCCGCGCCCGAACAGGTCGTTGCCGCCCGCGAGTGGCCAGTGCACCAGGATCAGGAAATGCGGGATGAAGAAGAGGAACGGGGGGAACATCATCGTCGACAGCACGAGCCGGAAGATCAAGTTCCGTCCCGGAAAGCGGAGTTTGGCGAGCGCGTAGCCGGCGAGCGATGAGGTGAGCAGCACCGATCCGGTGATCACGGCGGTGGCGACGACACTGTTGCGAAAGAGCACCGGCAGATCGAGCTGGTCCATCGCCGCTCGGTAGTTGGACAGGTCGAACGCCTCCGGCAGGAACCGGTACGGCAGCGTGCCGGCCTCGCCGGCCCCCTTGAACGACGTCATCACCATGTCGAGGAACGGCACCACCGTGAGCACGGCGCCGATCACGACCACCAGGTACGACAACCACGGAAAACGGCGGCGGATCATGCGTCCTCCCCCTTGCGCCGGAAGATCCACAACTGCACCAGGGTGATCAGGAGGACCACCACGAACAGGACGAAGGCGGCGGCGCTCGCCGGGCCCCAGTGGCCGTACGAGAACGCCTGCCGGTACATCTCCAAGGCAGCCACGTTGGTCGCGTCGCCCGGCCCGCCCTTGGTCATCACGATGATCAGCGCGAAGGACTGCAGGCCGCTGATCAGCTGGGTGACGCACACGAGCAGCAGGGACGGCCGCAGCAGCGGCAGTGTGATCTTCCAGAAGACGGTGACCGGCCCGGCGCCGTCGAGCGCAGCGGCCTCGTAGTACGACTCGGGAATGGACTTGAGCCCGGCGGTCAGGACGAGGATCGCCGAGCCGACCGAGGCCCAGGCCTGGACGACCACGACCGAGGGCAGCGCGGTGTCCGGGTCCTGGAGAAAGGCCACAGAGCCGAGCCCGAGGGCGTTCAGCACGCCGTTGACGAGGCCGCCCGGCTCGTACATGTACTTCCACACGTTGCCGACGGCCACGACGGTCGTCACGATCGGCAGGAAGTACAGGGTGCGCCACAGACCCTGGAACCGCAGGTTGTCGATGCAGGTGGCGACCACCACGGAGCCGGCGAGCGAAAGGACCAGGGTGCCCAGGGCGAACAGCAGCGTGTTGGTGAGGATCGGCGCCAGGAACGTCGATCCGTCAGCGAAGAGGCCCCTGAAGTTGTCCGTGCCGACGGGTTGGATGCCGCCGAGGTCGAAGCCGGACCAGCGGGACATGGACAGCAGCAGCGCGAACCCGAGCGGCAGGATCAGGAAGACGGCGAAGAACAGCAACGTCGGCGCCAGGAAGAGATAGGCGACGACGGCCTGGCGGCGGCGCGCCCGGGCGCGGCCGTCGATGGCGGGGCCGGCGGAGCGCGTGCGGGGCGCCGCCCGCTCCGT
Source organism: Streptomyces chromofuscus (assembly GCF_015160875.1). Lineage (NCBI taxonomy): Bacteria > Bacillati > Actinomycetota > Actinomycetes > Kitasatosporales > Streptomycetaceae > Streptomyces > Streptomyces chromofuscus. The sequence continues at coordinate 391,311 of NZ_CP063374.1, read as the reverse complement.
CGTCGCCGTCGTCAGCGCGTTCACCATGAGCGGGACACCTCTCGATCGACCTGACGGCGGGTGGTGCGCAGTGCCTGGTCGACCGACTGCTGACCGGTCCACAGCGCCTCGATGTTCTTGCGCAGCAGCGATTTGGCCTGCTGTGCGCCGGGCACGTTCGGTTCCGGCACCGAGTACGCCAACGCGTCCAGGAAGGGGCGCAGGTTCGCATCGCTGTGCGCGCCCAGGAGCGTGCGCATGTCGTCGGCGCGGCCGGTCAGGGAGCCGGCCGACACCTGCAGGGAACTCATCCGGGTTGCTTTCACACCCTTGGTGGTGCCTCTGACGTTCACCTTCTCGGTGTTGAGCCAGCGCAGGAACTCCCAGGCGGCGCGCGGGTTCTTGCTCGCCGTGTTGACCCCCAGCATGAAGCCGGTGGAGAGCGTGGCGCGCTTGCCGTCCGTCTCGGGGAGGGGGAGCGGCGCGACGCCGACGTCACGGTAGTCCTTGCCCATCAGTGCCTTCAGGCTCCCGGTCCACCAGCCGGCGCTGACCACCATGGCCACCTGCCCGGACCGGAACGCCTTGTAGACGTTGACGCCGGGAGCGCTCGCACCTCGGGTGACGAGGCGGTGCTCCAGCTCGAACACGGCCCGTCCGGCCGGTGAGTCGATCGCGGTGCTCCTGCCGTCCTCGGAGACGAACCTGCCGCCGGCGGCGTTGAGCAGGGCGAGTGTCTGGCCGACGGTGGTGGAGTCGTCGGCGGTCGACAGCCCGAAGCCCTGGACCAGTGTGTTGCCGTACCGGTCACGCCTGGCGGTGCGGTGGGCGGTCTCCTCCAGCTCCCGCCAGGTGCGTGGCGGGCCGTCGATGCCGGCTTCGCGCAGCAGCCGTTTGTTGTAGTAGAGGGCGTACGTCTGCACCTCGGTGGGGTAGCCGTAGATCCGGCCGTCCACCGAGGCGGAGTCGACGGCCGCTTCGCTGTACCCGCGTGCGATCTCCTCCGCGTACTCGCGCGGAGCGGGGCGCAGGACGCCGGCTTGGACCAGCTGGCCGTTCCACAGGCAGTACGGGTGGAGGATGTCGGCGCCCTGGCCCGCGGCCTGCCGCACCATGAAGGTGGTCAGCAGGTCCGTGAACTCGACGGCCTTCGTCTGCACCTTGACCCGGTCGTGGCCGGCGTTCCACTCGTCGACAGGGCCCTGCAGGGCCTCCTTGAGCACGCCGCTCGCGTAGTGGGAGAGCAGGGTGAGGACGATCGGGTCCCCGGGCCGCCCGGTGCCCTGATGCGGTGCGGCGCATCCGGAGACGAGCAGCGTCGAGGGGAGCGCGAGCGCGAAGTGGCGGCGGCTCAGGCCGCTGGTGCGGGGCGCCGGTGTCATCGAGCGGCCGTCCGGCGCATCACGCGGAACACGCGGGTCGTGGTGAAGCCGGTCTTGCGGTACATGTGGCCTGCCGGGGACTGCGCGCCGGTCCACAGGAACCACGCGGAGTGCGCGCGGCGCGCCCGCATCCGCTGAAGGACCAGGTGCAGGAGGACCTCACCGAGGCCGGTGCCGCGCATCTCCTCCAGCACGCCGATCGGGCCGAACCGCTCGTCCACCGCGTCGAACGCGCCGTGCATCGCCCAGCCGACCATACGGCCCGACGGGTCACGAGCGACGACGATCCGGTCGAGCGGAGTGCCCGCGACCAGACACGCCCGGATCGTGCACGCCCAGTCGGGGCCGAAGTGGCTCCCGGCGAGCGCGAACAGGTCCACCAGGTCGTCGTCGGACGGGGTGGCGAAACGGTGGCCCTGCGCCGTCAGTTCCTCCACGCGGCGCGTCACGTGTTCCGGGACGCGGTAGCCCACCAGGCCACGGTCCATCGCCTCCGCCTCGTACAGCGTGCGAAAGCCAAGGGACTCCAGGAGCAGGGCCGCTTCCGGGTACGTCTCGGCGTCCAGGCCGGGCAGGACGTAGTTCGGGGTGTACGAGGAGAAGTCCACCTGGGTGCGGCCGTGGCCGTGCAGCCAGTCGATGGCGTCGGTCAGCAGGCGACGGCCGAGGCCGCGCCCGCGGGCGGTCGGGTCGACGAAGAAGAACGGGATCCAGCCCTGCTCCGGCTCCAGGTCGGTGCCGGTCATCGGCGTCAGACGGCGCACCGCGTAGGCCGCGCCGACGACACGGTCCCCCTCGACGGCGACCCGAAGACCCTCCGGGTCGAAGTTGGCGTCGAGCAGGACCAGGGAGCGGAAGCGGTCCGCGGTGACGGGGTCGGCCGGCGCGCTGCGCCGCCACACGTCGACCAGCTGTGGTCCGTCGCCCGCGAGAAAGCCACGGATGTCGGCCCGGGATCTTGTTGTGCGATCGGTCATCGGGCGAGGTTGTCCTTCCATGGGCTGACGCGGGTCGGGGACGGGGCCGAGCGTTGCTTGCGGAGCTGCTGCGGTCTGGTGCGTGTGCGCGCTGCGCCACGGCGATCAGTGGCTGGTTCCTGAGGGCACGTGGGGCCGATGAGGCGCTCCGCGCCCGGATGCAAGGTGGGGGAGAGGGCGGTTCGGCTCGGGGTGTTTGTGGCGGCTGTCGGTTCCGCAATGGCGTCCGCTTCCGTCAGAGGAACGGCAGCAGGTCGCGCGGTGCGGCATCAGGGATCAGGCGCTCAGCGACACGTCGTCACCACTCCACGCCGCTGTCAGCGGCGTGCCGCGCCAAGTGGTCCGGGCAGAGCCGCCGCAGCGTATAGGTGTCGTCATGGCAGCCCGTGCGGGAGCGAGGCCCTCGCGGTCCGCCACCGAGTGGGACTCCGCGTCTGCGGCACGCTGTCGGTCGGCCACCTCAGTCACCGTCAAGTCAGTGGACATGCCTGCTACTTGGGTCATGGCCGAGGCGTTGAGACACCGAGCGAGCCGGTCGTGGACGAGCCTGTGCACGACGGATGCCGGGGCTCGCCCGAAGGAACCGGCAGTGCCGGCGGCCTGGTTCTCGCCGTCCTGACCGCTCCCGTGCAGCAGGAGTCCGGGCGGGGCATGCAGGCGTGCGACGCCGCTTGTCACTGCGACGCGGTCGTTCGTGCTCATCCTTTGCCCCGTCTGCCAGTGACATCTCGAAGCCGCGGCTAGGAATTTACTGGTATGTCCCCTAATTGCGCAATTGTTGACCAACGGGTCGTCCCGTGGACGGCCGGGATGTGGACCAGCGCGCACCGCGCCGCGCATTCCGTTGACCATGTGGCCGGGGGCATCCCGTCGGCGAGGTCGCCGGTGACCGAGACCCTGCACGCCGCCCGCCGCCGCGGGGTCGATGTGGCCGCCGCGGCGCATGCCGACGGGGTGGCCGAGCCGAAGGAGGCGGCCCTGGTTCGCCCAGGAGGGCCGCGGACTTCCCCTGGGCCACCGGCGGCCGACCCGCCGTCGCCCGCGGCTAGTTGGAATATCCAACTAGCCTGGTGGGTTCTCCTGACGAACGGTTTTCGTGAGGAGTTCTGGGCCTGAAAGGGTGAGGGCCGTGGCCGCTGGAGTCGGTGTTGTTCCGACGACGGGCGAACAACCCGAGAGCGGACGTTTCGGCGTCGAAGAGGGTGACGTGCGTCCGGGCGTACCTGGCGAGCGCGTCTCGAGCCCGGTGGGCGTCCACCGCGTGGTCGAGCTCGCCGGCTTCGGACGGGCCGCGCACGAGGCCCGGGAAGCCGTGCGGGAGACCTGCTCGGACCATCTCGGCGGGCGGCTGCCGGACGCGCTGCTCGTGGTCACCGAGCTGGTGGCGAACGCGGTCTCTCACACCGACGGTGTCGGGAACCTGGTGCTCCACAGCGACGTGAGCGGCACTGAACTGACCGTGTGCGACCGGGGCGGTTCCCCGACCTGGCCGCGGGTGGCCGACGGTGATCCGCTGGCCGAGTCCGGTCGGGGGCTGCGGTTGGTCGAGGCCCTCGCCGATTCCTGGCACACCCGCGCGGAGCCGGAGGGCAAAGCCGTCACCGCCGTCTTCCGCGCCAACGCGGTGGAATGACTTCTGCCCGGCGTCGGTGGTCCGTCTCGGCGAGCCACCGCACCGCGCGACGTCCGTCGACAAGGACTTCCCCGCTGATCTCCCGGCGCCACGCAGACGCGTTGATGGACAGCACCTGCCGGTCAACGGTGGCGAGGGGCGGCTGACCTGGGGCAGGGCGAGCCAGTTGTCCGCGCTCTGGGCGGGCATGGGGAGACCTTTCATGTCTGCCGGGCGCGCGGCCGGCGCTGGACGTGCGCGCCACTGCGGGACACCGCAGGGCGGACGCGGCGAACGCGCTGGGCGCGCTGCACGCCGAGAGCGCGGGCAGCACCGCCCACCGGCAGCGGTCGGGAGGGCGGGCGCGCCGGCGATGATCAGCACCACCGGGTCACCGCCACGGCCCTGACCTCCCGCCGCCGACGGGCAGCAGGCGCGCGAGGGCACCCACGGCAACCGCCGCAGCCATCGGACCGGCCAGGTAAGGCCACGCCGGTCCGGGAGCGCCTGCCATGAGCCAGGGGCCGAACTGCCGGGCGGGGTTCAGACTGCCCCCCGTGACGGGCGCCGCAAGAATGATCAGGACGGTGAGCGTCGCGCCGACGGCGGCCGGTGCCACCTCCTCGAGATCGGGATCGCTGACGAGTCGCAGCACGATCGCCAGCAGCACGGCCGTACCCACCGCCTCGCCGACGCCGATCACCATGGGTGGCTGGGCGAGGAGGGGGCGGAGCAGGGCATACCTGACGTGCGGGTGGGCCACCGCATCGCCGAGCAGACCCCGCCCCAGCGCGGTGCCCAGGAGCGCTCCCGCCAGTTGCGCGGACAGATACACCGGCAGCCGGGCCGCGGGCAGCCGGCCCGCCGCACACAGCATCACGGTGACCGCCGGGTTCATGTGGGCGCCGCTGACGCGGCCCAGGGGTGAGGCGACCAGCCCGCCCACGACCGCGCCGCTCACCGCGGCGTCGACCAGGAGTCGTCCGGCGTCCGAGGTGAGGTGCCCTGCCGGCCACGCCTGGGGGTGGAACAAGTGGCGGAAGAGAACCGTCATCGCCAGCAGCAGCAACAGTGTGGCGGCGCCTTCCGCCAGCCAGACACGGCCGGGGCTGGGCGGGGCGGCGGTCGCGGAGCGATCGCGGGAGGCGTGCGACGAGGAGGACACGGTAGGACTCCAGTGCTTGGGTCACCAGGGCTCGGACGAGGTACTGCTCGTCGTCGAACACCGCCGCTCCGGGTCGTCACGGCGCGGTCCCGGACAGGACGCCCTCACTTCGGGCCACCTCGCGGCCTCCCTCGCCGGGCCGGCTGCGAGGCGTGTCCCGATTCGAGGGTGTCCCGTCCCGAAGCACGGTCATGGACAGCTCCGTTCGCGGAGTTGAGTGGGGTGTCCGCTGCCACGCAGGTGCGGATCGGCGTCTCGCGGACAGCGCGGCGCCGAAGCTGGACGACCTCAGGGGAAGACACCATGGACACGTTGGGTGCGGGACCAGTCCGTCCGCGGACCGAATACTTGACAGCGCTGGGCCTGGCGGCCGGCCCGGTCGTGGCACTCGGGTTCACTCGCTTCGCCTACGCCCTGCTGCTGCCGTCGATGCGCACCGAGCTCGATTGGTCGTACGCGGCTGCCGGCGGTCTGAACACGGCCAACGCGGTGGGGTACATCATCGGTGCCGGCAGCGGCGCCTGGTGGGCCAAGCGGTTCGGCGCGGGCAGGGCCTTCGTGTGGGGCATGGTGATCAGCGCGTTGGCGCTTCTCGGCTCCGGCGCCACTGGTGACTTCGCCGCCCTGTCCGTACTCCGCTTCGTCGGTGGGCTGTCCACCGCCGTGACGTTCGTGGTCGGGTCGGCGCTGGCCTCCCGGATCCACACCGGCGGCCGGCAGCAGCGCTCCGCCGCGCTCGTCGCCGTCTACATGGCCGGGGTCGGCATCGGTGTCGTGCTGTCCGGCGTCGCCGTTCCCGCCGCGCTGAGCGCCCTGGGCGCCTCCGGCTGGCAGACGGGCTGGCTGCTGATGGGCGTCCTGGCACTGCTCGCCCTGATCCCCGCCGCACGGGCCGCCAAGGCAGTGCCCGCGGCGCCGCCGGCCGCGGCCGGGCAGGGGCGTTCCGGCCTGGGGCGCATGTCGTGGTCCTTCGTCTGGTACGTCCTGTTCGGTGCCGGCTACGTGTCGTACATGACCTTCGTCATCGCACTCCTGAAAGACCAGGGCCTGGGCACCTGGAGCACGGCTGCGTTCTTCATCGTGCTCGGTGCCGCGAGCGCGCTGGCGACGTTGCTGCTGTGGGGCCGCATCACCGGGCGACTGCCCGGCGGCGCCTCTTTGGCCTTGGTGTCCGTGGTGGTCCTGCTGGGCGTACTGCCCGTGCTGCTGGGCGACGGACTCGCCGCCGCCATGATCTCCGCGATCGTCTTCGGCTCGGCGTTCATGGCCGGTCCCACGGCCGTCACCGTCCTGGCCCGGCGCATGCTGCCTCCGCACGCCTGGGCCTCGGGCATCGCCTGGCTGACCGTCGCCTTCAGCGTCGGCCAGGCCGTCGGCCCGCTGGTCTCCGGTGTCCTGTCCGACTCCGACGGAGGCATCGCCAAGGGCCTGTGGCTGTCGGTGATCCTGCTCGCCCTGTCCGCGGTGGCCGCGCTCGCCCAGCGCGAACGTCCCGTGATCGCGGCGGTGGCGGGGTCGCCCGAGGGCGCCCGGCCTGCCGCCCGGAAGTGAAGGACGCGTCGTGCCCGCCCGTGCCGCCGTAGGGGAGAGCAGTCCTCCCGCCCAGGCCCAGGTGATCACCATCGGTCCGCACGCGCTGACCGCGGACGAACCCGCGCCCGTCGGACAGGACACCGGCCCCACCCCGGTCGACCTGCTGCCGGCGGCGCTCGGTGCCTGCACCTCCGTGACCGTGCGGATGTATGCCAAGCGCCATGGCCGGCCCCTGACCGGAGTCGAGGTCGACGTACGTCTCGACCGAACACAGGGTCGCGCGGCCACATCGTCAAGGACGTCCGCCTGTCCGGCGAACTGGGGCCTGAGCAGGTCACACGCTTGAACGCCGTCGCCGACCGCTGCCCGGTTCACCGCATGCTCAGCGATCCACCTGCCATCACCTCGCGCACGGTGTTCGCCTCCCCGGCGAGTCGCTGATCGCTGAACCGCCCATGGTGCCGCCGCTCGCCGGCGGCACCGTTCCCCGCCTCCTTGGAGCCCTGATGACCACCGAAACGTCCACCGCCGCCGGCGTCACCGTGCCCGGCAGCCGGCTGGCGCGCGCCTTCGGCAACGTCAAGGCGGACGGTCTGGAACGCCGTCTGCCTGGTTACGTGCGTCAGAGCTTCGTCGACACCGTCCTGAACTCCGACTGGCCCGAGTAACCCGCCCTGTTCGTGCCTCGGGGGCTCCTGTCCTGTCTCCACCGCCCCCGGGGCGCTCCGCACCCCACGAGGTAACCGATGTCGTCCCCTCCGCACCCGCCTGTCGGTCTGCCGCAGCCGGTCACCGACTCCGCCGACCGCGTAGCCGGAAATCGTCCGAGCGGACGCTGCACGCGGCCGGACGCAGGGCACTTGGTCGTCATCCTGTTGTACGAGGGCGTGCAAATGCTCGACGTCGCCGGCCCTGTCGACGCCTTCGCCACCGCCAACGAGCACGGGGGCCACTACGTCATCAAGACGGCCTCACTGACAGGTGACGCTGTCCACACGTGCGCGGGCGTCGTGCTGGGGGCCGACTGTGCCGCCGCCGACCTGCCCCGGGACATCGGCACCCTGATCGTGCCCGGGGGGCCCGACTGGAGACCGGCGATGCTGGACCGACGTCTGCGGCAGACTCTTACCGAACTCGCCAGAGGCGCCCGGCGCACGGCCGCCGTCTGCGCCGGGGCGTTCCCGCTGGCGGCGACCGGCCTGCTCAACGGCCGCAAAGCCGCCACCCACTGGGAACTCGCTCAGAGCCTGGCACACCGCTTCCCCAAGGTTCAGGTCGACGCCGAGTCGATCTTCGTTCGCGACGGCAGCTTCTACACGTCCGCGGGGGTGACTTCCGGCATAGACCTCGCCCTCGCGCTGATCGAGGAGGACCTCGGAGCGGACACCGCCCGCGAGGTCGCCCGGCAGTTGGTGGTCTTCCTCGCCCGACCCGGCGGCCAGTCCCAGTTCAGTGTGCGCAGTCGAGTCCGCCACCCTCGAACTCCCGCCGTGCGTGCGGTGCTGGACCGCGTGACGGAGAACCCGGCCGGCGACCACACGCTCGAGTCCCTCGCCCGGCGCGCCGGCATCAGTCCACGCCACTTCACCCGGCTGTTCCGTGCGGAGACCGGAACCTCGCCCGCCCGCTACGTCGAGCAGGTGCGTCTCGAGGCCGCCTGCACCCTGCTGGTGAGCGGAACGGATTCGCTGGAAACCGTGGCACGCCACGCCGGGTTCGGCAGTCCGGAGACGATGCGGCGTGTGTTCCAGCGGGAGATGGGTGTCACGCCCGGAGCGTACCGCGACCGGTTCAGCAGCACGGCGGCCTCGCCCCATAAGTACCGGACGGGCGACACCGTCTGATCGCGCTTCGGGCGCCGATGACTTCGCTGTGCCCTCCTCCTTCCGCCGTTGGGTACGGACGGCCATGCCGGTGCCGTCAGACCAGACCCCAGGGTGGCCGGCGTCGTCGGCCGACCGAGGCGGGGACCTTCTCGGCAGCGGCAGTGGCAGGGTCTGGGTGAGATCGTTGCGGGTGCCGCTGGTCAGCGACACCGCACGCGGGATGCCTGCCCCGGCCCATCGGTGCGGCAGTGTGCTTGATGCCGGGCTGTCGACGCCGGGACCGGGCTGATGCCTGCCTTCTGGGCAAGGCCGAGCCGACCAACGGTGGGCTGCCCGTTGCCGAGAGGCCGGCGCGGGAGCGGATCTGGTTGCAGGGTGTCGTCCGTTTCGAGGGCGTGGAGACGAACGGCGTTGTCGCCGCCGCTGTGTGGCCGAGTGAGCGGTCGGTGGTGCGGTGGCGCCGGCACCTGGCGTGAGCGCGGCACGGCCGGGGTCCTGGCGCGGGGCTCTGCGGGGCGGATCCCGCTCAGCGAAACGCAGGTCGCCAGGCCGAGTCCGGGCGCTGGTCGAGCGTGCCCCGGGCCACCCGGCCGCCGCGGACCTCGGTGAGAACAACAGAGCCCAGCGCCCGATCGCCCTTGGGTGCCTGGGACATCACCGCCCCAGTCCCGCACCTTTCGCGACGAGGGCGAAACTCGGCCCACCCGCTTCGCGGAACAAGTGCGCCCGAAGCCAGTCGGCCCTGTGGTCGGTATCGCAGCGAGACTCATTCGACACGGTGGCGCGCCGCCCAGGACGGGGCAGTCCACGCGCCGCGTTGTCCGACGCGTGCCGGCACCAGCCCCGGCGCTTGCCGCAACCGCTGCAGTCCGACCGCGGTGACAGCCCCGTTCCACGCGCGCGCTCTCCTGGCGTGCATCCGGCCACGATGAACCCGGGCGGCAGCCCGAGCGGCTGAGGCTTCGAGCAGACCTCGACGGCAGGCGCGCGAGACAACGCGTGCAGGTCCTCTCACGTCCCGAAAGCGCAGGCTGGGGCGGGCTGTTGTCCGCCCCGTCGGCACCCGTTCTGCGCCCGGGCAACAGCGGGCGGACGTGTCCCTCGGCCGTAGGGCGGAGGCCCGCCCGAGCTCGTTCGTGCGGCTGAGGCGAAAGGTCGTCGTGCGAGCCGAGGCCGGCGCGCCGGCGCGGACGAAGACTGAAAAGCGAACGTCGTTCCTTACCCCGGACGCCGACCACTTCATTCCCGACCGACCGGAGCAACCCCGCGTGGCAACTCTTCTCAGCAAATTGGGCCGGTTCGCCTTCAGACGGCGCCTGACCGTGATCTTCTCCTGGATCATCCTCCTGGTATTTGCCGGATTCGCGGCCTCGGCGGCCACGCCACCCGCCCCAAATTCCTTCTCGATGCCGGGAACCGAATCCCAGCGGGCACTCGATCTGGTGCGAGAACGCTTCCCCGAAGCGGAGGTCGACGGCGCCTCGGCCCGAATCGTGTTCAAGGCGCCGCACGGTCAGCGGATCGACAACCCGGCGAACCGGGCCGAAATCAGGCGCACTCTCGCTGAAGTGCGCGACAGCTCGTCCCAAGTCGCCGCGGTGCCCGATCCGTTCACCGCGCGGGCCGTCAGCCAGGACGGCTCCACCGCTTACGCGGCCGTCGCCTACAAGGCCGACGCGGCCGCACTCACGGACAGCACCAAGGATGCTCTGCTCGAGGCCGCCGACGCCTCACGCAAGACCGGCCTGACCGTGGAGATCGGCGGCAGCGCGGTCCAGCAGACGCAGGAGGGATCGGGCGCCGAGGTGATCGGCATAGCCATGGCCGCGATCGTCCTGCTCATCACGCTGGGGTCCCTGGTCGCCGCCGGACTGCCGCTGATCACCGCTCTGTTGGGCGTGGGCACCAGCGTGTCCACGATCGCGGCCCTCGCACACACACTGGACCTGGGGGACACGACCTCTCAACTCGCCCTGATGCTCGGCCTCGCCGTCGGCATCGACTACGCGTTGTTCATCGTCACCCGTTACCGCACCGAACTCGCCGGCGGACTCACGCGTGAGGAGGCGGCCGGCAGAGCCGTCGGAACAGCAGGCTCCGCGGTGGTCTTCGCCGGTCTGACCGTGTTCATCGCGCTGGCCGGCCTGTCGATCGTCGGCATCCCGATGCTGACGAAGATGGGGCTTGCCGCCGCGGCGACCGTCGCCCTCGCCGTCGTCGTCGCGCTGACCCTGCTGCCGGCCCTCCTCGCGGTCGCGGGAAAACGCATCCACGGCCGCAGGGCCCGCGCCAGGGGCCGCAGCCCGCAGCCGTCCCACTCCCGGAAGGGGGGTCGATGGGCCCGCTTCGTCCTCAGGCGCCCGGTCGCCGTGCTGGTGACCGGAGTTCTCGGCCTCGGCGTCCTGAGCGTCCCCGCGATGTCGCTGGAACTGGGCCTTCCCGACGAAGGGTCCCTCTCCGCCGAGACCACCCAGCGCAAGGCCTACGACCTGCTGACCGACGGGTTCGGCGCGGGGTTCAACGGCCCCTTGACGGTGGTCGTCGATGCGCGCGAGAGCGCCAGCCCACGCGACGCGGCGGCCGATGCCGCGGCGAGGGTCGCACGGCTCGACGGGGTGGCGCAGGTCAGCCCGCCCGTGTTCAACGCACCGGCCGACACCGCGACGATCACTGTGGTGCCCACCACCGGTCCCAGCAGCGAGGACACGGAAGCGCTGGTGCGTGACATCCGCGGGACCCGCACGACGGTCACCGAAACCACGGGAGCCCACACCATGGTGACGGGCCAGACCGCGCTGAAGATCGACTTCACACGCAAGATGAACGACGCACTGCTGCCCTACCTCGCTCTCGTCGTGGGACTGGCTTTCGTCCTGCTCATCCTGGTGTTCCGCTCGGTGCTGGTTCCCCTCAAGGCGGCGCTCGGCTTTCTGCTGTCCGTCGGCGCGGCTTTGGGTGCACTGGTCGCGGTCTTCCAGTGGGGGTGGCTGGCCGACCTGTTCGGCGTCGACCGCACCGGCCCGATCATGAGCACCATGCCGATTCTGATGGTGGGGATCATCTTCGGTCTCGCCATGGACTACGAGGTCTTCCTGGTCACCCGGATCCGGGAGGCGTACGTGCGCGGTCAGAGCCCTGCTGCCTCGGTCGAGGAAGGCTTCCGGCACGGTGGGCGGGTCGTCACCGCGGCGGCCGTCATCATGGTGACCGTCTTCGGCAGCTTCCTGGGCGCGGCCGAGGAGACGGTCAAGATGGTGGGCTTCGGCCTGGCGGTCGCCGTGGTGTTGGACGCTTTCGTCGTGCGCATGGCCATCGTGCCCGCCGTGCTCGCCCTGCTCGGGCGCGCCGCGTGGTGGCTGCCGGGATGGCTGGGCAAGGCCCTGCCCTCCGTCGACGTAGAGGGCGAAGGGCTGCGCCCGGAGCAGGCCCGGCATGGAGACGGACACAGGCAGCCCGAGCCGGCCGCGCGCTGACGCGATGGCACTGACCCGATGACCGAACGTGCCCCGGCGCCACGGCCGGGGCACGTTGCGTCCTGGGAATCCGGTGCAGCGAGAGCGACGGCCAGGGTGCGCGGACACCGGTGGCCGGTTCCTGCCGTCGCCGTTCCGCGGCGACGGCCTCAGCGAGCGAGTTCCTGTGGCCGGTCGACGCGCAGCGGTCCCGGCGGCCGTGGACGAGTGCGGGGCAGCCCGGGCTCACCGAGTGGTCAAGCCCTGGGAGGCTGCCGTGTTCGGGCGGGGTGGAGTCACCCGCCGACGGCCGGCCGTACCAGCCCTGTGTCATAGGCGAGGATGACCGCCTGCACGCGATCCCTGAGCTGGTACTTGTCGAGGATGTGGGCGACATGGGTCTTCACCGTCGCCTCGCTGACGTGCAGTTCGCGGGCGATCTCGGCGTTCGACAGTCCTCGCGTCAAAGCGCGCAGCACGTCGAGTTCCCGGCTCGTGAGCGCGTCCAGGCTCCGGGGCACCGGCGCGACCGTCTGATCGGCGAGACGGGCGAAGCGGTCGAGGAGTCGGCGGGTGACGCGCGGAGAGATCACCGCGTCGCCTTCGGCGACGGTGCGGATCGCCGACACCAGCGAGTCGGCGGGGCCGTCCTTGACGAGGAAGCCACTCGCACCGGCCCGCAGGGCGTCATGGACGTGCTCGTCCAGGTCGAAAGTGGTGAGGATGATGACCCGGCTGGAGGACCCCGACTCGACGATGCGCCGCGTCGCCTCCACGCCGTCCATGTGGGGCATGCGGATGTCCATCAGTACGACATCGGGCTGAAGCGTCCGGGTGTCGTCGACCCCGGCCCGTCCGTCGCCGGCCTCTCCGACCACGGTGATGTCCGGCTCCGCTTCCAGGATGAGCCGGAACCCGGTCCGGATCATCGGCTGGTCATCGACCAGCAGTACGCGGATGGCCATACTGCTCTCCTCTGTCCTACCGTCGCCCAGGGCGTCGTGCCCGGCCACGGACTACTGCCTTATGGCTGTGCCGCCGCCCACGGCTTCCTCGGCACCGGACGCCGACAGCGGAACGGTGGCGTGGACACAGAACCCGCCATTGCGCTGCTCACCCGTGTGCAGCGTGCCGCCGACAGCGGCGATGCGCTCCCGCATGCCGACCAGGCCGTGCCCGGTACCCCGTGCGGCGTGCTGCACTCGAGGCACGTCGTGTCCGGGGCGTCGGCCGTCGTCACAGACCCGCACCGACAGCCCCTCCCGCGCGCCCCAGTCGAGACTGAGCCGCGCGCTGGTGTGCCCCGCGTGCTTGAGCGTGTTCGTCAGGGCCTCCTGGACGACGCGGTAGACGACCAGTTCCGTCCCCGCCGGCAGTTCCACGGGGGACCCATGGACGGCGAACTCGACGTCCAGCCCAGCGGTGCGCACGGACTCGACCAGCCGCGGAATCTCCGCGAGAGTCGGCTGTGGGGGCTGCTTGGTGGGATCGTCGTCCTGCTCTTCGCTGCGCAGCACACCGAGCAGTCGGCGCAGTTCGCCCACGGCGGCCCGACCCGTCTGCTCGATGGTGCGATGCAGTTCGTGCGCCTTCGCCCCGTCCCGGTCCTGCACGCGGTCGGCGGCGATGGTCTGGACGACCATGAGGCTGACGTTGTGAGCGACGATGTCGTGCAGTTCACGGGCGATGCGGGCTCGTTCCTGCGCCACCGCGGCCCGGGCGTTGGCCGCCTGTTCCCGCTCCACGGCGGCCGCTCGTTCCAGCGCCTCGTGCGCCATCGCCTTGCGAGCCCTGAACAGCCGGCCGAGCGCCCAGGCCGCGACGAGGAGGAACACCGTGGTGACCGCGTTGGCCGTGCGGTAGCCGGGCTCCATGACGGCCTCGGCGACGGCGGTGGCCGGAATGAGCACCACGATCGTCACCGTCGCCGCTCGCGGCGAGGTGCGTACGGCGGTGAGGAACACGGCCAGGGCCAGGGCCAGGTAGGGAACACTGATCGTGGTGCCCTGCGGTCCCACCGGCGGCGGGAGGTAGTGCCAGGCCTGCAGCGCACCCAGGCCCACGACGACGACCGCCAGAACGGGTAGCGGCCACTTGCGGTGCACGGTGAGGGACAGCCCCACCAGCAGCACGAGCAGCACCCGCCACAGATCCAGACCATGAACGTACGTGCCGACGGACTGCGCAGGCTCGGACAGCCCGCCAGTGACCATGACCACGGCCAGCACCAGGTCGACGACGGCGCGGGGTACACGCCGCCGCGCCATCGAGTCGAGATAGGTCATACATCTCACGGTAGACGCGTACGGCACGGCCGCCCTCCGCCCCCGGGGGCAGGAGACGGCCCACGTCTCATCATTCCGGTCATCCGCCTCAGGGACGAGATGGGTGCGCTGATGCGGCACACAGTTGAAGGTCAGGGCCCAGTGGACTGCCCGCGACGATCGAGGTCTCCGTCGACCGGCTGATTCCGTTTCCCGGCTAGCCCGTGTGGACGACTCCGGTGTTCACCGTTGCGGCCGAGGAGGCGACGACCTGCCCGGCATGCAATGGAACAGGGCCCTCAGGAGGGCGCCCCGCCAACCCGAACGGACAGGGAGACAGACGTGAGCCTGTGGACTCCAGCGGTAGCCGCGCCCGGCGTGGCGCCGCGCGACGCACAGCATGCGGTTCGACTGCACGAAGTGACCAAACGGTACGGGCAAGGCCCGCGAACGGTTGTGGCACTCGACCGGATCAGCGTGGACCTCCCCGCGGGCACCTTCACGGCGGTCATGGGTCCCTCCGGCTCGGGCAAGAGCACGTTCCTGCACTGCGCGGCGGGACTGGACCGCCCGACCTCCGGCTCGGTCATGCTCGGAGCCACGGAACTGTCCCGCATGAAGGAAGCACCCCTGACCAGGTTGCGGCGCCGCCGCATGGGGTTCGTGTTCCAGGCGTTCAACCTGGTGCCCTCACTCACCGTCGAGCAGAACATCGTGCTGCCGCTGCGGCTCGAACGCCGCACACCCGACCAGGCCTGGTTCCAGCAGATCGTCGCCAGGATGGGGCTGTCGGAACGTCTCCACCACGTACCGGCCGAGCTGTCCGGCGGCCAGCAGCAGCGTGTGGCGATCGCCCGTGCCCTCGTCACCCGCCCTGACGTGATCTTCGCCGACGAACCGACCGGCGCTCTCGACCCCGCCACGGCCCACGACATCCTCGTCCTGCTGCGGCAGGCCGTCACAGACATGCACCAGACCGTGGTGATGGTGACCCACGACCCGGTCGCCGCCGCTCACGCCGACAGCGTCGTCTTCCTGGCCGACGGCAGCATCGTCTCCACCCTGACTTCGCCGACCGCGGACCGGGTCGCCGCGATCATGACCGGCCTGCGCAGGGCGGCCGCCTGATGGTGCGACTCGCGTTTGCCACCGTACGGGCCCGCAAAGGCGGCTTCGTCGGTACTTTCGTGGCCCTGCTGCTCGGCTCGGCCGTGGTCAGCGTGTGCGGCATCCTCATGGAGTCGGGCCTACGCACCTCCATGCCGCCCGAGCGGTACGCCGCCGCCGATGTCGTGGTCAGTGGACGGCAGCACGCGAGGCTCCAGCTCAAGACCGTGGAAGGACCCCAGCCCGTCAAACAGCCGCTGGTCGAGAAGGTGCCGGTGCGGGCGGACCTCGCCCGGCGCATCGCCTCGGTTCCCGGCGTGGCGGACGTGACCGCGGACATCGCGGTGCCGGCCGACCTCATCGGCCAGGACGGCCTTCCCCTCGCCGGAGCGAACGGAGCAGAGACCACCGGTCACAACTGGTCCAGTACCGGCCTGGGGCCCTACCGGTTGACGTCGGGGCGTGCCCCGAGCGGAGACCGGGAGGTCGTGCTCGATCAGGACCTGGCCCGGCGGGCGGGGGCCGCGGCGGGTGAGACGGTGCTGCTGATGACGGGCTCCACGCCGGAGGCCTTCCGCGTCACCGGCGTCGTCGCGCTGGACGGGGACCCGTCCCCGCGCCGCTCCGTCCTGTTCTTCACCGACGGCCGGGCCGAGCGCCTGGCGGCCCGCACGGGCTTCGTCGACGCCTTCGGGATACGAGCCGCAGCCGGGACCGGCGCCGGAGAACTGGCCGACGCCGTCTCCGACGCCCTGGCCGATCCGGATCTGGCCGTGGTGACCGGCGACGCTCGTGGCAAAGCCGAATTCCTGGACGTGGCCACCACCGGCTCCACCCTGGTGCTTCTCGCATCGGCGGTCGGCGGCAACATCGTCGTCGTCACGGTCTTCGTCGTGGCGAGCACCCTGTCCCTGTCCATCACCCACCGCCGCCGTGAGGTGGCACTGCTCCGCGCTGTAGGGGCCACTCCTCGTCAGGTCCGACGCATGGTGGCGGCCGAGGCGCTGACGGTGGCGGTGTCGGGCGCCGTGCTCGGATGGCCGCTCGGCATCGCCGTGGTCCACTGGATTCGCGACCACCTGGCCCGGCACGGCTTCGTCCCGCGCGACTACGAGCTGGTGATCGGGCCACTGCCCGCGGTGGGGGCGGCGTTGATCGCCATGGCCACGGCGTACACGGCGGCACGCGTCGCCGCCCGCCGTGCCACGCGGGTCCGGCCGTCGGAGGCGCTCGGCGAGGCCGCCGTCGAACGCGCGGAACTCGGCAGAGGCCGCCTGATCACAGGAGGAGTACTGGTCCTGGGCGCGGTCGGGCTGTTCGTGACCGGGCTGACGCAGGGCGGCGACTTCGCCGCGCTCGCCGGGTTCGCCAACTCCCTGGTTCTCGTCGTGGTGATCGCCGCGTCGGTATGGGGACCCGTCCTCGCCCGTGCGGCCACGCGTGCGCTGACCCCGCTGCTGAGAATGAACCAGGGACCGGGGTTCCTGGCGGCGGCGAACATCTCGGCTCATGCGCGGCGCCTCGCCGGCGCCGTCATACCGCTGGTGCTGTCCGTCTCGTTCGCCGCGACCGTGGTGTTCGCCGAGACCACCACCCAGCACACGGCCGAGCGGCAACTGCGCGCCGGTAGCGTCGCCGACCACGTACTGACGTCCTCGGCGGGCCTCGCACCCGAAGTCGCGCACGCGGTGCGTGAGCTGGACCAGGTGGAAGCCGCGACCGGTGTGGTCAGGTCGAAGGTCGTCGCGGTCACGCCGGACGCGGACGAGGAAAGGGAAAGCCTGGTGTCGCTCGGCGCGCAGGGCGTCGAACCCGGAGGGCTGCACAGGACGATGGATCTCCAACCCCGCGAGGGCAGTCTGGGGCGGCTGAACGACGGCACGGTCGCGCTCAGTACGGTCGCGTCCTCCTGGCTGGATCGCGGCGTCGGCGACACCGTGCGGCTGGTACTGGGCGACGGCACCGCACTCACGCCGAGGGTCGTCGCCGTCTACGAGCGTGGTCTGGCCTTCGCGGACGTCACCTTCGACCACGATCTGCTGCTGGCGCACACGACGGCGCGCCGCGACGATTCGGTCCTGGTCCGTGCCGCCGAGGGAGTGGACGACCTGGCCCCGGCGCTGGCCGAAGTGGCCCAGCGGTATCCCGGCACCGTCGTACAGGACCGGCTCGATCTGGACAGACAGCTCGAGCAGCAGAAGGCGAACGCCTGGGTCAACTATCTCCTCGTCGGGCTGATCATCGCCTACGCGGGCGTGACAGTGGTGAACACCCAGGCCATGAACACGGTCGCACGGCGCAGAGAGTTCGCGCTGCTCCGTCTGGGCGGCATGACCCGCGCACAGGTGATGCGGATGATGCGGTGGGAGGCCCTGGCCGTCGTCCTCGCCGGTGTGGGGATCGGAACGCTGGCGTCGGTACCTGCGCTCCTCCTGGTCTCACTCGCCCTCACGCAGAGTCTTCTGCCCACGGTGCCCCCGCTGCTGTACTTGGCCATCGCCGGCGGAACAGCACTTCTCGCGGCCACGGCCGCACTGCTTCCGGCACGGCTGATGCTGCGGACGCGACCCGTCGACGCGATCGGGTCGCGGGAGTAGACGAGCCCGGCCCGGCGGACGCCGACGGGATGCGCCGGCGCACGGGCCCCGCATGGCCGAGGTGGCTTCCGGGCCCTCGGTCACGCGGGGTGCGTGGTGCGGAACCGCGCCCGATACGCACTGGGTTTGACCTTCAGTACGCGCTGGAACGCCCTGCGCATGGTCTCCACCGAACCGAACCCACTGCGGCGGGCCACGGTGTCGAGGGGATCGCTGCCGCTCTCGAGGAGGGCCTGAGCGGCCTCCAGCCTGATCCGTTCGACGAACTGGGCGGCGGTCATCCCCGCCTCGGCCCGGAACAGACGGGTGAGGTGCCGTTCGCTCACACCGGCCCTGGCCGCCATGGCGGCCAGGGTGTGGTCCCCGCGTGGATCAGCGGTCACGCTGTCGAGCACGTTCCTGAGCACCGAGTCCGTGCCGTACTTCGCACCTTGGCGCACGGAGAACTGGGACTGCCCGCCCGGCCGGGCCATGAACACGACGAGGTACTTGGCAGCGGCCCGTGCGACGTCCGCACCGAGGTCGGTCTCCACCAAGGACAGGGTGAGATCGATACCGGCGGTGATCCCGGCCGATGTGACGTAACGCCCGTCGCGTACGAAGATCGCGTCGAGGTCGACGTCGATGTTCGGGTAGTGCGCCGCGAGATCGGCGGCGAGGCGCCAGTGCGTGGCCGCGCGACGGCCGTCGAGCAACCCTGTGGCGGCCAGCGGGAACGCGCCCGCGCAGACGGCGGCCACGGTGCGCGAGTCGGCTGCGAGACGGGAGATGCCCTCGACGAGGGGAAAGTCGGAGACCGCGGCCCGCCAGTCGGGCCGTCCGGGGATCATGAGGGTGTCGATGGCGAAGCCGACGTCGGGCAGGGCCAGGTCGGGGACGAGCTGGAGCCCGCCGGTGGTCGTCACGGGTTTGCCGTCCACGGAGGCCGTCGCGGTCCGGTAGTTGCCCCCGTACTCGTTCGCGGCGGCGTAGACCTCGAGCGGCCCGGTCACATCCAGAATCTGCACGCCGTCGAACAGGACCATGAGGACCTGGTGCGGCGGCACAGGCGACCCGTTCATAGGAGAAGCCTTCTCCTCGGCGGGGGCCGGGGCAAGCCTCTGCGTCGGCGCTGGACGCTGGAAGGTCAGGTGCCGCAGCCGCGGCAGCGCTCAGCCGGCGAACACCTGTGACAGCGGAAGGACGGCCGTTGGGAAGGCAGCGCCTACGTTCTGACGACGGACGGCACGTACCAGCGGCGCAGCGTCTACGGCAAGACCGATGAGGCGCACGAGAAGCTGACCGAGCTCAAGGCCGACTCCCTCAACGGGTTGCCGGTCGCCACCAGCGAGATGACCATCGGCGAGTACCTGACGTACTGGCTGGTGAACGTCGCCCGGGGCAAGGTGCGCAGGACGACGTACGTCAACTACGAATCGCTCGTCCGCAACTACGTCACGCCCGAGTGCGGCAGGAAGAAGCTGGCCCGGCTCACCGCCCGCGACATTCGGGCCTTCCTGACCAAGACGGCGACGACCTGCCAGTGCTGCGCGCAGGGCGGCGGGGGCCGCCGGAGCGGTGGCGGAGACAGGGAGCGGCGGCGGCCACGGGCCGCCCGGGATCAAGGGGGTGCGGATGCGGGTGAAGCCGGGCGAGAGCCGCCACGGCAGCTTCGTCCTCCACCGAAGCGGAAACCGGCCTGGTCGCCGCGCCCAGCGCACCGACTGAGCGTGCCCGGCTCACCGTCGAGTCCGACGCCATCGGCGAACGCGTCATTGCCTGGGGCCGCCGGTTCAAGGTGGACCCCATCACCGCCCTGGGCGACGGCGAACTCACCGACGCCAGGGCCGCCGAGTTACGCAGACGCCAAGGTCGCCGGATACATCGCCAGGTACTCCACGAAGAACGCTGAAGGTGCGGGGACCGCGGACCGCACTCTGATGTGCCGCCCCTGCGCCGTCCCGATCCCTGCCGCCCGTGCTCCGTCAGGGAAGACCTGACGCGGATGCGCTGACGCGCCCGCAGGGCAGCACAGCCTCGATGCAGTAACCGTCCGTTTGCCGCTCGACACTCATCCTGTCGCTGAGCACCCGGACGATCTCCATACCGCGGCCGGACTCGTCCGCAGCACGCCTGACGGCCGAGCCCCCGTGCCCCGGCTCCCGCCCGAAGTCGACCACGGAAATACGCAACGAGAACTCGGACAGTGCCAGGGCTATGGCCATCTTCGACCGCCCGTGCTCGGCCGCGTTGGCCGCCAGTTCCCCGAGCACCGCGATCGCGGTGTCGCGCTCATCCAGCGTCAGGCCCCACTGATCCAGCAACGCGGTGCCGAAATGCCGCGCCATCCGGACGTAGGGCGCCTCTGCCGGCAGAGCCAGGGTGGCTTCGATGCCGGGGTGGTCATAGGAAGCGTTACCGCACATGATCCGCATTCCTCGCTCGGGAAGTGGCCTACCCACGGCGAACTGCCGCGGCATTCGTTCTCAACCGATGAGGAAACGGTGCCGAAGGCCACGGGAGCAGACACGCACACCGCATTTGGGGACATCCGCCCGAGGCAGGGCGACGTGGGGTGCTGAAGGCGAGGGGCCGGCAGTGGTGCAGCCGGCCACGTCTTGCTCGCCTACCCTTCGGCATCGGGGCCGATCCGCTACCTGGCCATGACGTGAACGCGGGTCCAGGCGCGCAGCTGGTCAGGTGCGTCGGACACCCTCGTTCTCGTCTCCGCAGGCACCCCTTGGACCACACCACCAGGAGGAACCAGTGTCATACCCGCAACTGCTCACCCCCGAGGAGAAGCTCGCCGACGCGAAGAAGCTGTTGGGCCTCCCGCGTATCGTCGTGATCTGCGGCTCCACCCGCTTCATGCCCGAGATGAACGAGGCCGATCTGCGGGAGACCAAAGCCGGAAAGATCGTCGTCAAACCGGGCTGTGACATGAAGTCGCCGCACGAACTCTGGTCCGATCCTGTCGAGGCCGAGGCGCTGAAGGTTCGACTCGACGATCTGCACCGGGCGAAGATCCGGCTCGCGGATGAGGTGCTCGTAGTCGGCGACTACATCGGAGACAGCACCCGAGCGGAAATCGCCTACGCCCGGTCGCTGGGCAAGCCCGTGCGGTTCACGCACCCCGAAGTCGACCCTGACGCCTGACCGCCCGCTGCCACCTCGACGACCAGGGCCGGCAGCCCGCCGCCTGACTGTCTTGCGGTGGCTTCGGCCGCAGCCCACCCCACACCCTCACTGCCGCACCGAACTTCACGTCATCCGGGCAGCCCTTGAGGTGCCATCGGCAGACCGGGAGCGGGCCCTCGAACGGTTCAGGCGCGCCTTCGACTCCCACCGCGACGGCACCGGCCTCGGCCTGCCCGTCGTCCGCCACC
Organism: Streptomyces chromofuscus; assembly: GCF_015160875.1. Lineage (NCBI taxonomy): Bacteria > Bacillati > Actinomycetota > Actinomycetes > Kitasatosporales > Streptomycetaceae > Streptomyces > Streptomyces chromofuscus. Next base: position 370,052 of record NZ_CP063374.1, on the reverse strand, counting down.
TGGTCCGAGCCGCCGGGGGACGAGATCACCCTGCGCCCGGCCTGGGCGGCGGCCTCGACGCCTGAGTGGCTGATGTTACACCCGTAACATGACTACTGGAGGGGGCGGCGCGTCCGCTCGACAGCGACCGGCGGAGTGAGCGATGAACGACATCTGGCAGATGCTGATCGGCATCGCCGCCGGCCTGCTGGTGTGCTGGCTGATCCTGTTGGCCGCCCTCGCTCTTGCCCGGCCCAAGGGCGACCTGCTCACCGAGGCCGTCCGGCTCCTGCCCGACCTGCTGCGCCTGGTCTCCCGCCTCGCCCGCGACCGCACCCTGCCCCGCCGCACCCGCGCCCTGCTGTGGGTGCTGGCCGGCTATCTGGCCCTGCCCGTCGACCTGGTCCCCGACGTCATCCCGGTCCTCGGCTACGCCGACGACGCCATCGCCGTCGCCCTCGTGCTGCGCGCCGTCATACGCCGCTCCGGAGCGGACGCGCTCACGCGGCACTGGCCCGGAACGGATGACGGGCTCGCCGTCGTGCGCCGCCTTGCCGGACTCGGGGCAAGCGCACCCCGCCAGTAGCCGCCACGCCGGCCGCCTCGTGCTCGACGGCCCCGACCTGCAGTGGCCGCTGATCGGCCGCTTCGCTGCCGGTGCGATCCCAGCCGCCGTCGGCCGACGCATGCTTTGACGACGGGGGCCGTCGGCGCCCTGCTCTCGCTGCGCGTCCTGCCGCTCGGTGCCGCCCAACGCTTCGGACTGGTCGTCCAGGGACCGCTGTTCCTGCCCAGACCGTGAACCGCGCACTCGATGCCGCCCTACCCGGACGGGGTCGCGCCGTCCGCGTCCTCCCCGGCCAGCGCCGCCGTCGCGAACGCGGCCAGCGTCTCCCCGGCCCGCACCAGTTCGGCCCGCACCAGGTCGCCCCGCGGTGCGTCGAAGTAGTCGCGGGACTCGATCTTCGCCACCCACGAGCGGAACCCCTCCAGGTCGGCCTCGGACTCCTCCACCTCGGCGAAGATCGCCCGCCCGCGCCCGGATTCCCTCGCCAGCTCCGAGAAGAAGGACGGCAACCGTTCCAGCACCTCCGCGTACTCGCGATCGACCGTGGCGGTCATCTCCCCGGCAAGTTCTCGCCGCTCGCCCTCATCGGCGACCTCGATGTGCACCACCCGCATCCGCCCGCCGTCGGCCAGTACCCGCTCACCCAGCTCCGCCACCGCGGCAGCCACCGCAGGCCGTTCCGGCAGCAGACACACAGACTGCTGCAGATACAGCGCCCCCAGCCCTTTCAGCTTCCGCCACACGTGCATCCGCAACGACGAAGCGGCCCCGGCCGTCGTCACCGACACCAGCAGCCACCGCTCATCCACCTCACTCACCACACCGCGACCGTAACCCGACAACCGGCCTGGGATCAGACAGGCGATGTCGCCCGCGGGAGCTCGTGGACCCTGTGCGTGACGGCACTTCCCGAAGATCGCCCGGGCCACCGCACCGTCCCATTTCACTCCGTCGGCCCACCCATATGTGGCACGAGCAAGTATTGACGGAGTTCAGTCAAATCCCTTGCTGTGCAAGATCTTTCGTGGAACATTGAGTGCGGCCTCGCAGCGCCGTCAACGCCCGTTCATCAGCGGGTCGTTGGTGGCCGCTGGGCCTCCCTGGTGACGGACTGACCAACCGGCGCCAGGAGTCGTCCGGCGAGTCCGGGCGACAGAAACCCCGCACGGCCCGAATTGCCCGTAATCCGGACAGCGAAAGGTCTGGTTCTTCGCATGAGATCCACCGCGCGACGACTTCGCGCCCTGGTCCCCGCTGCCGTGCTCGCCGCAGGACTTCTCGCGGCCTCACCCACGCACGCGGCCGACCCCACGAACATCCGCACGGCTCCCGCCGACAGCGCGATCTCCGACAGCTGGATCGTGACCCTCAAGGACACCGCGCAAGCGTCGGTGCCGGCGGTCGCGGAAGGGCTGGCGGAGCGGTACGACGGCCGTCTCACCCACGTCTACCGCTCGGCGGTGCGTGGCTTCTCGGTGAAGATGAGCTCGGCGCAGGCGCACCGGCTCGCCGCGGACCCCCGTATCGCCCGGGTCGAGCAGGACGCCGAGGTCCGTATCGACGCCACCCAGTCCAACGCCACCTGGGGCCTGGACCGTATCGACCAGCGCGCGCTGCCGCTGAGCACCACGTACACCTACAACACCACCGCTTCCGGCGTCCGTGTGTACGTCATCGACACCGGAGTGCGTGTCGGCCACAGCGAGTTCGGCGGGCGGGCGAGCATCGGCACCGACACCGTCGGCGACGGCCAGAACGGCAACGACTGCAACGGTCACGGCACCCATGTCGCCGGAACCGTGGCCGGATCGACGTACGGCGTCGCCAAGGCCGCCTCGATCGTGGGCGTGCGCGTCCTGAACTGTTCGGGGTCGGGCACCATATCCGGCGTCATCGCCGGCGTGGACTGGGTGACCGCCAATGCCGTCAAGCCCGCCGTGGCCAACATGAGCCTGGGCGGCGGCGCCAGCTCGTCACTCGACGCGGCCGTGCAGAACTCCATCGCCTCGGGCGTCACCTACGCGATCGCGGCGGGCAACGGCAACCAGGGCGGCCGGGCCCAGGACGCCTGCGGCTCCTCACCGGCCCGCGTTCCGGCGGCGCTCACGATCGGCGCCACCGACTCCACCGACACCAAGGCGTCCTGGTCCAACTACGGCACCTGCGTGGACCTGTTCGCCCCGGGCGTGAGCATCACCTCGGCCTGGATCGGCAGCGACTCGGCGACCAGGACCATCAGCGGCACCTCGATGGCGACTCCGCACACCGCGGGCGTCGCGGCCCTCTACCTCGCCGCCAACCCCTCGGCCACCCCGGCCCAGGTGGGGAGCGCGCTGACGGCCAACGCCACCACCGGCGTGGTCAAGAGCGGCGGCACGGGCTCGCCGAACAGGCTGCTGTACTCCCTGTTCTGAGGACACGTCACCGGCGGGCGGTGCTGACCGGCTCTCCGCCCGCCGGGCTCTGACGCTCCCACGTCTACGACGGCCGCTCGGCGCACCGCCGGGCGGCCGTTCGCCGGTCCTGACACGACGGGCGCAGTGACGGCTGTCCGGCACCCGGAGGACGCGCGACGCCCCACTCGGAGTCCGACGGTTCATGGCTCATCACCCGAGCGTGATGACTGACCGGGATCGTGCAGATGGCGACCTCGCGCCCACGGCAGCAGCGGGCTCGCCGACTGCGGTCCGTGCCCGGCCAGACAGAGCTTCATGGCGCACTGATCTTCGGCCTCGATGAACACCTGCTGTCCCCAATGATCACTGGGACGGCGCGCGACATCAACCGGTCGACGGCGCTCGACGGCGTTCCTCCGGCGAGTATGCGGGGAAGCGGACCCAGCCTCGTTCAGCGATGACGTTGCCGAGATCGCGGAACAACACCGCCCACGCCCGTGCTCTTCCTCCTCCGTCAGTGGCGTGGGCCCGCCTTCCGCAGGCTGCACCCGGACGTTGTGAAGGTCTCGGACCACTGGCTTCCGGCAATGCGTCGGGGCTGTTTCCGGAGAGACTGTCGGCGCGACCAGAGGTCATCGATGCCGGAGCGTCCAAGTCTCACCCCTACCGGGATGCCCGCCTTGCGACCTGCGGCACTGGACGTGCCAAGGCTTCTTGCCGAGACCGATTTGCCCGCCCAGCTGCTGAACGGCCCGCTCTTGATGCTCTTCGTCATGAGCGGCTCCGGTCCTCGGGGAGGACGAGCGGAACCGTGTGAGATAGGGGCTCCGCCTCGCGGGTCGGGCGCCGCGTACCCGTCGGGCTGCTCGGGTCACGCATCATTCGCGGCACCGGTGCCCGACCATCGTCGCTGGACTGCCGACCCGGCCTACTCCCGACCGGCCGCACTTCACCCCGCGCCCCGGCGGCCGTCCCGACCAGGCCCGACGGCCGTCGCGACCAGGACTGTGCCTGGCGGCCCAGCGAGCCGGACCGGCGTGTGTCGGCGCCCGCTCGTCCGAGAGCGGCTCACGTCGAACGGGCGGGCGGGCTTATCCATCAGCGATCGGGTCACTCGTGAACCGACATACACGCCGAAGTCCGCCAGTCAGGGGCGGAAACCCGACGGCGGCAGGCGTCCGCCTCGCCGAGGAGTGTTCGTGAGCGTTCGTATCGGTGTGGAGGAGGAGTTCCACGTCGTCGAGATGGAGAGCGGGATGCTCGTGCCGCGCGCCGCCCGGTGCTTGAGCCTGCTTCCCCGGCGGACGTTCAAGAGTGAACTGCACCAGTCCGTCGTGGAGTCGAACAGCGGGGTGCACACCTCGCTCGACGGCCTGTACGCCGACCTCACCGCGACCAGGCGCCGCCTCGACGCGGCCGCCTCCTCACTGGGCCTGGCAGTCGTGGCCGCGGGCACCGCGCCCCTGGCGCCCGGAGTCTTTGCGAGTCCGACCGCCGGGGCACGCTACCGCCGCATGGTCGAGGCCTATCGCAAGGTCGCCGAAGAACAGCTGATCTGCGGGGCCCAGGTCCACGTGGACGTGCCCGACCGCGACACGGCGGTGCGGGTCATGTGCGTGGTCTCGCCCTGGCTGCCGGTGCTTCTCGCGCTCTCCGCCAGCTCGCCGTACTGGCAGGGGTCCGACACCGGATACTCCAGCTGGCGCACCATGCTCTGGCAGCGCTGGCCGACGGCGGGCCCGCCCGGCTGTTTCGCGGACGCGGCGGACTACGACGGCGTGGTCAGGGACCTCATCAGGGCGGGGACCATCAGCGACGAGGGAATGATCTACTACGACGTACGTCCCAGCGCGCACCTTCGGACGCTCGAGCTGCGCCTGTGCGACGCCTGCCCCCGCGCCGAGACGGTCGTACTCGTCGCCGGCCTGTTCCGTGCCCTGGTGATCGACGCCCAGGAGAGGCTGCGGACCGGCCGCGCGCCGGACTGCCGGGGCCGACATGAATGGCTGCGCGGCGCCTCGTGGCGGGCCGCCCGGTGCGCCCTGGAAGCCACACTCGTAGACCCCGAGACCCACCAGGAAGCACCCGCGGGTCAGGTCGTGCGCAAGCTGCTCACGCGCATGCGCCCGGCTCTGGAAGCCCACGGCGACTGGCAGACCGTCCAGGCGCTGACCGAGGCGGCCCTCGCCGAGGGCTCCGCCGCGCGGCGCATACGCCGGGCCGCACACGACGAGGATCTGCTGGCCTGCGTCGACATGCTGATCGCCGAGACCCGGGGTGAACGCCGGCGCCCTCGGTCCACCCCCGTCGGCCACCCGGACGTCCACTCGGCCGTCGCTGGGGTGACGGGCTCCTTCTACCGGTCGGGGGCTTGGTCCGCTCGTCCGCCGATTGGCGGGTGAGGGCGTGGAAACGGGCAACCGGACCACCTCCCACCTTCCGGGCGTCAAGCCTCCGGCCCGGCACTGGACGGAGAGGGCGGGCGGCGGGACGACGGTGACGCGCGTACGGATGCGACGCGGGCCGGGCGCTCGGGAGCCATGGCGAACTCCGTGCGAACCCGCAGGCCTGAATAGTGCAGGCCGTGGCGGGTCGGACAGCGATCCACGTAGAGGGCGATGCAGGTCGTCGGCGACGCGGCGAACAGCTCCGGGGCGTGGGCGCGGTGTCCGCACCGCCTGCGTCCGTGGGCTGATCGACCATCCTGATGACCACGGACGTCCACGGATCGAGCCACAGGTCGGGGCGGGGCGGCTCGGTCCTCGGCGACGGCGATGCCCGACACGCGTCCGACGCCCTCACGCCTCGGCGAAGACGCGTACGGCAGCTGTGTGGACTTCCGCAGGTGCCGCCCGACCCTCCCGGTGGGGCCGGTCGGCCCAAGCGCGCGCAGTGCCCGGTGGAGAACGCTGGTATGGGAGAAGAGGTGAACGTCATGACCAGCACGATCGAGTGGCTCCCCGGCCTGCCCGTGCCGTCCGCCCCGACCGACTGGGCGGAGGCCGGCTTCCCCGTGATGCACACCGTTCCGGAAACGCACGGCATCCATGTGGAAGAGCGCCTGACCGACGGGACGTATGTGCTGCTGGCCGAGCTTCCGGGAGTCGACGCCGAGGACATCGAGATCACCATCACAGACGGTGTCCTGACCCTGCGCGCGCAGCGCAGCAGGGTGACCCCGGACAGGCAGTCCGTCTACGGCCACCGCACTCCGCTGCCCACTGGGGCGAAGGGCGAGGAGGCCACGGCGCAGTACGGGCACGGCGTCCTCACCATCACGATGCCGGTGCCGGTGCCGGTGCCGGTGCCGGTGCCGGTCCTGGACGGGCAGCCCACGGTGCCGGACCCGGCAATCCGCCTGCGGGCCGGGGACGAACGCCTGCTCGCCTCCCACTCCGCGACCGATCGGGAGATCCACACGGTGTTCCAGTGAGCGCCCCGATGCCGGGCACGCTGGGCTTCCAGCAACCCGGCTGAACCACGCGCCCCGCGCCCGATCACCACCGGCTCGGCGGAGCACTCCGTCGTGCGGCTGCTCGCGCTCCGAGACACGCGACAGCGCCGCGGCAGGATGCGACGCCGAGCCGTAGCCTCCCTCCGCACCGGCGCCCTTACCTGTTTCGTCCAGGTTCACCCCGGCCATGCTCCGCCGCCTCGGGGACGAGTGGCGACTGCGGGGCTCTGGACCGTGCGGGAGAAGGCTCGAGCGGCGCCGTGTACGCGCAAGCCGACTTCACTGCCGACGAGATGGGGGACCGAGGCCGGGTTGAAGATGCGGGCCGTAATCGGTGTTCCGTCCGTCAGCCGCAGCGCGAGCAGGGCGTCGTGGCCCCGGAAGTCACGGCGTACGACGGTCGCGGTGATCACTGCCGCACTGTCGGCCGGGACGACCTCGATCTGCTCGGGGCGCAGCAGTACCCGTCCGGGCGCGTACGGCGGACGGCCGTCCGTGGTGACGACCTGCACGGGGCCGAGCGGTGTGCGGGCCCCGTCGCCGGTCAGCTCGGCGGGCAGCCAGACGGCTTCGCCGACGAAGCCGGCGACCCAGGGATCGGCGGGCGCACCGTAGACCACGTCCGGAGGGCCGCTCTGCACGATCCGGCCGTCGTGCATGACGGCGACCTCGTCGGCGATCGACAGGGCCTCGGCCTGGTCGTGGGTGACGAGGACGGCCGTCGCGCCGTCGGCGCGCAGGGCGCCGCGTACGTCCTCGCGCACCTCGGCGCGCAGGGCGGCGTCCAGGGCGCTGAACGGCTCGTCGAGCAGGACGACCGGTGGGTGCGGGGCCAGCGCCCGGGCGACGGCCACGCGTTGTTGCTGGCCGCCGGAGAGGTGGTGCGGCATTCGGTCCTCGCATCCGGCGAGGCCCACCAGCGCCAGCACGGTTTCGATGCGGCCGGTCCGTCGGCTGTGCCGGTCGAGCCCGTAGGCGACATTGCCGCGCACCGTCAGGTGAGGGAAGAGCGCGCCTTCCTGCGGGACGACCGCGATACGCCGCCGCTCCGGCGGCACGGTACGGCCGGGGGCGGCGATCCGGTGGCCGTCGAGCCTGATCTCTCCGGCGTCCACGGGTTCGAATCCGGCGATGCAGCGCAGCAGCGTGGTCTTGCCGCTGCCGGAGGGGCCGAGCACCGCGGTCAGTGTTCCGGAGCGGACCGTCAGGTCCACGCCGCGCATGGCCCGCACCTCGCCGAAGGACTTGTGCACCGCGGTGACACGCAGCTCCGCCATGTCAGCTTCCTCCTCCCCGAACCGCCCGGGTGAGGACGCCGGTACGGGCCGACAGCCACCAGGTCGGTACCGCGGCCAGCAGCACCAGGAGCGCGGCGTAGGGCGCGGCGGCCGCGTATGCGGAGACCGATGTCCGGCTCCACAGCTCGGTGGCGAGGGTGTCCGTCCCGGTCGGCCGCAGCAAGAGGGTGGCGGGCAGCTCTTTCATGCAGGTGAGGAAGACCAGGATCGCGCCGGCGCCGATACCGGGGGCGGTCAGTGGCACGGTGAGCGTGCGCAGCACATGGGATGTGCGGCGGCCGAGCGAGCGGGCCACCTCCTCCAGGGCCGGCGGGGCCTGCAGCGCGGCGGTGCCGACCGCTGCGACGGCCAGCGGGAGGAAGAGCGCGGCGTAGGCCAGGGCGAGCAGCCAGACGCTCTGGTAGAGCGGGTAGGCCACGTTGATGCCGAAGAACACGAGGGAGAGGCCGATGACCAGGCCGGGCAGCGCGTGCGAGAGGTAGGCCAGGCGGTCCAGGACGACGGCGACGGTGCCGGGCGCGCGGGCGCCCAGCAGTCCCAGTGGCAGGGCGAGCAGCATGGTCAGGCCCGCACCGGCGGCGGAGACGGTGAGCGAGTTCCCCGCCGCCGTGGCCAGTCCGGACAGTGCGCCCGGCCGTGACACGCCCTCGCCGAACCATCGCGCGAGGCTCGCCGCCGGTACGCCGAGCGCCGGGCCCGCCGTGCCGACCAGACCGGATACGGCGAGCCACCGCAGGCGGCCCAGGCGCAGCCGTGCCGGTGGGCGGCCCGCGCCGCCCAGGCGGGCGTAGCGGGCGGCACGCCGTCGGGTCAGCTGTTCGCCCGAGACGATGAGCATGGTGAGGACGACCAGTACGGTGGCGAGTACGAGTGCGCCGGCGCGGTCGAAACCGAGGCTGATGGAGGTGAAGACGGCCGGGGTGAAGACGTCCGCCCGCAGGACGGAGACCGCACCGAAGTCGGAAAGCACATACAGCGCCACCAGGAGCGCCCCAGCCCCGACCGCGGGTCGGACCTGGCGCAGCGTCACCCTGAGGAACGTGCGCCACGGGCCGCTCCCCAGGGATCGGGCCACCTCCTCCTGTGCAGGGTCGGCGCTCGTCAGCGCGGCGGCGACCGGGAGGGAGACGTACGGGTACGACACCAGCGTCAGGACCAGCGCGGCCGCCCAGAACCCCTCGAAGGCCTCCACCGTGGAGACCCAGGCGAAGGCCGCCACGTAACTGGGCACCGCCAGCGGCAGCGCGGCCAGGACCCCGAACAGTCGCCGCGCAGGCAGGTCGGTGCGCGTGACGAAGAACGCCAAAGCCACGCCGAGCGCCGTGCACGACGTGGTCACCACCCCGGCCAGCGCCAGGCTGCGCGTCGCGAGTTCCCCGGTCCGCGCCCTGAACAACTCCTCGCTGATGCGGGCCCAGCCCGCGTCACCGACCCGCACGCCCAGATACGCCAGCGGGATCAGCGCCACCGCGACTGCGGCCACCGCGGCAACCGCCAGCGCCGGGCGTGGCACGAGCCGCCGCACCCGGCGGCGCACGACGGCCACCGATGCCATGGTCAGGCCAGCCCCGAGTCCCTGATCATCTCGACCGTCGTCCGTAGGTCGTCGAGGTCGTCGAGGTCGATGTCGGGAGTGTTCAGCGAGGACAGCTGCGGCAGGCCGGGCGCACTGGCGACACCGGCCACCAGCGGATATTCGTACGTCTCCTGGGCGAAGTAGGTCTGTGCCCGCCTGCCGAGCAGGTAGTCGACGAAAGCGCGGGCGTCGGGATCGTCGTCGGCCCCCTTCAGGACGCCGACGCCGGAGACGTTGACGAGGGCGCCGATGTCCCCGTCCGGGAAGAAGTGGTTCTTCGCCTTGAGCGCGTCGACGGTGGTGCCCTTCTCCTTGGCCAGCTCGTACACGTAGTAGTGGTTGACCAGCCCTGTGGCGAGCCTGCCTTCGTCGACGTCGGCGACGATGGGCGCGTTGCCCTCCCTGATCTGCGCGTCGTTGGTCTTGAGACCGTTCAGGAAGTCCTGGGTGCGCTCGTCGCCGTGCTCGACCCGCATCGCGGTGATGAACGCCTGGAACGAGCCGTTGGTCGGCGCGATGCCCACCTTTCCCTTCCACTCCGGCTCGGTCAGCTCGAACACCGACTGGGGCAGGTCGTCCTCGGCCACCTGGCCGACGTTGTGGACCATGGTGCGCGAGCGGCCGGTCACTCCCACCCACTGCCCGGCTTCGTCCCGGTAGGCGGCCGGTACCTTGTCCAGCACCTCGTCCGGCAGTCCGGCGAACAAGTCGTCCCCGGCCACCGCCCCCAAAGCCCCCGCCTCCTGGGCGAGGAAGACGTCCGCAGGTGTTCGGCTGCCCTCTTCCTGCAACTGCGCGGCCATGGCGGCCGTATCGCCGTAGCGCACCTCGACGGTGATGCCGCTGGCCTTCTCGAACTCGTCCAGCACCGGCTCGACCAGGGGCCTGCTGCGACCGCTGTACACCGTGACCTCCTGGTCGGAAGCCCGACCGGCCGGGTGTGCTCCCTCACTGTCGTCGGCACAGCCCGCAAGGCCCAGCGTCAGCACAGTGCAGACGGCGACCGAGGCGACGACTCTCGGGCTGGTACGCGTGTGGTCACTCACCGGTCGTCTCCCTGAAGCCCGACCCGACTTAGGACAGGCTAAATTTACCTCTATTTCCGATCTGTGCGGACATCTCATGACTGATGCCGGGCAGCCCACCACCGTCGCCGGACGCTGTCCTCGTGCTCGGCCTGCTCCAGGGCGAGGTCGCTCCGGTCCAGGGCCGCCCGAAGGCGGGGGATCCAGTGGCGTCGCAGGGCACGGACCCGGTGCCTGGTGCTGCTGACCTCCGTGCCCACCAGCTGGACGGCGGCATGGGCCGCCGCGTACTCGGCTGCGGCGCGCACGGCACGGCCATAGGCCGCCTCGGCGTGTACCAGGGCCGTGTTGGCGGGGGCGGCGGCCGTGGGCGGACGGGCCGGTACGGACAGGGAGACCGCGGCCGGGCGGCGTACACCCAGGGAAGTGGCCCAGCGCACCGTGACCTCGGCGGCGCCGATGCCCGCGGTGGCCGACTCCAGGGCCTGTTCCCCGCCCAGGAGCAGTCCCCGCAGCAGCCAGCTCTCGGCCTCCGCCAGAAGGTCCCGCCAGGCGCGGGCGGCTTCCTGTTCCGCGCGCAGCAGCCGCGCGTGTTCGGAGCGCAGGATGAGCAACTTGCGCTCCAGGAGGTCGGCTCCGCGCTCGGCGACGTCGAGGCCGTGCCGCAGCCGCAGACGTCCCGCACGGCCGGGCGGCGTATGGCGGGCGCCGGTCATCGGGACGCCTCCGTGTCAGCGGCGTCCTCGGCCCCGTGGGCGCCGAGGAGCCGTGCGGGCAGCATGGAGAGCTGGCTGCGGGGCAGGGTCAGCAGAACCCGCCGGCCGCGTTCCAAAGAGGTGTCGAGGTCGCGCGGTTCGTCGCTGCGCTGGTCGGCGAAGTCCCGCAGGAACGCCTGGTCGAAGTCCAGGTAACGTCGGTCGGTGGGGCTCAGCGCCGACCGGCCGACCAGGTCCGCGAGATCGCGCACCTGCCGCGCGCGGGCCAGGGCGGCCAGCAACTGGGCCGCGACGTCGAGATGGTCGTCGCGGGTACGGCCGGGCCCCGCGCCCTTGCGCATCAGCCGGGAGAGGGAGGACAGGGCGTCCAGCGGTGGGTAGACGCCTCGCGCGTGCGTCTCGGGCGAGAGGACGATCTGGCCCTCGGTGATGTAGCCGGTGAGGTCGGGCACCGGGTGGGTGATGTCGCCCGCGGGCATGGTGAGCACCGGCAGCACGGTGACCGAGCCGGGCCGGCCCCGAATGCGTCCGCAGCGTTCGTACAGGGAGGCCAGGTCGCTGTAGAGGTAGCCGGGGTAGGCGCGGCGGGCGGGTACCTCCCCGCGGGCGGCGGAGACCTCGCGCAGCGCCTCGGCGTACGTGGTCATGTCGGTCATCACCACCAGGACATGCCGTCCCTCGTCGAAGGCGAGGTGCTCGGCGACGGTGAGCGCGATGCGCGGGGTGAGGATCCGTTCGACCACCGGGTCGTCGGCGGTGTTCAGCAGCAGGACCAGTTCTCCGGCCGCGGACCGTTCCTCCAGGGCGTCGCGCACGAAGGAGGCGTCGGCATGGGTGAGCCCCATGCCCGCGAAGACGACACTGAACGCCTCACCGGCGGCGGTGGCCTGCGCGGCGATCTGGGCGGCCAGTTCCAGATGCGGCAGTCCGGCCACCGAGAACACCGGCAGCTTCTGCCCGCGTACCAGCGTGGTCAGGGCATCGACGACCCCCACGCCGGTCAGCACCGGCTCGGACGGCGGTTCGCGCCGCACCGGGTTGATGGGTGCGCCGCCCACCTCGGCGTCGTGGGAGCCGAGGACGGGCGGGCCGCCGTCCAGGGGCTCGCCCCGGCCGTTGCAGACCCGGCCGAGCCAGTCCGTGCCGACCGGGACGCGCAGGGGGCTGCCCGAGAAGGCCGCCCGGACGCCCTCCGGGTCCATGCCCGCGGTGCCCTCCAGCACCTGGACGACCGCCAGGTCGCGGTCGGCGTCCAGGACCACGCCGTGGCGGAGTTCGCCCGAGGCGAGGGTGATGCGTACGTATTCGTCCCAGCCGATCCCGGTCACCCCTTCGACGATCGCGAGCGGCCCCCTCAGTTCACGCACCGACGTGTACTCGATCCCACCGGTCGGGCTCATGGCCGCACGTCACCCAACCTGGCGACCATGGCGTCCCGCCGCGCCGCCACTGCGGCGGCGTCCTGCGGGGCGGTGTCCTCGCGGGCGCGCAGCAGCGGGCCGAAGTCGACCTCCTCGATCGTGGCCGGTGAGACACCGGAGTCCACCAGTTCGCGGCAGCGGTCGGCGACCGCGAGGACGGCGTCGGCCAGGGCGGCCGTCTTCTCCGGCCCGCAGTAGGAGTCCCGCTCCGACAGCGCGCTCTGCTGCAGCACGCCCTCGCGGACCAGCCTCCCCGCCAGCACGCTGATCCGCTCCCGCGCGGGCAGGGCGGCGATGCCGATCAGGTCCACGAGAGCGGCCAGCCGGTCGGCCTCCGCCAGCGCCGCTCCCACCCGGTCGCGGCGCCGGGTCCATGCCGGGTCGCCGGCTGCCCGGTGTCCGGCGGCGAGGACCGGTACGTCCCGGGAGAAGGACCCAGCCCAGGAGACGGCGGGGTAGTGGCGGGCGTAGGCGAGGTCGCGGTCGAGGGTCCACAGGCAGCGGACGAAGCGTTCGGTGTGCGCGGTCACCGGTTCCGTCATGTCCCCGCCGGGCGGGGACACCGCGCCGATCACGGTCACCGAACCCCGGTCGCCTCCGAGGGTGGTCACGGCCGCGGCCCGTTCGTAGAAGGCCGCGATGGCGGAGGCCAGCCCGGCCGGGTAGCCCTCCTCGGCGGGCAGCTCGCCGGTGCGGGAGGCGAACTCGCGCAGCGCCTCGGCCCACCGGGAGGTCGAGTCGGCGATGACCACCACGTCGAGGCCCATGTCCCGGAAGTACTCGGCGACCGTCATTCCCGTGTGGACGCTCGCCTCGCGGGCCATCATCGGCATGTTGGAGGTGTTGGCGATCGTCACGGTGCGGTCCGAGAGGTGCCCGCCCGTGCGCGGGTCCTGAAGCTCGGCCAGTTCGGTGATGACGTCGGCCATCTCGTTGCCGCGCTCCCCGCAGCCGACGTAGACGATGACGTCCGCGTCGCACCACTTGGCGATCTGCTGCAGGAGCATCGTCTTGCCGGTGCCGAAGCCACCGGGCACCGCCGCCGTGCTGCCCCGCGCCACGGGGAAGAGCAGGTCGATCACCCGCTGGCCGGTGTTCAGGGCCTCGTGGCTGTCGACGCGCTCCCGCACCGGGCGCGGCCGGCGCACCGGCCACAGGGCGCCGACGGTCACCTCGGTACCGCCCACCACGGCCACCACGGCGTCCCGCGGGTGGTCCCCGGCCCCGGCGATCTCCTCGACCGTGCCCCCGCCGCCCGGCGGCACGAGGACCTTCACCGGCAGGGGCCCCACGTCGCGGACTTCTCCGAGCGCCTGCCCCTCGGCCACCGCCTCGCCCCGCGCGACCGAGGGGCGGAAGGACCAGGTCCGGTCCCCAGCCGTGTTCCGTTGCGCACCGGGCACCAGCCAGTCGCCGACACCGGACAGAGGGCGCAGCAGACCGTCGAAGATTCCGCCCAGCAGTTCGGGACCGAGCCGGACCGACAGCGGACGGCCCTGGGGCAGCGCCATCTGTCCCGGAGCGAGGCCACCGGTGTACTCGTACGCCTGGACGGTGACCACGTGGCCGCTGACGGCCACGATCTCCCCCGGCAACCGGGCGGGGCCGATCGAGACCAGGTCGTACATCGCGATGCCGCGCGTGTACTCCATCTCGACGAGCGGTCCGGTGACGCGCAGGATCCGGCAGACCGACTGCCGGTCGGTCTGTCGCCGATGCGTCCCGGAGTCTTCCGTCACGGCTCCCACAGGCTCCGCACCTCCCCTCTCACGCGGTCCACCGCGCGGTCGGCCAGCGTGGTCAGCGAGAGGTCGACACGCCTCCCCGGCGCCCGGGCCACCACGCCCCCGTCGGCGTGTTCGGTCACTTCGGCCGCGGGACCGAGCAGGACACGAGCCCGCTGCTCCAGCCACCCCCTCAGGGAGGTGTAGCCATCGGTCCCGCGCAGGGCGCGGACCCGCTCGGCGGCCTCGTTTCGCAACTCCTGGTACGCCTCCCGGCGAGCGGCGAGCGTCCGGGACCTGGCGTCCCGCCGGGTCTTGACGAGAAGGTCGCGGGCGGCGTCCGAGCCGTCGGCCTCGCCCTGCCGCCGGGCCTCGTCGAGGATGGCCCGAGCCTCCGCGCGGGCCTGGTCGAGGAGTGCCGCGGCCTCGCGCTCGGCGTGGGTCAGGAGCGCATCCGCGTCGGCGTGAGCGGCTCGCAGCAGCCCTGCCCGGACCGGCGAGAGGGGGTCCGCGTCCGTCGCATGCTCCGGGGCCGGGGTCGTCATGGCGGCATCACGGCGGTCAGCGGACGGCGGCCACCCGGCGTTGCGGGGTCCGACTTCAGCGCCTCGGCCGCGGCGGGTGTGAGGATCACCAAGTCGATGCCGTCCGGCAGGCTGCGCCAGACCCGGCGCACGGCCTGGACGTCGTCGGCGACCAGGACGACCGCCCCGGCCAGGGCCAGGCCGGTCACCCTGGACCGCTCTCCGAGGGCGGCGACGCGGCCCATGGTCATGCCTTGCCGATGAGGATGACCGCGACGACCAGCCCGTAGATGGCGATGCCCTCGGCCAGGCCGACGATGACCATGGCCCGGCCGAAGAGTTCGGGCCGTTCGCTGAGTGCCGCGAGGGCCGCCGCACCGGTGTAGGCGACCGCGATGGCCGCGCTGATCGTCGAGGCGGCCACCGCGATCGCGGCCGCGATCAGGGCGGCGGAACCCGAGCCGGAGTCCTGCGCCGCCGTGGTCGCGGCCTGCGCGGATCCGCCGCCGAGTGCCAGGGCCGGCACCACGGTGGCGGCCACCAGCAGCACGGCGTCCGCGGCGACCATCCACCACAGGGCCGTCCGGCCCGAGCGCCGCAGCACAAGGCGTACGGCGACGAATCCCGCGACGATGACAGGCAGGGCCAAGAACCAGGTGATCACGACGACTCCTCCCTCGCCGGGCCTTGTCGGACGGCTTCCTCCGTTGCGGGCGGCCCGGCGTCGGCGGCCGGCCCGGTGAGGTGCTGCACCGGCAGATGCCAGGGCCTGAAGGGGCGGCCCTCGCCCTCGAAGAGCCGCGAGAACAGTTCGTAGAACTCCAGCCGGAGTGCCTGGACACCCGCCACCAGCGCCTCCAGCGAAAAGGCGACCGCGTTGCCCACGAGGAACACCGGCAGCGCGGCGGCGACGCCCACCGGACCCCGGCCCGCCAGAGCCGTCGTGCCGTCCCAGACGAGCGCGCCGAGCGCCCCGTGGGTCAGGCCGAAGGCCGCGAGCCGTGCGAAGGACACGACGTTGGAGCCGATCCGGACCACCGCGTCGAAGAGCTGAATGCCGGTCTGCACGGCACCGCCCGGCCCGCCCGCCGTGGTCGCGTACAGTCCCGTCCCTGCCAGAGCCAGTCCCACGACGGCGATCACGGCGCCCACGACGCCGTACGCCACCTGGCCGAGCCACACATACCCCGCGCAGACGGCCAGGCCGAGGTAGAGCGCGGCCCCGGCGATTCCGGTCGTCGCGCACAGGGCAGAAGCACGTCCACCCTCCCGCCACCTGTTCACCGTCCCCGCCGCGTAGGCACCGGCGAGCAGTACGGCGCCGAGCGCGACGGCGACGGCGAGCAGCCGCATGGGCTCCTGCAGCGGTTGCAACCACAGCACGGGGAGCACCCCGGTCGGGCCGAAGAACTCGCCGTAGGCCACCCCCGCCACGGTGGCGGCCAGCCCCGCACCGGCGACGAAGGGCCACAGCGGGCGCAGCGCCGCCAACCGGCGCGGCCGTCCCGCCCGCAGCAGGAACGCGAGGGCGACCAGCAGCAGCCCCTGCCCGGCATCACCGAACATCAGGCCGAACATCACCACGTAGACGATTCCGGCCGCCATCGTGGGGTCGAGGTCGGCGTAGGGCACGGTTCCGTACGTGGTGACCAGAGGCGTGAAGGAACGGCGTACGGGCGTCGCCGTGTGCACCGCAGGTGCGGTGTCCGCTCCGGCCAGCAGGGTCGGCGGATCGACACCGCGCGGAGCCCGCAGGGGCACCAGCGCGGCCCCGGCACCGGCGATGCGCGCCGCCGTGGCGCCCACCTCCGTCTCGGGACACCAGCCGGCCAGTGCCGCGACCGCGCCGTGCCGGACCGCGCTGCCGAGCCGTTGCTCCAGCTGTGCCTCACCTGCCAGCAGGTCGGTCCGGCCCTCGCGCTCCAGGACGTCCAGATCGGGGGGAGCTTCACAGAGCATGGGTTGTGCCGCCTCGGCGCGCAGCCGCTGCAGGCGCGTCGCCGCCGGCCCGCGGACCTGAGGACCGCCGTCGCCGGCCAGGTCGACCTCGACGCAGCCCGCCTCCGCGATCCGCAGCAAACACTCTCTCAGCGCCTGCTCGGGGGCCATGACGGCCACCCTGCGCATCCGGACCGGGACCGCGCCCTCAGCGCGGAGCATCGAGCACCTCCGCCGTCCAGTCCCCGGGGCCACCGCCCCTGGCGGCCAGTTCCAGCGCCCCGCGGGTCCGCCACGCATCGACGGACAGCAGCGCCACGGCCCCGACCACCGGCTGGGGACCGAAGCGGGACCGGCGCATCAGTTCCCGGCCGTCCCGTTCGACCACGTTCCACCACCGTGCCTCCGCCCGCCACAGGTCCGCGGCCTCGTCGACGTCGTCCAGCAGCCACCTCGCGGTGGCCGGCAGCGCCTCCCGGAAATCGGCGTACGACCCCGCCCCCACCGCGCGCGGCCCGAGCAGGCGGGCCGCCCGGCGGACGGACACCTCCGGCAACCCGCGGCCGACGACGAACACCTCACGGCCGAACAGCAGCGCGAGTCGGGCCGCCGCCCAGCGCGCCGCGTCGGGGACGGCGGTGGCGAGCCGTACGGCGGCGGAGACGCGCATACCCGTGGCGACCGCCGCCGGGGAGTCGTCCCCCGGGTCGCCCCAGACGGAGGCCGTCAGCGCGGCACGCAGCTCCGACGGCGTACGGGTGTGGGCCAGCCGTCTCCAGGCGGTGGCCAGAGCGCCAAGGCGGTAGGGCGGCAGGTGCCCTGTGTCCGCGGCCGCTGCGCCGGCCGAGGCGGAGCGCGGGTCCTGGGCCGAGAAGGACCGCAGATGGTGTTGGGCGTTGGAGATCTCGAACCCGGCGGCGAGCGCCCGGATGGCGTCGGCGCCCGTGGCCGGCTGCCAGCCTGCGAGAACCCGGAGATGCCACAGCAGCGTCGCCGAGACCGCGCGCTGGGCCTCGGACGGCGTCGCGCCCGGGCTGACGTCGTGCCGGTACGGAGTGGCCGCCAAGTAGCGCAGGGCGTCCTCGAGGGTGCGGGAACCGGCCACGTCCCTGATGCCCTCCGCGCCCAGACACCTGGTCCGCAGAGCCCGTGCCCGGGACACGCCGGCCACCCGTCCGGCGCCCATCAGAGATCACCCTCCGGGGGGTGCCCCCGTTCGGCGGCCCGGCGTTCCTGCTCCGCTTCGATGTCCTCCAGCACCAGCGCGACCACTCGGTCGGCGAGCGCGGGCGTACGGATCCTGGCACGCTCGCGTACGGCCACGGCCTCATGTTCCGCTTCGGCGAGCAGTGCCGCTGCCTCGCCCTCGGCCGCACGCAGCACCTGCTCGGCGGTGCGTGCCCGTACGCGGCGGGCCTCCGCACGCGCCGCCGCCACCATCGCCTCGGCCTGCCGTTCGGCTTCATGCCGGCGCGACGCGGCGTCGGCGTCGGCCCGTTCCCGTACGGCCCGGGCTTCCGCCTCCGCCTGTTCGAGCAAGGCCAGCGGCGGTGCGAGTTCCGCACGGAGCTCGGCGGAGCGGTCCGCCGGGACACCGCTCGGTGCGGCCCGGCCCGGCGACACCGCCGGCCGGAACCGTGTCAGAAAGTCCCGGAAACCCGTCACCGACTCTCCTTGCGTGGGCCCGAGCCCCCGCTTCCAGTCTCCCCGCCGAGCGGCGACATGTCGTGCCGCATGGCACCGCCCGTCCCGCCGCGAGGCAACTCGGCCCGCGCCCCCTCGAAGCCCGGGACCGCTACCGGCACGGCGGAGTCGACGCGGCGTCCGCGACTCGTTCCGCCGAGTGAACGGTGACCGGCCGGGACGGCGGCCTCGGCCTTCAGGTCCGACTCCAGGACGACCCCGACCACATGGTCGTCGGCGTCGGCCACCGGTACGGCGCTCACCTGCTCGCGGGCGAGTGTGTGGGCCACGTTCGGGAACGGCATGTCGCCGAGCGCGTCACTGCGTGTGGGCGACCAGGAAGTCGGCGCTGCCGGACAGCGTGGTCAGCCGGGGTGTGTCCGCGTCCTCGATGCGCACGCCGGACCGTTCGCTGAGCACCTGGACGAAACTCAGGAAGTCCAGGGAGTCCATCTCGAGAGCGTCGCGGAAGGCGTCGTCGGGCCCCAGCGCCGCGACATCGGCGTCGGGGATGACGTCGGTGATCGATTCCTTGACCATGTCCAGCGCTTCGGTTCGGTTCACAGTTGCTCCGGATTCTGCAGAAGGCGGGCGACCTCCGTGAGGTAGCGGGCACCGACGGCACCGTTCGTCGCCCGGTGGTCGGCCGAGAGGGTCGCTGTGACCACAGGGCGCACGCCCAGCAGGCCGTCGACGGCGCACGGCCGGTCGACCACCCGCCCGAAGCCGACCAGGGCCACCTGAGGCGGGTGGATCACGCCGAAGACCGTCTCCACGCCCTGATCGCCGAGATTGGTGACCGTGATTGTGGCGTCGGACACCTCTGACCCGCGCAGCCTGCCCGTGCGGGCCCGGGTGACCAGGTCCTTCAGGGCGGCCATCAGTTGGGGGAGAGCCAGGGTGTCGGCGTCGTGCAGGGCGGGCGCGACGAGACCTCCGCCGCGCAGGGACACGGCCATGCCCAGGTGTACGCCCTCGCCTTGCGTGAAGTGGTCATCGGTCCAGAAGCCGTTGAGCTCGGGGACCTTCCGGGCCGCCAGGGCCGCCGCCTTGAGCAGCAGGGCTGCGGGGAGCAGCCGTTCACCGACCGGACTGCGCCGGTTGTGCTCGTGCAGCCAGTCCGTCGCGGCGGCCATGTCCACGGTGGTGCAGAGGTAGTAGTGGGGGATGTCCCGGTTGGCGCGGCTCATCAGGCCGGCGATCGCCTGGCGCATGGCCGCCGCCCGGCCTTCGGACGGGTGTGTGGCAGGAGCGCCTGCAGGGGAAGGACGTACGGGCGCGGCGGCCGCGGGCGGGGTGAGGGCTGAGGGGCCGGGCGCTGCACGGCGTACGTCCGATGCGCGGATGGCCGACCGGCTGCCCGTCCCTTTCACCGTGGCGAGGTCGACGCCCAGTTCGGCGGCGAGCCGCCGGGCGAGGGGCGTGGCCCGCAAGCGCGGTGGCTCGGTGGTGGCTCGGGCGGCTGCCGCGTGTTCGACGTCGGTCCGGGTGACGCGTCCACCGGGTCCGGTGCCGTGCAGCGTCTCCAGGTCGACGCCGCTCTGCTCGGCGAGGTGCCGGACCAGGGGACCGGCCTCCATGTGGTCGGGCAGCCGAGCGGCGGAGGGTGCCGACACCGGGACCGCGACGGGCTGAGGCTGCGGGGAGGGGCGCTCGGGGGGTTTGGGTATCTCGGCGGGCTCGGCGGGCTCGGCAGGCTTGCCCTTTTTCGGTGCGTGACGGGCGGGTCGCCGCTCCTCGGCCGGTCCGATCAGCGCGAGCGGCGTGCCCACCGGCACCGTCGCTCCGGGCTCGATGAGCAGCTTCCTCATGGTCCCGGTTTCGAAGCACTCCACCTCGATGGTCGACTTGGCGGTTTCCACGACCGCGACCGGGTCTCCCTTGTGGACGAGGTCACCGGGTCTCACGAGCCATTCCAGGAGCGTTCCCTCGTCCATGTCCGCGCCGAGGGACGGCATGGTGAACTCGGACATGATCAGTCCACCGCCCGGTGGGCGGCCGCGACGATGTCGGCGACCTGGGGCAGGGCGGCCTCCTCCAGCCGCCTGGCGTACGGCATGGGCACCTCGGCGCTGCATACCCGCTCGACGGGTGCGTCCAGGTCGTAGAACGACTCTTCCGCGATGCGGGCGGACACTTCGGCGGCGAGGCTTCCCGTCCGCCATGCCTCGTCGACGACCACCGCACGATGCGTTCGGGCCACCGACACGGTGATGGCCGCGTCGTCCAGGGGACGCAGCGTGCGCAGGTCGATCACCTCGGCGCTGATGCCCTCGGCGGCCAGTTCGTCCGCCGCAGCGAGTGCCTTGGGGAGCGAACCGCCGTACGTGATCAGGGAGATGTCGGTGCCTGGGCGGCGGATCGCGGCGTGGTCGAGGTCCACGGGGGCGGTGGACGGCAGGAGTTCGCCGGAGACGTTGTAGAGGCTTCCGTGCTCGAAGATCAGTACGGGGTCGGGGTCGGCGAGCGCCGGGGCCAGCATGTGCCGCGCGTCCTCCAGCGTGGCAGGGGCCAGGACACGGATGCCCGGGATGTGCGCGTACCAGCCTTCGAGGCTGTGCGAGTGCTGGGCGGCGAGTTGCCGTCCGGCGCCCGTGGTCATGCGGATGACCAGGGGCACGGGCAGCTGGCCGCCCGACATGTGCAGCAGGGTGGCGGCGTTGTTGAGGATCTGGTCGAGGGCGAGCAGGCTGAAGTTGACGGTCATGATCTCGACGATGGGCCGCATCCCGGACAGGGCCGCGCCGATGCCGGCGCCCACGAACGCGGACTCCGACAGCGGGGTGTCCCGGACGCGTTCGGGACCGAACTCCTCCAGCAGACCGAGGCTGACGCCGAAGCATCCGCCGTAGCGGCCCACGTCCTCACCCATGAGGAAGACGCGGTCGTCGGAGCGCAGGGCCTGCCTGAGCGCTTCGCGCATCGCCTCGCGGTAGGTCGTCTTCGCCTCGTGCGTTCCGCCCACGCCCACGGTCAGTGCACCGCCTCTGCCGAGGAACTGGTGACGTGGTGGAACAGGTGCTCGACCGGCTCCTCGGGTGCCTGTTCCGCCGCTTCGACGGCGTGGTCGATCTCGTCGGTGATGCCCTGCTCGATCCGGGCCAATGCGTCGTCGCCCAGCTCACCGTTCTCGCGCATGCGGTCGGTGAGCAGGCTGATCGGGTCCCGCTCCTTCCACCGCTCGATCTCCGCCTTGTGGCGATACCGGTCCGGGTCGTACATCGAGTGGGCGCGGAAGCGGTACGTGCGCAGCTCCAGGAAGTGCGGCCCGGTGCCGGTTCGGACGCCTTCGACGGCCCGTCGGGCGGCCTGCTCGACGGCCTCGACGTCCATACCGTCCACGGCCCAGGCGACCATGCCGTAGGACGCGGCGCGCATGGCCAGATCCGTCTGCGCCTCGTGCCGCTCCAGGGCCGTTCCCATGGCGTAGAGGTTGTTCTCGCAGACCAGCAGCACGGGCAGCTTCCACAAGGCCGCCAGGTTCGCGGTCTCGTGGAACTCGCCCTCTGCGAAGGCCCCGTCGCCGAAGAAGCAGCAGGTGACGTGCGGCTGTCCGCGCATATGGTCGGCGAGCGCGAGGCCGGCGGCCAGGGGGAGCCCGCCGGCGACGATCGCGTTGCCGCCGTAGAAGCGGCGACTCGCGTCGAACAGGTGCATCGATCCGCCCCTGCCACCGCTGCATCCCGTCGTCCTGCCGTACATCTCCGCCATGGCGGCCTCGGCGGTGATTCCGCGCGCCAGAGCATGACCGTGTTCCCGGTACGTGGAGACGACTGCGTCCTCGGGCGTCAGGGCTTCGTTGATGCCGACGGCGACGGCCTCCTCGCCGATGTAGAGGTGGACGAACCCGCGAATTTTCGCGGCGCTGTACAGCTCGACGCACCGCTCCTCGAACCGCCGGATGCGCAGCATCGACTCCAGCAGATCCGTCCGGTGTCCGGTGTCCCCGCGCCCGGACGGAACTCCGGCCCTCCCGTTCCCTCTGGTCGTCGTTGTCCTTTTGCCGGCCTTCGGAGGCGCCGAGTCCTTCCGCGTCCGGGTGGGGTGGGCCAGGCTCATGCCGTTCCCTCCAATGTCGACAAGTCGCCCGTAGGCGCACCGAGTTCACGCGCACGCAGCACACGGCGCATCACTTTCCCGCTGCGGGTCTTGGGCAGGTTCTGGTCGAACGCGATCTCCCTCGGTGCGACGGCGGGGCCCAGCTTGCGGCGGCCGAAGGCCAGCAGTTCCCGCTCCAGATCCGCGGTTGGCTCGACACCGGGACGCACCGACACGAATGCCTTGACGACGTTCCCGGCGACCGGATCCGGCCGTCCGATCACGCCGGCCTCGACCACCGCCGGGTGCTCCATCAGCGCGCTCTCCACCTCGAACGGACCGATCAGATGTCCCGCCGACTTGATGACGTCGTCGGCGCGCCCCACGAACCAGTACCAGCCGTCCGCGTCCCGGCGGACCAGGTCACCCGTCAGATACCAGCCGTCCGCGAACGCGGCGTCGTACCGCTCCTTGTCGTGCAGGTAGCCGCGGAACATCGACGGCCATCCTGGACGTAGCGCCAACTCACCAACCACATCGGGGTGTCGGACCTCGGTGACCCGACCGTCGATGACCAGCGCCCGGCCGTCCTCCCCCTGTGCCAGGACCGTCGCGTCGACGCCGGGCAGGGGTCTTCCCATCGAGCCGGGACGGATCTCACCGGCGGCGAAGTTCGCGATCATGATGCAGCCGGTCTCCGTCTGCCACCAGTTGTCGTGCACCGGCAGGCCCAGCACGTCGCGCCCCCACACCACGGCCTCCGGATTGAGGGGCTCGCCGACGGAGGCGATGAACCGCAGCGCCGAGAGGTCGTAGGAGCGCGGCAGGTCGTACGGACCCTGGCGGGGTGTGGCGCGCATGAGCATGCGCAGGGCCGTGGGGGCGGTGTACCAGACGGTGACTCGCTGTTCGCCGAGGATCCGGTACCAGCGCCGGGCGTCGTAGTCACCCGCGTCGACGACCACCGTCACGCCGTGGACCAGCGGGGCGACGACGCCGTACGACATGCCGGTGACCCAGCCGGGGTCGGCGGTGCACCAGTACACGTCCTCGGGGTGCAGATCGAGCGCGTACGCGGCCGTGGCGTGGTGGGCGACGACGGCCTCGTGGACGTGGACGGCGCCCTTGGGGGTGCCGGTGGTGCCACTGGTGAAGTGCAGCAGGGCCATGTCCCCGGGCGAGGTCGCAGGGATGGCGAAGGTGTCCGGGGCGGCGGACATCAGGTCGTCGAAGGAGGCCGTGCCGGGCAGTTCCTCCGCGCCGGGACCGACGATCAGGACGTGCCTCAGTCCGGGAACCGATGCGCGGCGCTCGGCGACCTTGCGCCGGTAGAGGGCCGCGGTGGTGACCAGGACCTGCGCGTCGCCCAACCGCAGCCGCTGTTCCACCGGGTCGGGGCCGAAGGCGGAGAAGAGCGGGCAGAGCACGCTGGTGTTCTTCAGCGTGCCCAGCACGGTGGCGTACAGCTCGGGGCAGCGGCCCAGCAGGGTGAACACCCGGTCCCCCTGTCCGACGCCGAGTGACCGTAGGACGTTCGCGAAGCGGGATGTGCGGCGGGCCAGTTCGAAGTATGTGATGGTCGAGACGGAGTCGTCCCGTGCGACGCAGCACAGCGCGACCTTGTCGGCGTGATCCGAGGCCACGTGCCGGTCGACGGCCTCGTAGGCCATGTTGAGGCCGCCGCCGGGCAGCCCGGCCAGGGCGGTGCGCGCCTGCGACCAGGTGAAGGCGGAGCGGGCCCGGTCGTAGTCGGTCAGTCGGGGTGGGACGACCGGTGGGGTGTCCTTGTGGATGGTTTCCCAGTGCATGGGTTGCTCCTCCCGGCACTGCCCCTGATCTCCAGGGTCGCCGAGTCCGGCACTGGCCGCATTTCCGCCGGAGGGCACGGGCCTGAGAGGACGGCCGACGGTCGCTGCCGACGCTCATGGAGCCGAGGGCCGCCCGCTTCTTGCGGGCCCTCATTGCACGGTGCGCGGTCTCGCTCCGCTTCGCCGTGTCACCTGTTGCCCTCGGCTCACTTCCATAGCACTCCCGCTCGTCGGCGGGCGCCAGGGCCGGACGGCCCAGGTGGGGGGTGCCGGACGGCCTTTTCGGACGTCTGTCGGTCGGCCGGGTTCTGCGCCGGCCGTCGTGCCGTGGGAGAACACCTCGTAGCCGTCCTCCAACGATCGGGGCCGAACGTGTGGGTGACCGAATGTGGGACGTGCGGGCGTCCGAACCCCACCAGCTCCCTCAGCCACGGTGGGGAGGACGTGTCCACCTGCCCTCCCGCCCGGACGGCGCGGCTGCACAGGACGAAATTGTCCGGTTGGTGACCGCCGGCCCTACTGCCTGCCCACTGACCCGGCCGTCTCCGGAAACGCATCCGGGTCCTGGCCGGTGGTCGTCCGCTTCCTCGTCGACGTCACCTACGGTGCGCTGCTCTGCGGCACGTCGGGCGGGACGTGAACGCCCCCCGATGTCGTCGACGGCACTGACTGTCGGAGCGGCCCCCTTCGGACAGCCCTGCGATCGCAGTGGGTTCGCGGACGCGAACCATCGATCACCGCGGCGGGCGACGCGGCCGGTGGCTGGTGATCGGCGCTCGCACGAGGGGGGAAACCTGGCCGCCCCGGTCAGGCCACGGTGATGCTGTCGTCGAGGTACACGTCCTGGACGGCGTGGAGGAGTTCTATGCCCTCGCTGGTGGGACGCTGGAAGGCCTTTCGGCCCGTGATGAGGCCGGTGCCTCCGGCCCGCTTGTTGATCACCGCGGTCCGTACGGCCTGCGCGAGGTCCCCTTTTCCGGCCGATGCGCCGCCGCTGTTGATCAGTCCGACCCGGCCCATGTAGCAGTTGGCCACCTGCCAGCGGGTGAGGTCGATCGGGTGATCGGTGGTGAGCGTGCTGTACAGGAGCTTGTCGGTCCTGCCGAAGTCCAGCGCGGTGTAGCCGCCGTTGTTCTCCGGCTGCTTCTGTTTGACGATGTCGGCCTCGATGGTCACGCCGAGGTGGTTGGCCTGCCCGGTGAGGTCGGCCGACACCGAGTAGTCCACGCCGTCCTTCTTGAACGCCGCATTGCGCAGGTAGCACCACACCACGGTGAACATGCCCAATTCGTGAGCCCGTGCAAAGACCTGGCTGACTTCCTGCAGCTGGCGGTCCGACTGCTCCGAGCCGAAATAGACCGTGGCGCCCACACCGGCCGCACCGAGTTCGAAGCACTGCTCGACGTTGCCGAACATGATCTGGTCGTAGTGGTTCGGGTAGGTCAGCAGCTCGTTGTGGTTGAGCTTGACGATGAAGGGAATCTTGTGCGCGTAGCGCCGCGACACCGCACCGAGCACACCCATGGTGCTGGCGACCGCGTTGCAGCCGCCCTCGATGGCGAGTTCGACGATGTTCCTGGGGTCGAGGTAGCGGGGGTTCGCGGCGAACGCCGACGCCGCGGAGTGCTCGATGCCCTGATCCACGGGCAGGATCGAGACGTATCCCGTGCCGGCCAGACGGCCGTGGTCGAAAAGGGACTGCAGGTTGCGCAGCACCCGGGGCGAACGGTCGGTCGCGGACAGGGTCCGGTCGACGAAGTCAGGACCCGGCAGTACCAGGTCTTCACTGGGAATCCCTTGGGCGGTGAAGGTCAGCAGGTCCTTGGCCTCGTCGCCCAGCAAGCCTTGGATGTCGGTCATCGGCTCGCCTCCGGTCGTTCGGAATGCCGAGGGATGAGCCCCGGGTTCCCGCAACTGCCAGGCCCATGTAAACCCGCGTGTGTCGTTCGGTGTCCATCGGGCGTAACGCGTCCCCCGGGGCGGCGGCCCGACGGGTACCCCCCGGGGGTGGGATGACGGGCGGGCGCTGCGATCCGGTCGCCGGACGTGGCTGCGAACCGGTCCTCCTGGACCTTCGCGCCACCCGGCATCCGATCCGGGCGCTGAGCGGTCGCGCCGTGGAAGAGTGGAAGAGAGGAGACAAACTCGTGTGGCGACGCCGGCGGAGGGGCCGGGCGAAGGAGGACACGATGAGTCACTCTGTGCTGGCGGGTGTCGACGGGTCCGAACGCAGTTCGGCGGCGGCCGACTGGGCGGCGCGGGAGGCCGCGCTGCGGGGTGTTCCACTGCGTCTGTGCCACGCCTCCTCACCGCTTCCGGGCACCGCCGGGGACACGCTGCGGCACGTGGGCGCGCGAAAGCTCCAGCGGGTGGTCGCCGAACTCGGCGAGCGATACCCGGACCTCGAGGTACGGGGCGAGCAGGCTGATGACGCGCCGGACTCGGCCCTGCTCGCCGCGGCCCGCGATGCCGGGCTCCTCGTCATCGGCACACGGGGGACGGGCGGGTTCGACGGTCTCGCGGTCGGCTCGGTGGCCCTGCGGGTGGCGGCAGCAGCCCCTTGCCCTGTCGTGTTGGTGCCGCAACCGTCCGGCACCTTCGGAGAAGGGACCCGCCTGGCACGCGCCATGTCCCAGGTCGTGGCAGGGTTCGATGCGCATCACCCGGTCAGTGAGGTGGCGGACTTCGCGTTCTCGGTCGCCGCGGCACACACGGCACACCTGCGAGTGGTCCAGGCATGGGCCCTTCCCGCCGAGTCCGTATCTCCTCGGACCCTGGTGGTGACCGCGGAGGACCGGGCCACCTGGGAGGACCAGGAGGTCCTGCAGCTCTCCGACGCCCTGCGGGCCTGGCAGGAGAAATACCCTCGGGTGACGGTCCGCACCGATGTCGTGTTGCTCCACCCCGCGGAAGCGCTCCTGAACACGTCGCGAAGTGCGGACCTGCTCGTCGTGGGGCGCCGTGCCGATCCGAGTGCGGCCGAGGGCCGACTGGGTCCGGTCACGCACGCCGTACTGCACCACGCTCGCTGCCCGGTGGCGGTCGTACCGCACCCGGATGACGGCCGGTCATAGGCCGGGTGGTGGATCGGCAGGTTCTGACAGTGATCGGCTGAGCGCCGGGGCCGGTCAGCCGAAGAACGTTTCGAACTCTCGGTACAGCGACGGATCGACCACCTTCTTCTGCACCGTGGCGTCGGCGAGTGGGATGCGGATGATGCGGGTGCCCTGCAGGGCGACCATGACGCCGAAGTCACCGTCCTTGACCGCGTCGATGGCATGCAGGCCGAAGCGAGTGGCCAGCCACCGGTCGAAAGCGCTCGGGGTACCGCCGCGCTGGATGTGACCCAAGACCGTGGTGCGGGCATCCTTGTTGGTGCGCTCCGAGATCTCCTGGGCCAGCCATTCGCCGATGCCGGACAGCCGCACATGGCCGAACTCGTCCAGCGACTCGTCCTTGAGGACCATCTGTCCCTCTTTGGGGACAGCCCCCTCGGCGACCACGACGATCGGCGCGTAATTGATCTTGAACCGGCTCATCACCTGCTCACAGACCTGGTCGATGTCGAACGGCCGCTCCGGGATGAGAATCACGTTGGCGCCGCCCGCGACGCCGGCGTGCAGGGCGATCCACCCCGAGTGCCGCCCCATCACCTCCACCACCAGGGTGCGCATGTGCGACTCGGCCGTGGTGTGGAGGCGGTCGATGGCCTCGGTGGCGATACCGACGGCAGTGTCGAAGCCAAAGGTGTAGTCGGTCCCGGACACGTCGTTGTCGATCGTCTTCGGCACGCCCACCAGAGGGATTCCCTGTCGGCTCAGCTCGGTGGCCACACCGAGCGTGTCCTCGCCGCCGATGACGACGAGCGCGTCCACGTCGTGCGTGGCAAGAGTGTCCTGCACGCGTCGCAGGCCGTCCTCGTGCTTGAAGGGGTTGGTGCGGGAGGAACCGAGGATGGTTCCGCCGCGAGGGAGAATCCCCCGCACGCTGGGGATGTCCAGCGGAATGACAGCACCCTGGAGCAAACCGAGCCAGCCGTCTCGAACACCGACGAAGTCGAAGGTGTATTCCTGGACACCTTTGCGGACGACGCTGCGGATCACGGCGTTGAGGCCGGGACAGTCACCGCCGCCGGTCAGCACTCCGACCTTCATGGGCTTCCTCCCATCCGCTGAGCACCCCGCCTGGTCGCGGCCCCAGCGGCGGTCGAACCGCCGTCCTGTGGCTCGCCTCCTCCAAGCCTCCCTCCATTCGATCCTGGGCGGCCACTCGACGCACGCCGGATTCAGGCGGCTCACTCCTGGGACCCTGTCCCTGGCTCGGCTGCGCACCATCAGCCCGGGCATCCTGGAAGGGCGGCGCCCACCAGCGCTCCACACTTGTGGGAGTTCGGGGAACGGCCCAGCTCCAGATTCGCGCGAGGTTCCTCCTTCCGCCAAGGGAGCCGTCCGGTGATCACATCAGTCCGCCTTTCGGTCCGGCAGCTGTCACGCTCTGCCAAGTCGGGGCCCCCGCGCGAGCCGCCCAAGCCGCCGGCGCCTTGGCGAGTTCGGCCCGTCCCCGGCCCTCGGCCCCGTCGGCCACGGCTCCGGAGCCCCCGCTACCTCGGCGGCGACAGCACAGAGGACACCCTGCGCCGTCCCTACTCCGAGCGACCCGGCGCATCGTCGACGAGGAGACCGCCCGCCTGGTACGGCACGCAGAGGAACGCGCCGTGGCTCTGCTCCGTGACCACCGGGAGGCGCTGGACACCCTCGCCGAACTGCTCACCACCTCGCGAGACCGTCGACGGGCCGGTGGTCCTCGACGTTCTTCGGCAACAGGAGCGGCAACAGCGACTGGACGCTCACCACCCCGCCGCAGCGAAACCGGCGCCCTCCCCGTGACACGGCGGCGACGTCCGCAGATCAGAAGGAGGCGACCATGGAACAGCAGTCGGGGGCGGGCCACGATGAGCCGGGGATCTTGGCGCGGACGGTCGCCGACGTGATGCGCACCGCTGTGGCCGCGATCACTGTCGACGAGACCGTGCTCGTGGCGTGGGAGTTGCTGGAGCGATCGGGCTCCCGTCACCTTCCGGTCGTGCGTCCGGACGGTCGCTGTGCCGGCCTGCTGGACAGGGCTGACGTGGCGGTCGCCTGTGCGGCACCGGCCGCTTCGCTGTCCGGTCTGCGCGTGCACGACCTCCTGCCCGGTCACGGACCGGCGCTCGTCCACGCGGAGCAGACCGTACGCCACGCAGCCGACCTCATGACCTACACCGAGACCGACGCCCTCCTGGTGCTGGACGAAGACGGACGTCTGGCGGGGGTGCTCACCGCAGCCGACATCGTCGCGGCCCTCGCCGGCCGTCCGGCGCAGAAGGAACCCGTGGACACGAGGCCGCAGGCCCCGCCCACCGTGCTGCCCGGGCCCCCACCCCGGCGGAGCTACCGCGGCACGGCAGTGCCCTGACCGCCCACCACTCGGACGCTCACCCAGGTGACTCGCGGACGCCGCTGCTTCACGAGCGCCGGGTTGGCGTATGCGGGGCAGCGGTTGCCTGCTTGTACAGGTGGTGTGCTCACACCTGCAGGCCGAGGCCGGCCTCCGCGTAGGGGCGCGCGGCGGCCACGCCCTCAGCGGCATGCCCCTTGAGCGCCACGGTGCGGCCGTGACGCTCTTCCACCTGTTCACGGATGATCCCGCGGAGAATGCCGGTCAGTTCGTCCGCGGAGCCGACGTCGAGGGCAAACTGCTTCGGGCACGTAGGGCGCGGCTTACCTCCGTCATGGGCTGACACCCCGGTTGTCCGGACTTCAGGACCCGTCCCGCCTCAGTGGCTTGCCGAGTCGTCGGGCAGCGGTGCACCAGGCTCGGGTCAGCCCGCTGCGGGCCACGGCGAGGGCCTGGGCTTGTTCGTTGCCGAGGTGCAGTGGTGCACCGACGTGCACGTACAGTCTCGGGCGGTGCAGCGGAGCGGTGAGCAGTCTGACCACCTGTGCGACGTGGCCGCCTGATGCCAGTGCACGGGCTCCGGCCTGGCCGATCGGCACGACCGGGGCGCCGGCCGAGTGCGCGAGGCGGAAGAGGCCCGGATGGAAGGACCGGGGCGGGGCTTCGTGGGGGCCCTTGCGGTGCGGGAGCCCACCCTCCGGGCAGAGCAGGACGGACCGGCCCGCGGCCAGTGCGGCTCGGGCGTCCTGCAGTGCCTGTGCGGCCCGCCGGTCGTGACGGTGAACCGGGATGTGCCCCTCCCAGGTCAGGACGCGGCCGAGGACGGGGACGCGCCACAGCCCCGCGGCCGCGAGGACGACGGGTTCGGTGCCGAGGCGGTGCAGCGCGGCGAGCACGATCGCGGGATCGCTGAGGGAGGTGTGGTTGGCGATGATGATGCTGCCCGCAGGCGGTGCGGCACCGGTTTCCGTGGTGACTTCCAGACGACCGAATACGGGCACCACGATGCCTGCGAGGTGACTGAGCACGACACCACCCTCAATGCGGCGACCTCGGCACGAAGGCGGGTCACCGCCGTGGCGTACCGGCTGTGGTGTCGGTTTCGGGGCGGAGGTGATTCGTGACGTCGATGACTCCGTCGACGCTCTCGGACAGGCGTATCGCGATGGGGATGAGGTCCTCCTGCGGCACGGTGCCGTTGAGCGTCACCCGGCCGTCGGTGACCTGGACGGTGACCGTGCCGGGTTCCAGGCCGAGGGTGCGAGTCAGGATGTCCGTCGTGATCTCCTCGCTGATCGTGAGGTCTCGCCGCAGGAAGACCCGCAGCAGGTCGCTGCGGCTGATGATGCCCACCAGTCGACCGGCGTCGTCCACGACGGGCAGCCGTTTGACGTGGTGGCGGGCCATGCAACGGGCCGCCTCCACGACCGACCACTGCCGTCGCGCCGTGACGGCCGGGCTGGTCATCAGTCCCTCGGCGGTCAGCGCGTGGGCCTTGGCACGTTCCGCGGGCAGCAGGTGGGCGGCGGCCAGATGTCCGCCCGGATCGGCCTGGCTCTCCTGTTTGCGCAGCAGGTCCGCCTCCGACACCACGCCGACCGGGCGGCACTGGTCGTCGACGACGGGTACCGCGGTGATGTCGTGCTCCGCGAGGTGCTCGGCGATGTCCTTGAAGCCCGTGTCCCGCCGCACACTCACGACGGCCGAGGTCATCAGGTCTCCGACCAGGCGATGCAGCATGTCCCGCTCCCTCCTCGGACGCTCGCGGCGAGGTCCCCTCTCCACTGTCCGCCTCTCGGACAGCGCCTGCACTGCCGACGCATACGATCACCGCTGCTCGCCTGCCTGAGCGGGCGGCACCGGTCACCGGCCGCGAGCGCCGGCTGGGGCAGGCGCCTGGCACTGGGCTTCCCGGACAGCACGCACACTGCCCCGTGGCCGTCGTCCCCCGCGGGTGACCTCTGCCGCTTGCCGGTGGCCGGCAATTGCTCGATCGACGGGAGCTTCTCCGTGACGGGGCATCGGCCGAGGGATGTGTGCGCTCCGTCAGCGGCCTGGAAACTGTGTCAGCTGCCAGGACAGGTCGTCGAAGGAGATCATGCCGACCAGGTGGCCCTCGGACACCACCGGAGGATGACGCACCTGAACCGACGCATGGCGAGAAGGGCGAAAGTCGTACGGGCACGCTGGTCGGCGGCCAGGCCGACGCGCGTGCCCTTCCCTGCCGGACGACGATGGAGGCGCACGTCGTTCCTGGCACCTCATGAGGGGAGAGCGGGGAAGTGATGAAAGCGGGGAGTTCCGCGCCGAGCGCCGGGCATCGCAGTGTTCCCCACACCGCGGACCTGCGGGTAGAGGCATGGGCCCCCACCCGCGAGGAATGCCTGACGCAGGCGGTGCGGGCTGTCTGCGAGTCGTTCGTGGACCTGACGGCAGCAGCCGGTGTCCGCCGGCGGGACGTCGTGATACGGGCGGACAGGGACGAGGACGTGCTCGTCGCCCTGCTGGAAGAGGTCGTGTACTGGCTCGACACCGAGGGCGAGGTGCCGGTCGGTGTGGAACTGACCCCGGCCGACGGCGGCTTGCGGTGCGGGCTGCAGATGGCTGATGCCGGGGCGCTTCCGGTGACGGGGGCCGCGCCGAAGGCGGTCACGCTGCACGAACTCGTCTTCACCCGAGGCCCGGAGGGCTGGAGGTGCTCGGTGACGCTCGACGTGTGAGCGCACCTCGGGTGCCGGGGCGCCTCACGCCTCAGCCCGCCCGGTCCTTGCGCAGGAACCGGCGCAGCCGCCGCAGCGGCCAGGTGTTGATCACGTCGTCCGGGGTGAGCCAACCGCGTTGTGCCGTGCCGATTCCGTACCGCAGGCAGGCGAGCTGGGGGATCGAGTGGGCGTCGGTGTCGATGGCGAACTTCGCCCCGTGACTCCTGGCACGGAGGATGTCCTCGTCGCCCAGATCGAGGCGGTCGGGCTGGGCGTCGACCTCCAGGGCCGTGCCGGTGCGGGCGCAGGCGGCGAACACCTCGTCGAGGTCGGCGTCGATGCCCGGCCGTTTGCCGAGCAGCCGGGTGGTGGGGTGGCCGATGATGTTGACGTGCGGGTTCTCGCAGGCGCGGACGAACCGCCGGGTCATCGCCTTGCGGCCGAGGTTGAAGTGGGAGTGCACCGCGGCCACGCAGAGGTCGAACCCCTGGAGGAACTCATCGGGCCAGTCCACCTCCCCTTCGGGGCCGATGTTGAGTTCAGTGCCGTGCAGCAGCCGCATTCCGTGGTGTTCGCCGTCCAGTGACCGTACCTGTTCGCGCTGGGCGAGGATCTTCTCGTCGGTCATGCGCTGCATGTACAGGTTCGGCGCGTGGTCGGTGACCGCGTAGTACGCGTAGCCCCGCTGGGCGGCCGCTGCCACCATGTCCTCCAGCGGGGTGAGGCCGTCGGTCAGGTCGGTGTGGGTGTGCAGGTCACCGCGGATGTCCCGCTCGGTCACCACCTCGGGCAGTTCGCCGCGCAGGCCGGCTTCGATCTCGCCCCGGTCCTCGCGCAGGGCGGGCGGGATCCAGGGCAGGCCGAGCCGGGCGTACACCTCGTCCTCGGAGCGGGAGGCGACCCGCTTGCCGCCCTCCGTTTCGAACAGGCCGTACTCGGAGAGCTTCAGACCCAGGTGGACGGCGATGGTGCGAGTCCGGATGTTGTGCGCCTTGGAGCCGGTGAAGTACTGCATCCCGGCACCCCACGCGTCCGGTCGGACCACGCGCAGGTCGACCTGGACGCCCTTGACGGTACGGATCGAGGTCTTCTTCTCCCCGTGTGCGATGACCTCGGCGGTGGAGGGCAAGTCGGTGAGCGCATCCATGAAGGGCGCCGCCCGGCGGGCGGCGACCAGGATGTCGATGTCGCCGATGGTTTCCTTCATACGGCGCAGCGAACCGGCGTAGGCGCAGTGTTCACAGCCCGTGATCCGGGAGAGTTCGGCGACGATGTCCTCGGCCGCCTCCATGGCGGTGCTCAGCAGGATCCGCCCGCCTGCCTGCTGCATGAGGGCGATGCCGTGCAGGATGTTCTCCTCGGTCTTCTCCCCGAAGCCCTTCAGGTCGCGCAGCTTCTCCGCCTTGATGGCGTCGGCCAGCTCGCCCACGGAGGAGATGTGCAGATCCTCGTAGAGCGCCATCGCCTTCCTGGGTCCGAGGGTGGGGATGGTGATGAGCTGCCGCACCCCTGCGGGGATCTCGGCCCGCCTCTCCTCGACCACCGTGACATGACCGGTGCGGAAGTACTCGACGACCTTCTCGGCGATCGACTTGCCCACCCCCGGGATCTCTTTCAGGCCCGCGACGTCCAGGTGGGAGACGTCGGCGGGGTAGCCGCCGATGGCGCGGGCGGCCTTTTCGTAGGCGCGCGCCTTGAACGCCTCGCCTCCGGTGATGGCGATGAGGTCCGCGTACTCATGAAGGAGCGCCTCGACCTCTTCGTTGGGCCGGACCACGTCTCAAGTCTAGGAACCGACTTGTGCGGCGTGCCAGCTTCAGGGCATGTGCCCGGCGGCACCACGACCGGACGAAGACTGTCACACCCCGACGTGCTCCACCTCTCTGCTCCACGTGCTCAGGCCCCTTCAGCGCGC
The DNA here is from genome assembly GCF_015160875.1 of Streptomyces chromofuscus. NCBI lineage: Bacteria > Bacillati > Actinomycetota > Actinomycetes > Kitasatosporales > Streptomycetaceae > Streptomyces > Streptomyces chromofuscus. The sequence goes on along the minus strand of NZ_CP063374.1, from coordinate 335,851 downwards.
GGAGCCGTTGGGCCAAGGGTGTACTGGGAGCAGGAGGATTCACTGATCAGACGGGTCAGTTCGGTGGGAGGTCGGGGGATGGGGGCCTAGCTGAGCAGGGGAGAGCGCTGTGCGGGCGACGTTCGTTCTGGGCCGGATCGCGGGGGTCCGGGTCGGCGTTCACTGGAGCGTCCTGCTCATCTTCGGCATCATCGCGTTCGGCCTGTCCCAGGGCCGCCTTCCGGAGACGTATCCGGGGCGTGCCTGGGTGGTGTACTGGGCGGCCGGCCTGTGCACCGCTGTGATCTTCTTCGCCTCCCTGCTCGCACATGAGGTGGCGCACGCCGTCGTGGCCCGGCGCAACGGGGTCGAGGTGGACGACATCGTGCTGTGGCTGCTGGGCGGCGCGGCTCGGCTCAAGTCCGAGGCGTCCAGCCCTGGCAGCGAGCTGCGGATCGCCGGTGTCGGCCCGCTGGTCAGCCTCCTGCTGGGCGGGCTGTTCACCCTCGCCACCTGGCTGCTCGACCTGGCATCCGCCTCCGGGGTCGTGGTGGAGATGGCCGCCTGGCTCGCGGGCATCAATGTGCTGCTCGCCGTCTTCAACGCGCTGCCCGCCGCCCCGCTCGACGGCGGCAGGCTGCTGCGCGCGTTCCTGTGGTGGCGTACGGGAGACCGCCTGCGGGCGACCGCCGGCGCCACCGCGGCGGGGCGGGTCTTGGGGTGGCTGCTGGTCGTCCTCGGGCTGGTCGCGTTCGTGAGAACCCGGGCGTTCGGCGGTCTGTGGCTGGCACTGATCGGCTGGTTCCTCATCGCGGCCGCCACCGCCGAGGGACGGCAGGCCCAACTGCGTGGCGTGCTCGCCGGTGTCCCCGTGCGGGACGCCATGACACCCGAACCTCTCACGGTTCCCGCGGACACCACGGTCGCGGGCTTCCTCACCGATGCGCGCTACCGCTACCGGCACTCGGCGTTCCCGGTGACCGAGAACGGGACCCCGGTCGGGCTGGTGACCCTCGACAGCGCCCGAAAGGTGCCGCAGGCCGAGGCCCACGCCGTGACGGTGAGGGACGTCATGGTGTCGCTCTCGCAGACCACCGTGGTCGAGCCGGACAGCCCGCTGGCGGATCTGCTGCCGCGCATGGAGCCGGGCGCCGAGCACCGAGTCCTGGTCATGGATCACGGCAGACTCATCGGAATCGTCTCGCTCTCGGACGTCAGCCGGACGGTGACCTGGCTGATGAACTCCGCCGGACGGCGCAGTGATCCGTGACCGCGGCACGGCACCACCGGGCGGGCCAAGGCGGGCAGGGACCCGCTTGGATCCGGTCGCCCGCCCCCTTCCTGACCGCGCTCGCCGGGATCGGTGCCGACCGGGCCGTCGCGTCGGCGGAAGCACGGCGAAGAGAGGATGAAGGGCATGGACATCACACTGGTGCAGGAGACCCCGTTCCGCTTCCGTATCGAGCGGCAGGGCCCGATGCGTGTGCCCGGGGTCGTCTTCGCGGCGCGGGAGCTTGTGCCGCAGGTGGCCGGGGACAAGGCGCTGGAACAGGTCGCGAACGTGGCGACCCTGCCCGGCATCGTCCGTGCCTCGTACGCGATGCCCGACGTGCACTGGGGGTATGGCTTCCCCATCGGAGGCGTGGCCGCCACGGACGTCGAAGCAGGCGGAGTGATATCGCCGGGCGGCGTCGGATTCGACATCTCCTGCGGCGTCCGGCTGCTCGCCGCCGGTATGGACCGCGACCCGCCGGCCTCCGGAATGCGGAGGCTGATGGACATCCTTGGCGACACCGTCCCGCGCGGCCTGGGACCCGGCGGACTGTGGGAACTGTCCGGGCGGGCGCAGCTGGAGAAGATACTGGTCGCCGGTGCCGGGTACGCGGTCGAGCACGGACACGGCGTGCCACGCGACCTGGAGCGCTGCGAGGACCGCGGAGCGCTGGCGGGAGCCGACCCGTCGCAGGTCGGGCAGCGGGCCGCGGACCGGGGCCTGAAGCAGGTGGGCAGCCTGGGCTCGGCCAACCACTTCCTTGAGGTGCAGGCAGTGGACCGGGTGTACGACGCCGAGACCGCGACCGCGTTCGGCCTGCACCAGGGCCAGGTGTGCGTGATGATCCACTGCGGCTCCCGCGGCCTCGGGCATCAGGTGTGCACCGACCACGTCCGTGTCATGGACCAGTCCCTGCGCGCCTACGGCATCCACCTCCCGGACCGGCAACTGGCCTGCGTACCCGTTGTCTCCCCACCGGGCCGCGCCTACCTCGGGGCGATGGCAGCCGCCGCCAACTACGCCAGGGCCAACCGCCAGCTGCTCACCCAGGCCGCGCGTCGCGCCTTCGCCGCCGCCGGGGTAGGCCTGGACCTGGTCTACGACGTCTCGCACAACATCGCGAAGATCGAGAGCCACGATGTGGACGGCGTCTCGCGCCAGTTGTGCGTCCACCGCAAGGGCGCCACCCGTGCCCTGCCGCCCGGCCACCCCGACCTGCCGGCGGACCTCACCAGGGCGGGGCAGCCCGTGATGGTTCCAGGCACGATGGGCACCGCCTCGTACGTGATGGTCGGCACCGTCGGCAATGACGCGTTCTGGTCGTCCGCCCACGGTGCGGGACGCGTATGGAGCCGCCACCAGGCACTGCGGCGGGTCCGCGGCGAGCAGTTGGGCGGCGAGCTGGAGGCCCACGGCATCGCCGTCCGTCCGGTCTCCTGGCGCGCGCTCGCCGAGGAGGCCCCCGACGCCTACAAGGACGTCGACGCGGTCGCCACCGCCACGGAAGGCGCGGGGCTGGCCCGGCGGGTCGTCCGCCTGGTGCCGCTCGGAGTCGTCAAGGGATGAACACCGGAATCGGTCGGGCATCCCCGAGGTGCGACGCCCGAAGCGGAGGGAGCGCGTCCACCACGGGGACGGATGCCCGAACGGCGGTGCACCGGGCCGAGATGAGGAACACAGGCATGAGTACGTCGCAGGTGCGGGGAGCGGTCGTCGTCGGGGTCGATGCCACGCCAGGCGCCAGGCCGGCCCCGGACTGGAGGGCGGGTCCGCCGAGCTGAGCTCGCCCGGGACGTCGTGGGGCGCGGCGGCCCGTGCCGCCCACGCGCCGGTGCTGGAGGACGCGCGGGACTTCGCCGCCGGACGGCGTCCGGGGCTCACCGTGGTCGCCGCGGGCCCGGGCGGCGGGCAGTGCCATGGTGGTCATCGGCTCGCGGCACCGCGGCATCGTACGGGATCTGTTGAGCCGCGAGTCGGTGGGGAAGCCGCTGGTCACGCACGCACCGTGCCCGGTCGTCGTGGTTCGCGAGCCGGAGCCCGTGACGCCTGCCCCGCCCCATGTCGTGGTGGGTGCGGATGGTTCGGCCCTGTCGACGGAGGCGGTGCGGTTCGCCTTCGAGGAGGCCGCCTTCCGCGAGGCCCGCGTGATCGCGGTCTCGGCCTGGCAGCCCCCTGACTCCGTGATCTGGCTCTGGAGGATGCGGAGGACGAGGCGCGGCGGGTACTGGCGGAGTCCACGGCCGGCCGGCAGGACAAGTACCCCCAGGTCGAGGTCCGGCACACGGTGGTTCGCGGGCATCCGGTACGGGTGCTCAGCGACGCGGCCCAGTGGGCGGTGCTGCTGGTGGTGGGCAGCCGCGGGCTGGGCGGGTTCTCCGGACTGCTGCTCGGCTCGGTCAGCCAGGGCCTCCTGCACCATGCACCCTGCCCGGTCGCCGTCGTGCCGCACGCGAACGGGGAATGACGCGGCCACCTGACCGCCATGCGAAGGGTGGGACCCCGTCGGTGCGACGCGGCACGTGCCTCAGCCGACCCGGACGGAGGGGCGCCCCGGTGGAGACCCATGGTCATCCCTCCGCGCACCCGGCCGGGAGCCGCGCTGCGAATGACCGGCGAGGGGCGGCCCCCGCCGCATGCCTGCTACTGGTCGGTGTGCGGGACGGTGATGACCGGGCAGTGGGCGTGGTGCAGTACGCCCTGACTGACGGAGCCCAGCAGCATGCCGGTGAAGCCTCCGTGCCCGCGTGTGCCCACCACCAGACCGAGGGCGTGTTCTGTCGCCGTGGCCAGGACCTGCACCGGGTGGCCCGTCACGACCTCGTGGTGCAGTTCCACCTCCGGATGGGCGGCCGTACGCCCGGCGACGGTCTCCGACAGCAGCCGGCGACACTCCTGGACGGCCGCGTTCTCGTCCAGGACTCCGAGCAGCGGCGGGTGCCACACGTACAGGGCCCGCAGGACGGCGCCGCGCAGCGCGGCCTCCTCGAAGGCAAGGTCGACGGCGGCTGCGGAATGAGGGCTGCCGTCGACTCCGACCACGAAGTACGGGGGCTCCTGTGTGATGTGTTCCGACTCGGGGATGGTCACCACGGGGCAGGGCGCGTGCGCGATCAGCGGCAAGGCGACGGCGGCGGAGGTGAAGAGCTCCCGGAGAGGACTCAGATGCCAGGAACCGAGCACGACCATGGTGGCGTTCTGTGCCTGCTCACGCAGCACCCATGCGGGGTGCCCCTCGGCCAGCAGCCCGGACACCGGTGTCTGCGGATACCGGGACTCGACGAAGGCCACCGCATCCTTCAGCACGCTGTCGCCCGTGGCGTGCAGTGCCTCCGTCCACTCCTCCCAGGACGGCCGGCCGCCGGTCGGCCGATATCCGGGCGTCGGCACGTTCTGCGTGAGGACCAGAAGCAAGGGCAGGCGGCGCCGGTCCGCCTCGTCGGCGGCCCAGGCGAGCGCCGCGCGTCTGCCGGGATCAGGGTCGAGGCCGACCACGATCGGGCTTCGTCCTTGTACGTGGGTCATCGCTGACTCCCTGTGGCTTCTTCGGCGGCGCGTCGGGCCGTGTGCCCGTCACCGGCGGCCGAATGGGCTTCTTCGGGCGCCGGGGAGCGTCTACAGGCCCTGGGAGAGCAGGAGTTCGTGGGCGAGTCGTGCACCGCGGGCCGCTTCCTCGGGGGGAACGTCCTCCGACGGGATGTTCTCCAGGCCACGGGCGAGTACCCGGACGGCCTCAGCCAGGGTCGCGACCTGAGCCTCCAGTCGGCTCAACCGGGCCTCCGGTCCGAGCGTGGCATGGGATTCCGGCTGGGGCTGCGCCATGTCGAGCCTCCTTTCGAGGCAGTGATGGGATCGTGGGCCGACGCGGTCCGACACGCTGATCAATCCGCCCTGCGCAAGGTGGACCCCTTGCGACCACACAGTGCCCTGGCGGCGACGGTGCGCGGACAGGGAGCCCGGGCAGCGACTGCGGGAGACTGATCAGCCATGGGGGAGTACCACCGTTTGGTCGCCCCGGCAGCCGTGTCCTTCCGGTCACCGCCTATAGCCAGTAAACAACGGTCGCCCGGTGCTCGCAGCGACAGGGATTTTCGGGCGTAACACCGGCCCTTCCCCGCGGTGGGACCGCAGGACGGAGGTCCGCCGGATGCTTGGCCCGGAGCATGCGGGAGGGCCCAACTCTTCTTCCGCCGCGGCGTGATGGTTCTCCCGGTGCCTGGAGCCGCGCCTGCGCGGTGTCGGCGGAACGGTTCGCGCGACGGCTGCCTGCATGGCGGCGACCTGCATGACGTATGAAGCTGGAAATGCGGGGTGGACCACGCTGAACGAAGGTGTGCCCCCAACCCCCGTCCGCGGGCGCGTGTGGACCGCAGGAGGGATCCGGAGACATCGGAATCCGGCCGAGAGGAGATGCGGCGGTGACGATTCCCCTGGTGGTCGGCATCGACGGGTCCCCGGCGAGCCTGGAGGCGGTGGACTGGGCCGCCGACGAAGCCGTCCGGCATGGCGTGCCGCTCCACCTCTTGCACGCGGCGGCGCGGGATCACGAAGCGTTTGATGTGATCGATGCCGCCTCGGAACGTGTCAGGGAAAGTGGTCGCACGGTGCGGCTGTCGAGCGAAGTGCTGCACGAAGACGCGACCACGGCGCTGGTCGACGAAGGGCGTAACGCCTTCGCGCTGGTGCTGGGATCCAGGGGGTTCGGTGACCTGGCCGGCATGCTCCTTGGGTCGGTCAGCCTCGCCGTGGCGGCGCGAGCGGACTGTCCGGTCGTCGTGGTGCGCGGCGCGGCAGAGCACCGGAACGCACGGTTCGGCAGCGTCGTCGTCGGGGTCGAGGAGGGAGAGGGCAGCGGCACGGCCGTACAGTTCGCGTTCCGCGAGGTCCATGTGCGGCACTGCCGACTGGTGGCGGTGCACGCCTGGAGCGCACCGTTCGGCCTCACCACACCCCAAGCCCCGTCGTCGTACGCCCTGGAGGCCCACCGGCGTCCGCCGGCGCAGGTGCTGGACGACGCCCTGCGGGACGCGTCGGAGCAGTACCGCGAGGCCCCGGTGAGCCGACGGGTGATCGAGGGACCGGCACGCCAGGCCCTGTTGGAGGCGGCCTCCGAGGCTGACCTACTGGTCGTCGGCGCCCGCAGACGACAGGGACACCTGGGCCTGCAACTGGGGTTGATCAACCATGCGGTACTGCACCACGCGCCCTGTCCGATCGCGGTCGTCCCCCGGATATGACCGGACCTGCGGAGACGGACCACGTCGGAGGTCGGCCCCCGCGGGGCCGGCAGCCGTCCCCGCGGGGGCCTTCGGCCTTGTCACCGGAGGCTGGTGCCGTCCCATGGTGGGACGGGTGGTGAGGGAACGGACCAGCGACCCGCTGGAGGCCGAGTCATGAGCGCACACGATTCGCCGCATGCGTCCGGTCCGCCCCCGCCGCGTCGGCAGCACGAGTCAAAGGGGGCGAACCCCCTCCGACGTACGTCCGACAGGTTCGAGTCCTGGTTCCGCCGTTTCCTGATGCTGATCCTTCTCCTCGGCCTGCCGGTGGCCGCGCTCAGCGCGGGGCTGACGGCGTACGAGTCGTCGATGCGCACCGTGCAGGCCCAGTCGGCGCAGCGGCAGGAGGTCACCGCCCGACTGACGTCGAACGTCAAGGACGTCGCCATGGACGAGAAGCAATGGGCGCAGGTCCGCTGGACGGACGGCAACGGCACGGTGCGGACCGGGACGACCCTCGTCGAGCCGGGAACGCCGAAGGGCGCCACAGTGCGCGTGTGGGTGGACCGGGACGGCGGCCTCACCAGTCCGCCGATGAGCGAGTTCAACGCCACGACCACCGGCTGGTTTGTGGGCGTGGTGGCCGCGATCGGCGTGGGCGCCGGTCTCTGCGCGGCGCGCGCAGGCATGCGCCACGTGCTGGACCGGAGAAGGTACGCACGGTGGGACGCCGAGTGGGATGTGGTCGAGCCCCTGTGGTCCGCGCGCTTCCCCCGGTGACGGGCAGGGAACCCGGACGAGAGACGACGAGGCGACGCCGATGCCCGACGCGACGGCAACCGATCGGTACGCAGTGACGATGGCCATGTCCTACGGCCGGGAGGGAAATCACCGGCCCCGCGACGTTCAGCCCCTTCGTCCGCGACCTGCCTCCTGAGCGCGGCTTCCTGGTCGCCGTCGGTCGGAACGGATCGTGCCGGCGGGAGAGCTCCTGATGGAGGCTACCGCCCCTCTCCCGCAGGCACAGCTGGCCGAGACGTACGTGCTCAACCAGCTCAGCCACCAGACAGCCATCGCCTCGAAGGGCGCGCTGTGCGTCCCGGCGGCGGCAGGGCGTCCGGTCGTGAACTGCTCCCTGCGGGGGACCCACGGCCCCGAGGCCTGATTCCGGCGTCGAGGCGTTCGCAACGAGGTCGCCGAGGGCGAGTTCGGCATCCACGGCGGGATCGAGGAGGCTACCGCACGACTCTGCTGCCGAGATCCGAACCGGGCACACGGCGCGGACCTGACGAGCGGAGTCCTCACGGTGCGCGTCCCGACGACCGAGACGGGGAAGGCACAGACATCGAGATCACCGGCTGACCGGGGTGGGACAGTCCGCCGGGCCGCGTACCGGGTTCGGCAGGTCAGTGCCCGTTCCCGCGGTCACGGTCAGGGTGTCTCCCAGCCGCTCCGACGGCCCCCTCAGGTCGCAGTGGTGGAGGACCGTCGGGCGTCGTCGGTCCGGTACGCAAGATGTTCGGAGACCGATACCACCCCGTCGACGCTCCGGCAGAGCCGCTCGATGACAGGGATCAGACTTCTGAACTCGACCGAACCCCTGAGATCCACTCGCCCGTCGCGCACCTCGACCGTCACCTCGGAGGGGGCAAGCCTCATCGTGCGTCGCAGCACGTCCTCGGCGATCTCGTCGCGGATGGCGTCGTCACGGCGCAGGAAGATCCGCAGCAGGTCGCCACGGCTGACGATGCCCAGGAGCCGGTCCGTCTCGTCGACGACGGGCAGCCGCTTGACGTGCTGGGCCTCCATCAGGCGGGCGGCCTCCACCACGCTCCACTCCGGACGCGCGCACACTGCAGGAGCCGACATCAGTTCCTCGGCGCGGGAGCCCTCGGCCTTGGCCCGCTCCCATGCCTCGAGGTGTGGAACCGGGACCCTGCCAGACGGGTCGGCCTGGTCGGCGCTCTTGCGCAGCAGGTCCGCCTCGGACACCACACCCATGGGGCGGTCCAGGTCGTCCACCACGGGCACAGCGGTGACGTCGTTCTCCGCCAGAAGCCTGACGATCTCCTTGAACGGCAGGTCGCGCCGCGCCTTGACGACGTCTCTGGTCATGAGCTCCGCGACCGTTCGGTGCTGCATGTCGGCTCTCCCGTCCGGGTTGTGACCTTTGACTTCCAGTCGGCTCAGCCCGCCCATGCGGTATGGGCCGGTCGTCCCATGCGGTGGCGTGTCGCGCGTGGCACGTTGGATACAACACCATTCTGAGCAGATGGCGGCGATCATGCGAGCTCACCTCGGCGACCAACTCGCCATCGAAGGTCCGGCGACCGGCGTCACCAGGCGCGACGGCGAGATCGTCGGACGCCACCACGTGGACGGAACGCCGCCCTATCCACATGCGCCGGTCGGACACGGACGAAGACCCGTGGGCATCCGGCCCGGGGCACTCGACCCCGGCCATGTCGGCCGGCGCGTGGCCGTCGAACGCCGGGGGCACGGGCTCAGCCGGAGGGAATCGGCCCGCCGCGCCCACATCTCGCCGGACCGCCCGGCACGTCCGGAGGAACGGACGGCCGAGCCTGCCGTGGCGACTCACCTCACTGCGGCCGCCGCGCTGGGGGCAACCGCCACCGCCCTTCGGGGGGCAGGCGTCGACCTGCCACCGGTGGTGGTCGGCCTCGGCGACCCCACGGACGGCTCGGCGGACGATGCCGCAGGTGCCCACGAGGAGCGTGCCTCCACCCTGCTCACCGACGCGCTGCGCGACGCGGTACGGGGCCACCCGCAGGTAGAGGTGCACCGTCGGACAGTCGAAGCCCCCGCACACCAGGTCCTCCTCGACGCCTCCCACGACGCCGACCTGGTGGTCGTGGGTGCGGGGCGGCGCCACGGCCATGCCGGTCTCCAGCTCGGGAGGGTCGCCCACGCCCTGCTGCATCACGGTGCGTGCCCGGTGGTCGTCGTCCCGCGACGGGCCTGAGCCGACGCGCGTCTCGTGCTCCTGCACAGCTTGTGAAGGGAGAAGGAGAGGGTGGCGGATGTCGGAGTGGACCTGGGAGTACGAGGGCTACGACCCGGCCGATGAGCGGCTGCGCGAGTCGTTGTGCACACTCGGGAACGGCTACTTCGCCACCCGTGGCGCCATACCCGAGAGCAGGGCGGGGCTGGTGCACTACCCGGCCACTTACGCGGCCGGCGTCTACAACCGTCTGGAGTCCACCGTGGCGGGGCGGCGGGTGGTGAACGAGGACCTGGTGAACCTCCCGAACTGGCTGCTTCTGCGGTTCCGACTCCGCTTTGCCGACGGATCGACGGGCCCGTGGTTCTCTCCCGACACGCGGCAGCCGCTCGACCACCGGCACACTCTGGACCTGCGCCGCGCAACGCTGACACGCACGTTCCGCTTTCGGGACGACGAGGCAGGGGTGCTGAGTGTGGAACAGGTCCGGCTGGTGCACATGGGGGATCCGCACCTGGCCGCGCTGCGGACCGTTGTCACGGCCGAGGAGTGGTCCGGGGGGCTTGAGGTGGAGTCCGTGCTCGACGGCGACGTGATCAACAGCAACGTTCACCGTTACCGGTCTCTCAACCGGCGCCACCTGGTCCGTGTGCGGACCGGGGCGTTCGCGACCGACGTGCTGTGGCTGAGTTGCCGTACCAGTACCTCCGACATCGGCATCGGCATGGCGGCCCGTACGGCCTGCGTCGGGCAGCCGCCCACGTCGTCGGAGCTTCGTCCGTCTCAGCGCCGTGCCGTACACCGGCTCGTGATACCGGTCGCCCCGGGCCGCCCCGCCGTCGTGGACAAGACCGTGGCCCTGCACACCTCCCGTGACACGGCGATCAGTGATCCGCTCGGCGCGGCGCTCGACCAGGTGGCCACGGCTGCGGGCTTCCCGGCGCTCGTGGACTCCCATGTCGCAGCCTGGGCGAGGTTGTGGCGGGGCGCGGACGTCCAAGTGCCCGGGGAGGCGGGCCGTGTCCTGCGCCTGCATCTGTTCCATGTGCTGCAGACGTTGTCGCCGCACACCGCGGACCTGGACGTGGGCGTGCCGGCCCGGGGGCTGCACGGCGAGGCGTACCGGGGTCATGTCTTCTGGGACGAGTTGTTCGTGCTGTCGTATCTGAACCTGCGTCTCCCGGAGGTCTCGCGGGCCCTGCTCAACTACCGTCACCGGCGCCTGCCGCAGGCATGCCGCGCCGCTCGCGCGGCGGGCCGTGCCGGGGCGATGTACCCATGGCAGTCCGGTAGCGACGGCCGTGAAGAGACTCAGGAGCTGCACCTCAACCCCCGTTCGGGCCGGTGGCTCCCGGACAACTCCCGGCTCCAGCACCACGTCGGCTCGGCGATCGCCTACAACGTGTGGCAGTACTGCGAAGCAAGCGGTGACACCGAGTACCTGCACACCAAGGGCGCGGAGATGCTGTTGCAGATAGCCCGCTTCTGGGCGGACAGCGCGGAGTTCGCTCCGGGCCTCGGTCGATACCGCATCCGTGGCGTGGTCGGCCCCGACGAATATCACGACAGCTACCCCGCCGCCGCCCAGCCGGGCCTGGACGACAACGCGTACACCAACGTCACCGCCGTCTGGGTACTCGCTCGCGCCCTGGATCTGGTGCGGCGCCTCCCGGCATGGCGCCGGCAGGAGTTGTTCGAACGCATCGAGCTGGACAGCGGCGAACTCCCGAAGTGGGAGGAGGTCTCCCGGCGGCTGCGGGTGCCGTTCCACCAGGGCGTCATCAGCCAGTTCGACGGCTACGGCGACCTCGCCGAGCTGGACTGGGACGCATACCGCACCCACTACGACAGCATCCGGCGACTGGACCGCATCCTCGAGGCCGAGGGCGACTCCGTGAACCGCTACCAGGCCTCCAAACAGGCCGACGTCCTGATGCTCGGCTACCTTTTCTCTTCCACCGAGCTGCGGGCCCTTTTTCACCGTCTCGGGTACGACGTGGACGACGAGGTCTGGCGCAGGACCGTCGACTACTACCTGCAACGCACCAGCCACGGCTCCACCCTCAGCGGACTCGTCCACGGACTCGTCCTCGCCCGGGCCAGACGAGCCGAGGCATGGAGTTACGTCCACGAGGCTCTGGAGGCGGACATCGCCGACATCCAGGGCGGCACCACCGGAGAGGGCATCCACCTCGGCGCCATGGCCGGGACCCTGGACCTGGTGCAGCGCGGCCTGACGGGACTGGAGACGCGTGAGGACGCCCTCTGGCTGGACCCGGTGCCCCTTCCCGCACTGTCGGAGTACGGGTTCTCCCTGCGCTACCGCGGCCACTGGGGTGTCGGCGTACGGCGTCGGAGCGGACAGCTGGAGATCCGGGTGCCCGACTCGGAGGAGTCACCGATCCGCGTGGTGCTGGCCGACCGGGCCGTGACCGTCGCGCCCGGAGAGACCTGCACGCTCGTGCTGCCGGAGAGCTGACGTACGCAGACGGGTGGGGAGACCTCGGCGTCCGCGGCGGGATCCGCCGGACGGGCCACGGGTTCCCAAGGAGGGGTTGGACCCACGATGGCGGTCTGAGCCGTCTCGTCATGACGAGGCCTACCACGTCCACGACGGAAGGACCACGCGTCGCCGGCGGCGACGGTCGGCTACGCCGCCGACCAGCGTTTTGCTCCGGCCGGTGGCGCGGCGACGGTCTTGCATCGCCAGGATCGTCCACACGACGAGTGGTCGGTCGTGCCGGTCGGCGTCAGTGGTGGCACCCTGACAAGCGGACACCGGTGTTCGGGGACGGCGGTTCCCTGCATGACGGGAGTTGGTGAATGGCACACAGCGAACAAGCCGGTCCTGTCGCCGCCGCTCTGGTACGCCCCTGCGTCCTCGCGGTGTGCGGCAACGACCTTCTGGCAGTGCGTGGCGCAGGCGCGTACAGAACTGAGCCGGGCGTGTGAGCGAGCAGCGGGGCGACCGGGATTTCGATGCGGGCACCGACGCACCCCCTACGACATGGTCCGCATCTTCCGCGGGGGGTCTGTCGTCGCCCGAGGCCGCGCGTCGACTGACGCTTCACGGGCCGAACGCGATCCCGGCAGAGCCGCGTGCCCCCGTATGGCGACGGGTGCTGCAGCAGTTGCGCGACCCGCTGATCCTGGTGCTGCTGGTGGCCGCCGCCTTGACGATCGCCACCGGTGATCTCTCCGATGCCGCCGTGATTCTGCTCGTCATCACGGTGAACACCGCGGTCGGCGTCGTTCAGGAGGTACGAGCCGAACAGGCGGTGATGGCCCTGTCCGCCATGAGTGCGCCCACCGCCAGAGTCGTACGGGACGGCGAGGAACGCTCCCTCGCGGCTGCCGAGGTGGTGCCCGGCGATCTGGTCCTCGTGGCCGAGGGCGACATCGTGCCCGCCGACGGGGACGTACTGACCGCGGCCTTGCTGCTGGCGGACGAGTCCTCGCTGACGGGGGAGTCCGTTCCGGTGGAGAAGGCCCCAGACAGCGACCCGTCGCACGGCACGATGTCGGCGGGCACGGTTGTCGTCCGCGGCCACGGACGCGTCATGATCACCGCCACGGGAACCGACAGCGCGCTCGGCCGGATCGCAACCCTGATGGGTGCCGCACCCGGTCCGACCCCGCTGCAGCGCCGGCTGGCGGGATTCGGCCGGGTCCTGGCAGCCGCGATCGTGGCACTGTGCGCTGTGGTTCTGGCCCTCGGGCTGGTGCGCGGACAGCCCGTGGAACTGATGATCGTGGCGGCGATCAGCCTCGCGGTCGCCGCCGTACCGGAGTCCCTGCCCGCCGTCGTCACGCTCGCCCTCGCCCTGGGGGCACGGCGGATGGCGGACCGGCACGCCATCGTCCGCAGACTGCCCGCGGTGGAGACCCTGGGCTCCGTCACGGTGATCGCCACCGACAAGACCGGCACCCTGACCGAGGGCCGAATGGCAGCCGAACGGCTGTGGACGCCGCGCGGGCAGGCCACGGTCCTGGGCACCGGATACGAGCCCCATGGCCGGGTCGTCCGCGACGGGCGGACGGTCACGGCGAACGACGCACCCGACCTGGCGGCACTGCTGCGCGTCGCGATGCTGTGCAACGACGCCGCGCTGGAGCCACCGCCGTACGGCTCGACGGAGTGGCGCGCGCTGGGTGACCCGACGGAGGCCGCGCTGCTGGCGGCAGGGGCCAGGCTCGGACTGGACCGGGCGGCGCTGGACCGCGAACTGCCGCGCGTCGAGGAGATCCCGTTCGACAGCGGCCGCAAGCGCATGACGACCGTCCACCGCCGGCCGGACGGCGCAGTGCGGGTCGCCTGCAAGGGCGCGCCGGAGTCCGTGCTCCGACCGCAGGTCCTGGCCGAGGGCCCGGAGCTGCTTGCCGGGGCGGCGGCGCGGGCGGAGGCACTGGCACGTGACGGATACCGGGTGCTCGCCGTCGCGTCGGCCGACCGCGAGGAAGCATGGGAACCGGCCGGCACATGGGAGTCGGGCCTGTCGCTGCTCGGCCTCGTCGGCATCCTCGACCCGCCCCGCGCCGCATCCGAGCCGACGATCGCCGCCTGCAAACGCGCGGGTATCGTCCCTGTACTCATCACCGGCGACCATCCGCTGACCGCCCGGGCCGTGGCCGAGCGACTCGGCATTGCCTCCCGGGAGGACGAGGTCACCACCGGGCAACGGATCCGGGAGGGAACGGCGGGCGAGCTGACCGGCGTACGAATCTACGCGCGGACCACTCCCGAGCAGAAGCTGGACATCGTCGAGGCATGGCGCGGGGCCGGGCAGGTGGTGGCGATGACGGGTGACGGGGTCAACGACGGCCCGGCCCTGCGCCGGGCCGACATCGGTGTCGCCATGGGGCGGCGCGGCACCGAAGTGGCCCGCCAGGCCGCCGACCTGGTGCTCGCCGACGACAACCCGGCCACCATCATGTCGGCCGTCGAAGAGGGACGCCGGGTCTACGCAAACGTGCGCCGGTTCCTGCTCTACGCGCTCGCCGGAGGCACCGCGGAGATCCTCGTGATGCTCCTCGGACCCTTCCTGGGGATGCCGCTGCCCCTGCTGCCCGCACAGATCCTGTGGATCAACCTGCTCACGCACGGCCTGCCCGGTGTCGCGCTCGGTGCGGAGCCCGTCGCCCCGGACGCGATGCGCCATCCGCCCCGGCCCCCCGAGGAGAGCGTGCTGGGCGCCGGCCTGTGGCCGCGCATTCTGCTCATGGGCGCCTTCGTCGCCACTGTGACCCTGGTGGCCGGCGTGTGGGCCAGGGAGACGGGCCGCCCCTGGCAGTCCATGATCTTCCTGGTCCTCGGCGCGACGCAGCTGGGCGTTGCCTTGGGCTCCCGCGCCCGTCCGGGAAGCCTGGCCAACCCGTTCCTGCTGGTTGCCGTGGGTGTGGCCCTGGGCCTTCAGGCGGCCGGCGTCTATCTGCCCCCTCTCCGGGACCTGCTGGGCACAGAGCTGCTGTCGCTCGGGGACCTGGCGATCGCCTGCGCGTTGTCCGGTCTCGGCCATGTGGTCATGCGTGTGCAGGCACGGCTGTGGCCGGAGCGGCGGCCGCGCGGCGCCTCGGCGGGAGGCGGCGATCCCGGTGGTCGGCGTTCCCGCTCCGCCCGGGTGCAGCGTCCTGGCTGAGCCGGGTCTTCCCGCACTGAGACGGCCACGTCGACGGATTGAGGGTCACCTCACGCAGCGCCGGGAAGCCTCTCCAGGGCGCGGATGGTGCCGGCGTCGGCCCCAGACCGATACGGAGCGCCGCCGCTGCCGGAAAGTGGGTGAGAGGCAAGGGCGGCCGTGACGGGTCTCGTGGGACGAGGCTCCGGCTGCTGCGGCGTGTGACTTTGCGGTGAGGGCCGGCGGAAGGACGGAGGCGGCGGCCACGCAGGAGACGGGCAACCCCCGTCTGCCCCCATTACGGCACGGCCACGCGGACCGCCGTGACCTTGTACTCGGGACAGGAGGTGACGGTATCCGCGACGTCCGAGGTGAGGCGGTTCACTCCGCTCGCGGGGAAGTGGAAGGAGCAGAAGACCTGGCCGGGGGTGGTCTGGTCACCGACACGAGCGATGAGCCGGGCTCGGCCGTGCCGGCTCTCCACCGTTACCTGCTCGCCATCGCGCAGGTCGTACCGGCCGGCGTCGTCGGGGTGGAGGTCCAGGAAGTCAACCGGGTCGAGCGCGAGGTTGTCGCCCCGCCGCGTCATGCTTCCGGAGTTGTAGTGAGCCCAGCGCCGCCCGGTGATCAGGACCAGCGGATAGTCGTCGTCGGGCCGTTCACCCGGGGGGAGGTACGGGGCGGCGGCCAGGTGGGCCCGCCCGTCCGGTGTGGCGAAGCGCTCGGTGTACAGCTTGGCTTCTCCCGGCCGGTCGGGGGACGTGCAGGGCCATGGGACGGAGCCCTCGCGGTCCAGTCGGTCGTGGGAGAGCCCGGCGAAGACAGGCGCGAGCCGGCCACACTCGGCAAGGGCGTCGGCGGGAGTCGCGCAGACCAGGCCGACTCCCATGGCCTCGGCGACGGCCCGAAGGGTGTCGAAGTCGGTGCGGGCCTGTCCGGGTGGGGGCACGGCGGGGCGGACGCGCTGGAACCGGCGGTCGAAGTTGACGAAGGTCCCGTCCTTCTCCAGCCAGGAAGCCACCGGCAGTACGACGTCGGCGTGCTGGGCCGTCTCGGACAGGAACAGTTCGTTGCACACGACGAGCGGGCACGCGTCCAGGGCGTGGACGACCCGGTTCGCGTCGGGGTCGGTGGCGCAGACGTCCTCGCCGATGACCCACAGCGCTCGCAGATCGCCGGCTCGTGCGGCGGCGAACATGTCCGGGATCCGCAGGCCGGGCCGCCCTGGGACTGGTACGCCCCAGACGCCCTCGGCCCGCATGCGGACGGCCGGGTCGGTCACCTTGCCGTATCCGGGCAGGACATCCGGCAGAGCGCCCATGTCGGAGGCACCCTGGACGTTGTTCTGGCCACGCAGCGGGTTGACCCCGTGTCCCCGGTCGGTGCCCACGGCGCCGCACAGGATCGCCAGGTTGGCCAGGGACCGTACGCCGTCGGTGCCGTGGAGGTGCTCGGTCACACCCAGGCCGTAGACGATGGCCGGATGATCCGCGCTGCCGTAGAGGCGGGCGGCGGTGACCAGGTCAGGGGCCGGCACGCCGGTGAGGTCCGCGACCCGGTCCGGCGGGTAGTCGGCCAGCAGTTCGGTCAGCTCCGGCAGTCCGGTGGCGCGTTCGCGCAGGAACGCCTCGTCGGTCAGCCCTTCGGCGAGCAGGACATGGGCGAGCCCGTGGAAGAGCGCCACGTTGGTGCCGGGACGCGGACGCAGATGCACGTCGGCGTGCAGGGCGAGACCCACGGCACGCGGGTCGGCGACGACCAGCCTGGCGCCGCGGAGGACCCGCCTCAGCAGCCGTGCTCCGACCACCGGGTGGGCCTCGACGGGATTGGCTCCGACCACCAGCAGGCAGTCGGCCCGCTCCACGTCGTCGAAGGTGTCGGTGCCGCCGGAGAGCCCGAAGGAAGCGGTGAGGCCGGCGGCGGAGGGGGAGTGGCACAGGCGGGAGCAGTTGTCGACGTTGTTGGTTCCGATGACGACCCGCATGAACTTCTGTACGAGGTAGTTCTCCTCGTTGGTGGCACGGGCCGAGGAGATCGCCGCCACGGAGTCCGGGCCGCCGGCATCGACGGCGGCCCGCAGCCCTCGGGCGACGTGCGCCAGTGCCTCGTCCCAGCCGACCGGCTCCAGCACGCCGTCGCGTCGCAGCAGCGGCCGGGTGAGCCGTTCCGGTGAGGTGCGGAATCCGTGGCAGAAGCGACCCTTCACGCACGCGTGGCCGCGATTGACCGGGCCGTCCGGGGCGGGCAGCACCGCCGTGACCTCACCGTCGTGTGCGATCACGTCGAGGGTGCAGCCCACGCCGCAGTAGCCGCAGGTGGTGCGCGTCCGGGCCTTCACGGGGTGGAACGCCGAGGTGAGTCCCCGCGCCGGTCCGGGCTGGGTGATCGCCCCCGTGGGGCAGGTGTCCACGCAGCCGCCGCAGGCCACGCAGTCCGACTCGGCCCAGGGGCCGCCGGTGCCGGGCGCGACGACGGTGTCGCCGCCTCTGCCGACCAGGGTGAGGGCGAAGGTGCCCTGCAACTCCGAGCACATTCGCACGCACCGGCCGCAGGCGATGCACAGGTCCCGGTCCAAGTGGACGTACGGGTGGGACTCGTCCGCGCCCTGTCCTCCGGCACCCTGCGCCGCCTCGGGGCCGATGCCCATCGACCGGCAGACATGGGCCAGTTCGCTGGGACTGTCGTCGGCGAGGGCCCGGGGCGGCAGTGCGGAGACGATGACCTCCACCGCGTCCCGGCGCAGCCGCACGACCTCGTCGCTCCTGGTGTCCACGCGCATGCCGGGGGAGGCCGGAGTGACACAGGCCGCCGCGATGCGTCCCTCGGCCCGTACGAGACACGTACGGCATGACCCGGCGGGACTGAGCCGGTCGTCGGAGCACAGTGCGGGCAGCTCGATCCCGGCTGCCCGCACCGCCGTGAGCACTGACGACGCCTCGGGCACCTCGACGCCGGTGCCGTCGACCTCGATCGTGACGGCGTTCATGGCTCCCATCCCGCCAGTCGGTCCCCGTAGGCGCGGGCAAGGCTGTGCACGGCGGGCGGGATCCGCCGTCCGAAGGCGCACAGGCTCGCCTCGGTGAGGAGTCGCGACAGCCGTTCCCACTCCTGACCCGGCGGGGCATCGGCGGATGCCAGCTCCAGGCCGCGGCGCGAGCCGACGCGGCAGGGTGAGCACGCGCCGCAGCTCTCGGCCGCGGCGAACTCCCATACGTGACGAAGCACTTCCTCCGGAGCCACCCGCTCGTCGAAGGCGACGAGACCGGCGTGGCCCAGAGCGGCGCCTCGGGCCGACAGCCCTGACTCCGACAGCGGTACGTCCAGCGCGTCGGCAGCGAGGAAGCCGCCCAGCGGCCCGCCGACCTGGAGAGCCGCCGGCTCGGCGCCGTCCTTCAGACCGCCTCCCAGCTCGGTGACGATGTGCCGAACCGGCGTGCCGAGCTCGACCTCGTAGCAACCGGGCCGTGCGAATCGCTCCGAGAGACAGACCAGCTTGGTCCCCGTCTCGTCGGACGTGCCACGCCGGGCGTACGCCCGGCCGCCGTGCCGGACGATCCAGGGGACGGCCGCCAGGGTCTCCACATTGTTGACGACGGTCGGCGCGTTCCACAGCCCACGCTCGGTCGGGTACGGCGGACGGGGCCGGGCGCACCCGCGACCGCCCTCCAGCCCTCCGATCAGCGCGGTCTCCTCACCGGCGACGTAGGAGCCGGCGCCCTCGACGACATGGATGTCCAAAGAGGTGGCCGTCCCGCGCACCGACGCTCCGAGACACCCGGCGGTGTACGCCTGGCGCACCGCTTCCCTCATCCGTGCCAGAGCTGCCGGGTATTCGGAGCGCACCAGCACCACTCCCTCACGGGCCCCGCACGCGAAACAGGCCAGGGCCAGACCCTCCAGCACGCGCCCCGGGTCGGCCTCCATCAGCAGCCTGTCGGCGTAAGAACCCGGATCCCCTTCGTCGCCGTTGGCGACGACCACGGTCCCGGGTGCGCGGCCGGCCGCCTCCCACTTCGCCGCCACGCGGAATCCGGCGCCGCCCCGCCCACGCAGCCCGGACGCCGCCACCTCCCGGTGCACCTCGTCCGCCGTGGCCGACGACACCGTCCTCGACCACACCTGCCACGCCGGCTCACCGGAGAGCACACCACCGAGCAGGACCGGGTCACCGGTGTCGTCGGCCACCGGGATCTCCGGCGCCCGCGGTGGCTCCCGCCCGGCGAGCTGAGCGGGGAGGGACGCGCCGGTGCAGGGTGTGTTGCCGTCAAGGGCGGCGGGCCCCGCGTAGCAGTAGCCGAGACAGCGGACGGCCTGCACTGACACGTCACCGTGCGGCGAGGCGGTGTGTTCCGCGACACCCAGCTCACGCTCCACCTCCGCGAGGTGCTCTCCGCCCGCTGCGGCGAAGCACGCCGTCGCGGTGCACACCCGGACATGGCGGTCTCCGTGCGGGGCGGCGAGGTCCGCGTAGTAACTGGCAGGTCCCAGAGCGGCGGCAGCAGGAAGCCCAAGGTGGGCGGCGACCTTCGGTGCCCAGACCTCGGGGCCGTTCCGCGTTCCAGCCCTGGCCTCGGCCAACGACTTGATCAGTTTGTCTCCCGGCCGCCCACGTCGGTCCGCCAGCGCCCGGAAGGCGTCGAAAGGCTGAGCGGATCGGACGAGGGCCATGCATTCATCGTGGAGGACGGCGCACGGGGCCGCAGCTGGGGACCTGCACGGGCCGGACATCGGCATCGAGCACCTGCTGACCGGAGCTGGGACGCCAGGACCGACGTTCCGGCCCGGGTCACGCCGGCAGTACGGCGGCAGGTTGGAAGGACAGGCCGAGCAGGCGCCGACCGTCGGACGAGAGGACCTCGCCGCGAAGCCCTGATCCGGTGCACGGCCATGGCTTCCCAGGTCGCGGACCTGCAGTCTGAGCAGGCATCGCTTCGGGCCGAGGAACCGAGGAGGAGCAACTGACCCTCGCCGCACTGCGCCTGCGGGCGAAGGTGGAAACCCGTGCACTGAACGGGGATCGGCCGGAAGTTGTGCGGGTGACCGCTCGGGGCCTTTTCCGCAGGCACGGCATCCGGTTGGCGATCGAGGAGTGGCAAGGGCACACGGCCGCGCGCCTGCGTCGGAGTCCACACGGCGGGCGGCCGAACTGTTCGTTCCCTCATGAGCGCCGGGTTGGTGCATGCGGGACGGCGATCGCCTGCTTGTACAGGTGGTGTGCCCACACCTGCAGACCGAGACAGGCCTCCACATATGCGCGGGTGGCAGCCACTCCCTCAGCGGCGTGCTCCTTGAGTGCCATGGCGTGGCCGTGATGCTCTTCCACCTGCTCACGGACGATCTCGCAGAGCATCCCGGCCAGTTCGTCCGCGGAGCCGGCGTCCAGGGCTCGCTCAGCAGCCGGGATGACCGGTCCGACGTCGAGCCCGGCCGGCTTCAGTCCCGTGAAGGGAGCGCCTTCTCCAGAGCGGTGTACGCGGACGACCGTCTCGAAAAACCAGCGGTCGGCCACTTCCTGCGCCTCCTGGCCGAGCGTCCGTGCTTTGGCGGTGAGCTCGAACGCCTCACGAACTTCTGGTTCCCCTTCTTCAGACACGTAGGGCAGGACCCGGTCGACATCCCTCTCCTCCAGGGCTCTGCGCGCGGCCGTGACGACGGGGCCGTCGAGAGAGTCACAGTGCGGTGGCATCGCCCATCACCTCCTGTTGCGGCTTACCTCCATCATCGACCCGTCATGCGCGGGAGAGGTGCAGTAGCGGGCCTCGCCCGCCGCGTGGGCGGGTATGTCTGCGGCGCGCCGTCCGCGCCGTCCGCGCAGGCGGGCCGGCGGCGGGCGGCACGGCTCGACGGTGGTGATCAGGCGGGACGTTGTGAACCCCGACCACCGATGCGTTCACGGCGGCCATGGCACTCACCCCCTCCCCCTCCCCGCGTGCATGCCGTAGTTGCGCTTGTCGTTCATCACGCGCCTCCTTCGACGGAGGGTCACGGTCACAGGCGGTGCCGCCGTGGTCAGGATCAGGTGAGAGGGCCGGCATGCAGAGCGTTCAGACGTCGCCAGTACTCCTCTTCGTCGATCTCCCCACGGGCGAACCGCTCACCGAGGATCTGCTCAGGTGTGGGTGCTGCGGGGGTGTGAGTGTGTTCGTGGGGCCGGTTGGCGGCGCGGAAGACCAGGGCAAGGGCTGTGATGATCAGCGCCCAGAACAAGACCATTCCGACCGACATCCCGAACCAGCCCCACCCGCTGACATCGTGGCCGTACCAGAACATCATCGCCACCCACCTGCTTCGGCTCGTTCCGGCGACTCGTACGGGCGCGGAGCCCGTCGTCCGGGCGGACTGCTGCCCTCGCCTCCATTGTTCCCCTGTACAGGTGACGCTCCTGGGCCGGAGGGTCCAGGACTTGTGGGCCGGTCAGCCCCTGCCTGGCACGGGTACCCCAGCGCGTGCTGGAGAGTGACCTTCCAACGGAGGCGACCATCTCGTGGGCGCCCTCGATGTCGTGGTGGTCCTGGCCGCGATGCTGTTGGTCACCGGGCTGGGCTGGTTCTTCTTCGGGCCCCGCCACGCCGGCGCCGCCCGGGTCGCGGGCGGGGTGCCGCATGGTCACCGACGACCACTGCTGCTCGGCGGCCTCACCCGGATCAGAGCCGGCCTCCGCGCCTCGCGGAAGTCGCCCTCGGCCTGCTCGACGACCACGTACGCGGCTGCGTCACCGACGCCGCCCGCGCCGATCCCCACTCCTGCAGAGGAGAAGGACGAGGAACTCACCGGGCCCTGCGCCGCATACGGGTGCCGGCTGTCTCGCAAGGGCGGTTTCTCGGCCACTGAGGCGGTGATTGCCCGTCGGGGCCGGCGGGCTGAGCGTGTGGCAGGCGCATCGTGCCAGGTGATGCCGGGGCTGTCGTGGTTCGCGTCCCCCTTGGACGCGGCGTATCGGGGCCGAAACCGCCTGCCGCTGCCCGGAGAGGGCGTCGCGGGTACCCCGTCGTGCGGGGAGTATGACTCGGCGCCGGCAATCCGTGAGTTCTGTGGCCGGTGTGACAGCAGGGCTGGTGCCGATGCGTGTCCCGGATGGCTGGCGGACCCGGTTGTGACGGAGGAACGCGCACGCCTAGCTTTGGGCACTGCCGTCGGCGCCCGCTCCTCGGGTGCGGCGCGCCGGCTGGGGCAGCAGGCGGGGCGATGCCGCTTGCATCGAAGGCACGATCATCGACGAAGGGATTTGACGATGGCTTACGAGCGTCCCACTCTCACCAAGGTCGGCGACTTCCAGAAGGTCACGGGCCTGGCCGGGACGGGCAGCCCCGACCTGCTGGGCGGCCACAGCCTGCTCTGACCTTCCCCCCCACCCGCCTCTGTTTGTCATGTACACCTAACAGGGGTCTGGTGGAGAGCGTGGGCGGCGCCGACGGCGCCGCCCACACCCCTGCCGCACATCGCCGACCGCACCCGACCGGAAGGACCCGCCCATGGTGACCGGCCCGTCGTCTCCCGCCGGGGCCTGCTGGTTCCTCGTCTTCCCGGACACCGACGCCGTCGCGCCCCTCGCCGCGCGAGCCGGCTCCCGTGGGACCCGTCGGATACCGCACCCGTCCGGTCGGCCCTGGCTGATCGGGCGCTGGCCGGACCACGCCGTGACGACGGCCGTGTGCGGACCCGCCCGGCTGGCCGTGCTCGGGCAGCACGCGGTGACCGAGGAGGAAGCGGCGCGTGCGGCCCGTACCGGATCGCTCGAGGCCGCCGACGCGTACGCGAGGAACTGGCCCGGCAGTCACCACGTGATCGCCTGCCGCGACGGAAGGACGCTGGTCCACGGCACCGTCACCGGTGTCCGCAGCGTCTTCGCCGCCAAGGCGCCCGGGGCTCACGGCGCCTGTCTCGTGTCGGACCGTGCCGACGTCCTGGCCGACCTGACGGGCGCGGACCTGGACGAGGCCCGTCTGGCCGTGCAGCTGCTCAGTCCCGCGATCCTGCACCCGCTGACCACCCAGACGGTCTGGCGCGGCGTCGACGTCGTCCCCGGCGACCAGCGCGTACTGCTCGACCGCGACGGGCACCTCCGTACGAGCCGCTGCTGGAGTCCGCCCCCGGCCGACCTGTCGCTCGCCGAAGGCGCCCGGCTGGTCCGGGAGCGGCTCGCCGGCGCGGTCACCGCACGGATCGCGGGCCGCGAACTGGTCAGTGCCGACCTGGGCGGCGTCGACTCCACCGCGGTGGTCGCCACGGCCGCCCGCGCCGGGGCCAGGACCGTCGCCTACACCGCCGCCATCCACGACGTCCTCGGCGACGACGTCGCCTACGCACGGCGCACGGTGGAGGCGCTGGAGGCGGTGGAACACCACGTGGTGCCCGCGACCGCCGTACCCCTCACCTTCGACCGCGTCGACACCCTCGACGACGGCCTCGACACCCCGTCCCCCTACGCGGTCAACCGCCACCGCCGGATGTACATCGTCGAACGGGCCGCGGAACGCGGCTCCCCGCTGCACCTGAGCGGCATGGGCGGCGACGAACTGTTCAGCGGCGCCTCGGCCCACGTCCACAACCTGCTGCCACGCCACCCCCGCACGGCCTGGCGGCTGGCCCGAGGCTTCACCTCCCGCCACCGCTGGTCCCGCCGCACGGCCCTGGCCCAGCTTCTGGACCGACGCCCGTACGGCTCCTGGCTGACGCACGTCGCGCACGACCTCACTCACCCGCAACCCGCCATGTCCGTCCCCCTGTTCACCTGGGGCACCCCGCCGCGGCTGCCCCCGTGGGCCACCCGGCGGGCCGTGGAGGCCGCGCGCGAGCTGATCCACGAGCAGGCCAAGGACGCGCGGCCGCTGAGCCCCGGCCACGGCGGGCACCGGGAGCTGGCCACCCTGCGCACCCTGGCCCGCTTCGCCCGGCACGTCCAGCAGATGTCCGAACCGCTCGGCGTCACCTTCGCCGCCCCCTACTACGACGACCTCCTCGTCGAGGCCGCCCTCGCCGTCCGCCCCCAGGACCGGGTGACTCCCTGGCGGTACAAACCGCTGATCGAGCAGGCCATGCGGGGCGTCGTCCCCGAGGCCAGCCGCCACCGGACCACCAAGGCGCACGCCGCCTTCGAGGAGGAGACCGGGCTGCGCCGCCATCGCACCGCACTGCTCGCCCTCTGGGAGGACTCCCGGCTGAGCGAACTGGGCCTCGTCGACGTGCCGGCCCTGCGCGACTGGTGCATGCGCCCGCTCGCCGCCGACCTGGAAAGCGCACTGCTGCACCCGACCGTCGGCTGCGAGGTGTGGCTGCGCACACGCGAACGTCACCGCGACCCGCTGCAGCCGACGGAAACCGACATGGGAGGTATCACGGCATGACGATGACCCTGCGCCCCGGCGTGGTGACGGCCGACACCGAGTACGGCATGGCCCTGCTCGACCAGAACAGCGGTGAGTACTACACCCTCAATCCCACGGCGGCGCTGATCGTGCGGACCCTGCTGGAGGGCACGAGCAGGCAGCAGGCGGTGACGGCGCTCACCGGCCGGTACGACGTGAGCGCCGAGCAGGTGGAGGAGGACATCACGCGCATCCTCGAGGAACTGCGCACCGCGAAGCTCCTGGCAGCCTGACCGGGCCCGCACCGCCGTCCCCCTCCCGGCCCCGTGCTCGCCCCGCCTCTTCCCGCCCGTTCCCCGCTCCTCTTCCGCCCCGGTCCCGTCCTCGTCCCGGAGGGTTTGCCGCAGTGTCCACCTCGCAAGTCGTCCCGCACGATCCCCGGTCGGTGCCCCTCGGTCCGCGGCTGGTGACCCGGCTGGCCGTCGGCTGCGCCCATCTCCTCGCCCGGCAGCCCCCCGCCCGCATCCGTACGGTGCTGCTCCGGCTGCGCAGGGGAGCCCGGCCCGCGACCGTCGCCGAGGCCGCCCGGGCCCGCCAGACGGTGCTCGCCGTCAGCCTGGCCGCCGGCGGCCAACAGGGCTGCCTGCCGCGCTCCCTGGCCACCGTGCTGTTGTGCCGACTGCGCGGCCAGTGGCCGACCTGGTGCGTCGGCGTACGCACCCAGCCGCCGTTCGCCGCGCACGCCTGGGTGGAGGCGGAAGGCGTCCTGGTCGGCGAGGGCGCGCCCGCCGACTACTTCCAGCGGTTCATCACGGTGGACTGAGCGGTGACCAACGTGGAGCCTCTGGTGGCCACAGACATGATCTTGTGGTGAGGCCTGTCCCACCAGGGGCTTCACGCCTGCCCGTGGCCGGCGCGTCGTGCGGCGAGGCCGGCTCGGAGCGCGATGAGACCTGCCGTTGTCGGTTTGAACCCGCAGGCGTCGAAGTAGAACGACCGCAGGTCGTGCTCGAAGTCCACGTGAAGCCATTCGCATCCGGCGTCGCAGGCCTGCCGGGCGGCCTCGGCGACGAGTTCGGCTCCGATCCCGGACCGGCGACGGTCTCCCGCCACCACAGTGTCGAGGATGAACGCGTGAACGCCGCCGTCCCACACGACGTTGACGAAGCCGACGAGCTCACCATTATCACGTGCACAGACCCAGCCGAGGCTGTGGCGTTGCACCCGGGTCAGCCAATCAACATTCATGGCCGGGTGATGGAAGCCCTCTGCATGCAGCGCATTGACCGCGACGTTGTCGAAGCCGCCCCGCCACTCATAGGTGATCGTCATGGCGCGAGCGTAGGCCGCCGCCCTTGCACGATCCTCCTCCGCCGGCAGGATCAGAAGTGATCACCGTTGAGACAACCTCAGTGGCCTCAAACTCCAGAATGGTGATCAACGGCTTCCCGGACCGTAGGGCTCAGTTCAACGAGGCGAGGCGAAAGACCTACTTGGCTTGACCTTTGACCTCGTGGACCGCTGTAGGCCAAGTCCTTGAGAGTCCGAGGCAGGTGCCTCCGGGGTCTGGCCTGCGGCTTGCCGCAGGAATCCAGTGGCCTTGGGGATGGGCGAGTTGGTACCTTACGCCAAGTGATCACTATGCCGAACGATGATCTGATCGCTGCCGCTCAGGCCGTGCTGAATCCGCACAGGGTGGGTGACCGGCTGTTCGGCGATGTGGGGTCCACGTTGATCACCGATGCCGGCAATCTGTACTCGGGCGTCTGTATCGACACCGGGTCGGGCACCGGGTTCTGCGCGGAGCACGCGGCCATCGCCGCCATGGTGACTGCCCGCGAGTACCGGATCGCGAAGGTGGTCGCCGTGTGGCGCAATGATGAGGGCGTCTTGCATGTCCTCCCGCCGTGCGGCCGGTGCCGGGAATTCATGCGCCAGATCGACCCGGCGAACCTCGACAGCGAAGTGGTTCTGGGCCGCCGCAGAACGGCGAGGCTCCGCGACCTGCTGCCCGCCAATGAATGGCCCGACCCACTGGACTGACCTGCGGTTGAGTCGATCTCCGGGTTGCTCTTCGAGGTCTTGCCTCGAACGGTGCCTCGAACTGATCGTCTGTTCGGGGATCTCCCGGACGTGAACACGGCCTGGGTCTGGTCCCGTGCTTCGACCAAAGAGTCACTTGGTCACGTCTGTGGCCGTCGCGGACGCTCGTCGGACCAGTTCGTGCCCGGCTGGCCCTACCCGTTCGTCGCCGCGCTGAAGTCGGGCCGGACTTCGTGGTGCCAGATCCTGGACGCGCTGCGGCCGGGGCCGGCCGACGATGTCGCCGAGGTCACCGCTGCTCAGGTCGGCCGCGTGGTCGCGGACCTCATCACTGACTTCAGCTCGTCGGGGCGACTCTTCGCGAAGCCCCTGATGGGTGTGGGTGGGCGGCTGTACCCGTGTGGTGTGAGATATGCGGATGGGGGCGGGCTGACCCCTGCGGGACGTCGGCGCCGTGAGTCGGTACCTATGCAGGCGGCCGAGTCGTACGAGCAGGAGATCGCTGTCGCGTCCAAGAGAGCACCGCACGTCGGCGTCACGAACGGCGGGTCTCTGCCCGACTATCGTGGCTGCGCATGACGCATTCCGAGATTGAGATCACCGCGGAGCTGGTCCGGGATCTGCTGCGCGACCAGCATCCGGGCCTGGCCGATCTCCCTCTGCGGCTCGGCGCGCGTGGCTGGGACAACCAGGTGTGGCGGCTCGGTGACGACCTGGCCGTCCGGCTGCCCTGGGCGACGCTGTCCGCGGACGCGCTGCTGCGCAAGGAGCACGAGTGGGTTCCGCTTCTCGCCCCGCACCTTCCCTTGCCGGTCCCCGTTCCGCAGCGCCTCAGCGAGCCCTCGGAGCGGTTCCCACGGCCTTGGATCGTCACCACCTGGGTGCCGGGCACGCCCGCCGACCGTGCCCCCGCCACGCGCCCCGCCGAGGCGGCTGACACCTTGGCCGCCTTCCTGACCGCTCTGCACCGACCCGCTCCGGAAGGGGCGCCGACCGGCCGGGACCGTGGGGGTCCGCTGGCCGACCGTGCCGAGGGCTTCGCCCAGCAGTTGGCTTCTGCCACCGAACGACGGCTGATCCGCGACCCGGACGCCGTCCGCGCCGTCTGGGAGGACGCCGTCGCCGCTCCCGACTGGTCGGGGCCGGCGCTGTGGCTTCACGGCGATCTGCATCCGGCCAACGTCCTCACCGTGGACGGCACCTTCTGCGGCGTGATCGACTTCGGTGACCTCTTCGCGGGCGATCCGGCCTGCGACCTCGCCGCCGCGTGGCTACTGCTGCCGGACGGCGCCGTCGACCGGTTCCATGCCGCATATCAGCCGGCCCCGGACCCGGCGACCCTTCGTCGTGCCCGTGGCTGGGCGGTGTTGAAGGCCCTCGCCTGCATCTTCATCGGAGAGGCAGGTGTCCACGGCCGTCCGGGCGGCAAGCGCACCTGGGGCCCACCCGCCCAAGCCGCCCTGCGACGCCTCACCGCGACGATCCACCGCTCCGAGGCCCGAGCGCCCGTGAAATGAGCGACGGCGCCGGAGAGGCGCAGGGACCGGGCGGCGAGCGTCGCATGACGGAGGCCGTCGCCGCGTCCTCGGTGTCCGGCCGCCCCGCTTCCCCCTGACCCAGGGACGCCTGCACACTCTCCACCACTCGGTCAGGGACCCGGCCGCGAGGGCTGGGGGAGACCTGACTGGTCCTCGTAGGGTCCCCCCGACGTCGAGGACGGCTCGGCATCCCGGTTCGTGACCTGGGCCGACGACCGCTCAGGGACGGCTCGCGGCGAGCGCTTCCCGGCGGCTCCCGACCACCTCCGCGTACGCCCTCGCGCGGGGCTTGGGGCGGTGGCGCTTGCCGCCACGCTGCGTGCGTCCGCAGCTCCACTGCACCAGGAAGCACGGTCCGCGGTCTGGCCAACGCCCACCGGGCAGCCGGCAGGGGGTTGCGGCCAGGTGGAGCGTGGCTCCCGGGGCCCCTGTGCGACGGGGACGAACGGCGAGCCGGTGCCGCATGCTGGTGCTATGGGATGGTTCGCCACGGACCCCACCTGCACCTTCTGCGGCATCGTCGCCGGCAGAGTGCGCGCCAGCCGTGTGTACGAGGATCCGCAGGTGCTGGCCTTCATGGACATCCACCCGGCCGCGCCCGGCGACCTTCTCGTGATTCCCACCGTGCATGCCACAGGCCTGCAGGACATCGACGAGACTTTGGCAGCTCACCTGTTCCGGGTCGTGCACCTACTGGTGCGCGGGCTGCGGCGCTCAGGGCTGCCGTGTGAGGGAGTGAACGTCTTCCTCGCCGATGGTGAGGCAGCCGATCAGACGGTCTTCCACCTTCATGTGCACGTCTTCCCCCGTACCACTGACGACCGGTTCCGTCTGGAGGTCAGGTGGCAGGAGCGGTCCCGGGCGGACCTGGACGACGACGCGGCACGGATCAGGGCGGGCCTGACGCTTCGAGGCCCTGACAGGAGCCCTTGATCATGTGAGTGTCGACTCGACCGTTCGCGCTGATGTGGTCGTGGGGGAGAGCCAGTCGCGGCCGTGACCTGTCCACCTCCGACTACGACCGGCGGTTCGAGGCCGCTCGTCAGCGACGTCGACCGGACGGCTGACCAACCGACCAGCAGCACCGCGCCGTGGTCACAGGTACGACAAACAGCGACCGTCCTGGCTGCCGCGATCAACGAGTGGCTGCGACCGAGCCCTTCGACGCGTGTGCGGTGTGAGTGACGCGGACCAGCGGCTTCGACAGTGCACCCCCGTGCCCGACCCGTTGAGGAGTTCCCTTTTCCTAACCGGCTTCCTGCGCGCTGTAGGAGAACTTGTACCCGGCGAAATCGGCGACCCGGACGTATCCGATCCGCTGGTACAGGGCGTTGCTGGTGGGGTTGGCCGGGTCGGTGAACAGGACGACGTCCGTCGCGCCCGCGGCCAGCGCGGCACGGCTCACCTCGACCGTCACGGCGCCCGCGTAGCCGTGGCCCCGGGCATGAGCCGGGGTGTAGACGGGGTCCACCCGGACCATGCCGCCGACGAGTGAGGTCGCGGCCGCCATGGAGACGGGCGTGCCGTCCGGGGTCTCCCAGAACGTGAAGTGCCGGTCGCCGAAACGCGACTCCGCCCAGGCGCCGGCGTCGATCAAGTCGATGGAAGGCTGCTCCCCGACCTCGACGCAGAATTCACGGCACCAGCGCACGACTTGTTCATGGTCTTCGCCACCCGCGGTGCGACCCTGGCCGTCTGGGCGCGGCCGCGGTGAGGTGAGCGTGCCGAGACGGTAGAGATGAGTTCGCCAGAAGAGTTCTGGCGCTGCGCCCGTGTGCTTCTGCCATGCCTCGGCGAAGGCGGTGGCGGTGTCCTGGTCTGCGATGACGTTGGAGGGGGAGTGGCCGAGGTCGGCCAGATGAGCGGCGAGGTCGTCGGCCTGCTCGCCCGAGAGTGGTGTGAGGCCCAGACGGCCACGCGGAGTGCGATAGAAGATGGCGCGGATCTCGCCTCCTGACTCCAGTCTGCCGAAGACGGGGCCTTCGGCCTCGTGCGCGTCCGCCCCGCGGGTACGCAGTCTCTCGATGTCGGTCAGCGGCGTGTTGTGCAGGGCAGGCCGAGAGCGCAGGAAGTCTCCGGCTCGGGCGAGGAAATCGTCGACGTCTTCGCTGAGTTGCCAGTCATCCGGGAGCATGCTTCATGATCCCTTGTGTACTCGACCGGGGGAAGCATGCGCTCAGAGAGGCACCATCGTCACCACTGTTCCCACCCCTTTCCGCCGCGTGAACGGAGCTACGACAAGCGCGGGCACGTCTTTCTCGGCACCGCCCTCGCGGCGGCCGTCGCCATCCGGCTCCGAACAGGTACTCCTACGCGACCCAGCAGTAGACGCCCTCGTTCCGGCGTCGGGCGCTGCCGACGAGAGCAGCCACGGCACCCACGATCGCTTCGGCGATCTCCGTATCGATGACCTCGCCGTCCTCCGCGCGCAGCTGAGCCCACGAGGCGGCGACGTCACGCAACCGGGGGTGCTCGGCGTCCGCGAGTGCCGTGGACAGGCGTGGTGAGATCGCGAAGACGATGCACCCTCCGTTGTCCTGGTCGGCGATGATGCGGGGCTCACCGGCTTCGACGAGTTCCTCGAAGCTGCCGCCGGCGAGAAGGCGTTCCCACTCGACCACGGCCTCTTCGGCATCGATGGTGCCGAACGAGAGCGACTCGAATGCCCGTTCCGGCCCTGTCTGCAGGGTCCGAGCCGCTGACGTGTCGTCCGGCGCCACGAAGAACGTGACGATGATGCTCACCCGGGCATCGTGCCCGACTGCCTACGACGACGATCGGCCGGACAGGTCCTGGCCTTCGGGCGCGCTCGTCGACGACGAAGTGCCGCCCGGCGGCCGTCGTTTCCCCGGTGAGGTGCCCGTGCGGTACTCAACCGCCGTTGACCGGTGCGGTGAGCCCACGACGTGTCGCGCCGCGGTGATGGTTGAGAGGGAGATGCCCACGCGCTTGTCGTGGCGGCGACAGCATGGCGTGGCACGACCTCGGTCCGGCCTGGGTGGATGGTGGTCGATACCGATGGGCCAACCGTGCCGGCGCCCGCGCGCTCGCGGACTCACTGGTCCCGCAGCACGTCCGGGGACGAACGCCGTCCGAGCTTCAGTCCTCGGCGCTGCCCGCAGAATCCTCCGGCGTGGCCGTGTAGAAGACAGAGCTGCCCTGCTTGGTGCGCTGAGCCTGATTCTTCGCGACGAGATTCTCCAGTGTGGTGCGCACGACCGTGGTCTTGATTCCTCGGTCGGGGTGGACCTGGCTCAGGGCCGTGGCGACTTCTGCTGCGGAACGCGGTTCGCTCTGTTCGGTCAGGTGGCGGCGGACGAGTTCGACCAGCGTGGGCTGAGCCGCCTTCGAGTCGGCGTTCTTGGTCGTGGGCTTCTTGGCCGTTGACCTCTTGGTGGCGCGCTTTGCCGTCGGCTCGTCGGCCACCGCCTCCTTCGCCTTCTTGCCAGGCGCATCAGAGGCCTTCTTCCGGGGAGAAGGCACAGTGGCGCTGTCGGCGGGTGCAGGCTCAGACGCCGTTGCGGCGATGCCGAGCGCCTGCTGCACGTTCACCAGTACGGCGTGGTCATGCTGCAGGGCCGTCAACTGCTGCTGCAGCGCGGCGATTTCCGCCGCGATGCGATCCTGCTCCTTGGCGTTGCGTTCCAGGTCGCCGGCTACTTGGTTGATGTACTGCGACGCCAATTCGGTGGCCTGAGTCGTGTTTTCAGTCGTCATGCTTCTTCTCCTCGTTCCGTGGCTGCGAAGCCCTTTTCGCCTGTGTCACCGACTCCAGAGGACGAGTTCTCCGGCAGTAGTGGTCTGGCGCAGTGATGATACGGGTGAGTAGGCCTGATTTTGTCTCATGAGCGATTCGTTTGGTCAACCCGACTCTTCCGATGAGCGGTGTGTGAGGCCTCTCCAACGAAGTCGAGAGCCGATGTCGTGCTGCCGTCCAAACCTATGTGCGGTGGGGGGCGACCAGGACTTGGAAGTTCAGGTGCCCGCATCCAGGCCGGTCGCGGCCACACCGAGGCCGTAGCAATGGCCGGCGGCCGCGGACGTACGGCGTAACCGTCGCCGCGGCGGCGTGGCTTCGCCTCACTGTGCGTGCGCACCGGCTCAACCCGACCACTGCCGCTGCCCGTGTCCACACGTCACGCAGGTGGTCGGCGTGGCAAGAGGAAGGATCGGTCCACCGGTCAGGGAGGGAGGTCCGGGCGTGGTGGTGCTCGCCGACCGGTTCGGGGCACGACCGAGCAGGGATCTGTGGCGCTGCCGTCGCGCCGCCGGGCGGTCATGATGAAACCAGGTCGTGGACGCGGCCGAAGGGAGGTCCAGACCATGTCTCGCCACCTGACCGTGGGCGTGGACGGTTCGGCCGAGAGCCTCCGTGCGGCGGAATGGGCCGCCGACGAGGCGCTGCTTCGCGGGGTGGATCTGCGCATGGTGTTCGTCGATCAGTGGTCGGGTTCCGCGCCGGGTCCGTCGGTCGCGCTGGAGCAGCATCAATGGGCGGACAAAGTGCTCGCCGACGCCGCGAGCGACGTGGCCCAGGACCGCCCCGGCATCGAGGTCGCCACGGTGCGCCAGTCCGGCCGCCCCGCATCGGTCCTGGCCGCCCAGGCGGCCGAGGCGGACATGCTGGTGCTCGGCTCGCGCGGACTCGGCCGCGTCAAGGGTTTCCTGGTCGGGTCGGTCGGCCTGGCCACGATCGGCG
This sequence comes from Streptomyces chromofuscus, assembly GCF_015160875.1. NCBI lineage: Bacteria > Bacillati > Actinomycetota > Actinomycetes > Kitasatosporales > Streptomycetaceae > Streptomyces > Streptomyces chromofuscus. The sequence continues at coordinate 303,221 of NZ_CP063374.1, read as the reverse complement.
CCACCGACCGTCCGGTCGTGCTCGTACGGGGGGCGCAGCACCCGGACGATGAGCGACCGGACGGTCGATGGCGCCGCGACGTGGTCGTCGGGGTGGACGTCCACCATGCCTGCGACGCCCTCCTCGCGTTCGCGTTCGAGGAAGCCGCACGGCACGGATGCACCCTTCGGGCCGTGTACGGCTGGTCACTGCCGCCGGTCGTCCGCGACGCCTGCGCTCTCGCGGCGGCCGAGCGGGACATGGGCCCCGACATCGCTCGGCGCCTCGCCGACATGCTGCTGCCCTGGCGGGAGAGGTTTCCGTCGGTCGACGTCGTGGAGTGCACGCCCGTCGGCGGTCCCACCATGCGGTTGCTGCACGCGGCGGGCGATGCGGACCTCGTGGTCGTCGGCCGGCGCGCACGCAGGGCCCCGCTGGGTACGCACATAGGGTCGGTCGCCCATGCCGTGTTGCACCACTGTCCTGCGCCGGTCGCCGTCATCGCCCACGACTGACGGGTCCCACCGGCTGGTCCCGTCGTCCAGCGTGTCGGAGTCGGCCGTGTTCCTCCCTGCGGCAAAGCTCGGCTCATGAGTACGGTTGTCGCGGTGGTGGCCGCCCTGCTGGCTGCCCTGAGCTTCGGAGTCGGGTCGGTGATCCAGCAGGAGGCGGCGCAGGAGGCACCCGCGCGGGAGTCGATGCGGCTCCGGCTCGTGCTGGATCTGGGCCGCCGTCCGAGGTGGCTGGCAGGCATGATCCTGGTCGTCTCCTCCTACGCGCTGCTGGGTCTGGCGCTGGCCTTCGGTCCTTTGATCCTGGTCCAGCCGCTCGCGGCCACCGACCTCCTCTTCGCCCTGCCGCTGCTCGCGTGGCGCCGCCGAGTGGGAATGACTCGCCTGGAGGTGGCCGGGATCGCTTGCACGGCAGGCGGCGTGGCGCTGTTCCTGACGGCGCTGCCACCGTCTCCCGAGGGCTCGGCCGTTCCCGCGGCGCGTGAGTGGCTGCCCGTGATCCTTGCGATCAGCTGCGCGGTGGTGCTGCTGGCGGAGACCGGACGCCGGAGCCGTGCGCCGACGCGCACGGCCCTCTACGCGATCGGCGCGGCCTTGCTGCTGGCCCTGCTCGACAGCCTGACCAAGAGCACGGCGGGACGCTTCCGGGCCGACGGGCTCGGGGCTCTGGCCCACTGGGAGCCGTATGCGGTGGTTCTCGTCGGCCTGACGGGGCTGATCGTGGCGCAGAGCGCCTACCAGGCCGGCTCGCTGGCCATCAGTCTGCCGCTCATCGACACCCTGGAACCCATGACCGCCGTGCTGATCGGTGTGGCGGTCTTCGGCGAGCAACTCGCTTCGTCGACTGGGGCGTTGGTCGTGCAGGCGCTGGGTGCGGCCATGGCCGTGGCCGGTATCGTGCTCCTGGACAGGTCGCCGCTCGCCAGACCCTGAACGCGACTGGGCGGGCCGCCCCGGCGGTAGCCTCATGCCGTCCGCGGCCAGGGGGCGGGGACAGGTGCGACCACAGCCATTGGGTGACACCTCTCGACGCCGCCAACCCCTCTTGCGCGGCCCAGCGCCGATTGACACATCCGCCTCCTGCCCGCGGTCGGACGTCTCTTCACTGGCCGTGAGGCATTGAGCTGCCTCCGAAGGCAGCCACCACCGCGACCGGTCCGCGCGCGATCCTGCGGAACATCCACAACGGTTATTACGCCGGGCGACTGTTTGCCGTCCATCCGGAGGCCGTCGTGGTCGCCGGGGTGCACGCCTGCCGGTCCGTCGCCGACCTGCCGCACGTGCCCGACCTGTCGTGATCGCCATACCGGCCGCAGCCGTCCCCGAGGTGGCCGAAGAGTGTGGAGGGTCGGGGTGCGCGCCCTGCTCGTGGTGTCCGCGGGCCTGGACACACACCAGAGCAGCGCCCTGATGGACGCGTGCCGACACCTCGGCATGCGGCTCGGCGTGTGCCGGCGCGGCTGCTGCCTTCATGGGTGCTTCTCCTCGGCGCGGCGGCTCAGCTGTGCGCGACGACCGCGACGGGGGCGGTGATGTGATGAAGGGCCGCGTGCGTGACATGGCCGATGTGAGCGCCGAAGGAGCCAGTGCGGATCTGCCGGCCTACGACCACCAGCGAGGCGTCACGGGACCCGTTGACGAGGACTTGGGCGGCGCTGCCGCACCGGCTCGCCTCGATCACCTCGACGTCCGGGAACTTCTGCCGCCAGGCACGCAGCACCTTGCTCAGGAGTGAGGCCTGCCCGCGCTCGAACGTGTCGTGGAGTTCGACGTCACCGGCGAAGCGGTAGAAGGACGTGGCCGGTGCGGGCCAGGCGTGAATGACCCGTAGAGCAGCTTCCCGGCGAGCGGCTGCGTCGAAGGCGAATTCCAGCAGCGTGTCGTCCGGGTGATCGATGTCGAGGCCCAGTACGACGGGACGGAACGGCGCCGCAGCGGACGGCACGCCCGCCGGGTCCGTCCTGTGCTCGTCGGTGGCCTGCTCTTGGGCCCGAACGAGCACCACGGGACGCTCGGCACGGGCCACGACACCCAGACTCACCGAGCCGACCATGAAACCGCCGAGTCCGCCGAGGCCCCGCGAGCCGAGCACCAGCAGCTCGGCGAAGCCCGCCGCCTCGCACAGGACGTCGGCCACGGTCCCCGTCAGTTGCTCGGTGGTCACTTCGATGCCCGGGTGACGAAGCCGGATGCCGTCCGCGGCCTCCTGCGTCAACTGCTGAGCCCAGTGCCGATAACTGTCCAGGTCCAGCAACGGGGTACGGGCGACTTGTTTGGGTGTCGGCTCCTGGGCGTACACGATTTTCAGGGGCAGTCCACGCAGCAACGCTTCGCGAGCCGCCCACTCGGCTGCCGCCCGGCTTTCGGGCGAGTCGTCGAGGCCGACGGTGACGGTTCGGGACACGGTCTCCACCTCCCGGTGTGAGGGTTCCGCCACCAGCGTCGCGCCGCGGCGCCGACCGCATCAGGGGCCACATGGCCCGTTCGGGGACCGACCGACCCTGCGCAACGCGGTAGCGGACGAGCCAACCGGAGGCCGGCCCGTCCTTGACCCGCCTCCGGCCTGCCGCACCCTCCGGAAGCCCGGACGGTCGTGCAGCAGCGCCGCGAGCCACGCCCCCTCGGCAACGGTCGCGCCCGGCAGCACCGTGATCGCGGGACGTGTCATCAGCTCGGCGGCCAGGTCGCCACGGGCCTTGCCGTGGACCCGGCGCTCACGCAGCCTGCCGATACGGCCGGGCCGGTGACCGGATGCCTCGAAGGCGACCTTGGCCGGCAGGTCGGACTCCGAGACGACGCCGACCCATGGTCCACGGCGTCCACGACCGGGAGCGCCTCCGCGTGCTCGCGCGCCGGCGAGCGCCCCTGAGAAGAGCTCCTCTACTGCTCGTGGTTCGGTCCGTGGGCCTGCCGGACGGAAGCGGCGACCCGGTCGACCAGTTCGGGGAGCGCCGACCGCACCGCTTCACTCAGGGGTGCGCCGAGTTCGACGTCCGTCACCTCCATGGCATGCACCACGAGCCTCTGCGGCAACTGCCCGAGCGCCTGCGCCAACGCAAGGCACTCGCCGAGGCCGAGCGCGTGGGTGCTCGCCGTACGCGCTGTTCGCGAGGCCGCGTCCGCCGCTGTGAGAGTGTGCAGCTTCCCCGGCCGGGCGGGCTGTGCACGGAGGACTTCCACCACGACCACCGTGTCCGCGCCGCGCCACAGATCGAGCATGCGTGCGGGTTCACCGTCACTGACCGTCAGGACGGTTCCGTCCGGGACGAGGCCCCGCAACGCCTCCACTGTCGCCGGACCGACCCCGTCGTCACCGCGCAGGGGATTGCCCACGCCGATCACCACGACCCGGCCGCTCATGTGCGCTCCACGGTGACGTCGAGGAAGTGGGCGGCGCAGGAGATACAAGGGTCGTGGTTGCGGATGGCCCGTTCGCACACATGGGTGAGCTCCTCGTCGTCGGCGGGCGGTCCGGCCGTCTCCAGACGCGCCTGGACGGCCTTGCGCACGTCCTCCTCGATGGCCGTCTGGTTCTGGGCCGTGGGCGGGATGATGCGTGCCTCGGTGAGCGTGCCGTCCTCGGTGAGGGCGTAGCGGTGGTACAGCAGGCCCCGGGGCGCCTCGGTGGCCCCGGTGCCGGCAGCCTGGCGCGGCGGGACCTCGACGGCCGGGCGGGGAGGTCGTTCGTATCTGCTGATGATCCGCAGGGCTTCCTCGATGGCCTGTACCACTTCCACGGCGCGCACGACGATGCTGCGGAAGGGGTTTTGGCAGACGGCGCCGGTCAACGGATCGCCCAAGCCGGCCTCCCGCGCCGCCTCGGTGGCCACGGGGTGAAGCCAGCGGCCGTTGATCGCGTATCGGGCCAGCGGACCAGTCAAGTAGCGGCGGCCGTCGAGTGCGCTCGTGCGAGCCGTGGAGTGCGGTACCTGCCCTTCCCGGATGTGCTGTTCGAATTCGGCCAGGTTGAACTCGCGCAGCGCCGGGCCCTGGCCTTGAGCGGCCATGACCGCCGGTGTTCCGGAGTCGATCGCGTAGCGGCCGGGGTCGCGCAGTGCGAACAGGTCGTGGTCGCACACGACGTCGGGAAAGTCGAACGTCGCCACCCAGCGGACGGTCTCCAGCGCGTCCTCCCGGGCCTGCCGCAATCGTTCCTCCAACGGACGCAGTTCCTCCCGTCCCGGGGTTCGGTAGAAGCCGCCGACCCGGACGTTGACCGGGTGGATGGGGCGGCCGCCGAGCTGTTCCAGGATCGCGTTGCCGGTCTGCTTGATTCTCAGGCCGCGCTCGACGACGGCTCGCTGGTCGCGGGCGAGTTCCACGACGTCGGCGCGCCCGAGGAAGTCCGGGGCGTGCAACAGGTAGATGTGCAGCGTGTGACTCTCGATCCACTCCCCGCAGTAGAGCAGGCGGCGCAGTTCCGCGAGAGGACCGTCCACCGTGACACCACAGGCGTTCTCGATCGCCTGGCAGGCGCTCATCTGGTAGGCGACCGGGCAGATGCCGCAGATGCGGGCGGTGATGTCGGGCGGTTCCGTGTGGCCGCGGCCGATCAGGAAGGCCTCGAAGAAGCGCGGCGGTTCGTAGATCCGCAGCCGCGTCTCGGCGACCGAATCGCCCGCGACGCGTAGGTGGAGGGCGGCTTCGCCCTCCACCCTGGCCAGCGCGTCCAGTCGCAGGACGCGGGTTCCGCGATCGTTCATGCGCACCTTTCCGGGCAGGGGTCCGTCAGGCCGGAGGGCTCTGCTGCTCCTCGGCCGCGAGGTCGGGTACGGGGGCATAGTCCGGTGACGCGGCGTTGAAGGTGCGGAAGACACGCTGGATGTCCCGCTCGCTCATCCCGTCGTGGCGCAACTGCGCGATCATGGCGCGCAGGTTGGGTTTGCTCGACGGCCCGAAGCAGCCGTAGCAGCCGCGTCCGTAGGCGGGGCAGATGGCGCCGCACCCCGCGTGCGTGACCGGGCCCAGGCAGGGGGTGCCGTGGGCCACCGTGATGCAGGTGGTGCCGCGCCTCTTGCACTCGAAACAGACGCTGTGATTCGAGATCTGGGGTTTGCGTCCGGCCAGGTAGGCGTTGATGACTTCGAGGAGCTGGCGGCGGTCGATGGGGCACCCCCGCAGTTCGAAGTCGACCGGCACGTGGGCCGAAATCGGTGTCGAGGTCTCCAGGGTGGCGATGTACTCCGGCTGGGCGTAGACGGCGGCGAGGAAGTCGTTGACGTCGACGAAGTTGCGCAGCGCCTGGATGCCGCCCGCGGTGGCGCAGGCTCCGATGGTCACGAGGTACCGGGAGATGTGCCGGACGTGCTGGATCCGCTCGGCGTCCTCGGCGGTGCTGATCGACCCCTCGACCAGCGACAGGTCGTACGGCCCCCGGCCCTCCAGCCGCGCACGCTCCCGGTCGGCGCCCTCGGCCGGGGTCATCTCCACGAAGTGGTCGATCCGAACGCGTTCGGTGAGGCCGAGGAGTTCGTCCTCGCAATCGAGGAGGGTCAGCTGGCAGCCGTCGCAGGAGGCGAACTTCCACACGGCGAGTGTCGGCCGTGTGCGTATGGCCGGGCCAAGTTCGGTGACCATGTCACAACTCCCTCACGAGGAGCAGGTCCGCCACACGGTCGTAGCCGACGACCGGGCCGTCCCGGCACAGCAGGAGCGGGCCGAGTTGGCAGTGGCCGCAATGGCCGGTGGCGCAGTGCATGTTCCGTTCCAAGGACACCTGGACGCGGTGCGGAACCAGCCCGCGGGTCACGAGATCGCGTGCGGTGTGCCGCATCATCACCTCGGGTCCGCACACCAGCGCGCAGGTCCGTTCGGGGTGCAGGTCGAGGTGGTCGAGGAGGGTGGTGACCACGCCCACCGCGCCCTGCCAGCCCGGACCGGGGCGGTCGACGGTGACCTCCACCCGGGCCGGGCCGCGCCACCTCTCGATCTCGTCCCGGAAGACCAGGTCGACAGGAGTGCGGGCACCCACCACGACGGCGAGCCGACCGTACTCGGCCGACCGGTCCAGGACCGTGTGCACGACCGGTCGCAGCGGAGCCAGCCCGATGCCGCCGGCGACCACCAGTACGTCGTGTCCGGCTGCCGATTCGAGGTCCCAGCCTGTGCCGTACGGCCCGCTGAGTCCGACGGTGTCACCAGGACGCAGCCGGTACAGCGCGGTCGAGACCGCGCCCACCGCGCGCACCGTGTGCACAAGACCCCCGTGGCGGCCGCGCAGGGCACTGGCCGAGATGGGCACCTCACCGACCCCGAAGGCGTAGATCATCGCGAACTGACCCGGTGAGAAGGGTGCGAGCGCTTCTCCGGCCGGTACCAGCTCGATCGACCGGGTGTCGGCGGTCTCGGCCCAGGCGTCGGCGACGCGGTACGGCAGCGGGGGCGGCACGGTGGTCATCCCCCCTTCGACTCCGCTGCCGTCCAGTCGTGCAGGGCAGCCGCTTCCTCGGTGATGTCGATGCCGACGGGACACCACACGATGCAGCGCCCGCAGCCCACGCAACCGGACGAGCCGAACTGGTCGTACCAGGTGCCGAGTTTGTGGGTCATCCACTGCCGGTAGCGGCTACGCGCGGAGGCGCGGACCGGCCCGCCGTGCAGATGGGAGAAGTCCAGGTCGAAGCAGGAGTCCCACAACCGCCACCGCTCCGCGTGATCACCGGTGAGGTCCGTGACGTCCTCCGTAGTGGTGCAGAAGCAGGTGGGGCACACCATGGTGCAGTTGCCGCAGGTCAGACACCGCCCGGCGACGTCGTCCCAGCGGGGCGCGTCAAGCGTTCCGGCCATCAGCTCCCGCAGGTCGGCTTCCGGCATGGTCCGTCCCATGCGGTCCGCGGCAGCCGTGACGGCTGCGCGAGCCGTCTCCCGGGTTTCCGGGTCGGACAGACGAGCGGGCACCTCGGCCAGGATCTCCGCGCCTTCCTCGCTGCCGCTGCGAACCCAGAAGCGGTGCCCGTCCCCGTCGACCACTTCGGTCATCACCAGGTCGTAGCCCGGCCCGGCAGCGGGTCCGGTGCCCATCGAGACGCAGAAGCACGTGGCACCGGGCTCCGTGCACTCGACCACGATCAGCAGGGCGCCGGAGCGACGCCCCGCGTAGGTGGGATCGCGGTACGCGCCGCCGGTCAGTACCCGGTCCTGGATGGCGATGGCCCGCAGGTCGCACGGGCGCACACCCAGGAAGGCGTACCGCGGGGGCGCGGCCTGGTCGGCAGTGAGGACCAGCTCCCCCTCCACCCGGTCGGCGCTCCACTCCCGTACCCGCGCCGGATGCAGGAAGGACTTCCACGACTGGGGACCCGCCGCGTTCGCGAAGGCCGCGCCGTCCGACCGCTCCCGCAGCCGGTACCGCCCGGCCTCCAGCTCCACGCCCCATCCGTACGGCAGCTCGTCGGCCGACAGCAGCTCCGCCAGCACGATCGCACCGTCCCGCACCGTGGGTCCGACCACGGTGAACCCACGCCGGACCAGAACGTCCACGAGCGCCGCCATGCCGTCCTTGCCCATCACGAGCCCCTCGGGCTCCGGGGACGGGACAGCGTTCACGTCGGTGTCGGCACTCATGACCGACCTCCTTCTGCACGGCGCGGCACATCGGGCCCTGCCCTCCCCTGAAGCCGCCAACAGCAGCCTTACAGGCACGGCACCCCGCCGACAGAGCCACATGGGCCCCGTCCGTGGGGTCCGTTGGTCCCCTTGACTCAGACAGGCCGACACCTGTGATTCTCGGCGAGCGTCGGAGGTGCCGCCACGCCAATCAGCAGGCTCGGCCCCGCGGTGAGAGGAAGGCCCTGCGGTGAGGGCAAGTACACCTGCCCTCCTGCCTCCACCCCCTTCCGCCACGGTCAGGGACCTGAGCCCGTGGGGCGCCGGCCGCCGTGCGGCCTCGTCCGGCGACGGGCCTGTGCAGGAGTCGTGCCCGGGAACCGGTCGGTCTCCGCAGCGGACGTCCGGCTGCCACCGCGCCGGTTCACAGCCGTGGCGGGGGCATGCCATCTCCCCACGGCTGCCTGCAGGTGGTGGTGCCATCGGTCGCTCCGTTCGTGCACCACCCTGCCACCGCCCCGACCGGCGGTTCTCCGCCCTTCTCGGAGTGCGTCTTCGGTCAGGGCTCTGCGCCACCGCGGCCGTGGTCGGCGGCGTACGCGGCGAACACCTCCGTCGGCGTTCCGCCCGTATGCAGGAAGCGTTGGTCGAGGATGACGGCGAGGTCTGCCAGCGCACCGGTGAGCAGGTCACCGGCCAGTCGGACCTCCGGCCGCTGGGCTGTCTGTCCTCGCCGGGCCAGAGCCTCGGCGTAGCCGACCATGGCAGCGAGCGACGAGTGGTCCTCCCCGTCGTGGAAGTAGTAGGCCTCGGCGTACTGGGTGAAGTCGATACGCACGCGGACGACTTCGGTGGCGAGGCTGTCCAGCAGCAGCGCCCCCGACGTGGAGTCGATCTGCTGCGGCGTCGGGGCCGCCTGGCGCAGCAGCGCCAGGCGGACGGCAAGGACCCGCCTGCGGGTCAGCGCCGGATAGATCTCCAGCACCCAGGAGACCGTGGCCGTCAGCAGGGCGAAGCCGACGAGGGCTTCCAGCGGTGAGACCACGCGGAGCCAGCCTTCTCCGGGCGCGATGTCCCCCAGCCCCAGGGTGGCCACGGTGACGAGCGACAGGTACACCGAGTCCAGCAGCGCCGCTTCCCGCGCCGCCTCGGAACCGGGCGAGAAGGCGAACGCCCCGGGCATGTGGGGCCAGTAGATGACGGCCCAGCCGAGGACGACGGTGAAGGCCCACATGCCCACCACCGTGACCATGGCGAGCGGTCCGACGAGCCCGACCACCCGTCTGCGCCCTCGGAAGCGTTGGGCGAGTCGCCACATCGCCGTCATGACGAGGCGGCTCAGGCCGCCATGGCGAGTGGGGTGCCAGAGCGTGTGGAACAGGTCCCGCAGGGTGAGCAGGACGAGCCCGGCTCCGACCAGCGAGACCAGCCACTTCATACGCGTCTCCCAAGGGGCCTGTCACGTCGTGGGAACCCGGCTCTCGGAGCCTATGGCCTGTCCGGCGGATCACGCGGCAGACGCGACAGGCGGAACCCTCGTCCGCGTGGCTCCACTCTCCGGCAGAGCCCGCACGCATCTCTCGCCGGGACCGACGGTGACCGGTCGGGCGGTACTACCCGGATCGATGACACATCCGAGTCGGGGCTGATTCCGCTGCCCGCTCCGGCGCCGCGCACCGACTCCCCGGTTACCGCGGTTGGCGCGGCGAGAAGCCGTAGTCCGAGAACGCCGCCAGTGCAAGGCCCCTCACCGCACGTGCGGGAGTCAGGCTCGCTGCGGGACGACGGCCACCGGGCATTCCGCGTGGTGCAGCAGGGCATGGGCGGCCCTGCCGAGCTGCAGACCGAAATGGCCGTGCCGCCGTAGCGCGCTCACGACGATCAGGTCGGCGTCTGCCGATGCATCCAGAAGGACTTTGTGCGCGGGGCCTTCCACCGCTTTGCGGTGCACTTCGACGTCGGGGTGCTCCCTCACGGCGTCGCGCAGTGCGTCGGTGAGAAGGGTCGAGGCCTGCTCCTGGTGCACGTCGGCGGCGACCTCGAGCAGCGGTTGATCCATGTGTTCATGGGCCGGGTACCGCCAGGCCCGGACGGCATCCAGGGCGCAGTGGCGCACCTCGGCCTCGCGGAAGGCGAACCGTACGGCAGTCGAGCCCTCGGTGGCATCACCGACGCCGACCACCACGCGGCCGAGGGAGCCCTGCCGGTTCCGCTTCCCGCCACGGACGACGACAACCGGGCAGACGGCGCGGGCGGCCACCGCGAGGCTGACCGAGCCCAGCAGCTCTCCGGCGAGCTCACCGCGGCCGCGGGAGCCCGTGACCAGGGCGAAGGACTCACGGCCGGCGTGCAGCAGCACGGACACGGCGTCGTCGGGCAGCACCTCGCTCGACACCTTCACCTCCGGGTTGCGCAGCTGCGCGCGTTCCGCGCCGGACGCGGCGATGTGCTGCGCCATGATCTCTCCCGACGGGCGGTCGGTGGTGAAGGACGGGCGGCCCCCCTCGTACCGCTCCCACAGGGAGGCGTACACGAGCCGCAACGGAAGCCCGTGGCGTGCCGCCTCGTCCGTCGCCCAGTCCACGGCCTGCAGGCTGGAATCCGATCCGTCGACACCCACGACGAGCGGGAGCTCCATCGTCCGCCACCGCCTTCCCACCCGGCAACGCGCGAGACCACCTGTGACCACGGTCGCACTGCCTCGGGCCCGTCGCGACACGTGGACCGGCGCCGTGACACGTGGACCGGCTCGGGAGCCGACGCCGGTCCCGGTTGCACCACGCCCGTTTGCGGCGATCGTGGAAGTCATACGGGGAGACGAACACGCTGGGTGCGAGCCCATCGCCGACACGACCACGAAGACCACGGCCCCACTCGGCGAGACGGTGACCGGCACACGAAGCCCGCCCCCTTTCCCCCGAGGCCATGGCGAAGGGAAGGCCACAGTGGTGACGAGGCCCGGCGTCTTCGGCGCCCTGACCAAGGAGCATCGCGAGCAGCTCATGTCGCTGGCTCGTGAGGTGTCGTTCGCGACGGGCGAGCGCATCTTCAACGAGGGAGGGAAGGCCGACCGCTTCTGGATCATCCACACCGGCACGGTCGCTCTCGACCTTCATGTCCCGGGCAGGCAAGCGGCGGTCATCGAGACCCTCGGTGCCGGAAGACTGCTGGGCTGGTCCTGGCTGGTTCCTCCCCATCACTGGCACCTGGGAGCCGAGGCGAGCAGCCCGGTGCGTGCCTACGAGTTCGACGCGGCGGCGGTCCGCGAGATGTGCGCGAAGGACCCGGCGCTGGACCACGAGCTGTGCTCCTACGTCCTGGGCGTGGTCGCGCGCCGGCTCAGGTCCGCCCGGATGCGGCTGCTCGACCTGTACGCACCCTACGGCGCGGGCGAGGTGCCCTGACGTCTGCGAGACGAGGTGGTTGGACATGCGTGACACCCCACACATCGTGAGTGATGTCATGACACAGACGGTCGTGGCGGTGGGCCGCGACGCGCCCTTCAAGGAGATCGTCCGGACCATGGAGCAGTGGAAGGTCAGCGCCATGCCGGTGCTGGAAGGCGAAGGCCGCGTCATCGGCGTCGTCTCCGAGGCCGACCTGCTGCCCAAGGAGGAGTTCCGCGACAACGATCCGAGCATGTTCGAGCAGCACCGAAGGCTCTCCGACATCGCCAAGGCCGGGGGAGTCACGGCGGAGGAGCTCATGAGTTCCCCCGCCATCACGGTCCACCCCGACGTGACTCTGGCCCAGGCGGCCAGGATCATGGCCGTCCGGCGTGTCAAGCGGCTGCCCGTGGTGGACGACCTGGACATGCTCCAGGGCATCGTCAGCCGCTCGGATCTGTTGAAGGTCTTCCTGCGGCCGGACGAGGAGATCGAGGAGGAGGTCCGCCGCACGGTGGTCTCCTACCTCTTCCCGGCCTTCAGCCATGCCGTCCACGTGAACGTGCACGAGGGAGTCGTCACCCTCCGCGGGCACATCAGCGACACCTCGCTCATCTCGGTCGCCGTGCGCCTGGTGCGCGCCGTGGAGGGCGTCGTGGACGTCGAGCCCCACCTCACCGGCGAGTCCACTTCTTCCGCCCGGCCGGAGGGCCTGCGGTGAGCCGGACGCGCTGGTTGCAGGGGGTGTTGTCCGACCTCCTGCTCACTGCTCGGCCGGAATGATGCGGCGTCCGGTGAGGCGCGTGGGCTCGATCGACACCCACATCTCGCGTCGACCTCCGGGCCACGGCTCGGTGTGGGCACGCTCGACCAGTTTCCCCACCACACCGGGCTCGGTGACCACGGTCGCGGGTCCGACGGCGAGGACACTCCAGCCCTGGCTCATTGCCTCATCCACATGGTCGACCTCGAAGGCGACTTCCCGTCCCACGGACCTCGCCGGTACCGAGTCAGGCGAGGTCCGGAAGGCGATCGCGTCGCCGACGACCTCGTAGTTGACCGGAACGACCGCCGGGCCGTCCGGTGTCCAGACCGCGACGCGCCCCACGCCGTGCGTGGAAAGCAGGGCCCGGCACTCGTCGGAGCTGAGGTTGTGCAGCTGAGGATGAAGCATGGCCTGGCCTTGGCCGGGCGGCACATCCGCGCCGCCGCCGCGCAGGGCCGCAACGCTGGTTCCCAGTGCGGCAGCCAGGCCGATGAGACTGCCACCGGTCGGGTCGGCCGGCTGTTCTTCGAGGTAGGCCAGGTACTGCGGCGCCATCCCGGCGCGGCGGGCCGTCTCGGCCCGGGTGAGTCCCCGGCGTGTGCGCTCGGCTGCGATGCGGCGGCCGACGTCACCGGGGTTGGGCGCCCTGCCCGGTGGGGTCTCGCCCGACACGGCACTCCGCTGCCCGCCCGTCACCTCGACGCCCGGCCTGGAAGCGACGGGCGGACCCCCGGGCTCGTGCTCGATGTGACGGATGTGCGCGTCGGGCCCGGGAAAGACGAGCGTCACTTCGTCCGTGTCCGACCAGCGCACGTCGTAGGGCGGCGTGCCGTCCGCGTGGTGCAGTCCCACGATCTCGCCATCGCGCCTCATGGCGCCGGTGGCAGGGCTTTCGACAACGAGTTGATCGCCGAGTTGAGCTCGCATGATCGCCACCGTTTTCCTGAGAATGATGCTCCAACCCAACGTGCCACGCACGGCATGCCGACGCAGGGATGAGACAGCCGACGGCCCCGGCCGGGAGTCGGACAGCGGCAGATCTCACGACCGGCGCGCTCTTGACGCCTCGGACGACTCCCGTGCCGCGGGCCACGGCACATGACCCTGTGACGGCACTGTGGAGTCAGCCACCGATGTCGATGCGGTGCGATTTGCCCTTCTCTGCCTTCGGCACGCGCACGGTGAGCACGCCGTTGGTCAGATCGGCGCTGACGTGTTCGGTGTCCGCGTTCGGTGGCAGGCTCGTGCGGTAGTCGAACTGCCCGATGTGGCGAGTCTGCCGCCTCACCACACCCGTGCGCTCCCTTTCCTTGATCTCACCGTGGATGTCGAGCTCGCCCTCGGCCACCTCGACGGTGATCTGGTCCTTGTCCACGCCGGGAAGTTCCAGCTCCACCAGATACGCGTCCTCGGTGTCCTCGATGTCGGCCAGCGGCGCCCACGCTCCGGCCGCTCCCGCACCGCCGGCGGGGAAGGCGGACTGCATCAGCCGGTCCATGCGGCTGTGCAGTTCCTCCAGTTCGCGGAAGGGGTCCCACGTCGGGAAAGCACCCCTGCCAGGACGGACAGGCAGCGTCATGGTCATCCTCCTCGCATGTTGTCCGGCAACGGCCAAGCGGTCTCGGGGCGGGTACTGGGCCCCGTACCGGGCCGGCTCACACCGTCGATGTCACGCTCTGCGACCTCCACCAATTGCCGGCCCAGATCGTGCATCGCCCTGCCCGCCGCCAGCTCGTCACCGATTTCCGGCACATCCCTGTCTGTGGGGTTCCGGTGTGCGGCACCGTGCCCGGTGAACTCGTTGGTCCCGGTGTTCAGCACCACACGTGCCTTTGTCGTTCCGTCTTCCTCGAAGAGGTAGAGGCGGACCTTCCATTCCACGGTATGCCGCATCGCGTTCCTCCTCATCACGGTACGGATCGCTGTGTTCCGGGTGCGCTCCGCTCACGGTGTCGCAGGACCGCGGCCGAGGCCTGCACCTCGTCCTCGATACGGCGCCGGACCTGTTCGGTGAGCAGCGTCAGGTGTCCGGAGGTCACCGCCCGGGGCGCGACGGGCGCCCGGATCCTGCGTGCCGCCGGAGGGAGTTCGGCCAGGTCCGCGGCGAACCTCTTCCGGCTCTCCTCGAGAGTGGAGCGCGCGACGGTTCGCCGTCCCCGCTCCATCACCGGCACCAGCAGCGGCACGCCTTGCCGGGGCGGCTGCTCGTCACGCACGCCGATCACATCGCCGTATCCCGGGCAACGGAACACCTGCTTCTGCCCGGGGGCGGTCACCTTGGCCGAGGAGAGCTTCATCACCGGACGTCCGTCGTACTCGACCAGCTTGTAGGCGGAATCCAGGAACGGGGCGTCGGCCGAGACGCCGACGCGGGTGCCGACGGCGTAGACGTCGATCGGCACTCCGGAGCGGACCAGGTCGTCCACGGAGTACTCGTCGAGACCGCCGCTGGCGATGATCCTGACGTCCGGCAGCCCGGCCGCGTCGAGAACGGCACGCGCGCGCAGGGCCAGGGCACCGAGGTCGCCGCTGTCCAGCCGTACGGCCGAGCCGGGCCCACGGTCGAGGTCCCGGAGCACACGCGCCGCGACGCGCACGCCCTCCTCGGTGTCGTAGGTGTCCACCAGCAGCGTCACCGGACCGGGATGGGAGCGGGCGAACGCACGGAACGCGTCCTCCTCCGCCGCGAACGCCTCGACGTACGAGTGGGCCATCGTGCCGACGGCAGGAAGTCCTTCGGCGGCGGCCGCGGCCACGTTGCTCGTCCCGGTGAAGCCGACCATGCCGCTCAGCCGCGCGGCCTGGAAACCTGCCTGGGGGCCGTGGGTGCGTCGCAGGGAGAAATCCACGACCGGGTGTCCCGCCGCGGCCAGGACGCAGCGGGCGGCCTTCGAGGCGATTGTCGTCTGGTGGTTGACCTGGTTGAGTACGTACGTCTCGACCAGCTGTGCCTGCGGAAGCGGAGCGGTCACCTCCAGCAGCGGCTCTCCGGCCAGGACGATCCGCCCTTCCGGTACCGCCCGGACCTTGCCGGTGAACTCCGTGCCGAGCAGCGGCTCGAGATCGCGGGGAGGCCGGCGCAGCGCCGAGGAGAAGTCTTCGACGTCCTCGCGGGTGATCCGGTACCCGGAGAGGAAGTCAAGCGCCGACTCCAGGCCGGCGGCCACCAGGAAGCCCCGGCCGGGCGGCATGTCGCGAACGAAGAGACTGAAGGTCGCCGGGCCGGTCACCCCCTCCGTCAGGTACGACATCGCCATGGTGACCTCGTACAGATCAGTGGTCGTCGCATCGGACATCAGCGTCACCTCCCGTGGACCCGTCCCACGACCGCCGGCCCACTCACCGGTGGAACCGCGCGGACCACAAGGGCTCCACCAGGTCCCATTCGGCGTCCCACTGCGCGTACCTCCAGCGGTTCAGCACCAGCCGCACGCCCTTTCGTCCAGCCGCGCAGCCGGCGTAGACGGCGACCGCCGTCATGCCGCCCGCCAGCCAGGCGGTGGCCGTCGCGTTGTCCTTCGGCATCGGCGGATCCTGCACGGCTTCCTTCCGGTCCACCCAGATCCGCACGGTTGAACCCGCGGTCGTGTCAAGCGGCACCTTCGTGGTTCCGGTCTGCTGCCGACCGTCCTGCCCCGTCCAGCTCACCCGCACCGTCTGTCGCTCGCCCGCGGCACTGCCCGGCGCTGCGTCAGGGGCCGAGATCACCCGTGCGGTGACCTGATGGCGGTCCGCGGACTGGATCTGTACGGTGCGCATGGTGGACTCGTGGGCAGCCAGGCCCGCGCTCACCGAAGCCAACGGCAGTCCGACGGCGAGCACCAGGAGCAGCAGGGCGGAGCACCAGGCTTCGACACGATCGGACGTACGCCTCAGTGGATTCGCGCCTTTGGGCGGGCGCGGTGCCTTGTGCGGTCGGTGAGGACCGGACGCGTGCGGCGGGTTCTGCGTGCTCATGGTCTGGCCTCCAGCTGTCGCTGGTGCGTCCCCCACAAGTTTCTCCCACCCCACCTTCCGACGGCGACAGTCCCCGGTCACTGGGCCGAAGGTCCCTGCTGACCAGCACTCGGCCCCATCCGGCCCCTGCAGCTCCCGACCCGAGCACCACCACGGTCGGCGACCGGAAACGGCGCGTGATGCAGTACCGCGTGGTTGACCCGACCAGGTGCAGACCGGTGTGCCGAGTCGCCTGCGGGTCCTCACGACGAACGGATCGGCGCGGGACTCGTGCTGCTCCCGCGTCCTGGTCGCCCTCGTACGCAGGTCCACATGCGCCGTGGGGTGGATTGGGGTACTTCTCGAATGAAGAAGGGTCGAGTGAGGGATCGCACCTCGTTCGCCGACGATGTCCGGACCCTCCACGCCGGCGGTCGCGCGCACGTCGTCCACCGCGTCATGTCAAGCTTCGCAGGAGACGGAGGCCCCGCCATGCAACCAGTCGTCACCGGCGGCCTCCCGCTGGGCCGGCGACGAGGCGGCGAAGCGCAGGCTCACTGCGGGCCTGTCGCGCGTACGGGCGGCCGAGGGCCCCGAGCTGCTGGTCGTCGGCCGGCACGAACACCGGCAGGGCTTGCCGCCCCACCCGGGTGGCGTGGGGCGCAGGCCGCCATTCACCACCGGCGCGGCCCAGTGGCGGTCGTTCCTCATGACTGAGCCCGGCCCTTTCGGAACATCCGTCCGGTCGGTGACCCGGGCCGACGCGTCCGTACTCCGGACCGGGCACGACGGTGAGCCGCCGGCGCGCGCGGAGGTATGTGAGACCCACACCGCGATCGTGCTCTTCGCCGGCGACCGCGCCTACAAGCTGAAGAAGCCGGTGAATGTGGGATTCCTGGACTACACCACGCTGACGGCTCGCCGCGCCGCGTGCGAACGCGAAGTCGCCCTCAACCGCCGCTTCGCCCCCGACGTCTACCTGGGCCTGGGCGGACTCAGCAGCCCCGACGTGGAGACGCCCGAACCGCTCGTGGTGATGCGCCGTATGCCGTCGGACCGCCGCCTTGCCCGGCTGGTGCGCGAAGGGGCCGCCGTCGACGGGGCGCTGCGGGCCGTCGCCCGGCACCTCGCAGCGTGGCACACGGTGGCGCCCCGCGGCCGTGACGTGGACGAGCAGGGGACGCGAGACGCGCTGTCGTCACGGTGGGAGGCCGGCTTCGCGCAGGTCGGCGCGCTGGCCGCGGACGGCTTCATGCCGGACGGGGTGCGGGAGGTCGAGCGGCTGGTGCGCCGGTTCCTCGCCGGCCGCGAGCGATTGTTCGACTCGCGCATCGAGCAAGGGCGGGTGGTCGACGGCCATGGCGATCTGCTCGCCGATGACATCTTCTGCCTCGACGACGGCCCCCGAGTCCTGGACTGCCTGGAGTTCGACGACCGTCTCCGCTACGTCGACGGCCTCGACGACGCCGCCTTCCTCGCCATGGACCTGGAACAGCTCGGCGCGCCCGAGGCGGCGGCGTACTTCCTCGCCCGTTACTGCGAGTACTCCGGCGACCCGGCCCCTCCGTCCCTGTGGCACCACTACGTGGCGTACCGCGCGTTCGTCCGCGCCAAAGTCTCCCTGATCCAGGCACGCCAGGGCGCGCCGGATGCGGAGACGGCGTCACGGCGGCTCGTCTCGACGGCGCTGCGCCATCTGCGCACCAGCGCCGTCTGCCTGACGCTCGTCGGCGGGCTGCCCGGCAGCGGGAAGTCCACCCTCTCCGGGGCACTGGCCGACCGCCTCGGCGTCACGCTGCTCAGCAGCGACCGCCTCCGCAAGGAGCTGGCGGGCATCCCCGCGGAGCAGTCCGCGGCGGCCGGCTACGGCGAGGGGTTGTACACACCGGAGTGGACGGCGAGGACCTACGCCGCCCTGCTCGACCGTGCGGCCGCCCTGCTGTCCACCGGCGAGTCCGTCGTCCTGGACGCCACCTGGTCCGACGCGGGCCAGCGCGAGGCCGCCCTGCGCATGGCGGAACGCACCACCGCCGACCTGGTGGCTCTGCACTGCCACGTGCCGCACGACGTGTCGGCGGCTCGACTGGAAACGCGCGCGCCGGGACCGTCCGACGCCGGGCCCGACGTCGCCGCCGCCATGGCGGCCAGGGAGCACCCGTGGCCCGAGGCCGTCGCGGTCGACACCAGTGGCCCGTTGGAATCCGCCGTCTCCCGAGCGCTGGCTGCCGTACGACCGTGGGGCACGGGCCAGGCCCCGGTCTTCCGCCGTCCCTACATGGAGCCGGACTAGAGGAACGGTCAGGCCCGCAGGTGTCCGGCAGGGCCGGCCGCCTCCGTGCGCTGACGGGATATGGGGAGCGTTCGTCCTCCGATGGTCCAGCCGTGGCGGCCCAGTCTTTGTGACCCCATGCCCCTGCGGGCATCTGCGGAGGCGAATGCCTCGCCCCGGTGACCACCACCGCAGGGGGGAAAATCCTCGTGGCCCTTGCCTGCACGGAGCTTGGCCGGCCTGCGTCGCCGAGTCCGCGGCCGGAGCGACGGTGGCCCGGAGAGCGCCGGGCACCGAAGTGGCCGCTCGGGGCTGAGGCCCGTGGCCACGCGATGCCCCTCGGGGTCGGGATCAGCTGTCCGTGCCCATGCTCACGGCGTCCGCGCGCGTGCGGGCGGAGTCGTCCAGGGAGGCGAGCAGACGCAAACGTTCTTCCGAGTCGCTGCCGGGGAGGGCGTGGAAGGTGACGAGGGTCTGTCCCTCGGCGCCGGGGATCAGCAGTTTCTCATAGTGCAGCTCCAGCGGCCCGACCTGAGGGTGTTGCAGCAGGCTGGTGCCAGTGGCCTTGTGTTTGACGTCCTGCCGTGCCCAGAGCTCGCGGAAGCGTTCACTGCGTACGGAGAGTTCACCCACGATCTCGACCAGGCGCGGATCGTCGACGTCCGGGCCGGCGACGGACCGCAGGTAGGGCACGACTCGGGCGGTCATCTCCTCCCAGTCGGAATGCAGCGCGCGCTGTTCCGGTTCCAGGAAGGCCGCGAGGATGCTGTTGCGGCCGGGTGCGTTGAACGGTGAGAGCGCGATGGCCAGGCGGTTGGCGGCGAGTACGTCCATGTAAGTTCCATGGACGTACGCCGGGGTAAGTGGCCATGTGTCGATCAGGGAGCGGATGCCGTCGCCGACTCGCTCGGCTCTGCGTGGACGGCGACGACGGGTGCTGTTGGACGTGGCGAGCTGCAGTAGGTAGGCCGTGGCTTCGTCGTCCAGCTGCAGTGCGCGGGCGAGGCTGTCGAGGACCTGTTCGGATGGGTGCCGGTCACGGCCTTGTTCCAGGCGCACGTAGTAGTCGGAGCTGACACCGGCGAGAAAGGCGACTTCCTCCCGGCGCAGGCCTGGGACGCGCCGATTGCCGGTGCTGGGAATGCCCACGGCGGCGGGCTGGACGAGTTCCCTGCGGGCGCGCAGGTATCTGGCCAGCGGGCCCGGGTCTCCTGTGTCCGTCATGCGTTCCAGGGTAGGCAAGCGCTGCCCTGCCTGGGTGGCCCTGTCAGTCCCAGTCTCGGCAGGTCCTGGGCGGTCCGCGGCGAGTGCCGCACAGTGGCAGTGCACGGTCGCGACCAGCATGCAGGTGATGACCGGCTTCCCACCGCCCGGCAGGGCGCGTGGACGGTCTGGTGCCGGCGCTCTCGTCCGTACTGGTCGCTTGCTGGTTCAACCGTGCTTCCGTGTGCAGATCCCGACCGAGGAACGCCCGTGTCTGAGCTCTTCCGTAGTCCCTTCGACCGCCACTCGACCGCGTCGGAGGTGATCGACGGCGCCGACCTGTCCGGCAAGCGTGCCGTGATCACTGGTGCCACTTCCGGCATCGGAGTCGAGACCGCCCGTGCGCTGGCGGCCGCCGGTGCCGACGTCACCCTTGCGGTCCGGCGTCCCGACGCCGGAGAACAGGTCGCGGCAGACCTGCGTACGAGGACCGGTAACGACGCGATCCACGTCGCTCGGGTGGACGTGGCGGACCTGGACTCGGTGAACGCATTCGCCGCCGGCTGGGCCGGCCCCCTGCACATCCTGGTCAACAATGCCGGAATCATGATGCTCCCCGATCTGGAGCGGGGCATGCGCGGCCACGAGCAGCAGTTCGCCACCAACTACCTGGGACACTTCGCCTTGGCCCTGGGCCTGCACGACGCACTCGCCGACGCCGGCGGTGCGCGCATGGTGATCGTGTCCTCCGCCGGCCACCTGTTCTCCCCGGTCGTCTTCGACGACCTCGACTACCGCTTCCGCCCCTACGACGCGCTGGGCGCCTACGGCCAGTCCAAGACCGCCGAAGTCCTTCTGGCCGTCGAGGCGGACCGGCGCTGGTCGAGCGAGGGCATCAGGGCGAACGCGCTGCACCCCGGGGCGATCGCCACCAACCTCCAGCGGCACACCGGCGGCCTGAAGACTCCCGAGCCCTACCGCAAGACCATCGAACAGGGCGCGGCCACGTCCGTCTTCCTTGCCGCTTCTCCCTTGGCCGAAGGCATCGGCGGACGTTACTTCGAGGATGTCAACGAAGCACCGCAGGTCATCTCACGGCCTACGGACTTCGGCGTGCCGGCGGTGGCGACCTATGCACTCGATGCCGCCAACGCCGAGCGCTTGTGGGACCTCGGCCTCGACATCCTGCGATGACCGCGGCCGTGAGACGCGACGGAGATCACGAAGGAGGCAGGTCCATGAGGAGCATCAGGAGAGTCGGTTTCATCGGGCTCGGTGACCAGGGCGGGCCGATGGCCGAGGCCATAGGTGAAAGCGGTTTTGACCTGCACGTATGGGCGCGACGGCCGGCATCGCTGTCCGCCGTGGCGGCGGTACCGCACGTGGTACACGGCACTGTGGCCGACCTGGCGGCCTCCGTCGAACTGATCGCGCTCTGCCTGCGTGACGACACGGACATGTGGCATGTGCTCGACGACCAGCACCTGCTGGCGAACATCGCCCCCGGCACGATTGTCGTCAACCACGGCACGGGCGACCCCGGGGAGGCCGAGCGGATCGGTGCACACGTCGCCGCAGCGGGCGCGGTCTATCTTGACGCGCCAGTCAGCGGCGGCGGACCGGGTGCTCGCGCCCGCACGTTGACCACATTCGTCGGCGGTCTCGCCGACACCTTCGAAGCCGCACGCCCGGTGTTCGCAGCCTTCAGCGACACTGTGCGGCTGATGGGACCGGTCGGAGGCGGACAGCTCACCAAGCTGTTCAACAACGCGCTGACCATCACCAACATGAAGAACGCCGAAGACGTCCTGGCCCTGGCTGACCAGGTGGGTCTCGACCTGCCTCCGCTGATCGAGATCATCGGCGCGAGCAGCGGCGGCAGCGCGGCACTGCGAGCTCTCGGTACGGACATCACCCCCGGACTCGCCGAGCACCTCGACCCGCTGATGCGCAAGGACATGCAGCACTTCGCACAAGCCGTACGCGAACGCGGCGCACGTCCTGAAGAAGTTCTCGAACGCGGGATGGCCGGCGCGTCCGGCCTGCTCCAAGCGGCCCGCCTGGTCGCCCGGACCAGGACCTGAGTGTTCCCCGGGCCCTACCTCGACGGGCACTCAGCCCTCGCGAAGCGCGGGTCGCCGGAAGGAGGCATCAGCCCTGCATCGAGCATGGGTCCTGGTCGGCCACGCGGGTCGCTTCTTCGCCCACCTGGCGGTCAGCCCTCAACGGCACCGGACGCGTGCCAGTCCGCGCCAGTCCTTCCTGACGAGCACTCGATGGGGGCCGCGGCCACTCGTCTCCGCCGGGGACGAAGTCCCCGGCGGAGTGGGGGCGGGTCCCGTCGACGGATGCGACCCCGGGAGGACGGGGGATTCGACGTACCTGCTACGCCGCTGCTTCAGCCCGCCCACGGGTCGGTGGTGGGGCGGACGGTGGGTCGTTGTGGGGCGGCAGCAGCCGAGTGTCACACCGAACCGAGGCGGTGGCCTGCAGCGCCGGACGGTCCTGGAGGGTCGGAACGAGCCGATGGGCGCGGTTGCTCGGGCGCCCTTCCAGGGAGACGGTGGAGACAGCCGGCCGAGCGAGCCAGGGAGTGGGTGACCATGAGAGCCCTCGTCTACCACGGCCCCGGGCAGATCTCCTGGGACACGGTCGCGGATCCAGCGATCGAGGACCCCGCCGACGCCGTCGTGCGCGTCGACGCCACCACCGTCTGCGGCACCGATCTGCACATCCTGCACGGCGACCTGCCCGAGGTGAAGCCGGGAACCGTCCTCGGGCACGAGGCGGTCGGTGAGGTGCTGAGCGTCGGCCGTGAGGTCCACTCCGTCACTCCGGGCGATCAGGTGATCGTCTCGTCCGTCTCGGCCTGCGGCCGCTGCCAGTTCTGCCGGCACAGCCTGTTCGGACAGTGTCAGGGCGGCGGGGGCTGGATCCTGGGAAACCTGATCAACGGAACACAGGCCGAGTTCGTACGGGTCCCCTTCGCCGACCACTCCACCCGACGGTGGCCCGGTGCCCTGGCGATCGAGGACGCCGTGCTGCTCGCCGAAGTCCTCCCCACAGCCAACGAGGTGGGGGTGCGCAACGGACACGTGGGACCGGGCGACACCGTCGTCGTGGTGGGCGCGGGTCCCGTCGGTCTCGCCGCCGTGGCCGTGGCACGTCTCTACTCGCCCCGCCGGATCATCGTGGTGGACCTGTCCACCGCCCGGCTGGAGGCCGCACTCCGTGTGGGTGCCGATGCCGCGGAACTTCCGGGGACGATGATCGCCGAACTGTCCGAAGGGCCGGGAGCCGACGTGGTCATCGAGGCGTCGGGGGAACCGGAGGGCTTCGCGCTGTGCACCCGCTCCGTCCGCACGGGGGGACACATCGCCATCATCGGTACCCATGGCAAACCGGTGACACTGCATCTCGAATCCCTGTGGCGCAAGAACTTGATGATCAGCACGGGCCAGGTGGACACATCCTCGACACCCTGGCTGCTGGAGCTGGTGAGGTACGGACGCCTGCACGTCTCCCAGCTGGTCACCCACACCCTGGCACTCGATCGGATGGAGGAGGCCTACGAGGTGTTCGCAGGCGGCCCCACCACCGGCGCCCTCAAAGTCATGCTGCAGCGAGAGTGACCCGCCTGCCGGCCGCGAGCTGGCAGCGGTGAGACTTGGTGCGGCATCCAGCGCAGCTGAGCGGCGTCGCTCGCCCGGTGTCCGGCGTCCGCATCGAGGACGACGACACCTCGGGCAGCATGCCGTGGGCGGTGTCGGCTCAGACCGCCTCGACGTCGTCGACGACATCGATGACGTCATCGATCTCCCGCACCGATGCGAGCAGTTCAGGGACGACGGCCTTGTCCAGTCGCCCCTTGATGGTGACCGCGCCGTTCTCCACCGTGACCTCGACGGCGCGCGGGTCCGGCACGTACCGACCCACCAGCGACTCGACCTCGGCCCGGATGTCGGCGTCGTCACGGATGAGGGCACGCAGCAGGTCTCGCCGACTCACCACACCGACGAGCCGACCGCGATAGTCGGTCACGGGGAGTCGCTTCAGCCGAGCGTGGGCGGCGGTCCACGCGGCGTCCGCCACGCGCTCCGCCGGGTGGACCGTGACCGGCGGGAAGGTCATCAGTGTCGCCGCCGTGTCGCCGTGGCTCTTCTCGTACAGGCGGTGCCGCCTCAGCCTGCCCACGGGTCCGTGCCGGTGCGGTTCCGCCATGACGGCGGCCTTGGCCAGCAGGTCCGACTCCGAGACGACGCCGATCACGTGGTCGTCGGCGTCGACCACCGGTACGGCGCTCACCTGCTCGCGGGCGAGTGTGTGGGCCACGTCCAGGAACGGCATGTCGCCGGGGACCGAGACCGCCGGAACCCGCATGACGTCCCGCACCCGCAGAACAGTCGGCTCCTGGACGGGCGGCCCGGGCGAGACGGTGACCGGCGGTTCCGACCTCTCTCCGCCAAGAGCACGCTCCGACTCCTCGGCGCTCCTCGCCGACGCGACGGCGGCCACTGCCCCGAGATAGCGGCGCAACGCGTCCTTGCGCTGCTCTTCGGCGGGTGTCCAGGGGCGGCCCGGCGTGGTGCGGCGGGCATCCCTCTCCCCGGAGCTGTGCTCGAAGTCGCTCACGGCTGCCTCCTGGTAACGCCGTCCACCTACGGCTCAGTTTCGCATCGATCGATTGGTGCGGCCTGCGGGCAGAAGGCCGAGCGCGCTCGTGAGGACACCGGCCCCGCGCCGCCGCCCGGCGGGTGGGCACGGAGGCCATCGGCACCCGGCACCGGGTCCGTGCCCTGCGGTGCCACTGGCTTTCGGTGTTCCTACCCCGTGAAGGGACAGGGCCCTTCCCGGGGCCCGCAGGAGCGTTCGGCAGAGGGGCGTGGGCTGGGTGAACCTGGAGGTGAGAGGCAACGGCATTCTTGTGGGAGGCATGGTGAGTGGTCTCGTGGTCGTCGGCGTTGACGGTTCGGCGTCGAGCCTTGCCGCGGTGGAGGTGGCCGCACGGGAGGCGCGGTTGCGCGGGGCGGGGCTGCGGGTGGTGCACGCGGTGGTCTGGCCCGCGACGCATGTGCCCTTGGGGCGGTCGGCGCCGGGACCGCCGGAGGACGGGCCGCAGAACGAGGTCGACCGCCTGGTGGCCGAGGCGGTGGAGCGGGCGCGGACCGGAGCGCCGGACGTCGACGTCCGTCACGTCGTCGTCACCGGTGAGCCGTTGACCGTGCTGGAGGCGCAGTCGCGCGGCGCGGAACTCGTGGTGGTCGGTTCCCGGGGCATGGGCGGGTTCGTCGGGCTGCTGGTGGGGTCGACGGCGGTCCATCTGGCGGCGCACGGCCGCTGTCCGGTACTGGTGGTGCGTGACCGGCCTCGCGACGACGGCCCGATCCTGCTGGGCGTCGACGGCTCGGCCGCGGGGCAGAAGGCCGTCGATTTCGCCTTCGCCGAGGCCGCCCTGCGGAGTGCGCCCTTGGCGGCGCTGCACGCCTGGACCACGTGGAACGCGCCGATGCCCGCACCACAGGACCCGTCGATGCCGTACGCGAACCCTCCGGGCGCGCTGGCCCAGGCGGAGGAGCGACTGCTGCACGAGGCGCTCGCCGGCCGTCAGGAGCGCTTCCCGGGGGTGGCGGTGGAGTACCGGGTGGTGCACGGCGGCACGCGGGAGGCACTGATCGACGCCAGTCGGTCCGCTCAGCTTCTGGTGGTCGGCGCGCGAGGGCGCGGGGGATTCGCCGGACTGCTCATGGGGTCGGTCAGCCAGGCCCTGCTGCACCACGCCCACTGCCCGGTCGCGATCGTGCGGGGAGCGGAGGAGGGTCACTGAGGGAGGCGACCGGGGCCGCGCCGGACGTTGAGGACCCCGCATCCGGGCGTGCGTTTCACTGGAACGCCGCGTGAATCTCCTGCTCGGTCGCGGAGTGCGAGACGAGAAGGATCTCGTCGCCCGCCCGGAGCGGGACCGCCGGATCCGGCACGGTCGGCTGCCCGTCGCGGACGATCGTGGCGACGACCGTTCCCTCGGGCAGCGCAACGTCGCCCAAGGTTCTGCCCACCGCCTTGGACTGCGGTGTGATCGCCGTTTCGATGACGTCGACGCCGGCCTTGCTGAGCCGCAGCAGGGCGACCGTGTCGGTGGCCCCGGTGGCCTCCTCGATGAGGGACACCAGGGGCGTGGCGGCGGGGACCGCGACGTCGACGCCCCAGCGTGCGTCGAACAGCCAGGCGTTGTCCGTGTCGTTGACCCGAGCGGCCACACGGGGCACCGAGAACTGCCGTTTGGCGAGCAGGCTGATCACGAGGTTGTCCTCGTCGTCCCCGGTGGTGGCGATGACCAGGTCGGCGGTGAGCGCACCGGCGTGCTCCAGGAGGGCAGGCTCGCAGGCATCCCCGGTGACCAGGTGCACCGGGATGCGGCCCTCCAGTTCGGCCACGCGGTCGTCGTCCACATCGATCAGCGTGACCTCGTTGTGGGCCGCGGAGAGCACCTGGGCGATCTGGGTGCCGAGACGTCCCGCACCGGCGATGATCACGTTCACGTCCCCAGCTCCTTGTCGAGGAAGCCGCGCAGCCTGCCGAGCGCGCCGGCGGCGACGGCGAAGGTGACCAGGTCGCCGGCCTGCGCGGGCGTGCTGTGCGCGGGGATGAGGGAGCGGCCCGCGCGGGTGACCTCGACGACGCGGATCTCGCCGTCGACGTCGAACTCGGTCAGCCGCCGCCCTGTGAGGTAACCGGGCACCTCCGAGCGGACGAGCAGGGTCTCCCCATTGCCGAAGCTGAGTTCGGGACTGAGGTGGCGGTGCAGCAGCATCTGGTGGATCCGGTGCACGGTCCAGCGGACGCTGGCGATGGTGGGGATGCCCAGTTCGCGGTAGATGTCAGCGCGCCGGGGGTCGTAGATGCGGGCGAGGACGATCGGTACGCGGTACGTCTCCTTCGCCGTGCGTGCGCTGACGATGTTGCTGTTGTCCCCGGAGGTGACGGCGACGAACGCGTCCGCGTGCTCGACGCCGGCGCTCTGGAGCACGGCGCGACTGAAGCCGTTGCCCTCGTGGAAGCGGATGCGCGGGCTGTCGGGCAGCCGCCGGGCCGCTTGGGGACGCCGGTCGACGACCTGCACGTCGTGCCCCTCCGAGGCGAGCAGACCGGCGAGCGTGGCGCCCACCCGACCGCAGCCGACGACGATCACCTTCATCGTTGCGCTCCCTCCTTCTGGCGCTCGGCGCGGCGGCGCAGCCAGGCTTTGCGGGCTTCGTCCGCGAGCAGAGGCACGGTGCCGAGCCCGGTGAGGACCGCCCAGTCGGCGGCGTCGAGCGGGGCGGTGTTGAAGACGGCCTGCAGCGGCGGCAGATAGCTGATGGCGGCCATGAGGGCGACGCCGAAACCGCCCGCCGCCAGCAGGGCCGGATTGGACAGCAGTCCCACCTTCAGGATGCTCTGGCGGTCGGTGCGCACGGCGAGCGCGTTGAAGAACTGGCTGAGCACGATCCCGGCCTGGACCATGGTGATCGCCTCTTGGTAGGCGGGCGTGTCCTTGGTGAAGTCGTCGAAGGGAATGCCCGAGGCATCGATGTGCCAGAAGAAGACGGCGGTGACGCACACCGCCTGGATGCCCCCGAGGAACAGGATCCGTCCCACCACGGGGGCCGAAAACAGCCGTTCCCGTCGTGAGCGCGGCGGGCGTTCCATCACGTCGGGCTCCGGCGGTTCGGCTCCCAGGGCCAGGGCGGGCAGTACATCGGAGCCCAGGTCGATCGCCAGGATCTGCACCGCGCTGATGGGCACCAGCGGGAAACCGGCGAAGGTCGCCGCCAGGATCGGGACCAGCTCCCCGATGTTGTGGCTGAAGAGGTAGACGAGGAACTTACGGATGTTCTGGTAGACGGCCCGGCCGAGCCGCACCGCCCTCGCGATCGACGCGAACGAGTCGTCCAGCAGCACCATCGAGGCCGCCTCCCGGGCCACGTCGGTCCCCGAGGCACCCATCGCCACGCCGATGTCCGCGTGTTTGAGCGCCGGGGCGTCGTTGGCGCCGTCCCCGGTGACCGCAACCACCTCTCCACGCCGTTGGAAGGCGGTGACCACACGCATCTTGTGCTCCGGGCTGACCCGGCACAGCAGCAGCTCGGACGGCTGGGCGAGCAGCGCGTCGAGCGCCTCGTCGTCCATCGCGTCGAGCCGGGCGCCCGTCGCCACGACCGGATCGGGCCGCCGTACGATTCCCACGCGGCGGGCCACGGCTTCCCCGGTCAGCGGGTGGTCGCCGGTGACCATGACGATCCGGATGCCGGCCCGGCGGCAGGTGGCGACCGCGTCGGTGACCTCCGGACGTGGCGGATCCAGCATGCCGACCAGTCCCAGCAGGGTCAGCGCCGACTCGGCCTCCTCCTGCGCCGGCCGGGGCCCGTCCAGCTCCCGCCGCGCGACGGCCAGCACCCGCAGCCCCTGCGACGCCAGCGCGTCACTCGCCGCGACGACCGCGGCCCGGTCCGCTCCGCTCAGCGGCCCACGCCGCCCGTCCCACTCCACTTCCGTGCACCGCGCCAGCAGCTCTCCGGGCGCCCCCTTGACGCACGCCTGATAGCCCGCGCCGGTCTTGTGCACCGTGGTCATCAACTTGCGGGCCGAGTCGAAGGGGAACTCCGTCACTCGCGGCGCCGCCGCCTCCTCCGCACCCAGATCGAGTCCGGCCTTGGCCGCCGCGACGAGCAGCGCTCCCTCCGTGGTGTCACCGAGCACCCGCCAGTGCTCCCGAGGGCCCGTGGGGGGAACCAACCGGGCGTTGCTGCACAGGCCCGCCACCCGCAGCACCTCGCGTATCGGCGTCACGTCGGCGACCTCGCCGCTCGGCTCGTACCCCACACCGCTCACGGAGTGCGGCGCATCTCCCGCCCACACCTGGGTGACGGTCATCTCCGCCTGGGTGAGCGTCCCGGTCTTGTCGGTGCACACGACCGTGGTCGACCCGAGCGCCTCCACGGCCAGCAGCTGTTTGATCAGGGCATGGCGGCGTGCCATCCGCCGGACGCCGATGGCCAGTGACACCGACAGCGTGGCGGGCAGCCCTTCCGGCACCAGTGCCACCATCACACCCAGTGCGAACACGAACAGGGTCACCGGGGACTCCCCGGTGGGCAGTCGCACGGCGAACATCAGGGCGCCGATCGCCAGGGCGGCCCCCGCCACCCGTCGCGCCATCGAGGCCACCTGCAGCTGCAGCGGGGTCTTCTGCCGCGGGGCGGCCGCGGCGAGCCGGTAGATACGCCCGAACTCGGTCGCCGCGCCGGTGGCGAAGACGACGGCCCGGCCGGACCCGGCGACGACGTCGGTCCCCATGAACACGCAGTTGCGGGCCTCCAACGGCGGTCCGGTGGCCACCGGGTCGGCCGTACGGTCCACGGCGTTGCTCTCCCCGGTCAGCGGCGCGTTGTTCACGGCCAGCTCGTGGGCCTCGACCACCCGGCAGTCCGCCGACACGGCGTCCCCGGCCTCCAGCACCACCACGTCACCCGGCACCAGCTCCCGGGCGGGCACCTCCAGCCGTTCACCGCCGCGCAGCACCCGGCAGGTGTGGGGCACCATCGCCTCCAGCGCTTCAGCCGTCCGCTCGGCCGAGTACTCCTGCGCGAAACCGATCCCGGCGTTCAGCACCACGACCCCCAGGATGGCCACCGCCAGCTGCAGGGTGCCCACCTCGCGTGGTTCCTCCAGCGCGTACGCCAGGAAGGTGATCCCCGAGGCGACGATCAGCACCACCGCGAAGAGGTCCGTGAACTGGGCCCCCAACTGGCGCCACACGGCGCGCCGCCCCGCGCGCGGCAGTTCGTTGGCCCCGCACCTCTCCAGCGTGGCCCGTGCCCGAGCCGTCGGCAGGCCGCGCCGTGACGTGCCCAGCGCGGTGAAGACCTCACCGGCCGGGAGGGCCGGTACCGGGGGACGCGGGCTGGAACCGGACGTGGCACCGACCGCCTCGTCCCGCCCTCCGTCCGGGGGCAACGGGTCCGTGCTTGCCTGTTCGCCGCTCATGACCGGTGGCGCTTTCCCATCGTGTGGCGGGCCGGCCGGGTACGACAGGGCCGTCCGGGAGGCAGGTCCCGGGCCGTTCGCGGCCTCACGCCAGGACCGTGGTGACGGGGCAGCGGTCGTGGTGCGGTACCCCGTGGCCGACCGGGTGCAGCATACGGGTGGACCGTCCCTGCCCCCCGGTTCCCACGAACGGGCCCAGGGCGTGTTCCGAGGCCTCCGTCAGGATCTGCACCGGGTGTCCGCGCAGGACCTCGTGGTGCGGGTTCACTCGCGGTGGCGTCGCGGTGCGGCCCGCGACCGTCTTGGCGAGCACCGGGCGGCACTCCCGGACTGCGGCTGCCTCGCCGAGGACGCCGAGGGGCGGCGGATGCCACACGTACAGGGCTCGCAGGAGTGTTCCGCGCAGGGCCTCGTGGAAGGCCACATCCTTTGCCGCGGCCGTATGCGGGCCGCCGTCGACGCCGACGAAGTACGCGGGCTGCTGGGTCATGTGTTGCGGCTCCGGTACGACCGTGATCGGGCAGGGAGGGTGGGCGGTGAGTGGAGGGCCACGGAGGCGGAGGAAAGCTCCCGCCACCGACTGTGGTGCCGGGAGCCCGCCACGACCAGGGCGGCGCCCTGGTGCCTCGTCGCCCAGGAACCATGCCGCCTCTGCTCCCGCCGGCAGCGTCGACGCCTCCAGGGCCGGGCGCCGGGACTCGACGAGGCGACCGCCTCCTCGAGTACCTGATCGCCCAGGCCGTGCAGCGCCCGGTTCCACTCCTCCCAGGACGGCCGCGCTTCGCCCGACCGGTGTGCGCCGGCCAACTCACTTCCGGTGTGGACGGGCGGCAGGGGCAGGTCACGAGACTTCATCCCGTCGGCGGCCCGGGTAAGGGCCGGCCGCTTCGAGAGGTCCCGGGCGAGCCCCACCACGATCGGCCGACGCATGTCCGCACCAGTCATGGCACCTCCCGAAATCTCTCCGCCGCCCCTCCGTCCACTGTCCTTCCAGCCTCACCCCTGCCGTCGAGAGCCGCCACGCCACGGCTTCGCGGGCACATGGCCTGTTGGCTCGCCCCTTCCACCGCATCGGCATCACATGCAGGCTGGACTGCGCAGGCAGGATCGCTGCCGCCACTCGGTCCGCTGCGGCGCATCCCGGGCGCCGCCGCTGTCGCCCGTGACGCGGACATGCCCCACTTGGGTCAACTGGTCGCCGTCACGGGCCTGCGGGCGGTGACCCCGACCGTGCCCGCCTTGCTCGCCGCCATCCCCCTGCAGAGCACCCCGCGGTCCGAACGCCCCCCTACTTGCTCACTGGCCCGGCTCGGCGGGCCAAGCGGAACAGGATCTGGGCGTACACGACAGTCGCTGCCGCAATGATCGTGGGGATGAACGCGACCGCGAGTGCGTTGCTGTCTTCGGTGCGTGTGCCGAGCCCTCGTGGGTCCGCCACCTCGAACCGGACTTCTTGCGACGGCGCCCATCGCTGAAACCGTCGCAAGGACCACTGGACCGCCTTGGACGGGGCGTCGGAGCGAGCCCACGCCCTCGCTGGGAGCGTGGCCTGACGCGTGGCAGAGCCCACACGCCCTCTGCCCGCCTGTCCGAATTCGGGTGACTCATGGCCGGACCGAGGCGGCGCCGGACACCGAGTGGTTGCAGTGTGGAAGACGGACACACGGTCCGTGCGAAGCACACGATTCCGGAAGGCCCAGAGGTCATGAGCGACATCATCGCGGGGGTAGAAATTCCTGAGACGGCGGTGGTCGCCGAAGCCACCCGCCTCATGCAGAAGATGACCAGCCCCCTCATCTACCATCACTCCCGACGCGTTTTCGTCTTCGGCGTCCTTCATGCGCGCAGGCTCGGTGTGGAGCCCGACCCCGAGCTTCTCTACCTGTCCGCCATGTTTCACGACACCGGCCTCCTGACGCCGTTCTCCGACGTAGAGCAGCGATTCGAGGTCGATGGAGCAGACCACGCACGTCAGTTCATGCTCGACCGCGGTTTCCCCGACACGGCCGCCGACGTGGTGTGGACGGCGATCGCGCTGCACACGACCCCGGGGATTCCCGGGCGTATGGGCCCTGAGATCGCCATCACGAATTACGGGGTTGTGACCGACGTGCTCGGCCTGGGCCTGGACGAGTTGGATCGCGGCCAGGTGGATGAGATCATCGCCGTCCATCCGCGGGGCGACTTCAAGAACGAGTTCCTGCAGGCCTTCGTCGACGGACTCAAGTACCGCCCGGAGACCACGAACGGAACCGTGAATTCGGATGTGCTGGAGCATTTCGTTCCCGGCTTCCGTCGCACCACCACGGTCGAGCGCATCATCGGTGCACCCTGGCCGAGCTGATGATGGAAACGCCATAAGGGCGCAGGCCGGAGAGGGTTGAGATCAGCATGGGTGACGGGCACGGGCACGGGAACGGACGGTCCGAACGGGAGGACCCGCTCGGAGCCGAGTGGGAGAGGCACCGGCCCGCGGTCTTCGGTGTGGCCTACCGGCTGCTGGGAAGTGTGGCCGATGCCGAGGATGTGACCCAGGACGTGTGGCTGCGGGCGGCCGGAGCGGATCTGCGGGACATCGGTGACTTGCGGGCCTGGTTGGTGACGGTGGCCGCGCGACGGTCGTACGACATTCTCAAGAGTGCCCGTTTCCGCCGGGAGACCTATGTCGGGCCGTGGCTGCCGGAGCCGCTGCTGACGGGGCCGGACGCGTCACTACCGGTACTCGTCGACGAGTCCGTCAGTTCGGCGATGCTGCTGATCATGGAAGAGCTGAGCCCGCCGGAGCGGGTGGCCTTCGTCCTGCACGACGTCTTCGGTGTCGAGTTCGGCCGGATCGCCGAAGTGCTGGACGTCTCCGTGCCGGCTGCCCGGCAGCTCGCCTCGCGGGCACGACGGCGGGTGGCCAAGGCGAAGCAGTCCGCGCCGCAGGCGTCGAAGGTGGAGCGCGAACGCATCCTCACGGTCTTCCGCGCCGCCTACGAGGCCGGGGACCTGGCCGGCCTGGTCAGGCTCCTGCATCCGGACGCCGTCTACGTCACCGACGGCGGCGGCAAGGTCGCCGCGGCCCGCAAGTTCATCCACGGCGGCGAGCGCGTCGCCGAGGTCATGGTGCGCACGGGGCGGCAGTGGCACCCGGATCGCATCGACTTCGCCGAGGTCGGCGGCGAGCTCTCCCTCGTGTTCCGCCGGGAAGACCGGGTCTACTCCGTCGACACGGTTCAGATCACCGACGGTCTGATCACCGCGTACCGCAGGGTCATCAACCCCGAGAAACTCGTGCGGGTCTGAGCTGTCACACCCGGAGGGGCCACCTCGTCTCCCTGCTGAGAACGCACAACAGGCGACGACGGAACACACGAGAGCAGGTGAGATCGAGCATGCAGAACGGCACGCATTCACCTGCACCCACTACGAGCCCCGCGCGAGAGGCTGTGCGCTCGGTCGCCCCTCCCCGGGAAGGACCAAGGACCTGTATGCAAGCCATCATTGTGCGAGACCGCAACGCCGGTCTTGCCGGGTTGTCCCTGACGGACATGCCCTACCCTCATGCTGCCGAGAACGACGTCGTCGTGCGGGTGCACGCCGCCGGCTTCACCCCCGGCGAGCTGGACTGGCCCGCAACGTGGACCGATCGCGCCGGCCGCGACCGGACGCCGAGCGTGCCCGGGCACGAGCTGTCCGGTGTGGTCGTGGAGCTGGGGTACGGCACCACCGGCCTGAGCGTCGGACAGCGGGTGTTCGGTCTGGCCGACTGGACCCGTAACGGCACGCTGGCCGAATACACCGCGGTGGAGGCCCGTAACCTCGCCCCGCTGCCGGCGGACATCGACCACGCCGCGGCCGCCGCGCTGCCCATCTCCGGGCTGACCGCCTGGCAGGGCCTGTTCGATCACGGCCGCCTCACCACGGGCCAGACCGTCCTGATCCATGGTGTCGCGGGCGGTGTGGGCTCGATGGCGGTCCAGCTCGCCCGCGAGGCCGGCGCCCGGGTCATCGGCACCGGCCGGGCCTCCGCTCGGGACGAAGCACTCGCCCTCGGCGTCGACACCTTCGTCGACCTGCAGGCCGAGAGGCTGGAGGACGTCGGCGAGGTCGACGTCGTGCTGGACGTGATCGGCGGCGACATCCTCGACCGTTCGGCCGCCCTGATCCGGGCCGGTGGCACGCTGGTCAGCATCGCCATGCCGCCCAAGGTCCAGCCCAAGGACGGGCGAGCGGTCTTCTTCGTCGTCGAACCCGACCGCGCCCGGCTGGCCGATCTGGCCACGCGGCTGAGGGATGGCCGGCTCAAGCCGGTCGTCGGTGCCGTGCGGCCGCTCGCCGAAGCACCTGCCGCTTTCGCCCCCGGCATGCGTATCCCGGGCAAGACGATCATCCGCGTCACGGAAGACTGAGTCAGGAGCCCAATCGTGATCGTTGCGCGAATCGCCGCCGGGCTCCTGGCCGTCGCCACGCTGACTACGGCCGCGGCCTGCTCGACCTCCGACGAGCCCGCCCACGCAAAGGTAGCGACGACGGCCTCGGCCTCGACGCGCCCCTCGGAAACCTTCCAACCGCTGCTCCAGCGGCCACTCCCGGATGTGCAGGGCAAGACCTTCACCTCAGCGGTCCTCGACTTCGCGCCCGGCACGCGCGCCATGCCGCACCGGCACGGCCAGGCATTTGTCTACGCCTACGTCCTGGACGGCACCGTGCGCAGCAAGGTCGATGACAAGCCCGTGACCACCTACCACCAGGGTGAGAACTGGGTCGAGCAGCCAGGCGCACACCACGTCCTCACCGAGAACACCAGCCAAACCAAGCCGGCCAAGCTTCTGGTCGTCTTCGTCTCCGACACCGGAGACAAGCTCAAGGTCGACGACCCGAGCTCATAGCCCGCGGCCGCAGCGGGCGGCCGTACTCTTCACGAGCTCTGCCCCTGCCAGACCGCACACCATCCGCCACCAAGACGTGCAGTGCCCCAAGGGCACGGCGCGGACCACGCAAAGGATCGAAGGAACCATGACCAACCCCCAGCGCGTCAACATCGGCAAGCAGCACCCGGCCCCTTACAAGGCCCTCATCGCCCTGTCGGCGGAGGTGGAGAAGGCCACCGCCGCAGCGGGCCTCGACCCGCTCCTGGTCGAGCTGCTGAGGATCCGCACCTCCCAGATCAACGGCTGCGCGTTCTGCCTGCGCATGCACACCCGCGACGCCCTCAAGAAGGGCGAGAACCCCGACCGGATCGCCGTGCTGCCCGCATGGGGAGAAACCGACTACTTCTCCGAGACCGATCGCGCCGCCCTTCGCCTGACCGAGGCGATCACCCGTGTGCCGGACGGACACGTCAGCGACGAGGACTACAACGCCGCAGCTGCCGTACTCACCGCAGACCAGGTCTCGGCAATCGCCTGGCTGGCGACCGTGATGAACGCCTTCAACCGCGTCGCGACCACCAGCCGGTACCCCGTCGGCAGCTGACCTCGACAGTGACACCGGCGGCGACACGGGCCGCCGAAGCCACCACCGTCGTGAAGGCGACGGCGCAATCAGCCGGGGCGGCTTGCGGGAGTCGCTCCGGCTCGTCACACAGGCGCGGAGGCCTCTTGCGACGACGCGCACGGGGAAGGAACAGCCTGGGGAGCCAGGTCGAGCCCTGCGCCACCGCCTCACCGTCCCGGGACCGCAGGTCCGAGCACTGCTCGCCGGATGTCGGCGCGGGGAGATCACCGACTGCATCGAGCATGCTTGTCACCATCGGCGACTTCACCCGCGAGGGAGCAATCCATGACCGCAGTCGACGTCCCTACCGCCATCGGCGCGTTCATCGACGCCACCAACCGCGGCGACAGCGAGGCTTTCGCTGCGGCCTTCACCGACGACGCCCAACTGAACGACTGGGGGCGCATATTCCGCGGACGGGACGGCGTGCGCGACTGGGACCGCACCGACAACATCGGTGTCCAGGCCCACTTCGAACTGATCGACGCAGTGGCCGGTCCCGATCCCGACAGTTATGTCGTCACGCTCAAGGTCACCAGCAACAGGTACAACGGCGTCGGTCCCATGACCTTCCGCCTGCGCGAGGGACTCATCGCCGACCTGCGCATCGGCTGACGAGTCAGCGACCCTGCAGCGCTCCGCAGCGACCTTCGTCACCTGGTCGGGTGCCTTCTCCTCGCTCTTGAGGCACTCGTCCAGGCAGCGGGGTGCGGGGGAGTGTGTCACGTCCTTGGTGAGCGGGCCGGAGCTGATTGCGGTCGGCGGGATCCACAGGTTCCCTGCGGTGCTGCGCGGCGTTTCGCGCGCCGGTGACGAGGAATGTCGGCACCCAGTCGTGTTCCCGGGACCGTGCAACGGAGAGCGGGAAGGGCGCGGTGCGCACCGCCTCCTGTGGCACACGGCCGAGGAGGCGCCGTACCGCCCCGCGGTCTCGTGGCCGGCCGGCCTTGTGGTCGGCGACCAGGCGGGCGAGGCGATCGAACGCTTTCGCGCCGGCGTACGATTTCGCACCGCGAGCCCGGCAGCGGACGAGCTGCCGGGCTTCAGGTGACGGGGAGGACGACGCGGTCCGTGGACTCCTCGGCCGCTCTCGCCCGCTCACGGCCGGGCCTGCCGCGAGCGGCAGCCCTCAAGGGTGGATCAGGCGAGGCCGGCCTTCAGGGCGGCGGCGACCTGAATCACGCGCTCGGCCTGGTGTCGGGCGGCGTTGCGGGTCTCCTCGCCGACCGGGTTGGCGCCCTGGGCGTCGACGTGCGACGTGCCGTAGGGGTTGCCGTCCACGAACTTCACCGGGTCGGTGTAGCCGGGGGCCACGACGATTCCGCCGAAGTGGTGGATGGAGTTGTACAGGGCGAGCAGCGTGGACTCCTGGCCGCCGTGCGCGGTGGCGGTCGTCACGAAGCCGCTGTAGACCTTGTTGGCCAGCTTGCCCTGGAACCACAGGCCGCCCAGGGTGTCGATGAACTGCTTCAGCTGGGAGGAGATGTTTCCGAAGCGGGTGGGGGTGCCGAAGATGATCGCGTCCGCCCATTCGACGTCGGCGGGCGTGGCCTCGGGAATGCCCGCGCTCGCCGCGGCGTGGGCGGCCCAGGCCTCGTTGGAGGCGACGGCGGCCTCGGGCGCCAGCTCGGCGGCCTTCAGCAGGCGCACCTCGGCGCCCGCCTTCTCGGCGGTCTCCGCGATCTCCTTGGCGATCTCGGCGGAGAAGCCGGTGGA
This sequence comes from Streptomyces chromofuscus, assembly GCF_015160875.1. Classification (NCBI taxonomy): domain Bacteria; kingdom Bacillati; phylum Actinomycetota; class Actinomycetes; order Kitasatosporales; family Streptomycetaceae; genus Streptomyces; species Streptomyces chromofuscus. The sequence goes on along the minus strand of NZ_CP063374.1, from coordinate 266,405 downwards.
GGAGTAGTAGATGACGGCGAGGCGGACTGGGGTGGTCATCGAAGTCGTCTCCGATTCTGGGATTGCGTGCAGATGCGTCACGGCGGCACGTCAAGGTGGTGCGCAGGGCCCGTGGTGACGGCTCTGTGCGACACGGCGGCGATCACCGGCGCGATGAATGAATCCTAAACCATCTTGTTCAATCGTCAACCACATTGGCCGATCTCGCCCTCACGCGCCGCTGCTTCCGCCGACGTCGGTGCCCGCGTCACCCCTCCGCTTGGGCGCGGCGGGCGGTACCGAAGCGGCGCCGGTAGGCGGCGGGGCTGATGGACAGCTCTCGCGCGAAGACACGTCGGAGGCTCTCGTAGTTCGGGAATCCGGCCAGGGACGCTGCCTGTGTCGCGGTGTGCCCTTGGTCCAGGAGGGCCTTGGCGATGTCGAACCGGATCGACTCGACGAACCGGGCCGGCGTGGTGGACAGCTCCTCCTGGAAGAGCCGCGTGAGGTGCCGCGGGCTGAGGTTGAGATGGCGGGCCAGCTCACCGAGGGAGTGATGGCCCGCGGGATCAGCCGTCACCAGGTCGACGACTCTGCGCAGGGCGGGAGTCCGCGGCGGCGGGCCCTGGAGCGGGGCGGAGAACTGCGACTGGCCGCCCGCGCGCTGCAGGTAGACCACCAAGGAGCGGGCGGCGTCCCGGCTCATGTCGGCGCCGTGATCCTCCTCGACGAGAGCCAGCGCCAGGTCGATGCCGGCGGTGACCCCCGCCGACGTGTACGTGGCGCCGTCGCGCACGTAGATGGCGTCGGGCTCGACGCGGGCCTTCGGGTACCGCTTCGCGAGCTCGCCCGCGATCTTCCAGTGGGTGGTGGCGCGCTTGCCGTCCAGATGGCCGGTGGCGGCCAGCACGAACGCTCCGGAGCAGATGGACGCGACCCGGTCCGCGCGGACCACCAACGCCCTCGTGGCCTCGACCAGCGCGCGGGTGAGGGGAGTCCTCGGATAGATGTCCCCGCCCGGCACCAGGAACGTGTCCGGCGCGGGCTCCGAGTCAGGGCTGCCGTCGACAGCGATCCTGATGCCGACCGACGAGGTGACGTCGGTGCCGGTCACCGACAGCAGGGCGATCCGGTAGTCGGCGCCGAGCCGATTGGCCTCGGCGAACACCTCGGCGGGACCGGAGACGTCCAGCAGTTTGACCCCGTCGTAGACGAGAATCGCCACCCGGTGCATGGGGGAGCTCACCGTTCTTTCCTCAGACATCTGAAGTCGAGTGGTTCATGGCCGGACCCAGGGCTGCGAGAACGCCGCGCCGTCGGCACCGCGGGGATCATGGGAGCGTGGACATCATGACCGACATCAGCGCAGGAGTGAAAATTCCCGCGTGTATTCCTTTCGGTTCGTGCACGCACGACCCAAATCTCCGGCCGGATCCCGAGGCTGCTCTACATCACCGCGATGATTTCCAAGCCGGTCTGTTGACCTGTATGACGCCGCGGAGCGAAGGTCGACTTCGACGTCAACGGGGCCACCAGGCGCGGGCGAGTACTCCACCATCGCGGGACTTCCCGGGAGCACCGCCGACATGGCCTGGACGGCCATCGCGCCGTACACGACGCCGCCCGTCCCCGGCCGTCTGAGCGCGGAGACCTGGCCGGTGCACCCCCGAGGTCGTTCAAGAAGGAATTGCCGTGGGCATTGGCCCTCGGGGAGTATCCGAACGGAAATTAGCGGTAGCGGAGCGATCTTGATTCCGGTTCGGTGACGTGCCCGTTTTGCCTGGTCAGCGGGCTCTACGTTCCTGGCCATGCCTGTTGAATACCTGTCTGCTGAGCAAGAGGCCCGCTACGGCCGGTTCGCCACGGAACCCTCACCCGGGGAGCTGGAACAGTTCTTCCGCCTGGACACCAGGGCCCTGGAGCTCACTCGGGCGAAGCGCCGTTCGGCTACGAGGTTGGGGTGGGCGGTGCAGTGGGGCACGGTGCGGATGCTCGGCACTTTCCTGACCGAGGACCCCACGGCGGTACCGGCCTCCGTGGTGCGGTTCGTCGCCGAGCAGCTCGGTCTGGACGACGAGCATTTCGCCGAGTACGGGACGCGCGCGCAGACGGTCTACGAACACGCGTGGGAGATCCGCGACACCTACGGCTACCGGGACTTCGCGGCTGGGGAGGCGGAGCTGCGGGAGTTTCTGGCGGCGCGGGTGTGGTCGTCACTGGAGGGGCCGCGGGCCCTGTTCGACCGGGCGGTGGTGTGGCTGGTGAACAACCGGGTGCTGCTGCCGGGTGTGACGTCGCTGGCCCGGATGGTGGCCGCGCTCCGCCAGGAGGAGAACGACCGGCTGCACGCCGCGCTGTACGAGGTGGTGCCGCACGAGCTGCGGACCGAGATGGTCCGGCTGCTGGAGGTGCCGGAGAAGAAGCGGGTGTCGGAGCTGGAGCGGCTGCGGCTGGGCCCGATGCGGGTGTCGGGCAAGGCTATGGAACTGGCCCTGGACCGCGCCCGCGAGGTGCGGGGCCTGGGGGCCGGCGCGGTGGATGCCGGACGGGTTCCGGCCGCGCGGATGACCGGGCTGGCCCGGTACGGGCTGACCTCGAAGGCACCGACACTGAAGCGGCTGGAGGTCACGCGGCAGACCGCGACGCTGCTGGCGACCGTGCGGCACCTGGAGACCGCGACGGTGGATGACGCGCTCGATCTGCTGCACGCACTGATGGCCACCAAGCTGCTGGCGAAGGCCGAGCGGATGGGCAACGACGCCAAGCTCAAGGCCCTGCCCCAGTTGCGCAAGGCCGCGAAGAAGGTCGCCGCAGCAGTCGACGTGCTGATGACAACGCCGCCCGCAACCGACACCGGCGAGCTCGTCTCCGTGGTCGACGCGTGGTCCGCAATCGAGCAGGTCGTGCCGCGCGAGCAGCTGGCCGAGGCGCTCGCCACGATCGCCTCGGTGGTCCCGGACAGCGACGGGGACGACGACGCGGAATGGCGGGCCGAGCTGGTCGCCCGCTACGGCACGGTGCGTGGCTTCATCCGCCTGCTGGTTGAGGTCATCGACTTCGGTGCCGTGGAAGCCGGCGCGCCCGTCGTTCAGGCCCTCAAGCGGCTCCCGGAGCTGATCGGCCGTAAGAAGGTCGGCGCCGAAGAGGTTGCCGCCGATCTGGTGACGGGCTCGTGGCGGCGGCTGGTGTTCGCCAACCCCAACCTGCCGCACGGCCTGGTTGACAAGGCCGCGTACTCGTTCTGCGTCCTGGAGCACCTGCACCGCTCACTGCGCCGGCGGGACGTGTTCGCCAAGGATGGCGACCGCTGGGGCGACCCCCGCGCCAAGCTGCTGGCCGGGGAGAAGTGGACAGCCGCCGAGCCCAAGGTGCTCACCGCGCTCGGCCTGGAGAGCGAATCGGCCGGACACCTCGCCGAACTCGCCTCCGCCCTGCACGCCGCGTACGTACAAGTCGCTGCCGGGCTTCCGGGCAACACGGCGCTGGAGGTCGTGGGCGGGAAGCTGAAGCTGGGCAAGCTCGGCAAGGCGGAGGAGCCCAAGCTCATGCCGCCGTTCCGGCAGCTGGTCAACGGCATGCTGCCGAAGGTCGACTTCCCCGAGCTACTGCTGGAGGTCGCCGAGCTGACCGGGATGGCGGACGCGTTCACGCACATCTCCGGCGCCGACTCACACATGGAAGGCTTCACCACCAGTTTGTGCGCCGTCCTGCTGACGGAAGCGTGCAACGTCGGGTTCACCCCGGTCATCAAGCCGGACGTCCCGGCGCTCAACCGGGGCCGTCTGGTCCAAGTCGATCAGGGCTACTTCCGGGCGGAGAACATCTCGGTGGCGAACGGCCTGTTCATCGAGGCCCAGGCAAAGATCGACGTCGTGAGGGCGTGGGGTGGCGGCCTGGTCGCCTCCGCCGACGGGGTCCGCTTCACCGTGCCCGTCCAGACCCTGTACGCGGGTTCGAACCCCCGGTATTTCGGGCTGCGGCACAAGGGCGCCACCTGGCTGAACGTGGTAAACGACCAGGTGATGGGGCTGGGCGGGGTGGTCGTGCCGGGCACGCTGCGCGACTCGCTGTTCATCCTGGACGCCATCCACGCCCGCGACGGCGGCCCGAAGCCGGAGACCGTCATCACCGACACCGCGTCGTACTCCGACATCGTCTTCGGCCTGTTCGCCATCTGTGGCTACCAGTTCTCGCCGAGGATCGCCGACATCTCCGACGCCCGGCTGTGGCGGACGAACACCGCGGCCGACTACGGGCCGCTCCAGCCGGTCTCCAACCACACCATCCGCCTGGACCGGATACGCGCCCACTGGGGCGACATGCTCCGCGTGGCAGGCTCCCTGACCCTGGGCGAGATCCGCGGACACGACCTCATCCGCATGCTCTCCCGCGACGGCAAGCCCACCGGGCTCGGCGACGCGTTCGCCCACTACGGACGGATCTTCAAAACCCTGCACCTTCTCCAGTTCGTCTCCGACGAGGGATACCGGCGCATGATCGGCGCCCAGCTCAACGTCACCGAGGCCCGCCACCGCCTCGCCCGGAAGATCTTCTTCGGGCAGCGCGGCGAACTGCGCCAGCACTACCGCGAGGGCATGGAAGACCAGCTCGGCGCCCTCGGCCTGGCCCTGAACGCGGTGGTCCTGTTCAACAGCCTCTACATCGACGCCGCCGTCAAGCAGCTGGCCGCCGACGGCTTCCCCGTCACCGACGAACTGCTCGCCCGGCTCTCCCCACTCCAGTACGACCACATCAACTTCCTCGGCCGCTACGCCTTCACCCGGCCGGCCGCGCCGGGCCTGCGGCAGCTGCGTGACCCGCACACCGATGACGAGGACGACGACGGCGGGCAGGGCTAAGTTTCACGACCGACCAGAAGGCTGATCAGCGTGCGCGCCGCCGCTTTCGGCAGCCGCTGCGCGGCGGGTCCCAGCCGGTATTGGTGGCAGGCGTGTGCGGGCCGATCAAGACCCTCACTCGGCTTGTGCGCAGTAGGAGAACTTGTCCCCGGCGAAGTCGGCGACGTAGCAGTACCCAGTGCGCTGAAGCCGAAGGCATCACCCGGCACGCACCACCTCGTCAGAAGCCGAAGGAGTTGTGCGGTTCGGGGTCGGTCCAGAACATCCGAGTCAGCTGCCCGATCGCGCCGTCGGTGTGCGCAGCAATGTGGCCCGCATACGCCAGGTGGTGCGCCGACATGCCCCCGAAGTAGAGCGAGCTGAGCGCTGAGAGCGTGATGGTCAGGTCTGCCGTCTCGTCGGTGGGAACGCACGTCACCACGGGACCGTCTGCTTTCAGATGCCACGTTCTGTTGTTCGCCGGGCACATCCGGTCGTCGCTAATCGTGAACCTCAGCTCGCCGGGCGCCAGGTACGAGCGTTGCGTCAGGGCTCGGGGGACATCGAGAAGGCGCGCCCATAGGTTGTCGGTCTGGCGGGTGATGCGCATCGCCCGCGGGTTGGTGAGCATCCACCGCAGGGGTTCGTCGCGTGGCCGGCTGGCTGCTACGACGGTCTTGGTGAGGTCGAAGTCGATCAGTAGGCCCCACAGGGCACGGTAGGCCACGGGGTTCGTTGCCTCCAGGGCTTCCACCACGAGCGTCCCGGCACGGTCCGTGGTCGGGGACCACGGCAGCCGGAAGTTGGCGATGCCGTCCACATTGCCGTGCTGGTCGCGGTGGGTGAGATAGCGCAGCGGCCCGTTGGTGCCGTCTGCTTCGTCGGACAGCCCGTCCCAGCGCCCGGGAAGAGGGCCGAGTTCCCCGACGCGGCGGGCACGCACCTCCGCATGCACCCGAGGCCACGCCTCCTTCGCCCGCGCAGCATCGACCAGCTCCAGCGACCCGGGATCGGGCTCTGTCGGAAGGAGGGCGGCTTCGTGACGGGCCAGTTCCCATCGGGTGCGGTAGGTCGCGGGTGAAAACCCGAACCGTCCGTAGATGCTGCCCTCGCTCGCGCTGAGCATCGCCAACGGCTCGCCTCGCTCAAGGGCCGCATCGAACATGGCCTGCATCATTTGCCGCAGGTACCCGCGCCGACGGTGCGTCGCGACCACCCCGGTGGCAGTGACGCCGGCCATCCTCCCCGTTCCCCCGCCGGGAACCGTCACCTCGAAGGAGATGGTTGCCGATGCGCCGACGCATCTGCCGTCGACGAACGTCGCGATCGGGTGGAACGCTTTGTCTTTGATGTCTGCTGCGGCCCACTTCTCAAGCTGATCCGCGCTCGCGGGCGTGCGCTGCGGAGGCCACGGCTCGGGGCCGCCGTGCCACGCCGCGTCCGCGGGCTCCCAGCTCGGCAAGCCGTTCGCGTACGGCAATGCCCGGTAGTACGCAGCCATCTCATCGTGTCGCGGAGGGCGGACCTCAGTCACCATGCCGGACATTGCATCCACCGCCTTCACAGGCGAGCAACCGAATATCTGCTGGGGGCTCGCGCGTCGGAGGACCTGGCCATGGATGGCCAGCGCCGGGACCTCGCGTGCGCTGCTGCAGGTGGGCCTGACGGGCTCGGCAATATTCGCATGCGCCGCGAGACTCGCGGGCAGTACGGTCCGCGCCATGGACGACGAGGACGGCTACTTCGGAGAGAGCGTTGCCGCTACGTACGACGAGTCGCTAGCCGAGTTGTTCGAGCCGGGGGTCGTGGTTCCCGCCGTCGATGTGCTGGTGGGACTCGCAGCCGGCGGCCGCGCCCTCGAGCTGGGCATCGGGACGGGACGTATCGCGTTGCCGCTGGCCGACAGAGGCGTGCCGGTCCATGGCATCGAGTTGTCACGGGCGATGGTCGACCGGCTTCGTGCGAAGCCCGGTGGTGGCGCGATCGATGTGACGATAGGCGACTTCGCGACGACGAGGGTGGACGGCACGTTCTCCGTCGCCTACCTGGCCGTCAACACGATCATGAATCTGACGTCGCAGGAGGGGCAGGTGGCGTGCTTCCGTAACGCTGCGGCTCACCTCGAGCCCGGCGGCTGCTTCGTTGTCGAGGTCATGGTGCCCGAACTGCGAAGGCTCCCAGCCGGGCAGAACGTCGTGCCCTACCAGGTGAGCCCGACGCGCTGCGCCTTCGACATCTACGACGTCGCCACTCAGGCGACGAGTTCGAACTACATCGACATCGTCGACGGGCGCGCCACATACACGTCGACCCCCTTCCGCTACGTCTGGCCGTCGGAACTCGACCTGATGGCTCAACTCGCCGGGATGCGACTGCGCGAGCGGTGGGACAGCTGGACGGGAGAGCCGTTTACAAGCGAGAGCCGCCAGCACGTCTCGATCTGGGAGAAACCCACAGAGTGACCGCGGCAACGCGGGCGAGCGGGGTCCGAGTAGGAACAAACCCGACGGGGACGTATGACGTGCTGGAGTAATATCGCGCCGAATCGGTCTGTCGTCAAACGATCCTTTGACGACAGGCGGACGACGCGTCCAATCAACCCGTGCAATCCGGGGGTTCACGGCGGCCCGAATCCAATCAGATCCGATGATGATTGCTGACAGGGTTTGACGACAGATAGGGTCCATTCCTCCGTACGGAAGGGGCCCGCAGTGGCAAACCTGGTCTACAAGCGAGTCTCGACCGACCAGCAGTCGACCGCCCGCCAGGACCTCGTCCTGGACGAGGCCGGCATCGAGAACCCGGTCGTCTTCGAGGAGGACCCCGGCACATCCAGCCGCCTCCACCCCCTCCAGCGCCCGAAGTTCGGCGAACTGCTCGCCTACGCGCGCCCCGGCGACACCGTGCACATCTCCGAGATGTTCCGCCTCGTACGCGGCACCGGCCACATCCTCGACGTGCTCGACGTCCTCCACCGCGACCGCCTCGCGCTGCGCATCCACGACGGCGCGTTCTCCGCGATGGACCTCACCGCCCGCCACCCGCGCACCGGCGAGCTGCTGTCCACCGTGAAGTTCATGGTGCAGACCCTCGCCGCCGCCGGCGAACTCCAACGCGACCTCCAACGCGAGCTGACCTACGACGGACTGCGCGCCGCCGAGGCCAGGGGCATCAAAGGCGGACGCCGTCCCGCCGTGGCGGCCGCGAAGACCGAAACCGTCCGAACCGCGTACCTGGAGGGCCGGTCCATCGCCGCCCTCGCGCGCGACCACGGCGTCAGCCGCGGCGCGATCCGCACCGCCGTCGCCGATCTCCTGCCCGAGCACACGGCCGGCGACCCGGGCGTCCCGGCCCCGGAGCTGCCGGTCGTCCTCGACATGCCGGGCAAGGTCGCCGACTTCCTCCGCTCGGCCGAGCTGGAGCCCGCCGAGCGCGCCGCGCTCGACCAGGGCGTCACCGTGCGGCGCGGCCAGGGCTACACCCTGCGCGTCAGCGCCGTCCCCGCCGTGCACCGAGGGCTCCTCGCCCGCTGCCAGCCGCTCGACGGCGTCCAGGGCGTCCCCGCGGTTCCGGCCCAGCGCAAGGCCCGCCGCGAGTACGAGAGCCGGGTCAGTGCCCTCATCCCGACCGGACCATGATCCGGGTCAGCGGCTACCGCTAATTTCCGTTCGGATACTCCCCGAGGGCCGCATTCCAATAAGGGCTCAAACACACCACGCTCAAAGCCGGCGGCATCGGCTTTGGGCTGCCTCGGGTCAAGGGCGGGTCGTGGACAGTCCGTGTTACCGGACTCTCCGAGGCGTGGGGGGTGTGTTCCAGATCAGGCAGCGGCGTCCTGGGGCGCCGCTTGGCAGTGACGCGTGTGCTCGCGCTCGGAACCGGATCGTGGCTGTCGCCGAAGCTCTCGCCGCACCCACCCCTCGCCGGCGCCAGTGGGGTGGGCCGGGTCAGCACACCGCCGCAAGGCATTTGGGCCGGTCGCCGGACGGGGCCGCCGCCGACGGCTCGTTGGAGCCGTAGTCGACGGCGGCCCGGCAGTGCGGTAAAGCACTGCGGAGGCGGCGCCCTGTGACAGGCGGGCGCTACGGCAGTCTTACGAACGGTGCCAGGAAGGCGCGGGCGCCCGGGGTGTCCAGGCGGTACGCGACGTTCGTCGCGTAGCACGGGCCGTCGCCGGTGATGGTGGTGGCCGCGAGGATGTTGCGGCCGCCGATCGCGGCGAAGTTGGGGCCGCCGGAGTCGCCGTAACAGGCGCCGCCGTTGCCCTGGGGTTCGGTCATCGCGAGGCGGACCCACGCGTCGTTGAGGGCGTCGAAGGTGACAGGCGCCTTCATCCGGACACCGCCGCCGGGGTGGGTCTGGCCACCAGGGCCGCGCTGGGCCTCCTGGGTGCCGTATCCGGCGACCAGCCAGTCCGTGGAGTTCAGCGCCTGCGGGCCGAGCGCGCCGAACTGGTTGGCGGTGGGCAGGGTGGCCGGGGTGAAGGTCCAGCGAGCCTTGACCTTGGTGGCGGGCAGCTCGATCACCGAGATGTCGTGCGAGTCGGACGCGGGCCCGGGGTAGCCGGGATGGCTGTGGGCGGTCCCCTGGACGGCGACGGCGCTCGCCTGCGCGGCCGGATCGCCGGGGTACTTCTTCGCGGCGGCGTCGAGGCCGGCCTGCACGTCCTGGTCCAGGGACACGTAGAACCTCACGTTGTCCGGCCAGTCGGTGGTGCAGTGCGCGGCGGTCAGGAACGTGTCGGCGTCGATCATGGTTCCGGAGCAGACCCAGTCGACCCGGTCGGGTGTCGTGGGGTCGCCGTCGTTGTCCCAGGTCGCGACGAGCGCGCCGACCTCGGTGCGCTCGGGTGCGGGTGTCGCGTTGTACGAGTTGATGGCCGAGGACGGCACGGCGGTGGCCAGCACGGCGGCGCATGCTGCGGAGGTGACGGCAATGGCGCGTAGGGCGGTCAAGAGAAACCCTTCTACCGGAGGGGACGGGTGTTCTCCTGCGGGGGGCGGAGCAGCGCCAGTGAACCGCCTGGGCGCGGCAGCGACAAGACCACGCCCGCCCTTCCAGGGTTTTCCCTCTGCGGGGTTGGTGGCGGGGATCGGCACGTGCCCCGCACTGAAGCAGATGGAGCGCGCCGCTGAACTCACCCGGAGCGCACTGGCAGGGTCGGTGGGCCGAGGGCGGCTTCCGTATCTGCAACGGGAAGATGCTGGATCGTCACGACCGCGCTGGCGTTGCTGCGCGAGCATCGGCAACCACCGTCGGGATGCCGCCCCTCCCCGCCGGGCCGCAGCTGTGCAGCGCCGTGCCGCCCAGGGAACGGCCGATCGCGAGGCTCAGTGCCCGGTGTGCGCTGTTCGGGAGCTGCGAGGCCGCCGTGAGCGCTCGCTTGCCTCAGCCGCCGCTTCACGCCCCGCGCACGCCGGCTACGGCGTCGCGGATGTCGAACGCCGTCACGCTGTCGATCGTCTCGATGCGCCGGAGCGGTAGCGGGCCCCGTATGTGGCGATGGCCCGGCGTCGCGGGCCGGGGCGAGCCTTCAACCTTCCTGAGCTCGGGCGGGTGGGCACCGGACGGCGAGGGCCGCGATGTCGTCGTCGAGCCTTCCGCCGCTGTAGTGAAGCAGGTCCCGGTGAAGCCGGTCGAGCAGCTCGCGAGGCGATGCCGGGCCTTGCCGCCGCATCCAGTCCGGCAGTGGGAAGAACTCGCCGGTGCGGTTCCGGGTCTCCGTGACGCCGTCGGTGTAGAGCAGCAGCTGGTCGCCCGGGTCGAAGGTGACGGTGTCGACGCAGTAGTGCTCTCCGATGAGCGTCGCAAGGTTGAGGGGCGGCGAGGCGGTGGTGGGTTCGAGGACGCGGACTTCCCCGCGGTGCACGAGCAGCGGTGGGGGATGCCCGCAGTTGAGAAGTCTGACCTGGCCGCCGCCGTGCGGGATCTCGACGACAAGAGCGGTGGCGAAGCGCTCCGGCAGGTCCTGGGTGTTGAGCCCGGCGCTGTAGCGGGTGGTGGTGATCTCCAGGCGATGGATGATGCCCCTCAATTCGGGCTCGTCATACGCGGCCTCCCTGAAACAGCTGATCACCGCCGAGGCCGCTCCCACGGCGGACAGGCCCTTGCCGCGTACGTCGCCGATCAGCAACCGGACCCCGTAAGGTGTGTCCGCCGCTTCATAGAAGTCGCCGCCGATCCGGGCCTCCTCCTGGGCCGCCAGATACAGAGACTCGATCTCGATGTCCTCGAAGCGGCGCGGCAGAGGACGCAGAAGCACCTGCTGGGCTGCGTCGGCGACGAGCCGGACGCGGAGAAGCGTCTGCTCCCGCTGGAGTCGGACATGGCTCGCATAGGCGGCTGCCAAGGTGACCGCGACGATCGCAGCCGCCGTGTAGGGCGTTCCCAGGTCGGTGTAGACGAAGCTGAGACCGATCATGACCGCCAGGCAGAACGTGCCCAGCAGGATCGTGGGGAGCACGGGCCACATCGCGGCGGCGAGGGCGGGCGCGGCGGGCAGGAGGCGGCTGATGGCGATCTCCCTCGGTGTGGAGAACGCCAGGCCGGTGATGAGGACCGTCAGGATCACCGGTGACAGCAGGGCAGCTTCCCAGCGGTCGCCGTGAGGAGAACGACGGCGCCGCAGCCGTCTGGGCGTGATCACAAACGCATCATATCTGGGCAAAGCGGGCATAGGGTGCCGATGGAACATGCAGCTCATGCGGGGTGATCAGCCGCTTGAAGCGAGGATGCGCGATCCGCTCGAAGGAGGAAGCCCTCAGGCCGCGAGGCCAAGAGCCACGAGCGACTTCGGAGAACTCGGCGGGATGTCACACAGTGCGTCTCGGTCCGACCCCAGTCAGCGGCCTCGCACGACACGGCAGTCAGGTGAAGGCGCGCGGCCGCCCGGAGCGCAGGCCTCTGATGGGGCTCATGCTTCGAGACGGCACCGTCGGCCGTCGGAGATCAGTAGTCGAGGCTCGGGTACCAGTCGTCGCGGCCCTTCGGGGTCAGGTCGAGGAGGTGCCAGACGGGAGCCAGGAGGTCGATGCCGCGCTCGTCGATGTCGTCGGCCATGCGCGGGTGGGTGGAGTAGAAATGGCGGACCGTTCCGGCGTCGTCGCGGGTGAAGACGGAGATGGTCGAATCTTGTTCGCCGTCCTTGTCCTCACTGCCCAGGTCGTATTTGAACGTGCTGTCGCCGCAGCTCAGGAGCCGTAGCCGGTGCCAGCCGCGGTTCCGGGCGTGCTGCCGGAGGGTGGGCGTGTCGGCGGCCGCGGCGATGGCGAAGTCGGCGTTGCGGGCGATGTGGTGGGCGATGCCGTTGAAGCCGTCGATCCAGAGGGTGCACATCGGGCAGGGGTCGGTCTGCAGCTTGCCGTACATGAAGTGGTAGACGATCAGCGGGCGGTTCGTGGCGGTGAACAGCTCACTCAGAGTGACCTCGCGGAGCGGTGTGTCGCCGGCGTCGAGGTCGGCGGGGCCCTCGCTGAAGACGTAGTCGTCGACGGGTGGCCCCTGAGGGAGCGCCCGTCGCTGGGCCGCGACCTTCTCACGGTGGCGCATGAGGTCGATCTCGGCCTGGCGCAGCTCCTCGCGAGCGTCGAGGTAGTCCGCTGATTCGCCGGCCAGTCTGGTGTGCCGCAGCATCGCGTCCTCCTGGGGTGGCCGTCCCCCCGGGCCCGGTCCGGATCAGGTGCTCCCCGCTCCTGTGTCCCCGAAACGGCTTCTTGAGTCTATGGCGGCTCCAAGGCCGCCGACAGTTGAGCCGAGGTCCGGCTCCGCGCACGCCCGGCGCACGGCACCCCGCCCTGCACCGGCCCGTGCACGCCTGCGCCGATCGGCCGGCGCCACCGGCCGCCGCCACGCCCCTTCACCGAAACAGCCGCACATGAGGTCACCGGCTTGGTCCAGCAGGCGACCGCGCATCCCAGACCGGCGTCGGCCTGCTCACCACGCTGCTGACGCGCGTGACGTTCCAGCGACCGCTCCCCGTCCACGCGCTGCGCAACGGCCGACCGGTACTCAGTCGACCGGCACATCGAATTGTTCGTCGAGCCGGTCGACAAGAATCATCGCCACGTCGTCCGTCAATGGGCCTTCGGTGTGGCGCATCAATGCCTGGTGCAGTCGCTCGAGGAACTCTTGAGGGGCGGTGCTGTAGTCGATCGACTCCATGATCTCTGGCAGAGGGAAGAAGTCGTTGCCGGGGTTGCGGGCTTCGATCACGCCGTCGGTGTAGAGGAGTAGACGGTCGCCGGGTACGAAGGGAAAGCCCTCCGGCTTCTCCGGGGGACCGGTGATCAAATCCTCCAGGCCCATGCCCAGGTCCAGGGGCGGATGGGGCGAGCTGGGCATCAGAGCATGGGCCTGGCCGTCGTGGAGTACCAGCGGGGGCGGATGGCCGCGGTTGACCACCTGCACCACGGGTTCGTCGTCCGGCACCTGAGCGATGAGTGCGGTGGTAAATCCTTCCATCAGGACTTCCTCGGAAAATGCGCCGGGAACGGCGGCCTCCCGGCGCAGCGCGGCTGCGCAGTGGTTCATGACCCCCACCAGGTCGTCCTCGTAGTGCGCGACCACCCGGAACGCGCCCAGCACCACCGCGACCGCGCGCATGGCGCTCAGCCCCTTGCCGCGGACGTCCCCAACGATCATCCGGACGCCGTACCGCGTCTGAACGGCCTCGTACAGATCACCGCCGACCTGCGCCCCGGTCCCGGCCGCGAGACACAGGCTGGCCGCCCGCGTCGGGCCCAAGCGCTCGGGGACGGGCCGCAGAATGACCTCCTGCGCGGCCATGGCGATCCGGCGGACCTCGTCGAGCTCGTGTCTCCGGTACGCGCGCACGGCGCTGCTCGTGATGAATCCGGCCACAGAGACCAGACCCAGAGCCAGGAAGTTGGTGTAGACCTGCAAGGTGCCCCATGCCTGGTTGTAGGTGGCCGTGATCACGCTGACCGTCAGCGCACAAGCCACCGCCAGGGCCGTGCGCGCGGGTCCCATCGTCACCGCCGCCAACGCCGGTACCGCGGTGAGAAGGGGGCCGGTGTACATGAAGTGGGCAGGGGTGAACTCGATGATCAGCACGGCCAGCGCGATCACGAACGGCACGCTCTGCGCCAGTGTGAGCAGGACGGTGCTTCGACCGCCCGCTCCTGGTGGAGAGGGTGAGCGGAAGGGCGACACCATGCCTACAGCCTGCCTCGCCGACGCCGTGGATGTCTCCTGATGGGGGACCGGTCCCTGCCGGTGACGGCAGCGTGGTCGGCCCGTGGGTGAGGCATCGGTTCTCGCGGAGTCACCGGTCTCTGCCGCGGTGGGCGGGACGGGGCCGATCCGTTTCCGCATCACCTTTGTGACGTCGCCGGCCCGAGCTGCCAGTACGGTCAGCAGGGCCGCGCGCGAGCATCGCGAGATTGATGTGCCGGTATCAGCCGGTGTAGCGGCAGCCCTCGCACCGGGCCGGGCCGCGTACGTGCGGAGGCGGGGACGCCGCGAAGGGCATGCCGACGATCTGTCGGCTACATGCTCGGGCTCGGGTGTGTACCGGTCGCGGCGGTGTTCTGGTCCACGTCTTCGACCCGTTGTCGTTTCTGTCCAAGACGGCCGCCGCGGCCGCGTTCTAGCGTGAACCCCGCAACTCGCCCGATCGTGAGGAGACAACACCATGCGTGACCTGGTCTACACCGGCTTCATGTCGCTCGACGGCGTCGTGGACTCGCCCGGCGGCGGGCCGGGGGAGGAGCACCGCAGTGGCGGCTGGGTGGTCAAGGACCTGGAGTTCGTCCCAGAGGCCTGGTCGCTGAAGGGCGAGGAGCTCGCCGACACGACGGCGCTGATGTTCGGCCGTCGCAGCTACGAGGCGTTCGCGCCGGTCTGGCCGGGTTCAGAGGACCACGCCGTCTACAAGGAGTTGCCCAAGTACGTGGTGTCGACCACGCTGACCGACGACGCCCTCGTCGACGGGTGGGGGCCGACGAGGATCCTGCGCTCGACCGAGGACATCGCCGCACTCAAGGAGGAGGAGGGCGGCGCGATCTTCATCCACGGGAGCGCGGAGCTGGCCCGGCGGCTGTCGGACGCGGGCCTGATCGACCAGTACAACCTGCTCGTCTTCCCCGTCCTGCTCGGTGCCGGAAAGAGCCTGTTCGGCCGGGCCGACCGGGACAAGCAGATGCTGGCGCTGCGGGAGTCGCAGAGGTACTCGAACGGCATCATGAAGGTGGTCTACGAGGTCAAGCGCTGATCCACATCGAGGGCGATGGCGCCGCCGGTGCCCTCGCGCAGCTGCCTGACCGTGCGTCCGACGTAGGAGCGCAGTGCCCGGGCCAGGTGCGGCTCGTCGAAGTAGTCGAGCTTGGCAACGACGTCGGCGGCCGGAACGCCGGTCGCCAGCAGCTCAGCCGCCGTGCGGGCCCGCTCGATCTGTCTGACGGCACCCTGCGTCAGCCCGGTCGCGGCGCGGAACCTGCGTTCGACCGTGCGCCCCGAAACAGCCGGCCGGTTGCCGCGCAGTACCTCGGTGACGAGCGGGTCACGGATGACCATGCCGGCCCGGACGAGACGCTCGACCAGAGCCTCGGCGTCGGCGGGGCCGGGCGTCTCCCAGCGCGCGCCGTCCCAACGGAACGTCCGGCGCGTGGTGTCGGGGAGCTCGATGCCTCCGTCGACCAGCACCGGTGTGGGCACAGCTCGCAACGACGTGCCCACGGCGAACTCGATGCCGGTGAACCTCGCGCCTTCCGGCACCGGTGCCGTGCCGGTCCGGGTCTCGGGGCCGGTGATGGCCGCGTAGGACCGGCCGTGCTGCTCCCAGAACACCAAACCCCAACGCGCCCCTGCGACGGACGTCATGGCCGTGATCTGCTCGCTTGTGCACGTCCACACGGTGTCGACCCACGGCGAGTCGGACCGGCGGGTCTCGAACCGCAGTCCCACAGGGGCAGGATACGCCGGTGGGACTGCCCCGTCGGTGATGTTTGAGCGGCAGGGGCTGCGGCCCGCCGTGGGGCAGCGGTCCGGGGACGCCGGTCGGTGGCATGGGGCATGTGGTCGATCAACGGCTTGCAGAAGCCAGGCGGTCCCACGAGGCGCGTGGCTTCTTCCGAAAGTGGCACGCCACGCACCTGGGGTGAGGAGGGGACGGCTGCCGGCCTCGCCGTGAGCCCGAGCCGACCCCAGCGTGATGCGTCCGCGCCGACGGAGGTCATGGTCCGGCCGACAACGCCTACTGCCAACAGGACTGGTGACGGGGTCTTCAGGTCGTCGCGGGCCCGGTACGGGTACGCCCGCCCGGCTGGCCCGGGCGGGCGTACGGCGCTGCGGTGTCAGCAACCGTCCGTCA
This sequence comes from Streptomyces chromofuscus, assembly GCF_015160875.1. Lineage (NCBI taxonomy): Bacteria > Bacillati > Actinomycetota > Actinomycetes > Kitasatosporales > Streptomycetaceae > Streptomyces > Streptomyces chromofuscus. Next base: position 250,259 of record NZ_CP063374.1, on the reverse strand, counting down.
GGTGGACCGAGATGCTGTGCGTGCCGGACGGAACCGAGACCAGCGTGCCGAGTTCCGTCGTGGTGGCGGACGCCGGCGACCCGGCGTCCGGCTGCGCCCGCGCGCCGGTCAGCAGGATGTGCCACCCCCCAGGCACACCCTCGGCCTCGATGTCGATCACGTCACCCTCCCGCCGGGTGCGGAACACGGCCTCCGCCGAGCCGTCGGCGGACGGGATCCGCGTGACCGTCGTGGCGCCGTCGGCCGGCGCGTGGACGCGCAGCGTCACACCGTCCGCCCAGTCGTAGACGGCCGAGTCGTCGCTCGCCCCGAACGGGATCACCGAGCCGGGCCGGGCGAGCAGCGGGAGGCTGTCGAAGCCGTACCGCTCGCGGCGCCAGCCCGGGCCCTCGATCCGCTCGCCCGACAGCACATGGGTCCAGGTTCCCGCCGGCACGTAGTAGTCGACCTCGCCGTCGGCCGAGAAGACGGGCGCGACGAGCAGGTCGTCGCCCAGCATGTACTGCCGGTCCAGCGTGTGGCAGGCCGGGTCGTCGGGGAACTCCAGCACCATGGCGCGCATCACCGGGGTGCCGCTGTCGGCGGCCTGCCGGGCCGCGCGGAACAGGTACGGCATCAGCCGGTGCTTCAGGCGGGTGAAGTCGCGGGTGACGGCCACCGCCTCCTCGTCGTAGTCCCACGGCACCCGGTACGACTTGCTGCCGTGCAGACGGCTGTGCGAGGACAGCAGGCCGAACTGCACCCAGCGCTTGAACACCTCGGGTGTGGGTGTGCCCTCGAAACCGCCGATGTCGTGGCTCCAGAAGCCGAAGCCCGACAGGCCCAGCGAGAGACCTCCGCGCAGCGACTCGGCCATCGCGCCGAAGTGGGACTCGCAGTCGCCGCCCCAGTGCACCGGGAACTGCTGGCCGCCCGCCGTGGCCGAGCGGGCGAACAGCACCGCCTCGCCCTCGCCCCTGGCCTCGGTCAACACGTCGAAGACGGTCTGGTTGTACAGCTGCGTGTAGTAGTTGTGCATGCGCTCCGGGTCGGAGCCGTCGTGCCAGACCACGTCGGTCGGGATGCGCTCGCCGAAGTCGGTCTTGAAGCAGTCGACGCCCTGTTCGGTCAGCACCCTCAGCTTGTCCGCGTACCACTGGCGCGCGTTCGGGTTGGTGAAGTCGACCAGGGCCATGCCCGCCTGCCACAGGTCCCACTGCCACACGTCACCGTTGGCCCTGCGCACCAGGTAGCCGTGGCGCCTGGCCTCGGCGAACAGCGGGGACTTCTGGGCGATGTAGGGGTTGATCCACACCGAGACGCGCAGGTCGTGCTCCTCCTTCAGGCGCCGCAGCATGCCCTCCGGGTCGGGGAAGACGTCCGGGTCCCAGACGAAGTCGCACCACTGGTACTCGCGCATCCAGAAGCAGTCGAAGTGGAACACCCCGAGCGGGATGTCGCGCTCCGCCATGCCGCGCACGAACCGGTTGACCGTCTCCTCGTCGTACGAGGTGGTGAACGACGTCGACAGCCACAGGCCGAATGACCAGGCGGGCGGCAGCGCCGGGCGGCCGGTCAGGGCCGTGTAGCGGTCGAGGATCTCCTTGGGTGTCGGTCCGTGCACCACGTAGTACTCCAGCGTCTGGTCCTCGACGCTGAACTGCACCCGGCCGACGGCCTCCGAGCCGATCTCGTAGCTGACCTTGCCGGGGTGGTTGACGAAGACGCCGTAGCCGCGGTTGGTCAGGTGGAAGGGGACGTTCTTGTAGGCCTGCTCGCTCGCGGTACCGCCGTCCGCCTGCCAGATGTCGACGCTCTGGCCGTTCTTGACGAAGGGCGTGAAGCGCTCGCCGAGCCCGTACACCAGCTCGCCGACACCGAGCGAGAGCGAGGCCAGCGAGTGGTGGGCGCCGTCCCCGGTGACCGCGAAACCGGTGCCGCGGGCCTCGGCGGAGGTCAGCACCCGTCCGCCGGCGGTGAAGTCGAGCCGCCAGGGGGCAGAGGTGTCCACGCGCAGGGACAACTCCCCGGCCGTCAGTTGAAGCAGGGCGCCGTCCCGGGTGACCTCGGCCGTGTGGGCGGCGTCGGTGCGCAGCGCGAAGTCCGGGCCGCGCTCGGCGGAGCCCGCGTGGTGGGTGGCGCGGACGCCGATCACGCCGTCGGCCGGGGACCAGCACTCCACCGTCAGCAGCGGGCTGTTGAGGGTGTGGCCGCGCTCGGTCACATGGCGCACGGGCGCGTAGAGGGTGAACCGGTCGTCGGTGACATGGACGTCGGCGACCTCCGCCGCGTACGACGCGCGGACGCCGTCACGCATCAGCCAGTAGCCGTCGGTGAACTTCATCGGGTGTTCCTCAGGAAGGGTCGGCGGTCCCTCAGGACCGGGTGGTGCCGGTGCGTGCGCGGTGGGCGGCGATCAGGCCGCGGTACCAGTGGTAGCTGTCCTTGGGGATGCGCCGCTGGGTGTCGTAGTCGACCCGGACGATGCCGAACCGCTGCTCGTAGCCGCGGGCCCACTCGAAGTTGTCCAGCAGGGACCACACGTAGTAGCCGCGGACGTCGACGCCCTCGCGCAGGGCGGTCGCGAGGGCCTCCAGATGGCTGCGCAGGTACTCGATCCGGTCGGTGTCGCGAACCCGGCCCTCGGCGTCGACGGTGTCGGCCTCCGCCGAGCCGTTCTCGGTGATCAGGATCGGCGGCAGTGCGGGATAGCGCCCGGACAGCTCGACCAGCAGGTCGGTGAAGGTGTGCGGGACGACGGGCCAGCCCATGGTGGTGTGCCGCACGTCGTCGCGCCAGCTCTCCTCCGCCCGGACGTCGACGGCCGTGCGCGTGGCCGGGTCCGGGTCCTTGTGCGGGGCGTCGGCGACGGTGATCGGCCGGTAGTAGTTGATGCCGACGAAGTCGAGCGGCGCGCCGATGAGCGCGAGGTCGCCGTCGCGGCGGAATGCCTCGCCCTTCTCGAGGAGTTCGCCCCAGGTCTCGGTCTCGTGCGCGGGGTAGCGCCCGGCGAACAGCGGCTCGAACCACACGTCGTTGTGCAGCGTCTCGACGCGGCGCACGGCGGCCAGGTCGGCCGCCGAGTCCGTGGCCGGCAGCAGCCGGTCGGGGTTGAGCGTGATCCCGACCTCCCTGGCGCCCGCCGCGCGCAGCGCCCGTACGGCGAGTCCGTGGCCCACGAGCAGGTGGTGGGCGGCGGCGAGCGCGCCCCGCCCCTCCCGGGCACCCGGGGCGTGGCCGCCCGCCGCGTAACCCACGAAGGCGCTGCAGAACGGCTCGTTGAGGGTGATCCAGCGATCCACCCGGTCGGCGAGCCGGTCCGCGGCGAGTGCCGTGTACTCGGCGAAGCGCTCGGCGGTCTCGCGCACCCGCCAGCCGCCCCGGTCCTCCAGCGCCTGCGGGAGGTCCCAGTGGTACAGGGTGGCGGCCGGGGAGATCCCGGCGGCGAGCAGTTCGTCGACGAGCCGGTCGTAGAAGTCCAGGCCGGCCGGGTTCGCCGGGCCGGAGCCGGTGGGCTGCACGCGCGGCCAGGCGAGGGAGAAGCGGTAGCTGTCCACGCCCAGCTCACGCAGCAGGGCGACGTCCTCACGGTAGCGGTGGTAGTGGTCGCAGGCGACGTCGCCGGTGGCGCCCCGGGCGACCCGGCCGGGCTCGCGGCTGAAGGTGTCCCAGATCGACGGGCCTCTGCCGTCCTCGTCGTGGGCGCCCTCGATCTGGTAGCTGGCCGTGGCCGCCCCGAAGAAGAAGCCCTCGGGGAAGCCGGGGAGTCCGGACGAGCCGGGCTCGGGGGGATTGCTCACGGGAAACCGTCCTACTTGACCGATCCGCCGGTGATCCCGGCGGCGATGTACTTCTGGGCGACGACGAGCAGGATCGCGGCCGGGACGGCCGAGAGCACGGCGGTCGCCATCACCGCGCCCCAGTCGCTGACGTGCGCGCCCACGAACTGGTAGATGCCGAGCGTGATCGGCTTGACGTCGTCCGTGGTGTTGAGCGTCAGCGCGAAGATGAAGTCCGACCAGGCGAAGAGGAAGGTGAACAGGCCCGCCGTGATCAGCGCGTTGCGGCTCATCGGCAGCACGATCCGGACGAACGCGGTGAACCGGTTGGCCCCGTCGACCATGGCGGCCTCCACCACCTCGGTGGGGATCGAGACCATGAACGCCCGCAGCAGCACGATCGAGAACGGCAGTCCGAGCGAGGCGTCCGCGAGGACGAGCCCGAGGTAGGAGTTGACCAGTCCCAGCTCCGCGTAGGCGCTGTACATGGCGTTGGCGATCACGATGCCCGGCACCATCTGGGTGATCAGGGTGGTGAACACGATGCCCTGGCCGCCGCGCAGGCCGAACTGGGCCAGTCCGTACGCGGCCGGTGCGGCCAGGGCCAGGCACACGACGACGGCGCCGAGCGCGACACCGAGGCTCGTGAGCAGGGAGCGGCCCTGGGTGCTGAACGCCGTCTCGAAGTTGTCGAGGCTGGGCGAGGTGGGGAACCACGCGGTGGCGGCGATGCTCGCGTCGGGCTGGAGGGCGGTGTTGAGCATCCAGTACACCGGGAAGAGCAGGACGGCCAGGATCAGCAGCGCGGCGGTGGTGTTCCACGCCGAGCGCAGGCGGACGCCGCGGGGGAGCCGGTTCGTCTCCGGCGTGTTCGTCGGTTGCTTCATCGTCGGTCACTTCCCCTTGCCGAAGTCGGCGCGGTTGGCCCGCAGGTACAGCACGGCGAAGACCGCGCTGATGAGGATCAGGACGTTGCCCACGACGGCGCCCTGGCCGAAGTCGAGCTGGAGGAACGACAGCTGGTACGTGACCGTGCCCAGCGTCTGCGTGGAGTCGGCGGGTCCGCCGGAGGTGAGCGCCAGGATCAGGTCGAGGATCTTCACCGTCGACATGAAGCCGAGCACCAGCACGACGGTGATCACCGGCCGGAGCATCGGCAGGGTGATGCTGCGGAACGTGCGCCAGGGGCCGGAGCCGTCCAGCGCGGCGGCCTCGTACACGTCGCGCGGTATCTCCTGCAGGCCGCCGTAGAGGATCACCATGTTGAACGGGATGCCGATCCAGATGTTGACCAGGACCGCCGACAGCAGCGCCACGCTCGGGCTGCTGAGCCACGGGACCCCGTCGGCGGACACCAGGCCGACCGCGTGCAGTACGGAGTTGAGCATGCCGTGCTCCTGGTCGAGGATCCGCCGCCAGACGACGGCGGAGACCACCATCGGGACGAGCCACGGCAGCAGCAGGACGGCGCGCACCAGCCCGGACAGGCGGAAGCGTCGGGAGAAGAAGACCGCGAGGGCCAGACCGATGGTGAACTGGCCGAGCAGCGAGCCGACGGTGAACAGCAGCGTGTGCCACAGGGCGTCGCCGAACAGTTCGTTGGCGAACACGGCCCGCCAGTTGTCGAGGCCGTTGAACGGGGCCTCACCGGTGAAGTAGGTCTTCGGCGTGTACCGCTGGAAGCTGATCAGGATGTTGTTGACGAGCGGGTAGCCGAAGAACAGCGCCATGTAGGTGAGCGCCGGGGCGACGAAGAGCCAGCGCAGCAGCCGCCGGCCTCTTGGGGCCCGGTGGGCGCTCGCGCTCGTGCCGCCGGTGGCGGTGGCGGGCGCCGTCGAGGTGATGGTGGTCATGGCCGGTTCCTCACTTCCCTGCCGAGGCCTGCTGCTGTGCCCGCTGCAGGGCGTTGTCCGGGCTGGTGCGCCCGGTCAGCACGGACTGGAACGCGCCGGCCAGCGCGTCGCCGACGACCGGCCATCCGGTGCCGACCTTCGCGGTGCGGGAGCGGGCCGTCTCGACCAGCTCGGCGAAGGGGGCGAGCTTGGGGTTCTGCGCCGCGTAGGCCTGGGCGGCCGCGGCGCGGGTGGGCACGTTGTTCACGGACTCGCCCCACTGGAGCTGGTTCTGCTCGGAGTTGAGGCAGTCGAGGAGGGCGGCGGCGCGCTTCTCACGGGCCGTGTCGTCGTTCTTGGGGATGGCCATGACGGTGCCGCCGATCGGCGGCACGGCGGCCTTGCCCGCCTCGGGGACCGGGATGCTCGCGACCGCCCAGTCCACGTTCTTCTGGGCGCTGAGGACCGGCACCTGCCACGGACCGTTGATCATCATGGCGGCGCGGCCGGCCACGAACTGGTCATTGACGTCCTGCTGGTTCCAGTTGACGACGGACTTCGAGGCGGATCCGTCCGTCACGAGGTCCTTCCAGAGCTGGAGCGCGGCCTCGCCCTTGCCGTTGTCCAGCTCGGCCTCGTCGCCGCCGGCGGACCAGAAGAAGGGCAGGAACTGGTAGACGCCGTCCGCGTTGGGGCTCGCGCTGAAGGCCATCCCGTAGGTGTCGCCCGAGGTCAGCTTCTTCGCGGCGTCCCGCAGCTCGGCCCAGGTCCGTGGCGGGTCGATGCCCGCGTCCTTCAGGAGTTCGGTGTTGTAGATCAACGCGAGCGAGTTCACGGAACGCGCGACGCCGTACTGCACCCCGTCGTAGGAGCCGAGAGAAGTGGCGCTCGCCGAGAAGCCGGACGTGTCCACGCCCGCCTCCGCCAGCGGGCGCAGTCCCTCGGTCTGCGCGAACTGCGGCAGCTCAGAGCCGTCGAGCTCCAGGATGTCGGTGAGCGAGTCCGACGACGCCATCCGCAGCGCCTTGGAGGCGACCTGGTCGGCGGGAACGCTGATCTGCTCGACCTTCACGCCCAGCGGTGCGGCGCAGCGGTCGAAGAACCGTTGGTTCGCGGTGTGCTCGGCGGTGTCGGTGGCCGAGTTGAGCACGGTGACGGTGCCCGGGTCCGGCTCGGCGGCGCAGCCGGTGAGGCCCAGCGCGGCGGTGGCGCACGCGAGGGTCGCGGCGAGCGCGGGAGCGCGTACGCCCGCGGCTCTCGCGGCTCCTGCTCTGACGCGTCCGGTCAGGGACGGCATGGTCGTTTCTCCCTTACATGTACGGCTCTGGACATGCGGTGATCCGGCGCAGGCGGGCGGCCGGTTCCCGTGCGTGCCGGCGGTCCGGACGCACGGGTCGGCCCGCCTGCTCAGCCGCCCGGCGGCGGGGCCACGGCGGGCCCGGCCATGCGCGGCTGGATCGGGTGGTGCGGCACCGTGGGGGAAGCGTTCGGGGCGGGTGCCCCGGGGCGCGGCGCGGCAGGGTGGTCGTTGGTGCCGCAGCCGGTTTCGACCGCCTCTATGGCGAGCCGGGCCACGGCCGCGGACATCTCGGCGACGGGCAGGTCGATCCGCGGCAGATGGCGGGTGCCCAGCTCGTCGGGGAGGCTGCCGACGAGGACGACGGACAGGTCCTCGGGGATCCGCAGCCCCATCGAGGCCACCGCGTCCAGCAGGTGCGGGAGCAGGATCAGGTGCTGCACGACCAGCGCGGTCGGCGCGGGATCGGCGGTCAGCGCCTCGTGCAGGCGGCGCGTGAGGACGTCGGGGTCACGGTGCGAGGTGACCACCCGGACGTCCGCGCCGGTCTCGCGGGCCGCTCGCCGGGCCCCGTCAAGGCCCTGCAGGGCGTAGCCGCGGCGGGCGGCGAGCTCGTGCTCGGCCGACGACAGGAAGACCGTCCGCCGGTGACCGGCCGCCGCGCACTCGTGCAGCGCGAGGGCGACGGCGGCCTCCCAGGCGAGGTCGGTCCAGGGCAGCCCGGAGTGGCCGTCGTGCCCGAGCAACGCGGCGGGGAACCCCAGCTGGTGCAGGACCTCTATGCGGGGGTCGCGCTCCTCGACCGCCATCAGCACCGCCGCGTCGGCGAGTCCGCTGCGGGCGACCCGGCGCAGTCCGCCGACGCCGTCCTCGTCGGTGATGAGGAGGACGTCGTGGTCGTGGCCCCGGGCGGCGTCGGTGACGTCGACGGCGAACCGGCCGTCGATCGCCCGGTACTCGCCGGGCACGCGCGGCACGGCCAGCGCGAGCACCCGGGTGCGGGCACTGCGCAGGGTGCGGGCGCTGGCGCGCGGGTGGTAGCCGAGCTCGTCGATGGCGGCTTGGACCGCCCGCCGGGTCTCCTCGGAGATCTTGCGGGACCCACTGAGGACGTAGGAGACGGTGCTCGGAGCGACGCCCGCTCGTTCGGCGACGTCCTTGATCGTGGCCATGTCCGAATGCGCCCGCCCGTCTGGAGTCCGTGGGGATCTGATTGTCGAATCGATTCGACAACAGGCCGGAGCGGTGACGTCGAATCGATTCGAGGATGGGCGAGACTGTATGCAGGGGGTGTGGGCGATGGCAAGACCTCGACTGATACGTCACATTCCTCCCGCACGACCGGGGGTTGTGGCCGGTCCCGCGACGTGGTGCGGATCGGACCTACCAGCAGCTCGCCTCGCCCCGCCCCGCGGGTCCGGAGCTTCAGTGAAAGCGGCAGCGGCTGGAAGTGCCTACGTGCGCAGGGTGTTCGCTGCAGGCTCCACGCCCCCGATCGGATGGGGGCGCGGGTCGGCGACCTGGCGCCCGAACACCGCCTGTTTCGCCGAGCCCTGGGCTGTGAGGGGGCACGCCTGCGCGGCCTGGGTGAGAGTGACTCCCGCCTGCGGTCGCGGTTTACAGGCGTCCCGGCTTGTTTGCCGCTGTGAAGGGACGTTGTCACACGGTTGGACACGCACCCGTGGCGGCCCACGCCCGGCAGCGACCGGTCGTGTGCTGTGCCCATGAAGGCCCCACGCGGGGCACGCCAGTGAGCGCGATCAGCTTCACCACCAGCAGTCGATGTCGGCCAGTCCTCCGTGGAGGACCGGATCGGTGCTCGTACCGCTGATCCGCAGAAGACCGCCGTCCCGCCCCCAGTCCAACTCGTACGTGCCTGCTTCGACGGGCCGGTAACCATCGTCGACCGCCCAGGATCCCGACTCGCCCAGTGCCCAACCCGTGCGCCCCACCGCATACGCCTCGCCACTGCCGCTCACGAGAAAGGACGTCTCGCGCACCACGGCCGTGCAACCTCCTGGACCCGAAGGGCGCAGCACGTGGTACTCCGCACCCGAGATCAGGTCGTCCACCGCTCCCCACGCGGTGCCAAGTACCGCCGCGACGATCAGCAGACCGTTCCCCGGCCGGGACCACGGGGCTCGCTTCCGCGGGAGCCTCACGGCACCCGCCGGGCGGCCGGCCCGGGTGAGGACCCGCCGGAGAACGAGCGACATGATGAGGAGAGTTGCACTCACCCCCCAGCCAGGGATCACACGCCCCTGGACAATCAGCAAGAGGCTGCTCCAGCTCGCCACAGCGGCGAGGGTCAGACTCCCAATGCCTGCTGCCGTGAGGACGGCGGGCGACGACCCCGAAGGGTCCTGTGTGCGTGCTTCGGTCACGGCGGGTATGACTCTTCGAACGCGGCGACGGTTGCAGGTGGAACCGAAGCATGAGGAGAGCCGACGGACCACGGCACCTCGCGGACCCGGGGTCGAGCGACCTCGGACGACCCAGGGACGGCCCAGCCGACACCGTCATGAGCATCGGCTTACGGCGTTACGCGGCCGGACGCGGGGGTGAACCTTCCGCGTAGTCCCCATTCAAACGGCGGTGAACGAGGCCGACGGGAGGGGAGCTGAGACGGTGGGGGATGACAGCGTACTGTGCTGCGGTGTCGCGATGAGGCGTGGTACGCGAGACGTCGAGGGGGGACTGTGAGAGCAAGCGATCAGGAGACGGCGTTTGCAGGCCGGCGTACGAGGACTGTGCTCCGCGGCGCGGCGGCACACCTCGCCGCCATGCATCTGAGCGGAGTGCTGCTAGTGCTCACCTTCCTTGTGCCACCGTCCTGGGTCCTGGACGCTTACGGGGCGGCCCCGTCCCATGACCCTTCGGCGGACGTGCCGCCGTTCATGCTGCACCTCGCGGTCGTGTTCAGCTGTTTGAGTTTTCACGTGGTGGTCCAGATTCCCTCGGGGCTGCTGGGTACGTGGCTCGGTCGGAACCGTACTGCCGGCATCTGTTACGTCTTCGTCCTGACGGTGGCGAGTGTTCTCACGGTCGTTCTGGTGAGGGGAGTCCTGGAGGTTGGCAGCGTTGCCGACCTCCTCCCTCTGTGGGGTGACTTCATGGCACGCGGATCGCTGGCCCTGGCCGCGTATGTCTGGCTGAGCCGTCCCCTCCGGACTTGGCCTGTGCGACGACATGAAGACCGTGAGGCCGCAGCATGCCGAGTTCGCCTCCCACGGCCCCGTGAACGCCCCGGAGTCCGGTCCGCGGACCCCAGCTGATCCGCCTGTAGAGCGGGCCGTCGGGTGCTGAGTCGCGGGAGCACACCGTGACGTCCTGCACTCCGAGGTATGCCGGCATCCACTCGCTGAACGTCATGGCATGTTGCTCGCCCCAGGGGAGCAATGGCCCGTTGGGCGGACCCCACCGGGCAGGGGTGTTCAAGATCCTCCGGGACTTCGGCCCAAGCCGCGATGCCAGGCTTGATACTGCGGCCAAGGTGCCCACGCTCGACAGCGGGGTGACCGAACCAGAGTTGGTGGTTGACGACCATGGGGCCGTAGGCGTCCGCGTATGCGCGGTAGTCCTTGGGGCACCGCACTCCGAGCTCCGACTCCAGCTCCAGTCACGGCGCAGTACCTGGCCAATGGCAGGAGTTCCCCGAGCGATTCCTCTGTGGCGGCCCAGTCGTTGCCGCCGGCGGCACTGATCGTGTATTCCGTCACGGACGGGATCATGTCAGGACGTACAGAGGTCGGCCCAGCGGGCTTGATCCGCTGACGGACATCGCAGATCAAGGGCTTCGGCCCACAACGAGAGGAAGCGAGCTGCAAGGGCACGCGCCACCGCTCAGATCTCCGGGAACGCCGGCACTTCGTCCATCGCCCGCAGCAGTTTGTGTGCCGCCTCGGCCTCCTCGGGCCGTACGGACGATGCGAGGCCCTCGATGATGGGCCGGCCCGCGCGCACCGCCGCTCGGGATGCCGCCTCCCAGCCGGGCTGCTCCTTGAAGCCCGTGCGCCTGGGACCGCCGGCCGCCGCGGCTGATGAGTGCCAGTTGTCCGTACGGAAGATGCCCTCAAGGAGTTCCAACAGCTCAGCTTTGCACGGCACGTTCGGGGCCCCTGCCAGCTCCAGCAGAAAGGGCACCGTCGGGGCCGTCGCCTCGGCCACGACGAAGCCCAACGCGCATACCCGCTCCCCGAGTTCGTCGATCGCGAGCCGGGCGGTGTCCTCGCCTCCGTACGCGATGCGGGAGAGCAGCGGCGGGATGTCCGAGGCGAGGGACTCCCGCGCATCACGCAACTTCCCCCACCGGACACCGGAGACGCCCTTCAGCAGACTTCTCACGCGCAGCTACCTTTCATCGGCCCCGCTGCTCTCGTCAGAGCCTCAGTGTCCTGTTGCGGCGATCGGAGTCAACCGCGACCCCACTCCATATTGTTGACCGCGACCAGATGGGCGACCACCACCCCGAGGTCGTACGCCGCAGGCCGTGACGTCGGGAGCCTGGCGAACCGGGGGAGGGTGTCCGGCGGACGATCGATCGTTCGCCCGCCGGACACCAACGGGTGTCAGTGACTGACGGGGGTGCCGCGGTCCAGGGTCTCCGTGGCCGTGCCGGTGCGCTGCATGCGGTGCCAGCCGAGGCGGGAGCCGAGCAGGGCGGTGACCGTGGACTGGATGACGACCAGATACATCAGCTGCCGGTAGACGAACAGCTGCAGGGGCAGTGTCCACAGCGGGCCCAGCCCTTCGCGGTCCAGCCGCAGCGCGTAGACGGCCGCGCCCAACTGAACGGCGAGGAAGCCGAGCCAGACCTGCAACGCCTGCCCCGCGTCCTGGAACAGCAGCCCGTAGACCGCGTACAGGTCAACGATCGGCGCCAGCAGGGGCAGCAGGGTCTGGAAGAGCCACAGGTAGGTCAGCCCGCGGCGGCCGAAGCGGCCTGCCGGGCCGCGCTCGACGAAGGCGTGGCGGTGCTTCCACATCGCCTGCAGAGTGCCGTAGCACCAGCGGTAGCGCTGCTTCCACAGCTGCCGCAGCGAGGACGGCGCCTCGGTCCAGGCGATGGCCTTCTCCTCGTACACCACCCGCCAGCCGTCGCGGCACAGCGCCATCGTCAGGTCGGTGTCCTCGGCGAGAGTGTCCGTGCTGAGCCCGCCGACGCGGAGCAGCGCCTCGCGCCGGAAGGCACCGATCGCGCCCGGCACCGTCGGCATGCACTCCAGCAGGTCGAACATGCGCCGGTCGAGGTTGAAGCCGATGACGTACTCCAGGTGCTGCCACTTGCCCAGCAAACCTCGCCGGTTGCCCACCTTCGTGTTGCCGCTGACCGCGCCCACGGCCGGGTCGGCGAAGGGCTGGATGAGGTGGTGGACGGCGTCCGGCTCGAAGACCGTATCGCCGTCGATCATGATGACGATGTCGAAATGAGCCCAGTACAGCCCGGTGTTCAGGGCCGCGGACTTGCCCGCGTTCTCCTGCCGGATCACCATCATCCGGCGGTCGCGGGCCGCGATGGCGTCCGCGATCTCGTACGTGCGGTCGGACGAGCCGTCGTCGACGACGATGATCTGGGTGTACGGGTGGGTGGAGGCCAGCAGCGAGCGCAGGGTGGCCTCGATCCCGGCCTCCTCGTTGTACGCCGGGACGACGATGGTGACCGGCGCGTTGACGCCGCCCGAGAGCCGTCCTCCACGTCCTGGCCGACGCCGTACCTCACGGACGTGCTTGCGGGCGAAGTGGAACAACAGCACCATCCGCAGTCCCGTCAGCGCCCCGGCCACCACCAGGAGCCAGGTCATGCCGACCGCGAACGCATGCGCGCCGGCCTGCGCCCACAGCAGCCCCGTCCCGCGCCACCGGTCGAGCGTCGCCGCGGCGGTGGTGCCGGACGGCAGCTCCAGCCCGGAGGTGACTGTGGTGAACTCCTCGTCCGTGCCGCGCTCTTCGAGCAGCGCCGCGACCTCGTCGTACGCCGCCCTGGTCTGCGGAAACTGCCGGACGCCCCCGCCGGCGGCCACGATCAGGTAGCCGTCGTCGGCGGCCCGCTCGGCGGCCTCCCACTGTGCCGCGCACAGCCCGTCCGGTGTCGTGGTGTACGGCAGGCGCAGCAGCCGGGTGTGCACCCCTGCGCTGCCTGCCAGTACGTGCTGGGTGAGAGAGAGCTCGAGCGAGCCGCGTGCGGTGCTGGTCTGCCCGAGGTCGGCGGCGGTGTAGGTGTACGAGCCGAGCTCGTGCCCTTCCGCACGGATGCGCTCGACGAGCGCCTGGTGTTTGGCGGCCTCGGCGCCGGTGACGAAGAAGGTGGCCCGTACCCCGTGCTCGCGCAGCAGATCAAGCAGCCGCGGCGTGTACACCGGGTCCGGTCCGCCGTCGAAAGTCAGCGCGGTGGTGCCGGCGGGCATACGGGCGGACTCCACCGTGCCGTCGACGACCCGGATCACCGGCCCGCCGTCCCGTACCTCCACGGGTGCCGGGGCCGTGCACCGGTCCGGAGCCGGTGCCACGGCACCGATCTGGTGGTACGTGAAGCCCTCGAAGAGCAGCGCCGCCGCGCACGCCGACAGCGTGAGCAGCAGCAGGAACCAGTGCGCGCGGGGATTTCCGCGCCGGGCGTGCCGACTCACGGACGGTTACCCCCATTGGCCGCCGAGGGCGGCTCGGTTCCGTTGCCGCCACCGGTTCCGTTGTCGCCGGAACGTGTGGCGCCGGGCGGGGCGGTGGGCGATGGTGCCGTTGTCGCCGTGGAGCCGTCGCTGCCGGCAGTCGGCGTGGGCGTGGGCGTGGTACCGCCGTCTCCGGCCGGTGCCGTCGAGACCGTCGGTGACGGGTTGGGGGCCGGATCCCCGGACAGTGAGGAGTCCGTCTCGGCCGCGGGTTTCGCGGACGGCGTGGTGTCGGCGTCGCTGGGACGCCCCGACGGCCGTCCGGCCTCGGCGGACGGCTTGGACTCTGCGCGGGGCGGCCCCCACGGCAACGAGTCGGAGACGGGTCCGGCCCCGAAGAGGCCGACCATCAGCAGGGCGAGATAACCCGCGAAACCCGCACCGACCACCGCCATTCCATAACGGACCACGCGTCTGCGACGACCGTCGTCGGCCACGAAGACCTGGCTGCCCGCGGGCCGCCCTCTCGACGCCGCGCGGCGACCTCGCCGCTCCGTGGCGTGGGCGTCCGGCCCGTGCTCGGACGCAGTGAGACCAGGGGGACCGGTCCGCCCGCCGTTGGACCGACGGCTTGCCATGTGTGCTCCTTCCGGGACTGCCGACGGTCACAGCCGGGTTCGTGCACACGTCGGGCTCTCGTCGGGTACAGCGCGGTGCGCCCCGGATACGTCACAGAGGCCCCACCGGTCCCACAGGAAACACACCACGGGAGGCCGAACCGGACGCGGCGGGCCTGCCTGGCGGACCGGGTACGGGCCGACAAGCGGAGAACACCGCCTCGAACACCGGGCTGCCATGCGCAGAGGGGAATTGCGGCCCACCCGCTTGACGGCGTCGTCCAGGGAGTGATGGCGGCCGCACGGTGGACAGTGGGGCCGCCCGCCGTGGGCGGAGGACCGCCGACCCGTTTCGGGGGAGCGGCGCCCTCGTGCAGGCGCGCCAGACGCCGGCCCGGGACCAGATCAAAATCCGGCGATGGCCCACGGCTGTTGACATAGAACAGGGCGGCAGGGCCCGCGAGGAAGCCGCAGTCGGGCCAGTCGACGAGGTGTGGTGAGTTTCTGGCGCTGTCAGTTTGGTTCGATCGCCTGGTCGATCAGCATGTTCGCCAGTTCCCGGGCGTCCTGATACGGAAGCATGTCGTTGAGTGAGGTGGACAGGGCGTTGGCGCCCTCGAACAGCACCGCGAGCTGCCGACCAAGGGATTCGGGCTCGCGTGCGCCTGCCTCGGCGGCGGTCTTGATCAGACGCTCGGTGAAATCTCTCTTGTGACGTTCGACCAGTGCCGCGGCTTCGGGCATCGTCCCGGCTGCTTCGACCGCGGCGTTGTGCAGTGGACAGCCGCGTACCACCTTCGCCGGCGGGGAGGCGGCGAACAGTGCCAGGAGGCGTTCGCGCGCGCTGAGGTCGTCGCGCTCCAGGACGGTCTCGCCGTGCACGGGCCCTTCGGGGTCGGACTCGACACGCTGCAAGTAGGCGCTGACCAGTGCCTCCTTGCTCGGAAAGTGCTGGTAGAACGTCCGAGTCGACACGTGCGCCACGCTCGTCAGCTTTGCGATACCCGTGACGTGGATGCCGTCGCGGGCGAACAACTCGACTGCGGCGCGCAGAATGCGCTCCCGCGCCCCGCGCCCGCCTCGACGTGTACCGGCCGTCGTTTCACTCTTCGCCATGCCAAAAGTATACCGATCGCTTTACTTCTACCGAGGGGGCGTGCTAGCTTCAGCTAAGTACAGCGATCGTTGTACTTGATGGAGGCCTCTCCGGGCACTGCCCTGACGCCGGCTCGTCCGGCGGTTGTGTGGCTGCTGCATCGCCTGGTTGCGCGATCAACGGCAGGGAGAGGCGACCGGGCCCGGCTGCGCCGGCGCACCGACCCGGCGACCACTGCGGAAGCCCGCGCAATCGGGCGGCGGAACTCGGCTGCTGTTCGAGATGAAGTCGACCGGACGGCCCGTCTCGCGTGGCCGGGCGGCCCGACATATGCCAACCCTCACAAAAGCGGAAGGATGAGTAAGCATGTCCAGTCAAAACTTCGTCGCAGTTCCCCACGAAGTCGTCCGGTGGTCGATCGACACCGGAACGTCATTCGATGATTTCCGGGCTCGGTACGAAGCCGCTGTGCCAACGCTGGAACGTGACCGGATGGCGCAGCTCCGCGCGGAGCGGGCGAGTTGGGACATGGTGCTCGCTGCCGCCGTGGAGAACGCACCGCACGGATTCATGCGGTTCTGGAGCACTGATGTGGGGGAAACCATGCAGCTCGCGGGTAATCCCGGATTCTGTGCCACCTACCTCATGGGAAACCACACGATCGCCGAGCGTATGTACAGGCACGACCCGGCCGTGATGCTCTATGCCCCGCTGCGAACGACGATTCACGTGGACCGGCAGGGCGTCACGAGGTTCTCCATCGACCAGCCCAGCAGCCGTTTCGCCAGCTTCGACATTCCGGACGTCGCTGCCGTCGGGCTGGAACTGGACCGCAAGGTCGTCAACCTCCTCCAGGTCCTGAATGTCCCCGTGCCGTCTGCCCTCTCTGCGGGCGCGAAGGCTCAGTGAGACCCGGCCCGGAACGCATCGGTCAAGAGGCGCTTCGTCTGCTGAGAATTCCAGGCGAATCACCAGGGCTGTGTGGCCGCACAGCAGGCACCCGGGCGGACCTTCCCCAGCACGATCGTCATGTAAAGCGAACGTCGGCCGGCTCACGGAATAATGTTTTGGTCATGTGCCGACGGTTCTTTTGTTTCAAGAGAGGTAATCATGCAGAACAAGGACGGCTCCGTCGGCGCGGTGCCGGCATCAGGAGACAACGAGCTGGCCGAACTTGGTGTCGCTGCCGCGGCCGCCGCAATTCGTGACGGCGACATCACTTCCGAGTCCTACTCGGCCGCGCTTCTGCGGCGCGCGCGGGAATACTCGGATCTCAATTCGTTCATCACGATCGATGAATCCGCCGTGCTGGCTGCTGCCAAGGATGCGGACAAGGCGCGCGCAGCGGGTTCAAGCGCCCCCTTCCTCGGTGTCCCCATCGGGGTGAAGGACAGCTACACGACGCGTGGTCTTCGCACAACGCTCGGAGTCGAGGCCCTGGAAAGTTTCGTGCCGACCGAAGACTCCGATGTCGTCGGCGCGGTCAAGAACGCCGGTGGGATCGTCTTCGGCAAGGTCAACCTCGTAGAAATGTCGTTCGGGCTGACCGGAAACAACAGCCGCTATGGGCAGGTGAAGAATCCCTACGGTCAGGACCACGTGCCGGGTGGGTCTTCGAGTGGCTCCGGAGCATCCGTCGCGGCCCGCATCGTGCCTGCGGCATTGGGCGGCGACACGGTCGGCTCCATCAGGGTTCCCGCTTCACTGTGTGGCGTGGTGGGTTTCAAGCCGACCACGGGACGGTGGCCGACGGGTGGTGTCGCGCCAATTTCGCACACACTCGACACGACAGGAATCCTGGCGCGCAGCGTCGAAGACTGCGCACTGATCGACCAGGTCGTCACGAAGGATGTGGCCGCTCCGCGTGCAGACCGTTCCGATCTGCAAGGGGCGAGGTTTGCTTATGCTCCCAGGCAGTACATGGAATTGATCGATCCTGAGACCGAGGCGCACTTCAAGGACACGCTCATGCGTCTGCGGGACGCTGGTGCCGAAGTGGTCGAGGTTGACCTCGGTGAGGACTTCTCCTCACTGGCGGACCGGTTGACGTGGAACCTTTTCTTCCGTGAGACGATGGAATCGGTGACGGAATTCCTCCGGCAGAACAACTTCCCGGTTTCCTTCGATGAAATTTACAACGATCTCAAGCCCGAGCTGAAGGAAGTGTGGAGTCATCTCGTCCTGCCGAGCGGGCAGGGCTATCTCGCGCACGAGGCCTACGAGACAACACTGTCCGTCGATCGCCCGGAACTCCAGCGTCGGCTCAGTAAGGTTTTCACGCACACCGGGGTCGATGCGCTGCTCTTTCCGACGACGCCTTGCCCGGCACCGCTGATCGAGCACCGGTCGAGGTTCACCGTCGCGGGCGAAGAGGTCAGTGACCTGTTTCTCGCGAAGAACACTGTTCCCACCAGCGGAGCAGGACTCCCCGGCATCAGCATCCCCATTGGTCTGACCGGACAAGGCCTGCCCGTCGGGCTCGAGATCGACGGCGCACATGGCCATGACAGGAAACTGCTGGACCTGGCACGCCGGGTGGAGTCTGTTTTCGGCACCCTGCCCGCACCCGCGTGAAGCACCGGGTGAGGCCGCCTCACCGGGGCAACCCCGGTGAACAGCGACCACAACCCGTGACTTCCGGAAACACGCGGCAGGCCCCCGTCACAGCCTGACAGCCTGCCGCGCGTGCAACGCCGACGGCCTGAGCCTGACAGGGTCCAGGCCGACATCGGGCGCTGATCGGCTGGGGCGGGGCCGGGCTCGCGCTCGGCGCCGCCGGGGGCGTGCTCGCGATGACCCGCGCCGGCAACGACCTCGACCCGGCCGGTGCCGAGGCCGGCGGCGCGGTCCCCTTCCACGGCGCCCACCAGGCGGGCATCGCCACCCCGGTGCAGGACCGGCTGCACTTCGCCGCGTTCGACGTGACCACCGAGGACCGCGCCGCGTTCGTCCAGATGCTCAAGGACTGGACGGCCGCGGCACGGCGGATGACCGCGGGCGAGGCGGTCGGCGACGGTGCCGCCGGCGATCTCGCCGAGGCACCCCCGGACGACACCGGCGAGGCGCTGGGCCTCAAGCCCTCGCGGCTGACCCCGACCATCGGGTTCGGGCCGTCGCTGTTCCAGCGCTTCGGCCTCGCCGACCGGCGCCCGGAGGCCCTCGTCGATCTGCCGCAGTTCGCCGGCGACAACCTCGACAAGAACCGCAGCGGCGGCGACCTGTGCATCCAGGCCTGCGCGGACGACCCCCAGGTCGCCGTGCATGCCATCCGCAACCTCGCCCGCATCGGCTTCGGGAAGGTCGTCGTTCGCTGGTCCCAGCTCGGCTTCGGCAAGACCTCCTCGACGACCCCGGACGCGCAGACCCCGCGCAACCTCATGGGCTTCAAGGACGGCACCCGCAACATCGCGGGGACGGAGACCGACCGGCTGAAGAAGTTCGTGTGGGTGGACGGCAAGGACGGCCCCGACTGGATGGCCGGCGGCTCCTACCTCGTCGCCCGCCGCATCCGCATGCACATCGAGACATGGGACCGCACCTGCCTCCAGGAGCAGGAGGACATCTTCGGGCGCGACAAGGGCGAGGGCGCCCCGGTCGGCAAGGCCAAGGAGCGCGACGAACCGTTCCTGAAGGCGATGAAACCCGACGCGCACGTGCGGCTCGCGCACCCCGACTCCAACCAAGGGGCGACGATGCTGCGCCGCGGCTATTCCTTCACCGACGGCACCGACGGCCTCGGCCGCCTGGAGGCGGGCCTGTTCTCCCTCGCCTACCAGCGCGACGTGCGCGAGGGGTTCATTCGCGTCCAGCGCAACCTCGCCACCGACGCGCTCAACGAGTCCATCCAGCACGTGGGTTCGGCCGTGTTCGCGATTCCCCCCGGCGTCCGTGACACGGACGACTGGTGGGGCAGCGCGCTGTTCTCCGAGGAGGCGTAGCCCGTGTTCTCCAACTACCTGATCGGCCTGCGCGAGGGTCTGGAAGCAAGCCTCGTCGTCTGCATCCTCATCGCCTACCTGGTCAAGACCGGCCGCCGGGACGCGCTGAGGCCCGTCTGGATCGGCATCGGCGTGGCGGTCGCGCTCGCCCTGGGCTTCGGCTGCGCCCTCGAATTCGGCTCCCAGGAGCTGACGTTCGAGGCGCAGGAGGCGCTCGGAGGCTCCCTGTCGATCCTCGCGGTCGGCCTGGTGACCTGGATGGTCTTCTGGATGCGGCGCACCGCCCGGCACCTGAAGTCGGAACTGCACGGCAAGCTGGACGCGGCCCTGCAGATGGGTACCGGCGCGCTCGTCGCCACGGCGTTCCTCGCGGTCGGCCGTGAGGGCCTGGAGACCGCCCTGTTCGTGTGGGCGTCGGTCCGCGCGGCCGGTGATGGCACCCCGCGTCCGCTGATCGGCGTCGCCCTCGGCATCGCCACCGCTGTTGTGCTGGGCTGGCTGTTCTACCGCGGGGCGCTGCGTATCAACCTCGCCACGTTCTTCACCTGGACCGGTGGCATGCTGGTCGTCGTCGCCGCGGGCGTCCTCGCCTACGGCCTCCACGACCTTCAGGAGGCCGACTGGCTGCCGGGCCTGAACGACAAGGCCTTCGACATCAGCGACATCATCCCGCCGGACAGCTGGTACGGCACCCTTCTCAAGGGCGTGTTCAACTTCCAACCCGACCCGACCGTCCCCCAGGTCACGGTGTGGCTGCTGTACCTGATCCCGACGCTCGCGTTCTTCCTTTCCCCGGTGGGGTTCGGCTCCGGGAAGGGGAAGGCGAAGGTGCCTGATGAGCAGGGATCGCGGCCCTCTGAGGCTCCGCAGGCCTGACCGGAGCGCGCTGATCGCGGTGGCCTCGGTGACTGCCTTGTCCATGACGGCGAGTGATGACGTGGTGGTGCGCGGGGAGCGGAAAGTGCTCCCCGCGCACCGTCCGGTTTGAAGCCGCGCCGGGCATCGCGGCAGTTCACCACCGCGGGCAACAAGTACCGAGCGCTTGCCGCCTCGCAACGACTCCCGCAGCAGTGGCCGAACGACCGTCCACTTCATGGTCCCCGAGGGGCACTGCGGTACGGACAGACCGCTTGTCGCGTCCAAGAGGCGCAATAGCCTGCCCGCGTGAACTGCCCATGATCGACTCAGCTGGCAACGTGCTGTCAAGAGTAGAGTGAGACCGCGCCACCCCAGAGGGCGCCGGGGTTGAGGCGCTCAGGGAAGCGCTCCAGCATGGCGTTGAAGAAGCTGAGGGCAGTGTCGTGATGGAGGAGAAGCTCCTCCTCGCGGGGAGTGTATGTCACATCGCGTATCGCCTGCGCCATCGCTGCGGAATCACACCGGTGTTCGATTGATATGGCTGGGTTACCCCCATGGCGCGGTCAGGGCCGCGGCAACCGTCGTGGAGCGGCCGCGGGAGGGAGGCCGGCGTGGCACTGCTCCCTACCCCGGCGAGTGCCCGGCGGACCGGCGCACGGTTGTGTCCGCTGGTCACTCCGACGGCGCGTCGCGCTGGGAGGTCAGCGCCTTCTTCCTCTGCCGGTAGGCGCGCATGGACTCGCGGGAGCCGCATCTGGGGCCGCAGTAGACGGCGTTCTTGTTGCGCGTCCGGTCGAAGAAGCCGAAGTGACAGGGCTGGTGGCGGCATGCCCGGACCCTGTCCCAGACGCCCGCCTGGGCGAGTTCGGTGGCGTTCGCCAGCACGGTGGCGAACAGCCCGGGCACGTCGCTCTGGGCGGGTGCCAGGGATGCTCCCGAGGCGGTGACAACCGTGATGAGCGGATACCGGGACGCGGCATGGCGCAGGTACGACTCCGCCTCGGCGAGCACGTGGGACGTGGTGCCCTGGTCGGCGGAGTGAGCCAGCAGCACTGTGATCAAGGCCTCGCGCAGCTCGCGGGCGGTGGCAGCGTCGGCCTCCGTGACATGGGTCGTCTCCGAGGCGATGGCCTGCTCCAGCAGCCATGCGTGCAGGTCCGTGGCGCTGGCGAAGCGCTCTGGCAGCCGGTGGGGTCCCGCGGGGTGTGTGTTGACGAACCGCAGGACTACGTCAGCCGCCGGCGGCTGCGTCAGCGGACTTGCCTCGGTCGTTCGCGGGGATATCGTCGGCCTCCTCGTGCGTACAGGAAGTAAGTGGCACATGTTACTCCCAAAAGGGTCACGGTGCCGTGCGGCGGGGTCTCCGCCGATGGGCTCCCGGTCACGTGCCGGACCGCCGCGCTGGTGCGGTCCCGGGCGGCGCGGCGTGCGGTGATGGGCGGCCGCGGCGGTGAAGAGTGGCCGCGGCGGCGAAGAGGGCGGGCAGGCTGCACCCCCGAGCGGCGAAGAGGGCGGACAGGCTGCACCCCGAGCGTCCAGACGGCCGTGCCTTCCAGGCCGGCCCCGTGCCGACGACGTTCACACACCGATGGCCGAGCGGCCACTGCAGCAGCGACGCGCTCTCGGCGACACCCGCTCCCGTTCGCAGGAAGCCTGCAGGCCGGGCGTATTACCCCCCGCCCTGCAGCATGTCGATGCCCAATGCCGCCCCGCCCGGGGGCGGGAGGCCGCTGTCACGCTCAGCCGCGACACCCGAAGTCCATGGCCACCTGGGTCGAATCATGTGGGCGGGGATCGCCGACCCACCCGGCATGCTCAGCCGTCGGAGGGACGCGGGGCGCGCAGGTGCGCACGTTCCCTCAGTTCTTCCTCGTCCACCAAGGTGAGCATGGGCTGCCCCGGCGCGCACAGCATGGTCACGACGAACTTGTTCGGTGCGTCCGCGCTGGCGTTGCCGTCCTGGTAGTGGATCACGTCACCGCCCGGCTCCCAGAACGTCCCCCCGGCCTGGATCACCTGCTCGGGCCGGCCCTCGACCTCGAACCGCAGCGCGCCTTCCATCACGTAGCCGAACGCCGGCCCCGAGTGGCGGTGCGGAGGGAGCCCGGGGTGACCGGGAGGCCACTCGACAAGGATCGTCATCGCCGATCCGCCTTCGGGGAAGAAGGGCGGAGTGACTTCCTGCAGCAACTTGACCTCTGGCGGCAGCGAGATTTCCTGCCCCTCGCCGGGGGGGACGTCCGCCGGGTTCCTGTCTGACATGGATCACACCTCCGCAAGCCTGCCTGGAGTGGACGATCAGCCACAGCCCGCATTCGTGACCCGCCAGTCCGAGATCCAGCCTGCCTCACGTCGACAGCCGCCGCAATCCGGGAGCAACAGGACCGAATGCGGTCAGAACTCGGGTTCCGGCTCAGGTCTCAGCGAGCGGCCCAGTGAGTGACGGTTGAGTTCTTCCAGGCTGAGTTCGTGAGCCGTTTGGAGGTGAGTCGGGGTGATGGTGAATGGGGTGACAGGTCGGCGCGCTGGAGGAGGTCTTCGACCTCTGCGTCCTCCAACCTTTCCGTCGCGTCCGGGCCGAGTCCACGACCAGTGGAACCGCCGGGAACGGGAATGGCGAGGCTCCGGGCGAGCCACCGTCGACCAAGCCATCCGCACCGTGCCGAACAGCGACACCTCGTTCGTGCGCAGGCTGGGGACACAGCTGACCGACCAGCGTGCCTCCGCCCTCGAACGGGCGAGGACGACAAATTGCGCGGACCGTCTGGAGAACCTGGGCCGCCGGCCGGGCCGTGGAGAGGAGTGCGGCCTGCGCATCGGCTACGTCCCGGACGCCATGCACACCGGCATCCTGCCCCGTGCGCTGCGCGCCGTGCACGGCGAACGCCCCGGCGTCGACATCGCTCTGTACAACCTTCCGCCCACCGAGCAGTTCGAAGGCCTGCGGCAGCGCAGCCTCGGCATCGCGCTCGTCCATGAACCTCCGGGCGCGGACGACCCCGACCTGCTGGCCGCACGGCTGCTCGAAGACCCGCTGCTCCTGGCCCTGCCCGCCGGGCACCCGCTCGCCGACCAGGAGGAAGTGACCCCCGGCGACCTCGACGGCCGGCCGTGGATCGCCGTCGAGAACCCCCAAAACCCCGCCGTGGGACACGTTCGTCGCCGCCTGCACGGCGTCCGGCTTCACGCCGGACATCCGCCTCGACGCCGCCGAGCCGCTGACTGCGCTCGGCCTGGTCGCCTCCGGACTCGGTCTCGCCCGCGTGCAGAAGAGCATGACCCGCGCCACGGCCGAGGACGTCGCGGTACGTGAACTCCTTCGGCACGTCGTCCAGTTGTGGGCCGCATGGCACCGAGTCGACCTACGGCCCCTGGTCGCGGAGTTCCGCGCCACCATCCTGGGCATGAGCGGCCCCGCCGAGTAGTGCCTCGTCAGGTTTGTCTCTGGATCTGTTTGCGGTGAGTGGTGGGCAGCAGCTGGTGCAGGTACAGATGCCGGTCCAGCACCGCACAGGTCCTGGAGTGGTTCCGGACCTGGTAGAGGGTCAGCCCCGGCGTAGGGGCTTTTGGGGCGAGCCGTTCGTCGCCCTCGTCACCGCCGCCCAGGCCTTCCTCACCCTGCGACGGGCCACCAGCGCCGCCGTGGGCGGGCGCGCGTCGAGGCCGCTGACACCTTGCACCTTGTGATGCGGCGCAGGCGTACGGCGTCCTCGACGCGTCCCTCATTCCCGGGAGAGGGCTAGAGGGCGCCCTGGCGCCAGGGCCCGGTGATCGCGAACGTGATGCCGGGGGACTGGATATTCACGAACAGCCAGTTGCCCACCTTCGGCTCGAACACCGAACCGGCCCACTCAGAGCCACGGTGGTCGGCCGCCGGGACGTTCTTGCCCGCGGTCCCGCCGCGCAGATCAACGTTGTTGGCGGCGAAGCGGAAGATCTCGCCCTGCGTCGTGAGCCCGTGGACGTATTCGGTGCCGCCACCGTCCTCGCAGAGCACCAGGCCGCCGCGCGGGCTGACGCACATGTTGTCCGGCGCGTTGAGGACCTCTGCGCCGGGTGAGGCGAAGAGCACGCGGAACTCGTCGGTGGCCGGGTCGAGTTCGAAGACCTGGCCCTGACGGGCCGGACCGCCGTCGGTGGTGATCACGTAGATGCGGTCGTTGCCGTACCAGGCACCCTCCAGGCGGCTGAACACTGCGGCGCCGTTCGCCTGCGCCTGGAGTCGGACCGTGTCGGCTGCCGGGTCGACGTCGTCCACCGGCACCCAGGAGACCGTGCCGTACGCCTTCTCGCTGTCGAGGCGGGTGTCGTACGACGTGCTGCCGATACGCAGAGCCTCGAGTCGGCCGCCCTTGGACAGGTCGCCGGGCACCGCCGGGACGAAGCGGTACAGGGAGGCGTCGCCGCGGTCCTCGGTCTCGTAGACGTAACCCGTCGCCGGGTCGACTGCGACCGCCTCGTGGTTGAACCGGCCCATGGCCCTGTACGGTTCGGGGTTGCCCTTGCCCTGCGCGGCCACCTCGAAGATGTAGCCGTGTCGCTTGCCGGCGGTCGTGGAGAAGGTCTCCTCGCAGGTCAGCCAGGTGTTCCACGGGGTGGGGCCGCCGGCGCAGTTGCGGATGGTGCCGCCGAGGCTGCCGTAGGACTCCAGCCACTGGCCGGCGTCCGGGTCGAAGACCAGGGTGGTGGTTCCGCCGCCCGCCTCGGGGTCGTAGGCGGGGGCGGTGAAGGCGGGACCGGCGCCGCGCTCATGGTTGCGGACGAGGTGGACCTTGTCGCCGTAGCGGAAGGCCGCCATGCCGTCGTGCGCGCTCGGGGTGCGCACGCCGTCGTCCATGAGGTCGTCGGTCCACCCGTAGGAGATGTACTCGAACCCGCGCGGCAACTGGAGCAGTTCCAGGCCGGTCGCCTGGTCCTTGACCGGGCTCAACGGGCCATATCCGGCGTCGGGTTCGAGCTTGACGGGGGTGGCCGCCGCCGTGCGTGCGGCGAGGGCCTGGAAGGCGACGGAAGCGGCCGCGGCCACCGCTGCTCCACGCAGAAGGGTGCGTCGTTCGAAACCGGAGCCGGTCGGTCCTCCGGCGGACATGCCTGTCATGGGAGTCCTCTCGATGCAACGAACGGGGAGAACGGGGGGCGGCCGCCGTCACCCTAGGTAGTGATACCTCCGTCCGACTCCCAACGGCAAGTGAGCATCGGGAGAACCTCTTCCTGTCGGCGTCCGGCCGGGGGACGGTGCGGCCGGACGCCGACGCGGCGGTCCGACGGACCGTCACCCGGGGCGGTTGCGGGCCGCATTGAAGCCGAGTTCCACGACCAGCTCCGGCCGGACCAGCGTGACGTGCGGAGTTTCGCGTGTGCCCCAACCCCCGCGGAGAACGGCCATCCGTCCATGGGTGCTCGCCGCCGGCCGGGACGAGCAGCCGGGCGACGGCCCGGGCTGCGCTCCGTGGCCGTGTGGTGCTGCGGCCGACGTACTGCAGGCGCCCGTTGCTGTCGTACCGGCGCACCAGCAGCGTGCGAGGAGCCGCGGGCGAGCCGGTGAACGTCGCGACGATCGCCTCAGGTGGGCGAGCAGTACGGCGGAAGCACCCGCCTTCTGCGCGTCCTCGGCCAGCTCCAGCACGTGGGAGGTGCGCAGTGCTCCGATACCGACGATGACCGGTACCCCGTCGGCGGCTTCGACCGCGGTCTTCGCGACGTGCGCGCGCTGCTCTCGGGTGAGATAGGCGTAGCCTCCGGTGGAGCCGAGCGCCCCGATGGAGTCCACGCCGACGGCTGCGAGGCGGGCGACGAGTGCGGTGTACGCCGCTGTGTCGATGCCCTGCCCGCTGGGGGTGAGGGGGAAGGCGCTCAGGCCGCGGAACATGATGGCTCGTTGTCGTGAGGGGGGAATGGGTGATGGTCAGCCGGCCGCGAAGCGCAGTTCGGTGACGACGGCGGCGAGTTCGGCGGCGAAGGCCTCGGTCTGCGGCTCGGTGACGGTGGATGCGGTGACCTGGATCGCGCCCTGGTCGGCGGCCGGATCCGGGGCGAAGAAGTGACCTGGCCGCACCGTCCAACCCCGCCGTGCCAGGGCTGTGACCGCGACCCGAGCGTCGACGTCGAGTTCGACCCAGACGTTCAGTCCGTCGGGTCGGTGCGGGACGTCGACGCCGTGGGCATGCAGGTGCTCGACGAGCAGGCCGGCCCGCCAGTCACAGGGGGACTTGAGCTGCAGTGAGCTGCTCAGGCATCCGGTGCTTACACGTGCCACGCCGACCGGACTTCGAACGAGGGACGGCCGCGCGATATGAACGATCCAATCACTGTCACTCCCGGGGCTTGACGCGGCGCTTCCCAGGGCCCATGTTGAACGATCAAATCAGCCTGTTCGGACCACGGTGACGGGACACTGCTGTGGGCCGTGGGCAGGCATGCGTTCAGCGAGGAGGAAGTATGGTGAGTTCGTCGCACACGAGCCGCAGGAGAGCCGGCTCCCGGGCAGCCACCAAGGCAGCGACGGTGGGGCGGCGGCCTGCCTGGGCCGTCGCGGTGGTGGCCGCATCGCTCGCCACCACACTCGTCGGCTGCGGCGGGGACTCCTCCGAACCGGCGGCCGACAGCCCGGGGAAGTTCTCCGGGCGCGGCCCCATCACCCTCGCCACCGGCAAGGACACCACCGGCACCATCCAGGAGCAGCTCGACCGCTGGAACAGCGAGCACCCCAACGAGAAGGTCACCCTCGTGGAGCTGCCCGAGAGCGCGGACCAGCAGCGGCAGCAGTTCATCCAGAACGCGCAGACCAAGTCGGACGCCTACACCGTGCTGAACCTGGACCCCATCTGGGTCGCCGAGTTCGCCGCCAACCAGTGGATCGACGAGCTGCCCGCCGGGCAGTTCCCGCTCGACAAAATGCTTCCTGCCGTCGTCATGACCGGTGAATATTTCGGCAAGCAGTACGCCATCCCCTACAACACCAATGCGGGTCTCCTCTTCTACCGCCAGGACCTGCTGGACAAGGCGGGCGTGCAGCCACCCACGACCTGGGACGACATGAAGGACGCCTGTGCCGCAGTCGCCAAACTGCCCGAGGGCAAGGACGTCGACTGCTACGCGGGCCAGTTCGACAAGTACGAGGGCCTGACTGTCAACTTCTCCGAGGCGGTCGCCTCGGCGGGCGGCACCGTCGTCGATGCCGAGGGCCGTGCGACCGTCGACACCGAAGAAGCCAAGAAGGGACTGCAGTTCCTCACAGACGGCTTCAAGGACGGCACCTTCCCGGAGGAGGCCTCGACCTACCAGGAGGAGGACGGCCGCCGCGCTTTCCAGGCGGGCAAGCTGCTCTTCCACCGGCAGTGGCCGTATCAGTGGGCACTGGCCAACGCCAAGGACGGCTCGAGCAAGGTCGCCGGCAAGTTCGGGGTGGCGCCGCTGCCCGGCCTGGACGGTCCGGGTAAATCCTCCCTCGGCGGACTCGATCTGGCGGTGAGCAAGTTCGCCAAGAACAAGGCAACCGCCCTCGATTTCATCAAGTTCTTCTCCAGCGAGGCCAACGCCCGCACCAACCTGAAGGTCAACTCGGCCGCCCCGCCGTATGCCGGCCTGTATGACGACCCGGCCCTGCGTCGACAGTTCCCCTACCTGGCCACCCTCAAGGAGTCCCTGAGCGGCGCCGTGCCTCGGCCCGTGGTCGTCCAGTACGGCGATGCCACAGCCGCCATCCAGGAAAGCGCGGCCGCAGCGCTGAGCGGATCGAAGTCGGTCGACGCCGCACTCGCCGATATGCAGCGGGACCTGTCCGCGGCGATCGCCGAGAAGTAGGCCGACGGAAAAAGGTCTCCTGGTGTCCCTTCTTTCCCAGGCAAAGCCGCGCCGCGGCACCGCGTTCCGGCCCTCGCGCAATTCGCGCAGGGCCGGGACCGGCCGACTGGCCGCCGCTTTGCTCTCTCCCAGCCTGATCGTCCTCGGTCTGGTCGTCGGCTATCCGGTACTCGCTGCTTGCCGGCTGTCCTTCGTCGTCTCCAACGAGACCATCGACCCGCAGACCGGTTTCAAAGTCACCGCCACCTCCTACGGTCTGGACAACTACGCGGCTGTCTTCACGGGGGACCGCTTCCTGCGCCCCTGGTGGAACACGACCTCCTTCGCTCTCGCCTCGGTTGCCGTCGAGGTGCTCATCGGCGTCGCCATGGCGCTGGTCATGCACCAGGCCTTCCGCGGGCGGGCGTTGGTACGGGCCGCGATCCTCGTCCCCTGGGCGATCCCGACGGCGATCTCGGGTCTGCTCTGGAAGTGGATCTTCAATAGTCAGGGTGTTGCCAACGAGCTGCTGGGCGCCAGGGTGCTCTGGAGCAGCGAGGGTTTCCAGGCATGGCTCTCCGTGGTGATCGCCGACACCTGGAAGACCGCGCCGTTCATCGGACTCCTCGTCCTCGCCGGGCTCCAGATCATCCCGGGCGAACTGTACGAGGCAGCCAGGGTCGATGGAGCCTCGACCTGGTACGCCTTCCGGCGCATCACCCTGCCGCTGGTCCGCCCCGCACTGGTGGTCGCGGTGTTGTTCCGGCTCCTGGACGTCCTGCGCATGTTCGACCTGCCGTACGTGCTCGTCGGCCCACGCAAGCACTCCGTCGAGACACTGTCGATGATCGCCTTCGAAGAAATGAGCAACCTGCGATTCGGCACCGCGGCCGCCTACGCCACCGTGCTGTTCCTCTACATCGCTGCGGTCGCCTTCGCGTTCGTCAAGCTGTTCGGTGCCGATCTGATCGGACGGGGCACGAGGAGTTCACCATGACCACGACCATCAGCAGATTGCGCACCGGTTCCCTGGCACGGCGGATCGGCATCGCCGCGATCGTCCTCTACTGCCTCGCGCCCTTCTACTGGATGGTGGTCTCCAGCCTGCGCAGGCCCTCGGACCAGTTCTCCAACTCCCCCCTTCCCGTGCCGGTCTCCTTCGACAATTACGCTGCCGCCTTCGACGCGCGCAACGGCTTCGGCCGCGCGCTGCTCAACAGCCTCATCGTCTCCGGAGTCACCACCGCTGTCACTCTTGTCGTCGCGATCTTCGCCGGTTACGCGCTGGCGCGGCTCAGCTTCCGAGGGAAGACGCTCATCCTCACTTTGATCATCGCGGCGTCCATGTTTCCCCCGATCACTCTCATCGTGCCGTTGCTGCAGTTCTTCACGGACGCGGGCTGGATCAACACCTATCAGGCCATGATCGTGCCGAGCATGAGTTTCGCCCTGCCGCTGGCCGTGTGGAACCTGACCGCGTTCTTCCGGCAAATGCCGGCCGAGCTGGAGAAGGCCGCTCAGGTCGACGGGTGCACGCCCGCGCAGGCGTTCCGCAAGATCGTGCTCCCTCTTGCAGCGCCTGGCATCTTCACCACAGCGATCCTGGTCTTCATCTCCGCCTGGAACGAATTCCTCATCGCCGTGAGCGTCGTCAACGACCGGCAGATGATGACCGCGAATGTGATCGTTTCTCTTTTCACCGGGCAGTACAAGTACGACCAGCCGTTCGGTACGCAGATGGCGGCCGGTGTTGTCGTGACGTTGCCGCTGGTGGTCGCGGTGCTGTTCTTCCAGCGCCGAATCGTCGACGGGCTCACCGCGGGAGGTTTGAAGTAAGTGACGGACCCGAGCGGATCGGCCGCCACCGACGCATGGCTGCTTTCCACCGATGACTCGTCCCAGGCTTCCGGCCTTCGGGAAGACCACTTCGCGGCGCTGACCGGTTACCATCCCACCTTCACCGGCAACGGCTACCTGGCCGCCAGGGTCCCGGCCGCCGGCAACGGATTCGCCGAATCCCCCATCCGCACGCAGTTCCACGTGGTCGGCCTGTACACCGGGCACCCGGGGGAGTGGTCGCGCAAAGCGGGGCTGCCCGCCTGGTCGGCGCTCGACATCGGTGACGGCAGCGGAACCTACAACGAAGCCTTCCTGCCGAAGGAGCGCGAACAGCGCGACGAGCAACTGGCGGGCGAGGAGCACCTGGTAGGCGGGGACTGGGAGGCGGTCGGCAGCTCCGCCCCGGCCGCAGTCGCCCGCGGCATCACACGCTACCGGCAGTCACTCGACCTGCGGACCGGCATCATCACCACCCAGGCCCGCTGGACCTCGCCGTCCGGCCGGGTCACCGACGTGCGCTACGAACTGCTCGCCGATCGCTCCAGGCCACACGTCGCGGCGGTGACCGTGACCGTACGGCCGCACTGGGACGGGCAGCTCGAGGTGACCGACGCGCTCGACGGCCGGGCAGCGACCCGGCTGTGCGACACACGGACAGGGGCGGGGGAGGGGGACATCTGGCTGACCACGGCCGCCGAGGGCAGTGGTGTCCCGGCCGCCTTGGTGTCCCTGCTGAGGGGACCGGTGGCCTCGGCCGCCTCGTGCGCCCAGCCCGCAACCGATGACTCGGTCGCGCGAACGGTAGTGGCGAACGTGGTGGCGGGACGCTCGTACACCTTCACCAAGTACGTGGGCATCGCCACTGGCCATGACGCGGACGACCCCCTGGCCCTGGCGCGCACCGCAGCCGAGGAGGCGGCCCGGGCCGGGTACCGGCAGCTCACCAGGGACAACCTCCGTGCCTGGCAGCGGGAATGGGCGGGCGACATCGTCGTACACGGTGACATACGACTGCAACGGCAGGTGCGAGCTGCGAAGTTCTATCTGCTGACCAGCGTGCGCGAAGACTCACCGTGGTCGCCCTCACCTGTCGGGCTGTCCAGCGACGGCTACAACGGCCACGTCTTCTGGGACACGGAGACGTGGATCTGGCCGAGCCTGCTCGCTCAGCACCCCCATATTGCCGGCAGCGTGCTCGACTACCGGGCCAACCGGATAGGCGCGGCCCGTTCCTATGCTGCCCAGTGCGGCCGGCGAGGCGCGCGGTTTCCTTGGGAGAGCGGCCTGCACGGCGACGAGGACACGCCGGCGTGGGCACCCTTCGGCCGCTACGAACAGCATGTCAGCTCCGATGTCGCCCTCGCCTTCTGGCAGTACTGGCTGGCCACGGGTGACGAGGGGTGGCTGCGGGAAAAGGGGTGGCCCGTGCTGCGCGGAGTGGCCGACTTCTGGGCTTCCCGCGCGGAGGCCGCAGCGGACGGCTCGTACCACATCAACGGCGTGATCCCGCCCGACGAGTACGCCGACGAGCCGAACGACGACTCCGTCTACACCAATGTGGCCGCCCGCAGCGTCCTGCGCTTCGCCGCCGAGGCGGCCGGGGTGCTCGGCGAACCGGCCGACCCTTTGTGGGCGGAGGTTGCCGACGGCCTGGTCGTTCTGTTCGACGAACAGCTCAAGGTGCACCCCGAGTTCGCCGGTTACACCGGACAGCTGATCAAGCAGGCTGACGTCGTCATGCTGGCGTACCCGTGGGAGAACCCGCAGCCCGACGAGGTAACGCGGGCCGACCTGGCGTACTACAGCGCGCGCACCGACGAGGACGGACCGTCGATGACGGACTCCGTACACGCGATCGTCCATGCTCAAGTCGGCGACACCAAGGCGGCGTTCGAGCACACCAGGCGCAGTGTGGAGCCCTTCCTGCGCCCGCCCTTCGACCAGTTCGCGGAGGGCCGCACCGGAGGCGCGTTCACCTTCCTCACCGGCCACGGAGGCTTCCTCCAGGTGTTCCTGTACGGCTACTCGGGGCTACGGTGGCGGCCGGACCGTATCGAGCTGGCCCCGATTCTGCCGACGGAGCTGGACGGCATCACGCTGCACGGCTTGCGGTGGCGAGATCGGACCTTCGAGGTCGACATCCAGCCGGACACAACGGTGATCAGGCTGCGTGAGGGCGACGCGATGCCGGTCACATCCGGTGGCCGCCAGTACCAGGTGCCCAGCGGAGGCGAGATCGCCATCCCCACCCGGCCACCCGTCTCGGCTCACTGAGCGACCGGAGGTCTCCACGCCACGGGCCCACCGCCGGTGCGCCGCGCGCGCCGGCCGGCATTACGTACGGTGCCGGCTGCCATCGGAGTCGTCGGTTTCGAGATTCTGGTGGCAGCGGTGGGCCGCAGTGGGCCGACGGCGAGGGCACGCCGGGGCTTTGTTCGCGTGTCGTTCGCGAGAGACCCGAGCGACGAATGAGCTTCGCAGGCCACCGGTCGTCGCATCGTCGGTCATCGCGGTCAGCCGGTGGCCCGAATGACCAACTCCGGCTTCAGAAGGCGGTGCATGGGTTCCAGGCCTGAAGGGCTGGTCGTGATGCGAAGGAGTTCGGCCATGATCAGACGGCCTACTTCCTCGATCGGCTGTCGCACGCTCGAAAGCCCCAGCGCCGCCGCCGCCGCGGTGTCGTCGAAGCCCATGACGGCCACATCCTCGCCCGCCCGAAGCCCACGCTCCCGCAGGGTTTGGAGAGCGCCCACCGCCAGCGTGTCCGTCGCCGCAACGACCGCACTCGGCGGCTGAGGCCGGTCCAGTAGCTCGGCCATGAGTCGTGTGCCCGTCGACATCGTGTCCTGCCCGCGCATGTCGAGCCGATGACTCTCAGCCAGGAGGTCGTGCCGGTCCATGGCTGCGAGCCAGCCGCGCGCCCTGGCATCGCCGACACTGGTCCCCTCGGGCCAGCCAAGGAACCCGATCCGTCGGTGACCTGCCGCCACCAAGTGGCCGACGGCGGCCTCCGTTCCGTCGGCGTTGTCGATGTCGACCCAGCTGTAGTGTTCGGCGCCCGCAGCGGTGCGTCCGAAGGCCACGAACGGGACCCCGGCGGCGGTGAGGCGCTCCGGCCGCTGATCGTCCGACTCGATGTCGTACAGCACGACACCGCTCACGGCACCGGTGCGCCACAGGGCCGTGCAGTTGTCGCTCTCCGCGTCCGTGTCCGCTGCCGTGAACAGCAGGACATGGTGGTTACCGGCCTGGCCCGCCTCGACGAGCGCGTGCAAGAAGCGGTCGTGAATGGCGGCCACGGATTCGGTGGGTACCGGCTGGATCCGGTACCCGACCATCCCGGGCGAGCTGGCCCGCAGCGAGCGAGCCACACGGTTGGGGTGGTAGCCCAGCTCCGCGATGGCCTGCTCCACTCGCTGGCGGGTCACCGGGTGTACACGCTGGGGGGCGTTGAGCACGTTGGACACCGTCTGACGGGAGACTCCCGCAGCCTGCGCGACGTCTGTGATCCTCGCGGAACCTCCCGAGCCAGGGCGCCCGCGCCCGGAGTCGAGTGCCACACGCACCCCCTGGGTAGTCTCGGCAGAACGGTGTACCGCACACGGGGACGGACAACGAGCCGCGTTCTCGGTGTCCGAGCCCAGGCGGTCGATTTTATCGTTCAAGCCTGCCTTGTCGACTCTATCGGTAACGCGGCTGTCCCGTTTGCTCGTGGCCATGGACGGCACTGCCTGAGCGACCCCCGTCGTCTTGCTCCGACCATTCAGGCTGCAGCAGTCGCCCCCACCCGGGCTGGAGAGGGGACCGCGCTCTGACGGGAGCCTGGAAGGCGTGACGTGTTCAGCGGGCAGGGCGCGGCGTGTCCGGCGAGTGGGTGGAGTGGCCGTCCGGAACAGGTGAGCCACCGGTTCGTAGTGGCTCGTGCTCTGTTGGTTGCACTCGGTATGAGCGAAGCATGACAGGTTGTGGTCTGCCGCACGGCCGACCGATCCCGACCTACGCCCACTCGCCCTCGCAGGTCAGAATGCACGGGAGCAATCCGTGGCGATCTCTGTGCACAGATGTGCCGGTGGGAGCCCGGTGGGAGTGGGGGCCGCATGATCGGGGTCAGGTTTCGCAGCGAGGACGTGCCCGCGGAGGAGCGCTTCGACCGCTGGCGGGAACTGCTCGACCGGACGCGCTCCAGCGAGGTCGTCAGTGCGCACGCCGCCGACTTCTGGGCGGAGGGCCGACTGATCGAGTTCGGGCCGGTGACCGTGGTGCCGATTTCGTGCCTGCCGTCGCGCTACCGGCGGAGCGCGCGGATGGTGCGCCGGTCCGATTCCGAGCGGTACCACTTGACGCTGCTGCTCGACGGCGAGATGGCACTCGACCACGTCGGGCGAACCGACACGTTCCGTCCAGGGGACCTGCACCTCGTCATGAACGGTACGGACGAGATCAACGTGACCACGGACTCCTGGTACGGCTAGGGTCCCGGGCGATCAGCTTCGCAGCCCAGATGGGCAGGGCCGCTGCCGTGGCGGTGCCGAAGAAAGACGTACCCGCGCTTGTCGTGGCCGGTGGCGACTGCCCGAGCCTGCTTCAGGCGGTTGTCCCCCGCCAGGCCGTCGGGCTCTGCGTGGCTTGTCCGCCAGGCTGCGGACCGGATCCCGCGCCGCGGCGCTTCGCCGGCTCGCCTGCAGCGCCGACGTCCAGCTGCTCCTGGACGGGATGCGGGCCGGGACGGAGGAGTCCACCGGCCGGATCGCGGAGCTGACCGGCGCAGCCCGCCACCGCGTCCCCTCCGTCCCGTCCCGCATCCCGTGCAGCCACACGTCGCGCCGTACTCACCAGCCGGCCCGTCGGCCAGGGCACCGGCCTCGCCCTGGACGTCGCCTGCCGCACCGTCGCCGGGCAGTACCACGGCGACTTCCCCATCACTTCCCGCCCTGGCGACACCCATTTGCGGGTTCCGCTCCGCTCATCGCGCCGCAGGCCGCGGCCGACCGGCATCACGCCGTGTGGCCAGAGTCCGTTGATGGGCGTGCTCCACAGCAGCGGTCAGCGCTGCCACGTCATAGGCGCCGTGATGACGCTGCCCGTTGATGAAGAAGGTCGGCGTACCCGACACACCGCTCAAATCGGCCGAGTCCACGTCCTCCGCCACCCTCCGGGCGCCGCGCCGCTGCTCCAGGTCCTGGCGGAACACGCTGACCTCGAGCCCGAGTTCCTGCGCATAACGCAGCAGGTCGCGGGCGCTCAGCGCGTCCTGGCGGGCGAGCAGCAGGTCGTGCATCTCCCAGAACCGGCCCTGCCGCGCGGCCGCCTCCGAGGCCTCCGCCGCCAGCTGCGCGTTGGGGTGCACATCCGTCAGCGGCAGATGCCGCCACACGAAACGCACGTCCACCGTGCTGCCGAGCAGTTCCCGCACCGCTGGTTCGGCCTGCCCGCAGTACGGGCACTCGAAGTCGCCGTACTCCACCACTGTCACGACCGCATCCTGCGGGCCGCGGATCCTGTCATGACGGGCGTCGACGGCCACGGCGAGATCCGTCATCGGATCGGTGCGCCCCAGCAGAGTCAGGGCCCTGCGGGCCGGCGGCAGAAGCGCGATCACCCCGGACACCGTCCAGCTGATCGAAAACGCGGCGATCAGCGTGGCCAGGATGCCGATGCGGGCCTGATTCAGCTGCTCGCCCTCGAAGGCGATGGCAGCGATCAGCAGCGACACGGTGAACGCCGCCCCGGCGATCGTCGACCCGGCCGTGACCGAGCCCCAGCCCACGTTCGGACGCAGCCGCCCCTTCGACAGCAGCCGCGCGGCTGCCATGGAACCCACGATTCCGATCACCTTGCCGACCACGCAGCCGCACACAATGCCCAAGGTGATGGGCGAGGTGAACGCCTGCGCCAGCTTCGCCCCGCTCACCTCGACGCCTGCGTTGGCCAGCGCGAACAGCGGCACGATGCCGAAGCTGACCCAGGGCAGGAACGCCTGCTCCAGTCGCTCGTTCGGGGAGATCGCCGCCGCCAGTCCCTGTGCGGCCGAGCGCTGCAGCTCAGGGGTCGGCTGCTCACGGAACAGTCGGAACAGGTGGCTGGCCCGCTCCAGATCGCCGCGCGGTGCCGGGTAGGCGAGCACGAGAGCCCCGACGGCAAGGCCCGTGATGACCGGGTCGACACCGGCCTCGTGAAGCGCTGCCCACACCACCACCGAGAGCACGGCGCACAGCGCACCGTTGCGTACGCCCACGAGCCGCAGCACGGCGATGACCAGCAAGGTCCCGACGGCCACCAGCAACGCCGGCACATCGATGTCGTCGCTGTAGAACACGGCGATCACCGCGAGGGCGATCAGATCGTCGACGACAGAGATGGACAGTATGAAAGCCCGCAGGGACGCGGGCAGCCGGGACCCGAACACCGCGAGGATGCCCAGCGCGAACGCGGTGTCAGTCGACATGGCCGTGCCCCAGCCGTGCACCGAGCTCTCGCCTGCGTTGACCGCCATATAGATCACAGCGGGAACGACCATGCCGGCCAGGCCGGCCACCGCGGACAGCAGCACCCACCGCCGGTCACGTAGCTCACCCACGTCGAACTCCCGGCGTGCCTCGAGCCCGACGACGAAGAAGAACAGGCTCATCAGCCCCGCGTTGATCCACTCATGCAGATCCAGCGACAGATGGTGGGCATCGAAGCCGATCGTGAAATGCGCGGCCCACACGGCCTCGTAGGAACGCATGTCGAGGTTGGCCCACAGCAGGGCCGCGGCCACCCCCATCAGCAGGAGGGCGGCGCTGCCGGTCTCGGTCTGGACAAAGGCCCGCCATCGCGACCCGCGTCGTGTGGACATTCCCTGGCAGGCCTCAGAGGGCTGGTTGCCACTCATCCGCCGATTATCGCCGCCACGGCTGCTGTCAGCACCTCGCTCGCCCGATCACCAGCTCGTCGCCGCCCACACGGTCCTGGTCGCCTCCGGTCTCAAGGCAGCGGCCGCAGCCGAGGGCCACCGCTGGTTCGTCGCGGGCTTCGAGAGCAACGACACCCTGCACGCGGACAACCCGCCCTACTGGCACATCTCGTAAAACTCCGGGGCGAACTTCAACGTCCCGACGCACAACGCGAGCAGGTCACGGTCCTGCGCGACGGAGAACCCGGGTTGCGCGTCACGACCGACGACCACCAGCGGATCGGTGTGACGACCGTGCGGGTCCTGGGCCTGCAGGACCCCCGCGAGAGTTGCGCGAAGGTACTGCGGTACGACCCGCTGACAGGCGGGCCGATCTGACCTGGCCGAACCCTGTGGGGAAGCGGGCGCGATCCGCATGGAACGTCCCTGAGAGCATGTGCCGTCAGGGCGAGCATGATCGGATCGGTTCTCATCGGTCGGGTGCGGCCGGGGTGTCTGCTGCCAGGGTTGAAGTCGAAAGGAGGCCTCGTGATCTCGGCACTCAACCAGCTTGTCGATCTGGTCGAGGAGCACCTCGCGGAGGAGCCCGATGTCCACGGGTTGGCGGGGGCGTTCGGCACCACTGAGTACCACCTGCGTCGGATGTTCTCGTCGTTGGCCGGTATGCCGCTGTCGGAGTACGTGCGACGGCGGCGCATGACCGTTGCCGCCGCCGACGTCGTCCGGGGCGGGACGGACTTGCTGAGCGTCGCGGTCCGACACGGATACGGCTCGAGTGAGGCGTTCGGTCGTGCGTTCCGGGCGGTCCACGGTGTCGGCCCCGGTGACGTACGCCGCCATGGAGGCCCCTTGCGCACACAACCGCAGCTCAGGTTCCGCCTGACCGTCGAAGGGAGCACCCCCATGGACACCCGCCTCGTCAACCGACCTGCGTTCCGGCTGGTCGGACACGCCACCCGGGTCCCGCTCATCCATCAGGGCGTCAACCCGCACATCCAGCAGCACATCGCCGCCCTTCCGCCGGAGGAACACCTACGGCTGAAGGCCCTCAGCGACACCGAACCCGGAGGCCTGCTGCAGGTCTCCGACGAGGTCGATGCCGATGCCATGGAAGGCAGCGAACTGACGTACATGCACGGAGTTGCGACGGGCCTGGACACGCCGGCCCCAGACGGCCTCGACGCCATCGAGGTGCCGGACGGGACCTGGGCGGTCTTCCGCACGAGCGGACCGCATCCGCAGGCCCTCCAAACGACCTGGGCGGCGACCGCGACCGACTGGTTCCCCTCCAACCCGTGGCGGCTGCGACCGGGTCCCTCGATCGTCGCCACCCTCGAGCGCGCGGACGACTTCAGCACCGCCACCTGTGAGCTGTGGCTGCCTGTCGAACCGGCGTGACGCACGACGCACCATCGAGCACTCAGTCGCGTCTCCTGCTGTGTCGAAGCACGAACTACGCCGGAACACGGCGTTCCTGCGCCTGCACGAGTCGACCGAATGTGCAGCCACGCGGGGCCCGTTCCGGTCGGCGTTCCGTCGACCGCGGTGGTCGGTGAGCAGGAGGGTTGAGCAACTCAGAGACAGTCCGCCCGACCGCGTCGTGGAGCGTCTCCGTCGTTGTGCGTCTGCGCACTCAGTTGGGCGCTTTGCCGGGTGAACGTGCACGTCGTGAACGACGACCTAC
This sequence comes from Streptomyces chromofuscus, assembly GCF_015160875.1. Classification (NCBI taxonomy): domain Bacteria; kingdom Bacillati; phylum Actinomycetota; class Actinomycetes; order Kitasatosporales; family Streptomycetaceae; genus Streptomyces; species Streptomyces chromofuscus. Next base: position 212,058 of record NZ_CP063374.1, on the reverse strand, counting down.
CGGACGCCTGGGACGACCTGCCGCCGGCACAGCCTTTCCCCCCGATCGGGTATGCCGATCTGGACCTGGCTGACCCCACGCCGGCGGCGTACGGACGGAACACTGCCACGGCGTCGGCTTCCGGCGGGGCGGTGTCGGCCACGGCCAATGTCGCTATGCACGGTCGTCCCCGGTCGGGGTCTGGGCCGCAGCGCTTTGGGGCGGCCCGGATGCTGCCGGTTGGCATGTTCCACACAATTCGTGGCAACCGTCGGGTGTGACGACGGTCCCCCAGCCGAAACAGTGATCGCAGTCCAGCGCGTATGAAAGATCAGGATGAGGAGGTGCGGGGATGTGAGGGAGGTGGTGTCCCTGGGGCATGCGGCGTGTATCTCCACGGTGGTCGCGTATCTCGGACATGATAAGTCCATTCTGTGGCAAATGTCATACTGCAGAGAGTTCGCGCGTAGGGCTCGGTACGGGCATCCGTCCTTGCCGTAGGCGGCTCGGGCGAACTGGTTGAAGCCCCGGCGAGGGCCGGTGCAGTCCGCCGCTTCGATTCCCGTCCGGCGTCGGGGCCGCGTCAGTTTCCCGTGGCCAGTGCGCGGGCCGCGTGAACAAGGTCCTGGGCCACCCCGAGCGGCCCGGGCCTTTGCGCTCTGAGGCGGGGTTCGGTCCGAACGGGGCCGATCCTGGCAGGTGTGCGGGTGCGGTGGAGACCTCGCCGGCACCGTGCGGTCGGCGAATGGCACAGCGGCGGCGGGTGAGGAGCGTCCACTCGTCGTCCGCCCGGCCGGGGCACCGGGCCGTCCGTCTCTTCGTCCTCGGCGAGCTCGGGCGGTCCAAGGTGCGGAGTGCGGCGCGGGTCTGGTCGGCGTTCCAGCAGCAGAGCTGACGTCGGCGGCGCCCCGGGCGGCGATCGCTTCGCGCTCGGTGTCGTCGCGACTGTCGTCGCCGAGTGAGGCCAGGACCTCCCGCCACAGCGTCACCGCCCGCCCCCGTCCCTGATCGGGGGCAACACGGCGTCCGGCTCCTCGACCTCCCGGCCCCGCTGCCGTAGGCGATCGCCGGAGACGGGAGGCCCGGCGCCGGGGTGGACGTGGGCAAGGTGGCCGGCTGCGTTGTGGACCGGGACGGGCGTGATGACGGTGGTTGCGCCGGTGCGGCGGGCGAGGCGGTGCACTGCGCCGGCCGGCAGTGACAGGTGGGGGTAGTTGCCGCAGGGCAGGACGAGGGTGTTGAACCGGTGGGGGCCGGGCGCGATGAGGGTGTCGGTACGTGCGGCTGGGACGGCGTCGGTCGGCTGGGCGAAGCGCTGGGCCCGGGCGTGGTGGAGCAGGGCGTTGACGATGAAGCCGGTGGAGCGTACGGCGACCGCCGCGGTCACCTGGGCGCCGGTGCCGGCGGCGAGCCGCCCGGCGTGAGCGGCGGCGTCCTGGTCGGCGCGGGAGCCGGTGAGGACCACGAGGATGTCGCCGCCCGTTCGGGTCCCGACGACGTTGTAGACGTGTACGGAGGGCCGGGGGGTGCTGACGGGAGGTTGTCCGCCAGGGCTCAGGGTGGTCATGACGGTGGTTCTTCCTGGTGGCGGTCGGTTGGTGCGTGGAGCTGTGCGGCGGGCGGTGTGGTCACCGCGGCGCCGACGGTGCCTTGGCCGGTGCCGCCGCCCGCGTCGGTGTCCGTGCCGTTCTGGCGGCGGGTGGCGATGAGGGACCAGGCGATGGAGACGGTGATGGTGGCGGCGATGACGCCCAGGGTGAGGGGGATGGGGAGCTTGCCGACGGGGGTTTCGGACAGGATGAGCTTGACGCCGGCGAAGGTGAGCAGGACGGCGAGGCCGTAGTGGAGGTAGGCGAAGCGGCGCAGGAGTCCGGCCAGGCAGAAGTAGAGGCTGCGCAGACCCAGGACGGCGAAGGCGTTGGCGGTCCACACCAGGAAGGTGTTGGTGGTGATCGCCAGGACGGCGGCGACGGAGTCGATCGCGAAGATCAGGTCGGTGGCCTCGATCGCGACGAGAGCCACGAACAGCAGCGTTGCGACCTTGCGCCCGTTGATGCGGGTGAAGAACTTGTCGCCGTGGAACTGCGGGTCGGTGGGGACGATCTTCCTGACCAGGCGGACGATGAGATTGCGGTCCGGGTGGACCTCCTCGTCCTTGGAGACGGCCATCTTCCAGCCGGTCCAGATCAGGAACGCGCCGAAGAGGTAGGCGGTCCAGAAGAACACCTGCAGCAGCTCGGCGCCGACGAAGATGAACACCAGCCGGGCGGCGAGCGCCCCGATCACGCCCCAGAAAAGGATCTTGTGCTGGTAGGCGTCGGGGACGGCGAAGAAGGAGAAGACGAGCGCGAAGACGAAGACGTTGTCGATCGACAGCGCCTTTTCGATCAGGTAGCCGGCGTAGTAGGTGGAGGACACCTCCCCGCCCTGCCAGGCCAGCAGGACAAGGCCGAAGCCGAGGCCGATGGCGATCCAGACGCTGCTCCAGATCGCGGCCTCGCGGAATCCGATCACGTGGTTGTCGCGGTGGGCGATCAGGTCGACGGCGAGCATCACGCCGATGCCGACGGTGACGGCGGCCCACACCCACAGCGGGACCGGGAGCGACAGGTCATTCATAACGATCGGACTTCCTTCGCATCATGGGAGGTGGATGCGGCCCGGCCGGGACACGCGCCGCGGCAGGGCCGCTGAGGGTCAGGTGGGAGGGCAGGGCGCCGCGAGCCGGGTCCAGGGCACGGGGGGCACGGCGTGGATGAACGGCCTGCCGCGGATCGCTGCGGCCTCGATCAGCGTGCACGCGTCCAGCCCCGGAGGCCCGCAGCGGGAGGCGACCACCAGCGGCGAGTGGTGCATCGCGGCGAGCCTCAGCAGGTCGGTCGCGGCTCCCAGCCTGCTGCCCTGCGCGCCGGGACGGCGGTAGACGGCCGGGATGTAGCCGGTGCGATACCGGACGAGGCGTGGCAGCACCCGGCCCAGCACCGCCGGCCCCTCCGCCCCCGCGTCCGGCGCGGGTGAGGGTGAGGGTGGCAGCACGGCGACCAGCAGTAGCGGCTCACCGCGGGAGGCGGCCAGTCGGGCGGCGGTGTCGGCGACGGTCAGGTCGTCGAGGCGGTCGGTGAGCACGGCCGTCACCGGCTGCGGCAGCGAGAAACGGCCTGACGTGGGTGCATCCGGTACGCGGCGGTGGGCGAACTGAAGGTTCATGGCGGATCACGTCTTCAAGGAGGGTGGTGCGACACCACCAGCGTCACCCGAACAGAAATACGCGTCAATACTTACGCGAAAATCTTTTCGTCAATCATTGTTCGGGTGAAGGGGTAGGGTGGGAGCCATGAGCGTTCCCTCCGCGCGCGGCGAGACCTGGACCTTCCTGACCAATCACGCCCGCGTCCTGCTGTGCCTGGCCCGCGATCCCGAAGCCCGGCTGCGCGACGTCGCCAACGCGATCGGCATCACCGAACGCGCTGTCCAGCTCATCGTCGCCGACCTGGAAAACGCCGGATACCTCACCCGCACCCGCGTCGGGCGCCGCAACCGCTACGCCATCGACACAACGCAGGCCCTGCGTCACCCCCATGAGGCCGCCCACCCCGTCGGCGACCTGCTCAACACCTTCCTGCACCGCGAAGGCACCCCTGAGACCGAACCCCAGGTCGCTCCCTGAAGACCGGGGGCAGGAGCTGGGTGACGTCGTTGCGGTGCCCGTCGGTCAGCGACCGTGCGAGCGGGATGTCCCGTGAGGACGTGGTGCTTGCTGCCCGGGCGTGCGCTGTCGACCGGGCTGGGTCCGCTTTTGGGCCCTGGCGGGCTGCTCTGACGTGCGAGGAGTCGATCGCCGCCCGGGACCAGTCCAGCTGGTTCGTCGACCGCAGTTCGGTCAGCAGCTGGTGCGGCTGGTCCCGGACGCCGGCTTTGTTTCAGGCCGTCAGGCGCCGCCGGCACGTCATGCCCGAGCCGAAGCCGAGCTCCGCGCGCAGGTGTTCCCACTGGATGCCGGTGGGCAGGACGAAGAGGATGCAGCACAGGGCCTGCCGGTTGGGTACCCCCCGCCTCCGTCCCTTGACCTGCTTCGGCGGCGGCTCGGGCAGCAGCGGCTCAATGAGCGACCACAGTTCGTCCGGCACGATCCAGGGCCGCGACTGACGCTTCCCCATGCTCCCCTCAACGAGGGATCGAGCCGACAGTCATATGATCAACCCGCTTTTGTGGAGGTCTGTAAGCCGCGCCAGGTACCCCCTGGCGGCATTCGATCCCACCCTTGAGGCGGACGTCGCAGGGTTCGAATGCTGTCGGGGCACAGAGAATCATCTGGCCAGAGGCCCTTTCGTCCGAGGGGCGGGAGGGCCGGCCGGCGGACCCGCAGCACGCATGTGGTAGGCACGGGCCGCGGACTCAGGTGGGGAGCCGTGCGAGATGCGTGCGAAGGGCGAACCGGCCCCGCACCCGTGCGCGAAGGGCCCGGCAAGCGCAGCCCACCCCCTTCGCCGGTGGCCCGGCCACCTGCTGACGAGCGGTGCGCTCACGCGCGGGCAGACCGCTGTTCCGGCCTCTCCCACTGCTCCCACGCACGGCGAGATGAGCCGCCCTCAGGAAGACTCGCGGCCTCCGGAAGAACGGCGGCCGCGGCCGGCCTCACCGACGGAGTCATGAGTGGGCTTGCTCCGGGAGTCCGCGTGGTGGGTCAGTACCTTCATGATCTCCGAGGCCAGCACATCCGACAGAGCGGGCGCGAGAGCTTCTGCCAGTGCGGTCGCGAGGGTCTGGGCGAAGAGAACCCTTTCCAGTTCCGTGAAACGGGAGGACGGCTGCGACAGGGACCCAACTGCCGCCTCCATCAGGGCTACCGCCAGCGGGTCCTTCCCATGCTTGACGCCGACGCCGGTACGGGGGATCCCGGCATCACGCACCATCTCATCGAAGATCTCGTCGATGAAGGCTTCCAAGGGATCCCGTTCAAAATTGCCGCCGGACTCAGCTGCCATTGTCGTTCCTCATGTCCTCATGTCTCGATTTCCCTTTGGGACCTGCCCCCCGGTCCCGGCGACTGCCGGAACCGGGGGGCAGGGGTGTCGCCGTTTTCGTTCAGCGGCGCATCAGCGCCGCGAGCAGGAAGGGGTGCTCGATCATCGACTCACCCCGCTCCTCACGACGACGGTGCATGAGCGCGGCGAGGAGGAGCGGGTGCTCGACGATCGACTCCTCGCCGCCCTCCTCTCGGCGACGCGCGAGCGCGGCCAGCAGGAGCGGGTGCTCGATGACCGACTCCTCACCACCCTCCTCACGACGCGACAGAAGCGCGGCCAGCAGGAGCGGGCCGAAGGCGGATTCCTCACCCACTTCTTCCTGGCCGGCGGCCTTTTCCCGAGTGGGGGTCTCCGTCGTTGCCGTCATGTCTCTCTCTTTCTTTGATGCATGACTCGGCGGAGTGCTCGGCTGTCACCAACTTCGCGCTCCGCCCTTCAGCGCCATCGTCAAGGCACGCGAAGCCGACCGCATTTCGATCATGCAGCAGATTGCTGCACGGTCCCCGACGACTCGGCCTGTTCGAGAACGCTGGTTACGGCGCAAACAGATGCGGGAGCGCCCACGGTTCCGGGCCGCCCGCGCAGAGTACGGCGCTGTGGCGGCATCAGCCGGGGAGGGCCGACCTTCAGCGCGACGGAGCGCCGGAGTGCAGCGACCGCACTCACCCGCTCGCAGTACTGGCGGGTCACCCGACCGGCCCGCCAGGCCGAGGCCGAAACGCCGCTTCCAGGGTGAAGGCGCGGGGCTGCCCCTGTCCGCAAAAATACCCCGGGGGGTACTCATGCTATTGTCGAAGAAATACCCCCCGGGGTAATGGCCTGACGGTTTCACCTGAAGGGAGTACCTGGTGTTCTTCATCGACACGCTCGAGGTGGCCGGACTCGGCAACCGCAGCTACTTGGCGGGCGGCGAACGCACGGCCGTGGCGGTCGATCCGCCGCGGGACATCGACCTGGTGATCGCCGCGGCGGCGCGGCACGGGGTGCGGATTTCCCACGTGGTGGAGACGCACGTCCACAACGACTACGTCACCGGAGGGCTGCAGCTGGCCCGGATCGCGGGCGCCGCCTACCTCGTCCCCGCCGGGGCCCGCGTCTCCTACCAGCGCGTACCCGTGAGCGACGGCGACCGGTGGGACATCGATGCCGGCGCCGCCCTGGGCCTACGGGCACTGGCCACGCCAGGCCACACCCCGCACCACACCTCCTACGTGCTGGAGGAGAACGGCACGGCCGTCGCCGCGTTCACCGGCGGCTCCCTTCTGATCGGCACCGTCGGCCGCCCCGATCTGGTCGAACCCCGCCTGACGGAACAGCTGGCCCGGGCCCAGCACGCCTCCGCGCACCGGCTGGCCGACGAGCTCGCAGACGACACGGCGGTGCTGCCCACGCACGGCTTCGGCAGCTTCTGCTCGTCCAGCCAGGCGACGGGCGCGTCCACCACGATCGGCAAGGAGAAGACGTCCAACCGCGCCCTCACCGACGACGTGGACGCCTTCGTCGCCGATCTGCTGGCCGGACTGGACGACATACCCGCGTACTACGCGCACATGGGCCCGGCGAACGCCGCAGGGCCCGCGCCTGTGGATCTCACCCCGCCCGCGCTCGCCGACGCCGAGGAGATCGCGGCCCGCCTGGCCGCCGGGGAGTGGGTGGTGGACCTGCGCAACCGTGTCGCCTTCGCCGCAGGCCATGTCGCGGGTTCGCTCAACTTCGAGGCGGAGGGGCAGCTCGCCACCTACCTGGCCTGGCTGATCCCGTGGGGCAAGCCGGTGACGCTGCTCGCCGAATCCGCCGAACAGCTCGCCGCCGCCCAGCGCGAACTGGTCCGCGTCGGCATCGACCGCCCTGCCGCAGCCGCCACTGGAGATCCGACGCGCTGGGCACGCGGGGGTGAGAAGCTCGCCGCCTTCCCGCGGGCCACGTTCGCCGACCTCGCGGAGCACACCGCGGAGACCGTCGTGGTGCTGGACGTCCGCCGGGACTCCGAACGGTCCGTCGGCTTCGTCGAAGGGTCCGTCCACATCCCCATCCACACCCTGCACCACCGTCTCCACGATGTCCCCGAAGGCCAGGTGTGGGTCCACTGCGCCGGCGGCATGCGCGCCGCCATCGCCGCATCCCTGCTGGACGCCGCGGGACGGGACGTCGTCGCCGTCGACGACACCTTCGACGCGGCCGAGAAGGCCGGCCTCACCGTCGGCACCCTCTGACGACGCCCCGGCCGACACCGCACCAGCAGTGGAACAGAAGTGAGAACCCCGATGAAACTCTTCGGCCGCGAACGAAGCGGTCCTGGCCGGGTGAGCGTGCAGGAGGCCGCGGCACGCGCTGGCCATGCACGACTCGACGGCAGCGGCGCGACGGCCGTATTGCTGGACGTCCGCGCATCCTCCGAGTGGCAGACCGGTCACGCACCGCACGCCGTCCATCTGCCCCTCACAGCGCCGGCCGCCGGTGTCCGGCTGCCCACGGGGGCGCAGGCGCGCCCCGTCGTGGTGATCTGCCGCTCGGGTCACCGTTCCCGGCGGGCCGCCGAACTGCTCCACGCCCAGGCCATCGAGGTTGTGGACGTCGCAGGCGGCATGCAGGACTGGGCCGCAGCGGGGCTGCCGGTGGTCGACTCGCTGGGCGGCGACGGGACCATGGCGTGAGCGCTGTGATACTCGCCCTGACCGCCGGTGCCGTCATCGGCCTGGCGCTCGGCGCGCTCGGGGGCGGCGGCAGCGTCCTCGCCGTCCCGGCCCTGATCTACTTGCTCGGCTTCACCCCGGTCGCGGCCACCACGGCCAGCCTGGTCATCGTCACCGTGACCTCGGCCACCGCTCTGTCCGCGCACGCACGCGACGGCCAGGTGCGCGGGCGTACGGGGCTGCTCTTCGCGGCGGCCGGTATCGGCCCGGCGATGCTGGGCGGCGCGCTCGCCGGTCACCTGCCCGCAGCCGTACTGACCGCGGCCTTCGCCGTCATCGCGGCTGCCGCCGCGCTTCGGATGCTCGGACCCCGTTCCGTGCCGGACAGCGAGACGCCCGTACGACCTGGCCGGGCAGCGGCTGCCGGCGCCGGCCTGGGCGCGGTCACCGGCGTCCTCGGCGTCGGAGGCGGCTTCCTCGCGGTGCCGGCACTGGTCAGCGTCCTCGGCATGCGGATGCGGACAGCAGTGGGCACCAGCCTGCTTGTCATCACCATCAACTCACTGGCCGCTCTGACCATGCGCGCCGGTACGGCGGGCAGCCTCGACTGGGCCGTCATCGGCCCCTTCGCCGGGGCGGCGATCCTGGGTGCGTGGGACGGCAAGCGGCTGTCGGCCAAGCTCTCCGCGGGGACGCTGCAGCGGGTCTTCGCCGTGGTGCTGCTCGCGGTGGCCGGATTCATGCTCGTGGACGCGGTCACCTGATGAGCACCGTCCCTCGCGACCGGCCCTTCGCGCCTCCTCAGGCCAGCGACAGGAACAGTTTCTCCAGCCGGGCACGCATCGCCTCGGTGTCCTCACCGTTCTTCCGGCCCGATTCGATATCGGCCACGCACTGCTGCAGTCCCGTGGCGATGATCGCGAAACCGGCCCGGTCGAGCGCTCGCGAGGCCGCGGCCAGCTGGGTGATGACGTCCTCGCAGTCCCGCCCCTCCTCGATCATCCGGATCACTCCGGCGATCTGGCCCTGCGCGCGCCGCAGCCGGTTCAGCACGGCCTTCAGGGACGCGCCCTCGAGATCCAGTTCCACGATCACTCCCTCAAGAAATACCCCTAGGGGTACTGTACGTCCCGGTCCGGGACGACGGCGACCACAAAGGATCACACCTGCCATGAACACCCCCCTTACCCTCGACGTCGGTCAGGCGCACACCCGCTTGCACGAACTCACCGTCATCGACGTGCGCACCCCCGGCGAGTACGCCACCGGCCACCTGCCCGATGCCCTCAACATCCCGCTGGACCAGGTCCGGCGTGCGCTGCCCGACCTACGGCACGCGGCCGAACGTGGCGAGATCCTCGTCGTCTGCGCCTCCGGAGCCCGCTCGGAAAGCGCCTGCAAGCTCCTGGCCGAGCACGGCATCCACGCGGCCGGCCTCGTCGGCGGCACCCGCGCATGGGCCGCCGAAGGACACGAGCTGCACCAGCCCGCCGCCTGCGACACACGCGCCGGCTGGAGCATGGAGCGGCAGGTGCGCTTCACCGCGGGAGCGATGGTCCTGCTGGGCCTGCTCCTCGGCTGGCTCGCCCACCCGGCCTTCCAGCTCCTTTCGGCCGGCATCGCCGGCGGACTCGTCTTCTCCGCACTTACCGACACCTGCGGCATGGCCGTCATGCTGGGAAAGCTGCCCTACAACCGCCCCCGTGCCGCCGACCTCGACGCCACGCTCGCCGCGCTGCGTGGCCGATGACCGCGACAACCGAGCTGCGGTGCCTCAGCGGCTTCCCCGCACCACCGCCGTCGAGGACGTCATGGTGGGACCGCTCAAGGCGCCAGTTCGACACCGATCTCCGGTGACTGTTCGAGCGTGTTGTGGACGGTGCAGTGCGAGGCGACCGCCAACAGCGCAGCGCGGCGCTCTTCGGGGAGTGCCGGCGGCGGCACGACCACGATGCGCACCGAGGCGACACGAGCCGGGCGATCGGTGGCCATGACGAATCCGGCGCGCACGCGCAGTCCGGAGCGGGGCAGACCGTGACGGTGCAGGAAACGGCCCGCGTAGAAGGCGACGCACGTAGCCAGGGAGGCGGCGAAGAGCTCTGTGGGCGTCGGCGCGGTGTCCGTGCCGCCTGCTTCCGCGGGCTGGTCGACCCGGATGCGATGCCCACGGACCTCGACCGTGTAGGCGTCGCCTCCGGTGTGCGACACGTCGAGTCGGTGCACCTCGGCTTCCATGGGCCGACTCTCGGGAGTGTTGTGCGGTGCGGTCCCGGTCATGACCGTCTCCCTCCGCCGGCGCCAAGGGTTCCTGGTACTCAGTCGACTGCACACGGCTTGCCGTGTCCAGAGGCCGACCGGGGCGGTCCAGGGGGCCGAGCGGGCGTCACGTGGTTCAAGCGCTCATGGCCCCGGCGAGCCGGTGCGCCATGCGATCACCAAGACCCGGTGCCCGGCCGCGCGGTGGGCCGCTCGGCGGCATCGGCCTGCTGAAGGAGACGGCGGGCCAGGCCACGCGCCTCGTCCGGGGTGAGCGCCGCCCACACTCCGTGCTCGCCGCCCCGATCCTCTCCCACGGCCAACGCAATCCGGTCGACGGGGTGGTCAGGCCGTCCGAACCTCAGGCATCGCACCTCGATCCTCCGTCCGCACGTGGTGACGAGGGGAGTCTCCTCGGCACCGCTCCTTGTGATCGTGTGGAGTCGGTCTTCATCCGCCGTCGCCATCGATCTCACGCTCCCACCGCCGATCGGGTCCGCCGGCGATCGCGCACCCAAGGCGCGCATACCGGCGGGGTAAAAGGAACAGCGCTTGATGCGCGGGCCCTGTTCCCGCTGGGTCGGGACGGTTCAGCTCAGCATGCCTGTCAGGCGCCGAGCTACTCGGGGCGAGGCCGTATGACCGCCAGGGGGCACTGCGAGAACTGCAGCAGGTGGTGACTGACGGAGCCGAGGGCCAGACCGTGAAAACCGCCGAGCCCGCGGGAGCCGACGACCAGGAGGTCGGCCCGGTCCGAAGCCCGCGACAACGCGATGACCGGTGGTTCGTCGGGCACCTGCTCCACCACCTCGACAGCCGGATATCGCTCGCGCAGCGGTGCCAGCCATTCCTCCAGTGCCTGCAGTTGCTCCTTGGCCAGGGCGTCCTGGGCCGCGCTGACGACGGCATGCGGCCCTGGATGGCTCCAGGAGTGCACGGCCTGCAACTCGGCGCCACGCAGGGACGCCTGCTCGAAGGCGTACGCGAGGGCGGCCTCGGAGTGAGCAGATCCATCGACGCCCACAACAATGCGGTCATAGGCAGTGGCGACATGGTTGACGATCACAACTGGGCAGACCGCGTGCCCGACCACCTGCGTGGCCACAGAACCGAGCAGCAGGCTTCCGAAGCCGCCCATGCCCTTCGCGCCGAGCACCACCGTATGGGCATGCTCTCCCTCCGCCAGGAGCACCGCAGCCGGCCTACCGGACCGCAAGGAGGACGTCACTTTCAGGTTCGGATGGGCTTCCTGCGCGATGGCGGTGGCTTCCGTCATCACACCACGGTCCCAGTTGCTCGCCTCCCAGGCACGCCCCTCGTCGGTCGTCGCATATGAGTGAGCGGGGAGGAGGACGTGAACGATGTGCAGAGGGCGCCGGCGCAACATTGCCTCGTGGGCGGCCCACACCAGAGCTCGCAGACTCCGCCCGGACCCGTCGACCCCAACCATGATCGGTTCAGTCATTTCCGTCTCCTGGGTACACGGCCGTCAGCGTTCGCTGCCTCCGAACCTGCGGAGCTTTCCCAGCTCACGGTGTCTTCGGCCAGTCCTCGACACCAGCGGCTCATCGTTCTTGCGGTCTCTTCCACGGTCACACCTACGGAGGCCTCTCGCACATGGGCCTTCCGACCCACTGGCCGTGCCGTTCGGGCCAAATCGCGCGCCAGTAACACACCATCGCCGGTGCCCGACCGTTTCGACGTGCTTCTGCGGCGTGCAGGTCGGACGGTGGGGGGAGAAGGAGGTCCCGTCGAGAGTGGCTGGTGTGGTCACGGACCGCGGCATCACCACGTGCACCCTTGTGCGTCATGCTTCGCCCGATTCGCTGCCCAGGCCGCCGGTGCGCGGCTTCGCGGGTGCGTGCCCGGCTCACCGGCATCGGCCCGCGCGGCTGAGGGCGGCATGTGACCGTCCGGCCCAAGCGCTTCTCGCACAGGGCCTACCACAGCACCGCCCGGGCGACGCTCCGCTGTGTCCACACGTGCGCAGTGGCATCTGGCCGACCTCTTCAGCCGCACGTAGCGCGGGATTTCACCTGGATGGCCGCACCCGGTTCGACGTCTTAGCATCGTAGGAGCGGCGGCTCCGTACTCCGTCCACCCATGTTTCGAGCGTGCGGACGGCAGGGAGATGCGGCCACCCGGTCGCACCCCACACACGCCCGAAGAGAGATCCCAAGTGCCGGTCGGCACAGTTCAGAGTCCTCCGGCAGCCATGGAGGAATGCGGTATGGGCAAGGAAATCCGAGAGTACAGGCCGGGGACCGCGTTTCCCGGCATAATCGGCCGGACGGCTGGGGAATCGACGCCTGCATGGCCACAGCCGACGCGGGCCACTCCTGGCTCGCCGAACGTGGTGTACATCGTTCTCGACGACACGGGGTTCGGGCAACTCGGCTGCTACGGAAGCCCCGTAGCAACGCCGAATCTGGATGCCCTCGCCGCGAACGGTCTTCTGTACAACAACATGCACACGACCGCACTGTGTTCGCCGTCGCGTTCCTGCATGATCACAGGCCGCAACCACCATTCCAATGCCATGGCGGCGATCACCGAGATATCCACGGGATACCCGGGGTACAACGGCAACATCCCGTTCGAGAACGGCTTCTTGTCGGAGATGCTGCTTCAGCACGGATACAACACCTACATGGTGGGCAAGTGGCACCTGACTCCCTCGGAACAGGAGTCCGCCGCGGGGCCGTACGACCGCTGGCCGCTCGGTCGCGGCTTCGAGCGCTTCTACGGCTTCCTCGGCGGCGACACGAGCCAGTGGTACCCGGACCTGGTGTACGACAACCACCAGGTGGAACCGCCCGCGACGCCGGAACAGGGCTACCACCTGACTGCGGATCTGGTGAACAAGGCGATCTCGTTCATCGCCGATGCCAAGCAGGTGGCACCGGACAAGCCGTTCTTCCTCGACTTCTGCACCGGCGCCACCCACGCACCCCACCACGTGCCGAAAGAATGGGCGGACCATTACCGGGGCCGCTTCGACGCCGGGTGGGACGCCTACCGTGAGGAGACCTTCGCCCGGCAGAAGCAACTGGGCGTGGTCCCGCAGGAAACGCGTCTGTCCCGGCACGACCCCGACGTCCCGGACTGGGGCTCCCTGTCTGCCGACTCCCGCCGTCTCGCAGCCCGGATGATGGAGGTCTACGCAGGGTTCCTCACGCACACCGACCACCACATCGGGCGGCTCGTGGAGTTCCTGGGAGAGATCGGGGAGCTCGACAACACGCTCATCATGGTCGTGTCCGACAACGGTGCCAGCGCCGAGGGCGGCGTCACCGGTACCACCAACGAGGGCCAGTTCTTCAACAACGCGCCCGAGCCGATCGAGGACAGCCTCACGGCGATCGACGAGCTCGGCGGCCCGACCACGTTCAACCACTACCCCTGGGGCTGGACATGGGCCGGTAACACCCCCTTCCGGCGCTGGAAGCGAGAGACGTACCGCGGCGGCACCAGCGATCCGTTCCTCGTCCACTGGCCACGGGGGTTCAAAGCCCGCGGTGAGATACGCACGCAGTTCACGCACATCATCGACATGGTCCCCACGGTGCTCGACACGCTCGGCATCGAGCGGCCCGACGTCATCAGGGGTGTGGCCCAGTCCCCACTCCAGGGCATCAGTTTCGCGCACACCTTCGACGCCCCGTCCGCGCCGACCAACCACCACACGCAGTACTACGAGATGTTCGGCCACCGGGCGCTCGACCACGACGGGTGGCGTGCCGTCTGCCCCTGGCCCGGCCCGTCGTTCACCGAGGCGGGCAGCCCCTGGGGTACACCCCTGAACGCGGAGACCCTGACCTCCTTGGACGCCAACAACTGGGAGCTGTACCACATCGACCAGGACGTCGCGGAGACGAACGACCTCGCTGTCGACCAGCGGGACAAGCTCATCGAGCTGATCTCGCTGTGGTACGTCGAGGCCGGCAAGTACAACGTCCTGCCCATCGACAGCACTGCCACACAGCGCATGATGACCGAGCGCCCGCAGATCACCGAGGACCGCACCCGCTACACGTTCCGTCCAGGCACCCAGACCATTCCCCGGGCCTCGTCACCACGTATCCTCAACCGCCCGCACAGCGTCACCGCGGACGTGGAAATACCGTCGGGCGGCGCCGAGGGCGTGCTGCTGTGCGAAGGAACCGACGTCGGAGGCTGGAGCTTCTTCCTCCAGGGCGGCAAGCTGCGTTACGTCCACAACTACGTCCGGCGGGCCGTCTACCGCGTTGAATCGGCCGAAAGTGTGCCCGAGGGCCGGCATGAGCTGCGCTTCGAGTTCGAGCCCACCGGCAAGCCGGACATCGCGGGCGGCAAGGGCGCGCCGGGCAGGGCGCAGCTCTATGTGGACGGCAGCCTCGTCGGGGAGGAGGACTTCCCGGTCACGACACCGGTCACCTTCCAGCCCGCGGGCATGACCTGCGGTGCCAATCCAGGCTCCCCGGTGGCTGGCGACTATGCCCCGCCATTCCGTTTCACCGGTGTGCTCCACAGTGTGACCGTGGACCTCTCCGGCGAGCTCATCACGGACATGCAGAGCGAGATGCGCGTCCATATGGCCCGGCAGTAGGAAGGACTCGGCCGGCCGGCAATGTGTGAACAGGTGACGGACGGTGCCGACGTCACGGACGGCTGCCTTCTCGTGCACACATCGCAGCCAGGGCGCGAACCACAGCGGCCGGTCCCGCAAGCGTGCGGCCAGCTGGGCGAGAGCGGCACGGCCGACACCCGGGGAGCGTCTGTGCAGATGAGCGCATCGGAACGGATTGGAGAGCACAAACCTCGGTGCGCAAGCGACTGATCACCTCCCGTTCTTCGTTCCTCCGCGCTCAACACGCACCACACAGCAGGGCCGGTCGCCGAGACTGCCCCGCGCCCTGGGCCGCAGTGGCGTGACTCATAGTGTCCGACGGAGGTGCGGACGTATGGTGGGAACCGGTATCTGCATGCCTACCGGCACAAACAGTGCGCGGCGGCTTCGGTTCATCGGTCAGTCTCCGGGAGGTCCCATGACGCGGTCCTCCCCCTCGGTCGACCTGCGCATCCGCGCGGTGGTCGAGGCACTCAAGCCGTATGCATGGCACGGGCTCACCGCTGAGATGATCAGCCGACGAGCGCTCGCCGCCATCGATGGCTGCTCCGAGGGCAGGCCGACTGGGCCGCCCGTTCCCCGTCACGACGACCGAATCCTGATTCTTCTCGCATGTCTCCATGGCCACGCGTGGCGCTCGCTCACGGTGGAAGCCCTGAGCCGACAGCTGGTGACCGCTCTGGACTCCTGGCACCACGAAAGCCAGTGGTTGGAGGTCGAGCTGCGGTGGCTGCTCGACACGGACGGCTGAGTGGGCTCGCCCCGCCGTCCAGGGGCATTGCCCGTAACAACTCCGGGCCTTTGCGGGCGATGCGTGCCGCCGTCGCGCCGGGGCTTCGACGGGGCGGTGCCGTGGGCGGTCAAGGCGCGGACCGCCCACGCGGCGGCGGCCCCCCGTCGCCGCGAGGACGCGGCGACGGGGGCAGAGTGCGGTGTCGGGTCATGGGTTCCTGAGAGGGCGCGGACGCGGCCGGTACGGCGCGGCGTCGTGAGTGCGGTCACCTTCGCGGTGCCGTCGCCTCCCCATGACGCTCTCCGCACCGGGACGGTGCGCCGTAGCGCTCAGCCCGCCGGTGATGCAGGTTGGCCCGGCGCGCGTCGCCGCCATAGTGCGCCAGCACCTTCGGGTCCATCACCCGGCGCCACAGCGGGGTCATCCAGGCCAGAACGATCATGGAGGCATAGCCGGTGGGCAGCTGGGGGGCCTCGTCGAAGTGGCGCAGTGTCTGGTAGCGGCGCAAGGGGTTCGCATGGTGGTCGGAGTGCCGTTGCAGTTGGTACAGGAAGACGTTGCTGGTGGTGTTGTTGCTGTTCCAGCTGTGCCGCGGGGCGACCCGCTCGTAGCGCCCGTCCGGACGCCGCTCACGCAGCAGGCCGTAGTGCTCCAAGTAGTTGACCGTCTCCAGCAGCAGGATGCCGCAAGCCGCCTGGACGATGAGGTAGGGCAGGACCACCGGCCCGAAGACGGCGGCGAGCGTGGCGAACATCAGGACGGTCAGCGCCCACGCGGTCAGCACGTCGTTGCGGTACGACCAGGCGCGGTGCCGACGGCGGTGGAGCCGACGGGTCTCCAGGCGCCAGGCCGACCGCACGCTCCCCGTGACCGTGCGCGGCAGGAACGCCCACACGCTCTCCCCGAGACGCGAGCTGGCGGGGTCCTCGGGTGTCGCGACACGGATGTGGTGACCGTGGTTGTGCTCGACGTAGAAATGGCCATACGCGGACTGGGTGAGCGCGAGGCGGGCCAGAAGGCGTTCCACCGTCTCCCGCTTGTGCCCGAGTTCGTGCGCCGTGTTGATGGCGACACCGGCGACGACGCCCACCGTGGCGGCGAGTCCCAGCGCGTCCGGCACGTCCATGCCCTCGGACCAGAGCAGACACGCGTACAGCAGTCCGCCGTACTGCAGGGGCAGATACAGGTAGGTGCACCAGCGGTAGTAGCGGTCCGCCTCCAGCAGTGGGATCGCCTTGTCCGGCGGGTTCTCCTGGTCCGGTCCGATCAGCGCGTCGAACAGCGGGACGATCACGAAGGCGAAGAACGGACCCCACCACCACAGCACCTGCCAATCGCTGACGGTGACCAGCGCCGCGGCCTGGAAGGGCAGCGTGGGGACGGCGAGGCCGAGCAGCCACGCATAGCGCTTGCGGTCACGCCAGGGGGTGTCGGCGGGGGAGGCGGGAGGCGTCGTCGACGGTGCTGTCATCGGGCTCTGCTCCTTGCGTGTTGTTGGGGTCCGCAGACCCGGCAGAGAGTGGCACCGGCCATCGGCGCTGACAATCCGGGACGTCGTGTCAACGTTCTGACGTCCTGTCAGCTTGTGGTGGGTGGGCCCGTCTCCCGTGTCAGCACCCCCATGGCCGCCGCGGTGATGAGCTCGGCCGACACGCGCAGCGTGTGCTCGGGCGGAGGCAGCACGATGTGCGAGAGGGTCAGGCGCACGATGACATCGGCCGCCTGGTCCGTTCGTACGTCGTCGAACTGCTGATAGTGGGTCTGGCACCACGACCGCACCAGGAGTCGTGCCCCTGCGACCACCGGTTCCGAGCGCGCCGTCAGATAGGGCAGCAGCGAGTCCGTGCCGCCGCGCGCCGCCTTCACCACCGAGGCGACGAGCACGTTCTCCCGGGCCTGCCGCAACGCGTACAGGATCGCGGCGGCCAACGCGTCCGTCGCGGTCGCGGCCGGCTGTTGCAGGGCCCGGTCCACGCCGAGGAGGAAGCGCTCCGCCTCACGGTGCACGAGCGCCTGGCTCAGACCGCCACGGCTGCCGAACTCCTTGTACACCGTGGGCCGTGACACCTCGGCGCGAGTTGCCACCTCTGACAGGCTCACGGAGTCCCAGCCCTTCTCCGCCGCCATGGCGCGCGCCGCGTCAAGGACGTCGCCGCGCATCTTCCTCCGCCACGCCTCGCGGGGCGGCACCGCGGCCGCGCAACCGTCCGTGGCCGCGGTGAACGGCGTGTCCTTCACGATGCCTCTCCTCTCACCCGATGGCACGCCGACTTCCCAGGTGATAGCGGACGTTACAGTCGACCGACTACGGCGGCAAGATGTACCGCGCGGTTCGCCGCCAGAGTCACCCTTCTCGGGGAAAGCCGCAGGTGAGCGAGCTGAACTATCCATGGATGGACCGCATTCGACGGTTGGCATCGACGTAACGTGCGATACATATAGTCAACATTGGCGAGAGTCTGTAACGTCTGGGAGTGCAGTCGGCGGCACCTCCGCCGGCCAGAGCTTCCGAGAGGTCCGATCCGCCATGAACGCTCGCACGGCCCGCCGCCTGGCGGCCGCCACCGTAGTGACCACCGCCCTTACCGCGCTCAGCGCCTGCTCCAGTGGCGAGGACTCCCCACCGGCCGCGAGCGGCAGTGCCACCGTCGCCGGCGTCAGAATCGAGAAGGATCCCGCGCTGCACGACGCGCTGCCCGAGGAGATCAAGGACGCGGGCACCGTCAAGGTCGCCACCGATGTGCCGTACCCGCCCTTCGAGATGTACGTCAAGGAGGGCGAGAGCGAGCTGACGGGCCTCGACTACGACCTCGGCCAGGCCCTGGGCGCCAAGCTGGGGGTGCGGTTCACCTTCACCCCGCAGAAGTTCGACGGGATCGTACCGGCCATCCAGGCCGGCAAGTTCCACGCGGCCATGTCGGCCATCACCGACAACAAGGAGCGGCAGAAGGTCGTCGACTTCGTCGACTACTCGCAGTCCGGCTCCGGCATCCTCGTCGCCGAGGGCAACCCCGAGAAGATCGCCACCCTGGACGACCTGTGCGGGAAGAAGGTGGCCGTGCAGACCGCCACCAACCAGCTCGGCCTGCTCAAGAGCCACCAGGCCGAGTGCGAGAAGGCCGGCGGCGGCCAGATCGACATCCAGACATTCCCCAAGGACTCCGACGCCCAACTCGCCCTGCTCTCCGGCAGGGTCGTCGCGCAGGTGCTGACCAAGCCGGCCGCCGGCTGGACCGCCAAGACCGCCGACGGCGGCCAGACCTTCGACCTGGTTGAGGACCCCGCGGCACCCGGCGGCTACAACGCCTCGCCCAACGGCATCGCCGTCAGCAAGAAGCTGCCGGAACTGACCGACGCGATCCAGAAGGCCCTCCAGGCCCTGATCGACGACGGCACCGCGACCAAGATCTTCGACAAGTACGGCGTCGCCGGCATCGCGCTGCAGGAAGCCACCAAGAACGCGGCGGTCGACTGAGCATGGTCGAGCTGAAGACACCCAGGTATCCCGCAGCGCCGGCACACGGGCGCGAGGCGGAGGATCTCGTCGTCGTACCGGTGCGCAACCACGGCCGCTGGATCGCCGCCGCGGCCGCCCTGGCCGCACTCGTGGGGCTGATCGGTTCCCTCGCCAAGAACGACAACCTGCGCTGGGACATCGTCGGCGAGTACCTCTTCGCCGACCTCGTCTTCGACGGCCTGTTCACCACCCTGTGGCTGACCGCCGCCGCCATGATCCTCGGACTCGCCCTGGGCACGCTGATAGCGGTCATGCGGCTGTCCGCCGGCCCCGTCCTCCACGGGCTCGCCACCTTCTTCGTGTGGATCTTCCGGGGAACTCCACTGCTCGTGCAGATCATCTTCTGGGGGTACGCGGCTGCCCTGTACAAGTACGTGATGATCGGCATCCCGTTCACCGACATCACCTTCTTCCGGGCCGAGACGAACTCCCTGCTGACCCCGGCCGTCGCGGCACTGCTCGCCCTCGGACTCAACGAGGCCGCCTATGCCTCCGAGATCGTGCGTGCCGGCATCCAGTCCGTCGACACGGGGCAGACCGAGGCCGCGCACTCGCTGGGCATGCGTCCCGCCCTCACCATGCGCCGCATCGTGCTGCCCCAGGCCATGCGCGTCATCATCCCCCCGATGGGCAACGAGACCATCAACATGCTGAAGATGACCGCCTTGGTCTCGGTCATCTCCGCGCACGACCTGATGTCCAACATCCAGGACGTGTACGCCCAGAACTACCAGGTCATCCCCATGCTCGTCGTCGCGAGCCTGTGGTATCTCGCTCTGGTGACCCTGCTGGGCATCCCGCAGGCCTGGCTGGAGCGCCGCTACGGCCGCGGCACCGCCCGCGCGCAGCACGTGTCGCCCCTGCGGCGCCTGCTCGGCGGAGCCGCCAGGCCC
The DNA here is from genome assembly GCF_015160875.1 of Streptomyces chromofuscus. Lineage (NCBI taxonomy): Bacteria > Bacillati > Actinomycetota > Actinomycetes > Kitasatosporales > Streptomycetaceae > Streptomyces > Streptomyces chromofuscus. The sequence goes on along the minus strand of NZ_CP063374.1, from coordinate 192,411 downwards.
GCGCCCGTCGGGAACCGTGTCAGGAACGTCATGAACAAGGAGGCGGGCCGGTGAGCGCCCTCACGGAGTACGCCGGGAGCGTGCCGACGGTGCACCCCGCGAGCGTGCCGATGGTGCACGCGGAAGGCGTGCGCAAGCACTACGGAAAGCTGGAGGTCCTCAAGGGAATCGACCTCACCGTCCGGCGCGGCAGCGTGTGCTGCCTGCTGGGTCCGTCCGGCTCGGGCAAGTCCACCTTCCTGCGCTGCATCAACCACCTGGAGAAGGTCGACGGCGGCCGGCTCACGGTCGACGGCGAACTCGTCGGCTACCGCCAACACGGCGGCAAGCTGCACGAACTGCGAGAACGGGAAGTCGCCGAGCGGCGCCGCGACATCGGCATGGTGTTTCAGCGCTTCAACCTCTTCCCGCACATGACGGCCCTGGAGAACGTGGTCGAGGCACCCGTACGGGTGGCCGGTACGGCCAGGGCGCAGGCCCGCGAGGAAGCGCGGCACCTGCTGGAGCGGGTCGGCCTCGCCGACCGCGCCGGCCACTACCCCTCCGAGCTCTCCGGCGGCCAGCAGCAGCGCGTGGCCATCGCCCGGGCCCTCGCCATGAAACCCAAGCTGATGCTGTTCGACGAGCCGACCTCCGCCCTCGACCCCGAACTGGTCGGCGACGTTCTCGACGTGATGCGGCAGTTGGCCGACGACGGAATGACGATGGTCGTCGTCACCCACGAGATCGGCTTCGCCCGCGAAGTCGGCGACACGGCCGTCTTCATCGACGAGGGAGTCATCGTCGAGGCCGGCGACCCACGGCAGGTCTTGGTGGACCCCGAACAGGACCGTACCCGCGCGTTCTTGTCGAAGGTCCTGTGAGCGCCCCCTCCCGGCAGCGGCCCCGGCCCCGCCCCGCCGACCTGCTCGGCCCGGCCCGCCGCCGTCTCCCGCGCTATCTGCACGACCTCGCCGAACTCGTGGCCATCGACTCCGGCTCGTACAACCCCGACGGGGTCAACGCCGTCGCCGACCGGGTACAGGCGCGCCTGACGTCGCTCGGGTTCGCCGTCGAACGGATCCGGCCGCCGGCCGCGGCCGAACCGCCCTTCGATGCCCCCCGCACGGGCGACGTACTGGTCGCCCGCAAGGCGGGCAGCCTCGCGGAGGCGGACGGCGGGCGCCGGATCCTGCTGGCCGCTCATATGGACACCGTGTTCGAGGACGGGACCGCCGCCGAGCGCCCGTTCACCCTTGACGGCACGCGTGTGTACGGGCCCGGAGTCAGCGACGACAAGGGCGGGCTGCTGGCCGGGCTGACCGCGCTGGAGCTGCTCCAGGAGCAAGGGGAGGCGGAGTACGCCGAGTTGGTGTTCCTGGCCACCCCGGACGAGGAGATCGGCTCTCCGACGAGCCGGACGGTCACCGAGGAGGTGGCCCGCGGCGTCCACTACGCCCTCGGCCTGGAGTGCGCGCGCGAGAACGGAGACCTGGTACTCGCCCGCAAGGGCGTCGCCGACTTCCGGCTCACCGTCACCGGACGCGCCGCCCACGCCGGCATCGAACCCGAACGCGGCGCCAACGCCGCTCTCGCCGCGGCGCACCTCGTCGTCGCCCTGCAGGCCCTCAACGGACGCTGGGACGGCGTCACCGTCAACGTCGGCGTCGTCAGGGCCGGCCACCGCACCAACATCGTCTGCCCCGAGGCCGAACTCCGCCTCGAGGTACGCGCGGCCACCGCCGCCGACGCGCGCAGGGTGAGGCGGGCCATCGACGACGCGGCCGCGTGCCCCCCGGTGCCCGGCACCGCCGTGACCGTCGAACAACTCGACGACTGCCCGCCGATGGAGGCGACGGCCGCATCCCACCGCATGCTTGCCGCGGCCGAACAGGCGGCAGCCGCGCTGGGCTTCACCCTCGGCGCAACAGCCACGGGAGGCGTCGGCGACGCCAACCTGATCGCTGGTACGGGCGTCCCCGTCCTGGACGGCCTCGGTCCCGTAGGCGGCGCCGACCACAGCCCGCAGGAGTGGCTGGACACAGCGACCGTGCCGCAGCGCGTCGCCCTGCTGGCCTCGCTGATCACCGCGCTCGGCGACAGCGGCAGCGACACATGACCGCCGGGCCCCAGGGCGTTCCGCATCCCGGCCGAGGCCCCGGCCCCACACCGACGTCCGACACCTCCCAAGGAGACCCCATGCGCGAGCGTTCTCGACCCGGTCGGCGCCACGCCGTCGCCGCCGCCACCGCCCTCGTCCTCACCCTCACCGCCGCTCCGGCGGCCGCCGAGGCGACCACGCGCCCCGACGCCGGCCGGGCGGCGGGCTCCCTGATCCTGATCGGTGGCGCACTCGCGGAGAACAACACCCAGGTGTACGGGGAGATCATCGAACGCGCCGGCGGCTCCCGCGCCCGCATCGGTGTTCTCACCGCCGCCTCCGTGCCCGAGAGCCAGGACCCGCATGCGGACGACCCCGACCGATGCAGCAACTCGGCGTGCAACGGCGCCTATTACGCCGAGTTGTTCGAGAAACACGGCGCGGCCGACGCCCAGTGGATTCCCGTCGACCTCGACCACATCGCCAACGCCGACTCCGACGCCGTCGTTGACCGGATCAACTCCAGCACCGGGTTCTTTCTCGGCGGCGGCGACCAGTACCGCTACGTCACCACCCTCCTGCACGGCGACCGGCACACCGACTCCAAGGTGCTCGCCGCCATCCGCGCGAAGCTCGCCGAAGGCGCGGTCGTCGCCGGTACCTCCGCCGGCGCCCAGATCGCCGCCGGACCCGACATGGTCACCGGCGGCGAGTCCTACCAGGGGCTGCGGGACGGCAGCGCGCCCGGCTACTTCGACGACCCCACCCGGCTCGGCTACCTGCCCGCAGGCGGCTTCGGCTTCCTGCGCTCCGGCCTCTTCGACACCCACACCGGCGCCTACGGCAGGGAGGGCCGGGCCCTGCGCCTGGCCGCGGACACCGGTCACGACCGGGTCTACGCCCTGCAGGAGAACAGCGCGCTCGTCGTCGACAACCCGGGAACACGCGACGAGACCATGACCGTCCTCGGCACCAACGGCGTCGGCATCCTCGACCTGCGCGACGCCCGTGCCCGCACCACACCGGCCGGCTGGACCCTGGCCGGCGCCCAGTACACCCACCTCACCGACGGCGACGGCTACGACGCCCGCCGCTGGGCCGCCCGGTCGGCGCCCGACAAGCGTCCGCTGACCCCGAGCGGCACGTCTCCCGTACCCGCCAACAACGACGTCTTCTACTCGGCCGACAACCCGGCCGGCGTCCCGTACTCCTTCCTGCGCACCGCCGCCGCACTCGCCGCCACCCGCAACCAGCGCACCGCCACCGCCACCACCTACGAACGCGAACCCCGCTTCACCGTCACCTTCACCAAGCAGCCGGGCTTCACCGCCTGGACGAGCGACGGCGCCACCGCGCGGTCCCTGATCGGACTGCGCATCGACATCGCCCCCCGGTGACCGCGCCCCCACCCCGCCGGCGGCCCGGACCAGCCGGCGGCTCGGACCGGCCGGCAGCTCCGGCCGGTCCGAGCCGCCCGCGCGGGCATTAGGCTCGGCACCGCGCACCGCAAGATCCTGAAAGGAACCCTCATGGCCTCCGGCACACTCGCCGACGACATCCGCCTCAAGCTGGGCACCCTCAGCCCGGCCGAGCGGAAGGTCGCGCGGGTGCTCCTGGCCGCCTACCCCGCGGCGGGCTTCGAGACCGTCGCCACGATCGCCGAACGGGCCGCCGTCAGTGCCCCCACGGTCCTCCGCTTTGTCGCCCGCCTCGGGTACGGCGGTTTCCCCGAGTTCCAGGCCGCCCTGCGCGCCGAACTCGACCAGCGCAACGCCTCGCCGCTGTCCCTGTACGAGGAGACGGAGGACACCCCCGGCGACGACTCGGCCGCGGGCCTCATGGCCCGCAGCAGCAGGCTGTTCACCACCGCCGTGGCCCAGACCCTGGCCGAGATTCCGCCGCACGACCTGGAACGGGCCATCACGCTGCTGTCCGACCGCAAGCGCCGGATCACTCTGGTCGGCGGCCGGTTCACGCACCTGCTCGCCCAGTACCTCGGCCTGCACCTGATGCAGCTGCGCGACGACGTCCACATCCTGCCCGAACGCGACGTCGAACGGGCCGCCGCTCTGACCCGGCTCGGCCGCCGCGACGTCCTCGTCGTCTTCGACTACCGCCGCTACGAGAGCGACAAGATGGCGCTCGCCCGGCTTGCCCAGGAACAGAGCGGCAAGGTCGTCGTCTTCACCGACACCTGGCTGTCACCCACCAGCGCGCACGCCGAGGTGGTCCTGCCCAGCCAGGTCACCACCCCGTCCCCGTACGACAGCCTCGTGCCCACCCTCGCCGTCGTCGAGACAGTCGTCGCGGGCCTCATCGCGGCCCTCGGCGACGAGGCCCACGAGCACATGAGACACACGGAGGACATCGCCCGCCGTACTGGGCTCGTGTGAGCGCTGCTCGGGGCGACGACCGGCGGGCCCCGCGCGTCGCCACGCCACGCATCGGCAGCCGCTGCCCTCGCAGGCCGAGGCGAGGGCGGCGAGCTCGTCACCCGGAGCGGAGCACGTGACTGTGGTGGCCCGCGTCGTCGAGGCTCAGCACCTCGACCGCCCGCCCCCGCGCGGCGGCACGCGATGAGGGCCGGCCGTCTGTGGCGTTGACCGACGCGTGTCGACCAGCCGGTCCCTCAGCACGTCCGTGGCGTCGTTGTCGCTCACGTTCATCATCGACAACGCCAGTTCGCGCACCGACAGCTCGACGGGGTCGGGCATCACCGACAGACCCGTCGGACCGAGGGTGCGCCCGTCCGGGGGGCCGTGATCCGGTCGGTCAGGTCCCCTCGGCCCTCCGCCGCCTTGCGTGCGATGCGAACAGGTCGACCGGGACCGGGACCTGGAAGACGCTCGCCGGCATCATCGGCTCGTCCGGCCGCAGACCTACCACCGCGCCCGAGGCGAGGTCGACCGCGTGGACGGCCCCCTCCACGTCGGCGGCCGCGAACGCCTCCGCCATTGCCGCTTCCCCCTCCGGCGTCGGTGACCGAACGCCCCTCGTCGGCGCTCTCGAACCGCTCCATGCCGGACCCTTCCACGAAGTCCGCACCGCTTTCGTGCGCGTGGCCGGCCGCATGCCGTGCGAGGAAGCACGGACATTCGGTTCGCCGCCGCGTCTGCGCCCGGTCCGACGAGGCCGCTCGCCCCGCTGCGTTCTGCGGCCCGAGCCGGCCCTTCGACGTTGGCGAAGTCATCGACCGCGCGGACGGCGCGGGCAGCCGCGCGGGTGCGACGACGGCCCCTGCCGGCGGCGTTCGTGGCCTCGTCCCACCGACGCCGTGGCCGGGGCCGCCGCGCACCGCACGGCGTGGACCGTGCTGCTGTTCATCGCGCCCGCGGAAGCGACCGGAACGACCGCGGCATGGCAGGGCTCCGCCGGCCCCCGGTCTGCCTTTCGGATGAGATCCGATGGCCGCGAGGTGGACGCCGGGGTCCCGGCTCCGCCGTCCGGGCGAGGACCAATGACGTGCCTGTGGGGGAGCGGGAGCGCGAGCGCGCCGAAGAAGCTTGAAGACGTCAGTTCGGGAAGCGGTCCCAGCGGATCGCCCCATGTTTTACTGCGGAAAGGTGCGTCGCGATGTCCGAGCACTCCTCTCAGCGTTCGATGCGGCAGCGTGTGGTCCCCGGTCGGCGTATGGCCGTGCTCGGCGCGATGGTGACGGCGTGCGCCGTCGGACTGTCGGGGACGCCGGCCCTGGCGGCGGACACGGACACGCGGCGCCCGGTGGCGGCGGCCTCGACCGCCGCGTCCGTCGCGAAAGAGCAGGAACGCGTGCGGGCCGTCCTGGAGCATCTGGTCGCCAAGAAGATTCCCGGAGCCGTCGCCACCGTCCGCCACGGCGACCAGGTAAGCCACGCGGCCGCCGGCCTCGCCGACGTCGAGTCCGGTCAGGAAATGACGCCCAAGCACCACTTCCGGGTCGGCAGCAACACCAAGGTGTTCACCGCCACGGTCGTGCTGCAGCTGGTCGGCGAGAACCGCCTGTCCCTGGACGACAGCGTAGAAAAGCTGCTTCCCGGCACCCTCCGCGACATCGAGCGCATCACGGTGCGGCAACTGCTGAACCACACCAGCGGTCTGGACGACTACGCCAACCACCTCACCTCCATGCAGCGGACCTACAGGCCGCACGAGCTGGTGGCCATGGCCGATGAGCGCGAGCGGCTCTTCGTGCCCGGCGCCAGGTGGGAGTACTCGAACACCAACTACGTCCTGCTCGGCATGATCGTCGAGGCTGTCTCCGGCCGTTCCTTCACCGAGGAACTGCACCGGCGGATCATCGTCCCTCTGCGCCTCCACGACACCCGGCTTCCGCTGACCACCTCGAGGATCCAGGGCCGCTACGCCCACGGCTACCTGCTGAACTCCCCCGACGGGACGCTCCCGGACGAGACGGTGGAGAACCCCTCGTGGGCGTGGACGGCGGGCGCGATGACCTCGACCACCACGGACCTGGCCCGCTTCCAGCGGGCACTGCTGGGGGGCGACCTGCTCAAGCCGGAGCAGCTGGCGCAGATGAAGGAGACGGTGCCGATGGGTGCGGACCCCACTCGCTCCTACGGTCTCGGCCTGATGCGCAACACGGCCGACGGAACGACGCTGTGGGGACACAACGGCCAGATCCCCGGCTACTTCACCGCCGCCTTCACCAGCGAGGACGGCCGGCACCAGGTCGTGCTGGCGGTCAACGGCAACCCGAACTCGTTCAACCAGCTGCAGTTCCTGGGCATCAGGGACGCCATGGCGGAGCTGTTCGAGCACTCTTCCTGAACCGCTTCGCGTCGGCCCCCGCCCGGTTCCGGGCGGGGGCCGACGCGCGCGGTCCGTCGAACCGTCGCGGTCGAACCCGCACCGCCACGGCAGCGATCGTCCAGGGCCGTGAGGGCCGTGAGGGCCGTGCGGGCCAGTCGTGGGCGGCCGGTCGCGGGCAGCCCCACTCGGCGTGAGGTGTGGGGAACCGAGCTCGAAAGGGGCCCCCACCGCGTTGCTTGCCACTGAGCCGACGACCGTCGCGAGGGCTCGCTCCGTACGCTTCATCTGCGCAGGCAGTCGACGTCACACGGCAGCCGCGCCGGCCTCTTCTTCGCGCGGTGGTCGGACGTCCAAGGCAGCGTCCCTTCCCATCGTTCCATCACTGCCGACGGGCAGCACCCCCCCCCGAATCCGTGTGCGGCTTGCCGCGTCGCAGCGCATCCCCAGCGGCTCGGTCTTCGACACCTGTCGTGACGCCACTGATGTTGCGACAGACGTCAGAGGGACAGCCGCGGGGTTGCGGGGGTGCGGATGTGGCGGACGCCCGCGTCGTGCCGTTGCGCGCCTGCTCTCTTGAGGCCCTTTCACCGGCCCGGTGTTGCCGGCCTGCCCAGCTGGGGCAAGGGCTGACAAACGCTCCACCGGACCGATGAGTAAGGGGCCTTGTCAGAGCACCCTAGGAGGGCACGGTCCGGTACACGCACAGGGGACCGGTCAACTGCAGCTCACACAACTCGACGGCGACGATCGTGCCGGAGAACCGTGCGTTCCCGCAGCCGGCACTCGATCCGTTGCCGTCTCGTACTGTGCCGCCCTGGCCGTTCCTGACGTAGAAGATGGCGGAGACACCGTTGCCGTCCCGCTCCATGTCGCAGACCTCGACCCAGGAGCGGTCAGCACCGACGCCGGCGTAGTCGCTGCCCTCGTACACCCGGTAGTAGCTCGCCGCCTGCGCCGGGAAGGCACTGGCGAGGGCGAACATGCTGACACCTGCCAGTACCGAAGCCAGCCTGGCAGGCGTCTTTATCGCACGGATTCTCATTTTTCCCTTTCTGTAGTGCATTAGTGAGCTGCGTATTTCCCATGGGTCCTGCTGGTGGCGCACAGGTCAGTGCGTGCCCTCGTGGTCAATGTCGTTCACATCGGCAGCAGCGGATGCTGGCAGAAGTTACCGACCGGCCGAAAGTACTTTTCCAAGCCAAGATTCCCTGCTCTGGCCGGAATCATCACCCAAAGGGCGTCGGGAATCACCGGTGCGAAGTCAAGTGAGGGTGAGGCGAGCCGATTTGGCGCGCATCGTCAATGCATTTGGCATTCGCTGTCAATGACCTTCCGGTCATCGGCGTGCCACAGTCGGACCGCTGGTGGTTCGCTGCTGCCCGTTCCGGCCGACGCCGCGACGAGGCGGGGTGAACCGAGGCCGACGCCGGTAGTCGGGTCGCCGTATCAACAGCGAGAGTGCTCGGCCCATGCGTAACCCCGAAGAAAGGAACAACGTGCCAATTGGTTCACGTGCCGTGGCAACCATGGTGCCGCTGTTCTTGCGGCTGGTGGAATCACCGCGGCCACCAGCACGCCGGCCGGCGCTGCTACCTGCTACGGCCGTGCCCGGTCCTACTGCACGAACGATTCGTGGGAGGGGCCGTGGGGAGGCGCCCTGCTGACCACTACGGCCTACTGCAACGACATCAACCTGAAGCCCACCGACCGCGGTATTTACGTGCAGACCTGCTTCTGTCGTACGGGCACGTGCAACGGATACCGCGATGGGACGAAGTTCTACTGGGACTTCCCGGCTACAGCGAGGTACTCGTCGCCTACTGACGGAATCCGGGGTAGACGTCACGGCTTTGGTGAACGGGGTATGTCAGAGTCTCCGGGCAATTCAAGGCCCGGAACCCGAGCCGAGCCACGTCGTGCCCCGGCCCTGGACGTCCGTTGGTCGCTTGATCGCGCAGTATCGCCCTGGGCATCACAAGGCCTCGGTGGCGCAGCGCGCGCGGGCCGCATCTGAACAGATCACGCGTCAGGCGGGGGCATCGGCCGGTGACTTCGCCCCTGCCATGGACGAGTCGAGGCCGGTCGGTACCAGATGCCGGTATTCGCCGGGGGACATGCCGTACGCGGCGCGAAAAGCGCGGCTGAAGTGCGCGGGGTCTGAGAACCCCCAGCGGGCGGCGATGGCACGGACCGATCGGGAGCGCAGGAGTGGGTCGGCCAGGTCGCGTCGGCAGGACTCCAGCCGACGGCCGCGGATCCAACCAGCGACGGTCAAGCCCTCCTGCTGAAAGAGGCGGTGCAAGGAGCGCAGGGACATGTGGTGCGCGGCGGCGATCGCCCCCGGGGACAGGTCCGGGTCGTCGAGGTGTCGCTGTACGAAGGCGCGAATCTGCAGCAGTTGGGCTTTGTGGCGAGCTGATGGCGGCACCGATGCGTCGGCATCAAGGTAGTGGGCGAGGTACGCGGTCAGCAGGTCGAGAGTGCACGCGGCGAGGCGGCTGTCATCCGCTGGGGTGTAGGCGGCGGCACCCGCGGTCAACTGCACGAGGTACCCGGACAATACGGCCCCGAGACCTTCGCGCCCCGGCAACGGAACGGCAGTGAGCCGGTCCAGTTCGTCCGCCGGCAGCGGCAGCAGCGCCCGGGGGAATGCCACCATCACCCCCTTCACCCTGTCCGAGTCGTCGGCTGTCCAGCCGTGCCAGGGACGCGAGGTGTCGTAGAGCATCATGTCCCCGGCGCCACAGACGGAGTCCCGGCCTGCCTGAAGGATCCGGTGGCCCCCACGCAGGCTCAGCATCATCTGGTAACCATCGGGGTCCGATCTTCGTATCAGCTGCGTCGACCGACGCGTCTCCAACGCCGGGTAGGCCAGGGCCGACACCTGAAGGTCGCCCAGCTGCAGCACTCGCGCCCGTGCCCGGAAATCCGCCTCGTGGTCGCTGCGGATCACATTCGGTATCAACGCCTTGGCTGTCATGTCGTGCCAGGATCCGAATCGCTCGGCCACCGGTAGATCCGCCGTCCGGAAATCCGTCACCAGCACCATGCATCCTCCCCTCATCGGGACGCGTGACGTCCCCACTGGGCAGGGAGGTTATCCAGAGTCACATGGAGAATCCATGCGTCCGCAGCCAGGTCCGTCGGCCGGAGGTGTCGTGATCCGGACGGGAGGGACAGCCGGGCACGATCCGGACGCTGCTGCCCGGCTGCAGCAACGGCCGTCGTACGCCGGTGTTCCACGCCGGCTGGTGGTGTACTCGGCGCCTGCGGCGCCCGGCCGCCATGCGCACCCACCGCACGGGCCGGGTGGGAGCGGCAACTCCATCACATCCGCTGTCATGCGACGGGCCGGAGCGGGTCCTCCCAGGCATTCAGCGCGCGCTCAGGTCCAGGTTCGCCACGCAGGTTTCGTCGCGCAGTCTCTCCGGCGGCGACAGCATGAACCGCGCCCCCGGCCGGCGATCGCGTGGCCCCGTCGGCCGCGCGGCCGCGTCCCGGCGTCCGGTTGGCGGGGGAGGGGTGGCGGTCACGTGGTCCGCGGGCGCGTACCCTGCGGCGTGACACACAAGGGGGCCGCGCCCGCCCTTACGGCTACCCAATTGCCCTACTTGATAAGTGCTTACGCCTATGAATGGGTAAATGGGCGATACAGGCGAGTGTCACGAGTATGTCGGCAATGTGTAACAGCGGTCGCGTGGTGCCCGTGTTGTGCCGGCCGGTGGGCAGTGTGGCGGACGTCGGCCAGCAGGCCGACGTCCGCACCACGCACCCACGGGCGGCTGATGTCAGACGCCCGTGGGTGCCGGCACCTTGGCAGGGAGAGCCTGTGTTCCCTTACCCGTGTGTGACCCCGCGCCGTCTGGCCGCCGCCACCTTGGCGGCTGCTGCTCTGGCGGGGGCCGGCGTCGCAGCGCCGGCGTCCGCGGCCGACCGTGACTGGCGCAGCCCGGCCGTCGAGATCAGTTCTGTGCAGTACGACTCCCCGGGCCGTGACACCCGTTCCAACCGTTCCCTGAACGGGGAGTGGGTGGAGGTCACCAACACCACTCGCCGCGGCGTGAACCTGGACGGCTGGACGCTGTCCGATGAGGACGGCAACACCTACACCTTCGACCGCTTCCGCCTGGCGGGTCGGGCAACGGTCCGTATCCACACGGGCGAGGGCCGCGACCGCGGCGGCGCCCTGTACCAGGATCGCCGCGACCACGTGTGGGACAACCGTTCCGACACCGCCACCCTGCGCAACGACTGGGGCCGTTTCATCGACGCCCTCTCCTGGGGCGGCCGCCACCACGACCGCAACGACGACGGACGTCACGGAGGTGACCGCGACGGACGCCACGACCGCAGCGACAGCCGCCACCACGACCGCAACGGCAGCGGACGCCACGACCGTAGCGACAGCCGCCACCACGACCGCAACGGCAGCGGACGCCACGACCGTAGCGACAGCCGCCACCACGACCGCAACGGCAGCGGACGCCACGACCGTAGCGACAGCCGCCACCACGACCGCAACGGCAGCGGACGCCACGACCGTAGCGACAGCCGCCACCACGACCGCGGACGTCACGGAGGCGACCGTCTCAGCGGTCGTGACTGACCCCCGCGTGCCGGTGAACCGGTAGCCGGTATCCGCAGTTGCCATCCGTTGTTGGCGCGCCCAGGCCCTGCTCGCCCGGGCGCGCCGCCGGCGTGTGGGCCGTGTCCGGCGACGAGCGCCTTTCGACACCTACGCTCGCTCGGCTTCTGCGTGGCTTCGTTGTTCTCTGGGGACAGCGTGTGGTGACCGGTTCCGGAGGCACTTGGCGATTGCCTGGCGCACGGATCTCGAGGAGCAGCGACGGCACTGCCGTGTCCGCGAACGTGGGACGGCCGGCCGTGCGTCACAGCAGCTGTTCGTCGAAGGGCCGACGGGGTCGCCGGAGCCGGGCTTGACCGTCGCGGCGGGGTTGCACTGCGCGATCCCGAAAGAGTACGGCCCTTTGCGCCCTCGCCGACCGCGTCCCGTGCTCCCAGCCGACGGTCACCGCCACGGTGGCGCACCTGGAGCCCGCAGGACTCGTGCGCCGCGAGCCCGCCCTCGCCGACGGCCGCGCCGTCCGGGTGGCCATCACGGCGCCGCTGTGTGGAGCAAGAACGTAGTCCCGCACAGAGCCTGCCGGTCCCGCACCCGACCCGCAACCACCAAGGAGGCGCACAAGCCCGGCTCGTTCCGGCTCCACCGCATGCCGGGGGCGTCGTCAAGCGCCGGCAGTTGCTGCGCGCCCACCGTGCCGACGCGCCGGCCGCCGCCGACCGCACAGTCCGACTGGTACGTGCCGCGGATCTTGTTGTGAGCGCACGCGAACGCGGTCGGCCGACGGGGCCGGCCGCGTAGGACCGGGGGGCTCCGCATCCGCTACGAGCGACGCGCCGACCTCCACCAGGGCACAGGCCTACGTCTCCACGGTAGCGAGACCGGTGGCCGTGGCCTGGAGCAAGCGGGTCAGTCGCGGTTCGAAGTCGAGGGCAATGTGCCCCCAACGGGGATGCTGGGCGTAGAGCTCGGCAAGCGTGGGTGTGGGATGGGAGATCTGCCAGAGGTTGGCGGTCAGCCCCAACGCCACGGTGATGAGGTCCTGCACCTGTGCGCTGGTCATGGTGCTGGCGGCTGTCAAATCGTCGACGATGGCGTCGTACACGGCGAACGTGTTGGTCTTGTAGCGGTGGGCGCGTTCGATGCAGACGTCTCCTTCGAGGCTGAGCGGGACGTGGGTGAGCAGGTCGCAGAGCAGCGGTTGCGCAGCGAGCGTGGCGGCCACGACGGCCGCGACCCCTTCCGGCGCGAGACCGCGGGTGCCGACCAGACGGGCGGCGAGGGACTCGTGCCACTGTCGCCAGCCGCGTTCGGCCAGTTCGAGCAGGAGTTCCTCCTTGCTGTCGAAGTAGCGGCGGACGGCGGAGGGGTGCAGGCCGGCGGCCTCCGTGACGGACGCCAGCGTGATGTGGCGAACACCGCCTCGGGCGGCGGCCAGCCCTCGGGCTGCCTCGAGCAGGTCTTCGGCCCGGCGGAGCTTGGCTTCGGGCGAACGGGCTCGGCGCTGCATGACCACACCTTAACGCACTCCCGCTGCGTAAACCGGAGTGGCGTGCTAGCGTGACATTAACGCAAGGCAATTGCGTTAACTCGGCGCGCGGACACCATCGCCTCGGCGAAGCCCACGCGCACCCATCCCTTGAAAACGGAGCTCGTCCCATGTCCAAGGTTTTCCTGGTCACTGGTTCCTCCCGCGGCCTGGGCCGCGAGATCGTCACGGCCGCCCTCACCGCAGGGCACCGGGTGATGGCCACCGCCCGCGACCCGCGCACCCTGGAAGATCTGGTCACCGCCCACGGCGATCAGATCCGTACCGCTCAGCTCGACGTCACGCAGCCCGACGCCGCCGAACGTGTCGTCGCCGAGACCGTCGACGCCTTCGGGCGGCTGGACGTCGTGGTGAACAACGCCGGTCAGGGCGACCGCGCTTCCTTGGAAGACACGTCCCTCGAAGCGTTCCGCCGCCAGATCGACACCAATTTCTACGGCACGGTGTACGTCAGCCGGGCCGCTCTGCCCCTGCTGCGCCGCCAGGGCGGCGGTCACATCATCCAGATCTCTTCTCTCGGCGGCCGCATCGCCAGCCCCGGTATGACCGCCTACCAGTCCGCCAAGTGGGCCGTGGGTGGTTTCTCCGAGGTCCTCGCCGCCGAAGTCGGCCCGTTGAACATCAAGATCACTGTCCTGGAACCGGGCGGCATGCGCACCGACTGGGCAGGGGCTTCCATGCACACCCCGCCCATCAGCGAGCCGTACCAGCCCACCGTCGGAGCCGCTGCCGAGGCGATGAAGGACTTCGCCCGCGAGGCGAACGGTGACCCAGCCAAGGTGGCCCAGGTCGTCCTCACCGTCGCCGACCTTGACGAACCCCCCCTGCGCCTGCTCCTGGGCTCGGACGCCTACACCTACGGGCGTGCCGGCTGGACCAGGCGCCTGGAGGAGGACGAGAAGTGGCGGCACCTCAGCTGCTCCACCGACCACGACCAGGCCGAGGACAACGGTTCCCGTTGGCTTGACAGTTGAACCTGCCGATCGCTACAGCACGAAGTTCGTGGGCGGCGGAGGCATATGAGGCTGCGGGCTGCTTCGAGCCCCGTGCACCGGCGGGTTCACCGGCCGTACCGTGCTCGGGCCTCTCGCACCGCGTCCGGCTTGACCTGGCCGGTCTGGGCGAGGGCGGAGAGCGCCGCGACGACGATCGACTGGGCGTCGACCCCGAAGTGGCGGCGTACGTCCTCCCGGGTGCCGGACAGGCCGAACCCGTCCGTGCCGATCGAATGCCACTCCTGGGGCACCCACTGGCTGATCTGGTCCGGGACCGTTCGCATCCAGTCGCTGACCGCCAGCACGGGTCCCGGCGCTCCGGCCAGCGCACGCGTGACGTATGGCACCCGCTCCTCTCCCCGCAGCCGTGCCGCGTCACACTCCAGTGCGTCGCGCCGCAGCTCGCTCCAGGAAGTGGCGGACCACACGTCGGCGGCCACGCCCCAGTCCTCGGCGAGCAACCGCTGCGCTTCCAGCACCCAGTGAATGGCGGTTCCGGAGGCAAGGAGTTGCAGGCGCGGGACGTTCGCCGACGGGTGGTGGCTCTCGGCCTGCCGGAAGCGGTACAGACCCTTGAGGATGCCCTCCTCCACGCCGGGCTCCAACGGCATGGCCGGCTGGATCCTGGGCTCGTTGTAGACGGTGAGGTAGTAGAACACGTCCTCCGCGTCCGGGCCGTACATGCGGCGTAGTCCCTCGCGGACGATGACGGCGATCTCGTAAGCGAAGGCGGGGTCATAGGCGACCGCTGCCGGGTTGGTGGAGGCGATCAGGTGGGAATGACCGTCACCGTGCTGAAGGCCTTCGCCGGTCATGGTGGTGCGGCCGGCGGTGGCCCCGACGAGGAAGCCGCGGCCGAGTTGGTCGGCCAGCGCCCACATCTGGTCGGCTGTGCGCTGCCAGCCGAACATCGCATAGAAGATGTAGAAGGGGATCATCGGTTCGCCGTGTGTCGCGTACGAGGTGGCGGCGGCCGTGAAGGAGGCCATGGAACCGGCCTCGGTAATGCCCTCGTTGAGAACTTGGCCGTCCTGAGCCTCCCTGTAGTAGAGCAATTGGTCACGGTCGACCGGCTCGTAGTTCTGCCCGACCGGGGAGTAAATACCGAAGGCGGGAAAGAAGGACTCCATGCCGAAGGTGCGGGCCTCGTCCGGCACGATCGGCACCCATCGCCTGCCGGTGTCTGCCTCCCGCATCAGGTCCTTGAGCAGACGGACGAGTGCCGTGGTGGTCGCGATCTCCTGGGTCCCCGATCCCTGGGCCAGCGCCTGGAAGTGTCTGGCCGAGGGGGAGGGCAGTGCCACGGGGTGGAACCTGCGTGCCGGAGCGGGACCACCCAGTGCCGCCCGGCGCTCGTGGAGGTAGCGGACCTCGGCAGAGTCGGTGCCCGGGTGGACGTACGGGACCAGGTCGCCGTCCAGCCTGCTGTCCGGGATCGGCAGGTCGAGCAGGTCTCGCAGCGCGCGGAATTCCCTGCCCGTCAGCTTCTTCATCTGGTGATTGGCGTTGCGTGACTCGAATCCGCTGCCAAGCGTGTGGCCCTTGACCGTCTGGGCGAGCACCACCGTCGGCGCGCCCCGGTGTTCGACGGCCGCACGGTACGCGGCGTGGACCTTGCGTGGTTCGTGCCCGGCCCGCGAGGTGTGGAAGCAGTCGATGATCTGCGCATCGGTCAGCACCCTCGCCATCTCGACCAGGTCTGGATCCGCGCCGAAGAAGTGCTGACGGATGTACGCCGCGTCCCGCGTCGCGTACGTCTGGAACTGCCCGTCGGGAACCTCGCGCAGGCGCCGTACGAGGGCGCCCGTGGTGTCCAGAGTGAGCAGATCGTCCCAGGCGGTGCCCCACAGCGCCTTCACGACGTGCCAGCCCGCCGCACGGAACTGGGCCTCCAGCTCCTGCACGATCTTGAAGTTGGCGCGCACCGGTCCGTCGAGTCGCTGAAGGTTGCAGTTGACGACGAAGGTGAGGTTGTCCAGTCCTTCGCGGCCCGCGAGAGCCAGGGCAGCGGTCGACTCGGGTTCGTCCATCTCGCCGTCGCCGAGGAACGCCCACACGTGCGAAAGGGAGGTGTCCTTGATGCCGCGGTGGCGCAGGTAGCGGTTGAAGCGTGCCTGGTGGATCGCGGTGAGCGGGCCCAGGCCCATCGAAACCGTCGGGAACTCCCACAACCAGGGGAGCCGGCGCGGGTGCGGGTAGGACGGCAGGCCTCCGCGTCCCGTCTCCTGCCGGAAGCGGTCCAGCTGCTCCTCGGTGAGTCTGCCGTCGAGGAAGGCGCGCGCATAGATGCCGGGGGAGGCGTGCCCCTGGAGGAAGAGCTGGTCGCCCGAACCGTCCGCGTCCTTGCCCCGGAAGAAGTGGTTGAAGCCGGTTTCGTAGAGCCACGCGGCGGAGGCGAAGGTGGCTATGTGGCCACCGAGCCCGTAGCGACTTCCACGGGTCACCATCGCGGCCGCGTTCCAGCGGTTCCACGCGGTGATGCGCCGCTCCATCTCCTCGTCGCCGGGAAAGGACGGCTCAGCTGCCGTGGGAATGCTGTTGACGTAATCGCTTTCCAGAAGCTTCGGCAGGACCAGGCCGACACGCTCGGCGTGCTCGAGGGTGCGCCGCATGAGGTACGAGGCGCGGTGTGGCCCGGCGGCTGCGGCGACGGCGTCGACGGACGCCGCCCACTCGGCGGTCTCCTCGGGGTCGAGGTCGGGACTCTGACCCGGTTCGCTCGGCCGGCCAAGTGTGTCCTCGGTCATGGTGCTCGCCTCTTTCCTGCTGCTGACAGCACTGCCCCCGTGAGAGTCTTCCTGGATATATTTCATCCAGAATCACCTCCGTGAAGAGCGCGCGGTCAGGGCCGCGCGCGAAATGAATCAGTCGACCCCGAAGGCCTGGCGCACCCGTGTCGCCATGTCGGCGCTGTGCGCGTCGCTCGAAGCTTGGACGTCGGCGAGACTCTGCTCGGCCAGCGCCTTCCGCCAGGCCGTCTCGGCTCGCCCCATGGCGGTCCTCACCGCGCACGGCCGGGTAAAGGCGGCGTTCGGGCATCGCTCGCCGATCGTGCCGCAGCGACGGATCTCGGCGCAGGTGAAGAGGGGCTCGTCACCCTCGACGGCGACGACCACGTCCAGCAATGACACGGCCTCCAAGGGTCTGGCCAGCCGGAAGCCGCCCCGTGCGCCGGGCACGGACTCCAGCAAACCGGCCTTGACGAGCTGTTGTAGCTGCTTGTTCAAGTAGGAGGGCGACAGGTCGTGACCGGCAGCCAGCTGTGCCGTCGGCACGGGCTCGCCGCCACCGAGCCATGCCAGGTTGAGCAGCGTGTGCATCGCCCATTCGACACCTTTGCCGGTTCGCATACCTGGATACTACACATCCAGTTTTCCGGGTGCAAAATGCCGTCGCTGCCGTTCGTTGCCTCGCTGCGCCTCGCCACCCCGATGGGGCGCGTGCAGGGTTTGACGCTGGTAAACTGGATGTCTACTATCCAGATATCTGAGCGGGTGGCGTCGGCTGAATGACGCCTCCTTGGTTGTGTGCCGGGATCGATTCGCCCGCTCGTTGCGTGAACGACGCCCTGGCTGATCCGGGCGTTCGAGCACCCCGATCCTGTGCGCTGCGCCCTGGGCGCGTACTTCTGTGGAGTGATTCTGGATGAAAAATATCCTGGTTATTGGCGGCGGGTTCGCCGGCGTGTGGTCGGCCGCAGCCGCCGTGCGCGCGGCGCGTGCCCATGGCGTGCCGCAGTCGGAGCTGCAGGTGACGGTGGTCAGCAGCGGCGACGACCTGGTGATCCGTCCGCGGCTTTACGAGTCCGATCCGGAGAACAAGCGCGTGGCGCTGGACCGGGTTCTCGGTCCGATCGGCGTACGGCGGATCGCCGCGACCGTCACCGGCATCGACACCGGCACCCGGACGGTGGACGCGGTCGACCGAAGCGGCCGTACCACCGTGCTGAGCTACGACCGTCTGGTGCTGGCCTCCGGCAGCCAGGTCGTGCGCCCGACGATTCCGGGCGCTCAGTGGATCTTCGACGTGGACACGCTCGATGCCGCCACGGCTCTGGACCACCATGTGCGCCGGCTGCCGCAGCGCGCGTCGACGCCTGGACGCTTCACCGCGGTCGTCATCGGAGCGGGCTTCACCGGCCTCGAGGTGGCCACAGAGCTGACCGGCCGACTGCGGGACCTGGCAGGCGACGCCGCCGATGTCCGGGTCGTCCTGGTGGAACGTGCCGATGTCCTGGGGCCCGAGCTGGGGGAGGGCCCGCGCCCGCACATCAGCTCCGCCCTCAGCGAGACAGGAGTCGAGGTGCGTCTGGGCAAGACGGTCGAACGGGTCACCGAGACTGAGGTGGAGCTCTCCGACGGAGAACTCATCCCTGCGTCCACCGTGATCTGGACGGCCGGCATGGCCGCCAGCCCTCTCACCCAGTACATCCCCGCAGAGCGGGACCGGAACGGGCGACTGCGAGTGGACGAGTTCCTGCGCGTACGGGGAGTGCCCGAGGTGTTCGCGTCCGGTGACACCGCGGCCGCTGCCGCCGACGAGGGGCAGACGGTCATGCAGAGCTGCCAGCACGCCATTCCTCTGGGCAAGTTCGCCGGCCACAACGTGGCCGCCGACGTCCTCGGGCTGGAACTGGCGCCCTTCACCCCGAACCCCTACGTCACGTGTCTGGACCTCGGATCCGCCGGCGCGGTGGTCACCACGGGCTGGGACCGGATCGTGGAGAAGACCGGCGACCGGGGGAAGGCGCTGAAGCAGCAGATCAATGCCGAATGGATCTATCCGCCGGTCGACGACGCCGCCGCGATTCTCGAGCTCGCCGACCATGGCGACAGCTGGTCGATGGAGGAAGTCAGCGGCTGAGGCGGTTGTCGCCGCGGGGGCGAGGAAAGCTCCATGACCGGGTCAGGGAGCGCCCAGCGCCGCGTCCACCTCGGCACGTGCCACCGCCGACGGCAAGGCGTCTCCCGCCTTGTCGTCGGCGGTGGAGGGGGTCCGCTGCTGCGTCGGGTCTCCGGGCACGCGTGATGCGCATGCAAGACGGGTGAGCACCGGACCGCATCGCAGTGCCGCCGGTGCGGGCGGAGCACTGCCCAACTGTCCGAGTCCCTCAGCTCGTTACTTGCATCGGGCCAGCTCCACGAAGCGCGGATCGTCGTACTCGACCAGGCAGAACCCCATCCGGGCCCGCGGCATCACACCCACAATGGCCGCGAGAGCACAGCCCACGGCTCCGATCTGGGCAAGTGGCCCTGGGCGTTGAACGGTTCGCCTGGCTCCACCAGCGCGGTCAGGGCCTCTCACCGAGTGAGTGCACATCGGCCACGACACCTGCGGGCCCCGGAAATCAGCGGTACGTCTCTCCGGGTTGGGCGGTGGCCGGGTGGAGGAGCTGGGAGACCGTGACGAACGTGTAGCCCTGAGCGGTGAGTTCTCTCAAGATGGCGGGCATTGCGGGCACGGTGCCTCCGTGCAGCGGGTGGAGCAGTATGATTCCGTCGCGACCGGCGCCGTCGAGGACACGTTCGGTGATGAGCGCCGAGTCGGTCGTCTGGTAATCCTTCGCAGTGACCGTCCACAGGATTTGCGCCAGTCCCAAGTCCCGCATCATGTCGGAGACCCGGTCGTCGGTTCGGCCCTGAGGCGGCCGCATGAGAGTGGACTTTTTTCCCGTTATGTCAGAGATGGCGCGTTCGGTCCGCATGATCTCGTCCCGGATCTGCTGGTCGGAGACGTCGGTCAGTCGCGGGTGGCTCCAGGTGTGATTTCCGATCTCATGCCCCTCGTCCGCGATTCGCCGTACCACGTCCGGATGCCTGTTTATGCGCCTGCCTTCCAGGAAGAACGTGGACGGCGCGTTGTACTGTTTCAGGAGGTCCAGGAGTCGGTCGGTCGGCTCGCCGGGGTTGCCGTCGAATGTGAGCGCGATGCATTTCTCGGTGCTGCAGTCAACCTGCCCCGGGGCAACCTTGGCCTTCGCGGCAGCCTCTTCGCGTACGGCTCGCGGGGAAAGAGTGTCCTTGAAGGTCGACTTGACGGCGATGACTCCAGCCACCAACACGGCCACGACCAGGACTATGAGCAGGCGATTTCGCTTCTTCGTGAAGTGCGTCATCACACGCTCTCTTGTTTGACCCATAACTGGACGCTCCTGTTTCGGGGGCCGACAGATCTGTCATTCGATGCGGTGGAAATAAGAGGGAAGAAAGTCCGCGCAAAGTCGCGGTGGCTCGGCATCGTCGGGCATGGCGAAGCGACCTCGAAGGTGACCGGACCCGGAGGTGGTGGAGATGACGCAGGAGCCAGGGAACGCCCCGATGGGGCTGCCGCCGCCGCAGTCAGGCACGGCAGGACAGGGGAGGCTCGGTGAGAGCGTGCGGAAGCCTGCGGCATCACAGGGGACTGCTGTATCGGTCCGCCGGAAGGCTCAGTAGTCCCCTGCCGAACTGGCGCAGCAGCGGGCGACGTAACGGTGCTCGTCCACGCTGGCGTTCAGTCCTCGGTCCCCGCACATCGCTGGCGTCCGACGCGCACAAAGGCGCGGACTCTCGGACGACGAGACGTCCCTATGTGGCCCGTGCCGTGCTGCACGGCCTGCTTGCGCTGGCCGTCGTCGCCTCCTTCCCTCTCCTGAGGCACGCCGTGGCGGTGGGGCTGCTCGGTGTCTCCTCGGCAAGGGGGGCAGGGAGGCCGTCGATACGCTCTGTGACGGTCGGCGCCGGTATCGGCGGCCGGCAGGCTATTGGTGCAGGAAGGATCGGGTGCCGTCCGTGGGTGCAGATGCGATGCAGCCGGGGCCGTCGTCCGGGGCATCCGTGATCGTCATGGAGCCGAGGGGACGCCTGGTGTGAGCGGCGGGGAAACCGATGACGAGTGTGCCTCCGGTCGGCACAGTCGCCGGGTCCACGTAGGCGACGATTTTGCCGTTCTCCTCGGTGATGTAGGAGGAGGCCCGGCCGCGGGTATCTTCGGCGGCCTCCGACTCGGGCCGTGCCGAGGTGGTGGCCTCGGGGGTCTGGCTTGCGCCCGCGAACGGGCCCGAGAACGGACAGTCCGAGTCACCGAGCAGCACCTTCGCCCTCACACCCACGCGGGCAAGATCCCTGCTCAGGGCCTCGGCATCAGGCCTGCGCGACGGGTCCTCGATGGTCAGTTTGACTTTGCCGGTGCCCTGCTGTTCCACCGTGTAGGCGACGTTGGCGATCCGGCCGACGGTTCGGCCGTCTGGGGAAGAGCTTGCCGGGCCCGCTTCGGTGTTCGGCCTGGACGGAGCGAGGGTCAGCGTCGTGCCCGCCACTGCGGCCGCCATGCCCCCGGCCACGGCGACCAGGACCCAGCGCACTCGGCGGCTCGTCACTGGCCGTGCGTCGGCCGTTGCGCGCATGCCTGCTGGTTCGGCGCGCTGCCGGACGTGATCCTTCAGTTCGTGCATCAACCGCTCCTCGAAGCGTTCGGAGTTCATCAGGCCTCCATCAGGGACGAGAAGGGTGGAGCAGACTCCAGAACTGTCGTCTCAGGCGCACACTTGAGGGCGCGCCGGGCGCGGTGCAGCCGAACCCGGGCGGTCACCTGGGTGATCCCGAGCACCGTGGCGGCCTCGGCGACGGTCAGCCCGTCCACCGCGACCGACTCGAGTACGGCCCGCTGGCCCGCCGGCAGCGCGGCCAGGTCTGCCAGCAGTGCGCGGTAATCACGTTCGGCGTCGATTCGCTCCTCCAGCCGGGCGATGTCGTCGCCATCCAGCAAACGACGGCCGGCGAGCCGCCGTTCGGCGGCCCACGCCCGAGCGGCGCGCCGTTCCTCGGAGGCCGCGACGTTACGGGCGATGCCGTACAGCCACGCGACCGGGCTGCCCAGTTCGTCCCGGTAGCCGTGGGCCGCGGAGATGGCCGCCAGGAACACCTCGGCGACCAGGTCGGCCGCGGCATGCGGATCACGGCAGCGCCGAGTGGCGTACCGCAGCACAGCCTGCACGTGCTCGCGGTAGAACGCCTCGAACGCTTCCGGATCCTCTCCGATCCTCGCCACCTCATAACCGCCCGGCGGTTGCCTCACATCGACTCCTTGCTCTCTGCCCGTCCCCCTTCACTCCCTCTTGGCGTCCACAAGCCGAGGCGTTACACAACGAGCGTATTCCCAAGGTTGTCGGCACTGTTGTGCTTCTTCTTGGACAGCACAGTGCGTGTGTTTGACGGCGTGCAGTGGGTGGATGCCCGTAGGGTGACTGCCTGCGCGTGCCGCAGGTCGGGCTGACGCTTCTCAACTCCACTCCGGCGCCCCGGCCGACATGCTGTTGCTGTTGACACCGGGGCGCCCGCGTGAGGAGTGCTTCGCGCAGGTGGCTCGACCGGCGCGTACCTGGGAGCAGGAATGAGCCGCGTTCCCAAGGCATGACTGGTACGTCGCGGAGCAGGGACCACACAAGACGTGCGCTGGGCCCGTCACCCCCGGTACCGCCGGGATGCCGCAGATGCGGGGCCCTCTCGCAGCGGCGGCCGGCTGGACCTGGTCCGGGGGACGCGCGGAGCACGGTCAGCGGTTGGTGGAGGCGAGTTGCTGCGGCGTGTAGCGGGCGCCATGCACGGTGTCGGGGCGGACAACCGCGTCCAGTGAGGCCAGGTCCTCCGCCGTGAGCACCAGGTCGGCCGCGGCCGCGTTCTCGGCGAGGTAGCTGCGGCGCTTGGTGCCGGGGATGGGCACTGCCTGCTGCGCGGCCACCCAGGCGAGTGCCACCTGCGCCGGGGTCGCGCCATGGTGTTCGGCGACGACCCGGATGTGCTCGACGAGTTCCAGGTTGGCTGCGATGTTCTCCGGGGAGAACCGGGGAAGTCCGCGGCGGGAGTCGTCGGGTTCCAGGTCGTCCACGCTGCGAATGGCACCCGAGAGGAATCCCCGGCCGATGGGGGAGTAGGCCACCAGGCCGATGCCGAGCTCGTCCAGGGTCTGTTTGATTCCGGACTCCAGCAGGTCCCGGCTGAACAGCGACATCTCCGACTGCACGGCGGTGAGCGGGTGCACGGCGTGCGCACGGCGGACGGTGTCCGCGGACACCTCGGACAGGCCGATGTAGCGTACCTTCCCCGCCGCGACCAGTTCGGCCATGCCGCCGATCGTCTCTTCGACCGGGGTCTTCGGGTCGAGGCGGTGCATGTAGTAGAGGTCGATGCGGTCGGTGTCGAGGTGCCGCAGGGAACGTTCGACGGCGCGGCGGATGTGTTCGGGGCGGCCGTCCAGGGGGCCGGGCTGACCATCGTCCGTGAAGTCGAGACCGAACTTGGTCGCCAGCAGTATCTCGTCACGCCGGTGCCCCAGGGCCCGGCCCAGCAGCCGCTCGTTCTCGAAGGGGCCGTAGGACTCGGCCGTGTCGAACAGGGTGATGCCGAGGTCTGCGGCGTGGTTGAGGGTGGCTATGGACTCCTTCTCGTCGTCACTCGCGCCGTACGCCCCGCTCATGCCCATCGCGCCGAAGCCCTGCGCCGACACGGTCAGCCCCTGATTGCCCAGTCGAACCGTTCTCATGTGCTGTCTTTCCCATCTCACTCGGCTACGCGCCGGGGCGGGGCACGCCCCGCGACGAGCTCCCGACCCGGCGGATTGCACTGTACACACACCATGTGTTGTGAGCTTGAGCCGCTACGTAACACCGTGTTCCCAGCGTTTGGGACGGGACACGACAGGACCGGACGAGCCGCAGGCGCCGCCGCAGCTGCCATAGGTGCATAGGTGGATGGATGCATAGGCGCCATCCGCTTCGCTGTAGCTCCGCTCTCGATGAGCGGCTTTCCGTTCCAGCCGACGGCGCCTGCCTTCCTGATCGGTCAGGAGGCCGTCGGCGCGAGGTGCGGATGCCGGGCTGGTCCCGTCCGGTGCGTCGACGACGGGCCGCGCCCGGCCCGATCTGCGGCCGCCTGCTCGGTGAGCCGGTCGAGGATGGGGCGCATCAGCGCGATGCGCTCCTGGCATGCCCCATCTCCTCCGGCTCACGGTCGAACTCGACCGCGCGGCGGCGGCCACACGGCCTTCGTGAGTAGCCGCGCCTCCTCACCGCCTCCTGTAACTGTCCCTGACAAGAGATGTGAGCATGTGGCCGGCGGGCTGCCTGCGCGTTGGTCTGGTCGTGGGCAAGCGACGATCGCGACCGTGGATCGTCGCGGAGGTGTCCCTTGGGTCAGTGCTGTCGAGCAGGGAACTCACCTGGACGGCGTGCCTGACGACCACATGCCGAGCCACTGCTCGGCGCCCCAGGCCTGGAACCGCTCTACCTCGGTGAACCCCAGTTTCGCTGCGAGACGCATCGAGCCGACGTTGGCGGTCTGTGTGGTGAGCACCACCGGCTCGCCCGGCAGGACGCCGGCGAGCCAGCCGAGTGCCGCCGCGCACGCCTCGGCGGCGTATCCGTGTCCCCATGCTCGCGGCAGGAACAGGTAGCCGAGATCGGCTTTCCCCGCGGCAGCCGGGCGGCGGTGCCCCGTTGCTCTCCTGAGCAGGATCTGGCCGATCATCGCCCCGTCGAGATCGACGACGAAGCTCCCGGGCCACCGCTCGGGCACCTCAGGCGCCTCGCGCTCAAGCTCGTCACGCGGCCGGGGGCCGCCGAGGTAGGTGTGCACCTCTGGCGAGGCGAGAAGTTCGATGAACGCCGAACGGTCGCGGCCCTCTGACTCGCGGAGTACGAGCCGCTCGGTCCTGATCGGGGCAGGTGGCCAGGCGACGGGTCCAAGTCCGTTCATGGCGGGCAACTTATCGCACGCCCATCGTGCAAGAGCCTCAGACTCCGGAACCACGTGGCAGGTGGCCGGAGAACGCGGTGCGCCGCCGACCACGGGCACCTGTGGAGCACGCCGTGTCACGGTTGCTCTTCTTCCGGGCCTCCGGCAGAACGAGCACCGACGGCACCAGCCACCTCCCCAAGCGACGCGCGCACAGTGGTCTGCATTGGTCGTCTGCCGCGAGGCGGATCTTCGTGGTCAGTCCGCCGCGGGACCGGCGATGGCGTGGTGGGCCGGTTCGCCAGCCAGGACAAGGCTCGCTTTCTTGCGGGCCCCGGCCGCGTGCTGATGAGCTCGCGCGATGGTGGAGTCCACCGACACGACCCGGCTCACATCCTCGTCCGCGTCGGCCTGAGTGATCAGCGCGATGAATCCCCGCTCCCACGCGCCGTCGACGGCCCGCGTCCGCAGCCGGTTGTGGACACCACGCCAGTGGCCGTACTCCTCCGGCAGCTGCACCCACTGGGTAACGGTCCGGAACTTGAAGGCGATGGCGTCGATCACCGCACGATGGTTCCGTCAGTGGCCACCCCGCTTCGGCGTCCGGTCCGGGAGCAACGGCTCGACCGCGCCCACTGCGCATCAGCCAACGGCACACCCGGACCCCGACGACCGACTGAACCGAACAGACCCGCCTGGAAGGGCAGCGCGCCGCCGCCGGGTCACGCCGACCGCGCGTCGACCCGGGCCCGGCCCGGGGGGTGCGGCTCGTCGTCCGGTCGGCGCTCGTCGTCCGGCCGGCGCCCTTCGAGCAGAGCCTGGCCGAGCGGGGACAAGGTGTGCCACACGGTGTTCGTCACCCGTCGGCTGGTGATCAGGTTCGCGTCCCGCATCGTCGCGGCGTGTTCGCTCGCCGAGGCGGCCGAGATGCCCAGCCGTCGGGCGAGCTCCCCGCCGGTCGTGCCGTTGGACGCCCCGATCTCCTCCAGGACCGCCGCGCGGGTGCGGCCCAGCAGGCGGGTGAGCGCGGTCGGTTGTGGGATGCCGGGGTCCTCCGTGAGGAGCTGGAGGCCGCGGTTGGCGGGATAGACCAGCACCGGGTCCAGGTTCCCGTCGCGCAGCGTGATGGGGCGCCGCCAGCAGAAGTACGAGGGGATCAGCAGCAGTCCGCGGCCGTTGAGGAAGAGGTCCTGGTGCACCGGGTAGTCCACCCTGAGCACCGGCGACTCCCAGCGGGCCAGCGGATGGACGTTGCCCAGCAGCCGTTCGACGCCGCCGTCCAGCAGGTCGCGCGCACGCAAGGCCCGCTCGCCGTCGATCACCGCACGGATGCGGGGCCAGGGGCGTGCGAGCACGCGCTGGTGGTAGCGGCGCATGGCTCCGCCGAGCCGGCGCATCGTCTCCGGCTCGCCCATGGCCAGCCCGCGCATCCACGGATCGGCGTGGCGCCGGGCGGACAGCAGGGCGAGTTCGCCGAGCAGCCGGGTGCGGCCGACGCTCATGACGGCGTCCACGGCGGACTCCAGGCCGGTGCCCACGCCCGGCGTCAGGAAGTCGGGTGAGTAGCCGCGCGGTGGTGCGAGCCGGCGCAGCAGGGAGATCGACGGATCGAGCGGGTTCAGGGCCGTGGCCCGCCAGGGCCCGAACACGATGTGGTCCGGTGAGCCGCCGAGCGCGTGCAGGCTCAGCAGCATCTCCCAGGACGGGTCCGGTGCGGCGGCGAGACGGACCCGGCCCAGGTCTTCGGAAGAGAAATGAATGTTCAGCACAGGCGAAAACCCCCCGAGGCGACTGGCTGTGGAATAAGAGGGCCACGTGGGCGTGGCAGTTGCGTCGCTTCGTTCACAGCGGCCGTGTGCGGCGGACTTTCGGGTGAGACCGAAAGTGCGTGCGGTGAGTTCGGCCTCCCGGACACGCTGAAGGCGACCGAAGACGTACGGGTGTGGGGGGAACCTGGTGCGCAGATTCGCCGTGCCGTCACTGCTGTTGCTCGCAATGCTCGCTGCCTGCGGACCGGGCGACCCTGGCGCGCCCGCCGCACGCGCCGAGCCCGACGCCGCGCTCCCGCGCGAGGCCACCACAGACGAGCTCGCGACCCTGCGCCGGGCCGAGGAGATCCTGGAGCGGCGCTGCATGGCCCGCGCCGGGTTCGACCTGCCGGCGGCGCCCGAGCCGGTCCGCGCCGGCCCCGAGCCGCCACCGATGGGGCTCGTCCTGGCCGACCTGGGCTGGGCACGCGAACACGGCTACGGCGCCCGCGTCCGCACCCCGGAGGAGACCGCTCGGCTGCGCGCGAACGACCCGGTGGGCGACCACCTCCGGGCATTGACGCCCGAGCGGCGCGCCGAGGCGCTGCGCGCCTGGCAGGGCGGCGGCGTCGACACCATCGAGGTCACCCTCCCCGGCGGGATGACGACCGGGCGGAGCACCCGCGGCTGCACCAGCGAGGCGCGCGGCGAGCTGTACGGAGACTTCCGCACCTGGTTCGGCGCGGACGCCGTGGACCGCGGAGCCACGGCGCTGGCCATGAACCGGGCCCAGGCGGACCCGGACTTCACGAAGGCGCTGCGGGGCTGGTCGGACTGTGTGGCCGGGCGCGGGCTGCCGCATGAGTCGCCGCAGCGGCTGCGGGCCGCGCTGGGCGACTCGGCCCCCGAGGCCAAGGAGATCGAGTACGCCGTCGCGGAGGCGGCCTGCGCCGTCGGCTCCGACCTGGCGGAGGTCGTCACGGACGTCGAGGAGCGGCACCTGGCGCAGGTGCGCGAGCAGTACCTCGCCGACGTGATCAACGCCCGCCGGATGCGGCTCGCCGCGCTGCCGGAGGCGGACCGGATCGTCCGCGACGAAGACCCGTCGCGGCTCAACACGCACAAGGAAGGCACGAGATGAAGCAGTACGTACGGAGCGTCCTGGCCACGGCGGCCGTGATCGGGCTGGTCGCCACCGCGGGTCCCGCGATGGCCGCCTCGGACGCCGGGTCGTCCGCACCGGCGGCGGCCGGCGCCGCGCCCGGCGCGCCCACCCCGGTACGACCCGGCGCCGACCTCGGCGCCCTGGCCGCGGCCGACGGGGCGGACGGCTACCTCTACGCCTACGACCTGCCCAAATTCGGGGGTGACTGGTGCCGGTGGGACCGTGACGACGAGTGGTGGGGCGACAACTGCGGCAACTTCAACGACCGCGCCACCTCCGTGTGGAACAACGGGTTCCCCGGCCTCTTCAGCGAGGTCTCGCTGCGCCGTGACGTGGACTGGAGCACGAACCAGTCGGTGTTCTGCATCGAGGCGGGCAGCTACTACGCCGACCTGTCCCTCGGCTACGAGAGGTTCCTCGACGGCGGCTGGGCGGACAACGCGGTCAGCGGGCACCGCTGGTTCACCGACGACGCGGACTACATCCACGACCCGCACTACGCCTGCTGACCGGAACGAGGAACCGTGGCCATCACCATCAACCCGCGTGCCACCTGGGGGCAGTACGCCCCCTCGCACCTGCAGGCGCACGCCTGCGCGGATCCCGAGGTCAGTAAGAATCCCGATTGGTCCGGTCACCTGGGTGTGTTCCTGCACTACCTCGGCGCCGGCAGCACCGGCCACCTTCTGACGGAGGAGGACTGCCGTAAGGAGGTCGCCGAGGTCTACCTGGCCCACAAGACCGGTGGCGAATTCGAAGGAGACATCGCCTACAACTACCTCGTCTGCCCGCACGGCCACGTCTACGAGGGGCGTGGAGAGGAACGCGGCGAGGGGAACGCCGGCGACGCCGAACCCATCGACGACGTGGGGCGCAACGAGGGGTTCTACTCGATCGTGGGCATGATCCGCTCCGAGGACGTCGCGAGCGAGGCCATGCTGCGCGGGATCAGGGGCCTCATCGACCACCTGCGCCACACCGCCGAACGCAGGACCGGGAACAAGATCCTCCCGCACTCCTTCGGCTACGACACCGACTGCCCCGGCAACCTGCACATGTACGCGCGGCCGGGATCGACGATCGACCCGTCCGTGCCGTGGCGGGCGCCCGCCGACATCTACGTGTACCGGACGCAGAAGTGGGTCAACGAGACCTACGACACGGCACCCGGGTACGTGATCTGCTCCGAGACCGGCTACACCGGCTGGAACACCGTGCTCGCCCTCACTCAGGGGCTTCAGCACGAACTCGGCATATCTCCCACCGTGCAGAACTTCGGCCCCGGCACGTTCAACGCGGTGAAGAACCGCGAGATCGTACCGGAGTTCGAGCGGAACGCGAATCTGCTGCGCCTGTACAACGGGGCGCTGTGGTGCAAAGGCTACTGGGCCTCCCAGTACCTCGGCGGATGGGGCGAGGAGTCCGAGGCCTCCCTCCGGCAGCTCTACGCCGACATGGGCCTTGACCCTGCCGACGCCGGGCAGCGCCTGGCCATGTGGCCGCACGTGCTGAAGTCGCTGCTGCGCATGGACCAGTTCCGGCTCGTGCCCGGTGGCGATCCCCACGTCCGGGCGATCCAGCAGCGGCTGAACTCCCGCTATGTCGCGGACATCGGAATTCCCGCGATGGGACTGGTGCCCTGCGACGGGATCTACTCCCGCGATGTCCAGCAGGGGCTCATGATGGCCATCCAGTACGAGATCGGGATCGCCCCGGGTTCGATCAACGGGTACTTCGGACCGGGAACGCAGGCGGCCCTCAAGGGACGGGGGTCGGCGACCCTCACGGGCGATCTGCGGTACCTGTTCCGCGCCGCGTGCTACGTCAACTCACCGACGTACACGGCGAACGGGCAGGCGCACTACCTGCCGGCGGACATCGGCACCGACGCCCGGACCGGTACGCACGTGGGGTGGCTCCAGGCCTTCCAGAGGTTCTCCCAGCTCCCCGTCACGGGACACAACGACTACGCGACCTGGGCGCAGCTCCTCGTGTCGTCCGGTGACACCTCACGGGGCGCCACCGGCTGCGACTGCATCACGGAGATCACCCCGCAGCGCGGTCAGTTGCTCAAGGCCAACGGCTACCACATCGTCGGCCGCTATCTGGACGAGCATCTCGCCCCGGGCGACGACGGCTATCTCGGCAAGGCGCTCAAGCCCGGCGAACCGCAGGCCATTCTGAACGCCGGACTGAGGTTCTTCCCGATCTTCCAGTACAACGGCACGGAACTCGGCAACTTCACCTACGACAAGGGCTACGACCAAGGGAAGAAGGCCCACGGGAAGGCCGCCGAACACGGGATCGGCGCCGGTGCGTGCATCTACTTCGGGGTCGACTACGACGCGACGGACGAGGAGATCACCAGCCATGTCGTGCCGTACTTCAGCGGTGTCAAAGCCGGGTTCGCCGAGCTCGGGAGCCGCTACACCTTCGGCGTCTACGGCTCCCGCAACGTGTGCATCCGGGTGTCGAAGGACGCTGGCGCCCGCTGGTCGTTCGTCTCCGGGATGTCCTGGGGGTTCTCGGGGAACCTTGGTTTCCCGCTGCCGGAGAACTGGTCGTTCAACCAGATCCACGAGTACGAGTTCCAGCCGGGCTGGGGCCTTGACCACAACATCTGGCGGGACGGCGGCGATCCCGGTGTCTCCGCCGTCGGCGCAGGGTGAGGGAGGAAGCCGATGATCTCCAGACGCAGTCTTCTGGGGGCCGCCGCCGGCGCCGGCGTGCTGGCCGTGGCGTCGGGCGCCCTGGCGACCCCCGCATCGGCGGCCGCGCCGCGCACGGGGCCGTGGGTGGGTGACGTGTCCGCCAACGGCTGGCGGATCGACCCCGACGCCGTCGCCGTCCACCACGTCGAGGGGTCCGCCGCGTCGCTCGGCCTGCGGCGTGGTGAGGTCGCGGCGGTGCTGCTGCACGTCGCGCGGCGCTGGCACTACGAGATCGCCGCGCTCGGCACGGGTGAGGGCGGCGGCGTCACCGGCCACACCACGCGGCGTACTGTTGGCGCCGATTTCGAGTCCAACCACCTGTCCGGCACCGCGATCGCGCTCCACCCCGCCGCTTATCCGCTGAAGGGGAGCGAGGGTTTGTGGCCGCACCAGGAGGCGATCGTGCGGGACATCCTCGCGGACTGTGACGGGACGGTCGTGTGGGGCGGCGACCTGACCCCGGTGAAGGTCTCGCACTTCCACATCGCCGCCCGTCCCGGGGACAGGGTCCTGGCGCGGGTCGCGGCCCGGCTGGACACCAGCCGGGCCACCGTGTCCCGGATCCAGACGGCCGGCACGGTCGCCGACCCGGCGGCCCCGTCCCGCCGGGCCAAGGCCCGGCGCCTGCGTCGGGCTCAGGGCGCCTGAGAACGGGAAGACACCGAGCGGCGGGTCGTTGGGGCTTCGAAGGCCCTCAGCGTCCCGCCGTCGGGGCGGCGCCCCCCGGCTCCGTGAAGGTGCCGAGCCCGGCAGCGGCCGGCCGGTCGACTCGGTCATCAGCCGGACCGCTGCGCCACTGATGACGGCCGCCGCCGGTTGGTGTGGGCCGTAGGTGAGTCCTCGGCCGGAACGCTCCGGGCGGAGGTGTCCGGCCGGGCGCTACGCACGTACCACAGCCTGTCCCTGCCGCATTGGCGACCTGCGTGAGGTCGCCTTCCGGTCAAGGAGGTCCTGCACGTCGCACCTTCGGACGGTCGCCCCTCACCACCGCGCTTCACGCATTGTGCAGGGACTTCAACGTCTTCGTTGATCGTCGTCGGGGTGCTCGAGCGGGTGATCCATTCAGCCACTGCTACTCTTCTGCCGCCGACGGGAGTCAGACTTTTCAGGGGAGCGTGCAGGAACTGTTCACCGACTTGATGGAGCAGTTCGGCCTCGACCCGATGCTGTGTCCACCGCGTCGCCACCGGCCCCGTCCGCACGCCCGACAGAGAGCAGAACGCACCGTGTTCCAGGAAACTCCCATCTTCAGCCGCCTCGTCGCCGAGCGCGGAGACATCCCCGCCCAGGTACGCGGCGAAGCCGAACGCATACGCCGCGACCTGGCCCGCGTACTGCCCCAGGCGCCGCCCGCACCCCACCCGAGCACAGCGCACAACACCGGCGGTTGGATGGCTCCTCCCGCCCTTCCGTGAGCGCACGGGCGCCAGTGCCGCTGCAGCGAAGCCCTTCACGTCCACGCGCCATGGAACAGCGCGTACCGGAGCAGGTCGGCGAGGCGGCGGACGGTCAGCCGTCCGTTGCTGCTGCCTGGCGGCCGGCCGCGTGCAGGGCAGAGAGTCGGACGCCGTATTGGTGGGGCGACCAGTCCGTCTTCCGCCAGCCCCAGTCAGCGACCGAACCGTCAGGGGCATGGCCCGTCTCCCGACCGACATTTCCGGGCCAGGAACCGCAGACGCCGGGCCGGGATACGGTCGAGAACGCGCGGTCGCGGCTGCTGGTCGGCGCCGCCTTCTTACCCACGGAGGAGAAGGCCTTGGTGAATAGGGTCGGCCCGAACCAGGCAACCCGGCCGCGGAGCACCGCGTAGGCCGCTTGTGCGCCGATCTCGCTCAAAGGCGGTGACCGCTCAGGCCGGCGCCGTATCCAGTGCCTCGGCGGTGATGATGTCACGCAAGGTGGCGGGTCCGCTGTCGCGGCGGGAGCCGCGCTTTCCCTTCTCCAACACGTAGTTGGCGACCAGAGGCTCCCGGTAGGCGTCGTGTCGTGGTACGTCCGCGACGACCGATGCCACCGCCCGCCCCGCTGAGTGCACCGCCATCGCAGGATGCCGCAGCCAGCACCGAGGGCCAAGGCGTGATGTGCGCCCAACGGTGCGGCGTGCAGTTGACCGCGTGCGCACCGGGCGTCCCGTCCGCGCCCGTGCCGCGCTTTCGTTCCACCAGCGGTTCAGCGTCTGCAGGGCCGCTGCGAGCAGGAGACGCGCGGCCATCTCGGGTCCGCCGCATCCGCCCGGTGTTGTCTGCGCACAGCCCGCCGACGCCTACGCCGATCCCGATCAGCGGCACACGTCCGGAGTGGGTCGACCGCGACCAGGTGCGGCCGGTGATGGCTCAGGGCGGAATCGGTCCGTCAGCCCCAGTCGTCAGGAGGTGGCGTCGGCGCGTGCGGTGAAGCGGGCGATGCGGTCCCACATCTGCGGCGGGTTGGAGTAACGCGTGCGTATTGTTCGCCGCCGTACAGCTTGGCTCGCCACTCTTCACCGGCGCGCAGCCGCAGGTGCCGCCCGGGCATGAGGACGCGGAAGAGGGCCTCACGGGGCGGTGCGGGCCTGGGCGGCGATCGCACGCACTATTACACCCATGTCCGTTTCCCGGTGAGGATGGGGCAGGACTGCTGGACGCAGCGGTTTAGGGGTGGGTCATGGACAAGCTGGCGTCAGCCGTGCGTGTCTTCCGGGTACCGGGCCCGCATGGCTTCGCTGGCTGCGGGGCCAGCGGCGAATACGAACTCCTCCGTGTCGACGCGGCGTCCGGTGACGCGGTCGACGACTACGGGTTCGACCTCTTCACCCGAGTCGGCATCGACCAGGATCATGCTGCGCTTGCTGGGATCCAGCCGAGCGTTGCCCCACGCGGCAAGTGCCACGATGACGGAGCGCAGAGACCGTCCAAGGTCGGTGAGGACGTACTCGTACCGGTCCGGGTGGGTCTGGTATTGCCGTCGCTCGAGCAGGCCCTGCGTCACCAAGGTCTTCAGCCGGCTGGTCAGCATGCTCGACGAGATGCCGAGGTTCTCCTGGAACTGGTCGAAGCGCGTGTAGCCGTCGAAAGCGTCATGCAGGATCAGTAGGGTCCACCACTCGCCCACGTACTGGATGGTCTGCGAAAGTGGGCATTCGCGGTCTGCCAATCGCACGCGGGCCGGCATGGGCGATCCCCTTCGGGTCGAATCACGCGAGGTTAGTGACTTCTATCCTAGCAGTAATCAGCTGCCCGTCGGCCGTGCGGCCGGAACGCAAGCGGCCGAGGGCCTGAATGGTGACACGTCGCCCACACGCCCGTGACCGGTGTGACGCCCCCATGCGCGCAAGGACACCAGGCCGAGTCACCCTGGGGCAGTGACCACTCAGCCCGATCCGGAGCGGGTGGTAACGCGGGGTGTCGCCTACTCGTCGGTGGGGTGAGGGCCCTTCTGCGGGTGCGGGCGATGGAGATACGATCGCCAGCTTCCGTACGCCGTGATGTCCTCCGCATCCGTCACGGCGGCCGGCTCGCACAGGAATCCCGGGACGCTGGTGCCGTCCGCCAGTTGCACTCTGCCCAGCGTCATCGGTCGGGGCAGCGTGGTCAGGAGGCGGCCCAGACCCTCCGCCGGCAGGTGCCACACCTCCGTCTCGATCGCTGATCCGCTCTCGCCCACGTGCACGAGGCCGGGCTTGGGGGGACTCGTGGGCAGCGCATGCAGGCGGTACACGGGCGCCGTGGTCGTCGTACGCTCCAGGCGCGCCCCGAGTGCGAGGAGTTGCGGATTGAGGGGCTGGCCCGACAGGTGTGCGCCCACCACGGCGAGCCGTGCCTCCGGCTGGAGCAGGTCCGCGATGCGCGCCAGCCGGTCGTCCGTGAAGGCCGGGCCGATCAGCATAACGCCGAAGGGGAGGCCGTTCACCTCGCCTGCCGGGACGGCCACCGCGGACAGGTCGAAGAGGTTGGTGGAGTTGGTGAAGCGGCCCAGGCGGGCGTTGGCGCCCAAGGGGTCGGCCGCCACCTCGGCGAGCGTCGGATGGCCCGGCGTGGTGGGCAGGAGCAGGGCGTCGGCGTCCGCCAGTTCCGTCAGGGCCCGGGCCCGCAGGGCCGCCAGCCGGTCCTGGTCGGCGAAGAGTTGGTGGGCCGGGATGTCGCGGGCGCGGGTGATGATGCCGGCGACGGTGGGGTCCAGGCCCTTGGCCCCGGTGGCCATGGCCTTGTCGATGAAGCTGCCCACCGCTGTGTAGCGCTCGGCGACGAACGCGCCCTCGTAGAGCATCGCTGCGGCCTCCGTGAAGGGGGTGAGGTCGATGACCCGTACGTCGGCGCCCGCCTCCGCCATCTGCGTCACGGCCGTCTCGTACGCCTGCGCCCAGCCCTCGTCCAGCTCGCCGAGCTGTTCCCGGGCCGCTACCGCGATCCGCCACGGGCCCGGAGTGCGCTGGGGGAGCGGGGGCAGGTCGCGGGGCGGTGTCATGTAGGTCATGGCCTGTTCCGCCTCGGGCAGCGTGCGGGCGAAGACCGTCACGCAGTCCAGGGAGGCGCAGGCCGGGACCACGCCCGTCGTCGGGACGAGGCCGCGGGTGGGCTTCACGCCGACGACGCCGTTGAAGGCGGCCGGGACGCGGCCCGAGCCCGCCGTGTCCGTGCCGAGGGCGAGGTCGACGATGCCGAGGGCCACCGCGACCGCCGAGCCGGAGCTGGAGCCGCCGCTGACCCTGGCCGGGTCGAGGGCGTTGCGTACCGCGCCGTAGGGGGAGCGCGATCCGACCAGGCCCGTCGCGAACTGGTCCAGGTTGGTGGTGCCGAGGACCAGGGCGCCCGCCCGGCGGAGGCGGGCCACGACCTCGGCGTCCGCCGGCGGATCGTACGCGTACGTCGGGCAGCCCGCCGTCGTCGGCAGCCCGGCGACGTCGATGTTGCCCTTGACGGCGAGCAGGCGGCCCGCGAGCGGAAGGCGCTCGCCGGCGGCCACGCGGGCGTCCAGGCGCCGGGCCTCCGCCTCGACCTGCGCCCTCGGACGCAGGTCGATCCAGAGTTCGGGGCGGTCGGCGGCCTCGATGCGGGCGTAGGCCGCGTGGACTCGGGAGAGGGTCGTGGACATCCGTTGGCCTTTCAGTGCGCGGCGGGTGCGAGGACGACGAGTGCCGTGCCCGCCTCGACCTGGTCGCCGGGGCGGGTGAGGATTTCCGCCACCACGCCGTCCATCGGGGCGTGCAGCCGGGACTCCATCTTCATCGCCTCCAGGGCCAGTAGCGGCTGCCCGGTCGTCACCTGGTCGCCGGGTGCCACGTTCACCTGCCAGACGGACGCGGCGAACTCCGCCTCGATCAGTCGGCCGCCCGGCGGGACGGTCACCTCGGCCGGCGGGCCCGCCGGCGTGGATGCCGCCTCGGCGCGCGCGAACTCGCCCGCCGCCTCCCACGCCGCCCGCTCCGCCGCGAAGGCCGCCTGCTGGCGGGAGCGGAACGCGGCGATCGAGGCGGCGTTGTCGGCCAGGAACGTTTCGTACTCGGCGAGGGAGAAGGTGCCCTCCTCGATATGGGGTACGAAGCGGCCGGACATGATGTCGGTCCGTAGCTCCAGCAGCTCCTCGGCGTCCACCGGATACCATTTGATCCGGTCGAAGAAGCGCAGCAGCCACGGCGAGCCCGGCTCGAAGGCGCCCCGCTGCTGCCAGGGCGACCACACCTGCGTGGTGCGGCCCACGAACTGGTAGCCGCCCGGGCCCTCCATTCCGTAGACGCAGAGGTACGCGCCGCCGATGCCGACCGAGTTCTCGGCGGTCCAGGTGCGGGCCGGGTTGTACTTCGTCGTCACCAGGCGGTGCCGGGGGTCCAGCGGGGTGGCCACGGGTGCGCCCAGGTAGACGTCGCCCAGGCCGAGGACCAGGTACTCGGCGTCGAACACCGTGCGGTGGACGTCCGCCACGCCCCGCAGGCCGTTGACGCGGCGGATGAACTCGATGTTCCACGGGCACCAGGGCGCGTCGTCGCGGACCCCGGCCATGTAGCGGGCGATCGCCTCACGGGTGGCCGGGTCGTCCCAGGACAGGGGGAGGTGGACCGTGCGGGAGGGGACGACGAGCTGGTCGGTGGGCGGCAGCGTGGCCGCCAGGTCTCGTACCACGGCGAGGAGTTCGTGCTGCGCCAGCCGCAGGGGATCGAACTGTAGCTGCAGCGAGCGGATGCCCGGGGTGAGGTCCGTGACCCCGCCCGGGTCCGCCTCGGCCACCGCCTCCATCAGCGCGTGGACGCGCATCCGCTGCGCCAGGTCCAGGTGCATCGGGCCGAACTCGACCAGCAGGTTGTCGTCGCCGCTGCGGCGGTACGTCATGTCGCCGTCCCGGGCCAGGACGCCGCCGTCCAGGATCTCGGGACGTGGCGAGCCGTCCACGGCGACGGGTGTGAAGCGGACCGTGTCGCCCGGTCGCAGCTGGCCCAGCTTCCAGCGTTCGGTGCTGTGGACCGTCGCGGGGCAGACGAATCCGCCGAGGGAGGGGCCGTCGGGGCCGAGCAGCACCGGCATGTCTCCCGTGTAGTCCACGGCGCCGACGGAGTACGGCGTGTCGTGGATGTTGGACGGGTGCAGGCCCGCCTCGCCGCCGTCGGTGCGGGCCCAGCGCGGTTTGGGGCCGACCAGGCGCACGCCGGTGCGGGCCGAGTTGAAGTGGACCTTCCAGCCGGCGGCGTAGAAGTCGCGGATGTCGTCCTCGGTGAAGAACTCGGGCGCGGCGTGCGGGCCTTCGACCGCGCCGATGTGCCATTCGGCGCCGAACCCCGGGCGGTCGCCGGGTGGTACGGGGATGCCCTCGACGGTTGTCCCGCCGTGCAGGACGTCCCCGGTCTTCAGCGCCCGGCCGCCGTGACCGCCGAACCGGCCCAGCGTGAAGGTGCTCGCGCTGCCGAGGAAGGACGGCACGTCCAGGCCGCCTGCGAAGAGGACGTAGGTCCGCAATCCGTGCTCGGTGGGCGCCCCGATGTCCAGGACCGCGCCCGCCGGTACCGTCATCGGCTCCCACTGGGGCACCGGCGTGCCGTCGACGGTGACCGGGGCGGGGGCACCGGTGACGCAGACCGTCGCGGGGTGGGTGAAGCGCAGGGACGGGCCCTGGAGGGTGCATTCCAGGCCGGGTGCTCCCTCGGGGTTGCCCAGCGACAGGTTGCCGAGGCGGAAGGAGCGGTCGTCCATCGGGCCGCTCGGCGGGACGCCGACCTGCCAGTGGCCGACACGTCCCGGCCAGTCCTGGACGGTGGTGAGGGTGCCGCCGGAGACGACCTCGACGCGGGGGGTCGGGTCGGTCACGGTCGCGAGGGTCGCCGTCGAGTGCGCGGCACGCACGACATCGGGGTCCGCGAGGGCCGCCCGGACCAGGCCCAGATTCGTCTCGATGCCGTCCACCCGGGTGCGGGCCAGCGCCTCGTCCAGGCGTCGCAGCGCCTGCTCGCGGTCCGGTCCGTACGCGATGACCTTCGCGAGCAACGGGTCGTACGACGTCGTCACCTCCGTGCCCGTCTCCACCCAGCCGTCCACCCGCACACCGGGCGGGAACTCCACCCGCGTCAGCAGTCCCGCGCTCGGCCGGTGGCCGCGCGAGGGGTCCTCGGCGTAGAGGCGGGCCTCGACGGCGTGGCCGCGCGGAGGGCCGGGGTCGCGCACGACGTCGCGCTCGCTGCGCGCCAGGCGCAGCATCCAGGCGACCAGGTCGACGCCGTAGACCTCCTCGGTGACGGGGTGCTCGACCTGGAGACGGGTGTTGACCTCCAGGAAGTACGCCTCCTCGCGGGCCGCGTCGTACACGAACTCGACGGTTCCGGCGGACCGGTAGCCGACCGACGCACACAGATTCCGGGCGGAGACGGCGAGTTGTTGCCGTACATGCTCCGGCAGGCCGGGTGCGGGTGCCTCCTCCACCACCTTCTGGTGCCGCCGCTGGAGCGAGCAGTCCCGGTCGCCGAAGGTGACGACCTTTCCCTCGCCGTCCCCGAAGACCTGCACCTCGACGTGGCGGGCACGCTCGACGAGGCGTTCCAGGAACACGCCGGCCGAGGAGAAGGAGGCCGCGGCGACGCGCTGCACCCGCTCCCAGGCCTCGGTCAGTTCCCCGGCGGACCGACATGCCGACATGCCGATACCGCCGCCTCCACCGGTGGCCTTGAGCATGACGGGATAGCCGATGCGCGAGGCTTCGTCGAGGGCCTGCTCCAGCGACCCCAGCAACCCCGTCCCCGGCGCCAGCGGAACTCCCGCCGCCTCGGCCGCCGCCCGGGCGGTGTGCTTGGCGCCGAACACCTCCAGCTGCTCCGGCGTCGGACCCACGAACACCGTCCCGGCGTCCGCGCAGCGCCGGGCGAAGGCCGCGTCCTCGGACAGGAAGCCGTAGCCGGGGTGGATCGCGCCCGCGCCGGTGTCCTTCGCCGCCTTCAGCACCAGGTCGGCGTCCAGGTACGACTCCTTGGCGGGCGCCGGGCCCAGGCGGACGGCCTGGTCCGCGAGACGGACGTGGGCCGCGCTCCGGTCCGCGTCGGAGTACACCGCGACCGTGCGCAGGCCCAGTTCGCGGGCGGAGCGGATGATGCGGACGGCGATCTCGCCGCGGTTGGCGACCAGCAGTGTGCCGAAGCTCATGCGCCGGCCGCCCTGCTGATCGTCATCTGCACCGCCGTCGGCTCGAAGCCGTTGCAGGGATTGTTGATCTGGGGGCAGTTGGAGACCAGGACGAGGACGTCCCGCTCGGCCCGCAGCGCCACGGACAGGCCCGGTGCGGAGAGGCCGTCGACGATCCCCAGCGTGCCGTCCCGCTCCACCGGCACGTTCATGTACCAGTTGATGTTCGACACGAGGTCGCGCTTGCCGAGGCCGTACCGGGCGCCTTCCGCCAGGAAGTTGTCCACGCAGGCGTGCTGCGACCAGGTGTGGTGGCCGTACCGGAGCGTGTTCGACTCCTTGGAGCAGGCCCCGCCGACCGTGTCGTGCCGGCCGACGTCGTCCGCGGTCACCGTCATCAGGGGCGTGTGCTCGTTGGAGAGCAGCACGCTGCCGGTGGTGAGGAAGATGCCGCCCTGGGCGTGGATCGTGTCGGGCGCGCTGTAGCGGACCGACGTGTCGTGGGCGTCGTAGAGAAGGAAGTCGACGGCCTGGTTGCCGTGCAGGTCGGTGATGGTCAGCGTCTCGCCGGTGCGGACGACCGACGACCAGGCCGCCCGTGCCGCAACCGTCTCGGTCTTCACGTTTGTCATGCGAGGCCCCTCGCGGCAAGGAAGTCGACGGTGTTCAGGAAGGCGCGGCGGCCTTCGGGCGTGGCCTCCCACAGGGGGTCGCCCGGTGCGGTGGCGACGGCGCGCCAGGCGAGCACCTCCAGCGGGGTGCTGACGTACTCGGGGCGGGGATCGGCCGGGTGCGGCACGTTCGCGATCAGTACGGTGAGGTCCTGTTCGGCGCGCAGGGTGACGCTGCCGCCGGGGCCGGAGGAGCCGGTGAAGTCCAGGCTTCCGTCGTCCCGGACCGCCACGCCCTGGAAGAACGACAGCGACGGTGGCAGGTCGCGGGGCTCCAGCCCGTTCTTGGCGGCGGCCAGCTGCAGCAGCTCCCGGCCGGCGGGGGAGGGGCCCTGAGGGGTGCCGTCGCCGTAGCGGTCGGTGTTGCGGACGAGGGTGGAGGTGCCGCACAGGGTGTCGTGCCGTCCGGACGTGTCGGCGATCACCGACGCCAGGACGCGGCCCTGGTCGGACAGGAGCAGCCGTCCCTCGCCGAGGTAGGCGTTCCACTGGACCTTGACCGTGTCGGCGACGTTCAGCCGCTCCCACGGGCGGTCCGCGACGAACAGCAGCAGGTGGGCACAGGCGTCGCCGCGCAGGTCGGTCAGGCGCAGTTCGGTGCCGCGGGCCAGGACCCGGTGCGTGTAGTTGCCGCCCGCCACCGTCTCGGCCCACACCAGGTGGCCCGCCGCGCAGGGCGGTGCGGGCCAGTCGGTGGCCGGGACGACCGGCATGGCCTCGGCGCGGGTGCCTTCCTGGGCGCGTGCGTGGGCGCGGGCTCCGTGCGTGGTCGCTGTGGCCATCGCGGCTCCTCCGGCTCCGGATCGTTGATTTCTGTCGCTCGACAGAAATTAGGTGGGGTGCGGGTCGCGGGCGTTGCCCGGACGTTGCCGCCCCGTTACCGAGCCCTCACGGAAGATCGCCGGGCGACGTCGTGTGCGAGGATCGAGCGCATGGGGACGACGGGTGCCGGACAGGGCCGGCGGGTCGGCCGACCGCGCGCCGAGCGGCGGCCGGCCAGCGGGCTGGCGCCGCGCGAGGAACTGCTGGCCGCCGCCGCAGAGTTGTTCACCACCCGCGGGTACGCGGCCACCTCCACCCGGGCCGTCGCCGAGCGCGCCGGGATGCGGCAGGCGTCCATGTATCACTACGTCGCCGGCAAGGAGGACCTGCTCGCCGAGCTGCTGGAGTCCACCGTCAAACCGTCGCTGGCATACGCCCGTGAGCTGCTCGCCGACGACTGCGCGCCCGCCGAGCGGCGACTGTGGGAGCTGTGCCGGGCGGACGTGGAACTGCTGTGCGCCGGGCCGCACAACCTCGGCGTGCTGTACCTGCTGCCCGAGGTGCGCGCCGAGCGGTTCGCCGGGTTCCATGCCATGCGCGCCGAACTCAAGGAAACCTACCGGCGGTTGCTCGCCACCACCGGCGCCGGCGCGGCGCTCGCCAAGGGGGAGCTGGAACTCCGTACCGATCTCGTGTTCGGGCTGATCGAGGGTGTCATTCTCGTGCACCGGTCAGACCCCGAGCGGCCGGTGTCGGTGTTCGCCGAGTCCGCGGCGGACGCCGCGCTGCGCGTCGCCGGAGTCTGACCGGCCGCGGCTTCTTCGCTCTCGGACGAACCGGTCCAGCCGGCGTGCGGCGGTCAGCGTCGGGATGCCCGGATTGCGGCGGAGCGGGGGCAGTTCCGCCGGAAGCAGACGAACATCCCCGGCACATACACCTGTCCGGCGCACGGCCGCACCGTCGGTCCCGATGATCAGCCGAGCCTCGTACATCGCGTCGACGGCGTCGGCACGACCCCCGTCAGCCGTCTCACCGGGTACTCCCGCACGGTCGCCCACGCCCCGTCGAAGGGCAGCCGCACCCGGACCGGGTCCACCCCGTCGCGCTGCGGCAACGGGGAGGGCGACATCCGGGTCCTGCGTCTCACCGCCGTTCGGCGTAAGCGTCAAGCGCTCACGCGGGTGTTGCCGTCGCGGCCTTGGCCGCTGTCGTACGGGTCTCGTACGCGCGGTAGGCGGCGCCGAGGGCGACGGTGACGGCGAGGAAGAGGACGGTGAACCATTGGAAGTACCAGTGGCCGCCCGCCGGGTCGTACACCGCCGCGCGGGGCCAGGCCAGGTTGACGGTCATGGCGAGGCCGTACAGGAGGGCGAGCGCGTTGACGGGGACGCCCCAGCGGCCCAGGGAGAAGAGCGGGGCGCCGGTCTCGTCCGTGCCGGCTGCGGGGAGGTCGCCGCGCAGGCGGCGGACCAGCAGAGGGCCCGTGACCATCGCGTACGCCAGGTACAGCATGACGATGCAGGTCGTGCCGATGGCCAGGAACGCCTCCGCGGAGGCGAAGTTGAGCAGCAGGAGGGCGGCGGCGAGCGTGCCGACGACCAGTGCGGGGGCGGTGGGCATGCCGGTGCGCGGGTTGACCCTGGCGAGGCGTCGGGCGAAGGGGAGCCGGCCGTCGCGGGCCATCGAGAACAGCATGCGGCACGCCGACGTCTGGATCGCGAGGGTCGCCACCGCGATCGCCACCACCACGTCGGCCAGCAGCAGGCGGCCCACACCGTCGCCCAGGCTGCTGGTAAGGACGTAACTGAGGCCGTCGACCGCCAGGCGTCCGTCGGTGAGACTGGGGGCGGCGAGCAGCCCGCCGAGGACGATCAGGCCGCCGAGCAGCCCCGCTGCACCCAGGGCGACGAGGATCGTGCGGGGCGCCGTGCGGCGCGGGTGATGGGTCTCCTCGCTCATCTCACCCGCGCTGTCGAACCCGATCAACACGTACGCCGCCGTGAACGAGCCCACCAGCAACGCGCCCAGCAGGCCGGACTGGGCGGCGCCCTCGGTGTGGAAGGTGATGCCGGGGGAGCGTTCCGAGTGGGTGAGCAGGAGCACCACGATCAAAACCGCGCCGATGATCTCCGCGGTCACGCCGACGCGGTTGACCACGGACAGCACGCGGTTGTCGAGGACGTTCACCAGGGTGGTCAGCGCCAGCAGGAGCACGCCCAGGATCGCGGCGTTGGCCGCGCCGTCCGGGGACGTCGGTGCCGGGTCGGTGCCGATCAGCTGGAAGCCGGACCAGATCGCCGGGAGCACCATCTGCAACGCGAGGGCGGCCGCCGCGACCACCACGATCTGCCCGATCACCATGATCCAGCCGGCGAACCAGCCGAACGTCCGGTTCGACAGGCGTGAGGACCACTGGTAGATCGCGCCCGAGATCGGATAGCGGGCCGCCAGCTCGGCGAAGCAGGCGGCCACCAGCAGCTGTCCGATGAGCACCGCCGGCCAGGCCCAGAAGAAGACGGGGCCGCCGAAGGCGTATCCGAAGGCGAAGAACTGGAAGACCGTCGTCAGGACGGAGATGAAGGAGAACCCGGCCGCGAACGACGCGTACCGGCCGAGGCTGCGGTGCAGCTCCTGGCGGTAGCCGAACTCGTCGAGGGAGTGGGCGTCGGGGGAGTCCTGCTCCGGCGGGTCGGAGCGGACGTCGGAGGGGGCGGTGGTGGTCACGGCGGCACCTGCCTTGGGCCTCGGGCATGATTCCTGTCGGGTGACAGAAATTAGGGAGGGGCTGTTTCACCCGCGTCACGCCGTCATGTCCGGGGCGGGCCCAAGTCCTCACGCCCTTGCTTGCCCCCGTAGCCCTACTCACAGGGCAATGGTGTTCACCGAGCCGTGCTCGGCACCCCCCCTGGCCTCACCAGCTGGCCCTCACTGGACAACTCGCACCTCATGGGGGACGGCCTCAACGACCCCTTCCGACCTCCACGGCCACTTCTTGATGTCTGGCGGCGCGGCTCCCGGCCCCCGCCTTCACCTCGGCTCCTCCGGCCCCGGCCTCGCGGATTCCCGGGAGCGGTTCAGCAAGGGCAGTGCCGTCAGCGGGAACACGATCACGGACAACGGGCCCGCTGCCACCAGCGCCGCCGCGTTGGCCGGTCTGATCGCGTCCAGCTTCAGCCCGATGGTCGTCGCCGCCACGATGACGGGAAGGGACGTGGCCTGCAGGAGTCCGCCGGCCATGACCTCCGCCCGGGACAGGGCCGCGCGTGGTAGACCACTGCGGGCAGCCCACGAACGAGGAGCAGCGCCGCGAGAAACATCGGCACCCTGCGTACCGCACCTTGGTCCGCGAACAGCGCTCCCAGGTCGAATTCGATGCCGCTCGCAACGAAGAAAGACGGGGACGAGGAACCCGTGACCGAGGCCCGCCAGCTTCATGATGTGGCCCGCCACAGCGGTGTCGAACCGCTCGTGGATGCAGCGACCGTCAGCCGCGAGACTTCGCCGCTACCCGCCCCGACCGCGTCTCCGCGGGCCCATGGATGGCTCCGGTCGGCAATTTTGGAGGCATGCGGCGCAACGAGGACACGCTGACGTGTACTCAGCTCCCCCCTGCCTGGCCTTCCACGTGGACATGCGGGGCCGCTGCCTCCGGGTGAAGACTGCCTCCTGGGGGAGATCACAGACGAAGCCGCCACCTACGTTCTGCTCGCAGGAGAGCCGATGCCGACCTGCCACCACGGCCAAGTGGTCATGCTCGAATCCGGCTCACCCACGCGGTGCCGCCTCAATCCGCCGACGGT
Source organism: Streptomyces chromofuscus (assembly GCF_015160875.1). Taxonomy (NCBI): domain Bacteria; kingdom Bacillati; phylum Actinomycetota; class Actinomycetes; order Kitasatosporales; family Streptomycetaceae; genus Streptomyces; species Streptomyces chromofuscus. Next base: position 148,317 of record NZ_CP063374.1, on the reverse strand, counting down.
TGTGCCTCGGTGCTGGGGAAGCGCGGCTGATAGCTGCGGGACACCTCGTGCACCTTGCGGAGGCCGAGGAATCCGAGGACGACCGCGGTCAGGATGGCCGTGGCGGAGCCGACCAGGGTCCGCAGGGTGTCCCCGGTGCCGGCGGCCGCGCAGGCCACCGCGGCCAGCACGCCGGTGACGACGGAGTTGGTGACGCCGATGACGACGGGCGAGCCGGACAGCCAGTGCGTCACCCCGATCCGACGGCGGAAACTGTAGGTCGTCCAGATGCCCGGCGGGTCGTCGTGGTGGCTCGCGATGAAGTACGGTTCGAGCTCCGGTGCGAGTTCGACGTAAGCGTGACGCAGCCGGTTCATGCCGATGATCAGCCAGGTGTCCTCGATGTCCGCCTCGATCAGCCGGAAGTATGTCCCGAACCCGACGAGCAGGACGACCGGCAGCACCAGCAACGCGAACGTCGTGAACCCTGACCCGAACCGGGTTGCGTTGGCCACCAGCGAGAGCGCCACCACCGAGGCCGACAGCACTGTCAGATACGTCCCCGTTCGGCTGAAGATCTCCTGCCACGTCATACTTCGAGTCGCCAGCAAACTCCAGTGCTCAGTCGCCAGAAACTGTGCGTGCGGTGTTCCGACATCAACACTTTTGAGGTCTTTCATCCCCCGAGTGTGACCGCAGTCGTCGACGAGATTTCACAGGCCCGCCGGTGGTCTCAGATGTCCTCACGTAATGCCATCCGGAGGCGGCGCCTGCAGATGAGCGCGCAGCCCGTCGCATCAGGGCCTCGTGGGGCGCCCTGGTGTGCAGTGCGGATGGCGCGGATCTCGATCAGGGTCGGCTTCTCCTCGGCCGGGCGCTCGGTGCGGGCCTGCTCGGTGGCCACGTGCGCCGGTAGTAGCCGGCGTGGGACGCTCCAAGCACCCGGCAGATCCGATTGACGCGGAAGTGCCTGGCGAAACAGGCGGCAGCCCGGCGCAGGAGGGGGCAGCCGTGGACCGGGCGCGGTCACCGACGGCTGCCGGCCGTCCCCGCGAAGCCCGGGAGGAGTGCATTCGGTCCAACAACACGTCGGATATGGGACACCGAATTGCGGCGATGCCGGTATCACGGCCTGACGAAGGCTCCTTGCTGAACGAGGGCGCAAGGCAGACGCGGCCTCCGGTCCTCAGGCCGGACGGGACCTCGGCAGGACATGGCCCGCGGTCGTCGTCACCACAGCGGCGTTACGCGCGATGCACCCGCGCGAGCCGACGACGCCAAAGGCCGACGCCAAGAACAGCCCAGACGCGCGGGGCGCAGCCCGCCCGAATGCGCGCGGCCAGTGGCCGGAACACCGCTGCCCGCATACGTTTGCTCGAGGACACCCTCAGGAGTAGCGATGAGCGACGCCAGGATTCCCGGATACGACTTCGACAACACCGCCCTTCCGGCTTCTCCGGTTTCCCTCGAAGAGCTGGACAAGCTGAAGGCTTCAGTGCTGTTCACCGACGCCGACGAGGAAGCGCTGCGTCAGGCATGGGACGTGCTGGAGGACCAGGTAGAGGCAGTGCTGGACGTCTGGTACGGCTTCGTCGGATCCCATGAGCATCTGGTCGCCTACTTCTCCACACCCGAAGGTGAGCCGATCGCCGCTTACCTCGACGCAGTACGGCCCCGCTTCGGAAAGTGGATCGAAGACACCTGCACCCGGGCCTACGACGCCCAGTGGCTCGCCTATCAGCAGGAAATCGCGGTCCGTCACACCACGGACAAGAAGAACAGGACTGACCAGGTCGACTCCGTGCCCTACATCTCGATGCGCTATCTGGTGGCCTTCATCTACCCCATCACCGCCACCATGCGGTCCTTCCTTGCCGCCGGCGGACACAGCGATGAGCAGGTCGAGGCCATGCATCAGGCCTGGTTCAAAGCGGTGACACTCCAGGTCGCTCTGTGGACGCGCCCGTACGTGACGGAGCAGTGGTAGGCAGTCGCTTCAGCGCAAGCCTCCCTCCGGGCCGGCTCGTCAACCCCGAAGTCGACGGGTGCTGGGCGGGGTGGTGGGCGAGCTCGCCGGGGTCGGACAGGCGCGAGCCGACACAGCATAAGACCGGCCTGACCTGCGGAACAGTTTGCGGGGCCAGCGCATCGCCTTCGCCACCAAGGGCGAACTGGCCAAGACCATGGTGGTGCGGGCGCTCGCCTCACCGCTGCCGATCGCCTGGGCGATCGCCGATTCCGCCTGCGTCAGGTATGGCACTTTTGCCGTCTGCTGGAGAAAGCCGCCGTCGGGCTGTTGGAGTACTAACCCGGGTACTGCCCCAGGCGCCCGCGGCCCCACCTGAGCACAGCGCGGAACGCACACGGGCTGACGGCTCATCCCGCCTCCCCTAAGGCAAGGACCGATGAGCGACCGTCGGGCGCGGGCGGCCGCTCATTCGTCGGTAGCGCCAACCCTTCAGATGCGCCACGAGCGGAGTGTGTCCGCAATGTCGTAGATGCTCAGCCGGGTCTCGCGGGCCTTTCTGATCAGCTCGGACAGAGCCCCGTAGGGTGGGTCGATGCCTTCCCCGGACTGGTCCAGGTACTGGCTGGTGACGAAGGCGGCGAAGAGGCTGTTGCGGTGGGGGAGCGGCTCGAGCCGCACGATGGTGTGCATGAGCGCGGCCGCGCGCCATGCGGCGTCGGGGTTGGACGCGGCGAGGGTCGGCATGCGTGTCTTGTGGCGGGCGACAGCCGCGACAAGGGCCGAATAGTCGGTGACGGACACGTCGTCGTGGCCGAGGGCGATGTCCTGGACGTCCAGGAGCCAGGAGACATCGACGTGCAGGAGCTTGCTCATCAGGCGGCAGTGCTTCCCCGGCCGCGCTCGGAGGGGGGAATCTCGTCCGGAAACGCCTCGTCGAACTCCTCACGCAGCCTGTCCGCCCATGAGGCGGCGCCGGCCACGAACCGCTTGCGCTGCATCTCGCGCACTCCCAGGTCGTGCAGGTACTGCTTGAGGCTCTTGCCCTCGGCGGCGGCGGCGGCGCGTACGCCTTCCATCTCTTCATCGGTGAAGGGCACATTCAGTGACGGCATTCCGGCATGGTACCTACTTGGTGCCTGCCGAGGAAGCTGAAGAAGACAGGCGAGCCGGGCTGCTCCCGGGCCCGGCCCACCGGCAGGACGACGGACTCGATGCGCGCGAGCTGCCCAGCTCCTGCACCGCCCATGAGGTGACCGACTCCGACAACACCGCGGGCCTGTTCACGCCGCTGGTGCGGAGCAGCAGCACGTCACATCCGCTGAACCGGATCGGTGACGACGGCAGACTCCGGGGCGGGCTGTTGGGGGCGAACGGGTGGAGGTACCACTGCCCGCCGGGGGCGCGCTGCCAGGTGGGGCCGCCGAACACCGACCGCCAGTCGGTGGGTTGCAGAGCGCCGCCTTCCCGGGCGTCGCGGAAGACGTACCGGGCACGGGCCGGACTGCTGCGCGAGGTCCACGCAACCGAGTTCCAGTGCCCCGCGCACACCGCTGGTCGGGCGGGATGTGACCCGCATTCGAACGACCGTCAGGCCGGGGCCCTGGTCACGCAAGGGCTCGGCGAGGTCATTGGGCATGCCATGGGCGACGTCGAAGCGGAAGCCGTCGACACCCCGGTGGAGCCAGAAGCGTCGGGCCGGGGGATCCGCATCCGTGCCGCCGACGGACCGTCACCTGATCGCAGACGTGGACACGTCCGGGTCCCTGCTCCGGGCCTCCGCGGACAGTGCGACGAAGGGGGCGGGAAGGGGCACGGCGGGTGCCAGGGGCCTGGGGCCCCAGCACCCGCCGTGTCGCGGCCGGGTCGGTCCGCGGTGTGCTTACCGTGCGGTTCAGGCGCCGCGGTGCTGGTAGGCGCGGTCGACCGTCTGCTGGACGCTGTTGCCGGCCGCGTCGGTCGCGGTCACGCGCAGCGTCACGTACGCGTCGCCGCGGACGCGGGAGGGCCGCTCGACGGTCGCGGTGAAGCCGCTGCCCTCGCGGGCCGTGGTGGCCCGGGTCCAGCTCCTGCCGTCGTCGTACGAGGCCTCGACCTTCAGCGTCACCCCGGTCGGGGCGGCCAGGCCGTCCTGCATCCGGACGCCCAGGCCGAGGGTGTGCGCGCGCTGCGGGCCCACCGCGTTGCGGACGTCGACCGGTACGTCGTAGTCGAGCTGGAGCATCGGCAGCACCACCTTGTCGGTGGTGGTGTCCGAGCGGAACGTCCACGAGGTGTGCGTGCGGGTGCCGAAGTGCCAGTTGTCGGACGTGCGGCTGGTGGCCAGGTCCAGACGGTATTCGGCGTCACCCGCCGGTACCTCGAAGTTGGCCCACGCGCCCTGTCCGGACTCCGCGATCTGCTTCCCGTTGCGGTAGAGCACCGCCTCGGACCGGTCGCTGACGCTGCCGAACAGAGTGTGCGACCAGTGGACGGTCTTGGAGGAGTCGTTGAAGTCCGAGACGTACACCGACAGGTTGTCGCCGTCGCGCACCGACGGCAGGTGCCCACCGCGCGGGATGGACGGGCGGACCACCGCTCGGTACCAGTCCTCCGTGGTGCGCTGACCTGCCCGGTAGGTGTGCAGGTCGTCGCGCATGCCACCCTGCAGCGGCGAGGCGAACTGGTCGACGGGACCGTAGGCGACGGCGTGCTGCCACTGGGTGTCCCCGGTGCTCACGTACTCGACGCGCTCCTGCCCCACCGGGACGAAGCGGTCGTAACCGTAGAACGCGACGTTCTGGTAGGGACGCCACGCGAAGCGCTGCTCGCTCGCCCAGGTCGCGGCACCGGTACGGGTGTAGGCGCTGCGCACCTGCGCCGTGTCCTGCTCCGAGACGGTGAAGACGTCCTGTTCGGGAATCGAGCTCTTGGTGATCGCCAGGTCGTACATGTAGGGGCTGCGCACGGTGCCGGAGAACTCCACCTCCGTGGTGCCCCTCCTCACGCGCTCAAGCAGGGCCGCACCGTCCGTCGCGGAGGCACGCAGGACGGGCAGGGCCAGCCGCTCACCCACCGGCGACCACTGGGCGCGGTGGTTGACACCTGCGGGCCACACGACCATCAGCGCCTCGGCGCCCGCGTCCACCGCGGCGCGTTGGAGTGCGGCCGCGTCATAGCCGCCGGAGGCGTCGTCCCGTACGACGGCCAGTTTGCCGCGGACCCCGCGGAAGTGGGGCGCCTGCGCCGTGCCGGCGTCCACGGCGGTGAGCCGAACGCCCTTGTCGCTGAAGGGCGGCGACGTCGGCTCATAGGTGGGGGTGAACTCCAGCGCACGGCCCGGCACCTTGGCCCGGAGCTCCGGGGCCTTCATCTGGGTGCGCAGGCCGAACTCGAAGGCACCGTCGGTGACCGGGGCGGTGGCGGTGGTGTAGTAGCGATCCGTGGGCCAGACCATGGTGCCCACGTTGCGGACGTTCCCGTCGATCTGACGGTAGTAGACGGCGTCGAGGATGCCGTACCGCTCGGCGGGACGAGGCGTGCTGACCTTCACCTCGCGGGCCTTCGCGGCGTCGAGCGTCACCGTCACGTCCTTGGTGACCTTGACCTCGGGCACGACGACGTCGCCGATCCTGGCGATGCCGTCATCGCCGGGCTCGTTGAAGCTGGTGCTGATCTGGTACGTGCCCTCTTCCACCTCGGCGACGCCCGCGTGGGGATCCGAGTAGTCCACCTCGCCGTCGGCGCCCCAGATCTGCGGGGTCGCGCCGGGCACGACCTCGCCGGCGCGGTTGCGCAGGACGACGGTCAGCCGGTGCTTGGGGGCGTGCACCGCGAGGGAGAGGGTCGTGTGGGCGAGCACGGTGCCGTCGGCGGACTTCGCGGTGACGTAGCCGAAGTACCGGCCGCGGACCGCCTGCGAGGGGTCGGTGTGCAGCGGCACCAGGGCCGTCGCCCCGGGCGCCACCTGCACGGTGCCGGAGTCGACGCCGACCACGCCGTCCGCGAGCGAGCGACCGGATTCGGTCGCCAGCTTCACCGAAAGGGACAGCGTCAGCGGCTTGTCGCCGGTGTTGGTGTACCGGACGGTTGCCGCCTGCCGAGGCCCGTTCGCCTCGCCCATGTCCACCGGGGGCAGGGCCAGGGAGCCGGTGGCGGTGAGCGGGCCCGTCGCCGCGGCCAGGTCGACGCGGCCGCCGCCCTGCTCCGTCACCTTGGTGCCGGCCACCGTACGGGAGGTGCTGATCAACGCGTCCTTGAGCTGCTGCGCGCTCCAGTCGGGGTGCTGCTGGGCCAGCAGCGCGGCCGCGCCGGCGACGTGCGGGGTGGCCATCGAGGTGCCGTCGAGCGCGATGTAGTCCGCGTTGACGGGGGTGCCCAGCGAGGTGCCGGCCGCGCGGGCCGCGACGATCCCGACGCCGGGGGCGGTGACGTCGGGCTTGACCGTGTCGTCACCGTAGCGGGGGCCGCGGCTGGAGAAGGGGGCGACGGTGTCGCTGCGGTCGACGGCGCCCACGGTCAGGGCGGCGTCGGCGGCGCCGGGCGTGCCGACGGTGTACCGGCCGGGGCCGGAGTTGCCGGCGGCGACGACGAAGAGGGTATCGGTGGACTCGGTCAGGGCGTTGAGGGCGACGCTCATCGGGTCGGTGCCATCGGTGCGGATGTCCGCACCGAGGCTCATGTTGACGACCTTGGCGCCCTCGTCGGCGGCCCACTCCATGCCGTCGATGATCCCCGACTCGGAGCCGTAGCCGTTGTCGTCGAGCACCTTGCCGATCAGCAGGTCGGCCTTGGGCGCGACACCGCGTCGAGTTCCGCCGGAGGCCGCGCCGGTGCCGGCGACGGTGGAGGCGACATGGGTGCCGTGGCCGAAGTGGTCGCCGGTGTTGCCGCTGCCGGAGAAGTCCTTCGCCCCGGCGATACGGTCCGCGAGGTCCCGGTGGTTGGCATCAATGCCGGTGTCCAGCACGGCCACCTTGACGCCCTGGCCCTCGTAACCGGCCTCCCACGCGGCCGGTGCGTTGATCTGCGCGGTGCTGCGGTCCAGCACCGCCTGCACCTTGCCGTCCAGCGCGATCCGGGGGGTGACCTCGGAGCGCGCGGCGTCCGACTCCCCGCCCGGGTTGAGTGCCTTCCAGAAGGCAGCCAGGTCCTGGCCGGCCACCCGCACCGAACGGGCGTCGATGCTCTCCAGGTCGCGCGCGGGCGCCTTGTCGGAGTTGAGCGCAACGAGGCGGTCGGCGGTCGCCGCCGCAGCCTTCGCCGCCCGGGCGGTCACCCGGGCACCCGCTCGCGACGGCTCCGGCCGCGACGAGACGATCAGCGGCAGCGTGGAGGAGCGGGCTTCGTCGAAGCCGTCCGCGATGAGGCCGGTCACGTCGAACAGGCGACGGTCCAGGGCGCCGGCCGTCACCAGCGCCTCAGCGTCGAACGGCATGACCGTCAGGGCCTTGTCGTCGCCTTCGATCCGCTTGAAAGGCATGTGTTCGCGCCCGGGTCCGGGCTCGACCGACACGGCGCGCCGCCCCCCGGGCAGCGTCGTCACCGTCACCCGGTCGCCGGTGATCAGCCGCACCGTCGCCGAGGCGTCCTTCGCCGAGCCGACGGCACGGGCGGCGGCACCGGCAGAGGTCGGCTGCGCCGTGGCCACGGCGGGCACACCCCCGGCAACCAGTACCAGCCCCGCCGCTATCGCCGCCCTGAGGCGGCTTTTTGAAGACATCAGTCATAACCCTTCGTCCACCTGCAATTCACAACCCGGCCGATCATGTGTGGAACAGTTCGAAGGCGTCTACGACTTGAGGTGGCGCAAACGCGACATGGCCTAACTCCGACACGTGCCGCGCCTGTGGGGGGGGCACCGGGGTGTCACTCGGGTCACAACGTTGCCGACGCGCCGTTCACGTGGCACACCGGGGACCTGGCCCGGCTGCCAACAGGCCTGCGGCATGCGGCCGTTCAATGCGGCCGTTCAACGGGGCCGCCACCGGTGTGCTGACGCGACAAGGCGCCGGGGCGCAACTGCCGGCGTGCTGATCGGCAGCGGGAGTACGACCACCGCGATCACGTCCTCCACTCGTCTTCGTCGCACGAGACGTGCCAGCACCGCTTCGGTGCTGCTGGGCAGTGATGGGCCCGGGGAGTTCTGGACGCTGGTGGTGAGTTTCCTGCGCTGGGGGGAGGGACCGGCAGGCCGGACAGGGCTGGTGGCGCACTGATGGGTACCGCCACGACCGGGCTGCGGCCCCGACCGCTCCCCTCGTGCGCCGCGGCGACCCTCGTCCACGATGGCACCGCCGACGGCCACAACGGGACCGGCGGTGCGCGGAGCGTCAGCGCCGCAGGCGGCGCGCCCCTCACCGAGCTGAAGCTGTCGTTCGTCCCGAGCTCGCCGGTAGGCTGCGGCGGTGCGCACGGTTGAGCTCCTGTTGGACGAGGCGGCGGAGCTGGCGGTCCGGGAGGCCTGGCGGCGGCTCGCGGACGCGGGACTGCCCAGTCAGGCGCGCCACCGCTCACCGACCAACAGCCCGCACCTCACCCTGGCCGCCTGCCCGGAGCTGACCCCTCCGATCCGCTGGGAGCTCGCCGAGGTCGCCGCTGCGCTGCCGTTGCCCGTACGTTTCACCGGCCTGGTCCGCTTCGAGCGGCCCACCTCGGTGCTGGCGTGGGCGCTGGACCTCGACTCCGCGCTGGCGGGTCTGCACCGCCGGGTGTGGGAGGCGGTGGCCTCGGACAGCCCGCCCGGCACCCTCAGCCCGTTCCACGAACCCGGGCACTGGAGCCCGCACGTCACCCTCGGCCGCACGCGCCGGGCCGGTGCCTTCGTCGGCCGGCGGGTCCCCGAACTGTTGCCGGCACCGCCGCTGTCGGTCCGGCTCGTCACCTTGCGCAGTTACGACACCGAGACCGGTGCCCTGGAGGTGCTGGAGCCTCGCACCGATGGAGGGGCATGGCTCGGCATGTAGCCGGGTGAGGAGCTCGCCCAGTGCCGAGGACGCAAGATGCGGCTCGGCTCATGGAGTGTTTTGCCGCCGGGCGCAGCCGCCTCTGAGGGGTCCGCTCACCGCCTGCACGAAGGCCTGAGCGGGCTGACCGATGCCCTTTTCTCTCCCCGGGTGTCAAGCCCTCAGCCTGAAAGGCACACTTCCATGCCCATGCGCGCGTTCGTCCCGGACGACCTGGCGCCACTCGTCGCACTGACCATCGAGACGTACCGACCCTTCCACGAGGAGGGCGCCGGGCGGCGGCACCGGGTCGGTGAAGGTGGTGCCCTTGATCCACCGGCCCACCTCAGTACGCGTGCTGCCGGGGGTACCGCGCGGCTCGGATCTCCTCGCGTGACTCGGATGGTCAGTTCCCACGGGTACGGTCAGGGCTGGTCCGCCACGGCTGCGGTGAAGCGCGCCACGAGTGCCGCGACGGCGGCACGCAGTTCCTCACCACCGTCGACACGGAAGGCGAACGGCACCCTCGCCAGCCATTCCTGCGCGTACATGACCGGGTTGCTGGTGCTGCCGACCAGCGCACATCCGTCCCCCAAGGGTTTGAGCCGCCCCATGGGCGGCCGGATCCACGGTGCCACCTCGGCCAGCGGTGCGTCGAACACCACGCGGACGGAGAACTCCCATCCGAGGCCCAGGTTCTCCTCCAGCACCGCCACCGGATCGAGGGCCTGGGGTGGCTCGAACTTGTGCCCGGTCGAGCGGACGGCGCGTATCCGGTCGACCCGGTAGGTGCGGATGGCGTCCGCGCGGTGGGAGTGGCACAGCAAGTACCAGCGTCCGTGGCGGACGACGAGGGACCAGGGATCCACCTCCGCCTGCCACTGGTTGCCCGCCTCGCTGTGGTACGTGACCGACACGCGGCGTCGGGCGGCGATGGCTTCGACGAGTTCGCTGGTGACGGCCGGATCGGGGCGGGCCACGTACGGATCGGGCGCGGCCGCCGCGTGCTGCCGCAGCATGGCCGCCTGCTGGCCGACACTCTCCGGCAGCGCCTTGACGACCTTGCCCAGAGCGGTGCCGACCAGGTCGTCGACGTCGGCCGCGGCAGGCTGGGCGCCGAGCACCGCCATCACCAGGCTGAGCGCCTCGGACTGCGTGAAGTACACGGGTGGCAACCGCGTCCCACGCCCCAATCGGTATCCGCCGTACGGACCTCGTGCCGATTCCACGGGGATGCCGGCCTCTCTGAGGATCCCGACGTACCGGCGCGCGGCTCGCTCCGTGACGCCCAGCCGCGCGGAGAGTTCGTCGGCCGTCGTACCGGGGCGGGCCTGGAGGATCTCCAGGACGCGCAGCGCTCGCGCGGTGGGGCTGAGATCGTTCGGCACGGGAACAGGCTAATGCGCTCGACCGAGCTCCACGGTGGCTTCCCTGCACGGGCAGCCACCGGAGCGCACCACCGGGCGTTCGCGTGGTCGCCGGGCAATCCGGCAGTGCATCGTCCGGATCTCCTCCTACGGTGACCTCCGTGAAGCAGAAGAAGGGGAACTGACCATGGACATCCTGCTCGTCGGTGGCTTGTGGCTGACCGGGTCCGTGTGGGGCCGCGTCGTGCCCGCGCTGGAATCGCTCGGTCATCGTCCTGTGCCGCTCACTCTCCCGGGCCAGGGAGACGGTTCCGCGTCCGCCACGCTCGACGACCAATTGGCGGCAGTGCTCGCCGCGGTGGACGCGGCCCCGGGCAAGCCCATGGTCGTGGGGCATTCCGCCGCCTGCACCCTGGCCTGGATGGCCGCCGACCGGCGGTCGGAGCGGCTTGCCAAGGTCGCTCTCATCGGCGGTTTCCCGACCGCCGACGGTCAGCCGTACGCCGATTTCTTCGAGGTGAAGGACGGCGTCATGGCCTTCCCCGGCTGGGGCCCGTTCGAGGGCCCGGACGCGGCCGACCTCGACGACGTGGCCAGGCGGGAGTTTGCGGCTGCCGCGATCCCGGTGCCCGAAGGCGTGGCCAGGGGAGTGGTGCGGCTGGCAGACGAACGGAGATTCGACGTTCCGGTGGTGGTGGTATGTCCTGAGTTCACGCCGGCGCAAGCGCGGGAGTGGATCGACGCCGGGGACGTCCCGGAGCTCGCCCGGGCCAAGGACGTCGACTTCGCCGACGTCGACTCGGGCCACTGGCCCATGGTCACCCAGCCCGCCGAGCTGGCCCGGATCCTGGCAGCGGCCGCCGACGCACGATGAGTGGCCCTGATGGGGGACACCGCGTGTGTTCGGGTGCGCTGTGTACGACAAAATGGAGCTTCCGGTCTGGAGGGGGCGTTGGGATGGCTTACACCCTGCAAGCAGTGATCGCGGACGGGGAGGCACTGCGCGCCGTGGCGCGAGACCTGCCTGCTGCTCGGCTGGCTTCGATCGGACAGGACCTGTCGCTGATGCCGATGACAGACGTCCTGTTCGATTCCGTCGCAGACGGCAGTGGCGTAGGCGCGTTGGGGTTCCGGCGGTTCCCTGGAGGGTTCGAGAGGGACCTCGCTGCCTGGTCGGCCGGTGGGCCGGTGGCCTACGTGGAAGCTGAGTACTTCGGCGGTGCGGGCGAACAGCGGGCCGCCGTCTGGGACGGCGGCACTGTCGTACTGGGGCCTCTTCACGTGGAGGAGGGCCAGCCGTTTCCTCCTGCCGGCAGTCCGATCTCCCAGGCGCTGCGACGGTTGGGGGCAGTGGCAGCCGCCGGCCAGGACGAGTTCTCAGCCGTGGGGTTGGGCCGGCATCGACACGGCGCGGCGTGGATTGCCTGACACGCGACGTCCGGACATCCGCGTGATCCGACCGCTGTAGGCGCGCTGTCGCGAGGTGTGGTTCGTGTGCGAGTACGCCCTTGTCGGCAGCACCCGGTCAGCCGGATGGGGACTCCGGGGCCCGCCCCGCTGCTCTACTGCGGCGCTGCCTTGCGCAAGCGCGGTGACGACCTCTCGCGGCCAACGAGTTCGTGCATGGCTGGCGAGTGAGAAGGCGAGCGGTGAATCGTCGATCAGGGTCGTGTGGTGGGGAAAACCCGGCTCGTGCAGCGATCACCGGCGATCGGAGGGGCACGGGCCCGTCGGCCGTTGTGATCGCTGAACTCGTCGCCGAAGTAGACTCGTTGTGCCATGAACGGCACCAGGCCAGGCTCGCGACCCGGCCACGGAAGCGCGCCGTGGGCGTGGGCGCGAAGCACCGGCTGGTCCTCGTCGAACGGCTCCTGGCCACCCTCGTGCAGCGCCGCCATGGAACCACTCATGACGTGCCGGCCCGCTGGTTCGGCGTGGCCCGCTCCACCAATACCCGGGCCATCGGAGAGCTGCGACCACTGCTCGCTGAGCGCGGATGCACGGTGAGCCAAGGTGTTCGGCTGCGGATCCTGGCAGAGGTCGTCGACCGTCGCGGTACCGTGATCACTGTGCCTCAGCATGCCGACGCGTTCTGACGGCACTGGAGGACTTCCGGCTGCCGCTCGTGCCCGGATTGTGCCGCCATCATCAGGCGGCGGATGGACGCCTTGGATCGGTCGGGACGATCGCGTGCTCGTCGAGGAGCTGCTCAAGGGCCTCGTGACCGTGTTCACGGCGGTAGGCCATCTCGGCTGCGGTGACTGGCAGAACCCACAGAATGCGGGCATGGCCGTCCGGTAGCGGGCAGTGCTCCAGGTCGGGGCCGTGGAGGTAGGGGAGGCTGATCAGCAGGTGGTCGCAGTGGGACCCGGGCAGCCACGGCTCCCCGATGGGCAGGCTGTGCTCGAGATCGAGGTGGTGATCGGCGTGGTAGCAGGCGGTCATGGCCAGGAGATCAGCGAAGCGTTCGTCGCGGACGGGCGCGGTGAGGACGAACTCGAAGCCGTGGCCGTCCGTCTCAACCGTGGACCAACAGCCGGCGGTGACGTAGGCCCAGCTGTCGGCACGTGGTCCGGGACTGACGGTGAGGATCCGCAGGTCGGGAACTGCTTCTCTGCGCCCAGCTCCCAGGTCGTAGTCGCTCACCGTGATCGCATGGCCGGTGAAGAAGCCGCGGATGTGGGCCTCGACGCCTGTTGTCGCCCGCTGGCTGCGCCCTCTCTCGAACATGTTGGAGAGGATGTCACGGCCCGGCCCGGGCTCTGTGAGCTCCATCCGGCTCCAGGCGGACGGCACTCTTCGCGATCAACGGCTTGCACTGATCCAGCCCACGGGGCCGAGGCGGCAGCTTCTTGTGCGGTTCGGGCAAAGCCAAAGCCAACGCCTTGCGAACCCGTCCGCCGGTCACGCTGTGCGTGCGCTCCAGCTCCCGCATCGACATGCCGCCACGGTGGTCACGCCGGATCGCCGCGTACAGTCGACCTTCCGCATCCGCGGCATGACCAGCACCTTCCACCAGGAGCATCCCGATGCTGCCCTGGCAAGAACCCCAGTGCCTCCCCGACGCCTCCCAGACTCGTCCACATCGCTCACCCGTGGAACAGGGCGCCTCCTCAATTCATCGACAAGTGCTTGCACTTCTGCTCGGTAATGCCACCACGCGGTATCCCCGCGCTGCCCATGCGGGGGGTGTGGGTGGGGGTTGCGGTGGCGGTTGGTGTGTGGTGGCGGAATGCTGGGGTGGGAGTGGGTAGGGGATGACCGCGAGGTGGATCATGGCCGCGCTGGTATCGGTCAATGTGGGACTGCCGAAGGACGTGCCATGGCGCGGCCAGACCGTTCACACGGGCGTGTGGAAGGAGCCGGTGGCCGGGGCGCGGATGGTGCGGCGGCTGAACATCGACGGTGATGGTCAGGGTGATCTTGCCGGTCATGGCGGGGAGATGCGCGCGGTGCTGGTGTACCAGCTCGACTCCTACGACTACTGGGCACGGGAGCTTGGCCGCACCGACCTGGGGCCGGGGCATTTCGGTGAGAACTTCACCGTGGACGGGCTTGCTGACGACGAGGTGTGCATTGGTGACCGGTACCGGATCGGCGGTGCTGTGTTCGAGGTCAGCCAGCCGCGCGTCACCTGTTATCGCGTCGGTCTTCGCCTTGGTGAGCCGCGGATGGCGGCGCTGCTCGTCGCGCACCAGCGTCCCGGGTTCTACTTCCGGGTGATCGAAGAGGGCGAGGTCGAGGCCGGGCAGGAGATCGTCAAGGTGGCCTCCGGCCCGGAGGGGATGTCTGTTCGGGAGATCAACGGGCTGCTGTACCTGCCGGGGCACAGCCGGGAGCAGGTCGAGCGGGCGTTGAGGATTCCCGCCCTCAGCCCGGGTTGGCAGGCGTCCATGCGTGCCCTGCTCGACCAGGCGGGCGACGACACTGGACCAGGCGGTGGGAACGCGGGCCTGACCGGTGGTGCCGCGCCACCGCCGGCATGGCGGGGGTTCCGGCCGCTCACCGTGACGGGGATGCAGGCGGAGAGCCGCAGTGTGCTGTCCCTGACCCTGGCCGCTCCGGACGGGCAGCCACTGCCGGCCGCGCTTCCGGGCCAGTTCATCACGGTGAAGGTTCCGGCGGACCCAGCAGGCCTACCGCTGGTGCGCAGCTACTCCCTGTCCGGTGCACCGGGTACAGGCAGTTACCGGATCAGTGTCAAGCAAGAAGCCCATGGTGCCGCAAGCGGCTATCTCCATGCCCACGCCGCCATCGGCAGCGAACTCGAGGTGGCGGCCCCCCGAGGCACTTTCCGGCTGCACGAAGCGGCGGGCCCGGTGGTATTGATCTCCGCCGGGGTAGGGGCCACCCCGCTGCTCGCCATGCTGCATGCCCTGGCCCGGTCCGCGGCCCAGCGGGAGGTGTGGTGGCTGCACGCCGCTCGTGACGGTGCCGAGCACGCGTTCGCCGCGGAGGTCCGTGAGCTGCTGGCGGCGCTCCCCAGCACCAGGTGCCGGATCTTCTACAGCCGGCCCCGGCAGGACGACCGGCAGGGCATCGACTACACCGAAACCGGCCGGCTCACGCCCGCACGCATCGCGGGCCTGGGTCTGCCGTCGGACGCCGACGTGTACCTGTGCGGACCGCAGGGTTTCATGGACGCGACAGCCGCTGCGCTCCGGCAGGCGGGTCTGGATCCTTCACGGGTGAGAACCGAACTGTTCGGAGCACAGGCAGCCATCACGCCGGGCATCGCTGTGCCGGTGACGGCCAAAGCCCCGCATCAACCCGTCGGCGAGCCCGGCACAGGCCCGGACGTGACCTTCGCCCGGAGCGGCCTCACAGTGCCCTGGCAAGCCCACCGCGCGAGCCTGCTGGAGTTCGCCGAGGCCTGCGACGTGCCGGCGCGGTGGTCCTGCCGCACGGGCGTTTGCCACACCTGCGAGCTGCCCCTGCTTTCGGGGACGGTCGCCTACAGCCCGGACCCGGTGGACCCCCCGGCCGAGGGCAACGCCCTGATCTGCTGCTCCACCCCGGCACCGGGCACGGACGAGGTCGTCCTGGACCTGTGAGCGCACCTTTCGCGCCCGCAACCGGCCCCGCAGGCGAACCGCCGCGACACGTTGGCCGAGGTTACCTACGACCACGCACCCACCCAGCGCGTCACGCTCGGTCCAGTAGTGCGCGGGCATCCGGCGGGAGTTCCTCCGTCCTCTCCCCGTGGGGCGGACTCTCGCCACAGTTCCTCAGCCACCTAAGCGCGGATGAACTGGTGGGCGGAGCGACAGGGGTCGGCGCACGCCGCACGCTGAGCTGCCCGGCGGACGGCGTCCCGAGACCGTGGTACGCGCCGCGGCTCTACGCCCGGCCGGCGAAGTCGACCGCTCACCGGCGGGTTCCCGATCTGGTCCAGAACCGGTACACGGTCTTGAGGTTCGCCGCAGGGCGGGGGTGCTGCCAAGACGCACAAAAAGGTGGGGACGACCCCGTCAGCCGGTGGTGTCGTCCTCCTCCACCGGAGGCATCAGCGCGCGCAACCAGCGTTCGGTCTGGGCGACATGGGCCTCGGCCGCGCCCGCCGCGGCGCCCGGGTCGCGGTCGGCGATCGCGGTGGCCAGCACGCGGTGGTCCGCGTCGCTCCTGCGCCGCAGCTCCGGGCCCTCGGGCAGGGTGAAGACCTGGTACTTGCGGGAGCGGGCCCGGAAGACGGCGAGCAGCGAGGCGAGGGTGGGGTTGCCGCCCGCCCGGGCGATCTCGGCGTGGAAGCGGTGGTCGAGTTCCGAGGCCTCGGTGGGGTCCTCGGTGGCCTCCATGGCCTCGATGAGGGAGAACAGGGTCCGGATCGTCTCCGGGGTCGCGCGGGCGGCGGCCTTGGCCGCGACGTGGGCCTCCAGTACCCGCCGGATCTCGTAGAGCTCCAGCAGGCCGGGCAGCGGCAGGAGCTGGAGGGTCAGCGAGAGGCTGCCGATGAGGTCCTCGGGCCTGAGCTGGGAGACGTAGGTGCCGGAGCCGTGCCGTGGTTCGATCACGCCCAGCGCCGCCAGCATGCGCACGGCCTCCCGCAACGAGCCGCGCGAGACGCCCAGTTCCTCGCAGAGGTCCGCCTCCGGCGGGATGCGTTCCCCGGCGCCCAGACGCCCCGTCGCGATCATGTGCCGTAGGCCGTGAAACGCCCTGTCGACTGCGGACATCCGATGCCTCCCCATCACGGACCGGCGGCGCCGCCTGCCCTCGGTGCACTGTAGCGAGCCGAGAGATCAGATGTCTTTCGCGTATCAGCTGGAAGTCATCCAACATCTCTCGCTGCAGGGGTCTTGTCATGGCTGGAAATGGCATGCCACCATCCCGAGTCATCATACGTCTTGACGCGAAGATCTGACGTCACCCGCTCCCCGGGGACGTCGCCCAGCATTGCCCGGACTTGGATGGGAGTCATGTGAGCGACACCGAGGTCACTACCGCACCCCGCCCCCTGCTGCTGGCCGACGGCGAGCCGGCGGCGCGGGCGTGGTCGCTGAACCCCGCCCTGCGGCACCTGAACCACGGCTCGTTCGGAGCCGTCCCACGGGTGGCCCAGGAGCGACAGCTCGAGCTGCGCGCGGAGATGGAGAGCGCACCGGTGGTGTGGTTCCCCGAGCTGCCGCGGCGGCTCGCGGCGGCCCGCGTCGACCTCGCATCCTTCCTCGGCGTGGACCCGGACGACCTCGCCCTGGTACCCAACGCCAGCGCCGGCGTGAGCGTGGTCTACGCAGGGCTGCCCGCCCGCGACGGCGGGGAGATCGTCGTCACCGACCACGGTTACGGCGCCGTGACCATGGGCGCCGAACGTCTGGCTCGCCGCTGGGGCGGCCGGGTCCGCACCGCCAGAGTGCCGCTGGACGCCGGTGCGGAACAGGCGTACGAGGCCGTGGCCGCCGAACTGAGCGACGCCACCGGCCTCGTCGTCGTCGACCAGATCACCTCGGCCACCGCCCGCAGGATGCCGGTGGAGCTGATCGGCGCGGAGACGCGGCGCCGCGGTATCCCGCTGCTCGTGGACGGCGCCCACGCGCCCGGTCTGGTCGCCTCCCCGCTCGACGGGCTGACGTGCGACTTCTGGACGGGCAACCTGCACAAGTGGGGCTGCGCGCCGCGCGGTACCGCCGCCCTGGTGGCCCGCGGGCCGCTGCGGGACGGCCTGTACCCGCTGATCGACTCCTGGGGCGCCACTGACCCCTACCCCGACCGCTTCGACCAGCAGGGCACCGTGGACGCCACCGCCCAACTGGCCGCGGCGACCGCGCTCGACTTCATCGGCAGCACCTGGGGCTGGTCCACCGCCCGCCGCTACATGGACGACCTGGCCGATTACGCCGAGCGCGTCGTGGGCGCCGCGCTCGCCGACCTGACCGGCGCGGACGCCCGGGTGGACGTCGGCATGCCCGTCCCCGGGATGCGGCTGGTGCGGCTGCCGGACGGCCTGGCCGACACCCGGGTCGCGGCCGACGCGCTGCGCGACCGGGCCGCCGGGGAGCTGGGGGTGGAGGCGGCCTTCACCAGCTTCGGCGGCGTCGGCTATCTGCGGCTGTCCGCCCACGTCTACAACACCGCCGAGGACTACGAGTACTTCGCCGAGCGCTGCGTTCCCGTCCTCGGCGAGTGGGCCCACGCGGCCCGCGAGAGCCGCGCCTCCTAGCGGCCCCACAGCCCGCCCCCGCGAACCCTGCACGAGCAAGGAAGAGGTCAGCACGATGAGAAGAAGGACGGCAGCTCTCGCACTGGGCACGGCCGCCGCGATGGTCCTGACCGGCTGTTCCACCATGAGCCCCGGTGAGAGCGGGACGGTCACCCTGAGCATGGTCGAGAGCCTGACCAACCCGGCCCGCACCGACCTGATCGAGGAGCTGATAGCCGACTTCGAGCGGCAGAACCCGAAGATCAGGGTCAACCTCGTCTCCCCGCCCACCGAGCAGGCGGACCAGAAGATCCAGCAGATGCTCCAGTCCGGCAGCGGCGTGGACGTCCTGGAGGTAAGGGACATCACGGTCGGCCCGTGGTCGAACAACGGCTGGCTGTACGACATGAAGAAGGACCTCGCCGATTGGAAGGGCCGACAGGCACTGACCGACAACGCCGTCGAGGCCTCCGAGGACGGCGAGGGCAGGACGTACTTCGTCCCCTACGGCTTCTACGGGCTGAGCCTCTTCCACCGCACCGACCTCATCGAGAAGGCCGGCTTCGACAAACCGCCGGCCACCTGGGAGGAACTGCTGGAGCAGGCGTCCGCCATCCACGACCCGGCCGAGCGCCGGTACGGCTACGCCTTCCGGGGCGGGGCCAACGCGCACAGCAACGCCACCGCCGCCATCGAGGCGTACGTCGCCGACCGGATCGACCCGGCCAACGGCTACCTGCTGAAGGACGGCAGCACGATCTTCTCCGCGTCCGAGGCGCTCGACGCGATGGAGACCTACCTGAAGCTGTTCCAGCGGGCGTCGCCCAAGTCGTCCGTGGCCTGGGGCTACCCGGAGATGGTCGAGGGCTTCTCCAACGGCTCCACCGCGTTCCTGCTCCAGGACCCCGAGGTGATCGCCACGGTCTCCGCGTCGAAGGCGATCGAGCCGGGCCAGTGGACCACGGCACCGCTTCCGGCGGGACCGAGCGGCAAGACCGTGCAGCCCCTGGCCACCGCCGGGTGGGGCGTAGCGAAGGACAGCAAGCACAAGGCCGAGGCCGTGAAGCTGGTCGAGTTCCTCTCCGAGGGGAAGGCGTCGGCGGCCTTCACCAAGAAGAACAGCCTGGTGCCCATCCTCAAGTCGGCCACCGAGGACGACTTCTACCGGACGGGCCCGTGGGCCAGCTACGTCACGATGACGGAGAACCCGGACACATACCAGGTGGTCACCCAGCCGCGCGGCGTCGCCTGGTGGGCCGAGTGGCAACAGCGGGCCGACAAGGACGTGCAGAGGATGGTCCTCGGCAAGCTCTCGCCGAAGGACCTGCTCGCGGGCTGGGACGCCTACTGGACCGAGAAGTGGAAGAAGTAGCCATGCCCGCCGCTTCCACCGGATCCCCGGCCACCGCCCCCTTGAAGTCGTCGGCGCCCCCCTCCGGCTCGGGCGGCGCCCCGCGTCGCCCAGGTGCGGCGGGGGGCCGCCGCAGGCGGGAGTTCACCACCCGGCGCGGTCTGATCGTCGCCGCGTTCATGGCACCGGCCGCGGTCTTCGTGGCGATCTTCACGTACTACCCGATGATCGCCGGAAGTCAGATGGCCTTCCGGAACTGGAACCTGTCGGACCTGACCGACACCTCGTGGGTGGGACTGAAGAACTTCCGTGACGTCTTCACCGACCCCGCCTGGGGCACGGTGGCCGGCAACACCCTGCTCTGGGTGGCCGGTTCGATCGTGCCTCAGCTGGTGATCGGGTTCGCGATCGCGTTGTGGCTGCGCCGCCGGTTCCGCTTCCGCGGCCTCTACCAGGCGCTGATCTTCTTCCCCTGGGCGATCTCCGGATTCCTCATCGGCATCCTGTTCCGCTGGCTGTTCAACAGCGAGTTCGGCGTCGTCAACGACGTGCTGCAGCGGACCGGGCTGATCGACGAGCCGATCGCCTGGCTGGCCGACCCGCGAACGGCGATGGTCTCCGTGCTGATCGCCAACGTCTGGTACGGCGTCACCTTCTTCGCGATCATGATCCTGGCCGCGCTGCAGTCGGTCCCCGACGAGCTGTACGAAGCGGCCGCGCTGGACGGCGCAGGCAAGGCGCGCACGCTGTTCCAGGTCACCATCCCGTACATCCGCACCACGCTGGCGCTCACCGTGCTGCTGCGGGTCATCTGGATCTTCAACTTCCCCGACCTGATTTTCGGCATGACCGGGGGCGGGCCGAACGACGAGACGCACATCGTGACGACCTGGATGATCAAGATTACGCAGCAGGGCGACTACGGCAAGGCGTCCGCGCTGGGCCTGCTGGTGGTCGCGGTCCTGCTGGTGTTCGCGGTGTTCTTCCTGCTGGCCACGCGTGAGAGGCAGGCCACCGGCGGCCGGGGCGCGGGCCGGCGGGGCGCCGGAGAACGAGGGGTGTGGGCATGATCGGCAAGGAAACGACGGCCGGGCGGGCCACCAAGTTCACGTTCCTGGGCCTGTGGCTCCTCTTCTCCGTCTTCCCCCTCTACTGGATCGCCGTCACGTCGCTGAAGGCGCCCGGCGACATCTTCTCCTTCCCGATCGCCTACTGGCCCGAGCGGTTCTCGCTGGAGAACTACCGGGGGCTGTTCGGGAAGGCCGACTTCGGGACGTACCTCGTCAACAGCCTGGTCGTCGCGACCGTCGCGGGCGCGGTGGCCACGGCGATCTCCACGCTGTCGGCGTACGTGCTGGCGCGCTTCGAGTTCCGCACCAAGTCCGCGCTGCTGATGGCGGCCCTCGTCACCCAGATGATCCCGTCCTTCATCGCGCTGGGACCGTTGTACCTGCTCATGACCGATCTGCGCCTGGTCGACAACCGCCTCGGGCTCGTCCTGGTCTACATCGCGGTGTGCGTGCCGTTCTGCACGGTGATGCTGCGCGGCTTCTTCGAGAACGTCCCGGACGCCCTCGAAGAGGCCGCGATGATCGACGGACTGTCCCGGTTCGGGGCGCTGGTGCGGGTGCTCCTGCCGGTGATGCGCCCCGGGATTGTGGCCGCGTTCATCTTCAACTTCGTCAACTGCTGGAACGAGCTGTTCCTGTCGGTGACGCTGATGAACAGCGACGGCACCAAGACGGTGCCGACGGCCCTGAACGGCTTCATCTCCAGTTTCAACATCGACTGGGGGTCGATGTCGGCGGCGGCCGTGCTCACCATCGCGCCCACGATGATCCTGTTCGCCTTCGCCAGCCGCCACATCGTCCAGGGCCTCACCTCGGGTGCGGTGAAGGGCTGACGGCAGCGGGCCCGCAGTCCGCGAGGTCCCGTCGGTGACGCCGGCCGGAGGTCACGCGCCCCGGCCGGCCTCCCCGGCCATCCGCTCGGGCGGCCCCGGCAAAACTCCTACCAGGTCGGGTCTGCCGGCGGCATGCTGTCATCGCCCCTTCCCCCGGAACTGACGCAGCCGTTGAAACACCCGCCTCGGCCGCGCCCGCTGCGGCAATCAGGCCGCGGTTTCTCCAGGTATCGCGCACCCCGGCTCAGGACCTTTGATGCGCCGACCGGCGGAGAGGTCGGCCGAGCTTCATGACGTAACCCGCGTGGTGCAACTCGTCGCCCTGGAACTCTCCGTAGGCCCGGAAGCCGAGGTCGTCCAGATAGTCGATGCGGTCGCCGTCAATCCAGTACCGGCCCTGATAGGCGTGCGGGCGCCCGCCCCGGGTCGGTCGTAGCGGCCATCGGCGGTGAGCTCCTGGTGCAGGAAGTCGGTCTTGTCGATCCAGATGCCGGCCCGCGGGCTGCCGGTCGGGTCCTCGGCTGCCGGGATGCCCGACTCCGGAGCGGTGGCCCGGCCGGGCACGTCGGTACCGGCCCACAGGACCGGCCGGCCGGCCGCGACGAGTGAGCGCACCTGCTCCGGCCGGTACATGAGCGTGGCCAGGGCGCTCGGCACGTCGGCGGCGAGCTCGTCGGGCACCACCAGGAAGTCGGTGATGTTGCCCGGGGTCAGGGTGGCGACATACTCCGAGCGGCGGCCACGGCCGCCGGCCAGTGCGACGGTGTCGACGACGGCGGGGGCAAGGGTCATGCCGGTGCAGTCGACGACGATGGCGTTGTCGTCCTCCGCCACGGTGATGATGCCCGGGCCCACACCCACGAGCAGGGAACCGACGAACAGGAGATCGGCGCCGGTCATGGTCCCGATCAGCGGGTCCATCGTCAGGATGCGGGCGTTGGTGAACAGGACGGGTCGCCCCTCGTCGTTGGAGAGGATCTCGTCGAGAGGGCCTTGGGGTTCCAGTCCATGGTGTTGGTGTCGGTGATGCTCATCGCATGCGCCTCAACAGTGTCGGATCATCGGTACGCCCGATACGCGAAGTGAGCGCCGGTGCAGGTTCGAGGCGGGTGTTCGGCCGCTACGACGGTTGTCTGATCACCAGGTTCGTCGCGCGGTCGAATCGGAACCAGGCCGCCGTGTCCCCAGGTGCGCGGCACCCACAGTCGGTAACGCCGCAAGCTCAGCCGGGCGATCCGCTATGTCATGGACACCGGATGCAAGGGGCGGGCTCCATCTGCGGATTTCCCGCCCTTGCGCATTGTCTGGGGGTTGATGGCTCGCTGGGCCGCGGCCGGGATCATCGGGCAGATTCCTGACCAACTCGCCGGGCGGATCCGCCGCGACATGGGCCAAGGCTTCCGGGCGAGTTGATGGTCATCCCGCCGACCTGCACGACGCCGCAGCCGGCAAGGAAGTCCTCTTCCGCCTGCGCCTGATGCACCCCGAAATCCCGATCGTGTGGGCCGAGTCCGCCTACGCCGGGAAGCTCGTCTACTGGGCGAGATCAAGCCGGTCAGCCGTCGGGCGCCGCCGTCTGAGCCCGACGGGTAGCACGGTCGATCTGTCGAGCAGTTCGCTGACGTGCAGGGGTGCCAGTGCCGTCAGGTGCAGATCCGCATCGGTGGCATCCCGGCTCGACCCACGGCCGACAAGAGGCGGTCTCGGCGACGACGACAAAGAGCTCTTCGTCGTACGAACGCGCCGCGTTCCGGGACCGTCTCGCGTGACATTCCCCTACTCCGTCACATGTCCATTCGCCTGGGCCTCCTCGGAGTGTGCGAGGGCGTACCCGACTCTGCTTGTGGGCGCTTCAATCCCGCGCCCGAGGTGGTATGGCTGGACAGGTCCAGCCGATTCCAGCCGAGCTGCTTTCGATCGCCGTCGCATGTCAGTCGGAGGCGAGTGTGTGCCCCGCCGGGGCTGATCCTCGACGCTCACGACTTCGGCGTCGTCAGCCGCGGCGAAGTAGCCGATCGTCGTGAGGAGAATCGGGCGGGGTATACCTCCATGGGATGGCCGGGACGGTCTGCGCCGAGCCCGGACGTTGCTGGGGCGGTGCCGACCAGGGAGACAGCCTTGCGAAGGCGAGTCACAGGTCGCGCAGCATGAGAGGTTTTCTGCTCTCCGAAGAGCACACAGGGTGGGCCCCGCCGAGCCCGCACGTTCCCCTCTTCACCGCTCGCGATCGCGTCAGCGGTCCGCGCTTTTCTTTTGGCGGGGTGTGACGCTGAGAGCAGGCAAGCGGACAAGTACGCGGCCCCACGGGTGTCCGGCATTCACATGGCCGTTAAGGGCCAAGCAGCAACTTCCCTGCAGTCGGCTCGGATTCGACGCTCCACCCTGCGCCTGTATCAGGACCCTTGGGGCGGCGATGCCGACCGCCCACGCAAGAGTCGGGCCAGTCGTCGTGGGCCGACGGCCCACGGTGACGTCCCGTGCCCAGGGCCGGCCCAGCGATGTCATCGACGAGGGCCACGTACGGCTGGGGGGTGCTCGAAGAGTACGACGAGAGCCCCGGCAGCTTGCTCAGATGCATCATCTTCATCTCGTGTGGTCGGCTTCACTGTGTGCTCGATACCCGTCCGTCGCGCACCTGTCCTTGACAGGGCGCGCAGACCGAATCGAGGTCGAGGAGTTAGTTTAACACTCAACTAGCTGACCGATCTCGGGGCCCATACCTCGAGCGGTACGGCGACCTCCGGGGCCGAGCCGCGCCGGCTCGACTGTCACCGTCGCCGCCCACCCCGTCTGGAAGCCGACAGAATCGCGAACGACCTCGAAACACGGACTGCCTGGAAGAGTTGAAGTCGCAGTCCTCCACGCAGGCGCTCGGCCGACCATGTAATCGCCCCACACGTATTGAACGTCAGTGCCGAATTCTGGCTCTTTTGTGCCAACCGTTTCGGCCCACGACCGATCGCTGCTCGTTTCCGTGTCGTCGTTGCGACATGGCTCAGTTGTGCCAAGCCGGATCAGTGACAGGTTCGGTCGCCGCGGCGGATTATTCCGAAGGTTTTATGAACCGCAGTTGTACGAGAGGTTTGCTCGTAGCGTGGGGCGCTTACGCGAACGGGATCCTACGAGGCGTGGACCCCGCACGATCGCGTCCGAAAACGTCACACCGTCGACACACTCACGTTCCCGACAATGCGTCATGGCAGCCACTTGCAGACGCCTTACCCGAACGCGGGATGACAGAGAGGCCGGAAACAGTAAATGAGACGCATTCGTCTTTGGGCGGTGATATCGGCGTCGGCACTGGCGGTAGCCGGTGCCATCGTGCCCGCCGCGGCGCAGGCTCCATCGGGGTCTTCGACAGATGCGCCGGTGCCGCAGGACCGCACGACCACCGTGCGGCTGATCACCGGCGACCGGGTCACTGTCACTGACGCGCCGAACGGGAAGAAGACAGCATCGGTGCAGCGTGCACCGGGCCGGGAGAAGGTCTTCTTCCAGATCGTCGAGAGGGACGGCGCTTTGACGGTGCTGCCGTCCGATGCGGCGATGCTGGTCCGCACGGGGCAGCTGGACAGGGGGCTCTTCGACATAGAGGGCCTCGTCGTCCAGGGATACGACGAGGCACACACCGACGCCCTGCCTCTGATCGTGTCCGCGCCCGAGGGCTCGGCGCGTGCGGCGGTCAAGAAGGTGGACACACTCGCCGCGTTCCACGACAACTCCACCCAGCCGCGCCGGCTGCCGAGCATCGACGCCCAGGCGCTGCGCGTCGGCGAACAGGACCTCGCTGCGTTCTGGAAGCACCTCGTGCCCGCGGCGGATGCGTCCTTCGCAAGTGCGGCGGCCGTAACCCCGAAGGTCTGGCTGGATCGCAAGGTGCGTCCCACGCTGGACCGCAGCACCGCGCAGATCAACGCGCCGGCCGCATGGGCCGCCGGTCACCACGGCGAAGGCGTCAAGGTCGCGGTGCTCGACACCGGTGCCGACCAGACGCACCCCGACCTGGCGGGCCGAGTGAGCCAGGCAAAGGACTTCAGCGGCAGCGGTTCGACCCAGGACCACTTCGGCCACGGTACTCATGTCGCCGCCACCGCAGCCGGCAGCGGCGCTGCTTCCGGAGGTCTGCGCAAGGGTGTTGCCCCCGGCGCCGATCTCCTGATCGGCAAGGTCCTCGGGGACAACGGCTTCGGCAGCGAATCCCAGGTCATCGGAGGCATGGAGTGGGCCGTGGCGCAGGGCGCCAGGGTCGTCAACATGAGCCTAGGCTCGTCGGGCCAGACCGACGGGACCGATCCTATGAGCCTGGCGGTGAACGACATATCCCGCAGCAGCGGAGCGCTGTTCGTAGTCGCCGCGGGCAACGACGGCGAGCTGGGCGATATGACGGTGGGATCTCCTGGTTCGGCCGACGCCGCACTCACCGTCGGCGCCGTCGACAGCGACGACAAGCTGGCCTCGTTCTCCAGCCGCGGTCCGCGGTTCGGCGACAAAGCCGTCAAGCCGGACATCACGGCCCCGGGTGTCGGAATCGTCGCCGCGCGCGCCGCCGGCACGACCATGGGCGTACCGGTCGACGACTACTACACCGCGGCGCGCGGTACGTCCATGGCCACCCCTCACGTGGCCGGCGCTGCGGCACTGCTGGCCGGGCTGCACCCCGACTGGACGGGTCAGCAGCTCAAGGACGCCCTGATCAGCACGTCCCGTACGGTGTCCGGCCAGACGCCGACCGAGCAAGGCGGCGGCCGGACAGACGTCAAGTCGGCGTTCAGCTCACCCGTCACCGCCACCGGCACGATCACTCTGGGGTCGTTCGCAAGTGACGGGGCCCCGGCAGGTCGAGCCGGTGTCGTCAGGTACACGAACCACGGTGACACCGAGGTGTCGCTGAGCCTGCGTGCCGCGCTGACGACCAAGGAGGGCAGGCAACTGCCCGCCCAGGGCCTGGCGCTGGGTGCGGACACGGTCCGGGTCGCCCCGGGGGCGACCGTCGAAGTGCCGGTGGACGTCGACCCGGCGAAGGCGGGCCGGGGATCCTACTACGGCTACGTCACTGCCACGTCCGCCGAGGGTGTGTCGGTGCACACCACAATAAGCTTGATGGTGCGCGGTCCGATGCACAAGGTCACCACCGAGTCCTACGGTCGCGACGGAGAACCAACGGCGTGGGCGCTCTTGGACGTCTTCGGCGGGGACACCGAGGTCCAGTTCACGGACTGGGGGGTCGCCGAGGTCGAGGAAGGCACGTACCAGGTCGCCATCACCGTGGTGGAAGGCGGGGGCCCCACCGGCGTCCGGATAGTCCAGGTCATCGAGCCCGAGGTGAGGGTCATCAAGGACACGACCGTCATCCTGGACGCGCGTAAGACCAAGGTGGTGCGCGTGAGCACCCCCAAGCCCGCCGAGCGCCACAACAACTTGACGTACCAGATGTACCGGAAGATCGACGGGGTCGAACAGACCGTGGGTATCTACTACGGCGAGGGAGGTGAGGCCGTGGACCTGTACGTGAACCCCACGTCCGAGGTCACCGAAGGCGCCTTCGAGTTCAACTCCCGCTGGGAGATGACCGCTCCCGACCTCAGGACCGAGATCCGCGGCGCGGACCTCGACCTCGACCCGTACTACCTCCCACTGTCGACGCCCTTCGATTCTCGAGGTGAACAACTGGTCGCCGTGGACGCGGGGACCGGGGACAAGCCGGATCTGCGACCGGGCACCGTGCGGGGCAAGATCGCCGTGGTCCGCGACGTCGACCCCGACACCACGGACTGGTACGAGTTCGCGGGTACCGCCGCGAAGGCCGGGGCGAAGGGTGTCGTGATCGTGATGCCCGAGGGATACCTCGCGTGGACCCGTTGGAAGCCGATGGACACCCGCTCCGCCATCCCGGTGATGAGACTGGCCGCGGCCGACGGCGCGAAACTGCTGGAGTACATGAGGAAGCGCACGGCCGTCGTCAAGGTGTCGGGAACCGTCGAGAGCCCGTACCTGTACGACATCACGGCGCGATGGCAGCAGATCCCGCAGGACGTCACGTACACCGTCTCGGACCGCAACACCGCGCAGGTGAAGGCGTCCTACACCAACAACGGGCCACTTCACTGGACGGCCGAACAACGCTTCAGCTGGCGTCCCTACACCGAGATGGCCTGGGAGACGTCGCGCTGGGTACCGACGGGCAGGACCCGCACCGAGTACGTCAGTTCTGGGGACACCCGGTGGATGCACTACGTCGACTTCATGACCGGGCGCGAAGTGTCCTACGGCCACGCGCTGCTGTCGGGTCTGCGTGACGAACCGCGCACCTTCAAGGCGGGCGAGAAGGCAGCCGAGGACTGGTACAGGGCCGTTGTACGGCCGTCCATCCCACGCGGCTGGAGCCGTCCCGCCGTCCGGGACGGCGACACCCTCAGCCTGTCGATCCCGGAGTACACCGACGCGGCCGCCGGCCACTGGGGCCGCAAGCAGGTTCCCCTCCCCGGCACAGACATCGGCGCAAGGAAGGGATCCCCTGGGACGATGGACGATCCGTCATACCTCCACGGCGACACCGTGGCGGCGGCTCTCTACCGCAACGGCAAGAAGGTGAGCGATACCGCAGACGCCTGGACGAACTTCTCCGTCCCCGCCGGCGCGGCCGACTACCGGCTGGACCTGACGACCGAGCGCGAGAGCGAGTACTGGCAGACCGGCATCAGAACCTCCACATCCTGGGCCTTCCGCTCCGACACCACGGCCAAGGAAACGCTGCTGCCGCTCCTCCAAGTCGACTACGACGTCCGCGCCGACCTGTGGAACAGCGTCCGTGGCGGGAAGCGGCACGACATCGACCTGACTGTCCGGCACCAGGACGGGCTCCCCGCCCCCACCGGGGTCAAGCTGAAGGTCGAGGCCTCCTTCGATGACGGCCAGAGCTGGAAGGGGCAGGTCCACATCAAGGACCGGGGCCACAACCGGTACGCAGCGACCATCGAGTGGCCGGGCAACCATGGGCAGGGCGGGTATGTGACCCTGCGGGTCACTGCCACCGACCAGGCGGGCAACTCGGTACGGCAGACCGTGGAACGGGCCTATCTGCTCGGCACGTGAGCACCGGTCTTCCCTGATCCAGGCGTAGGCAGCCTCCTCCGGTTTCCGCAAGGGGGCCGGAGGAGCGGACGACCACAGGCAGCGGAACCTCTCCGGCGGCCACGGTCCTTGGGACCCGATCCGGGACCGGCGCCGCTGCCCGGTGGTCGGTTCCGTGGCCGTGACGTGGGCGCCGGGCAACGCCCACGTCGGCCTTGCCCGTGAGGCTTCCCGTCGGAGCGACGAGGCCCGGTGCCTTCGCCACCGATCAGCCCCGCTCGCCGCCTCCCGCTACTGCGGCCCGTATCCCACGCCAGGTCCTCTCCACTACCAACGAGCCTTGCAAGCGGCAACATGAGAGTCGTCCCACGTGGCACGTTTTTCGGGCTTCTTGTAGCAGGTCAGGGCGGCGGCCATGACCAGGCCTCGGCTCTGCCAGTCGTTGCGGACCACGTACGGGATCTTGAGACCGCTAACAGCCCATGGAAGGTTCAGGCCGCATGATCGATGAATTCGCGAAGGACAACCTGCATGGGAGACTGCGGCGGGACCGCAAGGCGCTGCTCTGGAAACTCGACGGCTTGTCCGAGTACGACGCCCGCCGGCCTTTGACAGCGACCGGGACCAACCTCCTCGGCCTGGTCAAGCACGTGGCCACCGTCGAGGCCAGGTACTTCGGCGAGGTCTTCGACCGCCCTTCCCCGGAACCGCCGGCCCGGTGGCAGGACTACGACGGCAGCGATCTGTGGGCGACCGAGGACGAGACCCGCGATGAGATCATCGGGTTCTACCGGCGCACGTGGGAACACTCGGACGCGACGATCAACGAGCTTCCCCTCGACGCCCCCGGCCACGTGCCGTGGTGGCCGGAGCCTTGTCCCAACACGAACCTGTTCGCCATCATGGTCCATGTCCTCGGCGAGACCATCCGGCATGCCGGGCACGCCGATATCCTGCGCGAGGGCCTCGACGGCCGGACCGGGGTGCGCGCCGAGAACGAGCAGCAGAGCGACGAGGAAGCCCGTGCAGCCTACTGCGCGAAGATCGAGCAGGCCGCCAGGTCGGCCGCACCAATCAAGGCTTAGTGGTTGTCTCACGTGACGTGATCCCTGCCGGAACGTCCAACTGCGGTTGGACGTTCCGGCGTTCTCCCGCACCTGCCGCGGTCTGTCAGAGGCTCGTCAGGGCTTTCACGAGGTCGGCGGCAACCTGACGGTCGATGGGTTCGGGAACGGCCTGTGCGCCGTGGACCAGGGACAGTCGATCATCTGTGGAGATCGCGGCCAGGCTACGAGCCTGGAGGGTCAGACCGAGATCCATCGCCTGGATGGGATTTCCCTTCGCGGCCGTCAGGTTGATCATCTTGGTGTCGGCGAGGATGGTGATCTCCCGCCCATCGCGCAGCCGGTGGATCGCGCGTTCCTGGCCGCTGGGGCCGGAGCGGTGCAAGGACGTGGTCTGCTCACGAAGGGCTTGGGCGTCCACTTCCCAGGGCATGTGGCCGACGCCGGCGACGAGGGTGCCGTCCCGCAGGGCCTCGATCTCCGCCGGCCCGATGACGTTCGGGTGACCGGTGGCGAGGAAGAGGAGTTGGGTCTGGGGGAGGAGGTCGAGCAGGTCGCCCACGCGATGGCCCGCCATCACGGCTTCCAGCGCTCGGTAGGGGTCGGTGTCGGCGACACTGACACGCGCACCGAGGCCAGCCAGGGTGTCGGCGACGCCGCGGCCGCAGGGGCCGTACCCCACGACGGTGGCGTGTGCGCCCGGGAGCATGAGGTTGGTGGCGTTCATGAAGCCCTGGACGACGCTTTGACCGACGCCGAATTCGTTCTCGACCAGCAACTTGAGCCGACTGTCGTTGATGACGATGATCGGAAAGGGCGGTGGGGTGTCCCAGGAACGGATGCGCAAGCCTCCGGTTGTGGTCTCCTCCGTGGCCCCCCTGAGTGAGGGCAGCCCACCGCGGGCGATGACCGCCTCGATCAGGTCGGCGCCGTTGTCGAGGATGAGGTCCGGCTGGGAATCGATGACCTGGTGGATGTTCTCGCGGTGCTGGTCGAGGGTGTCGGAGCGGTGACCCACGACGGTGACGCCGGCATCGCGCAGCGCGTCGGCTGTGTCCTCCTGTGTGGTACCGGGAGATCCGGTGAGCACCACCTCGGCGCCCGCCTGGGCCAGGTAGGAGACCAGGACGGCGGTCTTGGGCTCGATGTGGAGGCAGATCCCTATGCGGCGGCCGGCGAACACAGACGCCTGCTTCTGCATGGTGGCCATGAGGAGCGGCATGTGGCGCGCCGCCCACAGGGTTCCGTCGTGGGCGATGGAGGGAAGGGTGGGGGAGGGCTGTGGCATGGAGACCTCGGCTGGTGGGAGTGGGAGCGCAGTCGGCAGGGCACACCTGTGCCCTGGGGTCCGGAACGAGGACACACGTGTGCCCTGGCCGCGGTCGACTGGTCAGCCGTAGAACTCGCTGCGGTAGGAATGATCACCGAAGATGTGACGGCTTCCTTCGCGGGTCTTCATGCGGGAAGCCTCCTCACCGATGACTGGGACAGCGGATCACGCCGCTGCAGTGAAGTTATACGCATAACCTCTGGCGTGCAAGCGCGCAAGCGTGGGGGGGAGTGGCTCTCGGAGTCACGGCTTCGGAGCTTGAGGTGCACGAGGGCCCGTCTGGTTTGCCCGTACGGCCCAGCCCCGGGGCCAGTGGTGCGTAGCGGCGGGTTGCGGCCCGGTGGCAAGACGCCGTCGGTGAGTTCTCGTCAGTTCTGCGGGTGGGGCGGGTGGATGGTGAGTCCGGTGTGAGTCAGGAAGGACCAGGGGAGTTGATCGTTCCGGCTGATGCGGTGGATGCCCCGTTCGGTGACGTCGGCAACGTCTGCAAGGTGGTCGCCGGCGAGGTTGGCGAGTTCGCGCGCTTTGATCGTTGACCACAGCAGTTCCACTGGGGTGGCTCGGGTGTGTAGGCGGGTAGTCGCTCGATGGTGAGTCAGTCCTGTTCTGCCACCCAGGCGCGCATTGCCCGGCTCCAGTGGGCGGACAGCCCGTCCCGGACCAGCACCACCGGCTCTTCGGCGTAGAAGCCCTCGACCGACCTGCTCGAGGACCTGAATGAATGCGATGGTGTCGTAGCTTCCGGCCCTGAGGTGGAAGCACAGCCGCAGCCCGCGACAAACACACCCCCGCCACACGCTCGACCACCGGACCGACCCGCTCCGGCGTCCACGGATCGGCCTCGAACCCGTGCGCTGGGCGCCTGCTCCAGCGCGGCCCGCACCTGCTCGACCTGGGCGTCGTCCAGCTTGGCGGACGACCGGTGGCCGGACGCCGCCGCAAGGCATGAGCGCCACCCGTCTCCCACACCCGTCTCCACCGCCGCACACTCTCATCACTGCCCCGAGCATCCGTGCGATCCCGGCGTTCGAGCATCCTTGCTCGAACAACTCAGCCGCCCGCACGCGCCGGGCCTCGACCAACTGCGGTCGCGTCAAGGGAGGGACGACAGGCCCGGAGGCAACACGTGAAGGCTGGAAAGACACGACAACAGGCTCCCGCTGACGGAGGCGCCGTCCACACAGAACTACGTAACGAAAACCTCAGTAGTCGGATTCCACCGTGCCTGCGCCCTTGACGTCCGCGGCCGGAGCGGTCGCGAGGGCACCTGGCAGCGCGCGGCGTGAGCTGATCCCGAGTTTCGTGTACACCTTCCGTAGATGCCACTCCACGGTGTGTGGGCTGATGAACAGCTCCGCACCGATCTTCGCGTTCGTCATGCCGTCGGCGGCGAGAGTCGCGATCTGTGACTCTTGTGGGGTCAGGGTGCTTGCCGGGTTGCTTTCTCGCACCCGGACGTGTTCGCCGGTGGCGAGAAGCTCGCGACGAGCTCGTTCCGCGAACGCGTTCGCCCGCATTCCGTCGAACATGTTGTGGGCTGTGCGAAGGTGATCGCGGGCGAGCGCACGGCGGCGGGCCCGACGTAGCCACTCTCCGTAGAGGAGATGGGTACGCGCTGCTTCCACGACAACGCGGCCTCGTGTGAACTCCTCGATCGCGGTCTGGTAGAGGTGGTCGGCCTCGTCATCGTCGTCGGTGAGGAGGGCTTGGCTGCGGGCGCTGGCGCCACATGCCCATCCGGACTTGGCGGCTCGGGTGAGTTTGATCAGTTGGGCAAGCGAGGCGCGAGCTTCGTCGATCTTGCCGCAGCGGGCTGCGGCTTCGATGTGTTCGACTCGCGACAGTCCGGTGAAGTTGAATCCGTCGTGTTCGATGCCGGAGCGAGCGGCTTGCAGTGCCTGGTCGTAGCGTGCCAGGCCGTTGAAAAGCACGCCCTGGATGTAGCCCGTGACGCCCAGGAGGGATACCTCGCCCCGTTGTGCGGCGCTTGCCTTGGCGTCTTCGATGATGCCGACGGCAGCGTCTTCGTCGCCTCGCCACGCGGCCAGGACAAGCGTTGCGTACTGGTGCGGGGCGTGCCCGGTCGCAGCGGCGATGGCGTCTGCTTCGTCGATCATCCGGGTTGCTTCGGCGAAGTTGCCGGTGTGGATGTGGACCCCACTGAGGTAGATCAGCGCCGGCGGCAGTGCGCCGAGCGCCCCGATGTCGCGAGCCAGGCGCACTGCACGAGTTGCCAGCGTGTCCCAGGCATGCAGGTCCCAGGCGTGGTGAATGAACGCTTCCAGCGCGACCGGGGCCAGGAGAAGCCAACGCATCGTCGCCTCCCGGGTGCCGAGTTCCTCGTGTGCCAGAGGTTCCAGCGCACGGCGCAAAGCCGGGACGCCGGTCTCGTAGCCGTCCGCCAGGAGCGTGGAGACACCGTCCAGGAGCAGGTCGGCGGCTTTGGAGCCGGAGGGGGGCGCCCCGGATGCGCGGGCCGCGATCGCTGCGGCGCGGGCACCTGTCGGACCGTGGACCCTGCTTGCGAAGATGGTCGCGCTGATCGCCTCGAGGTAGGTCTCCCTTGCCAGTGGCGACTCGGCGGCCGCAAACTGTGCGGCGGCGTCGAGGAGCAGAGGTGCTGCCTCGTCGCTGCGGCTGCGGGCGAAGAGGATCCTGGCACGCAGGCGTGTCAAGCGGGCGTGGTCCATGGGGCTGAGGGGGCACAATTCGGCCCGCGTCGCCAACTCTGTGGCGCTGTCCGGTGAGGCGGCCGAGAGGTGCGCCTCGGCGGCCGCGAGGGCCCGGCGCCCTCGTGCCCAGGAATCCGGCGTCACATCGGCTGCGCGCTCCAGCAGAACCGCCTCGGCGGCCATGCCACCGCGCTGCCGCGCACGGTCGGCGGCCTGCTCCAGGCCTGCGGCCGCTTCCTCGTCCGGCCCCTCGGCGGCCTGCGCGGCATGCCAGGCGCGGCGGTCGGGATCCAATACCGGGTCCGTGGCCGCGGCAAGCGCCCGATGCACAGCTCGGCGCTCTTCCGGGTCGGCCTGCTGGTAGACCGCCGAACGAACCAGCGGGTGCCGAAATCGAACAGACTCACCGAACTCGATCAGACCGGCCGCCTTGGCCGGTGCGCCATTGCGGGGGATTTTCATGTGGGTGGCTGCGCGCACCAGCAGATGCCCGTCCCCGACCGGTTCCGCTGCGGCGATCAGCAGCAGTGTTCGAGTTTGCTCCGGCAGCGAAGCGAGCCGACTGGCGAAGTCCTGCTCGACGCGGCTCGACACCGTCCCTCGGAGATCAGGGGAACTGGAGGCCATACCGTATGCCAGCTCGGCCGCGCTCCGACCGCGGGAGAACTCGAGCAGCGCAAGTGGGTTGCCGTCCATCTCGGCCACGAACCGGTCCCGGACCCGCTTCTCCAGCCGCCCGCCGACGGCGGCCTCGAGGAGTTCTCCGCCCGCGGCGGTATCGAGACCGCCGATCCGCAGCTCCGGCAGGCCGGCGAGCGCGGCCCGCCCCTCAGGGTCGCGTACCGCGAAGACCATGGCGACGGCCTCGGCGAACAGTCGCCGAGCCACGAACTCCAATGTCTGCAAAGAAACCTGGTCAAGCCACTGGGCGTCGTCCACCACGACGAGTACCGGTCGGCTCTCCGAGGCCCGGGTGAGCAGAGTCAGCACGGCGAGGCCGACCAGAAAGCGGTCGGGCGGATCTCCCGCCGCCATCCCGAACGCCACCCGGATGGCATCGCGCTGGGGTTCCGGCAACGCTTCCACCTCGGTCAGGAACGGCGCACACAGCTGGTGCAGGCTCGCGTAGGGCAGCTCCATGTCGGCCTCGACGCCTTGCGCCCGGGTTACCGTCACCCGGGAAGCCTGGCCGGCCACATACTTCAGAAGCACCGACTTCCCGATACCTGCTTCGCCACGGAGCACCAAGATCCGAGACCCACCCTCACGCAAGGTAGCCAGCAGGTCATCGAGTGCCGCGCACTCGGAATGCCGGCCCACCAGGGCGGGAAGCGGGCTTGTGGCCATGCGACTCGGCTCCTAGTTGAGGCCTGGGACGGCTCCCAGGACAATTGTCGGAACTATTTGCGAAAACGATACCTGGGACGGCTCGAAGCACGCGGGCGGCATAACGTCGAGTAACTGTGACAGTCTCCACACCGTGTGATCGCGTGATGGTCACAGACGTCGCCGCCATCCGGTCGACAGGTATGGTCCGCCGTCACAGGAGGCCCGCATGTCATCGCTCGGCCACCACCTCGCCGCGTCGGTCCTTGTGGTGGGAACCGGGGAGCAGGTCTTCGGGCAGCTGCCGAGGTCGCCGAAGCCGGCGTGTCGGTCATGGCAGTGAGAGCGCGGCCGACGGCGCTCACGGTGTATGGCGGCTGGTGGGATCAACGCGGCGTCGGGCATCGTCGCCCCGGCGGCCACGTGGGAGCAGTATGCGGCTGACTCGGTGCGAGTGAGCGGCTTGCCGGCCGACCCGCGCACCGTGCTGGTCGTGGCCCGGTCGCGGGACGCCGCGCAGGGACTCCACGACTTGGAGCGCTACGGCATGCGTTTTGATCACCAAGGCGCCCGTCGGGCCGCCCAGCGTCGACTCGGCGCCCTCATGCTCGGTGTGGGCCGGCTCCGATGCCTGCCGCAGTGGGGAGCGGCGCGCCGGCATCGCGGCGCTCGACCTGGCCACCCATCCCGCCGGCGCAGCGACCGTGTGGGCCGCCACCGTCACCGGACTTGAGCGCAGCACGGATGGCGGGCGCACCTTCCGTCCCGTCTCCTCGGCGCCAGGCCTGGTCGCGGTTGAGGGGCCGGAACCCGGATCGCTCGTGGCGCTCGCCGCGGACGGCCGCGTACTCACCGGCCGCGCCGGAGGGCCCTGGACGCAGCGGGGCCGCCTGCCCGAAGGAGGCAAGTCCACGGTGCTGACCGCGGTGACCGCGCAGCACCTGCCGGCCGCCGACACCACACACGCGGTCTACAAGTCCGCCGACGGTGGCCGTACCTGGATGCTCCTCCACCGCCCCGGAAACGGTCAGGAACACCACTAGCCTCATACCGCTGGGAGGTATATGGCTACCGGCCGGCTGCGCAGCAACCGACAGGGCCGAAGCAGCGGCAGTCTCGACCAGGGGCCGCCGGCACATGAAGCTGGCAGGCTTTGTCTCCGTGGTGGTGCTTGTCCTTGCCGACCACCTAGGTCTGGGAGGTGTTGTGGCGGCGAACCGGCGCTGGACGGGAGGTGCCGTGGCCACCGTCCTTGCCGTCTTCCTGGTGAAGGCAGCCGTCCTGGGTGGGTTCGCTGTCCACCGCAGCCGGGCTGGGAGACGCCGTTGGGCGGGGCCCCTTCACGCGCCGTCGTCTGCCCCCGGTTGGGACGCGTAGCAGTTCCCTTACTGTCCAGGCTGACGCGCAGGGGCACGCTGTGGCGGTGAAGCGCCGGCGGTCCGCCAGCTCCGGGAATCAGGATCTGGCGGACTGTTGGCTGCGGACGTCGCTCTATCGCCGTTTCGCAGGCCATGGTTTGCACCCCTGTCTTCTCGCCGGACTCGCTGTGCTGCTGCTGGTGGGCTGCGGCGTCCACGGACTTCTCCGTGCGCATCGCCAGGAGCGTGATGAGGGCCCCCGACGGCGGCTATGGCAGCGGCCGCGGTGAACGCTGCGCTGAGGCCGTCGGTCAGGGCGGGCAGGTCACCGAGCCGGCCGGCGCCTTGGGACGTGGCCAGGGCGGTGAGAGCGGGCAGGCCGAGCGCCGAGCCGACCCGATACGTCGTGTTGACGATGCCGGGGGCCAAGCCCGCCTGCTCGGCCGGTGCGCCGGACATGGCCGCCATCACGGCCGGGATGTACGCCAGCGACATGCCCAGCGCGGCCACCAGCGAGGCGGGCAGCACGTCGACGACGAATGACCCGCTTGGCTCGACAGCCGACAGCCGACAGCCACAACAGGCCCGGAGCCAGGACGTGCAGTCCACCGCCGATCAGGGGCTTGGCGCCGAGGCGTCCCAGCAACCGCGCGGTGATCACCGTCATGAAGACCATGAGCAGCCCTGTCATCGGCAGCAGCGCCGCACCCGAGGCGAATGCACGGCCTTGGCGGTAGGAGTGCCTGCAGCAGCAGGGGTGCTGACCCGCTCACTCTCAGCGGGTCCTGCGACTCTTCCTGCGGCGTACGACCAGGCTGCCGAGGACGTGGAGCAGGGTGATGACGAGTACCGCTCCGATGATCCAGTGCGTCCCCGAACCGGACGCCATCAGGAGACTGCCGAGACCCAGGTGGACGGCCACGACGAGCGCGACGACGGCCAGGAGACCGAGCGCCGCCCGACGTGGTGTATGGGGCCCGGCCTTCTTTGCCGAGACGGGAGTATCGGTGGTGGGATCCCCCAACTGGTGACCGGACGGTTCGGTCTGTCGCCAGGTGACGTGCAGTGCATCGTGCTGGCCGATCTCCTGCATGCGCGCGGCGACCAGGTGTTGGATGCGCTGCAGGCTGTCCGGGTCGGCGGCCTCGACACGGAGGGTCAGCGAGTTGGTGTCGGCTCGCAGGGTGCAGCGGCCCCCGACGAGGTCGATCGTCCCGTGCGTGTTGCCCCGTTCGACGTGCTGGGTCCGGGTCGGTGCATGGCCACCGTGGTGCATGTGGGGCCGGTGGCGTGTGTCACCGCCCAGCGCGCTGGGGTACTCACACAGCTGTGCCAGATACCAGCTTGGCCACTCGGTTCGAATGTCGGCTTCGGCAATCAGCACACAACTTCCTTTCAGAGGCGCGCCGTAAGGGCTGCACGTGTTGCAGATGCGAGTTGGGGCAGCCGGCCATGCCTGACAAGACGGGCGGCGACCGGGTCACAGCGCCTTGAAGGCCTTTGCGCTGCGCCGGACCGCATCACCCAGTTGCACAGCACGGGGGAGCAGATGACCAGAGGGGGGCCGGCCCGTGGCTGGCCCCCCGACCTGATCGTTACGGGCGAGGTGCCCGGCGGTCCTTACGTGCCTCGAGCTCCTCCGCGCTCACCGGTATGACCACCGGCTGCCCGGGCACGCCGAGGATCGTGGCCATGTACACGGTTTCGCCGTCCGCAAGGTTGTTGGCGCCCTGGTAGTGGATGACGTCACCCCCCGGCTCCCAGAATGCTTCCCCGGCCTTGAGGACGCGCTCCGGCTCGCCCTCCAGCTCGAAAATCATCTCGCCCTTGACCACGTAACCGAACCCAGGGCCGGTGTGACGGTGCGGCGGGTTCCCCGGACTGCCGGGCGGCAGAGTGATCACGACGGTGGTGGCCTCGGGGTTGTCGGGGACCGGGGCATTCGGGACCTTGCCGAGGATCTGCACGGTCGCCGGTGGCGGAGTCGTGTTGGCGTTTTCGGTGCTCATGTTGAAGACCTCGCTTACTAAGGAGCTTGCCTCTGATCTATGTAGACAGCACGGAGCAGTGATCTGTGACAGCCGCAGCGACGCATCCCGGCGCGGCGTCCGGCTCTGGATGCGCGATGAAGCCACTGCGTCACGCCTCCCATGAGGAGATCGGTGCCCTGTTGGGTTCGGCTACGACTTCTCCGAGGGCGCGCAGTCTCTTCGTAGGAGCGCGGGAGTCGGCCACGGCAGACGGTTGCCGCACGTCATCAGAAGACGCTGCATGCGGCGCTGGGTGATCAGGCAGACCGCGAGGCCAGAAACGGGTGGCGGTGTGCAGGTCGGAGCCGGTGTTTTCGTCGTCCCACAGCAGGATGCACGTGAGCTGGGCGGAAGCAGGGGGTCTGCCCGACGGTCGACCGCGCGCGTCAGGCAGTCAGCACCACGCCACCGCCTGGAAGAAGTCTTCGAGTTCACTCTCTCAGCGGGGCGGTGTGCCGCTGGTCCAGACGCCGGTCACGTTCCAGGTGGCTAGGGGCCGCCGGCAGGTCATTGCTGAAGCGCGGTTCCTGGGGCAGGCACTCCCACTGGGGTGTTCGTCTGAGGCATGATCAGCGTCTCTCAGTGCGTTGTGGCAAAGGGAGTCCCTGTTCGATGAACAGGGACTTGGACGGAGGTTCTGGAGCAGGCTCAGGCGGAGGTGGATGCCGCGCGGGAGCGAGTCGGGCGGGCCCGGGTGGGACGTGAGGAGCTCGTGTCGGTGCTGGCCGAGGAGAGCCCGGTGAATACGCCGGTTTACGTGCCGTCTGGTGGTGAGACGGCTGCCGCTGTGGGATCGGGCGGCCCTGGCGCGGGGCATGGTGAGCGGCCGCTGGTGTGGCGGTCGGGCATGGGTGAGGAGGTGCTCAGCGGCTTGTATCGGGAGGTGTTCGCTACGGTGGTGGCAGCTTCGGCGCCGGTGAACGGGGTGGAGTTGACGCGGGCGGTGGGCCGGGATGCGGAGATCAAGAACGAGGTGGGGAAGATCCGGCACCGTGCCTACGTGCTGGAGAGGCGGGGCTGGCTGGTGCGGGCGAGGGACGGATGGTTCATGCCCGCGCCTTCAGCCGTCGGCCGGGACGCTTCTCCGGCCGGCGCGGAGCGTGGCCGGCCAGGCGCCGGGACAGCCTGATCACGGCGGCCCACCACACCGTCTGAGGGTGGTGGGCGAGGCGGCGTTCGTGGTCGCGGTTGAGGCGGCGTGAGCGCGGCAGCCAGCTCAGCGTGCGCTCCACGACCCACCTGCGGGCCAGTACGACAAATCCGCGCCGCCCGTCCAAGCGCGGGCACGACCTCGACGCGCACCCCGTGACGGGCGAACGCCTCGGCCAGTGCGGGGCCCTGGTAGGCACTGTCGACCCACACCAGCTTCAGCAGCCGGCCCGGCTCTTCCATGAACGTCTCCAGCAGCGCGGGGGCGGCCTTGGAGTCGTGCACGTCGGCCGTGGTCACGGTCACCTCCAGGAGCAGGCCCTCGGTATCGGTCAGGATGTGGCGCTTGCGCCCGTCGCGTGACTTGCCGCCGTCGTATCCGCGGCTGTCCTCGCCGACGGTCTCGCAGGCGTCCACCGACTGACTGTCGATGACTCCCGCGCTGGGCTCAGTGCTGCGGCCTGAGCGTTCCCTCGCCGTGCGGCGCAGGCGTTCGTGCAGTTCACGCACATAGTCGCAGGCCCGCCAGCGGCGGAAGAAGTCGTAGACCGCCCGCCAGTACGGGAAGTCGACCGGCAGGGCCATCCACTTCACGCCGTTGTCGACCAGGTAGGAGCAATGCTCAGTACCTGTGGATCACTCCTGACGGAAGGAGGCGTACCTTCCCGATGGATCGATCGATAGGTCATCGAGCAAGGCCGACGTTGCCGCGTCGGTCGGGAAGGCACGCCCGTGCTTACGGTAGTCAACGAGGACGGCACCACGCCAAGCGGCAGCTCGCTGCTGGATGAGAGCGTTCGGGAAGGCGCACGGCGGATGCTGGCCGCTGCGCTGGAAGCCGAAGTCAACTCCTACATAGTGTCGGCGTTCGCGTGAAAGTGCACAGCCCGGTACACGCGAATGTGCACCACGTGCCGTACCGCCCAGCGTTGCGGCTGGCTGACGGTCAGGTCGCCTGCCGCTTCCGGGACGCGTAGGACCGGGTCTTGTTACGGTTCCCGCACACCTTCATCGAGCACCAGCGGCGGCTGCGATTCTTCGATACGTCCCAGAAGGCCCAGCCGCAGGTGTGCTCCGCGCAGCGCTTGAGCCGCGCGGCATCCCCGGTCGTGACCAGCTCACTCCACGCGATCGCCAGCGCGGCCAGCGGCCTGCGCTGCGCGGACAGCCCCGCCGCAGGGGTCAAAAATCCACGCGAGGTGACCAGTACGGGATGTCCGGCCAGCACCCGGTCCGCCGCGGCAAGCAGTTCCGGGTCGGGGGTGTCGCCGACATGGCTGCCCAACTCCTCGCGGATGCCTGCCCGAAGGGCCACATAGCTGTCGTGGACGTCGGGGGGGATCTCTGCGGGCGCGTTGAGCAGGCCGCGGCCCGTCAGCCAGTTGGCCAGCCCGGCCGGGGTGGCGATCTCGTCGCTGGCCTCTTCCACGTCGACCGTGTTGGCGAACGCCTCCACCAGGACGGCTGCGGCCGGCGGCTCCAGCATTGCGGGTCACCTCCTGCAGGTTTCCGTCATTCTACCGGTCAAGCGTTTTACCGGTTGCGCGAATGCCGGGACGTGCACCACAGTGACCTAACCGGCTAAGACGTTAGACAGTTAGGGGATGAACATGGTCACGGCGGTGTCCCAGCGGGCTAAGACCGGCAAAAGCCTCGGCGCCCTGACGCGGGAGGGCTGTCCTCCAGCCGACCGCGGGCGGCGCAACACCGCGGTCCTGGTCGGCTTCACCGCCGCGACCAACCTCGCCGACGGCGTGATGAAGATGGCTCTGCCCCTGCTGGCCGCCCAGCTCACCGGCTCTCCCGCCCACGTCACCGCCGTCTCGCTGACCCTCACGCTGCCCTGGCTGCTCGTCGCCTTGCACATCGGCGTGCTCGTCGACCGTTTCGACCGGCGACGGCTGCTCTGGGGCGCAAACGGAATGCGGCTGGCGGCGATGGGCTGGCTCACCGTCTCCGCCGTGACCGGTGGCGTCACGCTCGGGCAGCTCCTCACCGCCGGGGCGGTCCTCGGTGTCGCCGATGTACTGGCCTCCACCTCCGCCTCCGCTCTGGTCCCAGCCGCGGTGCCGGCGGCCGGGCGAGAGCGCGCCAACGCCTGGATGGTGGGAGCCGAGACCGTGGGGCAGGAGTTCGCCGGGCCTTTCGTCGGAGGGCTGCTGCTGGCCGCCGGGACAGGCATCGCGCTGGGGCTGATAGGCGCCTCCTACGCGCTCGCCGCCCTCGCCCTGCTCCTGCTGGTGGGCCGCTTCCGGGCCGACGGGCCCGCTCCGGACGCGGCTGCAGTCTCGGTCAACAGCCGGATCGCCGAGGGGCTGCGCTTCCTCTGGCACGACGAGGTACTGCGCACGCTGGCACTGGTCGTCACCGTGCTCGCCGCCGTCTGGGGCGCCTGGCTGGCGCTCCTCCCTCTCTACGCCACGCAGGCCATGGAACTCGGACCGCAGCAGTACGGCCTTGTGCTCAGCGCCCTGGGGACCGGCGGACTGGCCGGCGCAGCAGCGGTGACCTGGGTGAACCGGCTGCTCGGTGCCCGCTGGGCAATGTTCGCCGACCTGATCGGCACCACCGCGATGGTCGCGCTGCCCGCCCTGACCACCAGCATCTGGGCAGTGGCGGTGGGTGCCTTCCTCGGCGGCATGGGCGGCACGCTGTGGACGGTCAACGCCCGCACCATCACCCAGCGCAAGGTCCCCGACGAGATGCTCGGCCGCTACGGCGCGGCGGCCCGGCTCTTCAACTTCGGCGCCATGCCGCTGGGCGCGGCCCTGGGGGGCCTGCTGGCCGAACTGGGCGGCATCCGGCCGGCCTTCGCCGTGTTCGCGGTGGCCACCGCGGCCACGCCGGTGCTGTTCCTCAAGAACATCACCCGGTCGGCCGTGGAAGCCCGTTAGTACTCCAGCCGGACTTCTGTATTTCTCCTGGTCAACGGTCTGGCGGTGG
This sequence comes from Streptomyces chromofuscus, assembly GCF_015160875.1. Lineage (NCBI taxonomy): Bacteria > Bacillati > Actinomycetota > Actinomycetes > Kitasatosporales > Streptomycetaceae > Streptomyces > Streptomyces chromofuscus. The sequence continues at coordinate 106,249 of NZ_CP063374.1, read as the reverse complement.
GGAGTGTAGCGGGGGTGTGGCATCCGCGGGGCGGTCATGGACGGGCTGTCCCACCATCGTGTGCCCGCGCCGCATGTAATGACAGCGTGACGAGCAGTCCGTTGTCGTGATCCACGACGTACCGACGAACGCCTGGGACCTGGAACTCGAAGAACTCTTCCTGCAGACCGGAGCCCGCTTCTCCCGCGTGGAGGCCCGGCGGCGGATGCGGGACTACGTCCGCGGACTGCTCGGTCCGGTCGGCCGAAAGAGCAGCTGGCAGCTCGCTGAGTACGCCGGCCATGCCACCCCACACGGCCTGCAGCACCTGCTCTCCCACAGCCGGTGGGACGCCGACGGCTTGCGAGACGACCTGCAGGCCTACGTGGCCGGACAACTCGGCCACGCAGAAGGCGTGTTGATTATCGACGACACCGGCTTCATCAAGAAGGGCACCACCTCCGCCGGGGTGCAACGCCAATACTCCGGCACCGCCGCCGAACAGAGAACTGCCAGATCGGTGTCTTTGCCGCCTACGCCACCACCCGCGGACACTCCCTGGTCGACCGCGAGCTCTACCTGCCCAAGTCCTGGACAGACGACCCAGAACGCTGCCAAGCCGCCCGCATCCCCGACGAGCGCACCTTCGCCACCAAAGGCGACCTCGCCCGCGACATCATCCGTCGCGCCCTCGCCTCCCCACTCCCCATCGCCTGGGTCACCGCGGATTCCGCCTACGGACAGGACTCGCACTTCCGGCGCTTCCTGGAAGACTGCGGTCTCTCCTACGTCGTCGCCGTGCCAAAGTCCCAGCCAGTCCACGGCCCGCGCATCGACCATCTCCTGGCCCAGGCCCCGCCCGAGGCATGGCAGCGTCTGTCGGCGGGGCCGGGAGCCAAGGGCGAACGGTTCTACGACTGGGCCGCCGCCCGCCTGCCCGCAGTGGGGGAGTTCGACGGCGACGAGCCGACCCGGCAGCGGTGGATGCTGGCCCGCCGCAGCATCAGCAAGCCCGACGAGATCGCCTACTACCTCGCCTGCGCTCCGCTGGAGGCCACCGTCGCCGACCTGGTCCGCGTCGCCGGCTGCCGCTGGAAGATCGAGGAGTGCTTCCAGAGCGCGAAGAACGAGTGCGGCCTGGACCAGTACGAGGTCCGTCGCTACGTGGGCTGGTACCGGCACATCACGCTCGCCATGCTCGCCCACGCGTTCCTCGCGGTGATGGCCGTGCAGGAGCGCGAAAAAGGGGTGACAAGGCCGACACACCCGACCTCGTGGACCTCACACCAGCCGAAATCCGTCGTCTGCTGGCAACTGAACCCCGCCGCCGTCCTGCACGCCGCGACCATGCGGTGAACTGGTCCCAATGGCGACGCCGCCACCAAGCGCGGGCCCGGCGCTGTCATTACATGCGGCGCGGGCACACGATGGTGGGACAGCCCGTCCATGACCGCCCCGCGGATGCCACACCCCCGCTACACTCCCCACCGCCAGACCGTTGAGCAGGAGAAATACAGAAGTCCGGCTGGAGTATTAGTACTCCAGCTGTAGATCGTGATCAGGCTCGCTTGAGGCTGGTGTGCGGTGCTGTTCTACGCTGCCCTGCATGATTGCCAAGCTGCAGTGTGTGGTGTTGGACTGTGCCGATGCCGATGAGCTGTCCCGGTTCTACCAGTCGCTTCTCGGCGGCGTGGTGAATCAGCCGGATCCGCGGTGGTCGCTCGGCGACGGCTGGGCGACGCTCCACACCGACGGTGGGTTGGTGCTGGCCTTTCAGCGGGTGGAAGACCATAAGCCACCGCGGTGGCCGGACCGCGCTCGGCCCCAGCAGTTCCACCTCGACCTGGGAGTCAAGGACCTGGATCGAGCTCAGGAAGACGTCCTCAGACTGGGCGCCACACTGCTCGACGAGGGTGACGGAAAGCGGAGCTGGCGCATCTTCGCGGATCCGGCAGGACACCCGTTCTGTCTCGTCCGGGACTGACGGCAGACACCGCAGGGGTGCGGCCACCGTTGATCATCGTGAGTTGTGTGGACTGACGAAGAGACGGTGGCCGCGGGCCACAGCATAGATCCCGCGCGTTGGCGGGAGGCGTTCGAGGTGGCCATGAGCCGGATCGCGACCCGGTTCGCCCGGTACGAACCCCGCTTGCGAGCCGGGCGGCTGCTGCTGGGCCTGCTGTCGGACCTGCCGCGCAAGAACTGCTGGACGATCGCCGAGTGGGCTGGGGAGGCCGGCCCGCACGGCATGCAGCACCTGCTGTCCGGGCCTCGTGGGACGCCGATGCCGTCCGTGACGACGTGCGCGAATACGTTGTCGAGCACCTCCACGACGAGGCCGCTGTGCTGGTCGTCGACGAGACAGGCGACGTGAAGAAAGGCACCCGCACGGTCGGGGTCCAGCGCCAGTACACCGGCACCGCCGGGCGGATCGAGAACTCCCAGGTCGCCGTCTACCTCGTCTACGCCGGTGAGCGCGGACACGCGGCAGTGGACCGGGAGCTGTACATCCCGCGCTCCTGGACGAGTGACCCGGACCGCTGCCAGGCCGCAGGGCTCGGCGAGGACACCGTCTTCGCGACCAAGCCGGAACTGGCCCGGGTGATGATCGAACGCTTCCTGGACGCCGGGCACCGCGTGGGCTGGGTGACCGGTGACGAGGTCTACGGCGGAAACCCGAAACTGCGGGCGGCCTTGGAGCAACGGGGCATCGGCTATGTGCTCGCGGTGGCCTGCTCGGCCGAAGTGCCCACTGCCGCAGGCACGTTCCGAGCCGATGCTCTGGCGAAGAAGGTGCCGAAGCGGGCCTGGCAGAAGCTCTCGGCCGGACGCGGCGCAAAGGGACAGCGATACTACGACTGGGCCGTCATCGACCTCGCCGAAGCGGCACCGGGCCACCACCAGCTGCCGATCCGCCGCAACCGCAGCACCGGTGAACTCGCCTACTACCGCTGTCACCCACCACGCCGGCATCCCTGGCCACCCTGGTCAGGCGCAGGTCATGCCGCCCATGGCGAGTTCGACCTCGGCTGCGTCGGGGACCGTGGTAGCCATCACTGCTCCTCGGCCTGTGGGGTGCGGACGAAGGAAGAAGAAGGTGCCGGACCCGTTCACTGGCCCGGCAGGCAGGCGGGGCCTTAAGCTCGCGCGGCCGGTCAGTTCATAGCCGGCGTCGTCGACGACCTGCGCCAGCAGCGTGTCGTCGGGCTGCCCGGAGGTGGTGACGGCGACCTGGCCCGCCTCTAGGTCGACGTTCACCGCCACCACACCGTCCAGCGCGCCCATCCCCTTGGCAAGCGTGGCCTTGCAGTGGCCGCACGTCGTTCCGGAGACGTTGTAGCCGGTGGTGCTGCCCTCGGTGGCCTCCGCCGCTGCGGTGGAGCAGCTGCCGTCAGGGGTGCAGCAGGACATGGGTTCCTCCACGAAAGGTACATGTACCCCAGGGGCACTGGTGACGGCAGCGGATATACCCCCCTGGGTATGTGTGGCAAATGGCCCAGCGATCTCTTGCTGATACCCCAGGGGGGTACAAGCTCGGTGTGTCAGCCCTCGAACGTGACGCCAACATCGAGAAAGGATCCGTTATGAACACCGGCGTAAAGATCACGGCCTACACCGCCGCCGTCGCGCTGATCTTCGCGGCTGCCTACGGCCTTGGCGCGGTCCTCGACCCCGTCACCTCGGGTCCGGAGCCTGCCACGCATGCCGACCACCCCCGGTCGGGCTCCGAAAATCACGGCGGCAGCCACGCGGACACCTCACCTGCGGGTCTGCTGGCTTCCCAGGGCGGATACACCCTCGACCTGAAGACCCCCAGCATCACCGCGGGGAAGACAGAGGAACTCAGCTTCGCCATCCGCGACCGGGAGGGGCGGCCGGTCACCTCCTACCGCCGTGAGCACGGCAAGGAACTGCACCTCATCCTCGCCTCCCGCGACCTGGTCACCTATCGGCACCTGCACCCCACCCGGGCCGCCGACGGCACCTGGCACACCCCCGTCACCCTGCCGGCCGCCGGCTCATACCGCATCTTCGCCGACTTCACCCCGGCCACCGAAAGCGCCACCAACCTCACCCTGGGCACCGACCTCGCAGCCGCGGGCACCGACAAAGCCACCGCCCTGCCCGAGCCCGCCGCCGCCACCACCGTCGACGGCTACACCGTCACCCTCAACGGTGAATTGCGGCCCGGCAAGGCGACCGAACTCACCCTCACTGTCGACCGGGCCGGGCAGCCGGTCACGGACCTGGAACCCTACCTGGGGGCCTACGGTCACCTCGTCGCCCTGCGCTCCGGCGATCTGGCCTACCTCCACGTCCACCCCAACGGCGAGCCCGGCGACGGAACCACCAAGAGCGGCCCCGGCATCTCCTTCACCGCCGCCGCACCGAGCGCGGGCACCTACCGCCTCTTCCTCGACTTCCAGCACAACGGCACCGTCCGCACCGCAGCCTTCACCGTGCAGACCGACAAGGCCGCCGGCCCTGCGGAACCGGCAGGCGGCGAAGGACGGCCCGCTCACCAGCACTGAGTCCGACGGCGACCAGGCGCCCGGCATACGGCGGGGGGATGATCAGGGGTTCGGTTGCCAGCGTGGCCCCGACGCCGGATCTTCTCCAAGCCGGGGCCTGCCGCCACTGCGACCGGACGGGCGCGGCCGTGCTCGGCGCAAGAAGGGACGAAGGCGGATGGTCAGTTACGGCAAGCACAAAGACGACGTGCTCGAGCGGCTGCGGCGGATCGAGGGACAGGTCCGAGGACTGCAGCGCATGGTCGAAGAAGACACGTACTGCATCGACGTCCTCACCCAGGTGTCCGCCACCACCCGCGCTCTGCAGTCCTTCGCCCTGCAGATGCTCGACGAGCACATGTATACCTGCGTACGGACCGCCGTGGCCGAAGGCGGCGAAGACGGAGACCTCAAGCTGAAGGAAGCCCGCGACGCCATCGCACGCCTCGTGCGCTCCTAGCCGCTCCCGGTAGCCCAAGCCCTCTTGATCAGTTGCCCGTGCCGGCGGCGGTCGATGGCAGAGCCGGCAGCGTGTGTCCACCGGACGACGACGCCGTGGGCGCCGCCTGGTCGGTGGTGGGCTGTCGTCATGGCTTGGGTCCGTACTCGAGGCGAAACGGCTGGCCGCCGCCGATGTACCCCGGAGGGTCAAGACGGCAACGGGAATGGCGAGTGAGGACACCGCGGCGGAGGTCTATACGCGCAGTGCGCGACGCAAGGTGTCGCTGAGCTCGGTGTACTTCTCCTCGGCCTGTGCGGGGTCGGTGCGGGCGGCGTGGGTGACGCAGCCGCGCACGTGGTCGTCGAGGAGGCCGAGGGCGACTTCCTGCAGGGCTCGGATGGCGGCGGTGATCTGGGTGAGGACGTCGATGCAGTAGCGGTCGTCGGTGACCATGCGGGAGATGCCGCGGACCTGGCCTTCGATCTTGTGCAGGCGGGCCAGGTGGTCGGCCTTGTGGTCGGCGTACCCGGGCGGCTGGGTGTGCAGGGCGTAGGCGCGGCGTGCGCTGGCCGAGGTCATCGGGGTTCGCCTCTCTGGTGCCTGTCGCCGGCGGCGGTGTAGCGGTGTGGGTCGGTGTCGAAGGTGGCGGCGCAGTGGGCGGAGCAGAAGGAGTAGGTGCCGTGCTCGGTGTTCCGGTGCTCCGCGGCGGTCGCCTGGTCCATCTGCATGCCGCACACCGGGTCCGTGACCGTGCTGTCGTCCTCGCCTCGAGATGCCCGGTGGTGCTCATGGCCCGCCGGGGGTGCTGTGCCGGCGGCCGGGTAGCGGCCGGCGGCTGACTCGACCCGGGGCTCAACGGGAGCGGGCCGGGCCTCGGGCAGCGGCTGGGGGCGCCAGCGGCGCAGCCGGGAGGCGTTGGTGACGACCGACAGGGAGCTGAGCGCCATGGCCGCGGCGGCGATGACGGGGCTGAGCCGGATGCCCCACAGCGGGAAGAGGGCTCCGGCGGCGAGGGGGACGCCGACGGCGTTGTAGACGAGCGCGAAGAACAGGTTCTGTCGGATGTTGCGCATCGTGGCCCGCGAGAGGCGGATCGCGGTGACGACTCCGCTCAGCGAGCCGGAGATCAGGGTGATGTCGGCTGCTTCGATGGCCACGTCGGTGCCGGTGCCGATGGCCAGTCCCACATCGGCGGCGGCCAGGGCGGGGGCGTCGTTGATGCCGTCGCCGACCATGCCGACGGTGCGGCCCTCGCCCTGCAGGCGGCGGATCTCGTCGGCCTTGTGCTCGGGCAGCACCTCGGCCAGCACCCGGCCAATGCCGACCTGGGCGGCGATGGCTGCGGCGGTGCGGGCGTTGTCCCCGGTGAGCATGACGACGTCGACGCTTAGGCTCTGCAGGGCGGCGATGGCGGCGGCGGAGTCGTCCTTGACGGTGTCGGCGACGGCGAGGACGCCTGCGGGACGTCCGCCGACGGCCGCGAGCACGGGGGTCTTGCCTTCAGCCGAGTACGCGGCCGCCACGGAGACGAGTGCGGTGGTGTCGATGCCGACGTCGCCGAGAAGCCGGGCGGTGCCGACCAGGACGGCTCGCCCGTCGACGGTGGCCTGGACGCCCTTGCCGGTGACCGAGTCGAACCCGGTCGCTGCGGGTGGGTGAAGTCCGCGGTCGCGGACGCCGGTGACGATGGCCTGTGCGAGCGGGTGCTCGCTGTCTGCTTCGGCCGCAGCCACCAGGCGCAGCAGCTCACCCTCGTCGAAGCCGTCGGCGGCGCGGACGTCGGTCAGGACGGGCTTGCCCGCGGTGACGGTGCCGGTCTTGTCCAGCACCACGGTGTCCAGCTTGTGCGCGATCTCCAGGGCTTCGGCGGAGCGGATCAGGATGCCGGCCTGGGCGCCCTTGCCGGTGCCGACCATCACCGACAGCGGAGTGGCCAGACCCAGCGCGCACGGGCAGGCGATGATCAGCACTGCGACCGCCGAGACCAGCGCGAGGGTCAGCGCCGGGGACGGCCCCAGGGTGAACCAGAGGGCGAAGGTGCCGATCGCGATGGCGATGACTGCGGGCACGAAGTACGCCGACACGGCGTCGGCGAGCCGCTGGATGGGGGCCTTGGACGCCTGGGCCTGCTGCACGAGGCGGATGATCTGGGCGAGCATCGTGTCGGAGCCGACCTTGGCCGCGCGCACGCGCAGGGAGCCGGTGCCGTTGACGGTGGCGCCGATGACCGTGTCTCCGGTGTGCTTGGTGACGGGCATCGGCTCGCCGGTGACCATGGACTCGTTCACCGCGGAGGAGCCGGAGAGGACCTCGGCGTCGACGGGGATCTTCTCGCCCGGCCGGATGACGAGCTCGTCGCCGACCACCACGTCCTCGACGGGGATCTCGCTTTCGGTTCCGTCCCGGACGACGCGGGCGGTGCGGGCCTGCAGGCCCAGCAGGGCGCGGATGGCCTCGCCGGTGCCGGCCTTCGCGCGGGCCTCCAGCAAGCGGCCGAGCAGGATCAGGGTAAGGATGACGCCGACGGCTTCGAAGTAGACCTCGCGTACGTCTTCCGGCAGCAGGCCGGGGGCGAGGGTGACCAGCAGGCTGTAGCCGTAGGCGGCGCTGGTGCCGAGGGTGATCAGCGAGTTCATGTCGGCGGCGCGGTGGCGCAGGGTCAGCCAGCCCGTCACGTGGATCGGCCGGCCGGTGTAGAACATCACCGGCGTGATCAGGGCCAGCTGCAGCCAGTGGTTCAGCATCCAGCCCGGCACCCAGTCGGCGCCGAACAGTTCGTGCGCCATCACCGCGAACAGCACCGGCGCGGTGAGCACCGCTCCCAGCAGCACCCGGCGGGTCAGGTCCTTGATCTCCGACCGTCGCTCGGCGGCGTCCGCGGCCTCCGACTCCGCAGCCGTGCGCTCCTCACCCGCCGACGACCCACCGACCCCAGGAGGTGGGGTCGTTGAGCCGTGGCCGTCCGGGGCGGGCGGTCCGAAGCCTTCCGCGGCTTCTACGAGCAGGGTGCCGTGGATCATGTTCATGCCGCAGGCGAAGCCGAAGGAACCCGGCCGGTCAGGGTTCAGCCGCACGGTGGTGCGGCTGTGGGAGGGCAGGCCCGCGCCGACCTGCAGGTCGGGGAAGACCACACGGGAGGTGCACTCGCCGGCCTCCTGCCGGTCGAACACCAGCTCCACCGGCACGCCCTGGCGGACCGTGACCAGATTGGGGCTGTAGCCGCCCCGCACCGTCACCTCCACCCGCTGCACCCCACCTTCCAGGCGGGCCGCGCCGACGCGGCGCGGGCCGAAGAAATACCAGCCCAGCGCGGCGATCAGCACAGCCGAGGCCAGTAGGACGACGACTTCGAGGGCACCCATGGGCTGCTCGCCTCCCTTGTCGATTCCCTTCCTCCAGCCTGCGCCCGGCTACCCCTACCCGGTAGGGGCGCAATGGCCCACTGGCCCGGGACCATACGGCCCCAGACCGACGCGCCTCAGCGGCGGGACGATGCAGGAGAAGGCAAGAAGTCGCTGGGTGCGCTTCCGCATCCGGCTACGGAGCAAGGCCGAAGCAGGTGAGTGGCGATGATGTTCTGGTACGACCACAACGTCAGCGGCTGGGGCTGGTTCGCGATGTCGGCCGGCATGATCCTGTTCTGGGTGCTGATCATCACCATCGCGGTGCTGCTCTTCCGCGCCCTGAACCGGCCCCAGGAGCACCCGCACACCCACACGCCGGCCATGCCCTCGGCCGAGGACATCCTCCGTCAGCGGCTGGCCCGCGGGGAGATCGACGAGGACGACTACCGGCGGCGCCTGAGCGCACTGCACGCCGGGCCACTCACCGAACCCTGAAACCGCACGCCGCACCCGCCTGCGGCCCTGCCCTCCCCTGCAGGAGGCCGGTCATGAACAAGCGCAACTACGGGCTGTACGCGCTCGCCGCCGCGATCGTCATCGCCACCGTCCTGATCGTCGGCGCGCCGCTGCAGAACCTGGTCTGGCTCGCCCTCGTCGTTGCCTGCCCGCTGATGATGTTCTTCATGATGCGCGGCATGCACGGCGGCAACGATCAGCACCGCGACGACCGGGACGAGGACCCGCTGTACAAGCACGACCACCACACCGGGCCCAGCCGGCCCTGACCGTCCCCGGCTCGGGCGGGAGGTGAGTGTCTTGGCCGCCGTGATCGCCACACTGATCGGGCTGCTGATCCTGGGCGCCCTCGTGTACGACATCACCCGGCTGTTCGGCAGCGAGGAGCCCCGCCGTCCACCGCTGGCCCGCCTGCGGGGCCGGCGCGCCGCCCTGGAGGCCGCGGAGCTGCGCGTGGTGGGCCTGCGCCTTCACCACCGCCTCGACCGAGCCGCCTACCAGCAGCGCATGAGCGGCCTCGCCCAGGGACGGCGCACACCCGTCCGCCCCGCCTCCACTGTGGGAGGTCGCCATGGGTGACGCCGCATACGGCCTGTGGCCGCTAGTCGTCCTGAACACCCTGCTGTTCATCGTGTTCGCCGCCAGCTTCTTCCACCCCACAACGCAGCGCGACTGGCGTGCGATGGGCGGCTACAGCGCGTTCCTCGTCGCGCTGTTCACCGAGATGTACGGCATCCCGCTGACCCTCTACCTGCTGGGCAGCTGGCTCGGCTCCCGCTTCCCGCTGCTGAAGGGCACCCACGCCGGCGGACACCTGTGGAACGACCTGACCGGCTGGTCGGGCGATCCGCACCTGAGCCCCTTCCACCTGGCCAGCTACCTCGCCATCGGCACCGGCTTCTGGCTGATCGCCGCCGCCTGGAGGCGCCTGCACGAAGCCGTCCGGCACGACCACCTGGCCACCACCGGCCCCTACGCATGGGTGCGGCACCCGCAGTACGACGGCTTCCTCCTCATCATGATCGGCTTTCTGCTGCAGTGGCCGACCATCCTCACGCTGATCATGTTCCCCATCCTGGTGTACGTGTACTGGCGCCTGGCCCGCAGCGAAGAACACGAAGTCGCCACCCACTTCGGCGAACAGTGGGCTGCCTACGCTGAGCGCACCCCCGCGTTCTGGCCGAAGCTGCGCCACCGGCCAACCGGCTCCCACCCATCGCCGGGTGATGCTCGCCAGCGGCATCGGCCCGCCACCGGGAGGTGAGCGGCGATGTCGGCACTGACCTGGGTCCTGATCGCCGCCGGCCTCGCGACCGTCGCAGCGTGCGGCGTCCGGGTGCACCGCGTGGGCGGGCCGTCGCGGGAGGTGGCGATCGCTCTGCCGGTGGCTGCGGTGCTCGCTCTGCCCGGGCTCCTGAGCGACGACGCGCCCGCGGCTGCCTGGGGTCTATGGGGCGCTAGCACCATCGCTGCCGCCCTGACCTGGGCCGTCGCCGACACCCTGCACGACTTCCCCGCCCCGGCAGCAGGCAAGGCCGGGAGGACGCCATGACCACCAATGCAGCCCGGCCAGCGCGTCAGTAGGCCCGTCCGCGGCCGCAGGCACACCCGCTCCGGACGCCTCCCCAGGTGTCGTGCTGGCGGCCACTGGGGGGGCGAAAGCGTACCGGCGCGGCCTGTGGCCGGCCCGGCACCGCACCCAGGTGCTGCGCGGCGTGGATCTCGAGCTGGCCGCGGGCGAGGTCGTCGGCCTGGTCGGGGAGAACGGCTCGGGCAAGAGCACCCTGATGAAAATCCTCGTCGGGGACCTGCGGCCGACACCGGCACCATCACCCGCAGCGGACGCATCGGCTACTGCCCACAAGAGCCCGTCGTGTACGAACGCCTCAGCTGCGACGAGCACTTCGAGCTGTTCGGCCGCGCCTACGGCCTCACCGAACAGACCGAGCGTGCCTCCCGCGCCCGTATCTACAGCCAGCTCGGCTTCGAACGCTACGCCACCGCCCGTGCCGACCGCCTGTCCGGCGGCACCCTGTCCAAGCTCAACCTCGGCCTGGCACTGCTGGCCGACCCCGAGGTGTCACCGGCATCCCCCAGGGAGCCTACCGGCTGCTGCCCGGCGGAGACGCTCTGGCCCCGATCGCCACCGACTCCCCAGGTGCCGGCGAGCTCCGCGAGCCACTCGGGATCAATCCGCACGGTTCCGTCCGGTCCCGTGCCCAGGCCGGCGATAGTGCGACGCATAGTCGGACCCCTGGTTGACGTCGGCGGCGCTCGCCGGCGCCGCCCACAGCGCTGCGGATGCCACGCTGATCGCCAGGCCGCTGAGCACGGCCGTGAGGGCATTTCGCATGTCAGTTCCTCTCTTCTTGTCCGGATCGTGCTGTCTTCTTCTCCTCGCTCTCACGCGGAACCGCCCTGCTCACCTGCTGCCGGAGGCGAGGGTGCCGTCGGATCCGCGGAGAGCGCTTCGGCGACGTTCCGCGCCCGGATCTCCATCAGGCGCTTCAGCCGACCGAGTTCGGTGGCGTGACGACCAATCAGCTCGCGCTGACGCTCCGCCGTCACGTTGACGAGGGTGGGCAGGTACCGGGTCTCCTCCTGGCACCGGACGTCCGCCACGGCCACGGCGCGCTCCTCTTCGGTGGGGACCCCGTTGTCCCTCCACCGGGGCTCGTGTGCCGCGGTCTCCGGCGAGGCGTAACGGTGGCCGGCGCGCTCCATGCAGGAGGTCCACGCACGCCCGACCGCAGCCAGTCGGGGGTCCTGGGCGCTCGCCGCCATCGCTTGTTTCTCCAACCGGGCCGGAAGGCTCCGATCCGCCTGAGGCACACCCCTCATGAGTTGGCGGGCCGCCTTGGCCCGGCACCCGCCCGTCGGGACGCGCCGACCGCCGTACTCCGGTGCCAGGCCGTAGAGCACCTTCTTCACCTCGGGAGGGGTGTCGTGGTGGTGCTGGGCCAGGGCCGCGCGCACGCGGGGGTTGCGTGTGCTCCACGGTGGCGGCTGGTATCCGTGCCGCGCGGCCTGATCCCGGTCCACCACCCCGAACCGGGCGACCCGCTCCGACGCAATCGACCGTGAGCCGAATTCCAGAGCCGACTCTTCCGGCCCTTCCCAGTCCAGCCCGAAGTGGGCCAGACAGGCGCGCTCCAGCGTCGCCTGAGCACGGTCCGACCGGGCTTGCTCGTCGGGCGACGGCCGGTACCCGTCCAGGGGAAGCGCAATCCCCGTCCGGGGCGGCGGTACCGGTGGCAAAGATCGCGGAGAGTCCCCCGAGGCCTGCTGAGTACCGCATCCCCCGACCAAGCACACCAGGAACACGGCTGCTCCCGCCGCCCCACCGATTCGTCGCATCACATTCCCCTGTCGTCAGTCGGCATCCGTCGTGCCGACCACCGCACGCGCGTCGGCCGTTCCGGCTGTCCCGCCGGAGAACCACACTGCGCTACTGGCCGGGAACAAACCTTGGAAGTACCTTGAATCGCCTGTTGAGCGCGGTTGTGCCCTGGCTACGCTGGCGCCGGGGAGGGGTGGTCGGCAGTGGTGGAGTTCGGCTTGCTCGGCACGATCGAGGCGCTCGTGGATGGCCGTCCGGCGGATGTGGGGCACACTCGTCAGCGGTGTGTGCTGGCCGTTTTGCTCATGAATGCCAACCGGGCGGTTTCGGTCGACGAACTCGTCGACCGTGTCTGGGGGGACCGGACGCCACAGCGGGTCAAGGGGACGTTGTACGGCTATTTGTCCCGGTTACGTCAAGCGCTGGCTCCGGAGGTGCGGATCGTGCGTCGGCCCGGAGGCTACCTCCTGGAGGTGGATCCGCTGTCCGTGGACGTCCACCGCTTCCGCGACCTGATCGCATCGGCCCGGACGGTCGACGGCGAGCAGGCGGCGGTGCTGATGCTGCAGGCCCTGGAACTGTGGCGGGGAGAACCGTTCGCCACCGTGGACGCTCCATGGTTCTGCGACCTGCGCCAGGCGCTGGAACGTGAACGGTTCTCCGCCGAACTGGACCGCACAGACATCCAATTACAGTGCGGGCTGCACGATGAACTGTTGCCCGCGCTCACCGGCCTGGTCGGGCAGCACCCACTGGACGAGCGTCTGGCCGGTCAGTTCGTCCTCGCTCTCTACCGCAGTGGCCGCTCCGCCGACGCGCTGGCCGGCTACCAGAACATTCGACAGCGGTTGGCGGAGGAACTGGGCATCGATCCCGGGCCTCTGTTGCAGCAGCTTCACCAGCGGATCCTCACCGGCGATCCGGCACTGGCCCTGCCGGCTCCCACCCGGGGCTCGCGCTCGGGCTCGGGAACCTTTGTCCCGACGCCACGTCAGTTGCCGCCCTGCCCGAGCTGGTTCGTTGGACGCAATCAGCAACTCGCCGAGCTCGACAAGATTCTGGACTTATCCGATGATTCTCGTGGGTCTTCCGTGATCACGGTGATCGGCGGCAGCGCCGGCATTGGGAAGACCCGCCTGGTCCTGCACTGGGCCCACCAGAATGTCGACCGCTTCCCAGACGGCCAGCTGTACGTGGACCTGCGCGGCTTCGACCCCGCACAGGAGCCCGTCGCGCCCGCCGTGGCCGTCCGCGGGTTCCTCGACGCTCTGGGTGTGGAGTCCGGATCCGTTCCCCTGGATGCTCAGGCGCAAATCGGGCTGTACCGGAGCCTGGTGCAAGGGCGGCGGATGCTGATCGTGCTGGACAACGCCGCCAATGCCGAGCAGGCGGCAGCACTGCTCCCGGGCAACGCCCACTGCACGGTGCTGGTGACCAGCCGCCGTCGGCTGGCCGGGCTGGCCAGCGCCCACGGGGCCCGGCTGCTGACCCTCGACGTGCTGGCCGACTCCGAGGGACGGAACCTGCTGGCCCACCATCTGGGGCGGGACCGAGTGGCGACCGAGCCAGAGGCGGTCTCCGCCTTGCTGGAGCACTGCGCGGGGCTGCCCCTGGCGATCAGCGTGGTCGGCGCACGCGCAGCGACCCACTCGGACTTTCCGCTGACCGTCCTGGCCGAGGAGCTCAAGGACGAGTCGGCGCGGCTGGACGCGTTGGACGCGGGAGATCTGACGGCCAGCGTGCGAGCCGCGTTCACGGTGTCGTACCACGCCCTGACCGCCGGGGCCGCAGAAGTCTTCCGACTCTTGGGACTGGCTCCGGGCCCGGAGATCGGCCACGACGCCGTCGGCAGTTTGGTCGCCCGGCCCGTGTCCGGCGCGCGGACGGCGTTACGGGAACTGGAGAACGCACACCTCGCCCAGCAGACGGTGCCCGGACGCTATCGTCTGCACGACCTCACCCGCCTCTTCGCGGCGGAACAGGCGCGGGACGAGCAGGCGGACGTCAGCGACGAAGCCATGCTGCGTCTGGTGGACTTCTCTGTCCACACGGCTCACAGGGCAGCAGAGCTGCTGGACCCGCACAGAGACTCCATCCGCCTCGCGGCCGCCCGACCCGGGGTCGTGCACCGAGAGTTGGACGACCACGACGCGGCCCTGGCCTGGTTCACCAGCGAGCACCCCGTGCTGATCAGCACGATCGACCTTGCCGTCACGCTGGGCCGCGACCTTCAGATCTGCCAATTGGCCTGGGCCCTGGAGACGTTCTTCGACTACCGCGGCCACTGGCACGACTGGACCACAAGCCAACTCATCGCACTCGACGCGGCCGAACGGCTCGGCGACCGGCCCTGGAAGGCCGCGACACACCGAAGCCTCGGCAGCGTCCACACACAGACAGGCCGGCTCGACGACGGACACGCGCACTTCCGTCGCTCCCTCGATCTCTACGGCCTCTTGGGCGATCGGGTCGGTCAGGCGCACTGCCACCGGGGCCTGGGCTGGGTGTGCCATCAGCGAGGGCGCCAGCGGGACGCGCTCGACCACGCCGAACAGGCGCTGACCCTCTACCGACAGACCGGCCATCGGATCGGTCAGGCCAGAGCGCTGAACAACGTCGGCTGGCTGCACATCACGCTCGGCGACTACCGGGCGGCGCTCCAATACTGCGTTCAGGCGGTGGACCTCAACCGGGAGATCGGCGACCGGCACGGCGAGGCGGGGGCGTGGGACAGTCTCGGCTACGCCCACCATCACCTCACCGAGTACGGCAACGCCATCGACTGCTACCGGCGGGCCCTCGAACTGGATCGGAGATCCGGAGACCGCTACGGCGAGACGGAGATACTGTGCCACCTCGCCGATACACATCTCGCCGCGGCCGATCTCGAGGCAGCGCGGCGTACCTGGCGCCGCGCCCTGGAGATCGCCGAAGAGATCGGCCACCCCTCCACCGCCGACCTGCGTGCCAAGCTCGGTGGCCTCCCCAACCCCGCGGGCGCCGAGGACTGACGGCACCCGGCCTCGTCCGCGTCAGCCGTGCCAGGGCTGAGTGGGATGTCCTGTTCGGCAACGTTCATGATCCGGCAGAGCATGTCGTTGCAACGTTACGTCACCTTTCTTTCTGCAGGTCATAGCGCTGTGAGGCATGGTCGTGATCCGGTCTGCCGTTCCGCTGGGCGCCGATGGACGGGCAGCCGACCGGCAGCTGAGGGCTTACAGGCTGCCGTCGCTCGCAATAATGGTCTGGGCTGCCTTGGAACGACGGCGTGACCGGGGTGACCGGGCCAGGTGGCGACTTCAGGCCTTCCTCGAAGGGAATCGCTGTGCAGGACTGTCGGCTACTGCTCGCCCAGACCGGTGGCGTGCTGATCCACCTCGACGTCCGAGCGCCGTACGCCGGTGAATCGTGTGGGCCGGAAGGCTGCAAGGAGGTCCTGCTCCTGATCGGTTGAGATCTCGGCCGCCGCCAGACGTCCCAGAACCGGTGCCAGGGTGACCCCGCTGTGCGAGACGAGGCAGTAGACGCGGGCCTGCGCAGAGGCATAGCCGGCAACGGTGTGGCCGTCTGCGGGCAGTGACCGCAGGCCGATGCGCAGGTCGATCTCCGGTGCCCGGCCTGGGTCGGGCAGCACTGCGGAGAACCGTCGGGCGAGGGTGCTCGCGATGTCCCCGTCCGCGGCCGGAGGGGCTGCCGGATCGACGTCGGCGTTCAGGTCGAGGGCCTGCAGGACGGTATGTCCGCCGGCCGCGGGGCGGAGGTTGAGGCCGGGGCTGTGGATCACACAGCGCAGGTCGAGTTCCGGGGACCTGGCGTACCCGAGCAGACCGACGGTCTGAGCGCCGCGACCGGCATCCGTCACCATGGGCACGTCGATCCCGGCCCGTGCGGCGAGCCGTTCTGTCCAGCGGCCTGCCGCCAGCACGACTCGATCGCCCGTGCAGACCTCTCCTCCGGCCAGGGTGACGGCTATCGCGTCAGGCCCGTCGTCGATGGCCACGACCTCGCCGATCGCGAACGTGGCTCCGTGCTGCTCGGCATCCGCCAGCAGGTTGCTTACGAAACGGTCCGGCAGAACGTATCCCTCGCTGGGGAAGTACGCGATGGACGTGATGGCCGCCGGGATACGGACGCTGCCTGCGACCCGCATTGCTTCACCAGGTGTGACCCAATGCGCGGGATAGCCGAGGGCCTGCAGTCGTTCCACGTTGCCGACGAGTCGCTGCAGGTTCGCGGCGTCCGCCCACTGCAGTGCCCCGCTGGGGAAGTACGAGGGCGCGCCGGGCAGCTGTTCGGCGAGCCTGGCGTGCTCCTCCATCCCCGCGAGGTTCAGACGGTGGTAGTCCGGGTTCGGCTTACGGCTGGAGTTGGTCCAGGCGAAGGTGGTCGCGGTCGTACCCGTGCCGGCTCCCCGCTGATCGAGCAGGAGAACGTCCTCGCCGGCGAGGGCAAGCTGCCTCGCGACGCTCACGCCGAGCACACCGGCACCGACGACAATAATTTTCATGGTGTGTGCATTCCTTTCTGGCAGCGGCATGCTGCTCACACGGCGGGGACGGGAAGCGCCAGGAACAACTCGGCGGTCGGACGGACGAGGGTGGTGACCACCTCGACGGTGCTTCCTTCGTCGGCACGCGACTTCCTGCACCTCATCAGCGCGGGCGTTGCGATCTCGCTGTCCAGCAGCGCGGCGTCGTGCTCGTCGAGGACCACTGGGTCGAGGTAGAGCCGGATCGCGTCGATCGGTGCGCCTCTGTGCTGCAGGTACGGCAGGGTGACGAGGTCTTCGAGGTGCTCGTTCAGCAGGTCGGGGACGGCTGAGAAGAGAACGACGTGCCGCTCGACCCACTGCGGCTCCTCGCGCGCGGTGTGCGGCGGGCCAGTTCCAGCACGGCCGTATCGGCCGAGGTGCCCGGGGCCAGGATGGCGTCGGCTGCCTGGACGATCCGCGCAAGACGACTTCGTGTCTGCCTGGTGCGCCCTGTGCGGCGGCTGCGGGGGTGACGAAGTGGGTGAGCGCGTCGGCATGGCCACCGATCCCTCCCGATGGACACTTCGTTCCAGTAAGTGGACGCCCTTTGGTGCGGAGCCGGGGCTGCCGGTGTAGGGGCCATGATTCCCGAGCCCTTGGTGCGACGCCTGGTCATCGACCTGCGCCGACGCCCGGGCTCGTGTTGTTGTTGATCCAGGCCTTCTGGCGCGCCCCGCCGTCCGGTGATGCCACCCTGCGGGAGCCGTTGACGCGCCCTCGCGCAGGGGTGCCCTTCTCCGCTTCGTCCAGCCTGACCAGCGCTCGGGGCCGACCGCCCTGTCGGTCGACGACAGCTGCTCGAGTCCCGGCGCTCCATGGGGGACGCCCCATGTCCACAACTTCCCCGTTGTCCAAGCCTGATAATCCGGCCTCACCCGCCGACGTCCCGCCGGAACGCCGCCTCCCGTCGGGGAGGACGTGGGCTCGCGTGCGCCTGTCGCGCTGCCGTTCGGCTCACTTCTGCCGTTTTTCGTCCTGTGGCAGTTGCTCGCAGCGAGCGGAACGTGGAGTGAGAATCTGGTTCCGCCGCCGGTCAAGGTGTGGGACGCGTTCGTCACCGTGTCCACCACCCACGACGGCGTACAGGGCTACAACGGCGCCACACTCGTCGAGCACTTGGGCATCAGCCTGCGCTGCATCGCGATCGCAGCCGGCATCGGCATCGCACTCGGCGTGCTGTTCTGGGCTGCTCACGGCCACCGTCGACGTCTGGCATCGCATAACCCGCTGGCTTCAGCAGCATGTCCCGGTCTCCTACGCCGCGCTCCGTGCCGGCGCCGGCCCCGCCGACATCGCCGCTGGGCGGTGCCGGCGTGCGGCGTGCCGCCAGCGCCCCGAGGCATCGCGGGCGATGTCGACGCCGACTTCCACGACCAGCTCGGGCCGCACCAGGGTCACGTCCAACGTCTCCCGGCTGCCCCACCCGGCGGAGAATGTCCATTCGGTCCATGGGTGTGGGCCCTTGGACGGGGCCAGCCGCGCGGCGACGCTGCGGGCAGCCGCCTGGGGGAGCACTGTGGTGCGGCCGGTGTACTGCGGGCGTTGGGCGGTGTCGTAGCGGCCCAGCAGCAGCGTTCTGGGTGGCCTGAGTGCCAACACAGTGCCGAACAGACCCGGGACATCCGCCTGCGCCGATGACAAGGAGGCTCCTGAAGCGGTGACGACCGTCACCAGCGGATACCTGGAGGCGGCATGACGCAGGTACGCCTCCGCTGCGGCGAGCAGTTCGGGGGTGGTCTC
Source organism: Streptomyces chromofuscus (assembly GCF_015160875.1). Taxonomy (NCBI): domain Bacteria; kingdom Bacillati; phylum Actinomycetota; class Actinomycetes; order Kitasatosporales; family Streptomycetaceae; genus Streptomyces; species Streptomyces chromofuscus. The sequence continues at coordinate 87,846 of NZ_CP063374.1, read as the reverse complement.
CTGATCGCCGGAGTGAGCCAGGAGCACGGTGATCAACGCTTGACGCAGTTCGCGGGCGCTTGCCGCGTCGGCCTCCGTGACATGGCCGACTCCGAGGCCATGGCCTGTTCCACCAACCACGCGTGCAGCTCCTCGGCGGTGCCGAAGCGCTCGGGCAGTTGGTGAGGGCCGCCGGAGCGGGTGTTGACGAACCGCAGGACGACATCAGCGGCCGGCGGCTGTGTCGTCGGGCTGGACTCGGTCGCGCGTGAAGCTATCGTCGGCCTCCTTGGTCGAGAACAGCTTAAGCCACCCATCGTTATGTGTAAACTGACTACGCTGCTCACCTTCCCCCGCCGGGCCTACCCGCCGGCTACCCGCCGTCGCACCCCTTCAGGGCGCCGCGCGGACGATTGAGGGTCCTGTCCGGTCACCTGTTTGACAGGTGACGAAACGCCGTGCAAGGGTCCTGGCAGCCCCATCGCCGACGAAGCAGGACCGCTCCGGCCGCAGGCGAACGGCCGGAAGTGCGGCCATCATCCTCAGCATCGTGTCTGGAGTTGCCTTGCTCACGCTGATACTCATCGGACTGGCCGGCGGCTTCGTCACCGCGATCTCCCCGTGCATCCTGCCCGTCCTGCCCCTGGTCTTTCTGTCCGGCAGCACGTCGTCCGCCCACGGGAAGGCAGGTCCGACCCACAAGAACCGGCCCTATGCGGTCATGGCCGGTCTCATCGTCAGCTTCACGTCGATCACACTGTTCGGCACACTCCTGCTGGGCGCACTACCGCTGCCGAAGGACATCATCCGCTGGATCGGCCTGCTGGTGTTGCTCGTGCTCGGTGCGGCCATGATGTTCCCGGCGATGCAGGACCTGATCGAACGCCCCTTCGCCCGACTGGGACAGCGGCAGGTCCGAAGCAGCAGCGGCTTCCTGCTCGGACTCGCTCTCGGCACGGTGTACGTGCCCTGCGCGGGACCCGTCCTCGCTGCCATCACCGTCGCAGGTGCGACGCGACAGATCGGCGCCGAAACGATCGCCCTCGCCGTCGCCTTCGCGGTCGGCACGGCGATACCGCTGCTCGGCTTCGCTCTCGCCGGGCGACGCGTCGCGGAACGCGTACGGGCGTTCCGCGAGCGGCAGCGGCGCGTCCGGTTCGTAGCCGGTCTGACCTTCGTCGCTCTGGCCTTCGCCCTGACCTTCAACCTCACCGAGGTCCTCCAGCGGTCCGTCCCCGACTACACCGCCCGCATCAACCAAGCGCTCGACGGGGGAGGCCTCGCGGACGTTCTCGGGGTGGGCGGCAACCAGGACCTTCGTCGCTGTGCGGCACTGCCTTCCTCCAGCCTTGCCGATTGCGGTCCCGCGCCGGAGATCTCAGGGATCCACCAGTGGTTGAACACCCCCGAGGGTGCGCCCCTCACCCCGGACTCACTCGCAGGCAAGGTCGTCCTGGTCGATTTCTGGGCCTACTCGTGCATCAACTGTCACCGCGCCATCGAGCATGTGAACGCCTGGCATGAGAAGTACGCCTCCCACGGCCTGGTGATCATCGGCGTGCACAGCCCGGAGTACGCGTTCGAGCATGAACTGCGGAATGTGAGATCGGGTGCCGAACGCCTGGGCATCAAGTACCCGATCGCGCTCGACAACGAGTTCACCACGTGGAACAACTTCAGCAACAACGCGTGGCCCACCGAGTACCTCATCGACGCCCAGGGGCGGGTACGGCACGTCGCCGTCGGCGAAGGCGGTTACGCCGACCGTGAATCGCTCATCCGTGAACTTTTGAGCACTGCCCGCCCCGGTACGCAGCTGCCACCGGCCACGGATGTACCCGACGACACCCCGACGACCCGCCTGACTTCCGAGATCGGCCTGGGTGCAGGACGCACGTACGCCCTCGCGAACGGAACTCTCACCAGGGGTGTCCGCGAATATGAGTACCCGGAGACACTTGGGCCGGACCAGTTCGCCCTGCGGGGATCCTGGAACGTCGGCACCGAATCGCTGACCAGCGGGCCTCAGGCCGGCATCAAGCTCGCGTTCTTCGCCCGCGACGTCCACCTCAATGTGGGCGGCACCGGCACCGTCACCTCGACGATCAACGGGAAGACCACGAGCCACAGGGTCTCCGGAGCGCCCAACATCTACCGTCTGGTCAGTGGGAGCACTCCCCGCGAGGGCGTGGTCACCGTGACCCTCTCGCCGGGGCTGAAGGCCTACTCCTTCACCTTCGGCTGAGGGGTCTGGGCAGAGCGGTGCGGTCACCTTCTTGACAGGGAGACCACCGTGGGGCAGACCCTGCCCCGTGCGTGCTGACGAAGCTGCCGCCGCGGCGGTCCGACCGGAGGGTGCCGGGCCGGGGCGAGGCTGTGCTCTCGTCCCGGCCGTCAGGGCCCCTCGATCCGCCGCTCGCGTGAGCGGCGGACGACCGGCAGCGCACCGTCGTGGCAGCGTGGGCGTGAGTGACCGCGGGCCACTGGGTGCTCGGTTGCCGGTCCTGCCGCACCCGTACGTCAGGTCGGTCATCGGGGCCCACCTCATACATCGCCGCACCGCCCAGGAAACGCAGCGTATTGAGGTCGCGTCGCGCCACTGCCACCACGGGGTGGCGGAGCGTCAAGGTGGCGGGGTACTCCAAGTCCCGAGTGGTGGGCACGATGGGGTCGCCGGCCTTCACGACCGGCGTGAGACTGTCGAAACTCTCCACTTCCCTGACTTTGTCCAGGGCGCGGTACCGGACAAGTCGGCCCGAGACGGGAGAGGCGAGTGCGGCCAGGCGAACGCGCTGCGGCGCCGGTACTTCGTTCCGGCCCGGTCCAGGAAGCGCTCCGGGCTGACGTACGCGTCGGCCGACCACTCCAACTGCCCTTCGCCGTTGACGTCCGCGACGTAGTAGGGGAGTCCCGACGGCCTGGCGTTCGTCTCGACCGGCCGAGGCCCGTCCGGCGTGAGCTTGATCTGGACAAGCGAAGCCCTTCGCACCGGGGACCGTCGGTGGTGCCCCCGACCGGCCCGGATCCTGCCGCCCTCGCGGTTTGCAGGTCGCCACGTCCGCACTCGGCTCGCGAAACCCGAAGCATCCTGAGCTGCCCGCTCGGCCACCGAAGACGCCGAGCCCGGGTGCCTCCGCCCTCATGCCCCGCGGCCAACGACCTCACGACGTGGGCCGTCCAGCGGCTGGTGCCGCGGACGGCCCACGCGGGGCGGCGTTTCCACACATTCTGCTGCTGGGTGGCCACCTGCCCAGGGAGACGCGGCGTCCTACCGTGCGGTCGGCCAGTGCGGCCAGTCGGGCGCGTAACCGCACCAGTGCGCAGGGCATCCGACCCGGTAGGCTCGGGTGACCGTCTCCATGAGGGACGCCCCCGACCGGTCCTCGGCGCTCACTTTCAAGGAGACCCAGCCGGTCTTCAGCGCCGGCACGGTCACCTGCCGATCGCTGCCGCTTCCGCGGACCGCGGCCGACCGCCAGGTGACGCCGTCATCGGTGGAGTAGCTGACCGCGACCCGGGCGATGCCCGCACCGCCGTGTGCACCTGTCTGGCGCGCGAGGCCGAGACCGAAGGTGAACGGACGGCCCACGGAGACCGAGTTGTCGCCGTCGAGCCCGGCCATGTCGTAGCGGGTGTCGATGAGCGCCAGCGGGCGCTCGCTCGAGGTGTGCTCCGAGCGGAACCGCCAGACGTCCGTGACGTGCGTGCCCAGTGACCAGTCGGAATGGTCCCGATGAGCCGTGGACGCCAATTCGTACCACTGCCCGCGCGCCGGAACGTCGAAGACGCCTTGCCCAGGCTCGTCGTTGCGGGCGATCACCCGGCCCGAACCGTCGCGCAGCACCGTCTCGCCGGTCTCCAGGTCGCGCGCCGGATCAGATCGGTGGCCCGCCGCGTCCGAGAACATGGGCAGCGCGACACGCAGCTTGTCCCCGTCCCGCGTGGCCGGGAGCCGGCCGTCCGCTCCCGCCACCGCCAGTGAGGGGTTGAACGGGCCGGTCATCCAATGGTCGTGGGCGGTACGTCCCCGGCGGTGAAGGGTGGGTTCGGAATACTGCGCGCCCAGCGCCCCCACATGGTCGATCATGTATTCGTACGTGGCTGTCGTCCACCGCACATCAGGTGTGTAGTAGGCCGTCATCCGGTCCGGGGCCCGGAATCCCGTCGACTGCCTCGCCAGGTGCAGACCGCGGTGGGTCACCCAGCCGTACAGGGTCTTGGGGTCGTTGGGGAAGCCGGTGGTGCGGAAGCTGTGCTCCACGCGGGCGAGATCGGCCCGGCGCTGCTGCCAGTGTGCCCCGGCCGGGATGCCGTCGTCGTGGGTGTGGAAGGTGAAGTAGGTTCGCTCGGCGTTTCGTTCACCCTTGATGCGCAGCGCCACTTCGCCCTTGGCCAGTCGTGCGCGAAGCAGCGCCACCCCCTCTGCGCCGATGCCCAGAGTCGGGTCGGCGGGGTCGATCGACGCCGACCCCGCCAGCAGTATCGCGGCCGGCTGCCGCGCCTTTATCGCGGCGTACCGCCGGTCCGCCTCCTCCCACGGGAGGCTCCAGTCCTGTTCGTAGAGCACGATGCGGTCCTTGAGCTCTAGCCCTTCGAGGTTCTCCGCCGTGCCTGCGTCGACGACCTTCGCTTCGAGGTCCCACTCCAGCCGTTGCCAGGAGACGAGCTGCACCGGGATGTCGAGCGGGCCACCGCCGGACGAGGTCGTGGCAAGCACCTGCGGCTTCTCCCAGGACGCCGCGGAGAAATACGTCAGCCCGGGTATGCGGCCGCTGCCGATCGCGTACATCTGGTAAGGGCCGTTGTACAGCGGTGCGACCAGCCCGGCAGGAGCGCCGTCACCGGTCGTGGAGATCAGACCCGCTGCCGAGCCGTACTCGTTGAGCCGCATCTCCGGGTCGTCGATGCCCATGGTGACCGGCTTCGCGGCGGAGATGTCCGTCCTCAGCGTGCGGTCACCCGTGAGGGAGACCCGCTGGGCGACGACCACAGACCTGTCGGGCACGCTTACCGAGCCGAGGCGTACGTACTCCCACACCCCGCCGAAGACCCGGTAGTCGCCGACCGGCAGCCGCAGCTCCTTGGAGCCCGTGCTGAGGTCGACCAGCTCCGCCGCGCCGGTCTGCTCGTTCTGCACCACGAGGTTGGTGTACGTCGCCTCGACTCCGGGCCGCTGAGCGCCGGGTTCGAGCCGGAGCGTCGCACTCGGCCCCTGCACATGGACACCGACAGGCGTCCGCACCCTGCTGCCGTCACTTCCGTGCGCAGTGATCCAGGCGCTGTGGGCCCCGGCCCTCGCACCAGCCGTGTCGACGTGAACGACGGCCTCGGCCGAGCCGCCCGCCGGTACCGTCAGTTTCCGGGTGGCCAGGGAGATCGGCGCGCTGCCGGTGACGGAGAGGGCAAGGCGTACGTCCTTGCCACTGTCGTTGCGGTACGTCACCGACCGGGTCACGTCCGCCGGGTACGGCCACACCAGTTCGGCCGAGACGGCGGCGGGGACGGAGGTGACCCGGGAGGCCAGCGCCCCGGGGATGTCTACGCTGCCGGCGCCCTGCTCGTACACCCCTGCGCCAGGGACCGGGTCCGCGGTGGCGACCAGCGCCGCCTTGAGTCGCCGGGCGTCCCAATCAGGGTGCCGTCCCTTCAATATGGCGGCCGCTCCGGAGACGTGCGGGGTTGCCATCGACGTGCCGCTGATCGTCGCGTAGGACTCACTGTCCGCCGCGGGATCGAGCGTACCCGCGGCGCGGGCGGCGGTGATCGCGCTGCCTGGCGCCGTGATCTCGGGCTTGACGCCGCCGTCCGTCACCGCGGGGCCACGAGAGGAGAACGACGACATCGTGCCGTCCTTGGTGACCGATCCGACGGTCAAGGCGCTGGGCGCCGCCGCGGGCGAGCCTATGGTGCGCGGCGCGCCGTCGTTGCCCGCCGCGACGACGAACAACGGGCCGCCGTCGGCCGAGAGGGTTTCGACCGCCTGCGAGAGCGGGTCACTTCCGTCGCTCGCACCCCCGATACCGAGGCTCATGGACACGATGTCGGCGTCCTGGGCGACGGCCCATTCCATGCCCTCGAGGATCCAGCTGATGTCGCCCGTGCCGCCCGAGTCGAGAACCTTGCCGACGAGCAGCTCGGCCCCAGGAGCCACGCCCTTGTACCGCCCGCCGGATGCCGCACCGCTGCCGGCGACGGTCGAGGCCACGTGCGTGCCGTGCCCGTTCAGGTCAGTGATGCCCTCGTCCCAGGTGAAGTTCCGCTGGGCACCGACCTTGTTCTTCAGGTCGGGGTGATGCGGGTCGTAGCCGGTGTCGAGCACTGCGACCTTCACGCCCTTGCCGTCGAGGCCCTTGGCCCAGGCTGAGGGTGCGCCGGTCATGGCGACGGAGCGGTCCAAGCTGGCCTCTGCCTTGGCGTCCAGCCACAGCTTCGTGGAGCGAGCGGTGCGCGACGCGCCGTCCGCGGCGGCCACGAAGCCGCGCCAGGCCGTCGCCGTCTCGGACTTGCGTACCGTGCGCGCCGTCAGTCCGAGCGAGGAGAACGCCTCCCGTTGCGTCGAACCGCGCAGGGCAGGGCCCGCCTGCGCCGTCGCGATCAGCGGGATGTCGGCGCGGGCCGTGTCATCGAACCCTTGCGCGACGAGTGCGGTGATGTCGAAGAACTGCCGGTCGAGCCGGCCGGTGCCCAGTGCCTGCGCCGCATCGACCGGGATCACATACTCATGGCCGCCGGCCCTGACGCGGGTGAACGCGATGTGCTCGCGTCCTCTGGCCGGAGTAACCCCTGCGACCTGCAGCGCGTCCGCGCTCCCCGTGAACGCAACGCGGTCGCCGCTGATCAGCGTGATCACGCGCTGCCCCGGTGCGACCGCCCGTGGCCCCACCGAACGACCGCCACCGGGATCGGTACCGCGTACCGGCGCGGGCTCGGCCGCGGCCGGTACCAAGGTGACCAGCATGGTCACGGCAGCGGCCGCTGCGACGGCCGCTGTCCTGGATCTGCGTCTCATTGCCTGATCCAACCCTCTCAGTGCACACGTATGACGGCCGGCTTCGTCACGACCGTTGCCGAAGCCCTCGTCTACCGGGCGGGGTCGGTGCAGCGCCATAGCTCGGCATGGCGCGTTTCGCCATGTCACATGTCCGCCAACCGCTCTCCCGGCGGAGTCCGGCCGGTCGCCGCCGCGCCCGTCAGGACGAGTTTCTTGGCGCGGCGTCCGCGCAGGGTGACGATGGGATGGCGGCGACGGCAGCGGCGGCACGCTGTAAGGACATGCGCGCACGCTTGCGTCGGCCACCGCCGCCGCTCTCCACTTCACGGAGAGGACTCCCAGTGACCAGCGACCAGCGTGTCGTCACCAACCCGGCCACGCTGCACGACCCCACCCCGTTGGGCCACAGCCATGCCGTGTCCGCTCCCGGCGAACTCGTCTTCATCGCCGGCCAATACGCTTCCGACAGCTCCGGAGCCCCGGTGCCCGGCGACTTCGCCGCACAGGTCGACCTGTCCCTCACCAACCTGCGGCTCGCTCTCGAGGGGGGCGGGCTCGGTTTCGAGCACGTGGTTCGGCTGGGCTCGTACGTCGGCGACCACGATCTCGGCAAACTCGAAATCCTCGGCCGGGCGATGCACGCGGCGTTCGGCGAGCGGCTTCCCGCACAGACGCTCTGCGGGGTGGCGCCCAGGACGGCATCTGCATGCATCCGTGCGCGTTCGACTGCGTCAGCCTGCGCGGACGGCCACCGATCGGCATCACCCACAGACGACTGCGTCAGCCTGCGCGGACGGCCACCGATCGGCATCACCCACAGAGCATTGAAGCGGTGAACGCGACGGATTGTCCGTCGGGGGAGAGGCTGGGGAGGTGCGCACCGCGAACCGGTCGTGCGGCTGCCGAGTCGAAGTCGTACCGCTTCTTGGTGTAGACCGGGCGAGGGACGTTCAGGGTCGCTGTGAAGGGAACGTTCTCCACTGCGGACGGTGCGGCCGTCGGGCCCGGGCGTCGCACTCGCACCTGCCCGTCGGCCACAGCGATTGCGCAGGTGCTCGCGGTAGGGTTCGACGAGGCCGGCGCGGTATGTGGGGACGCGGAGCATCCGCTCGGGCCGGTCGGCCCGCGCGTAGCGCTTGACGGTGTTCAGGGCCAGCTGCAGTCGGCGGGCGCACTCGAGCAGGCCCACGCCCTTCTCGAGCAGGTTGTGGACCTGGTGCCGGCGTTCCAGGGTCGTCTGCGCGCGGGCCCGTCGTAGATGGGTGCGTCCAGTAGGGCGGCCCAGCAGGTGCTGTGTGCCTTGACCTCGCCCAGGGCGGCTTCGCACAGGTTGTGCCGCAGGTGCCACCGGTCGGCGACCTGGACTGCGTCGGGCAGGGCGCGGCGGATGGCTTCGGCGTAGGTCGCGGAGCCGTCTCGGCACACGATCTCGATGCCCGGATGCTCGCGCAGCCGTGCATCCAGCGTGTCGGCGGGACACCGCCGTCCGCCGAGGAGGACCCGCGCGGTGCCGCGGGTGGTCGTCACCGACTGGCTGTCCTCCTGTGGCGCGGCCCACCGTGAGGTCATGCTCGCGGTGGAGCACGACTGTCACCAGGGTCCGAGCAACCGGGCGGAGAACTCTCACCGGCCCGCGCGGTGGTGGGAATGCGTGAGGAAGGGTTTGGTGCTCCGTCGGTGTGGTCCAGCGGTTCCTGTCGGTGTTCGGTGGTGTCTTGCCCCGCTTCCGGCTGCTGTGCCGGGGTGACCGTCCGCTTCGCGGTCCGGGGCCGGATCGCCGGCGTTGTGGGCGGGCCCGTGGCCTGGGCACGGGCCCGGACCGTGTGCCCATACGCTCCGGCGCGCTGTCAGGATCACCATATTCAGCGATGTGGCAGCGTCCTTGAGGTCTCGAAGGGTGAGGAACGGCCGCTGCCGTGAGTTTTGTTCGTCAATCCGCTCGGACGGCTGAGCCGTCAAGTCGTCCGGAGTCAGCAGGCGTCGTATTTCCAGGCGTTCTGCTCCCGGATCCAGGGCTGGCCCTGCTGGTCGAACTCCGGGAGGCCCTCGATCTTGTAGGAGACGCGAGCCCGGTCGCCCGACAGTTCGTCCACCGTCACCTCGGTGGCGTCGCGGGACCCGTACTTCTCGGCGGCATCGGCCAGTGCGGCTTCGTACCCGGCCCTGCCCTCTTCTCCCGCATGCTCCGCCTCGTGCGCGGCCACGGTCCGGCAGCGCTGCGACATGATTCCCAGGGCCGCCGGGGCGTCTGCGTCGAAGTAGGCGGTGGTGTACGCCTGTACGGCCTTCGTCAGCGCGGCGTCCTCCGGTCCCGCCTGCCGCTCCTTCGTCGTCGTCCCGCTCGCCGGGTTGCCGGAAACCTCGTCGGAGGGGTTGCCGGAGGAACACCCGGCGAGCAGCAACAAAGCGGTGGCCATGGCCGCCGACACGGTGACGCGGACGACGCGGATGCGCATGTGTCCCCCGGAGCAGTGGGTTTGCAGTGCGTCGGCACTGGGTGAGCAGTGATCCAGGAGGGCATCGTGCCACAGCAGGACCGCCGCTCCCAGACCACGATTGCGGCGAAACCGCCTTACCTGGCGGCGAGTTCACGCCAGTCCGGCGCCGGACGACTGTGGGGCCGTGCGAGCGACCGGGACACTCCCGGCCTTCCGGCCGGCTGCTCCACCCGGTCGGTACGGTCCACCGGCGTCGGATCACGCGAGGAGCTCGACACGAGCGGCCCGCGTTCGCCGCACCACGCGAACGGTGGCGGTGACGCCGGCCGGGCTTCGGTGCCTTCGCCGACGGCCACGCCGCCCACGGCAACTTCCGCGCCTGGGCCCAGCTGACCGCCCACACCCGCACCGCACTGGCCCGCCCTGGCCGCCCCCGCGTCGGCCAAGAGCTGCTGCGCTGGGCTTTCAGCCGCCTCACCTGACCACCACACCGCTCACCGTGCTACCGCCATCCGTCACTGTGGTCATCGACCCGGCGACGACGTCATCCACACGCACACCGCACTGGCCGCCCACCATCCGCCGTCAGGCCGGATCACCCTGCACCCCGGACCGGGCACCACCAGCGAAACCGGCCTCGCCCACGACCTTCTCGCCGCCCTGAGTAAACCGCCCCTGCTCCGGGGCCGCTTCCCCGGCGGCCGTCAGCCCGCCTGGGAAGCCGCCGCCTGGACGACGGCCCTGCCCATCACCCGGCTGACCGTCCTGCGCGCCCACCGCCTCACCACCCGCCGCGCGATGCGCCTCCTGCAGCTACAGGCCCTCACCGGTATCCACCTGACCTTGGTCTGCCACCGTCCCTACCTTCCCGCCGCTCTGAAGCAGGCCCTGCGGACGGCCGACTACTCCCTCACTGCCGACTTCGAGGCCGCCCGCCGCCACAACTACGGCACGCCTATCGCCGAACCCACGCCCGCAGACGAGCCCGACGGGCCGACCAGCCGGTGGCTCACCCTGCCCGCACTGGACCGTCTCATCTCCTACGACAGTCCCCGCCCCTGCACCGCCCCGTGCACGCCGCCTACGATCGCCTGGCGGCACCGCCCACCGCCCCCGCCTCTCACCGAGCACACCGCCCAGCGAGTCGCCCACCGCCTTCACGCGGCAACCGCACGTCCTCGCCTGGCCGCGGCCCTTGCCACCGCGCTGAGCACCGGCGCCTCCCTCCAGCAACTCCCCACCGCACGCTCCCGCGACTACGACGACACCGCAGCCGCCGTGGCCCTGCACGACCGCGCCCGCTACACCGACGGCTGCGCCGCCTACCCCGTACCCGACTGGGCGCGCGTCTTCTTGCGGGCCTCGGCCTGCTTCACCAGGCTCGTCTCCGGCGAGGATCAGGAGCTGCTCGCCGCGCCAGGAGACCGCGGGCACCTGCTACGCGTAGCGGAGACGGCCAGACTGCGCCCGCCATAGCCACCCGCGGCCCGCCGCCAAGGCCCCGTCGGCCGCATGGAATGAGATTGTCTCATCCTGAAGTCGCTGGTCACGGGTCTGGTGTGACCGGTGGCCGCGGTACTCGTCCCTGGTCGGCGGCGTGATCGCCACCAGGTGATCGCCTGCCACGGCGTGTTCGCCGGAACCAACCCGCCGCTGTTCGCGCGTGCTGCAAGCGCCCGAGCGGTCCTACGCGGCAAGCGGCCTGTTGCGGGAGCTGGATTCTGTTCGGCAGCGATGAGTTTCGCGGTGGTACCAGGTCTGTATGTCAGACCGCTTCATCGCATTCGAATCGGGAGGTATCGTGCGGCTTCTTCTCACATCCGCCGGCATCAAGAACGCGAGCATCCACGACGCGCTGGTCGACCTGCTGGGCAAACCGGTTGCCGAGGCCAACGCCCTGTGCATTCCTACCGCGGTGTATGCCATGCCCGGCGGTGTCGGTTCGGCATGGCGGTTCATCAGTGGACGATCCGTCATCTCCCTGTGTGAAGTGGGCTGGAAGTCGCTGGGGGTGCTGGAGCTCACCGCGCTGCCCAGCCTCGGCAAGGAGCTGTGGCTCCCCTGGGTCCGAGAGGCCGACGTCCTGCTGGCAGGTGGTGGCGATGCCCTGTATCTGTGTCACTGGATGCGGCAGTCCGGGCTGGCCGACCTGCTGCCGTCCCTACGCGAGACGGTCTATGTGGGAGCGAGCGCCGGGAGCATGGTGATGGCCCCCAGCGTCGGGAAGGACTTCAGCGAGTCCTACGTCTGGAAGCCGCCCACCGGTGGCGACGGTGCGCTGGGCATGGTCGATTTTTCGATCTTCCCACATCTGGACCACGAGAATCTCGCGGACAACTCCATGGCCAACGCGCAGAAGTGGGCCGCCGGGATCCCGCGACCGGGGTACGCGATCGACGACGAGACCGCCATCAAGGTGACCGACAGCAGCGTCGAAGTCGTCTCTGAGGGGCACTGGAAGCTGTTCGCCCCTTGAGCTGGGGATGGTGTGCTCGCGCTGGTTGCGGGCGTGATCAGTAGCAGGCGATCGTCCGTCGGGGGCGGATTCCGGGGTTCTCGGGCGACGGGGCTGGGCATTCCGTAGGTTCCGCGGCGGGAGGGAGGTGGATGACGGACGTGCTGACGTGGACGATCGAGCGGCGGATCGAGCTGGCGGATCGGGCCGAGCTGCTCCGCAAGGAACTGGCCGGGATTGAGTCGGAGGTGGCCCGGCTGGAGGCCGCTGAAGTGGTGTTCGGCCAGTGGGCCGAGGCCACGGACGGCGGGCGTCGACAGTCGAGGATCTTGGAGCCGGAGCCGGAGCCGGAGCCGGAGCCGGAGCCGGAGCCGGAGCCGGAGCCGGAGCCGGAGCGGGTGGTGGTCGGGCCGGGAGCCGGCGGGATGCGGCTGGTGCCGGACCGTGCCGAGGGCATGGGCGTGGAGGTCCTCACGCCCGAGTACCGGCGGATCGTGGAGATCGTGGCCGGCGCGGGCGGGCCGGTGATGGCCAAGGATGTCGCGATCGCCCTGGGCCGCGAGACGACGCCGGGCAAGGTCGAGCCGGTCCGTGGTCAGTTGCGTAAGTTGTCCGACCGGGGCCGGCTGGCGAGGACCGGGGCGGGCCGCTACCTGCCGCGCTGATCGATCGGGGCGGCGGCAGACCGGCCGGTTGTGGGCGTAACGCGACGGCCCGCAGCGGGAGTTGGAGTGTGTGTGAAGGCATCCCGCCCCTCCGAGGGCTCGCGTGACGCTGTCTATCAGGTTCGGCTTCCGGTGTCGAAGTCGACCATCACTCTCGTCGCCGACCTGATACGTGCCCGGCGCAGACAGCGGGGCACCCGCTGGCGGAAGGCGGACCCGGGTAACCAGGCGGTCATCGTGCTCGCCGTGCTCCGCCATGACCAGCGCCTGTCCGACATGGCCGGCGGCAACAACGTCTCCGCTTCCACCGTGCGTCGCTGGCTGCAGGAGGTCGTCGAACTGCTCGCCGCCCGGGCTCCGCGCCTGGACCGGGCGCTGAAAAAGATCGCCAGGATCGGCGGTTGTCGTGGTGCTGCTGGACGGCACTCTCGTCCGCACCCGCACCCGCCGCCGCACCGGGACGGACAACCGGAAGAATTGCAGCGGCAAACACAAGGCTCATAGCCTGCTATTTCTCGCCCTGACCGATGACAAGGCCAACCTGATCTGGATCTCGGCGGCGAAGCCCGGCCGCTCCAGCGAGACCACCACCGCCCGCCACAACAAGATCACCGGACACCTGCGGAAGGCCGGGCTCGCAGCCCTGGCCGACCTCGGCTTCGTCGGCCTCGATGACCACTCCGACGACGACCCGGTGATCATCACCGGCCGCAAGGCCACCCGCGGCCACCGCCTCACCAAGGCGGAGAAGGACGCGAACCGGCTGCTCAGCCGCGAACGCGCTGCGGTCGAGCACGGCTTCGCGAAAATACGTGTCGATTCGCTACACCGACCGGCTCGCCGCGGTCGGTGCCGCCGCGTCCGTCGGCTCGGTCGCGGATTCCACGTCGGCTCGGTCGCGGATTCCTATGACAACGCGATGGCCGAGGCGCTGAACGGCACGTTCAAGGCCGAGCTGATCGAGATGCAAGGCCCCTATACCGGCTTCGACCAGGTCGAGCGGGCGATTTTCCAGTGGGCCGCGTGGTACAACGAGGAACGGCTCCACTCCGCCCTCGACTACGTACCGCCCGCCGAGTGCGAACGCAACTGGTGGCGACAACAGGAACCGTTCCCGCAGTCCGCCTGAAACAAGATCACCGGACTCTACGAAACTCGGGACAGCTCAGGCTCTGCCACGTGGCGAGGGCGTGGTCTGGTTTCGTTTCGTGGTGGCGCTGGCGGGTCTCGTGGGGCGTGAGGTAGCCCCACTCGGGGTGCCTGCGCAGGCGCCTGCGGTTGTAGTCGGTCTCGATGACCCTGTTGCCCAATTCGCGTGAAGCCAGCGTGATCACGGGGCATGCGGCGTCCGGGGCCATGGGCGTGTTGTGCGACGGTTTCAAGGGCACGAGCTGGGTGTCCGGCCGCGGGGAACTGGGGGGTGCGGCGGTGTCGATGCGCTCGGACTCAGGAGCGGAGGTTCCCGCCCTGACGCGGGATGTGGCTCGCGCGGCGTTCCCCAAGGGCTGCCTGGCCATGAGGATCCGGGCCCGGCTGCTGGCGCATGGCATGGAAGCGAGGGTCCTGGACCTGCTGCTGGAGCGCCTCGCCGAGCTGGGGCTGGTCAGCTCCGGAGGGAGGCAGCGCACGGACTCGACACACGTGCTGGCCGCGGTCCGCAACCTCAACCGCCTGGATCCCGTACTGGGTGGATCGGGTGCACTGATCGCGCACGGGGCAGGGCGCGCAGGTGGCGGTCGCGAAGCGGATGCGGATCGCGTCCCGATCCACGGCGGTTGCTCGCCCCTTCTCATGTGCAGGCTAACGACCCATCAGGCATTGGCATTTCAAGGCAAGTTGCAGCACTCTGTTAGGTGTTCTGAGCGGGCGGCCATGGCCTTCCGCCCGTCGAGGGTCTGGGCAGGCCAGGCCGGTCTCGTTGAATCGGTGGGTCGTGTTCGGCACCGTGTCTTCGTCGGCGTGGAGCAACTGGTCAGTTACCGGTGCATGGTTTCCGTCGGCGGTCGCGAGCGGCGTTATTGCCTGCCGGTTGTGGACCGAGCTGGTACTGTCCCGGCGTATGATCTGCTGGGGTTTTCGCGCTTGTTGGTCGGTCGGTCTGCGTATCCGTACAGGTTCGGCCACCACGCCTGCAGCGGTCGGAGCGGACGTCTCCGCCCGTTGATCTGCTTCGGTCGCCGAGCGGCTGATCTTCCCGTCAGGGCACGAGGTCGGCGACCGCCGCGCATGGCGTCGGCTGCAACCGGCTTGCATGTCGGGCGGCCTCCACTTTGCTCACCGTGCACGCCTCATCGTCTCGGCCTGCCTTTTTGGCGCTGCTCCCGCCGGTCGGCCGGCGGGCGGAGCTGCTGTTGGGGTCGTGTTGTCGGGGGTGGCTGCAGGGGCTGTGCAGGCGTGGGGCGGGGCAGGGTCAGCGGGCGGGCCGGTGGTGGGGGTGGGTTGGGCTGAGGGTCGGAAGTGCCACAGGGCGAGCAGGCCTGCCAGGCCCAGCAGGGCAGCTTGGATGTCGAGGGTCAGTGGGAGGCCGAGGGGGCCGGCGAGTATGCCGGCGAGGATCATGCCGAGGGCCTGGAATCCGTCGAAGACGCTTTGGAAGCTGGCCAGGACCCGTCCGCGGGTGGCGTCGGAGGTGTGGATCTGGACGATGGCCATGCGGCCGGCGAAGACGCCGATGCCGGGCGCTCCCAGGACTGCGAACAGGACCACGTAGAAGCCGATGCTGGTGGTCAGGTAGGTGCTGTTCCAGGTGAGCGCGGTCATCGCGGAGAAGACCAGCAGGGCCCAGCCGAGGAGCCGGCTGGGGTCGGTGCGCCGGGCCAGGGTGCCGACCAGGGCGCCGCCCACCATGCCGCCCACTGCTTGGATGCCGCGCAGCAGGCCGGTCTCGCTCTCGCCGCCGCCCAGCCGTTCGGTCACGAAGACCACGAAGAGGACAGCGAACAGTCCCTGGGCCAGACCGATCAGGCCCACCGGCAGCACCATCAGCCGCAGCCCGCGCCGGTTTCTGATTTCGCGCAGGCCGTCCGCCCAGGCCCGCCAGACCCGCTCCTTGGCGGCGGCTGGTTGCTGTACGGGGAAGGGACGGGAGAGCAGCAGGACGGCCAGCAGGAAGGAGGCTGCGTCGATGAGCAGGATGCCGGGCAGGCCCAGTCCGGCGAGCACGAAGCCGCCGAGCGAGGCCCCCAGCAGCCGAGCCAGGTTGCCGTTGAGGCTGGTCAGCCCGTTGGCGGCGGAGATGTCGGCAGGCTCGACCAGTGAGGGCAGCAGCGCGTACTTGGCGGGCTGGAAGACCGTGGCGAGGGCGGCTTGGACGCAGGTGACCAGGTTGACCAGGTAGAGCTGGCCGGGACCGTCGACGGCGAGCAGCGGCAGCAGTGCGACGATCTGGAGCGTGCTGACGCCGACCATCAGGCGGCGTCGGTCCCAGCGGTCGGCGAGGACTCCGGCCACGGGGGACAGCGCCAGGCCGGGCAGCAGCTCCAGGATGAAGTTGGCTGCGGTGGCCGTGACCGAACCGGTGAGCTGGTACACGTACACCGGCATGGCGATCATGAACATCCAGTCGCCGATTTCCGAGACGAATCCGGCGGTCCACAGCCGCCGGAAACCCGGATTCGCCAGGGGGCCATTTGTTGGGAACCTCACCGGGAACCTCACCTTTTCCCTTTTTTCGCAGCCGCTCGCATGGCTCGCATTGCCGGAGCGTCCGATGGTGCCGGAGCCCGGGCCGGCTGCCAACTGCTCTGCTCAACCGGCCGTTTTGGACAGTTGAGCAGAGCAGTTGAACGCAGTTGAGCCGACAGGAATTCCACTTCTACCTTTCTTGCATGCTCCCTACGGATATCGATCTGCTGCGAATTATGGGACGGCCCACCCTGTCCGGCGATGGACGTCTGGCCGCCGTCAGTGTGACGGCACCCGACCTGGCCGCCGATGCCAACGCGACGGAGCTGTGGGTGGCCGCGACCGACGGGTCCGCACCGGCCCGCCGGCTCACCAAGGGCCCGTTCGACGGCGCCCCGGCGTTTTCTCCCGACGGGCGTTGGCTGGCCTTCCTGCGGCCGCTGCCCGGCGGCGGGCCCGCCCAGGTGCACCTGCTGCCCATGGACGGCGGTGACCCCTTCCCGGTGACGGATCTCCCGCTCGGTGCCGGCCGGCCGGTGTGGAGCCCGGACTCATCCCGGCTGGCATATACGGCACGAGTGCCCGAACCGGGCCGTTATCTGCCCGGCGTGCCTCCCGGGAGGGAGCGGCCGCGCCGGATCACCGACCTGCGCTACATGGCCGACGGCCAGGGCTTCACCTTCGACCGGCCGCGCCATGTCTTCGTCACCGACCCGTTTGCTTCGCTGCCGTTCACCCGCATCCCGGGCGCCGTCCAGGTCACCAGCGGCTCCTTCGACCACGACGAGGTGTCCTGGAGCCCGGACGGCACCCTGCTCACCTTCGTCTCCGGCCGGCACGACACGCACGCCGACGATCTGCGGCGGGATGTATGGGTCTGCGCCCCGGACGGCCGGGGTCTGCGTCCGCTCACCCATGGCGGCCTGGAGATGAGCTGTCCGCTGTTCTCTCCCGACGGAACGGTGGTGGTTTTTGCCGCGGAGACCCTCACTGAGGACAACCGGGCCGTGGGCGCCAGCAGTTACGGGCTGTGGTCGGTGCCCGCGGACGGCTCCGCAGAGCCGGTACGGCTGACCGACCCGGAGCCGTATCACCTGAGCTTTTCGTCGCTGATGATTCAGCCGGCCCGGGACGGCGTGTACTTCGCCAACGACTGGCACGGTGAGGTGCACCTGATCCTGGTGCCCTACGACGGCGGCGAGGCGAAACCGGTTATCACCGGCCGCCGCCAGGTCAATGGTTTCGCGGTGGCGGAAAGCGCCGACGGCGTGACCGTGGCCGCCGTGATGTCCAGTGCCGACAGCGCCGGCGACCTCATGGTGCTGCACGAGGGGGTAGAACGGGAGCTCACCTCCTTCGGAGCTGACCTGCGGGCCCGCGCGAACCTACGGCCGGTGCAGGAGTTCGCCGCGTACGCCCCGGACGGCTACGAGCTCCAGGGCTGGCTGGTCCGCCCGGCTGGGCCCGGCCCGCACCCGGTGTTGCTCCAGATCAAGGGGGGCCCGTACACGCAATGGGGCTATACGCTCAACGGCCCCGCCTCCTTCGAGGAGGCGCAGGTCTACGCGGCGGCCGGCTACGCGGTGGTGCTCGGCAACCCGCGCGGCACCTCCGGCTACGGGCAGGCGCACGGCCGGTGGGCCGCCGACGACCTGGCCTTCAAGACCGCTCCCGACCTGCTGGCTCTGCTGGATGCCGCGTTGCAGGAACCGGACCTGGACTCCCGGCGGGTGGGGGTGCAGGGCGGCTCCTTCGGTGGCTACATGTCCGCCTGGCTGGCGGCCCACCACGGCGAGCGGTTCCGGGCGGCGATGGGCGAGCGTGGCTGCTACGCCATCGACAGCCACTTCGGTTCGGCGGATGACGGGGTCAACAACTCGATCGCACTGTACGGGGCGGATCCGAAGCGGTGGTCGGAGATCAGCCCGATCACCTACGTCGACCAGATCGAGATCCCGATGATGTTCATCCAGTCCGAGGAGGACCGGCACACACCGATGGAACAGGCGCAGCGGATGTTCGTGGCGCTGAAGATGCGAGGTGTCCCGGTCGAAATGCTGCTGTTCCCCGGCGAGGGGCACGACATGTCCCGCACCGGTCTGCCCAGCCACCGCGTCGCCCGCTACGAGGCGATTCTCGGCTGGTGGTCCCGCTACATGACCGAGGAGGACGACCGTGCCGCACTCTGAACCCCGTCCGCGTCCGCACGCGGAACCGGATCCCGCCGTCGAATACATCCTTTCCACCTACCTGACGCCGCCCGGCGAACGGGCTGTCATCTCCCCGCGCCACGACCACAACATGTCCCTGTGGCGGCGCAGCCCCGGCTCCGTGGAACTGGTACGGCACTGGGAGCTGGAGCGGATCAGCGGGCAGAAGCACCACTCGTGGCCCCTCTACACCCCTGAGCGGGCCGAGGCTTTCCTCAGCCATCTGCTGGCCGGTGAGGGGCTGACCCTCGCCGACGTCTCGGTGAGCTGGGGCACTCCGGGCCTGCCCGGGTACGCGCCGCTGCCGGTGCCCGAGGGCGCCGAGGCACTGCCGGTGCACAGCCTGGCGCACCTGTTCAGCGGACTGCTGCTGGACACCCGCTTGTTCAAGGAGGCGAACATCATCGCGATGGCGGTGGACGCCGCCCCCGACCTGGTTCTGGAGCGGGAACTGCCGCCCGCCTACTATGCCGGCTGCGTATCAGTGCGCGGCACGCTGCAGTTCACCTCGGTCGAGTCGCCCGCCCCGCTGTATCACGCGGCTGATCGGCTGCTGGGCAAGGAGCCGGGCACTTTGATGGCACTGGCCTCGGCCTGCGACACGGCGATCGTCTTCGACGCCGCGGCCGAGATCGCGCAGGTCAGCCTTCCGGGCGGCCATGTGCAGCCCTGGGCGGCGGCTTTCGGCCTGGTGAAGCGGGTGTTGGCCGAGGCGGGGCGGCAGCTCGGCGGGTCGGCCCCGGACGCCCGGTTCACCGCCGAGGAGAACCTGCACAGCGCCGTGATGAAGGTGGTGCAGGAGTGCTGCGAGCTGATCACCGTCCGCACCATCGAGAAGCTGTGCGCGCTGGGCGGGGTACGGCCCGAGGACTGCTACCTGTCCATCAGCGGCGGTTTCGCACTCAACGTGCAGGCCAACACGCACATGCTCGACCGATTCGGCTTCCGCGGCCTGCTGACCCCGCCCTGCGCCAATGACTCCGGGGTGGCGCTCGGCCTCGGCCTGCTCGGCCTGTACGGCACGGGCGCCTTCGACGAGGCGGATCTGCGTATCGCCACCGCCTACCAGGGCAACGAACTGCGCACAGCCGACGTGGACGCGGCGCTCACGGCGTTCGCCCCGTACGTCGAGGAGGTGTCCGCCTTCACGCCGGAGCAGTTCGCCGAAGACCTCGCCGACGACGTGCTGGTCTGGGCCGACGGGGCGGCCGAGATGGGGCCGCGGGCCCTGGGCCACCGCAGCCTGCTCGGCGATCCGCGTTCGGAGAAGACCAAGGACCGGCTCAACGAGTACAAGCAGCGTCAGTGGTGGCGGCCGGTCGCCCCGATCGTGCTGGCCGAGTACGCGCACGAGTGGTTCGAGCAGGACCGGCCCTCCCCTTACATGCTGGAGGCCGCCCGGGTCCGCACGGAGGTCAGGGAGCAGGTGCCGGCCGTGCTGCACCTGGATGGGACAGCCCGCCACCAGACCCTCACCGCCGAGGACAATCCGCTGCTGCACCGGGCGATCGAGGGCTTTTGGGCAGCCACCGGAGTGCCCATCGTGTGCAACACCTCCCTCAACGACAAGGCAGAGCCCATCGTGGACACCGCCGCCGAGGCGTTGAACTTCGCGGTCCGCAAGGGCATCCGGATCGCCTACTTGACCGGGCGGCGTGTGGTGCTGCGCACGGCGGACCGCCCCGACGCTTCGCTGCCCACCGGACCGCACCCCAGGGCCACGGCCTTCTTCGCCGGGCAGGAGGCCGACCGCGACGCGATCTGGCGTTCCTGGCTTCAGCGGGGCCACACCGAGGCCGGCATGCTGCTGCTGACCGGCACCCCGCAGCTCCTGGCCGACCCGCAGACCTGGACACCCAACCGGGTCCGGCTGCTGGCCGAGCGTCTGGCGGCCAAGGATCCCGCCTTCGAGCAGAACCTGGACCAGTTCCGCCGCGACCACGGCCCCGGGACGGTCTTCGGCGACGCGCCCGCCCTCCGTCACTGACCCCTGCTCCCGGACGAACCGGGCCACCTGGAATGGAATTTCGGCATGACGAGCCACACATTCGCCGACCTGGTCGGCGACGAAAAAGAATTCTTCGCCGAGTACTTCAACAAGAAGCCGCTGCTGCGCAAGGGTGCACTGAAGGACCCCCAAGGGATCCTTTCGCTGCGCCGGCTGGACGAGCTCGTCCAGCTGGAGGTCATCCGCCCGCCCTATCTGCGGGCCAACCTCAAGGGCGCCGGAGTCCCCGACCAGGGATTCACCCAGACCGTCACCGTCCAGGGCACCGACCTCACCGACGCCATCGTGCCGGAGAAGGTGTATGAGTTGTTCCGGGCCGGCGCCACCATCGTGTGGAGTTCCCTCAACCACCTGGACTCCTCGCTGCGTTCCTTCACCCGGGTCATCAGCGACCGGTTCGGCGCCAAGACCGACTGCGTGGCCTTCTTGACCCCGGCGGGCAAACAGGGCTTCTCCCCGCACCACGACCCGGTGGACCTGTTCATCGTGCAGACGGAGGGCACCAAGCGGTGGCGGCTGTGGAACCCGGCCGAGGTTCGCAAGGGCGAGGCCGCCTCGTACACCGCCGAGCAGCTCGGCGAGCCGGTGATCGACGTGCTCCTGGAGCCGGGCGACGTGCTCTACCTGCCCTACGACACGCCGCACGCGGCGGCGGCCGAGGAACTGGCCTCGGTGCACCTGTCCATCATGGTCCGCCCGCGGATGTGGAAGGACCTGCTCAAGCAGACCTTCGAGGAACTGGTCCGCGAACCGCAGTTCAACGAGTTCCCCTTCATCGGCGCGGACCGGGAGGCCGGCACCGAGGCCCTGTTCGCACAGAAGCTGCGGGCGGTGGCCGAGCGACTGACCGCGGTGGCGCCGGGCTCGGAGCTTGACCGGCTGGCGGAGCTGGGCCGGCGGATGCCGGGCAACTCGGCCGGGCACACCTTCCTCAGCACCGCACGGCTGGATGCCCTGGAGGCGGACGCCCCGATGCGGCGCACCGATGCGGTGGTGGAGTTCGGCACGCCCGCCGACGGACGGGTTCAGCTCACCGTCAACGGCCACCGGATCGCCGTACCGGCACCGGTGGCCGACATCCTGGCAGGCATGGCAGCGGGCCAGGAGACGGCCGCCGCCGACGTCTTCCCGGGGGTGGCCGCCGAGCGTGCGACCCGGATGGCGCAGGGCCTGGCGCGGATCGGTCTGCTCGAGGCCGCTGCGTGAGCCGCCCGACAGGGTGAGGCCATGACCGTCGAACGGATCCCCCCGCCCACCATCGCCGACGAGCGCAGGATGCTCCGCTGCCACCTGGACTTCCACCGCCAGACGCTGGAGCTGAAATGCGCCGGCCTGAGCGACGTCCAACTGCGCATCCGGTCCGTGGCACCGTCCACCCTGTCCCTGCTGGGCCTGGTCCGGCACATGGCCGAGGTGGAACGAGCCTGGTTCCGCCGGGTCGTCGGCGCAGAGCACGACCTGCCGCTGGTGTGGTCCGAAAACGTCGACTTCCAGGCGGCGTACGAGACCAAGGACGCAAAGGTGTCCGAGGCCTTCGCTGCCTGGCGGGCCGAGGTCGAGCACGCCCGGCGTGTCGAAAGGGCCGCCGACTCCCTCGAGCTGGTGGTGCGCGAACACCGGCGCGGCGTCGACGTCTCGCTCCGCTGGGTGATGCTGCACATGATCCACGAATACGCCCGGCACAACGGGCACGCCGACTTCCTGCGCGAGTGCATCGACGGCACCACCGGCGTCTGAATTCGTCCGGGCAGAAAACCCGGAACCGGCCGCGTCCCACCACTTCACCAGTGGGGGAACGCGGCCCTTTTTCGTTCCACGCTCGGATTCCGGCCTGTTCAACCGTTCGCACAATTCCGGTTGAACACCACAGCAACTCATTGACCTAACTCCCGGCCACACGGCACTATTTCATCAACGCCGAGAACAACTCGGCAAAAGAAAAAGGGAGTTGATTGTCATGGAGAACACCTTCGACGACATCGAGTTCATCGAGACCTCCGCTGAGCTGCTGGCCACCGCGTACCACGTCAACATCCAGTAATTGCCGGTATCGGCAGAGGGGCGGCTTCGGCTGCCCCTCTGGCCGCATCTACATCCCTCGGGAGGACGAGACCCGTGAAGGACTGGACCCTCGAAGAGCTGGTGGGCGACACCACAAGCTTCTTCTCCCAGCACTTCGGCGAGCGGCCGCTGCTGCGCCGCGGAGCGCTCGACGCCTCCCGCGCACGGGAACTGCTGTCGGTACGCCGGCTCGATGATCTCGTCGCCATGGAAGCCGTCCGGCCCGCCTACCTGCGGGTGGCCAGAAACGGCCAGGGCGTGTCCAGCAAGGCCTACACCCGTGTCGTGAGCGAACCAGGAACCGCGCTCACCGAGACGGTGGTGCCCGAACAGGTCTACGAGCTGTTCCGCTCCGGCGGCACGGTGACCTGGAACTACCTGCACCACTTCCTGCCGTCCGCTCGCCACCTGGTGGAGGCCTTCACCCGCGCCTTCGCCGCCCCCGTGGACACGGTGGCCTTCCTGACCCCGGCCGGCCGTGACGGGTACGCTGCGCACCACGACCCGGTGGACGTGTTCGTTGTCCAGACCGAGGGCACCAAGGACTGGCGGATCTGGCAGCCGCCGGCCGGGCGTCGCAGCGACAGCATCACCTACAGCGCCGAACAGCTCGGCGAGCCCACGCTCCAGACCACCTTGCACCCCGGCGACGTGCTGTACCTGCCGTACGGCACCCCGCACGCCGCCGCCGCGGGTGAGCAGGTCTCCCTGCACGTGTCGGTCACCGTCGCGCTCCGCGGCTGGCGCGACCTGCTGCGCGAGACGGTGGACACGCTGGTGGCCGACGAGGCCTTCGACGGATTCCCTCATCTGGGCGGCGACAACCCGGAACAGGCCGCAGCCGCGCTCACCGAGATGATCGCTCTGCTGCGCGATCGACTGGCAGCGCTCGCCCCCGCCGCGGAGACGGTACGGCTGGCCGATGCCGGCCGAAACCATGGTGGCGCCGGACGGACCCGCGAGTTCCAACGACTGGCCGAGCTCGCCCAACTCACCCCCGAGGCCCCGCTGCGGCGCAGCTCTGTCCCCGTCGAGATCGGCCCGAGCGATGGCGGCCGGACCCGTCTGTCGGTCAACGGCCACACGCTGGCCGTACCGGACGGGATAGCCCGTACCCTGCGCCGACTGGAGACGGGCGGCTCAGTTGCAGCAGGCGAACTGCTCAAGGACGCCGCCGTAACACGCTCGGTCCGCGCGGCCGAGTCCCTGACCCGCCTCGGCGTCCTGGAACCGGCCGCCGCCCCCGCGAAGAGCACGGCCCGATGACCACCTCCGCCGTGCACACAGCCATCGACGCCGGACTCGACACCGAACTCGACCAGTCCGTGCGGCCGCAGGACGACTTCTACCGGTACACGGCAGGACGCTGGACGGACGGGTTCGTACTGCCCGGGCACCGGGCCGAGGCGACCATGCTGTCGCTGCTGGCCGAACAGGTGCAGGACGAGGTCGCCGCCATGATCTCCAGCCCCGGCCAGGACGCCGACGGCTGCCGCATCGCCGACCTGTACACGAGCTTCATGGACGAGCGGCGGATCGAAGAGCTGGGCGCATCGGCCCTGACCGGGGACCTGGAGCAGATCCGTCGCGCCCCCGACCGGCAGGCGCTCGCCCGGGTGCTGGGCCGGCTGCAGGCACAGGGCATCACCGGCGCCGTCGATCTGCGCGTCGCCGCCGACACGCGGGGATACCTGCTGGAACTTTCTCCATCCGGCCTCGGCCTGCCTTCCGCCTTGCTGTACCGCGAGGCGCGCAGCGAGCGCCTGCGCGAGCGGTACTTCGTCCATGTGGCGACGATGCTCTCCCTCGCCGGGCTGCCCGATGCCGAAACGGCCGCGTCCCGCGTCCTGCGGGCCGAGACGGCGCTGTCCGGCGGGCACGCACCGCCGGACAGCACCTCTCGCGCCGCGGCGCGGACATGCCCGGCCACCGCCGCCGAACTGGCCGGGCGAAACCACGGATTTGCCTGGTCCGCCTGGCTGGAGGAACTCGGCCAGGTGCCGGGCGCGGCCCGGGTGCGGCTGCGCCCGAACGGCTTCCTGCCTGCCCTGGAGCACTGGTGGGCCACCACCTCGCTCGACTCCCTGCGGCTCTGGCTCGCCTGGCGGTACGTCCACGAGATGGCCCCGTTCGGTTCGCGCAGGGTCTTCACCGAGCACTTCAACTTCTACTGGCGGGACCTGACCGGTGCCCGCTGGCCCTGGCCACGCCGGCTGCGGGCCACCGCGTTCGTCCAGACCGCGGCGGGCGACCTGGTGGGCGAGCGGTACCTGCGCGCCCACCTGGACCCACACACCCGCGCCCGTGCCGCGGACCTGGTGACCCGCATGGCCGGTACCTACCGCGACAGTCTGAAGCAGGCCGGGTGGATGCGGCCCGACACCCGCCGGGCGGCTGTGGCCCTGCTGGACTCCATGCGGTTCGAGATCGGCGGTCCGAGCGGTGCGACCGACCCCGTGCCGCTGGTCACCGACCCGGGCGACCTCATCGGCAACGTCAAGCGAGGCCGGGCGCGGCAACTGGCCCGTCAGCTCAGCCGGCTGGTGGGCCCGCTGGACCACTCGGAGTGGCGGGTGCTGCCGCAGGCGGTCACGGCGTACTACCGACACGGGCTGAACCAGGTGGTGGTCCCGGCCGGGCTGCTGCGACCGCCGGTGTTCAC
Organism: Streptomyces chromofuscus; assembly: GCF_015160875.1. Taxonomy (NCBI): domain Bacteria; kingdom Bacillati; phylum Actinomycetota; class Actinomycetes; order Kitasatosporales; family Streptomycetaceae; genus Streptomyces; species Streptomyces chromofuscus. The sequence continues at coordinate 62,753 of NZ_CP063374.1, read as the reverse complement.
CGCGGGCGGTGATCCAGCCCGTGACCACGCGGTGCTCGGCTCGATCGTCTGCCACGAGATGTCGCACGCCCTCGTGCGCGCCTGGAGGACGGGCGCGGACCACGCCGAGTTCGACCGCAGGACCGCACCGCTGGTGGTCCAGTACGACCGCTACGCACCCGAGGGATCACACGGGCGGCGGGTGAGCGGGGCGCGCACGCTGGACGAGAACATCGCCGACATCACCGGGCTGGCCGTCGCGCAGGCCGCGTTCGCCGACCACCTCACGGCCTGCGGCACCACCGGTGCCGAGCGACAGCACCAGATGCGCCGGTTCTTCCTCCTGTGGGCGACGATGTGGCGGGGCAAGCGCACCCCGGAGCGGACACGCGAACGCCTGGAGAACGACCCCCACGCTCCGCCCCAGTTCCGCTGCAACGGCGTCCTCGGTCACATCCCCGCCTTCTACGAGGCCTTCGGGGTGCGCGAGGGCGACGGCATGCACATCCGGCAGGCAGACCGGTTCTCGCTGATAGCCGTGGAGGGGAACTGACATGAGTGTTGTGGGCCCACCATCGTGCCGCCCCGGGCCCGGCAGCTGCGCCGGTCGGCCCGATCGCCCGGTCCACGGCGAAGTCGCAGCAGGTGCCACCGCACCACCGCGACCACGGCCAGGCACCCACCGTGACCGACAGGCCGCCACCGGCCCCACAAGGACTGCAGAAGGGATTCTCCCGTGATGAGCGACCAGGTCCTGGAGCGCGACGGGCAGCTCACGCTGGACATCGACCCGGACCGGTTGCTGCAGCGCATCGCCGAGCTGGCACGGATCGGCGCGGACGGGACAACGGGCGGGATCACCCGAGAGGGATTCGGTGTCGCCGACCGCCAGGCGCGGGCGTACCTGATGCAGCAGTCCCGGGCAGCGGGGCTCGTCGCGTCGGTGGACGCAGCCGGGAACATCGTGATCCGCTCTGGTGCCGCCGGTGAGGGCGGCGACCAAGTGCTGATGATGGGCTCGCACCTGGATACCGTCGTCAACGGCGGCCGACTGGACGGCGCGTACGGGGTGCTGGCCGCCCTGGAGGTGCTGCAGACGTTCACCGAGTCCGGACTGAAACCGGTGCACGAGCCGGTCGCGGTGGCCTTCGCCAATGAGGAGGGGGCACTGTTCCCACAGCCATTCTGGGGTTCGATGGCGATCGCCGGCAGGCTGGCCTCGCTGCCGCAGGATCCGTGCGACCACCACGGACGGCCGTTGCGTGAGGCACTGCGGCTGGCGGGCGGCGACCTGAACGCGCTGGGCAGCGCCGGCTGGCCGGCCGGCTCGATCGCCGCGTACCTCGAACTCCACGTGGAGCAGGGGCCGGTGCTGGAGCGCAGCGGCAACCGGATCGGCGTGGTGGAGGCGATCACCGGCCGTACCGTGCTGACCGTGGAGGTGCGCGGCACTGCCGGGCACTCGGGAACCAGCCCGATGAAAGGCCGGCAGGACGCGATGACGGCAGCGGCGCGGATAGTCCTGGCGGCCGAGCACCTGGCACGGGAGCGCCGGCTGTGCCGCGTGATGACGGTCGGCAGAGTTGACCCGTACCCCAACACCCCGAACACCATCGCGGGCACTGTGCGCCTGACGGTGGACCTGCGGGACACGGCCGTGTGGAAAATGGCAGACGCCGAGGAGGCGCTGCGCCGCATGCTGCGGGCGATCGAGGTCTCCACCGGCGCCGAGATCGAGGTGGTCGCCGAGACCCGGTCGGACCCGGTGTCCACCAGCCCGACGTTGTGCGCGGCGATCGAGGCAAGCGCGGACGGGCTGGGCCTGCCGCACGAGAGGCTGCCCAGTGGAGCGGGCCATGACGCTCAGGTCGTCGCAGACATCGCACCGATCGGAATGATCTTCGTTCCGAGTCTGGGCGGGATCAGCCATGTGCCCCAGGAGGACACCGCGCCGGACGACCTGGTCGCCGGAGCACGGGTCCTGCTGCGCACTGCACTGCAGGTGGCCTGCACGGATCGCAAACCGCTGACCGGACACGGCCAGCCAGTCGACTGAGAAATCGAGGAGCCATGCAGACGCTGGTCACCACCAATGAGCGGATCGCGGTCTTCTGCGGTGCCCGCCCAGGGGCCCGCCAGGACCATGTGGCGTACGCCTACGAGTTCGGGCGGGCGCTCGCGCGTCGCGACCGGGACCTGGTGTACGGAGCCGGCGGAGTGGGCGTGATGGGTGCGGTTGCCGACGGTGTGCTGGCGGGCGGTGGCGCAGTCACCGGCGTGCTGCCGCGCAGCCTGCACGAGCGTGAGCGGGCCGACCAGGCACGCGGCACGATTTTCGTGGTGCGGTCCATGCACGAGCGCAAGGCACTGATGTACAAGCTCTCCTCCGGCTTCGCGGTACTGCCTGGCGGGATCGGCACGCTGGACGAACTGATGGAAGTGGCCACATGGAACCAGCTCTCCTTGATGGAGAAGCCGGTCGTGGTGGTCAACCACCAGGGCTTTTACGACCCGATGCTCACGATGCTGGATCACCTGGTGACCGAGGGCTTTCTGACCGCGCGAGAGCGGAACCTGGTTTGCAGCGCGGAGACCACCGAACAGGCCCTGGACCTGCTGGGCGCGCCCGAACAGGCCGTACTGGCCTCGACGTGAAACCGGCGCCGGGGCCACGGCCGGCCGCCGCCCCGCTACAGCGGAGTGGACGGCAGATAGCCGCGCTGAACGGCGTGCACCCCGGCCTGGAATCGGCTGTCGGCGTCAAGGACGTCCATCAGACCGGAGGCGATCCTGCGTGCGGTACGCGGCGAAACACCGAGCCGGTTGGCGATCGCCTCGTCGGTGAGGCCCTGGGCGAGCAGCCGCAGGGCTTCGGCCTGCTGCCGGTTCAAGGCGCCCGGAGTCGGACGAGCCTGACGGACCACCGGTTCCGCGGACTGCCACACGCTTTCGAACAAGGCGTGCAAGGTGGTCACCGCGCCCTGGGAAGTGAGCTGCATGGCCCCGGCCGCGGTGTTCTCCGTATGGGCGGCGATGATGGCAGCCTTGCGGTCATAGATGATCATCCGGTTGGGCAGCGACGGCACGGTACGGACCTGGCAACCGTGTTCGGTGAGCCAGTGCACGTACTTCATGGTGTCGGTACAGCTCCGGATGGAGTCGAGGTAGACGGTGCGCATCTGCACGCCACGCTCCAGCAGTTGCTGGTTGAGCGGTCGGGAAGCACTCATGTTGGCCTGGGTCTGCGGGCCCCCGGGAGCGAAGGTGAGCAGTTCGCGGACGACCTGTTCGCGCAGAACGGCGAGGTGGTCGCGGATGGAGTCGATGCCCTCCAGGTAGCGCACACCCGCCTCGGCGCTGCCGGCGTCGGCACGCCGGTCGTCGTACTCCAGGATGAGTTGCGCGGCGGCGGCCCGACTGGCCTCCAGCCGCTGCTTTTGAGAGGCAAGTTCGGCCTGCTGGCGGGCGAGCAGTATCTCCATGCCGACGTGCGGACTGACCGCGTGGAGCTGTCCGGGATCCTCCGTGGAGGGACGTACCAGTGCCATCTCGCTGAGCCGGTCGAGTGCGTCGCGAATCTCTTTCTCGGTCAGCTTCAGCCGGTCGCACAAATCGTCGACATCCTGCGGTCTGTCCAGAATCCCGCGGTACACGGATTCAGCCACCGCATCGAGGCCGAGTAAGTTAAGCATCCAAGCCTCTCCGGATCATGAAACCTATGCATGATTCATCCGACGATACGACCGGACCCGGGTCGGGATCAATACGGCTTCCGAAAACGTGTCCGAAACCAGGTACCGCAGATCCTATATGCGGATGTAAAAAGGTCTTTCCATGTATCTCGTCCACGTCCATCTCCGCGCACCACTCTCCGGAGGCCGGCTGCCGCAGAGCACAGCGGCGGACATCACCCGTCATGTGTCAGGGCGCGAGGGCCTGATCCATGTCAGTGTGCACCCCGACCCGGAGAACCGCCCGGTCGTCGGGCTCTACCTGCGGGCCGCCTCCCTGGCAGAGGCCGAGACCGCCGCCGAACGGCTGTGGCAGCTGGTCCAGGCGACACTCCGGCCGCTGTCGGCGTGGGAGCTGGTGCGAGCAGAAGTCCCGCTGCTGCCCAACGACCCATGGAGCACGAATCCACCGCCCCTGTAGAGCACTTGGCAGATTGTTGACCAACGGAACACCCAGTCTTGAGCGCACCTGGACTGAGTATGCCACGGCCGGTTTGCCTACCCGAGAACCCCTTTTCCGCAGGTCGGGGCGTTGCGCAGACTCTTGGGCATCACCGAACCCAACGGGCGGAAAGGCAGAGACAACATGTCTTTGGAGTTCTCTCGCAGCATGATCCGTGGAGCGGCCATGGCCGGGGTCCTCATCTTCACCACTGTGCTCGGACAGACCGCCGCGTACGCCGACACGGACACCGGGACCACTCCCGCGCCGCCCGCCGCCGAACAGACCACTGACGACCTCGGCTGGCAGTGACACCCGTGGAGCGGGAAACCGCCGACCACCTGATCCGACTCCGTGACCGCGGAATCCGCGAACTCCCCGTGGAACGGGTCGCCACACACGACATCACCGTCGACTTCTCCCCACGCGTGGACGGCGAGGACGCGGAATACGTACGCACCCTCCTGGAGGCCGAGGGCGAACTGCCACCGATCCTCGTCCATCGCCCCACCATGACCGTAGTGGACGGCATCCATCGGCTGCGCGCCGCCACCGCCCAGGGACAAACCCACATCCCCGTACGGTTCTTCGACGGACCCCTGACCGAGGCACGGCTACTGGCGGTCGCCACCAACGTGACCCACGGCCGCCCCCTGACCACGGCAGACCGAGCCGCCGCAGCCACATACATCTTCACCGCCCACCCGCGCTGGTCGAACCGCGCCGTAGCAGCGCTCACCGGGCTCTCCGCCGGAAAAGTGGCCCAGCTCCGCAAAGGCACCGCCGCCGACGGGGCCGAACACCGGATCGGGCGCGACGGGCGGGCCCGGCCGGTGGACTCCTCGCACAGCCGAGAACGCGCCGGAGAACTTCTGCGTGCCAACCCCCGCGCCTCGCTGCGCCAGATCGCCGCCGAGGCCGGACTGGCACCAGCCACCGTCGCCGACGTGCGCAATCGGATACAGCGCGGCGAGGACCCCGTACCAGGCCGCGCCCCCCGCTCCACGAATGCTTCCCCTCCCCCCACCACCTCCACCGACCGGCCTCCGGTCCAACTGGCGACCCGTCGTCAGCCTGCGTCCACCGCCCCGCCGCCGCCCGACCGGCTGCTGCACATCCTGGACTCACTGCGCCGCGACCCCTCACTACGGCTGAGCGAATCGGGCCGCCACATTCTGCGAATGCTCAGCGCCTGCACGATGGTGGCCCAGGACCGGGAGCAGATCGCGGCCGCCCTCCCCGCGCACTGCAAGCAACCGATGGCCCAGCTCGCACAGGGTTACGCCCGGCTGTGGACCCAGCTCGCACACGAGCTGGCCGCCGGGGACGACTCGGCCGCGATGGGCATCTGAAAGACAGGAAGAAGGGAAGGCCGACCATGCAGACCCAACCCCACCGACCGATCTCCGGAATCGTGGACGCGGTCGTGACTACGTCCCTGGACGCCGACGGCGCACTGGCCTTCCACCTGGTGGTAGGCCCTTCCAACCGGCCGCACGAGTGCGACCGCATCGAATTCACCCTCGACCTCGAGGATGCCCGTGCGCTGGTCGGGGACGCTGAACGAGCCGTCACCGCCCAGGTGCCCTGCCGGCTCGGCGTCGAATTCAACGCGGCACCGTCAGCCCGGCATCCTTGACGCGGGGCCATCAAGATGAACCGCCCCGGGTTCGGTAGAGATCTCAGATTGTGGTTGTGACCTGGGGTTTCGTGAGTTCCGTGTAGTAGTTGGCTTCGTACTCGACGGGCGGGATATGGCCTATCTCACCGTGGAGTCGGCGGTGGTTGTACCAGTCGACCCATTCGGCGGTGGCCAGCTCGACCTGGGAAAGTGTCTTCCAGGGCCGCTGGGGCTTGATCAACTCGGTTTTATACAGGCCGATCGCCGATTCCATCAGGGCGTTGTCGTAGGCGTCGCCGACCGAGCCGATGGACGCGGCTATGCCGGCGGCGTCCAGATGCTCGGCGAGCCTGAACGACGTGTACTGCGACCCTGCATCCGAGGGATGGATCAACTCGCCTGGTCGGATGGGTCGTTGCTCGCGGTCGCGTTGCCAGATCGCCATCTCCAGGGCGTCCAGGACGAAGACGGTCTCCTTGACGGTGGCCGCCGACCAGCCGACGATCCGGCGGGAGAAGGTGTCTACGACGAACGCGACGTAGACGGTCGCCGACCAGGTCTTCACGTGGGTGAAGTCCGCCACCCAGCAGCGGTTGGGGGCGGCGGCGACGAAGTCGCGGTCGAGACGGTCGGGAGCTCGTTCGACCTGCCCGCCGGGAAGCGTGGTGATCACACGCTTGCCGCGGACCGCCCCCTGGATGCCCATCTCACGCATCAGGCGTTCGACGGTGCACCGGGCCACGACGCGTCCCTGCCGGTTCAGCTCACGCCAGACCTTTCTCGCCCCGTAGACACGGTAGTTGGCGGTGTGGACCTGGCTGATCAGCTCCTTGAGCTGAGCGTCCCGCACCGATCGTGCGGACGGGGCGGCCAGTCGTTTCTTGTGGGCATAGTAGGTGGAAGGGGCGATCTTGCAGTCGTACTCGGTGAGCGTCCTGCAGATCGGCTCGACACCGCCGAAGCGGTCCCGGTGCTCGTCGATGAACGCTACGAGCGCGTGTGTGGCCGGTCGAGCTCGGCCGCGAAGAAACTTGCCGCGGCCTTGAGGATCTCGTTGGCCCGCTTGAGTTCGGCGTTCTCCTTCTTCAGCGCCTTGAGCTGGGCAGATTCCTCCGTCGTCGTCCCCGGGCGCTGGCCCGCGTCGATCTCGTGTTGCTTCACCCAGTTCCGCAGCGTTTCGCGGGAGCCGATGCCGAGCTTCTCCGTCACCGCTTGCAAGGCGGCCGTCTCGTTCGGGTAGTCGTCGCGCACCTCGGCGACCATGCGCACCGCACGGCGGCGGAGCTCAAGCGGGTAACGGGAACGTCGTGCCATGACTCGATCCTTTCATGAAATCGAGTCTCTATTCGAACCGGGGCGGTTCACGTGGTGGTGCCAGCCGTTCCAGGTGCGGCCCTCGAAGTGGGCCAGGCCCAGGGCCTGCTTCATCTCGCGGTAGTCGTGCTCGATGCGCCAGCGAAGCTTGGCAAGCCGGACCAGGGTGGTCAGCGGGGTGTCGGCGGGCAGGTCGGACAGCCAGAACTGGACCGGCTCGCTCTCCCCGGCGGGCCATTCGGCCAGCAGCCAGCACTCGGGCAGTTCCGGGCCGTCGGCGGCCTGCCGGATCTCGCGCCCGGCAGGCCGGATGCGCAAGGCCACGAACCGGGAGTACATGCGCTTGAAGCCGGAGCGGCCGGTGCCGGGCCGGGAGCCCTCACGCCACTGGACGGGCCGTGCGGTCTTCCGGCCGGCCGCGATGACCAGCTCTTTCACCGACCGCGGCTTGTCCGGGTACTTCGGCACCGGCGGCCGTCCCGTCCCGGAGTACGGCTCGCACACCGGCACCGCGTCGCCGGGATGAGCCGACAGCGTGGTGGAGATCCCGACCATGTAATGCATGCCGCGGGCGTTCAGGCCGAGCCGGAAGGCCGCGGCGTCGCCGTATCCGGCGTCCGCGATGGCCAGCGGCACCTCGATCCCCCAGGAACGGGTCTCGTCAGCCATGTCCAGAGCCAGCTGCCACTTCTCCACATGGCCGACGTCGTCGGGGATGCCGCAGGACCGGCGGCGGGCGACCTTGTCCGCATCCGCCTTCGGCGCTGCGGGATCCCAGGTCTGCGGCAAAAACAGCCGCCAGTTGACCGCAGCCGAGGCATGGTCGGAGGCCAGGTGCAGCGAGACCCCCACCTGGCAGTTGGTGACCTTGCCCGCGGTGCCGGTGTACTGCCGCGACACGCACGCCGAGGCACTGCCGTCCTTCAGGAAGCCGGTGTCGTCGAAGACCAGCACGGTCGGCCGGATCTCCGTCTCCATCCTCCAGGCCAGACGGGCCCGGATATGGGCCGGATCCCACGGGCTGGTGGTGATGAAGTGGGCCAGGGCCTGCCGGTTCCCGTCCTCCCCGAGGCGGGCAGCCATCGGCTCGACCGACTTGCGTTTGCCGTCGGTCAGCAGTCCGCGCAGGTAGACCTGGCCCCACCGGCGCTGGTCGTTGCGCGCGAACGGCTCGAACACCTCCGCTGCGAACGCCTCCAACTCACCACGCACCGCAGCTATCCCGTCTGGAGTCACACGCCCTCAACGACCTACCGAACCAAAAGACACGCTCAGCACATCTAAATCTGACCAAGCACTACTAGGGCCCAGCCGGCGGATTTTTGACTGCGAGTGCCAAGCGGGCCTCGCTCTTGGGTGGTCGTCACCGCCTACCTGGTCGGCGTCTCAATCAGCCGAGCGGCGAAAAACTCGCCGGGCTCCCCGGCGTCACGCAGTGGTCGCCTCTGTCGGCTCCCTGACCCATAAGTCCGCAAGGACGGATGCGTCATGTGGGCGTGTCCGTGAGCCTTGGAAGTTCGGTCCGCGAGGGAAGGGACGTTGCGTCGGGGATGCTCACGTTCGTCCAGCTGACGGATAGTCGGGCGATATTTCGCCTGGTCAGGCCATAGTGGGACAAGTCTTCGTGACCTGCGTCACACCTGATTGACGTGCCTTCGTAACCGGGCCTTAACTCTCTGCATCCTGTGCGTTTTCTGTTTCCTGAGGGTGGGATCTGTGAAGTTCTGGCGGGGTGGGGTGCTTTTGCTGCGGGCTCGAAGAACAAGAGCTGCGGTGTTGGGGGGCGTTGCCGCCTCGCTGGTTCTGACGGCGTTGCCCGTGTTGCCGACACCGGCAACCTCGGCCGTTAAGGCGGCTGCTGCGGAAGCGGCCACTGGCGAGTTGGATGAAGCCGCCGCCCTGGCCCAGGCGAAGGCGTCCGGTCAGCAGGTGGAGGTGACGACGGCGCGCAGCGAATACACCACGACGCATGCCAACCCCGACGGCACGCTCACGCTCACGCAGTCCACCACTCCGCAGCGGGTGAGACGGGACGACGGAACCTGGGGGGCGGTCGATACCACGCTGGAGCGGCGTCCTGACGGGCGAGTTGCCCCCAAGGGCGCTGTGGTCGACGTGTCGTTCTCCGGCGGCGGCTCCGGCGCGGACATGCTCCGCCTGGGCAGGGACGGCCGTTCGGTCACCCTGGGCTGGACCGACACCCTGCCGCAGCCGGTCCTGGACGGTGCCACAGCCACCTATCCAGAGGTGTTCGACGGTGTGGACCTGCAGTTGACCGCCACGGCTGAGGGCTATCGCGAGGTCCTGGTCGTCAAGACGCCCGAGGCCGCGCACAACCCTGCGCTGGAGCACCTCGTCATCACCGCGGACGGTGATGGGCTGAGTCTGGTTCCGGGCGCGGGTGGTGGCCTGCGCGCGCTCGACGAGGATGGCAACGCCATCTTCCGCGGCCCGGCGGGACTGATGTGGGACTCCGCGGGGGACAGCCCGTCAGGCACCCAGACTCAGTTGCAGCCCGCCGCCACCTCTGACGCTGCTGCACAGGACGACTCGGGCGACCCGGTGCAGCCCGGGGAAGGGGACGCGAGTGCGGTGCTGCCGGTGACGGTAGCGGACGGTTCCATTGCTGTTCGCCCCGACCTCGAACTGCTGCGCGGCGCTGAGACGGTCTACCCGGTGTTCATCGACCCGCCGATGGGTCTGGGTGCGCAGGAGCGCACCAAGATTTCATCTGACGGGGACCGGTTTTGGATGTTCGACGGCGACAAGGGTGTCGGCAAGTGCGGTACGGCCGACGGTTACACCTGTGGTGGCGGCTACATCGACCGGATGTACTTCGAGTTCGCGCCGACTGCGCTGGCCGGCAAGCACGTGCTGGACGCCACATTCCGTGCGCGGGAGACGTGGTCGTTCAACTGCACCCCCTACACCGTGGACCTGAAGCGCACCAACAACATCTCTGAGGCGACCGGCTGGCCGGGACCGGCGCAGCTGGACCACCTCGGCGACCGCGCTGTGTCGGCCGGCCGAGGCGACCTGTGCTCACCGGACCAGCCAGATGCCTGGATCGAGTTCAACGACAACACCACCGAGACGGACGAGAACCTCACCAGCACCGTCCGCTCCTTCGCCAACGGCTCCTTCAGCCGGCTGACGCTGATGCTGCGCGCCCACGACGAGACCGAGCCGCGCGCCTGGAAGCGGTTCGACGACAACGCCGAACTGCAGGTCATCTACGCCTACAAGCCCGGCGTCCCCACCAACGTCGGGATCATCTCGGGCATTAACGGCACGACCGCCTACTGCAAGACATCCTCTACCGACCCGCTCATCGTCACCTTGGGCGTCCCGACCGTCCAGGCACGGCTCCAGACGCTAGTCGGCTCGACCTCGGGCGCTCTGCTGCGGGCCGAGTTCATCGTCGAACGCGGGGACGACGCACCCTGGCGCCGGGTCTGGTCCGGGAGCTCGCCCAGCACCGGCTGGCACGCGGACAACGACCTGGAGCGGATGGAAACCGCCCAACTCGTCGACGGCGGTCTGTACCGGCTCAAGGCGCGTACCCGGTCGCACTGGACCTTCAACACGGTCCCCGACGACCTGTGGTCCCCCTACAACAGCTCCTGGTGCTACTTCAAGCTCGACTCCGCGGCTCCAAAGGAGCCCACAATCACGTCCCTCTCGCCCTACACCCAGTGCTCGGCGGATGTCTGTGAGGGCAAGGGCGGCCCGGGTGTGCCTGGCTCCTTCACCTTCGAGCCGAACACCGCCGACATCAAGGACGGCAAGACCGACGTCACCGCGTACGAGTGGAACCTGCTGTACACCAAGCCCCAGACGGTGTACTCCAGTGGGGCCCTGAAGACGACGGTAAACGATGTCGTCCCTCCGCTGGCCGGCACGACCGTGCTGTCAGTACGGGCGAAGGACGTCTACAACCGGTGGGGCCCGTACAAGGAGTTCACCTTCAAGGTGGCACCCGCGCAGGGCGTGGTGGGCCGGTGGCACCTCAACGGCGACGGAACCGACACTCCCGACACGGGTACCCCGCATACGGCGACCCCGGGCGGAACCAGAATCGAATGGCCGGACAAGGCACGCCGTGGTGAAGGTGACAAGTCGCTGGGCCTGAATGGGGGCACGACGGATCCCGCACAACAGACCAGCTACGCGGCGACCGCTACCCCCGTGTTCAACACCCAGGAGTCTTTCACCGTCTCCACCTGGGTGCAGCTGAACGACGCCTCCACCAACCGGGTCGTGCTGTCCGCACCCGGTACGAACGGCAGCGCGTTCGCCCTGTACTACTCCAGCGCCTTGAAGAAGTGGGTGTTCAACCGCACCGACAAGGACGTGGCCAGCCCGGTCCACATCCGCTCGGTCGCCGATACGGACAAGCCGCCGCTGAACGTATGGACCCACCTGGCGGGCGTGTTCAAGACCGAGGGTGCCGACAACCTCCCCGACACCGACCCGTCCAACGACACCATCCAGCTGTTCATCAACGGCCGCCCGCAGGGTGCCGGTCGTCCTGTCCCAGGCCGCCCCACCTACACCCCATGGACCGCGACCGGCGGCCTGCAGTTCGGCCGCTTCAAGGCCGCCGGCACCTACAGCTCCTACCACGTCGGCCTGCTGGACGAGGTCGCCGCCTGGCAGCGAGCCTTGTCTGCGCCGGAACTCGCCCACGAGACGCGAGTGCTTGAGAACGAGGTGCCGGCCAACGAACTGGTCGCTCACTGAAACGCCACCACCTCTCAGGGCACCCAAATCAGCAGTCGCACGCCGTACCCCGTGCCGGCCATGACAGTGTCCGGAACAACGATCGGCGAGGAAGACGACGCGCTGCTCGTAGACGGCGCGGCCCATGCCGCAGCGACGGGACCGGTGGTCGACGAGACAGGTTCCTTCACCGTCTCCGCCGACGTCCGCCTGAACACCGACCAGCTCGCGAGCAAGCCGCTCGGATACCGAGCCCAGGTGGCCGGGCAGACCATGGGCGGCGAATCCTCGTGGGCGTTGTCGGTGGTCAAGCGCGAGAATGACTTGGGGCAGCACATCTACCTGTGGGAGTTTGCCCGCACCGCGGTGGGCCCGGACGGAACGGTCACCCAGAGCACCGTCGTACCGGCCACTTATGAAGCGCAGGTCGGCACCAGGGTGACCCTCACCGGAGTCTTCAACGCACAGGCCGATCCTGAGACCGGCGACGGCGATCTGGATTTGTACGTCGGGCAGGAGCCTCAGCTACAAGAAGTGGGCACCTTCCCCACCCCGCAGCAGGGCAGCGGTGAGCTGAGCTGGGGCCGCGGAACTGCGGCCGGCAGCACCGGCCACTACTTCACCGGCGCTCTGGAGCAGCTGCGCGTGTGGTCCGGCGCCATGACGGTCGACCAGATCAGATCCCAGGTCCTGGCACCCGGCATCACCGGCTAACCGCCCCCTTCCTCTGCTTGCTGGGCGGTCGGCAGGCGACGCCGCCCGCCCAGCAGGCTTCCTATACCTCCGTGCGCTCCGCACGGCGCTTTCACGCCCTGTTGTCCATGGCCAGGCACGATGCTGCCTGGCCCTAGTGAGGAAGACATCACGTGAAACACTTCGGCACCCCATGGCCCGGTCCGGGCCGCGGAGGCGGAAGCACAGGCCGCTGGAGCAGACGCATAGCCACCCTGACCGGGCTGGCGATGCTCCCGGGCCTGCTCACCCCCGTCGCCTTCGCTGCCACTCCCGATCCGCTCGGGGCTCCCACGCTGGAGCCGCCTCGTTCGGCGAAAGTCCGCCCGTTCACTGCCAAGGTGAGCGAGAAGCCCTCGCAGGCGGACCGTAAGGCGGCCGAACGAGCCCGCCGGGACCAGCAGCGTCCGACCACCTGGCCCACGGCAGGCACGGCTACCCTGGCCCTCAACGCCGGCGCCACGGCGAGAAAGGAAGCGGGCACCCTGCCGGTCACGGCCACCGCGCCCGGCAAGGGCCGGTCGGCGAAGTCCCTCACCGTTGAGGTCCTGAGCCGCAAGGACGCGACCCGTCTCGGCGTCAAGGGCGTCGTGCTGAAGGTTTCCGCTCCCGCCGGTGGCACGGCCCGCCTGGGTGTCGGCTACTCCGCTTTCGCCTCCGCCTACGGCGGTGACTGGGCCGGACGGCTGCAGTTGTTCCGCCTGCCCGACTGCGCCGACGACACGCCGGGCAAGGCTGGCTGCCGCACCCGTACCGAACTTGACTCCCGAAACCACCGCACCCAGGAGAACGTCGCCGCGACGCTGAGCCTGCCGGCCAGCGGCGCGCCGATGATGCTGGCGCTGGCCGCGGGTACCCAGTCGCAGGCCGGCGACTACAAGGCGACGCCGCTGTCTTCCTCTTCCACCTGGGAAGCAGGCGGCGGCTCGGGCACCTTCACCTGGTCCTACCCCCTGAGGGTCCCGCCGGCCGCAGCAGGCCCCCAGCCGACCCTGGCCCTGTCTTACGACTCGGGCAGCGTCGACGGACGCACCGCCAACACCAACAACCAGGGCAGCCAGGTCGGCGAGGGCTTCGACCTGACCTCGTCCTACATCGAGCGCAAATACGGCTCCTGCGACGACGACGACCAGGCCGACAAGTTCGACCTGTGCTGGAAGTACGACAACGCCTCCCTCGTCCTCAACGGCAAGGCCACCGAACTCGTCAAGGACGACGTCACCGGCGTCTGGCGGCTGAAGAACGACGACGCCTCCACCGTCACCCACTCCACCGGCGCCGACAACAACGACGACGGTGACGACATTTCCGCCGGAAAGGGTGACGGCAAGGGCGAGTACTGGACCGTCACCACCGGCGACGGCACCCGATACGTCTTCGGCCTGAACAAGCTCGACGGCGCGGGCACCGAGCGCACCAACAGCGTCTGGACCGTCCCCGTCTTCGGCGACGACCCCGACGAACCCGGCTACAGCAGCGGCACCTCGCTCAGCGGACGCTCCAAGAATCAGGCCTGGCGGTGGAACCTCGACTACATCGAGGACACCCACGGCAACGCCTCGAGCTACTGGTACACCGCGGAAACCAACCACTACGACACGCTTGGTGACGACACCATCGGCACCGAATACGTACGCGGCGGCTACCTGAGGGAGATCCGCTACGGTCAGCGCGCCGGCAGCCTGTTCTCTGCCACTCCGGCCGCCTCGAACAAGGTCGTCTTCGGTTACGACGAGCGCTGCCTGGCTACCGGCACCGGCTGTGACGCACTGACCGAAACCACCCAAAACAACTGGCCTGACGTACCGTTCGACGCGGTGTGCAAGGCCGACGTCAAGTGCACCGGCAACAACGGGCCTACCTTCTTCACCCGCAAGCGCCTGACCGCCATCACCACCTATGCCTGGAACGCGGCGGCCGCCACCCCGGCCTACGAGCCGGTGGACGCCTGGACGCTCAAGCACCTCTACCTCGATCCCGGCGACACGGGTGACTCCCACGATCAGTCGCTGTGGCTGGACGAGATCCGTCACACCGGCAAGCGCGGCACCGACCTCGCCCTCAACCCGGTCAGCTTCGAGCACAAGATGCTGGCCAACCGCGTAGACGGCTCCGAGAACATCCTGCCGTTTTTCAGGCCGCGCATGCAGGATATCTACTCGGAGACCGGCGCTAAGACGTCCGTCAGCTACCTGCCTGCCGACTGCGCCTACGGGCAGACCATGCCCAGGGTCGACACCAACACCAAGCGCTGTTACCCGGTGTACTGGTCACCCAACGGCGAACAGGAACCCATCCTCGACTGGTTCCAGAAGTACCCGGTCAGCGCCGTGTCCGTCAGCGACCCCACGGGCGGCGGCCTGGCCGTGGAGCACTCCTACCAGTACTCCGCAAGCGGCGGTGCCTGGCACTACAACGAGGACCCGCTGACCCCGGCCAAGGAACGCACCTGGTCCATCTGGCGCGGCTACGAGCGCGTCACCCACCTCACCGGCGTCTCCACCGCAACGCAGAGCAAGACCGTCACGGTGTTCATGCGGGGCATGCACGGCGACCGCGTCCTCGGCCCCGACGGCAAGAACCCGGACCCGACCGCCCGCAAGACCGTCACGGTCACCGGCATCCGAGCGGCCGCGATCAACGACCTGAACCAGTACGCCGGATTCACCCGCGAAACCGCCACTTACAACGGCAGCAGCGAAGTCTCCGGAACCATCAACAACCCCTGGTCCAAGCGGACCGCCACCCAGCACAAGTCGTATGCGGACATCGAGTCCTACTACGTGCGCACCTCGGCCACCCACGCCCGCACCAAGATCACCAGCGGCATCACCCCGCTCGATCGCGTCCGCACCGTCAGAACGACCTACGACGACTACGGCATGCCCGCCACCGTCGACGACGAAGGCGACAGAGCCGTCACCGGCGACGAGAAGTGCACCCGCACCTGGTACGCCCGCAACGATGCTGCAGGCATCAACTCGCTCGTCTCCCGCAGCCGCACCGTCGCCAAGCCTTGCGCGACCGCCGATACGAGCCTAGACCTGCCCGCGGACTCCAGCCGCCCCGGCGACGTCATCTCCGACACCGCCACCGTCTACGACAACACCACCGCCACCACCTGGCCGGCAACCCAAACCCCCACCAAGGGCGAGGCCACCTGGAGCGGGCGCGCCAAGGCCTACGACAGCAGCGACGCACCCCTGTGGCAGAAGGTCGCCACCACCACCTACGACACCCTTGGCCGCACCTCGATCGTCAAGGACACCAACGACAACCTGGTCTCCAAGACCACCTACACCCCCGCGGCCGCAGGACCGCTGACCGCCACGGACGTAGAGAACATCAAGCTGCACAAGACGACCACCCAGGTCGACTTCGCCACCGGCGCAGCCACGAAGGTCATCGACCCGAACAACATGGTCACCCAGTCCGAGTACGACAGCCTCGGACGCCTGACCAAGGTCTGGCTGCCCAACCGCTCCAAGGCCCTTGGCGCAACCCCCAACTACGTCTACGCCTACAACATCACCAACACCGACATGTCCTGGGTGTCCACCGGCACCCTCAACAACAACGCATCCGGCTACAACACCAGCTACGCCTTCTACGACGCCCAGCTCAGGCTCCGCCAGACCCAGTCGCCCACACCTGCAGCTGAAGGCGGCCGCATCATCACCGTGACCCGGTACGACACGCGGGGAATGGCCTACAGCCAGCACGGCGACATCTACGACAGCACATCGCCGCCCACCTCAACCCCGGTCGAAGTCTCCGGCGGACAGGCCCCGATCCAGACGGACACCACTTTCGACGGCGCCGGCCGGCCCACCGAAACAGTGAACAAGACGTTCGGCGTCACCCGCTGGACAACCACCACCACCTACACCGGCGACACGGTCTCCACGAGTGCCCCCAACGGCGGGCAGGCCACCGCGGTGGTCACCAACGCCCTCGGCCAGGCGACCGAGCGCCGCGAATACGCAGGCCCGCAGCCGACCGGCACCGACTACACCACCACCCGTTTCACCTACCACCCGGCCGGCCAGCAGGACACCATCACCGGGCCCGACCAGACGAAGTGGACGTACACCTACGACCTGTTCGGCCGCCAGGTCGAAGCCACCGACCCGGACAAGGGCAAGACCACCACCGACTACAACGAACTCGACCAGACCGTCAGCACCACCCCCAACGACGACAGCACCAAGAAACTGCTGTACGGCTACGACGAGCTCGGCCGCAAGACAGGCATGTGGCAGACCGACAAAACGGACGCCAACAAGCTCGCCGCCTGGACCTTCGACACCGCCACCCGGGGTAAGGGCAAGCCCTACGAAAGCGTCCGCTACGACGGCGGCGCGATCACCACAGGCAAGGCCTACACCAAGCGCATCACCGCCTACGACAACCTCGGCAACGCCACTGCCAGCCAACTCGACCTGCCCGAAGGCGACGCGTTCCGTGATGCCGGCGTACCCTCAACGCTGTCCCTGAGCGCCGCGTACCGGCCCGACGGCACAGTCGCCCAGACAGGATCCCCCGCTGTCGGCGGCCTCCCGTCCGAAATCGTCTCTTACACCTACAACGCCACCGGACAGCAGCTCACCTCCACGGGAACCACCGGCTACCTGCACGGCGCCGCCTTCTCCCCACAAGGTGACCTGCGACAGCTCAGGCTCGGCACCGACCCTACGGATACGGCGAAGAAGGCCTACCTCAACTGGGAATACGAGCCCGGCACCCGCCGCCTGACCCGCGCCTACGTCACTGACGACGTCAACAGCTACATGGCGCAGGAGCTCAAGTACGCCCAGGACGACGCCGGCAACGTCACCTCCATCTTCGACGCCACCACCCAAGGCGGCACCACGAAGGCCGACTACCAGTGCTTCACCTACGACGGCCACCGCCGCCTCACCGAAGCCTGGACCCCCAAAACGGCGGACTGCGCAACCTCCGGCCGCACGATATCCAACATCGACGGCGCAGCCCCCTACTGGACGACCTACGCCTACACCCAGGCCGGCCAGCGCCAGACCGAAACGCAGCACACAACCGCAGGCGACCAAACCACCACCTACACCTACAACGACCCCACAGACAACAAACCCCACACCCTCGACAACACCACCGGCGCCCGCACCGCCAGCTACCGCTACGACAACGCCGGTAACACCACCTCCCGCCCGGGCGCGACGGGCCAGCAGACACTCGCCTGGAACACTGAGGGCAAACTCAGCACTCTCACCGAAGGCGCGAAGGAGACCGGCTACCTCTACGACGCGGACGGCGAACTACTCATCCGCCGCGCCAAAGGTGATGGCGACGCCATCCTCTACCTCGGAGGCGGCAATGAAGTACGCCTCACGACCAAGGGCACCACTAAGACACTCAGCGGCACCCGCTACTACACCGCAAACGGCCAGACCATCGCCGTGCGAACCGCGACCAGCGGAGTTGCGGGCACGAAACTGAGCTTCCTCGCCAGCGACCATCACGGCACGTCCAGCATCGCCCTGGAAGCAGGCACCTACGCGGTCACCAAGCGATACACGTCGCCATTCGGCAACACCCGGGGATCAAAGGCCACTAGTTGGCCGGACGACAAGACGTTCCTCGGCGCGCCTGCCGACGAGTCGACCGGGCTCACGCACATCGGCGCCCGCGAGTACGACCCGGTCACCGGCCAGTTCACCAGCGTCGACCCACTTCTGGAACTCAACAAGCACCAAACCCTCAACGGCTACAGCTACGCCGTCCAGAACCCCCTCACACACAGCGACCCCACCGGCATGGGACTCGCCTGTAACGGCTACGGCGATAGCACGCCGTGCCCCACAAACCCAAGTGGAGGCCGGAGTGGCCAGCCCGACAGAATCAACGGCGGCGGAGGCGGCGGAGGCGGAAATAGCGGGAAATCTGGAACCGCTGCAGCCAGTAGCGGACCATACTATTCCTGCACCGGAACTGGTCCTGCCGAAATTTGCAGACCGCTCTCTGGTCCCGAGGATTCGAGTACGAATTCAGGCAATTTCCTGTCTAGTTTGCTAGGCAACCCCGACTTTTGGTCTGGCGTATTCCAAACGATTGGCGGGTCGGCGTTCGGAGGTCTCAGCCTATCCCTCGCAGGCGCTGGGGCGATTGAATGCGGGACCGGAATCCTCTGTGTGGCCGGAGCTCCACAAATAGCAGTAGGTGTAGCTGGAGCCGCTGTTGGCTATTCATGGGCGAAATCCGGATCCGATAAACTCGGTCAGGCGTTTCGTGAAGCAGACGAAGCGAGTACCGGGCAGCCAACAACTGGCCAGGTCGGCTACGGCAGCACTGACTTGAGTCGGAGTGTCCAACTCACGCGACTCATAAATAAGGACAAGGTGGGCAACTACGCCGCAGCGCGACTGGATGACGGAACAATCGTGATCGGACGGTCGGGGCAGATCCACGCCGAAGAAGACATCATCTACAATCAGGCTAAAGGTCGAAAGATCGTAGACATGTACTCGGAGCGCGAACCTTGCAAAGCTAAGTGCCTCGACCTAACGAAAGATATGAACGTTACGTACACCGTGCCGTGGAACGGTGCGACTAAGGCCGAACAGGACGCCATCAGGGCAGCGTCGAATCGCGAACTGAAAAGGCTCATCAAAGACCTCTTCGATTCGCCTTGATGTCGCACCATCCGTGAGATCTAGCACCATCTAGGTTTGGGGCGGGCAGGGTATACTGTTCGCCCCAACCGTCTCGAGGGGGTTAAGTTGACAGAAGGAATTGTAGAATTCGTTGGAGTGACATGTGCTGGACCGGCCTTTGAAGGGCTAGCGCTGACGCTCCCTGGTGAGGAGGTGTGGGGAGTATTTCGACCCGTCGAAGTGGTTGAATCGGTGAGCGTAGATGGCCGGGATATGATTCACATCGGCAATGTCGGAGGCGCCGGGAAACTGCTCCTAGATCCTATTTCTGGTGTGGTATGGGAGGAGCATGGGGGGCGCATTAATAAGCATCCAGTCAACGCATCACTTGATGCATTCAATCGTTGCGTCGAAACCCTCCTCGTCGTCCTGCAGGAGGCTTACAGCCGAGGCGAGGAAAGGGAGGATGAAGACGTGGCGATTGAATTTGAGCAAAAAGTGCATGAGATTGATCCCCTGTCAAACGGTGTCGACAGTTTCTGGTACGAGATTCGATGGGGCATCGCCATCGGGGACTTTGAAGACGCGGATTTTTTGCAGGACTAACCTCAATACCGGTAACTTAGTGCTTTGGGGTGCGTTTGACCCGTTTGGATTTGGTGGCGCCAACGAGGGTGATGGCCGCGGTGGTTGGGCGGTCGGCAGCCCGGTGGGCGGCGCGTTTGAGGGGCCAGCTGGCGACTTTTCGTTTAATGACACGCGGGTTGACCCGGCGCCGTCGGGGAGGCAGGAGACGCTCGAGGAGCTCAGTGTGGGGTGCTTTGATGGCGCGGGCGAGTCTGCCGGGGGGAAAACGCCGCCTGGTCGGTGACCTGGCGGCGCACGACGCGCAGTGAGCGGGTGAAGGAGATCCGGTCGGGGTCCTGGTCGCCTTGTCGTGCGGCCTGGTGCATCAGGTGCCGAATGGCGTGGTGGACGAGCAGGAAGCCATAGAGTTCCCGCTCGGCTCCCTCGGGGTGTTGTGAACGCAGTACCAGGTGTGGCCCGCCAAGGTGGGTCTTGATTTCGTCGAGGGTGGACTCGAACTCCCACCGCTGGGCGTAGAGGGCGGCCAGTTCCGCAGCCGGGGCCTTGTCCGGGTCGAGGATCGTGGTGATGAGCCGGTAGACGCCCTCGTGGCCGGCGATGGTGTATTCCACCGCGCGTACTGGCACCCCACGACGGGTGTGAGTGGGCGGTGGGGTGGCAGCGGGTGGGCGTCAGCGGGCTCGTGATGTGGGTGTCCTGGTAATGGGTCCAGGACGGGGTTGTGGTCGCTGTCATGGGGTGACCAAGCGGCTGTTGTGGTGTGGCTAGCAGGTTGGTTGCTGGCTGTCATGGGTTTCGCTGTTCCTGTGGGAGGGGCTGGCGGGGTCGGGTGGGCTGGGCCGTATGACGGTTCAGGGGGGTTCGGCGGGTGAGCCCGGGGCGGGGCCGGCTGGGGTTGTGCCGGCTGGGGGTGTGCCGTTGGCGCGGGGTGTGGTGGTACGGCGGCTTCTTGCGGTGGATGGGGAGGGGACGCTGTCGGCGCTGCATGTGCGGATCGCGGCGGAGTGGGCGGGTGTGTCGGAGCGGACGGTGTGGCGTTGGCTGGCCGATGGACGCCGGGGCCATGTCGAGGCGCGGCCGCGGCAGGACGGGTTTTCGCTGAGCGACGCGTTGTGGGAGGTCCTGGCTCAGGCGGGCGGGAACGTCGCGGAGCTGCGGCGCAGGATGCTCCTAGCACAGGAAGAGGGGGCGTTGGAGGGATGGGGTGCGCAGTGTGTGCCCTCGCTGCCGACATTGCACCGGGTGATCAAGCGGGATCTGGGGGCGGGCCGGGTTCTTGAGGTGGCCCGTCCGGCAGGGGCCAGGGTGGGGCTGGAGCCAAGCCGGTATGACAGGGCGCTGGCGGATTTGGGACTCGTGGACGGGGCGGGTGGTCCGCTTGTTGTCGATGGGCCTCCCGCCGATGTGCCGGTGCCGGAGGGCGCCGCGGATGCGGGGGTGCGGGGCGGCGGTGTGCGGTTGTATGTGCCGGGGGCCCGGCTGGTGTCCACACGGCAGGTGGCCGCTGTGGCGGAGGCTGTGGGGCATACGGTCGCGGCCCGCGGGATGTGCTGTGTGTACGGGGACACGGGCCTGGGGAAGACGGTCGCCGTCGAGCAGGCTTTGCATCTTCTGCCCGGCCGGGTGCCGGTGTGGCGGGCGGTGGCCGGCGTGGCGCCCGGTCTGCCGCAGCTGCGGGCCTCGCTGTGTGAAGCGCTCGGGCTGCCGTCGGGGGCACTGCCGCACCGGGCCGGGCCGGCCAGCCAGGCTCTGACGCGGGCACTGGCCGAGCCGGGTGTGCTGTTTATCGATGACGCCCAGCGGCTGACGCCGCCATTGCTGGACTATCTGCGGCAGTTGTGGGACGCACCGGGCTGTGCGGCGGCGCTGGTGCTGTGTGGGGCGGGAAGCGAGCGGGCCCTCGCCCGTGCTTCGGCGCTGCGCTCGCGCGTGCTGAGCTGGCATCAGGTCGGCCGACTTGAGCCGTCTCAAGTCCCGCAGACGCTGACTCTGTTCCATCCCGTATGGGCGCAGGCGGACCCGGACGACCTTGCGCGGGCGGACGAGCAGATGGCGCGCGGCAATTTCCGCACGTGGGCGAAGATCACGTCGCATGTCTACGCGGCCCGCGAGCGCGGCCCCGCAAGGCGTGTGGACCGGGAGCTGATCGAGCAGGCCTGCGCGCGTCTTGGCCCCTACCCGTGACGGTCCGCGCTGCTCGGAGGGCTCGTGTACGGGCCTTCACCTGTTCCGACGGGGCGAGCGAAGACGGGCTTCACGGAAAGCGGATGAGAACGAAGGGGCATGGCGTGGACGGGCAGCCGATGGCGCCGCCGGAGGATGTGGCCGGTGTTTTGGGGGAAGAGTCGCTGACGGCGTTGCGGGCGCCGGCGGTGCGTCGTCTGCTGGCGCTACGCGCCGAGCGGCGGCTGTCGCGGGAGAATGTGCGCCTGGCCGGGGAGTGCCTGGGCGTGTCGGAGCGGACGGTGTGGCGGTGGCTGGCTGAGGCCTCCCGGTCGCCCCGGGCCGAGATCCGCCCCGGGGAACGCAGCGGTGACCGGTTCGAGATCACCAGGGAGATCCGGGTGCTGCTGGCGTACTGGCACGGCAACGCTTCCGCGGTCCACCGCCAGTTGGTGGCCCGGGCCGAGACCGGCGGCCGTGACGGTCAGCCGACGGCGGCGTCTGACTCCGCGGCTTCTCCCGCGGGCGCCCCGCCGGCCGCGGTGCCGTTGCTGGACCCGGTGCCGTCGCTGTCGACGTTCCTGCGCGCGGTGCGTCGTGATCTCACGGCGGGCGAGCGGGCCGGTCTTGCGACGGGACCGGACGCGGCCCGCGCACACGACGTCTTCGGTAAACGGGCGGCCTCCTGGCGCAATCACGTGTGGGAGGCCGATCACGTCCAGGCACCGCTGCTGGTCGATGCCGACGGCGACCTGGTGCGCCCGTGGGTGACCTGGTTCATCGACACCGCCACCAAAGTCATCACCGGCACCGCGATCACCCCTGGCGTTCCTTCCCGCGCCTCCGTGCTGGCCGCGCTGCGCGCCGCTGTTTTGCGTGAAGATCCCTACGGCCCCGCGGGAGGGACACCAGAGCAGGTGCGGGTGGACCGGGGCAAGGACTTCCTGTCGACCACCGTCACCGCCGCCTTCGGCACGATGGGCGTGACAGTGAAGGACCTTCCCGCCTACAGCCCCCATCTCAAGGGCACGGTGGAAAACCTCAACCGGGCCGTCGACCGGATGCTGTTCGCCGCTTTGCCCGGCTACACCCTCACCAAGCCCCGCTCCGGCCGGCGACGCAAAGGCGCGGGCCACTCGCCGGAAATCTGTGCCATGTCGTTTCAGGACTTCACAGCGGAGGTGCTGGCCTGGACACACTGGTGGAACACCGAGCACCGTCCCAAGGCGCTGTCCGGCCGCACGCCGCTTGAGGCATGGCAGGCCGATCCGACTCCCCTCACGGACGTCCCCGCCGCCGACCTGTGGACGTTCACCCTCGAGGACGACGGCCGCCCGCGAAAGCTGACCAGCCACGGCGTGCGGTGGCGCGGGCGCACCTACATCGCCCCCTGGATGACCGGCCAGGCCGGCCGTACCGTCACCGTGCGCTATATGCCGCACCACGATCACGAGATCGACATCTGTGACGCGAGCGGCAAGTACCTCGGGCCCGCGCACCTCGCGGACGCGGCCACCCCCGAACAACTCAAAGCCCTACGCATAGCCCGTGCGGAACGTGCCCGACGTCTGCGCGCCGAGGTAAAAGCCGCCGAGACGCTGCGCCGACAGCGCTTCGCCCCGGCCACCACGGCCGGGCCGGCCCAGAGACTGGGAGCCCTCACCTCCGCTCAAGCCGGGGACGAACTGGCCGCCGTCGAGCACACCGACGCCTCGAAGCTGGCGCTGCCGGACCTCATCCCGCCCGCCGCGCCACCGGCCGACTGGCGCACCCCGCCCTCCCTGGCCACCCGGACCACGCCCGGTCGGGCCTGTTCCCGCCCCGTCAGAGCCTGCCCCCGACTGCCCGCCTGCGCCGGCCGCAGACCTTGCTGAAGACGGAGACGCCTCGTGACCGCGGCCACCTACTGTCGTCGCCCAGTTTTTGTGAGTTGTCGGTGTGGCTGTGAGCTGGGGTTTCTCAGTTCTTCTGGGTGATGTTCCTGGTGCTTGGGGGTGCCCGGAGTGGGGCTGGGCGGGGTGGTGTCTGTCTGACCTGTGTGTACGTGGCTGTGCGCAGGTTGATCGAGCGTCATGCACTTCCAGTGAGCTGCTACTTGATGGGGCGGGTCGTGTTTTGGGTGAGAGGTGTCCGTGCCAGCAGTGATGATGGAGGTCGTTGTGCGCTATCAGGGTTGTTAGGGGGTCCGTTGTATTTGAGCCGCGTCAAGGTATCCGGGCTGAGAGCTAGCGCTGAGGGGGAGATCGAGTGCCAGCTGCCGGGACGCTTCAGCGTTCTGATCGGGGCGAACGGAGCTGGCAAGACCACGATCACCGACTCCCTGTACCTGGCGCACACCAGCCGCTTCCCGCTGCTGCCCAGGCAGAGCGCTGCCGTTCTCGGCACAGGAGATGCATTGGGCGTCGAGGTGCAGTACAGCCTGGAGCATGCCGCGGATGCCGAAGGACCTCTGGGACAGCAGATCCAGGGCTCTGTGCACCGATCCGCCGGCGACGTCGCGCAGCAATGGTTCAGCGGATTCCAACGTAACTTGGGCACGGTCCGCGCTCAGGTCGACCGGTACCGAATACAGCAACCGGGTCTGGGGACGGACCCGTTCAAGTTCATCTACCTGCCGGCCTGGCGCCACCCTCTGGATGAGCTGGCCCGCCGTGAGACCCGGATCCTCATCGAGCTGCTGCGCGCCCAGCAGGAACGTCTTGATGGCAGTCGCAGCCTGGTGCCGCTGCGGGTGAAGGCATCCCGGCTTCTGGAAAACCTCGCCAAGGACGGGCTTATCGAAGCCGTTGAGGAACGAATCAGCACCCATCTCGCCTCTCTCACTTCGGGCGTGCAGCGCCAGTGGCCCTACGTGCGGGGACAGGTGATAGACGACTCCTACCTCGCGCGTGTCCTGGAACTGATGCTGGCTGTCGTCGAAGGTCGTACCTCGGCCCGTCCGCTGGAGGTCTCGGGCTTGGGCTACGTCAACCTGCTCCACATGGCCGTCACGCTGGCCGCGATACCCGACTCCGCCGCACGCGCCGCAGCTGCAGGAGAGGCGTCTGAGGCCAGCGACGAACCCGGGGAACTGACGCAAGCGGACGAGGAGCAGTTGGCGAGGGAGCGCCGCGTGCAGGCTGCGGCGGAAGCAGAATCCGAGGCGGACTCCTTCTTTCCCCGCACTCCGTTCCACGCCACCGTGGTCATCGAGGAGCCCGAAGCCCACCTTCACCCCCAACTGCAGCACGCCCTCGTGCGCTACCTGCGCAAGACCGTGCGCGAGCGTCCGGAATTGCAGATCGTGCTCTCCAGCCACGCCACCGACATCATCACCTCCTGCGATCCCGAACAACTGGTGGTGCTGCGGCGCACGCCGGACGGCCAGCGCGTCTGCCGACCGATCGCCACGATCCCGATGACCGAGCGCGACAAGACGCTGCGCATGGCCCGCCTGCACATGGACGCCAGCCGCTCGGCCGCACTGTTCGCCGAGCGGCTCGTGGTGGTCGAAGGCGTGACCGAAGCCGCCATCCTCCGCGACTTCGGCCGAGCTTGGGCCGGGCCAGACGCGGTGAAGCGGGCCTTCGTGGAGGCACTCAGCATCATGTACGTCGGGACCAAAGTCGGGCCGTGGACTTCGCGGCTCCTGGCGACGAAGGGTGCGGAGATCTGCACCCGGCTTGCCGTGTTGCGCGACAGTGACAAGCCCTTCGACGAACAGCCCACCCCGCCCACCTGGGTGGCCGACCACGATCCGGCCGTGGTGCAGGCCTTCATCAGCCACCCGACACTGGAGCCGTCCATCACCCAGGGCAACGAGCAGCTCATCGAGTCCGCGCTGACCGACATTGGCGCAGTACCCATCGAGCCGATCACCCCGCAGTCGGTGCACAACCTGTTCAAGAGCGCCCGTAAGGGCAAGGAGGGCGCCCCAGGCGTGCCGGCGGGCCCGCATGCCAAGGACAAGGCGGCCTTCGCCGACGCACTGGCTTTTCTGCTGGCTGATGCAGTCGAACGCGGTGAACCGGTCCAGGTCCCCGACCATCTCAAGAACTTGTTCGACTTCCTCTTTCCGCATCCCGTAGAACCCCAGGACGGAGACGGCGCCGAAGAGGGAGAAGCAGAGGAGGGAGACATTCCGCCTGCCCTTCCGCCGACCATCCCTGGCCTGTCCCCGGTCGACCCGGGTAGCCCTGCTGCTTCGCCGGTACCCATGTCCGCCGGAGCTTGGCCCACTGCCCCGGCGCAGCCTGCCGATGCCGACGCGTGGGCAGCAGGTTCCTGGGGATCTGAACCGTGGGCGGCGGACCCATGGGGGGACGCGGACCGTGACCCGAGCTGACACCGCCGGTGCTCTTACCGATGAACAACTGACCGCGGCCGGAACACCGCGCCGCCGCCTCTACATCGAAGCGGCCCCGGGATCCGGCAAGACCACCGTGGCGGCTCAACGCTTCGGTATCCAGCGCTTCAACGGCAACGACCAGCGCGCCGTCATCGCGGTTAGTTTCACCCGCTCTGCCACCGCCGAACTCCGCGATCGTGTGCTCAGCCAATGGGGCACGAACGCTCTCGCCTGGCCGCACCGCATCGTCACACTCGACACCATCGTGTGCGACCTGCTCACCCACCTCCTGCACACCGGACACGTGCGGTGGCCCGCTGGCCACCGTCACCTCACCGTCATCGACCACTGGCGGGTGCTGCTATCCACTCAGTGGACCGACAGAGAGCCCACTGTGGTCTTGGAAATAGGCCAGGTCGTCACCGAGGTCGTCCGACGGGCCGGGAAGGCGAATAGACCCAGCACCGCGGACGTCAGAGAGGCCCTGGCCGAGGGGTACTGCACCCACCAGGATGCGCGCCACCTCCTCGAATCGGCCCTGGGCGCTCACGGCGTTCGCGATGTCCTGCTCGCCCGCCTCGCCCAGACCGCCCGGGCGCTGATTGTCGATGAGATCTTCGACGCCAACGCCCTGGACCTGTCCTTGGTCCGCCTCGCCGCCGACGCAGGCCTGGAGGTCACCGTGGTTGGTGATCCGTGGCAGGCCCTGTATGGCTTCCGTGGCGCCCGCCCTGAACAAGTGCCCGGCCTGGTCAAGGATGCCCGCTTCGTCCAACGCGACTTGCGCACCTCCTTCCGGTGGAGGAGTGCCCAACAAGCCCTGCTGGCCGATCAGTTGCGTGCAGGTCAGGGCGTGTCCCTTCCTGAAGGGCAGGCCGAGAACATGGACGTTCTCCTTGCCCTGCGATGGAAACCCCTGTGGGAGGCCGGCCCCCATGTTTTGCCCCTCGCCTACGGATCGACCACAGGCCACATTCACGAAGCAGCCTGCACTCTCCTGCTCAGCGAAGTCACCCAGCGGATGTTCGGGGAAAACGCCACCTTCCACAGTGATGCCCTCACCACCCTCGGCATCGACCACGAGGCGGCGCAGCGCCTGCGCTCTCCCCTCCAGGCTGTCCTCGCTGACCTCGCAGGCACGACGGGTATCGCCGAGATCTGGACTTCCCTCAACGCAGTCGTCGCCAGCGAAACCGACCGTCCACTGCCCAGACGACGCAACCACACCCACACGGCACGCCTGGAGAACCTGAGAGCCCGTCTCCACGCCTCTGCACGCCTCATCCCCGGCCTGACCGCCCATCAGGCCAAGGGGCGAGAGTGGGACGCCGTCGGCGTCTGCCTTACCGGCCCGGAGCGAGAAACCCTGCGACAGGGCCTCAGCTCCGACAGCGAAGACCACCGCAAGCTCTACGTGGCCCTCACCCGCGCCAAGCGAATGACCACCGCCGTCTATGGAGACGCACCGTGACGGTCTCCTCTGCAGGCAGCGACCGACGGCCTGCCGCGGCCGCGCCTCACTGGCACACGTGCTTTCGCTGCCAGGCACGCTCTTAATTGTCTCAGCCGTGCCGCCACGCGGCGGGGAGGGTGCAGACCCCGAGCGGACAATTTGGTTGCGGAGGCCCTCCAACGTCATCGGTTCTATCCGGGGTGTATGGCGATGGTGGTGAGGAGGCGTTGCTGGGTGGGGTGGAGGGTGGTCCAGTGGGTGCGTTGCTGCTCGGTCCATCGCTGGAGGGTGGGGGAGTGGTCCTGGCCGGTGTGGTGGTGCGACTTGGCTTGTTGGTAGGTGCGTTGCCAGGTGTGGGGCCAGGGCGGGCACCACCAGGGGTCCAGGTTTTCGAGGACCTGGGTGGTGGTGGGGGAGAGGCGGCCTTGTCGGGCGGCGCGGCGTTTTTGTGTCAGCCAGTCGCCAAGGGCGAAACCGTCGTGGCGGGTGTCTTTACTGCAGGCGAGGTGGCCGTGGACGGCGGCGTAGGCGCGGGCGTGGGCGAGTCCGGGACTCGTGGGGTAGACGCGGCTGGTCCGGCGGCGGCCGGCGGGGGCGATGCCCAGGTCGGTCAGGAGTTGTTGCTGTTGCGGGCGTAGGTGGGTCCAGGCGGTGTGTTGTGCTCTGATCCAGGTGCGTACGTCGGCCGGCAAGCCGGTGGGGCGGGTTTGTGTGGTGCGGGCGCGGGTGTAGGCGCGTTGCCAGGCCAGGTCCCAGGGTGGGTTCCACCAGGGGTCGATCGTGGTGAGGGCTTGGTGGCGGGCGTTGGGCGTGGTGTCGCGTCGGGCTTGTTGGCGTTGGTCGTTGAGCCAGCGGCCGAGGGGGAAGCCGTCGTGGACGGT
The DNA here is from genome assembly GCF_015160875.1 of Streptomyces chromofuscus. Classification (NCBI taxonomy): domain Bacteria; kingdom Bacillati; phylum Actinomycetota; class Actinomycetes; order Kitasatosporales; family Streptomycetaceae; genus Streptomyces; species Streptomyces chromofuscus. The sequence goes on along the minus strand of NZ_CP063374.1, from coordinate 34,168 downwards.
GGAGTAGGCCACGGCCAGGGTGTGGTGGGCGGCGGCGTAGGCGCGGGCGTGCGCGAGCGCGGTTTCGGCGTAGGGGTTGAGGGGCCGGGTGTGGGCGGTTTCGCTGGTGAGGCCGATGCCGGCGAGGAGGCGCTGTTGGTCGGGGTGGAGGTTGTCGTAGTGGTTGCGTTGTGTGCGTAGCCAGGTGCGCTGGGCGGGGGCGAAGCTGCGGAAGTGGTGGTCGGCGTCGAGGTGGTGGCCGGCCTTGATCTGGTCGTGGATGTGCTGCCAGGCGCGTTGCCATGCCAGGCTCCAGGGCGGGCACCACCAGGGATCGATCCTGTCCAGCGCTTTCGCCGCGGCAGAGGGAGGCCCGCCCCGGTGGGCGTCGGTACGGGCGTGCTGGCGTTGCCGGCGCAGCCACCGCCCGAGCTGGAATCCGTCGTGGACGGTGTCGATCGCGGCAGCGAGGGTTCGGTGCGTCGCGTGGTAGGAGTGGGCGTATCCGAGACCGACGGCGAAGTCGGCCTCGCGCTCGGCGGGCCGTGCGGCGGCGCCGCGGGCCCGGTCCGCGGTCAGCCCGATGTGGGCGAGGAGGTCCTGCTGGTCGGGCTGGAGGGTGTCGTACTGGGCGCACTGGGTGGTCAGCCACGTGGCCAGCGCGCTGCTGGTGCCGGGGAACCCGGCCGCGGCGTCCAGGACGTGACCGTCTTGGACGTGGGTGCGTGCCTGGTGCCAGGAGCGCTGCCATTCCAGCGTCCAGGGCGGGTTCCACCACGGGTCGATCGCCGACAGCGCCAGCGCCCGGGGCGAGGGGGTGCCGTGGCGGTTCTGGTAGGCGCGGTCTTTACTGCGCTGGTTGGCCAGCCACTGTCCCAGCTTCAGTCCGTCCTGGACGGTGTCGGTGGTCGCGGTCACCAGCGTGCCGTGGGCGCTGGCAAAGGCGCGGGCGCAGGCGAGGGCGCGCTGGAAGTGGGTGGCCATGTGCTTGCGGCGGGGCCGGGCCGCCTGTACCGCCTCGGGGGTGAGTCCGATGTCGGCCAGGAGGCGCTGTTGTGCGGGGTGCAGGTCGTCGTAGCCGGTGCACTGGTTGTAGAGCCATTCGCCCAGGCCGAAGCTGGTGGTGGGGAAGCCGTGTTCGGGGCGCAGGGGACCGCGGGCGCGGGTGTGGTCGCGGGCCTGGTAGTAGAAGCGCTGCCACATCACTGTCCACGGCGGCCGCCACCACGGATCCAGCGCCTCCAGCGCGGCGACGTGTTCGGGCGGCATCGCGGCGAATTTCCGGTTATTCGACAGCCACCGGCCCAGGGTAAAGCCGTTGAAGCGGCTGTGGATCGGTGCGGCGAGGTTGCCGTGGACGGCGGCGTAGGCACGGGCGTGCGCCAGACCGGTGGTGAAGGCCTGGTCCGAGGTGTGCCGGAGCCCCAGGTGCAGCGCCGTCTTCTCCGGCTGCTGTGCGGCGTTGCGGTAGGCGGTGAGTTCGCGGGCGATGGGGCGGGGCCGGTGCGCCATGTGCAGTGTCCACAGCCGGTCGGCGACGGCTGGGTCTGCGTCGTCCCGTGCGCAGTGCTGCGCCCAGAGCAGCAAAGGACCGGCCGAGGTCGAGGCGATCCGTTCGGCAAGCCATGGCCGCTTCGTGGCCCGCGCCAACTGGGCGACCAGGGCCGGAGTGTGGGCAAGCGTGTGGGGCAGATGTCCGCCAGTGTCGGCGAGCAGCTGCTGTCTGGTGCGTTCGTCGGTGAGGAGGGAGGTAAGGGCGACGGTCTCGGGGTAGGTGACCGCGTCTCTGGCCAGCAGCCGCCACCAGCCGGGATCGGTGCCCGGCGGCGTGAGCTGGCGTGCCCGGCGCGGCCACTGCTCTTCGTCGGGCCACGGCTGGGCCCACCAGGAGACGGCCACGGCGTGCGCGACCTCGAACGCGCGGGCGGTGTCCGGCCGATGGCGCAGCAGATCCAGATGCCGCCGGTGCGCCGTGACCATCTCCGGCAGCCCTGCCAGGTCGACCTGTTCGGTGTCGGCCGGCCCGCCGTCGATCCAGTGGGTGCCGAGCATCCAGCGCCCATGACGCGGGCAGATCCGGGTGTGCGGTTTCAGGTACAGCCGTGCGGGCTTGGTCCGTCCGGTGCGTGCGGCCGTGCACAGCCGGCAGCCTTCCCCCGCGGTGGGCACTACGCTCCCGAAGCGGAACCGCCCGGCCGCGCCCGCCCCGTCCGGCGAGAGGGGTTCCTGGGCGGTCCAGGCGGGCAGGGCCCGCCCAAGGATCTCTTCGGGCACGCGGCTGAACGCGGAGATGCGGGCGCGGGCTTCGGTGTTGAGGTAGACCTCGCCGTCTGTGCGGTAGCCCTTGAACAGGCCTCCGCCGGTCTGGAGGAGGGCGGGGATGAGGTCTCTGACGCCGAGCCGGTAGCGGTCGGCCAGGCGGTCCAGGTACGACAGGTTCGTCTCGCCCTGCAGTGGCGCGAGCCGTACCGGCCCCGGACGTGCCGCTGCTGTCCGAGGCGGCTGCGGCTGGGGTGGAAGAAAGTCGTGCATGAGGCAGCAGAGGCCGTTCCTGGCGGGCCCGGATGCGCCGGCCGGGGCGGTGGGCCAAACGGGGGGCGGGGCGGACGGTTGAGGCGGACGCCGTCGGTCAGGGCCGACGTTGCGAGGGCGTCCGGCGGCGGTGTGGTGCCCGGGCCCGTTGTTCGGCGGCGGTGTCGAGTTCGATCTGTTCGAGCAGTTTCTTGGTGATTTTCTCGGTGCCGTCCAGCAGGGAGACGAGGGCGGCTTCGCGGATGAGGTGGGAGAGGCTGCCCATGCGGCCGCCGGTGCGGGCGTGGAGGTAGGCGGCGTGCGTGAGCAGGGTGCCGGGCCGGTGGTGGCGCAGTCGCAGGGCGCTGTCCATGCTGTGTACCAGGTCGTGCCAGATCTGCTTGTCGGCTGCGCTGCCGTAGCGCAGGGGCTGGTTGCGCACGATTTTGAAGCGGCCGGCGAGCTGGGAGCCGCGCACTCCGGTCAGCAGGGGCGAGGATTCGACGTCGATGCCGGAGTAGACGAAGGTGGCCGGGATCCGCTCGCCGAGGTACTTCAGCTGGTCGGAGGTCTCGGCGCCGGCCCGGCTGCGGGTGTCCATCAGGTGTACGTCGTCGACCAGGACCAGCTGGGTGCTCAGCTCGCACAGCAGCTCGCACACGGCGTTGGTGATCTGGATCTGGTTCATCCTCTCCAGGGCGGGCAGGCCGAGGAAGCGGGCGAACTCGCTGATGAGCATCTTCGGGGTGGAGGACGGCGGCACGGTGATGAACAGCACCGGAAGACGCCCGTCCTGGTTGGGGTGGCGGCGCCGGTCGGCGAGTTCGACGGTGCGCCCGAGCTGCTGCATGGCGGTGGTCTTCCCGGTGGTGGCCGGTCCGGAGATGATCAGGCCGCGTCTGGCTCCGCCCTGCTGGCCGCGGTTGAGCAGCAGCAGGCGGCGTACCGCGGTGGAGATGGTGTCCATGGCGGGGGTCTTCAGCACCACGAACCGTGCGTGGTAGTCCTCCCGCTGCTCCAGTTTCCATTCCTGGTCGCTGGTGTCCCGTGCCGGTGCGTGGGGTGTGTCGACGAACTTCTGCCATCCGTCCCACGTGGTCAGCGGACTGAACGTGCTCGTGGTAGCGGGCTGGGCCGCTGTCACCATGCCTGGGCCTCCTGGTACGGGTCGTAGATGCGCATGCCGCCCGCCCCGGCGGCCGGCGTGTGCTCAGCGGCCTGGTCCCGGGCCGTTTCGGCCGTCGGCTCGGATGCTTCGGCCTCATCCGCGTGGTCTGTCGCGGCGTCTGGGCCGTCGGCGAGGGCGGCGAGAAGGTAGTCCTCGTCGTCCTGGTTGTCCTCGAGGTCGTCCAGGCTGTCGTCGGTGTCCCAGCCGTCGGCATCCTTGAGCGGGACGGTGAAGGAACCGGGCAGCCCGAACGAGGCCCCCGGCGCGAGAGGCGCAGGCCACTGCTGCCCGGTGGTGGCGGGGGAGGGATCGGTCATCTGCGCGGCCGCCTGGGCCCGGGCGGCTACCGTCCGTTCCCGCCTGCTGCCCAGTCCCTGGCTGGCACGGCGCAGCAGCGTATCCAGCACCTGGGCGATCGCGGCCTCGTGCTCTTCACGGCCATGCCGGCGCTGGACGGTGCGGCGGACGTGGTCGAAGGTGAACGCGGTGAACGGGCGCCTGACCGCCCCGGCGTGGACCCACGGCACCTCGAGCCATCCCTCGGGCAGGCGCACCCACACCCGGTTCGGGTCGTAGGGGTTGTGGTGGACCTCCCAGCGGCCGTTCTTGTCCGCCCGCGGTGAGCGGCGGCGCCGGTAGGGGTTCAGGCCGGGGTGGTCGTAGGTGCGGTAGCCGAAGCGGATGCCGTAGTCGTTGACGGCCTGCCACCGAAGAGGCAGCAGCTCGACGTAGTCGTCGGCGGACAAGGGCACCGGTACATGCCCCGTCACCGCCACCAGCGCCGCCCACATCTCGTTCGGGGATACGGCGACCTTCGGCATCATCGGGTGCCGCAGCGCCTCGTGCCGGCGCTCCTGCCACCCGCAGATGACCCACTCGTCCAGCAGTTCCTGAAGCTGCGCCAGGCTCCAGCAGGCATCCTGCTCCGCGGTCGCGCCCCGCTGGGAGACGTCCGACCCGGTGTGGCCCGGCAGGTACTGGCTGAACCCGTCGGCAATCGTGCGGAAGGTCCGCTCCACATTGCCCTTCGCCGGGCCGTTCGCCGGCGGCACCGGCTGCACCGACACCCCCAGGCTTTCGCACGCGGAGATGAACGACGCCGACACGTACACCCGGCCCTGGTCCACGACCACCGTCTCCGGCATGATCACCGGCCGGGCAGCCGCCTGCTCCAGCCGTGCGTCCAACGCGATCAGCCGCTCATAGGGGATGACGGACCGCTGCATGGACAGCGCCGCATCCCAGCCCGGCCGCATCACTGTCGGTACCACCATCTGCGCCAGCAGCATCGCCGCGTCCACCGACGTCGTGCCCACCGGCCGCAGCACCGCGGCGCAGATGCTGCGCGTCGCCACGTCCAGCGCGATGCATAGTTCAAGACGGCCGGTCACACCGTGGTCCAGCACCGCCATAACGTCCAGCGGCGTGCTGTCCAGCATCACCAGCTCACCCGGGCGCAGTGCCACCGTCGGCGTGAACGGAGGCGCCGGCCGCGACGCATGCCATCGCCGCTGCGCCGCCGTCCCCAAAAGCCCCTGTCCGTCGGCCACCGCGTGCACCAGCCGGTTGAACGTCGACGCCGGCGGCAGCGCCACCACCCCAGGGCCGTACTCCTCCTCCAGCAGCCACCCCACCCGGCGGCGCAGCCGCACCAGCGTGCCCGTCGACCGCTCCCGCTGCCCCTCCAGCACTGTCCTGACTGCCGCGACCACCCGTTCATCGGCCCGCCCCACCGCGGATCGCTCCCGCACCGCCCGGCCGTCGACCAGCCCCCACAAGCCCTCGCTGCGGTAGCGCGCCCGCATCCGGCGCACCGTCGCCGCACTTGCCGCCCAGCCCGCCGCCGTCAGCTCCTCGGCCTTCGCCCGCTCGCGCTGCGCCAGGCTCCGCGTGGCCGGATCGAACTGCTCACGCGGGGCGCCCTGCCCGACCGTGTCAGGGAAGCCGGTCTCCACCTCCCGCACATGCCGCTGCCACGCCAGAGCCCGCTCCCGCACCTGTTCCGGCAGCGCCTCCAGCAGCCCGAACGGCGGCACCCTGCCCGGCGCCGGTCCGCCTTCCACCTCGAAGGACGGATCGGCGAACAGGTAGGGCAGCAGCACCACCGCCGAGGCGCCCTCGTCACTCACCAGCGTGGCCTGGGCGCCTTCCAGCACGGCGAGCGTCCATACCCGTCCGTCGTAGCGAAGGCGCGCCCCGACCTCGACAACCGCCTGTGTCACGCCGCTTCGGCCTCCTGCCGTGCGACCGAGATGAGGGCACGCTCGTGCAGCGGTTCGTCCAGCCGCACCCGCAGCACACCGCTCCACAGCGCGTGAAAGACCGCCGGCCACACGGCGATCGGGTCACCCAGCTCACGCACCCCCTCCACCGCCGGCCGCAGACTGCCGAAGGCCTCCAGCAGAGCCGGCATCCACGGCCCTGCGGCGTACCGGGGATGCCGGTAACCCGCCAGCCACCGCACGTTGGCCACCAGCACCGGATCCGGCGGCCCCGCAAGCCGGTAGGACCAGCCCGCTGCCTTGGCGGCCGCCGCCACAACCCGTGCCCGCTCCGCCAGCCGGGCAGAGGGCCCGCTGCGTCCCGCGCAGTCGAGCAACAGGCCGCTGCCGTCCTGCAGCCTGGCCATCAGCTGCGGCGCATGACCGACAGCCTTGCCGTCCTCACGCCACACCAGTTCCACCGGTCGGCAGGCCAGCGCCACCACCGCCGGATCCCGGTCCAGCAGCATCAGCTCGGTCCGCATGACACCGGACCCGTACGCCACCAGCCGCCCGGTCGTCGACGACCACCACCAGCCAGGAGCCACCCGCCGCCCGTACCGGACGGGGAAAGGCCGTACCGCAGGAGAGTCCTCGAAAGGGGACGTCCTGCGCAGCCTCAAGCCACGGGGCCTGACGCGAGCACCCCAGAGGGTCTCGAAAGCGCACATCGATCAGGCTGGCATCTACAGCCGTAGCGCCTTCGCGTCGCACAGCACCACCCGTACTGTGCGGCTCGGGGATGCGGCTCCTGGCTCCGGGTACCGCGGACAATGCGGCCTCCCGGCTGCTGTCGGTGATCACGTACTCCACACAACGCCATGCCTGACCTGCCGCGCAGGAGAACCGGCCGGTAACCAACATCGGTGCAGCCGCCGGATGTTGGGCTGCGCGCGGCACCCAGAGTGCCGGGCGGGGGCACCGGTGTCAGTGCAAAGTCCTGCACTCTCACCCCGCCGCGCCGCACCCTGTCGGCAACGGCTTGCCGGATGCCGGCCGGCCCGCGCCGCCATTCGGCTGCCGCCGGTCGTGTCAGTCCTCTCCTTCACCCGCGGCGAGCACCTCGGCCAGCTCCTGGGCGGGCAGGCGGGACCACGCGGCGACCTCCTCCAGTGCCACCCCGGCGGCGACGGCCGCGGTGGCGGTGTGCACGAGGGCCTGGTCGATCAGGGCGGCACTGTGGCTGAGGTGCTCCAGCAGGGTGCGGGCCACCTCGGCGGTGGTGCCGCTGTGCACGCCGCGCAGCTCCACCAGCTGTTCACGCGCCTCGTCGACCAACTGCGTGATACGGAACCGCTGTTCGGCGCTCACCGTAGCCCGCCACCGGGTCCCCGAGCCGCCCGACTGGGCTTCTGCCGCCATGACGCGCAGCTGGCCGGCCATCGTGGCGGGCTGCTGTTCCCGCTTCAGCCGCCACGGATCCTCCCGCCACCCCGCCGGCCCCGTCTCGTGGCGGCGGGCGCGCACGATCGCACCCCTCCAGTCGTTCAGCGGGCTGCCGTGGTCAGCCGCAAGCTCGGGTCCCAGCCAGGTGCGGCCTACCAGCTCGCCCAGCCGGTGACAGAACGCATCGTCGGTGCCCCGCGCACGAGGCTGCATCCCGCCGCTTGCCCGCCAGGCCACCTCAGCCATGGCCGGCTCCAGCAGCGCCTGTGCCACGGCCGTCACCTCCGGGAAGATCGCCGCGTCCCGGCCGACGATCCGCCACCACTCAAGCCGTGATCCCGCGTTGCCGCCCGCCAAGTGGTGCAGACGGCGCGGCCAGACCTCCTCCTGCTCCCAGTACAGAGCCTGCTCCCACCAGCGGGCCACCACCGCATGCGCCAGTGTGAACGCCTGCTGCGGCTCCACCCCGGCGCGCACCGCACGCCGTGCCACGCCCGGCCACCGCCGCTGCGCGGCCACCACCTCCGGCAGCAGGCGCAGATCGAGGTGTTCCAGCGGCTGGTCGGCGTCCGCGTCCAGCAGCCAGCGCCCGTGCCGCAGGCAGACCCGCTGCCGGCGCGGCAGATACCGCACCGCCCGCAGCGCCTGCCCGGTGCGCCGCGCTGTGCACAGCCGGCAGCCGAACGCTGCTTCCCCCGCCACCGCGGCCGCCGCCCGCCACCGTGCCTGCGCCAGGGAGGCGTCCCGGCCGGTGCTGATCGTGGGATCGTCCACGGTGAACGACGGAAGAGCGCGCACCAGCACCGCCGGTTCCACCCCGCACAGCTCGGCGAGGACACCCCGCCCGGCCCCGTTCAGGACGACCTCCGCATCTGCCCTCACACCGCCGCCATCGTGCCGGCTGGGGGAGTTGCGGCACGTCCACAGCCGCATCACGCTGCTGGCTGCGAGACCGTAGCGGGCAGCCACCCGGCTGATCAGCGACGCGGTCAGCTCCCCGGCCAGCGGCACGGTTCGCAACACCCCTGCGGCCACACCTCACCCCCGATGTCCTCTTCGGCTCGCACAGCGACTGGACAGGTTCCTGCCCCGGTCGGCGCCGGGTCAGTAGTCGAGGTCGAGGTAGTCGATGTCGTTGAGGGTGACGTCGGTGAGTCCCAAGGCGCGGTTTCCGCCGTCCTGGAAGTAGATGTCTTTGAAGCCTTCGGCGATGATCTGGCGCATCTGCTGGTCGCTGGCTCCGGCGTCGCGGGCGTTGAACAGGCGTTGTGCGTAGACCGCGGGGAGGTGGACGGTGAGGCGGCGGAAGCGTCCGTCGTCGGTCGTGCCGATCGGTGCGGTGTAGCCGAACCGGGCCCTTGTCTCCACGGTGATCCCGCGTGTGGTGGCGGCCTGCTTGCGCCGGCGTTTTCGCACTTGTGGCTGCCAGCGGGCCCGTACGGCCGCGTCGATCCGTTCGGCGATGGCCTGGGGCGGGTGCTTGCGTTCGCCCTTGCGGTATCGCTCCACCGACCGCTGGCTGACCCCGATCTCCTGGGCAACGGCTTTGGTCGTCTTGAGCTGCTTCACCAGGAAGTTGATGCGGGCCTGGAGGGTCTTGGGCGGCTGGCGGGTGAAGGCTTCCTGGTCGGCGCGTTCGATGGCGTCGTCGATCTCTCCCACGGTCTACTCGCCTTCGTCCAGGACGGCGTCGCCGCCCTTGATGTGGCGGGCCGGGTTGTAACCCTTCTCCATCAGGTCGACCGCCCACAGCATCGGCTGGACGCCCTCGAGCTTGGCCAGGCCGGGGGTGGGGCCGAGGCGGAAGCCTCCGGGCTGGGGCTTGCCGGAGGCGGCGTAGGGCAGGAAGTCGAGCGGGCTGTCGCCCGGTGAGGGGTAGACGACGCAGTCGGAGAGCACGGCGAGCGGGTACAGGCCCGTCATCGTGGCCATGTTGCGCAGTTTGCGGTGCATGTTGACCCGGGCCTTGGAGATGACGGCGGCCCGGATGTCGGGCCGCCAGGTCGGCCGCTGAAGAGCCGGCCACCGCTCGCCCTCCTTGTACTTCTTGCCCTGGGGGCGTTCACGCAGTTTGCCGATGCCGCCCTTGACGGTGGCCTTGATGGCTGCGAGGACGGCCGCCATCGCCGGGTCGACGTCCTTGTGCCGCTCCATTGCCGCAAGGAAGGCCCGGTCGTCCAGGTCCTTGGTGACGCCGAGGTCGGCGAGGGTGTCGACGTAGGCGTTCTTGAGCCGGTCGTGCCAAGGGTCCAGGTACGCGCCGGTCTCGCGGCGCAGGTACGCCTCGATCGGGTGGACGTCGTAGCCGAGCTCCTGGGCGTAGGCGACGGTGTGCGTCTGGTACCAGGCCGGTCCCGTGGGCCGGGAGCCGTCCGGCGTGAACGGCGAGGGCAGGCGTGGGTCCAGCTCGATGTGGCTCAGGTCGACCAGCCAGCTCCCGGGGATCTTCGGGTTGAACTTCGGGGCGTGGAAGGGGTCCGGGGCGGACAGGCCGACGACCAGGCGGGCCGCGGCGGCGAGGAACGCGGTGTTGAGGTCCAGGCCGACCGCGAAGGGCAGCGTGCACTCCTCATCGGTGAGCAGGTCCACCGGCCGCACCCACTGGTACGCCTCCTCATCGAGGAAGCCGCCCGTCCAGCCGGACTGAACGACCACCGGGTGCTCCGGGGTGGCCTCCGGCGGCGCCGGGTCCATCGGCTCCGTCCCCAGCGATCCCGGGTGGTAGGCGGACACCCAGTTCCCGGTCTCCTCATCGCGCTCCGGCTTCGTCGGCGGGCGCAGCGCCGTCATCAGTTCCAGCCCGGACACGGCTGTCGATCCGCGCGGGGTGATGACCCGGGTGGCGTACACGCCCAGAACGCGGGCGATGTCGGCCGGCTCCATCTCGCTCACGCCAGGCCAGGACCGCTCATCAAGGGCGTTCCAGGACAGGACCGCCAGCTGCACGCACTGCCGCTCGCGGCCCTGCGCCTTGCGGTAGATCCTTGCCCACGGGCCGAACCCGCGCTGGGTGAGACGCCACTTCGCTTTAACCACCTGCTTGACCACGGGATGGTCCTCGGGCAGACGCAGGGAGCGGCGCTGCTCGTGGCCTTCCAGGCGCTCCGGCAGCCCAAGCTTCACGGCAGCCGCGGCGGTGAGCACGATCAGCGGGTCGCTGTCCTTGCCGTACCGGTTGAGCTTCGGCGCACCGAGACCGGACTCACGCAGCGTCCACTCCACCAGCTCCACCACCGTGGTCGCCGGGCAGTCCAGCACGATCCCGTCGACGCCGTACGCGCAGCCGTCACCGTCCAGGACCGCGAGGGGCCCGTGCGGGAAGCGCGGGTCGGCTGCGGGCTGCGCCGCCTTCTGCGTGGTCGGCCGCCGCGATGTCGGAGCGGGCCGGAAGGCCGGGCGAGCCGGCGCCGCAGCCGGAACGGCGGGAGTCTGAGGGGCATCTGCCGTCTCCACCCTGGACGCGGCCGGCTCGGTAGACGCCGCTCGCGCCGGAGCATGTGCCGGGGCTGCACCGGGGGCGGGATACTTCGCCGCCCACCCCTTCAGCAGCCGCTGGTAGGCATCCAGCCGCGGAGACTTCGGCTCGCTGCGGCCGTTCTCCCAGTTCTTCACCGACTGGGTCGTCGTCTTCAACGCGGTGGCCAGGCGGGCCTGGGTGATGCCGGCAGCCTCACGCAGCCGAGCACGCTCCGCCGGAGGCGGCAGGTGCGGCTCCTCGTTCAACAGAGCGTCGACCGACGCGAACAACTCTTCCTCAGATGCCATGACCCCGCACCCTTTCCAGGCAAGATTACTTAACCATAAACTTACCCCATTCTTTAACCTTCCAGGGCCCATTCCAGCCCCAGCGCGGCGAGTGCGGCGAGTCTGTCGGTGGTGAGCTTGGCGCGCCTGGTCTTGGTGTTCGACAAAAACACTCCGAGCTTGACCTCCGATCCGTCTTCGAGTCGCTCTACGTGGCCTCTGGGGACGGTCACCGAGCCCTCGCGGGCCTTGTACTGCGCGAGGGCTGCTACGCCCCGCTCGAAGGCGCTCAGAGGCGTCGTGGACGGTTTCGCGGGCTCCTCCGGCTTCGGGGCATGCGGTGTGATGCCGAGCTGCTCCAGGCGCTCACGCTGCCCGTCCGTCAGGGCCTCCCAGACCTCCGGCTTCCGCTGCCGGGCCAGCCACTTCCCGATGTCCATGCCGTGGACCGTGAACCCGGGCAGGACCTCCGCCTGGCCCTCTTCGTCGGCCACCAGCTCCCGCAGGGCTGCGTAGTGCCGCTGCCAGTCGGCCGGCCACTCCGGGTTCCAGTCCTCGTCCACGGCCTCGAGCGCGGTCTTCCAGTCGGGGTGCCCGTCGAGGGCGCCTGGGCGGCGGAGGTTGGACAGCCATTGCCCGATCGGCCGGTCCAGCATCGTCGCGGTGCGGGGTGCGCAGAGTGTCCAGTGCTGGCCGTAGTAGGCCTTGGCGGCTTCCAGGTTCTCCTGGAAGCGTTCATCGGCCACGGACCACACCATGCCGAGCCGCTCCAGCCGCTGCGCGCGCTGCCCGCTCATTTCCCCGGCCGCGTAGGCCCGTCGCTGCTCCGCGACCCACTGCCCAAGGGGTGTCGCACCCTCCCGGTGCCCGTACGGCACCCGTGCGTTCCCGACCCGCTCGACGTACGCCTTCAGTTTCGCCCAGCCGCGAGCCCAGTCCTGGCGTTCGGTGTCGATCACGTTGAAGGAAACCCAGTCCGCGACCATCGCCGGATCCCTCGGGGCGGCAAAACGGAGCAGCAAGCGGGATTCCTCCTCGCCCTCTTCTGGCGCGACACCGATGTTCATGGACGGCTGCGCGACGTCTTTCTGAGGCTCCTGAGGGATCGCGAGCAGCTCGATGGCCTCTTCGTCGTGAGCCCGCAGACCTTCCAATACCTTCACCAACGGGCGATACGATCCCGAGGTGAACATATCCTCTGGCTTTTCTCCGGGCTGGAGAAATACCGGCACGATCAGAGAGGCGAGCTTTCCTTCTCCTGGCTTTTGACGGAGCGCCCGGCCGATGGCCTGGACAATGTCGTGCGGAGCGCCCTTAGGGTCCAGCAGGGCGACGCTGTCCACGGCTCGGATGTCCACGCCCTCGCCCAGGACACGGCAGTTCGAGAGCACGGCCCGCCGCGCCGTGGACCCGAACCCTGCCAGGACCTCGCGCCGGCGCTCGGGGACGTGCTCGCCGCACAGCCAGTCCGCCCAGATCTTCGCCGGGTACTTCTCCGGCTCGTTGGCGTGCAGCTTCGCCGCGACGCGCTCCAGGCCCTCCGCGTAAGCCTGTGCCTCTATCGTCCGGTGGTGGAAGGTGATGCAGGTCTGGAGCCCGTGCTGCGCCATCGTGTGCAGGAGCGCGGCCTGGAGCGCCCCGAGGCGCTGCCCGCGGACTTCCTCGGTGTGCCGGTCCTCGCCCATCAGCCGCTCTGGGGTGACGACCGGGTCCTTCAGTTCCAGGACGATGATCTGGTACCGCGCCAGCAGCCCACGCGACACGGCCGACGCGAGCGAGAGCTTGTAGAGGACCGGCCCAAAGACCTTCTCGTCGTCCATGGAGGCCGCCATCTCGCGCGGCAGCGGGTCGCGTACCCCTTCGGCGACCTCCCGGTTGAGGCGTTCCTCCCAGATCCGCGGCGTGGCCGTCAGGTACAGCCGGCGGTGCGACGGGATGACGCCCTGGTTGTGGACGTCGGCCCACGCCTTACCCATCGAGCCCGAAGTCCGGTGGGCCTCATCGACCACCGTCAGGTCCATCGGGGCCAACTGCTGCCCGTAGGCGCCCTCGAACGCCTCTGCAAGGACTCCCAGCGAGGCGTATGTCCCGAAGATGGTCACCGGCCCCTGCCCGTGCCACAGCGCCAGCTGCACGGGGTTCGTGGTGGAGCGCACCTTGAGGTTCCACAGCTCCGGGTCGTCTTGGAGCGAGCACACCGCGACCGCCGGCCCCGTGTGCCCAGCCGCGCGCCACGCCTGGACGGTCTGGGTCAGCAGATCCAGCGTCGGCACCAGCACGAGAATGCGGCCCTTGGGGACAAGACGCTTTGCCGACGCCGCCGCAATGATGGTCTTTCCCGTTCCACACGCGGCGTGCACCTGTCCGCGCAGGCCATTAACGAGAATGCCGCCCGGCGGGATATCGAGACCGCGCACAATGGCGGCAACGGCCTCGATCTGATGGTCACGCAGTTTCAGGGCCATTCCCGTGTTCTCCTTTTCGCGGAATGTGGCGCGCAATCTGAAATGAAAGTCCGGCGCGGTGAGAGTGGCCGGGGGTGTGGTGTCTGATTCCAGACTCTACACAGCCAAGCCCTGTGATGCATCACCCACGTGCCATCTTCCCCGCCCTGGGGTGATAAATGGCTGAAACTCGCCCGGATGCGGCGAGTTGTGGTGTATGCTGACGGGGTATTGATGAACATGTCGGGGCAACTTCGAGGGTGGGGGAGGGGTTCGGGTGGAGCGCAGCGGAGCCCGTTACTGCGGTGGGGCCGGCACCCCGTCAGGCCGATGGTCCGTCACTTCCGTTGCGGGATGGTGGCTGGGATTCCCAAGCCCTACACAGGCGCGAGCGTGATGCACCTCCCCTTGCCGCCAGCCCAGGCACACGCGCTTGCGTGGGTGCTCGCAATTCGCGCTTGCGCGAATTGACACGCTTTTAGAATTCCGCTTGCGGAATTCAATTCCCGCGCTTGCGCGGGAATTTGGCGGAGCGTCAGCGGAGCCGTCATTATCGCGCGGCTTGCCGCGCGATAGTCTTGAAGTGGTAGTTGTGCGAGCGGTACAGGGTGTAGAAGTTCATGGCCCCGGACCGCGCGAGGTACTTCTCGTCGGCGGCGATCGCCTCGCTGTTGCCCGAGACCACCCGGCGGTAGTCGCCGCAGAGCACGTCCAGGTGCGAGGGCATGTGCAGGAGGTGGCCGGCGTCGGGCACCAGGCCGCGCAGCCGGTCGGCGACGGTCAGGGCCGACTCGGGGGTGGCCGACATCTCCATCAGGTGGACGTACAGGTGCAGCACACCGGGATGCCGTGCGCCCTCCTCCGTCGCGATCGCGCTCTCCAGGACGTCCTTGGCCTCGAGGGTGCGGGCGCCCTCGGCGGGCTCTCCGGTGCGGATGTCCCACAGCTGCCAGGGCGTGAGGTTCATCAGGGCGTCGGCGTACAGGGTGGCGACGTCCAGGTCGTCGGGGGCGAGGTCGTACACCGCGCGCATGCGGTCGGCGTACGGCTCGTTCCACACCGAGCAGTCCTCGACGGCCCGCGACTGCGGGTAGCGGGCGCGCAGGGCCTCGACCAGGGCGCGTTCGACGGGCGTGACGCCGGCCGACTTCTCGTGGGCGCGTTCCACGGCGGCGTGGGTGCGGTCCACGGCATGGACGAGTTCCCGCTCGTCGAAGGCGTCCCAGGGCTTGTTGTAGTTGGGGCCGAGGGCGTAGGCGATGCCCCAGTGGGCCATCGCGCAGTCGGGGTCGGCGGCCACGGCGGCCTCGAAGCAGGAGACGGCCTCCTCGTGGTGGAAGGCGTACGTCCAGATCAGGCCGCGGTCGAACCACAGCTGGGCATCGGGGGACGAGGTCGTCACCGGACGGCTGTACGTGCCGAGGTCGTAGTAGTCCATGCGTGCCTCCTGTGATCGCCCGGCGTCGGGGCACCGGCTCGCCGGCTTCCGGCCCGCACAATTCTGGGCCGGTCGCCGGGCGTTGACGGGGCGTACGCACGTAGAGGGAGCGGTGACGACACGAAAGGGGGATCGGGCGCCCCGGATCTCTCGGGGAGAGGTGTCCGGGCGACACGGTCAAGGACGGATCCGGCTTCCGCCAAGGACCGATCAACCATTGGCCATGAATTCACCACGCCAGACCATGATTCAGTAGCGTGAACTCCGCGGCCGGGAGCCCGGCATACGTTCAGGGCCGTGAACCTTGACGACACCTCTGTCGGAGGCACCGGCCACGAGCCGGCCTCTCCCGCCACGGCATCTCCCGCCACGACCGCACCCGCCCGCCGTGGCCTCCTGCGCGCCGCACTGACCGGCGCCGCGGCGCTGGGTGCCGGACTCGCCCTCGGCGCCTCCCCCGCGTCCGCCGTCACCACGGCGCCGCGCCACCGCCCCGGCACGCCCGCGGAGGCACTGCGCGCGCTGGAGGCGGGCAACCTGCGCTGGAGCGCCTTCCGCGAGCGGCACCCGGACGAGACGCCCGCCGTACGGCAGGCGCTGATAGCGGGTCAGCATCCGTTCGCGGTGATCCTCAGCTGCGTCGACTCGCGCGTCCCTCCGGAGCTGGTCTTCGACCAGGGCCTCGGAGATCTGCTGACGGTCCGCAGCGCCGGTGAGGTCCTCGACGAGGCGGTGCTCGGCAGCGTCGCCTACGGCGTCCTGGAGCTCGCCATACCCCTTGTCCTGGTCCTCGGCCACCAGTCGTGCGGTGCCGTGCGGGCCGCCGTCGAGGCGGAGGAGAACGGGGAGCGGCTGCCGGCCCACATCCAGTACCTGGCCGACGAGATCAGCCCGGCCATCGACCACACCAAGGAGGGCGATGCCCGCGTCGACGCGACCATCGACGCCAACATACGGCTCGTCCGGTCCCGCCTCGGCGCCGAACCCGACCTCGCCGCCAAGGTGACGACCGGGCAGCTCGCGATCGTGGGCGCCCGCTACGAGCTGACGACCCAGCGCGTGCACCGCATCTCCTGACGCCCGGCCGTGGGGCGGGCGGACCACACGGTCCGCCCGCCCCACGGCCGTCCCCGCGGACGCCGGTCCGGTCGGGTCAGCCGGGGTTGTCGCCGTGCGTGAGGGTCTCCCAGGCCACGAACAGGTTGTTGCTGCCCGCCGGGCGGTTGCGCTCGGTCAGGGCCTGGGTGTTGGTCATGGCGTAACCGAGCCGGTTGTGCATGGCGTTGTAGCCGACCTCGGTGATCGGCCCGAGCCCGAGATGCAGGGAGCCGCCGCACAGCCAGCTGGGGACGGCCGTGCCCAGCTCGTACTTGGCCTGGAACCCGAGCGCGTGCCGCAGCCGTTCGCCGACGTCGGTGCCGTAGAGGTCCTGGCCCTGGATGCGGCTGGTCTCGGCGACGTGGGAGATGGCGGAGATGCCGTAACCGGTGTGGGTGAGGTCCCGGCAGGTCTCCTGCGTGAGGCCGGTGACGAAGGTGGACTGGCCCTGCCAGTAGTTGACGATCTTGTCGCGGGTGTCGAGGTTCTGGCTCGGGACCGTCTTCGGCAGGGCGCCGTCGGACTCGAGGTAGACATAGGCGGCGGTGCGGGTACGGAACTTCGCCATGGCCCTGTCGTACGAGGTCCTGTCCTCCAGGAAGACGGAGATGCCGATGGCGGCCTCCATCATCGACAGCTCCCAGTTGCCGTTGGAGTTGGAGCCGTTGATGATCTCGGGGAGATAGACGTCACGGAGCATGGTGGCGAAGCGGCCCGAGTTGGCCCAGCCGCCGGTGTACGTGTACTTGATGATCTCGGCGGCCTTGGGCCAGGAGGAGCCGGCCCAGCCGGTCTGCAGCGGGGCGTTGCTGTTGGTGTGGTCACGGATCACGGCCGACCAGGCGTCCATCAGCTCGATGGCCTTGCGGGCGTGCCGCTCGTCACGCGTGATGTACCAGGCGAGAGCGTGGGTGTACGCGGCGATGGCGTCCTCGCGCTCGTCGGTGCAGCCGTAGTTGGGGTTGGAGTACGAGCCGCACTCGACGACCGCCCGGGGCCTGGGTATGCGGTTCAGATCGGCGTACCTGCTGGCCATCATCTGGTCGAAGGCGCCCTTCCAGGGCTGAGCGCCGGCGCCGACCTTGCTCCGGGCGAAGTCCAACTGGCTCTTGGAGACGGTCACTCCGGGGTGGACGAAGGTGGCGGGGGCCGCGTCGGCGCGGGGTGCGCCGGGCCCGGCGACGAGGGTGGCCACGAGTGCGGCGGCGGTGGCGGTGGTTGCGGCGAGCAGCGAGCGACGAAGTCGGCGGGGACGAACGGGAGCGTCGGTCATGGGGGGTCCGTTCTCGTATGTGAACGACGAGTGAGTCACTGAACGCGCGTGCTGGCGTGACCATAGGTACGGACCAGGCTTCCGTCAAGGCTCGAGGAACGAAGAGGCAACGAGGGGCGGCACGGGAGAAGTTGCCTGGAGGTATGGGGTGACTTCGCATGTCGACGGCAGCGGGACCCGGTTCACTTCTGTCATAGTCATGACAATCGACCGGCAGGCCGCGTGACAGTTCCGCCGGCAGCGTCGGCACCAGCGAGCTCAGGGTCCGGCCCCGCTGAAGGCGACCGCGCGCTGCCCGCCGTCAGTCGTCGGCCACCGGCCCGCGCAGCCGCCGGGCCCGGGCCGGGGCGGCGACCAGCACGGCCGCGAGGCCGAGCGCCGGGTGTGCGCCGACGGCGCGGACGGCCGCACGGCCCGTGGCCCACACGACCCGGCACGCAAGGGATATGCGACGCCGGAGGGCGCCGGCGGTGTGTCAGGCCCGCGGCGGCTTCATCGCCACGTCCAGGTAGAACGTGTCGATGCTGCGCACCGCCTCCTCGAACTCCTCGAGGTTGACCGGCTTGGTCACATAGGCGTTCGCGTGGTGGCGGTAGGCCCCGGACACGTCGTCGGGGGCCGCGGAGGTGGTCAGCACCACCACGGGGATGGTGCACAGATCGGCGTCCTCCTTGACCACGGCGAGGAACTCCCGGCCGTTCATGCGCGGCATGTTCAGGTCGAGGACGATCAGGTCGGGGCGCTGGTTCGCCGGATCGCGCAGGTACTCCAGGGCCTCGATGCCGTCCGCGACCTGAGCGAGATTGCGGGCGCCGCGCTCGGCCAGGGCGTCCTGGATGAGCATCGCGTCGGCGACGTCGTCCTCGACCAGCAGCACGTCGTAGGGGCGGGTGGAGGCGGGGACGGACATGACTATGAACTCCGGGGGGCGGAAGGGGTGTGACGGGGGGTGCCGCTGGTGATCAGGCCGGGCCAGCGGCGCCGGGCTCCTTGCCGGCTCATGCCGGAGGCCCGACCGATCGCGGGGTAACCGGCACCGGCCGCCGCGGCGGCGCGGGCGGCCTGGTCGGCCAGCCGCTGCGCCGCCCGCTCCACTTGAACGAGGACCTGCAGCTGGGCGAGGGCGTGGTGGCGTGCCGATTCGTCCGGACCGCCCGGCGGTGGGGCCGCGTACTGCGCGCAGCGCAGGGCGAGTGCGTCGACCGCCTCCGTGACGAGATCGGTCATCTCCTCTTCAGCTCTGGGCACAGAGAAGGGGGAGGCAGACATAGCACTACCCTAAGGGGCCGTGACGCGGCTCGACAACAGCTGTTGTCGGACGTGGATACAGTGCGTTCCGCAGGGGCCCTTGACGCGGCCCTGGCACAGGCGAAGGAGCTCAGCAGGCCGTGATGAACCAGCAGCCGCCCGGCGCCCGCAACGCCACAGCCGGTTGGACCACCCACCGCTGGCTGCGGGTCGGCGTCGCCGTCACCCTGACGGTGCTGGCCGTGCTCGGCTCGCTCGGCGCCTGGGCGATGATCCGCACCTCCCAGCTGGCCGACCAGATCGTGGATCGCCGAGGGCCCGCGCTGACGCACGCGGTACGGCTGGAGGCCGCGCTGGTCAACCAGGAGTCCGGCGTCCGCGGCTACGGCCTGTCCGGCCGGCGGGACTTCCTCCAGCCGTACGCGCAGGGGGTGACCGAGGAGAAGGAGGCGCTGCGGCGACTGGAGGCGCTCGTGACGGACGACCGGTCCGCCCGCGAGGAACTCGCGGCGGTACGGGACCTTTCCGTCCGGTGGCAGAACCGGGTCGCCGAGCCCATCGCGCAGGCGGCCCCGGACCGTGCCGTGGCGCTGGCCTCGACCCGCGCCGAGGAGGGCAAGACCAGCTTCGACGCCCTGCGCCGTGCCCTCACCACGCAACAGGCGCACCTGGTGGAGGAACGGGCCGCCGCCCTGGGTGAGTTGCGGCGGTCCACGCACCTGCGCAACTGGACGTTCGCGATGATCGCCCTGGTCATCGTGCTGACCGCCGCGCTCGCCTTCGAGGCGCTGCGGCGCGGCATAACCGAACCGCTGACCCGGCTCGGGCACACGGCGCGGGAAGTGGCCAAGGGCCGCTTCGAGCAGCCCATCACCATCACGGGGCCCGCCGACCTGCGGCAGCTGGGCTCGGACGTGGAGTCGATGCGCGGGCGCCTGCTGCAGGAACTGGAGTTCAGCGAGACGTCGCGCAGGCTGCTCGACGAACAGGCCGCCGATCTGCAGCGCTCCAACACCGAACTGGAGCAGTTCGCCTACGTGGCCTCCCACGACCTTCAGGAGCCGCTGCGAAAAGTGTCCAGTTTCACACAGCTGCTTCAGCGCCGGTACGGCGGGCAACTCGACGAGCGTGCCGACCAGTACATCGCGTTCGCCGTCGACGGGGCCAACCGCATGCAGGTGCTGATCAACGACCTGCTCGCGTTCTCCCGGGTCGGACGGGTGCTCAACGACCACGAGGAGGTCGACCTGGAGGACGTGCTCAGCCGCACGCTGGACAACCTCAGCGTGTCGATCGAGGAGAGCGACGCCGCGATCACGCACGATCCACTGCCGAAGGTCGTCGGCGACGCGACCCAACTGGGCATGCTCTGGCAGAACCTGCTGTCCAACTCCATCAAGTTCCGCCGGCCCGACCGGTCCCCCGACATCCGGATCAGCGTCCGCGCCACCGAGGACGGCCTGTGGGAGTTCGCCGTGACGGACAACGGCATCGGCATCGACCCGGAGTTCCAGGAGAAGGTGTTCGTCCTCTTCCAGCGGCTGCACACCCGGGACGCCTACCCGGGCACCGGGATCGGTCTGGCCATGTGCAAGAAGGTCGTGGAGTTCCACGGCGGAACCATCAGGATCGACCCCGATCACACGGCCGGTACCCGCGTCGTGTTCACCCTTCCCGTAGAGCGTTCCGCCACGGCGGACGGCGCGCGAGAGGCCCACACGTGACTGAGTCAGCCGCCGAACAGGCAACGCACTACCGCATCGTCCTGGTCGAGGACGACGACGGCGATGCCCTGCTGGTCGAGGAACTGCTGTACGACACGGGACTCCCGCACACCCTCGTGCGGTGCCGGAGCCTCGCCGAGGCGCGCAGTCGGCTGATGACGCGGCACTTCGACTGCGTGCTGCTCGACCTGCACCTGCCCGACGCCGTCGGCCTCGGCACCGTCGAGGCGATCCAGCGGACGGACACGCACGCGGCGGTCATCGTGCTCACCGGCCTGGCCGAGTCGCACGCCGGCGTGGAGGCACTCGCCGCCGGCGCGCAGGACTACCTCGTCAAGGGAAAGGTCGACCCGGACCTGCTGCAGCGGGCCGTCCGGTACGCCGTCCAGCGCAAGCAGGCCGAGCGGGCCAGCGCGGACCTCCAGGTGGGCCGGCTGCGCGCGCAGGAGAACGCGCGGCTGGAGCGCGGCCTGCTGCCCACGCCGATCCTGTCCACCGCGTCCGTCACCGCCACCAGCCGCTACCTCCCCGGGCGGGAACAGGCTCTGCTCGGCGGCGACTTCCTCGACGTCGTGCAGACCGACGACGGGCAGATCCACGCGATCATCGGCGACGTCAGCGGGCACGGCCCGGACGCCGCCGCGCTCGGCGTCTGCCTGCGGATCGCCTGGCGGGCCCTGACCCTGGGCGGCCACCGCGACCGCCGGCTGCTGCACCTGCTGGAGCAGATCCACACGGCGGAGCGCACGGGCAGTGACCTGTTCACCACGTGCACGCTGATCACCCTGGACCCGTCGGCGGCCACGGTCACCCTTCATCTGGTGGGCCACCACGAGCCGCTGCTCGTCGGCCCCGCCGGCGCCGAGGTCGTGCCCGCCCCGCACGGCATCGCCCTCGGCATCGTGCCGGGTCTCGGGCAGTGGCCGTCGACGACCGTACCGCTGCCGCCGGACGGTGCGCTGATCGCGTACACCGACGGACTGATCGAGGGGTACGAGGGCGACGACAGCACGCGGCTGGGGGTCGACGGGCTGCTGCGCATCCTGGACGAGACACGCGAGGCGGAACCGGGCAGGCATCTCGACCGGCTGATCGGCCGGGTCCGCGGCCTCAACGCCGAGCGGCACACCGACGACCTGGCGATCCTGCGCCTCGACTGGACGGCACTGCCGACTTCCGGCATCGACATCGGCACCGGCGGGTCCGAGCGGGACACCGTACCGGCGCAGTCGTACGGACGCGCATCCAAGCACTGAGCCCGTCCCACCGGGGCCGACCGGCGAGTCCGGAATGAGCAGATGGAGGGTGGGGTGATCGGCGGGATCCGCGGGCCGGAGGATCGGCAGGCCGGCGTGCCGGGAATCGGCAGGCCGCCTGTTCGGCGCCGCGGCAGGCCGGCGGATCGGCAGGCCCGAGGGTCGCCGGCTCAGCGAGCCGAAGGGCCGGCAGGTCAGCAGGCCGGGCATGGGCAGGCCCGAGGGATGGCCGCGGCCGGCCGGAGGGCAGACGCCGCAGCAGGCCGACGGATCGGCGGGCGGACGGTCCGGGGGGCGGCAGGCCCAAGGGGCGGCGTGGCCGGAGACCGGAAGAGCGGCGGCCTCAGCGAGCCGGCAAGTCACCGAGTCAGCCGTCGGCCGGAGGTCGGCAGGCGGCGGGCGCTCCCGGGTCGATGGACAATCTCGCGGGCCGACGGTCCAGGGGGCGCGGCAGGCCCAAGGGGCGGCGGGGCCGGAGACCGGAAGAGCGGCGGCTCAGCGAGCCGGCAGGTCACCGAGTCAGCCGTCGGCCGGAGGTCGGCAGGCGGCGGGCGCACCCGGGTCGGTGGGCAATCTCAGGGCGGTCGGGCAGCCGGGCGGTGAATCGGGAGGTCGGCGGGGGGGGTGGAGCAGTGGGGGCGTCGGCGGCATGATCACCCTTTTCGAACGTGGGTCGCGGCGGGGCGGTACTCTGCGAGCAGGGCAGCCGAGGCGGTGCTCGGCCGAACGCCCGGACCGGTGCGCGAACGGCCCGGCGAGCGGTGGCCGGGCCCGACGGGCGGGTCCCGACGGTCGGCCTTCGGGCTCTTCCCGATGCGAAGGTACGACGAGCGGGACGGTGGACACGGATGGACTGGCGTGCGTTCGCCGCAGAGATGGCCGAGCTCGCCCGGCATCTGCTGGCGCAGGGCTCCACGCAGGAGACGCTCGACGCGATCGCCGAGCGCGGCGTCGAACTGCTCGACGGCTGCGACGCGGCCGGTGTGCTGGCCCTGCGCAAGGGCCGCGCCGTGACGCTCGCCGCGTACGGGGACATGGTCGAGGAGTCCGACCGCCTGCAGGGCGAACTGGGTGAGGGCCCGTGTTTCGACGCCGCCCGCCGGTCCAACGGTGAGCGGCTGTTCCGGATCACCGACCTGACCACGTCGCAGCCCGAGTGGCCGCGCTTCGCGCCCGCCGCTCGCGAGCTGGGCGTCGGCAGCATGATGGGCTTCCTGCTCTACACCCGCGACGACGACTTCGGCGCGCTGAACTTCTACTCGCGCCGCCCCGGCGCCTTCACGCGGGAGATGGAGACGGCCGGCTGGTTGCTCGCCTCGCACGCCGCCGTCGCCCTGGCCAGCGCCCGCACGGTCGACCAGCTCGAACACGCCCTGGACACCCGGCACGCCATCGGTGAGGCCATGGGCATCCTGCGCGAGCGGCACCACCTGAGCGAGGACGCGGCCTTCGACGTGCTCAAGCGCATCTCCCAGACGCACAACGTCAAGCTGCGCGACGTCGCCCAGTCCATTCGCACCAGGGCCGTCCCGGAGCGCTGAGCCCGCCTCGGTCCGGTGTTCCCGTGTGAACGATGGGCGCAGTGCGGGTGAGGGCGATTCAGCCGCGCGCGAAGAGGGGTACCTGGAGGGCAGGCGAAGCCGGTGCCGCGGAACCGGTTACGTCAGGTGTCGTGGTTCGGACCAGAGCCACGGCACCGCCGCGTTCGGCCGAGGCACTGTGACGACACACCCTTAGGACGGCGCCCACGGGTTACTCGGCGACCATGGCCAAGCTGCATCTTCCAGGGCACAAGGATCAGCGCGCGGGAGAGAATCCGGCGCCGGAGGAGGCCGGACCCCGGCCCGAGGTGGAACGGGCCGCGCCCGACACACCGACGCACCTGCCCAAACGGTCGTGGGTCGCGGTCCTGAAAGGAAGCCTGCGCGAGTTCAAGGACGACGAGCTGACCGACCGGTCGGCGGCGCTGACGTACTACACGGTGCTGTCGCTCTTCCCGGCGCTGCTCGTCCTCGTGTCCGTGCTGGGCATCGCCGGGAAATCGGCCACGGACCGGGTGCTTCAGGAGTTCCAGCAGTTCGCTCCGGGCGCGGGCCGGGAGATCATCACGCAGGCCGTGCAGCAGCTGCAGGGCAGCGCCGGTGTCGGCTCGATCCTGGCCGTCGTCGGCCTGGTCCTGGCCCTGTGGTCGGCGTCGGGCTACGTGGCGGCGTTCATGCGCGCCTCCAACGCCGTGTACGACATGCCCGAGGGCCGGCCGATGTGGAAGATCCTGCCCGTCCGTGTCGGACTGACCGTCGCCCTGATGGTGCTGGCCCTGATCAGCGCGGTGATCGTGGTCTTCACCGGCGGTCTGGCCCAACGGGCCGGGGACCTGCTGGGCCTCGGCGACACGGCGCTGACGGTGTGGTCGATCGCCAAGTGGCCGGTGCTGGTCTTCCTGGTCACCCTGATGATCGCGATCCTGTACTGGGGCAGCCCGAACGCCAAGGTCAAGGGCTGGCGCTGGATCACCCCCGGCAGCTTCCTGGCGCTGGTGATCTGGATGGTCGCGTCCGCGGCCTTCGCCTTCTACGTCGCCAACTTCGCCTCGTACAACAAGACGTACGGGACGATGGCCGGCGTCATCGTCTTCCTGATCTGGTTGTGGGTGACCAACCTGGCCATCCTCCTGGGCCTCGAGTTCGACGCCGAGACCGCGCGTCAACGGGCCATCGCCGGCGGTCATCCACCCGAGGCCGAGCCGTACACCGAGCCGCGGGACACCCGCGCCTGGGACGAACAGGATCGACGGCGGATCGACGGCTCCTACCAGGAATGACCGGCCGATCTCCTGGTACCCGACTCCATGTCCACGACAATTTCCGTTTCCCCGAGAGCACGGAGCGAGGGAGTTCCCATGTCGCAGGTAGAGGAATCCATCAAGGTCGACGTCCCGGTCCGTACCGCCTACAACCAGTGGACGCAGTTCGAGTCCTTCCCGGAGTTCATGGGCGGTGTCGAGCGGATCGAGCAGCGCACGGACACGCTCACGCACTGGGTGACGAAGGTCGGTGGCGTGCGCCGGGAGTTCGATGCGGCGATCACCGAGCAGATCCCCGACGAGCGGGTCGCCTGGACCACGATCGGCGGCGAGACCGAGCAGGCCGGCGTCGTCACCTTCCACCGCATCGACGACGACACCACCAAGATCATGCTCCAGGTGGACTACGACCCCGAGGGCCTGGCGGAGAACGTGGGCGACAAGCTGGGCTTCGTGAAGCGGCAGGTCAGTGGCGATCTGAAGCGGTTCAAGGAGTTCATCGAGGACCGCGGCGCGGAGACCGGCGCCTGGCGCGGCAAGGTCTGAACGCTCCTTTCCGCCTGAGCGCTCCTTTCCGCCTGAGCGCTCCTTTCCGGGGGCCCGGCCGCACTGCGGCCGGCCCCCGGCGGCGTGTCTACGACGCGGCGGGGCGATCCCGGCGCACGAGCCGCTTGAGCAGCGGCCACGCCAGCAGCACGACGATCACCGCGTACACGGTCACCGCGAACGGCGTGTCGACCAGGCCGGTGACACTGCCGTCGCTGATCTGCAGGGCACGGCGCAGTTGCTGTTCGGCGTTGGGGCCGAGGATGACGCCGATGACGGCGGGCAGCACGGGCAGCCCGTAGCGGCGCATGCCGAAGCCGATCAGCCCGATGGCCAGCAGGATCACCAGGTCGACGACCTCGCCGCCGACCGCGTACGCGCCGACGGCCGCGAAGAAGAGGATGCCGGCGTAGAGGTAGGGCCGGGGAATGCGCAGCAGCCTCGCCCACAGCGGGGCGAGCGGCAGGTTGAGGGCGAGCAGCAGCACCATGCCGACGAACAGCGAGGCGATCAGGCCCCACACCAGCTCGGGTTCGCGTTCGAAGAGCAGCGGGCCGGGCTGGATGCCGTACTGCTGGAAGGCGGCCAGCATGACGGCGGCGACCGCGGTCGTCGGCAGGCCCAGCGTCAGCATCGACACCAGCGTGCCCGCCGCCGACGCCGACGCCGCGGACTCGGGTCCGGCCACGCCCTCGATCGCGCCCTTGCCCCACTCGTCCTTGTGCTTCGACAGGCGCTTCTCCGTCACGTAGGACAGGAAGGTGGGGATCTCGGCGCCGCCCGCCGGGATCGCGCCGAAGGGGAAGCCGATGAACGGGCCGCGCAGCCAGGACTTCCAGGTGCGCCGCACATCGCCCCGGCCGAGCCAGGGGCGGCCCACCGGGATCGGCTCGCCCGGCCGGCGCCGCAGATGGGCGGCGACCCACAGCGCCTCGCCGATCGCGAACAGGCCGACCGCGACGATCACCACGTCGATGCCGTCGGCGAGCTGGAGCGAGCCGAAGGTCAGTCGCTGCTGGCCGGTCATCTGGTCCAGTCCGACCAGGCCCAGCGTCAGCCCGATGAGCAGGGACGCCATGCCCCGTAGGCGGGAGGAGCCGAGGACGGACGTCACCGCGATGAAGGCGAGCACCATGATGGCGAAATAGTCGGGCGCGCCGATGTCCACGGCGAGCGCGGCGACCGTCGGCGCGAGCGCCACCAGCAGGATCGTGCCGACCATGCCGCCGGCGAAGTGGCCGATGGCGGCGGCCGCCAGCGCCTGCGCCCCGCGCCCCGACTTGGCCATCGGGTTGCCTTCCATCGCGGCGACCACGGCGGCGCTCTCGCCGGGCGTGTTGAGCAGGATCGAGGTCGTCGAGCCGCCGAACATGGCGCCGTAGTAGATGCCCGCGAACATGATGAATGCGCCGACGGGGTCGAGTCCGTACGTCACCGGCAGCAGCAGCGCCACCGCCATGGCCGGGCCGATGCCGGGCAGGACGCCGATCGCGGTGCCGAGCAGCACACCGAGGGCGGCCCACAGCAGGTTGAGCGGGGTCAGCGCCGTGCCGAAGCCGTCCAGCAGGGAGTTGAGGGCGTTCATCTCACAGCACTCCCATCAGGGGGCCGCCGGGCAGCGGCACTCCCAGCAGGTTGTTGAACACGGCGTAGGTGACCAGGGACAACACGGCCGCGATGATCGGGTCGCGGTCGAGTCGGCGGCTGCCGAGGGCGAACGCGGCACCCCAGAAGAGGAGGGCGCCCGCGACGGGGAAGCCGAGGGGCTCGATGAGCACGGCCGCGCCCAGGAACACGCCGGTGAGCAGCAGGACCGTGCGCCCGTCGGCGGGTTCGGACAGGTCGATGTCCTCGCCGGTCTCCGCCTGGCCGCGGCCGCCGCGCAGCACGTCGACGGCGAGCAGCGCGGCGATCAGCAACAGCCCCGCGCCCACGACGATCGGCACGGTTTTCGGGCCGACGGGGCCACGCTGGGCGATGTCGACGTCCATGGTGAGCGCGTCGGTGAGGACCAGCACGCCGAGGGCCAGCAGCAACGCGCAGACGCCGAGTTCGGAGTGGTCGCGCAGCCAGGAGCGGCGGGCCGGGGCGGGCGCCGGGGGCCGGTCGGTGGTCGGAGTCGTCACAGTCCCAGCTCCTTCAGTACCGAGACCACGCGCCGGTCCTGGGCGTCGAGGAAGTCCCCGAACTCCTCGCCGGACAGGAAGGCGTCGTCCCAGCCGTTCTGCTTCAGGGACGCCTGCCACTCCGGCGAGTCGTGGAGTTCCTCGACGAGGCGGACGAGTTTGCCGCGCTCGGCGTCGGAAAGGCCGGGCGGGGCGACGATGCCGCGCCAGTTGGTGAAGTTCACGTCGTAGCCCGCCTCCTCGAGGGTCGGGGCGTCCAGGCCGTCGACCCGTTCGGGGCCGGTGACCGCGAGCAGGCGCAGCTCGCCCGCCTTGATCTGGTCGAGGTACTCGCCGACGCCGGAGACACCGAAGGCGACCTTGTTGCCGAGGATGGAGGCGAGCAGTTCGCCGCCGCCGTCGAACGGGATGTAGTTGACCTGCTTCGGGGAGATCCCGGCGGCCCGCGCCATCAGCATCGGCGCGAGGTGGTCGGGGCCGCCGGGCGAGGAGCCGCCGCCGACCGGGAGTCCGCCGGGGTCGGCCTTCCAGGCGTCGACGAGGTCGTCGATCGTCCGGTACGGCGAGTCCTTGGCGACCACGACGACGTCCTGTTCCTCGGTGAGGCGGGCGATCGGGGTGGTGTCGGCGAGGGTCGCGGGCGCGTCGTTGGAGCGGACGGCGCCGACGACGCCGAGCCCCATCGACATCGCGAGCCGGCCGTTGCCGTGTTCGCCGACGAGGCGGGTGAGGCCGACGGTGCCGCCGGCGCCGGGCAGGTTGAACACCTCGATGCCGGGGGTGAGTCCGGCATCCTCGGCGTTCTTGGCGGCCGTGCGCGCGGTGATGTCGTAACCGCCGCCGGGTGTGTTGGGGACCATGAAGCGCAGGCCGGGGATCTGTGTGCCGGTCTCGGTGCCGCTGCCGGTGGTCAGCAGCGGCGGTCCGAGGAGGACCAGCACGGCGGCCCCGAGCAGGGCGAGGGGTGTGCGCAGGCGCACGAGTGCCACCACCTGTCGGTTCGTCGATGCAGTCGGGAAGCCCTGTGGGGAGGGTGAGGTGCGCCACATGTTGCCTCCGCGTGAACGGCCTGTCCCGCTTGCGGAACCAACGGAGGTTCTGGTCTTTGTGTCAACGCCGGTTCCCGGTGGGTGCCGCACCGGCGACCGATCCCTTTCCCCCGGCGCAGGTGGGGGCCATGATGGGGCACCCCGCCTCTGAAGCCGCCCTGCCGGAGATCGAGTACGCCGTGGTCGCCACCTTCCGCCGTCAAACCCTCGCGGGCGAGATGCTGGTGCTCCAGCTCGCCATCGTGGTCGTCGTGCTGGTGGCGGTCGCCGCGGTGTCGCTGGCGCAGTCGGAGGCGACCTTCGACCGGGTGGAGGGCCGCAGGGTGGGCGCGCTGGCCGAGCAGCTGGCGGCGAACCCGCTGGTGCGCGGTCAGCTGGTGGTGCCGCTGCCGCGGGAGGCGCTTGCGCCGCTGGTGAACGCCACGCAGGCGCAGTCCGGGGTGACCTCGGTGACGGTGGCGGACGCGGACGGGTGGATCGTGAGTTCGACGGACCCGACGGCGATCGGCGAGGCGCTGCCGGTCGGTGACGGCATCACCCGAGGGCGCGGCTGGTCGGGCGAGCTGGAGCTGGACGGCGGGCGGCGCGAGCGGGTCGCGCAGGTGCCGGTGCTGGGGGCGACACGGGAGAACCTCGGGCGGCACCTGGGGACGGTGATGGTCGGCGAGGCCTCCCCCACCGTGTGGCAGCGGCTCAGCGGCGCGTCCTCATATCTCCTCGCCTATCTGGGCGTCGCCAGCGGCCTGGGGCTGGCCGGCTCGCTGCTGCTGGCCCGGCGGGTCAAGCGGCAGACGCTCGGGCTGGAGCCGCGGGAGATCGCCGGACTGGCCGAGCACCGGGAGGCGATGCTGTACGGGATCGCGGAGGGCGTGGTCGCGCTGGATCCGCAGCAACGGCTCACGCTGGTCAACGAAATGGGGCGGCGGCTGCTCGACCTGCCCGAGGACTGCGTGGGGCGCAGCCTGGCCGACCTCGGTGTCGAAGGGCGGTTGCGGGACGTGCTGGCCGGGGGCCGGGACGGGGCGGCCGGCCGACGGGACGAGGTGGTCGTCCGGCACGGACGCGTCCTGGTGATGAACCGGATGACGGTACGCAAGGACGGGCGGCTGCTCGGCTCGGTCACCACCTTGCGGGACCGTACCGAACTGGCCCGGCTGGAGCGGGAGATCGGCTCCTTTCGCAGCTCCTCCGAGCTGCTGCGCGCCCAGGCGCACGAGTTCGCCAACCAGCTGCACACCATCTCCGGGCTGATCCAGATCGGCGAGCAGGAGGAGGTGGTGCGCTACATCCGCGCGCTGAGCCGGCGCCGCCAGTCCCTGGACGTCACCCTGAGCCGCCGCGTCCGCGACACCACCGTGGCGGCCCTGCTCATGGCGAAGTCCTCCCAGGCCGCCGAACGCAAGGTCCACCTGCGCATCTCCGACCACACGGCCCTGGACCGCCTGACACCGGAGGACGCGGCGGACGTGGCCACGGTGGTGGGCAACCTGGTGGACAACGCGGTGGACGCGGCGGCGGTGGGTCTGGGGGTGGACGACGGCCACGAACCCGGCGGCCCGGACGAGGCCTGGGACGGCGGCCGGCCCGGCGACCGCGATGCGGACCCGCACGACGGCGAATCCGGCGACAGCCCGGACGAGTTCGGGGGCCGCGGAGGCCACGGCGACACGGAAGAGCCCAACCGCCGCGCAGAGCACGGCGGCACGGGTGGGCCCCAGCGCCATGGGCACCCCGGCAGTCCGGACCCATCGCGTATGAGCCATGGTCAGGCAGGCGAAAGGCGTCGGGAGGCGTGGGTCGAGGTGGAGTTGCGGCAGGACGCGGCCAGCGTGGAGATCGCCGTGCGGGACTCCGGTCCCGGCGTGGCACCCGATCTGGCGCGGGAGGTGTTCTCGCACGGCTTCACCACCAAGGCCGCCCGGAACGGCGAACGCGGCATCGGCCTGGCGCTGACCCGGCTGGTCTGCGAACGTCACGGCGGGGAGATCTCGGTGAGCAACACCCCCGACGGAGCCCTGTTCACCGCACGCATGACCGTCAGCCACCTCACCGACGCGGTGGCGGAAGGAGCGGACCGATGACCGGCAGAGCGGAGACGCCCGACGCGCCGGACGCGATCGACGTCCTCGTGGTCGACGACGACTTCATGGTGGCCCGGGTGCACCGCGCGTTCGTCGAACGGGTCGCCCCGTTCCGCGTGGTCGGCGTCGCCGGCAGCGGCCGGCAGGCCATCGACGCCGTCGACGAGCTGCGCCCGGAGCTGGTCCTGCTCGACCTGTATCTGCCCGACCTCTTCGGCCTGGACGTCATCCCCCGGCTGCGCACCGCCGGACACGACTGCGACGTCATGGTGATCAGCGCCGCCCGCGAGGCCGACACGGTCCGCGGCGCCGTACGCCACGGCGTGGTCGACTACCTCCTCAAGCCGTTCGAGTTCGAGGACCTGCGGACCCGCCTGGAGCGGTACGTCGCCCAGCGCGGCCGGCTGCTGACCACCGTCGTACGCGGTCAGGCGGACGTGGACCGGGTCCTGGCCGGAGCCGCGCCTGCGCCCGCGGCCGCGGGCCTGCCCAAGGGCATGAGCGTGGAGACCGCAGAACTGGTCGAGCGTGCCCTGCGCACCGCCGACGGCACCCTCTCGGCCACCGAGTGCGCCACCCTGACCGGCGTCTCCCGCGTCAGTGCCCGCCGCTACCTGGAGTACTTCCACACCACCGGCAGCGCCGACGTCTCCCTCCGGTACGGCGTGGCGGGCCGGCCCGAACGGCGGTACGGCTGGCGCGCATGAGGCGGGGCACGTCCGTGTCACTCCTGCGGGGCAGGGCACTCGGGGACGCGGTGGCGGGTCTGCTCCGGAGCCGCCGTGCGCACGCAGGAGGCAAGCATCATGGGACATGGTGGAAACGTCATCGACGAGTTGGTGACCGATCACCGTGAGGTCGAGGAGCTCTTCGGTCGCATCGAGGCGCTGCCGCCCGGCAACACGGACCGCAAGCTCCACGCCGACCAGGTCACGATGGAACTGGTCCGCCACTCGGTGGCCGAGGAGGCCTACCTCTATCCGGCGGTACGGCAGCACGTGCCGGACGGCGACGCCATCGCCGACAAGGAACTCGAGGACCACGCCAAGGCCGAGCAGATCATGAAGGACCTGGAGGGATGTGACGCGGACGACCCGGAGTTCGACCGCCTCATCGGCATGCTGATGACCGAGATCCGCATGCACGTGGCCGACGAGGAGGAGAACCTCTTCCCCCGGCTGCGCGCGGCGTGTTCCCCGCAGGCCCTGGACGAGCTGGGCGACAAGGTCCGTATGGCGAAGAAGATGGCACCGACCCGCCCGCACCCGTCGGCACCGGACAAGCCGCCGCTGAACAAGCTGCTGGCGCCGGGCGCGGGGCTCGTGGACAGGGTGCGGGACGCGCTGACGGGCCGCGGGAAGAAGGCGTGACCCGACGTCGGGAAGCGCACAGCGAGTGAACCGCCGAGGCCGTCCGGCCGGGGCCGGCTCGTCGCCGCCGGTCTCAGGCGATCAGCGCCTGCCCCGGCCCCAGCCGGTCCAGCAGCCCGTCCTGGTACAGCTCGGCGACCGGTGCCAGGAGGTCGGGGTGGCGCAGCAGTGCCGCCGCCTGCCGGTCGTGCTCGTCGGGCGCCACGAGGCGGCGGAACTCCGCCGGCGTACCGGCCGTGTGACTGCCGCCCGCGAGCGCGGCCACCGCCAGGCCGGCCAGCTCCGGGTCGGTGAGCAGGCACGCGGCCCAGCTGGCCACGACCTCGTCCACCCAGGTCCGCCAGGCGTGGCCGTCGTCCGGGCCCTCTTGGCCCGCTCCCCCGCCGACCGCCTCCGTGCCGGTGATCCAGTCCAGCCGGTCGGAGCCTCCGGGCCCCGCCATCCCCACCAGCGCGGCGTCCGTCTGCGTCGGATACCGCAGCCACGCCGCGACCGTCACGGCCTGGCGCGCCTGCACCTCGCACAGGGCGGAGGCCAGGGCGCCGCCGGACGCCGGGTAGGCGCGCGTGAGCCACTGGGCGGTCGCCGCGATGAGCGGGGAGAGATCTGCGAGCACTGCCGAGCCGTCCGGGTCCTGGGGCGCGGACGGTCGTCCGTGCCGTGTGCGAGGGGAAGCGTCTGGGCCAGAACGGTAGCCCGCGACCGCGGCCCGACGACATGGCCCAGGACGCATCGACGACGTAACTTCGGCCACACGCCGCCGGCCGGACCCTCCTGAGCCCTCCGAGTCACCGCAGGCCCACACGTCCGCCTGCCCCGGGCCCCGTGCACGCCGCTTCTTGCTGCCCCTCGTTGCCCGGCGTGCGTCGGGCGTCACACGTCCGCTGCACCCGGGTGGCGAGGTGCCGGGGCGGGCCCTAGTAATGGTCAAGGACATCGCAGGTCGCGCTTCGACAGCGCAGGAGCGGCCGCACGACTCCCTTGGAGCCCAGGATGACCACGCGCCCTTCACCACAGCAGTCGAACCCGTCCGGCATAGTTTTCGGCGAGTCGGCCGTCGTCGGCGAGCCGCCGTCCGGCACCGCCGCCGTCGGTGCAGCGCCGTCCGGTGTCGCTCCTGTGGCCGACCCCCCGCCCTTCGTCGCCCCCGTCGGTGCGGCACAGTCGCCTGTCGCCCCTGCCGGCGAGCCACCACCCGTCTTCGGGCCCCCGCTCGTCGGGCCTCCGCCCCCGCTCGTCGGGCCTCCGCCACCGGTCGTCGCTCCGCCACCCGTCGGGCCTCCCCCACCGGTCGTCGCCCCGCCGCCCGTCGCCCCTCCCCCACCGGTCGTCGCCCCGCCGCCCGTCGCCCCTCCCTCACCCGTCGCCGCTCCCCCACCCGCCGCCGCTCCCCCACCCGCCGCCGCTCCGCCGCCCGTCGCCGCTCCCCCGCCGGTCGTCGCTGCCCCGCCCGTCGTCGCGCCCCCCGACGAAGCGCAGTCGTCTGTCGCGCCCGTCGGCGAGCCGCAGTCCTTCGCCGCCGCCGTCGACGAAGCGCCGCCCGCCGTCCTCCCGGCCGCGGGCACGGCGTTCGCCATCGGCACGGCGCTCGGCGGAGCCACGTCGGCACGCCTCGCGCTCGCGGGCCCGCTGGACGACACGGCTCTTGAGCCCACCACGGAGCCCGACGCCGAGGCGGACGACGGCGTGCCGGATCCCGCGTCGCTCGACCCGGTCGGTGAGCTCGTCCACGCGGCCGTCAGCGATCGGCCGCTGGAGGAGATCGTGCGGCTGATCACGCTGATGGAGCAGTCGCCCGAGTACGCGCAGACCGTCGGCGCCGTGCTGCGGGCGGTCGCGGTGGACCGTCCCGTCGAGGACGTGGCCCGTCTGGTCGTCGAGCTGACCCGGCCGCCGCGGGGACCCGACAGCGCGGACGAGACCATCCGCGTGGCGGTCGAGACGCGGTCCGTCGAGGACGTCTCGCGGCTGATGGCGCTGCTGCACCAGGCCTCGCTGGAACCGCACTGCGGTCAGGAAGCGGTCCGCGCGGCCGCCACCGGGCGGCCCATAGAGGAACTGGTGGAGCTGATCGGACGGCTGGCCCAGGAGCGGCGACGCGCGGCGGAAAAGGCCGCGCGCGTGCCGCCCGCCGCGGCCGTGGCGGATGCGCGCCTCGCGCAGGCCGCTCCCGCCCCGGACCCGCAGGTGGCGCGTCCGCGCTCCGGGCGGCGGCCCCTGCGGGCACGGCGTGCGCGTGCCAAGCAGCCGAGGAAGCCGGTCTTCTGGCCGGGCTGGCTCGCCGCCGCCGCCCTCCTGGTGTGCGGCGCGGCGTACTTCCCGCTGCGCCGGGACGGCGCGCCGCTCGGCGTCTTCGCGTTCGCCCTCGGCATGTCCGGGGTGTGCCTGGTCCTCGCCGTCGTGCTGGCGCTGCGCACCAGCGTTCCGGCGCTGATGGCGAGCATGCTGCTGCCGGCGGGACTCGCGGGGGCGGGACTCCTGGAGAGCCGGGTCCACTCAACGGGACTGTCCCAGGCGATGGACCTCACGGTGGCCCCGCCGTGGAGCGCCGGCCTCACGGCGGTGTGCGCGTCGCTGGCCTCGTTGGCGGCTCTGTTCCTGCTGCTGATGGTGCAGATGGCGGACCGCTATCCGGCCCCGCGTCCGACGGCCGGGACGAGCCG